>OX638327.1:0-1945000 GCA_951812745.1 uncultured Nitrospirales bacterium
CGAGTTTCCCTTGGAGGAGGGCCGTTCAATCACGGTCAGCCTGGACTGGCGATACTTCGGGACTCAGGCCCCGACATTCAAAGGGGACGTGAGTGGCGATGACTTCGAAGCCACAATCAACGGACATGACATCGGCATCGGGCTCATCTACGGGTTTTAGCCCTGCTTAAGGAACCGGGTGGCAGGTTCACCCGCTGCCGCCCCGGTTCTCCAACCGGTCAATCACCGCCGATCCCGCGGCGTCTCCCCAAACGTTGACCGTGGTGCGGCAGCGGTCCAGGAACCAGTCGATCACCAGAATGAGCGCAATGCCTTCGATGGGCAGGTTGACGGATTTGAGCACGATCACCATCGTGACGAGACCGGCTTCGGGGATGCCGGCCGCGCCGACCGCGGCCAGGGTCGCCGTCAGCACGATGATCACCGTCTGCGCGAACCCGAGTTCAATCCCATAGGACTGCGCAATGAACACGGCCGCCACCGCTTCGTAGAGGGCCGTGCCGTCCATGTTGATCGTGGCGCCCAGGGGCAGCACAAAGCGCGCGGTTCGCGGCGAGACCTTGTTTTCCTCGATGACGGCTTCCATGGTGAGCGGAAGCGTGGCCGAACTCGAACTGGTGGAAAACGCCGTGGTCAGGGCGGTCCCGATGTTTCTGGCGTACGTGAAGACGTGCTGTTTCCCGATAAAGTGGAGGAGCAGGGGAATCACGATCAAACCGTGGATCAACAAGCCCAGGATGACGGTGCCGGCATAGGCCCCTAATTGCACTAATTGCGGCCAAAAGCCGCTGAACCCGCCTGCCTCGCCCAAACGGCCGGCGATCAACCCGCCGATGCCCACCGGCGCAAACCACATCAGCAAATGGACCATGGCCATGATGGCCTCGTTCACGCCTTCGATGACTTGAATCACGAGCCTGCCCCGTTCTCCCACCGTCGTCAGGATCCCGCCGAACACCAAAGAAAAAATAATCAGCGGCAGGACGTCGGCATTGGCCATGGCCGAAAACAGATTTTTTGGGATGAGCCCGGTCAGGATCGCCCGGAGTAGCTCGGGCACGCTGTCGGGTTTATCTACCAATCGTTCGGACACGGTGGTCATGTCGCCGCCAGCGGATTCACCCGATCCCGGGGTACCCGGCTGGATCAGGAGGACCAGGACCAGCCCGATGACGACCGCGATGCCCGTGGTCGTCATGAAGTACAGGACCGCACGGCCTCCCAGCGGGCCGAGTCTCCGCACGTCGCCGAGGCTGGTGACCCCGACGATGATGGAACACATGACCAGGGGAACCACGAGGACGAATAAGGCTTTGAGAAACAATTCCCCGAGGAACGCAACGGAATGACCGGCTTCCGGCCAGGTCCCCCCGAGGATCGTGCCGGACACGATACCCGTCAGGATGGCCCACAGCAGCGTGTTTGTTGATTTCGTTTTCATAGTGCCTTCGGTTGCCCTCCGTCGTCAGGGCGTTCGGAGGTTATTGATAATGCTCGATCGGAGGACACGTGCAGACCACATTGCGATCTCCGTACGCACTGTCGATGCGTGACACGGCCGGCCAGAATTTCAAGTCCCGGAGCCACGGCAGGGGGAAGGCCGCCCGTTCGCGGCTGTAGGCATGATTCCAGTCCGGTCTCGTGACGTCTTCAATCGTATGCGGGGCGTGTTTCAAAGGATTGTCGTCTCGCGGGAGTCGCCCTTCTTCAATGTCTGCAATCTCTTTTCGAATCGCCAAAAGCGCATCGCAATACTGATCGAGTTCCGACTTGGATTCGCTTTCCGTGGGTTCAATCATCATCGTGCCGGCCACGGGCCATGATATGGTCGGGGCGTGGAAGCCAAAGTCCATGAGGCGTTTGGCCACGTCTTCCACTTCGACGCCGGCGGACTTCTTGAATGGTCGCAAATCCACAATGAATTCGTGAGCGCACAAGCCGCCCTTCCCGGTGTACAGGATGAAAAAATCCTTTTCCAATCGCTTGGCCATGTAGTTGGCATTCAGAATGGCGACGCTCGTGGCTCGGGTCAATCCCTTTGCGCCCATGAGCGCAATAAAGGCCCAGGAAATCGGGAGGATGCTCGGGCTTCCCTGAGGCGCGGCGGAGACTGGCCCGATGCCGTGCGCTCCACCCGTGTCGCGGATCGGATGCCCGGGTAAAAACGGGGCCAGGTGCGCGGCCGCGGCAATCGGTCCCATCCCGGGTCCGCCCCCGCCGTGGGGAATGCAAAAGGTCTTGTGCAGGTTGAGATGACAAACGTCGGCGCCGATGTCGGCCGGCCGGCACAGCCCGACCATCGCGTTCATGTTGGCGCCGTCCATATAGACCTGACCGCCGTGCTCGTGCACGATGCGGCAGATTTCCTGAATCGTTTCTTCGAAGACCCCGTGCGTCGAAGGATACGTCACCATGAGCGCGGCCAGCGTCTCGTGGTGGTGCTCGGCCTTGGCGCGCAAATCCACGATATCGATGTTTCCGTGTTCGTCACAGGCCACGGGCACGACTTGCAGGCCGGCAATCGCCGCGCTCGCGGGGTTGGTCCCGTGAGCCGACGCCGGGATCAGACACGTGTTCCGGTGCCCTTGCCCGAGGCTCTCGTGATACGCCCGGATGACCAGCAGCCCGGCATATTCCCCTTGAGAGCCGGCGTTGGGTTGGAGTGAGACTGCCGGATACCCCGTGATTTCCGAAAGCCAGGTCTCCAATTCCCGGAACAGTTGGGTGTACCCTTCCGTTTGTTTCGGAGGGGCAAACGGATGCAGATGACTGAATTCCGGCCATGTCACGGGAAGCATTTCCGCCGTCGCGTTGAGCTTCATGGTGCAGGAGCCCAGGGGAATCATGGAATGCACCAGCGAGAGATCCCGCGACTGGAGCCGATGCATGTAGCGTAACAACTCGTGTTCGGAATGATACCGGTGAAAGATTTCATGAGTCAGAAAGGGGGTCGTGCGGGCAAAAAGTGCCGGCAGCGAGACGGAGCGGGTTTCCGCGAGTTCTCTTGCCGTAAACCACACCTGACCGTCTTTCGAAAACGTCTTCCACAGGGTCTCCACGTCCTCCAGGGTCGTGGTTTCATCCAAGGAGATGCCGAAGGAGCCGTCTTCAAATTCTCGAAGGTTGAGACGATGCTGTTCCGCCCGGTCGCGGACCCGATCCGTCGGGAGCACGTCGGTGGACACCCGCAACGTATCGAAAAAGAGTTCGTCCGGAACGCGACATCCGAGACGGGTCAAGCCCTCGGCGAGGACGAGGGTCAAGCCATGGACGCGCTCGGCCATGCGTTTCAACCCAGCAGCCCCGTGATACACGGCATACATGCCGGCAATATTGGCCAACAGGACTTGCGCGGTACAGATGTTACTCGTGGCCCGGTCGCGACGAATGTGTTGCTCCCGGGTTTGTAACGCCAGCCGGTACGCCGTTCGCCCTTGGCTGTCTTTGGACACGCCGACGATTCGTCCGGGTATTTGGCGCTTGTAGTCGTCGCGTGTGGCCAGGAACGCGGCATGCGGGCCGCCGAATCCCAAGGGTACTCCAAATCGCTGGCTGGATCCCACGGCGATATCCGCGCCGAATTCTCCCGGTGGCTTGAAGAGAGTGAGCGCGAGCAGGTCCGTGGCCACGACGACCCGTGTGCCTGCGTCATGGGCTCGCCGGACCAGATCGTGGTCATTGCGAAACGTGCCGTCCGTAGTGGGATATTGCAGGAGAAGCCCGCCATACGACGCCCGTTCCCAGTCGATCTCATCGACAGAGCCGATATCCAAATCCAGACCGAGCGACGCGGCGCGAGTCCGGACTACGGCCAGCGTTTGCGGGTGACAGTCTTGCGACGCGAAAAACGCCTGCCGGCCGGTGATGGCTTTGCACATGGCCATGGCTTCCGCCGCCGCAGTCCCTTCATCCAGCAGGGACGCGTTGGCCAACGGGAGGCCGGTGAGATCCGCCACCATCGTTTGAAAATTGAGAAGGGCTTCCAGGCGTCCTTGGGCAATTTCCGCCTGGTAGGGCGTGTACTGGGTGTACCACGCCGGATTTTCCAGCATGTTACGGAGAATCACCGGGGGCGTGTGACAATCGTAATATCCCATCCCGATAAACGAACGGAACACGTGATTCTTTCGGGCCATGCGCCGGAGGTCGGATAACACCTCCTGTTCGCTCCGTGGGGTCGGCAAGTTGAGCGATTCACGCAGGCGAATGTCCTCAGGGACCGTGGCGTGGACCAACGTCTCCAGCGACGGGAACCCGAGGACGTTCAGCATCTCCCGCATTTCGGCGTCCGTCGGCCCGACGTGTCGATCAGGAAACGTCTTGGCGGGCGTCAACCAATTCTGTGCGGTGCGGTCAGTCATGAAGCGAGGAAAGGACGAGGGTCAGTCAGGATGAAAACGGCTCATCATGGTCTTTTCAGCGCGAAGTCGGGAAAAAGTAGAGACGGCAAATGCGATTGCGTTCAACCAAAGAAGTTGATGCGGCGGTGGCTGGCGTTCGTGGCCGGTCGCACGCGTTCTCGACGTCAACCATCAGCCTATCATGGTCTCGCGGACCCTGCCAAGTTCTCCACCGCCGTCAGAGATTCTTACCGATGCACGTGGACGGTGATGATCATCGATTCTTTGGCGTCCCCTATCCGAATGCCGGATATAGGCGCGGCGTCTCTGTAATCAAGACCCGTTGCCACGCGCACGTAGCGCTCATCCGGCGAGATGCCGTTTGACACGTCGAACCCGGTCCAGCCCAGGCTCTCGACCCATGCTTCCGCCCAGGCATGACTTGCATCCTGTTCCACGCGGTCGTCCATCATGAGATACCCGCTGACGTATCGAGCCGGGAAGCCAAGAAGACGTGCCGCACTGAGAAAAACATGCGTTTGATCCTGGCAAACGCCGTACCCTGCCCGTAGCGCGTCTTCCGCCGTGGTTTGGGGGGTTGTCTGTCCCTTCTTGTAGGAAAGGGCCTTCGCAACGAGGCCGGAGAGCGCGTGTAGTCTCGTCAGGTCGTCACGTGTATGAACGACCGGCGATGTGACGAGATCGTGAATCTGCTCGCCCGGCTTGGTGAGTGTGGTCGATCGTTTGAAATACCACAACGGCGTGTCGCCGTACTGTTGGCCGACTATCCCGCTTTGCTCGATCGTTTCGACCTCCCCTTGGCAATGGATGCCGATCTCCGACTGCTCTTCATCAAGGCTGATCAGGGTCACGAGGTTATCGTGTTGATCTGTAAACTCGAGCTCTTTACGACCGCCTTCAACCGTAATGTCCCACGTTAGCACGGTCTGCGACACATGGGACTTCGGCGTCAGACGAACTTGTTGTAACGCATAATGGACGGGCTTGTCGTATTCATATTTCGTAAGATGGGAAATGTTCAGTCTCATCCTGCTATCCGTAAAAGCGGTAATCTTTTTCGATCTGTCGTCCCAGGGCATTGTTGTCCCGGATGTAGTCCTGGATGAATTCGTGCAGCCCGGATTCAAAAATCTCGTCGATGGAGCGGTCCGTCAGCCTGGCAAACACCGTTTCCGCCTGGTCAATGGAGGATTGGCGAAGCCCGTAATCTTTGGCGAGATACGTGAGATTATCCACGATCTTCGAATAGCAGAAGGCGAGAGAACGTGGCATTCGGAGATCGAGCATCAAGAAATTCGCGATCTCCCTTGGGCGAACGTCACCTTTATGGAGCCGGTGGTAGGAGCGTTGGGCCGAGACCGACCTGAGAATGGTTTCCCACTGAACGTTATCCAAAGAACTGCCGACTAACGAGACGGACGGCAACAGCAAATAATATTTGACGTCGAGGATGCGCGCCGTGTTGTCCGCCCGTTCCAGGAACGTGCCGAGCCGGGCGAAATTGAATATGTCGTTTCGCATCATGGTGCCGTGAAGCGTGCCGCCGAGCAAGGCGTTTTGCTGTTGGATCGTGCTGAGGACAAAGGGCAACTCCCGTTCTCGCACGGGACGGGCGAGTAATTCCCTGAGGGTCAGCCAGCATTCATTGGTGGCCGACCACAGCTCACGCGTCAGCGCGGTGCGCAGGCGCCGGGCATTGCCGCGTGCGGTCTGAATCACCGACATGACACTGGACGGATTGGCCTGCTCGCGTAACAGGAAATCAATGACGTGGGCCGTCTCCATCCGTTCGTATTTTTCCAGGAAGGCCTGCTTGACGCCGACCGTGGTGAGCACGGAAGCCCACTCGTTCTCCGCGGCAGCGGCGCGGGTCAGGGCTATGCGAAACCCGGCGTCGAGCAGGCGTGCGGTGTTTTCGTTTCGTTCAAGGTACCGAAACATCCAGAACAGGCCGTCGGCAGTTTTCCCGAGCATCCGGGCTATTCCTCCAAGACCCAGGTGTCCTTGGTGCCGCCGCCTTGGCTGGAATTGACGACCAGCGACCCCTTGTTCAACGCCACGCGGGTCAGCCCGCCCGGGGTCATATGAATCTCCTCCGGCGCAACCAGGACAAAAACACGCAGGTCCACGTGTCGTGGATCCAGGCCGTTCTTGGTCAGAATCGGGGTCGTAGAAAGGGAAAGGGTAGGCTGGGCAATATACTTGCTGGGTGTTGCCTCCAACTTGTTCCGGAACGCGACACGTTCTTCGTTGCTTGCGGTCGGCCCGATCAGCATGCCGTACCCGCCCGAACCATGCACTTCCTTGACGACCAACTCAGACAGGTGGTCCAGCACGTAGCGCAACGCATCGGGCTCGCAGCACCGCCAGGTCGGCACGTTCTTCAGCAACGCCTTTTCGCCCGTATAGAACTGGATGATGTCCGGCATATACGAATAGACGGCCTTATCATCGGCAATGCCCGTGCCGGGGGAGTTGGCGATGGTGACCCCACCGGCCCTGTAGACGTCGAACATACCCGGCACCCCCAGGAGTGACTGCGGGTTGAAGTTGAGTGGATCAAGGTAATCGTCGTCCACGCGTCGGTAAATGACGTCAATGGGTGCATACCCTTGGGTGGTCCGCATGGCGACGCGTCCATCGACCACGCGCAGGTCATGACCTTCGACTAGTTCCGCGCCCATCTGGGCGGCAAGGAACGCGTGCTCAAAATAAGCCGAATTGTAAATGCCGGGCGTCAGCACCGCGATGACCGGCGTCCCCTCGCACGAACGTGGCGCGCAGTTGCCCAGCGAGCGTTGCAGGTTTTTGGGATAGTTGCCGACGGCCTGCACGTTGACCCGCGCAAACAGTTCCGGAAACATCTGAATCATAATTTCCCGATTCTCCAGCATGTAGGACACTCCGGACGGCGTGCGGGCGTTGTCCTCCAGGACGTAGAATTCGTTTTCGCCGGTGCGGATGATATCGACGCCGACGATGTGGGTATAGACGTTCCCCGGTGGCGAGACGCCGATCATCTGTGGGAGAAACGCTTCATTGTCAGCGATCAATGCTACGGGAACGCGACCCGCCCGGATGATTTCCTGTCGGTGATACACGTCGTACAAAAAAGCATTCATCGCCTGGACTCGTTGCCTAATCCCGCGAACGAGCCGTGACCATTCACGACTCGAAATGATGCGCGGCACAACGTCGAACGGGATCAGTCGCTCACTGGCTTCTTCCTCTCCATACACGCTGAAGGTGATCCCGATCCTGCGAAACACGGTCTCGGCTTCATCCGACTTCCGATGCAGCCACGCCGTGTCCTGGGACTCAAACCAGTGATGATAGTCACGATAGGACTCGCGATGCGTATCACCCGTCCCGAACATTTCGTCGAAATGCATAAAGTCAGTCATACGATCAGCAATGGTTACGCTGGGTGATGGCCAATTGTTGGTCAATACAGAATCGTTTTCGTTCGATGTCGTCAGGGAGCATGACGCCGATTACCTCGTGGAGAGGGGAAGTGGCCACAAGAACGGGAAGCAAGCCAAGCCCCATTATCCAGATATTTCAGCATTTTTCAATCTAGGAGTACGGCATCCGGCACCGACAGGCCGTACGCCGGTCTCATAAACACGCCAGACCGCAGGAGACCTTTGCCTACCCGTCATTGATACGAAAATACGCTCACTCTTCTGTCATCGGGATCCAGGGTGGTAGGTTGGGGTAGCGGAGCGTAACCCGACAACCTCCTTCGTTTAGGAGGGCAACACGTCTCACGGCATTGTTGGATGACGCTGCGCTCAGGGAAGGCAAAGGAGAGGAACGAATAGCGTCAATGCTGCTCCCTCTCCCCGCTGAGGGAGAGGGTTGGGGTGAGGGGGCGAAGCGCTTGATTTTCGTTGCTTGAGAAATTTTCGAGGTTCCGGTACACAAGAGACCTTCCGGCTTCCACGCAGGATGACACGATGATCGTTTTCTCCAACGTCAAGAAATTGTATGACGGTACCTCAGGCACCGATGCCGCGGTTCATGAAGGGGTGGACGTGTGGGTGGAAGGGGGTAAGATAGAAGCGGTGAAACCGCACCGGGTCCGGTCCGGTCTCGACGTTCGCTACGTTGATTGTTCTGCACTCACCGCGACCCCGGGGCTCGTCGACTGCCATGGGCACGTCACGGTGTTGGGCATCCACGACGAAGACCTGACGGCCATGAACGGACCCGCCGGTCTGCTCTATACCGAGCGGATCCTCTATGCCACGTTGGTCCATGGCGGCGTCACGACCGTGCGTGACGTGGGTGGGGCCACACACGTGGTGAAACGCTTGGTGGAGGACGGGGTCATCATCGGGCCTCGATTAAAAATTGCCATTTGCATGTTGTCCACGACCGGCGGCCATGCGGATTTTCGAGGCACGGACCGGTGCCATGACACGGTGTCACGGTTATGGCCTCCTGGCCCAGGTCGTCCTTCGAGCATTGTGGACGGGCCTTGGGAATGTCGAAAGCGTGTGCGTGAGATCGCCGCGTGTGGCGGGGACTTGGTGAAAATTTGTACGAGCCCCGGGGTCGTGTCTCCCTCGGATAAACTGGAGCATCGGGATTTCACGCAAGCGGAAATCGAAGCGATTTGTGATGAAGCCGCCGGTCGCGGCATGATGGTCGCGGCTCATGCCCACAGTCGGCATGGGATCGAATTGGCCATTGATTGCGGGGTGCACGATATTCAACACATCTCGTTTCTGAATGAACCTTTGGCGGAAAAAGCCTATGCCAAAGGGTGTACGGTGACCCCAACGTCGTGGATCAATTATGAGTTGCCGAAAGTGGATGACCTCTCCCCGTTTGTCGCCGAGAAAGTGCATCAAGTGACTCAGGCCCATGCCGAGGCGGTCAGAATCGCGCAGGCGAGTGGTCTCACCCTCATCACGGGGACCGACCCCATCCTTCCCCATATGCATGGCCGGAATTATATGGAGATGGTCTCGTTGATCAGGGACGGGTTGCCTCCCCTGGTGGCGTGGTACAGCGGGACGGGGCTCGCTGCCGAGCGTATTGGACAAGACGATACCGGTAAATTGGCACCTGGGTATCGGGCCGATATCCTGTTCTGCCAAGGTGACGTAATAGCCGAACCGCATTTGTTCGATCAGGGGGCGTTAGTGGAAGTGGTCAAAGACGGTATCGGCTATCGCGGCTATCTGAATGGAGTGCCTCAGAAAACCTTTCGTTCCGGCGTGGACGACCTGCTCACGGGCAAACAACCAGATAATTGAATGAATCAGGGGGTCCTGGAGGGTCAGGACGGCTGGATTTCGGGCTTGGTGAAATCGTGCTCTTTAGGGTCGTCTTGCATGTCCACGACGAGTTCCCCCTTCGGCGAAAAAAAGCCCTGCCCGTCGATCTGGACAATTCCGTTACAGTTGTCCTGGAAAAATTCCAGGATCCACCCGTTGAAATCGTACCCTTCCTCGGTGATGTCGTTTTTGAGCATCCGAGTCGCAAGAATAAAGTGGGCTCGCACGACGAATTCCTTCGCCAGTTCGGCCTCCACGTCACCAAAGGCGGACAGGTGCGCGGAAAACCCCGTCTGTTCTTGTTCAAAGACGTCCTGATAGGTGCCTTCATGGCGAATGCAAAACAGTTGAATGGGTTTCTTCTCACGGTGATACCCGAGAGCCACTTGGACCCAGGAATAATCATCGAGCACTTCGGGAGCCATTTGGGGTATGAGAGGCACTTGGTTTTTCGATTTTAAAAAATCCAGCAACAGGCGGAGAGGAGGCGGGTCCTTGCGTTGGCAAAAGATCCGGGAATAGAGAAACTCGTTTCCCGCGTCATCGGACTTTGTCAGTGAAATTACGGATAATTCTTTTCCCATGGTCGTTCCTCTTTAAGTGAATCACTCAGATGACTCACACTGTACCGTGGTTGGAGCCTAGGCTTCAAGGAACTCAATCGGTTGTTCGGGGAAGAATTGAGTGATGTCTCGCATCATGCACGGGTTTTGTAGTTGACAGGGTATGATGCTTTCGGTAGACTCCCTTCCATCTTCTTGAATTTTTTCTATTCAGAGGCCGTTAAGCATTTAAGTTAGCTTCCAATTAGATAAGCTTGATTCTACACGTGTTGTATCCCACCGACACGGTACTTTTATGAAAAGAGGAGGTTCCTCATGGCCAAAGCTATGACAAAGGCTCAGATCGTTGATCAGTTGGCGACAAGGTCTGGAGTGACCAAAAAAACCGCGAGTGAAATTCTCGATAACTTGGCTGCTCTGGCTTACAAAGAAGCGAAAAACACTTTTACTGTGCCCGGACTTGGAAAGTTAGTGCTGTCTCATCGGAAGGCGCGAACCGGAAGAAATCCCCAAACCGGCGCACCGATTAAAATTCCGGCGAAGAAAGTGGTGAAGTTCCGGGTTGCCAAAGTCGCGAAAGATTCTATCTTAGGCAAAAAGTAAATCTGCCAAATGGGTAGCCCCAAGGGTTCGTTTTAATAAAACGAAGGCCCCAACCCTTTTGTACTCATTCCATCATGAGCCACGAGGCTGATTTCGTCTCCATCGTGCACGGGTGTATCTTCGCTCGCCACCCGTCGATTGATGGTCACCAACACCTTATTTTCGCGTAAGAGTCTGGTCACCTGTCGAAGTTTGCGCCCTTGCTGTTTAATCAGGTGTTTCACCGCAAGGGGATCTTCCAGTTCACAGGACAAACTTCGTTCGCCGTCAGACGTTTCTAAATCGCCCATAAGGGTTATGGTGACCATCACCCACCTCTCTCTTTTTTAGGTGCCGTGCTGCCTTCCCCGGGTCAGCCGGAACGACCTGAGCCTTTACATTGGCATGAGGGGTTCATCCGAAACACGACGGCCACGCAGGATTGATTTCACGCCCCATCCTATCAGGACGAACGTCCCTCGGGCAATCGGGCGTGGGCGACCCAGGGCATTGGCCAAGGGAAAAGAAATGAGTATACTGGATTGAGGGCAACCCCCGGTAGACTCCGAACATGTGGCGCATCATCATCATTTTAGTTCTTTTGATCATTTTGTTTTTGATGATCAGAAAATCCATTCGCGATTTTCGAAGCCGCAAATCCGGCGATCCCTCCTTGCCCTCGAAGGATATGATGGTGCAAGACCCCGTCTGCAAAACGTATATCACGGCGGGTGCAGCGGTGGTTGAAAAAATCGGGGGACAGCATTACCACTTTTGCAGCAACGAATGTGCCCATAAATTCAAAAGCTATATGTCCGGATAAGGTCGGGGAAGCAACCGTCGAGGGCGGTAAGGAAGGATCAGGCAAGCGCCCCGCCGCAGGATGATCCGGCACCGGCCGTGCACCCATAACAATGTTGGCCGATGATGATCGAACGCCGGGCCAACGCTTCGAAATCAAACTCCGCGATGGTTTGTGGCAGGTCGCGGCCTACGGGTAAATCGAGCATCTGATTAAAATCGCAGTCGTACAGCCGTCCGTCCCATCCCACGCTCAGCAAGTTTCGGCACATGACGTTTTCGACCGAGTGCGGGTTGAAATTCTCGATCAGAAGACTCATGTACGCTTCATAGTTGCCTTGGGCGTACAGATCGTTCAGGAAACGGTTAATGGGCATATTGGTGATGGTATACAGTTGATTGAACCTGATCCCGAAACGCGAGAGCAGTTGTTCCTTATAGGCTTCCTCCAATTCCCGTTGATCAGGAGGCAGATGCGGTCCCAACGGGTTATAGACGAGATTTAACATCAGACCCGTGTCCTCGGTCCCATAGCCCAGCGCGTTCAATTCTCGTAAGGCGGCCAAGCTTCGCGTAAAGACCCCCTTGCCCCGTTGCTGATCCACGTTCTCCTCGAGATAGCAGGGCAAGGAGGCGATGATCTCCACCTGGTGGTCAGCCAGAAATCGTGGCAGGTGTGTTTTCCCTTTGACCGAAAAGACCGTCAAATTGCAGCGGTCGAGCACCGTTCTCCCGAGGTCGCGAGCTTCTGAAACGAGATATTCAAAATGCGGATTCATTTCCGGGGCCCCGCCGGTCACGTCCACGGCGGTGATCTCAGGATGGCGTCGAAGGACCGTGAGAATGCTTTCCATCGTCTCCCTGCTCATCAATTCCGTCCGGGAGGGTCCGGCATCGACGTGACAATGATGACAGGATTGGTTGCAGAGTTTCCCGACGTTCACCTGCAACGTGTGAATGGTCTTCGCGCGGAGGGAGAGCATCCCATGTTCCGTCAGGGTTCGCGAGAAGAGACTGGGAAGTACGGGAATAGGAGTCATCCTGACACGCGTATGAGTGAATGGAAAGAACTTTGCATCAATAAAAAAACACTTGTATCAAGGCCGGAGCCCGTTGATCAAGGAATTTTACGAACCGGGAAAACGGAGCCTCAATCCATTGTACCACGGGGAAGTCTTTCAAAAGGCCGCAGGGCTTCCTTTTCCAGGAGACGCGTCCCTACCGCTGCAGGAAGTTCAGTGCGCCGGCGGCCTCCTGGTCCACGAACCACGTCAGGGTCCCTGTCTGCGGCCTGATGATTTGAGCAGGGAGGGCGTCAGGTTGAAAAGGTCCTTCAAGCACGGCGTGGAGTGCTTCGGCTTTGGCCTGGCCACAGATGAGAAACGTAACCTGTCGGGCGTGATTGAGAAGAGCCGGGGTGAAGGTGATCCGGGACGTCTGAAGCTCCTCGACCCAGGGAGCGGCAACGAGCCGGCGTGTTGCATGAACGGACGGGGTGCCTGGGAACAGGGAAGCGGTATGACCGTCCGGTCCCATGCCCAACAGGATGAAATCGAAACGAGGGACGTCCGGGGCGGAAACCCCGAATTGCTTGCGCAGCTCGGCTTCATATTGGTCGGCAGCGGTTTGCGCATCAGGGAGTTCACTCGGCACGCGATGAACCTGCGCCATGGAAACGGGCAGGCGGCTGAGAAGCGCTTCACGGGCCATGCGATAATTACTGTCCGTATGATCTGGGGGGACGTGACGTTCATCTCCCCAAAAAAACCGGACTTTGGCCCAATCCAGTTGACTTTGGAACGGTGGGGCGGCCAGTCTCGAATAGAGGCCTTTTGGGGTTGAGCCCCCGGCCAGGGCGAGGGTGCACGCGTTCCGTGCCGCGATGGCCTGACGTGCATGATCAAGAAGGTGCTGTGCCGCGGCCTCCAGCAACGCTTGGGATGTCGGGTAAACGTGGATGTCCCGTTGAGAAGAAGGCATGCGAGGCGTCAGGAAGGTGAACCCATGGCCATACGTTCAGCAGCCGGAATAGCTTGAATCTTCGAGTGTACCCTCGTGATCGAAGTCTAAACGAATTTGGCATTCGGCGGGGATCATATTGAACAACGGGAAAGATGATTTGCCGCCGGTGAGGCGGAAATATACCCAGGTCTCGCCTCCAAAGAACCGCTTTGCTTTGGCACCGGGCTGGCCCCAATGTTCTTGAAACCACGCTTGCGATTTTCCTTTGATTTCGACGGAGCCAGGTGCAGCTTCCTGATGAGGAGTGGCGCAGCCACCTGAGGCCAACGTCCCGAGAAGCGGTAAGCAAAGAAGCAATGTCGAGGCCTTCATGAAGGTTTCGAGGGGCATCGTCACTCAACTTTCATCATAAGAGAGGCGAGAAGAAAAGGCCGGAAACCCCCGACGCGATGATTTCCCTGAAACGCCCGGCAAAATCGTAACCTTGGCGCGACGTCCAGTCAAATCCCCTTATCAGGGCGGAGAGGCTCTTTAACGTCCCCCTGATAAGGGGGATTGAGGGGGTTTGCGATTGTCAACGTTCGACAGGCTCAATTACAATACACGCGTTGAAGACGGTTTGGAAGGGAGATCATGGTGCCGTGCGATATCCATGTGACCGGAGAAAAAAGCTCCACCAACGTGATGAGGGAGGAAGACGATGAAAATCTACTTGGATACCGGTAACGTCAAAGAAATTGCCGAAGCCGCTCGTATGGGGATTCTGGACGGGGTCACGACCAATCCCTCATTGGTCTCTAAGGAGGGGCGGGACTTCAAGGATTTGATCCTGGAAATTTGTCAACTCGTGGATGGTCCCGTCAGTGCGGAGGTCGTGAGCGTTGAGGCTGAGGCCATGGTCAAGGAGGGTCGGGAATTGGCCCGCATTCACCCCAACGTCGTGGTCAAGTGCCCGTTGATTCCGGAAGGGCTGGCCGCAACCAAACGCCTGTCCGGTGAGGGTATTCGCGTGAACGTCACGTTGTGTTTTTCGCCGACCCAAGCCCTCCTGGCCGCCAAAGCCGGCGCGTGGTGCGTATCGCCGTTTATCGGCCGCCTGGATGACATCAGCAGCGACGGCATGGAACTTATCCGGCAGATCGTGACCATTTTTCACAATTACGATTTTCCCACCCTGGTGCTTGTGGCAAGCGTGAGACATCCACAGCACGTGGCGGACGCCGCGTTGGCCGGCGGCGACATTTGCACCATGCCCTATGGGGTTTTTCAACAATTGGCCAAGCATCCGCTCACGGACATCGGCCTCAAGAAATTCCTGGCCGATTGGGAAGCCCGGAACGCGCCGAAAGGGTAACTCCTTCAGGGCAGCCCGTCCACCAACTGCCTGGCGCGTTGAAACACGCGATGAAACATGGGCCGGGTGAGTTTTCCGGTAAAGGTGTTTTGTTGGCTGGGGTGGTAGGACCCCAACAAGGTGACGCCCCAGGCCATGGCATGACTGGTTCCGTGCCCGAACGTGGGTTTGCCGCTGATACGTCCCGGCGATCCGGCGGCCTTCACATATTCGTCGAAGGCAATTTTCCCCAGGGCCACGACGACAGCGACGCGTTTCAACAATCGAAGTTCTTCGAGGACGTAAGGCCGGCATGTTTCAAATTCTTCTCTCGATGGTTTATTGCCCGGTGGAGCGCAGCGCACGGCCGCGCCCACGTAACAATCCGTCAACTTGAGCCCATCGTCCCGATGGGTGGACTCGGCCTGGTTGGCGAATCCGAAGCGGAACAGGGCCTCATAGAGCCAATCGCCGCTGCGGTCACCGGTGAACACGCGTCCGGTCCGATTCCCGCCATGCGCTGCCGGAGCCAACCCAATGACGTAGAGTCTCGCACGGGGATCTCCAAACCCGGGAACAGGCCGTCCCCAATACTCCCACTCCTGAAACCGTTTCACCTTCGTGGCGGCGACCTCTCGACGATAGGCAGTCAAGCGCGGACAATGCGTGCAATCGGCGATGGTCTGATGTAAAACCTTGAGGTTACGCATCATGGAAATCGTATCATAACGAGCGATCGGGTACACACATGCCAATCCAAATCGATTGCCCCGACAAAAAAGCCCGGACGATTCTCAAACAACTGCTCCTCGCCGGGCTGGATGCCGCCGATCCCGAGACGGCGATTCAACGCGCCGTCCGAATCAGGAACAATCGCCTCAAGGTGAGCACGCGGGAGTACGACCTCGCCGGATTTTCGCGCATCGTGTGCATCGGGGCAGGGAAAGCCTCGGGTGCCATGGCGGCTGCGGTGGAACGACAATTCGGCTCGCGGTTGGAAGGGGGCCTGGTTGTGGTCAACGACGGCCAGACAGGGAAAACGAAACGGATACGACTGCTCGAAGCGCGGCATCCGGTCCCCGATCACCGCAGTGAGAGGGCCGCGAAAAGGATGGTACGCCTTCTTGAGTCGTTGACGAAACGCGATCTGGTTGTGATGGTGCTGTCCGGTGGAGCCTCGAGCCTGTTGGCCGCCCCGGCCGCGGGTCTGACCTTGAAAGAGAAACAACTTACCACCCGCGTACTGCTCCGAAGCGGAGCCACCATTCAAGAGATCAACACGGTGCGCAAGCACCTGTCCGGGATCAAGGGCGGGCGCCTTGCGGGTGCCACGACGGCCACGGTCATTGCGCTCGTTCTTTCGGACGTACCCGGCGATGATCCGGGAACGATCGGTTCGGGCCCCATGGCTCCGGATCCCTCGACGTTTGCAGATGCGAAAAGGGTACTCGACATGGTCGGGGTCCGAAACCGGATTCCGCCGGCCGTTCGACGACACGTGAACCGCGGAGTTCAGGGACGCGTGCCCGAGACGCCCAAACCCGGTGAGGCGCTGTTTTCCCGGATCCAGCATCACGTCATCGGCAATAACCACGCTGTCATCCAACGGATGGCCGAACGAGCCAAGGCATTGGGGATCCGTTCCCTGATCATGACCACGACCCTGTCCGGGGAAGCGCGTGAGATCGGAAAACTCTTTGCAGAGCTCGCCCGGGAAATGCACGTTTCAGGAAACCCCATCAAGCCGCCCGCGTGTCTTCTGGCAGGCGGAGAACTCACCGTGACCGTGAAAGGGAAGGGGCTGGGGGGCCGCGCCCAGGAATTTGCCTTGGCTGCCGCTCATTCGCTCCAAGGGGTACCGCGCGTGTTTGTGATCGGGTTCGGCACCGATGGGACCGATGGTCCGACGGAAGCTGCGGGGGCCGTTGTGGATGGGGGAACCATCAGCCGCGCCAGGGAAAAGGGAGTGAGCCATGAAGCGGCGCTTCGGGAAAATGACAGCTATCGTTTTTTTGACCGGACGAGCGGACACGTCATCACCGGACCGACCGGCACGAACGTGAACGACGTCTATATGATTCTGGTCTTGTAAGCAATATTTGACGAAAGGACGGGGCATGTACGAAGCGCAAAAAATGGTTCGGGAATTCCACAAGGAGTTCGACATCCACGTCGCGGAGAGCCCCGGTGTGCCGGACGCGAAAACCACGGCCCTGCGCGAGCGGCTCATTCAGGAAGAGTTCGACGAATTGAAGGAAGCCATGAAAGCAGAACGCCTTCCCGGCATTGCCAAAGAACTCGCCGACCTTCTCTACGTGGTGTACGGCACGGCCGTCTCCTATGGGATCGACATGGCGCCGGTGTTCCGGGAAGTGCAGCGTTCAAACATGAGCAAGGTGGGCGGGTATAAACGAGACGACGGCAAGTGGATCAAACCACCGACCTATTCACCGGCCAGGATTGAGCCCATTCTCGAACGGCAGCGGAGACGGTGACACTCGACGCGTTGAGAGGTGGTCCATAACCCACATTATGGCGACAATGCCCGGGCTTTAGGGCTGGTGCTTGCTCTCGTGAACCAGTAACGCATCTTTAATCGAGAGCCCGCCTCCATAGCCGACCAGTTTCCCGTTGCTGCCGATGACCCGATGACAGGGGACGATGATCGAAATGGGGTTCTGTCCGTTTGCCGCGCCCACGGCGCGGGCGGCCGTGGGCTTGCCGATGGCTTTCGCAATCTCTCCGTAGGACAGCGTTTGTCCATAGGGGATGGTCTGAAGGGCCTGCCAGACGCGTTGTTGGAACGGGGTGCCCTTTGGGGTCAGTGGGATCGAGAACGTTTTCCGTTTTCCGGAAAAATATTCGTTGAGTTGCCGCATCGGTCGTTGAAACGGCTGTTCGGAATAGATCCACCGGGGGTCCGGGTCCATCGGATGCCGTCCATCCTGAAACGAGAGGTGTGTCAATGTGCGGGCATTCCCTGCCAGGAGGATCCTGCCGACGGGGCTCTGCACGACACAATAGGATAGGGCATCGCGTTGAACGTGACTTTCGGCAGGGGAAGCTTTTTGACGGGAGATGGCTGAAGGCATGTTCACCGGTCGTTTAGACGGGTTAAATTGTAGCATAAGCGCGTCAACTCACCAAATTGCCGACCCGGGAATAGTGAGACAGGGAAAATTCGAGCTCATTGCCCACGTTGAACAAATTGGGGATGAGGAGCAGGAATTGTTCCGTCAAGTCCGGGTCGAATCGCATGCCGGAGCCCCCCTTGAGGACCTGAACGGCTTTTTCAAAGGGTTGTCCTTCTCCATGAGGACAGGGAGAAGTCAATTTATCAAACGCGTCGGCAATGCTCAGGATCCGGGATCCAAGCGGGATGAGCGTTCCCCGAAGTCCATAGGGATACCCATAGCCGTCCCATCGTTCATGATGGTGAGCGATCAGGACGGACGCGGTATTGAGACTGGGCCATTGTTGAAGAATGGCGGCGCCGACCCGAGGGTGGCATTGATGTTTCATCTCTTCTTCCGGCGATAAATTGGTGCCGGTTCGGACACGAGGAGGGAGCAAAAATTTCCCGAGATCGTGTAGCAGCGCGGCATAGTGAAGCTGGAGCAGTTCTTGGTCCGCTAACTCGATGGCATGTCCGAGGGCCAAGACAAATTGGGCCGTCCGTTCGCAATGGCCGACAATAAGCGGGTCATGGCTTTCCATGAGTTGCAGAAATCCTCGAACCAGACAAAACGGATTTTCTTTATTGGAGATGGGAGCAGCAGGTTGTCGAAGCGTCAGGGTGTAGGAACCTTTCATCGATGAGTCCTCCTTTGTTCTCTTGGGATAACGCGTGGGATTTCTCGAACAGCGGAACCTTCCTTGCTTTGCGCTATTCTATAATAATGATTATGACAATCATTACTATAATAGGTCGGCTCTGTCAAGGGGGCTCGCAAGAAATTACAGAACCCTCTCCGATTTCCTGCATTAAGCGGGAAATAGGGAGAGGGCAGGGTGAGAGGAGAAGGAGGATTTTTCCCACGGTTGCATAAACCGCAGGGATATGAAACGGTCGATTTTTTGAAGACGTCTTCGCAATAAGAAGAAACGTGTTACCGGTGAATGGGCTGGTATTAAATCACACTCCGAAGGTTGTAGCGCTAGCCTTCCTTTTGGTGGTCTTGACGGGTTTCGCGTCCCAGCACCCATCCCCGGTTTCCATGCTGAATGGTCAGGGAACGTGGGAAGTGCGTTCCCTGTTGACGATCGGAGACCGTTTGTCTTCCCGTGATCCTCGTTTTGCCGATCAGGGGTATCAGCCCGTGGGAGCACTGGACGGCCTCGGAGCCTATCGGTTGGATGACGGGACCTTCCGGGTTCTGGTGAATCATGAGGTGGATGGCAAGGCCGGCTACCCGTACCGGCTTGACAACGGCACGATGTTGACAGGGGCTCGCATCAGCTTTCTGGATATCGATCGCCGGACCTTACAGATTCTCGACAGCGGAATTGCGTATCGGACTATTCGTGACCGCCAAGGCCGGATCGTCGAAGCGGGATTCCAGATCAATGAGATCTCTCAGACCGAACAAGGCCTGTCACGCCTGTGTTCGAGCCAATTGATCGCCAAGGGCACGTTCAATTTTGTCGATACGATCTACATGACCCAGGAAGAACTCTCGGATCCCCTGGGCCATCCGTATGGAGGAACGGTCTGGGCCTTGGACGTGGAACGCCGGACCCTTCACGCGGTACCGGCGATGGGGCGAATGGCCGGAGAAAATACCACGCCGCTGTCCGGCACGCTCGATTCGGTGGCCCTCCTGATTGGGGACGATACGATACCGCAGACCGACGAGGCAGAGGCCCTTGGACAAATAGCAGACCTGCACACGTTTCCGGACCATATTGTGACGGCGCCTCTCTGGTTGTACGTGGGTCAAAAAAACGCCTCGACGGTTGAAAGGGCGCTTCCTCACGCCGTTGGTCCGGCAAACGCGACGTTCCTGAACCGGAACGGATTACTCGTGGGGCAATTGTATTACTTCGTGGCAGAAAATGGAGTACGGACGGTGGCGCAATTCAACGGGACGGGCTCAACCCTAAGAGGCGATTGGAAAAAGATCGAGGTGTTGGACAAGGCGAAGGCCGGAGAAAGAGGATATGACCCATCGGGTTATAAAACGGGATTGACGCTTCGGCGAGAGGCGAAAGCCGGTGGGGCCTTTCAATTTTCCCGGCCGGAAGACGTGAGCACGCATCCGTCCATCGGCACGAGAGCGGTCCTGGCCTCGACGGGACGGGATACGGTGTTTCCCGGTCATGACGCGTGGGGAACCATGTATCAAATCGACGTCGACCTGAAGGGGCTGAAGGCCACGCTCAAGATTTTATACGATGGTGATAATGCCGTCGGTGCCCGGTTCTCACACCCCGACGAGGGGATTCGCAATCCGGATAACCTGGTTTGGGCAGGAGATGGATCGATCTACGTCCAGGAAGACAAGGCGAAACAGCGAGATCCGCTGTTCGGGAGTCACTCCGGGCAAGAATCCTCGCTTTGGCGTTTGGATTCTCTCACGGGCGAGGTGCAACGCATTGCCCGGATCGATCGCTCCGTCGTGTTGCCCGAAGGCAGCACCGATAATAGGCCCGACGCGATTGGAGAATGGGAGTCGGCCGGGATTCTCGACGTCACGCATCTCTTCGAATCCCGCCTTGGTGAACGAGTACTGCTGGCCACGGTCCAGGCGCACACGATACGAGACGGCATGATCGAAAAGCGTCAGTTGGTCGAAGGCGGCCAACTCATCCTGCTCAGGAACCCCCCGAAAGAATCTTCCGAACGGGCCGGCAAGTGAGCGAGCGGATCGCCCCATCGACCAGGGCTTCCTCCAGGACCGTCTCGCCATACCTGGGGGTTGTGACTGTTTTCCTTGTCTGCTGTGTCGTGAGCTTGGAAAGCGCTGCTAAGGAAAACAACGATCCGGCTCCGCCGCCGGAGTTGGAGCAGCATCTGGCGGCGATCGCCGGGTTGTCTCGACCATCTCCGATGGTGCAGATTCCCGCGGGGCGGTTCCTCATGGGGACCGTGCGGAAAGATGATGATCCGTTCGGGTTGGAAACGCAGTATGACGACACGGAGTTTCCGCAACGACGCATCTGGCTGGATGCGTATACACTCGATCGCGATGAAGTCAGCATGGCGGAGTATCTGGCGTTTCTGTACCGGCAAGGGCTTCCGGTTCCGCTCAAACTGCGCCATCTGATTTGGCATCTGATCGACGTCCATGTTCTCCCGGATTACGTGATGGCGCGTTGGCCGGCCCTGTACGTGACGTGGGACGAAGCGGACCAGTTTTGTCGAACGCATGGCAAACGGTTGCCCACCGAGGCTGAATGGGAAAAAGCCGCTCGAGGGACCGAAGGCCGGGTGTTTCCCTGGGGCGCCGATCCGCCCACTCCGGACTTGGCGGTGTTCGGGTTGTATCACGTTCACCAGATCCCCTTGGTCGCGGCCGTGGATAGCTTTGAGGAGGGACGGAGCCCGTACGGGCTTCATCACATGGCCGGCAACGTGCGAGAATGGGTGCAGGATTGGTTCGGCCCGGACTCGTATCCTCTGATGCCCGAACGGAATCCGCAGGGCTCCGAGGCCGGGCGGTATAAGAGCGTCCGCGGCGGGTCGTGGCGCAGCCGGCCGCAACTCCTGAGAACGGCCACCCGCAACGGCGCGACGCCGGCCACGCGTTCGCCCAATATCGGGTTCCGGTGTGCCCGCACCTTATCGTCGAATCCGGACGATGAGATTATCGATAAAGCGAACCCCGCCGATCCTGATCGCGCCGAGTAGGACGACGGTGCCTCTAAGACGTGAAAGAGGTTCGAGCGTGCGGGCGTCACAACACGCCAGGTAGTCGACGGCGAGGCCGTGCCTCGCGTCGAGGACCTTCGCCATGTTCTTTTCGACCAGATCTGCGCGGCGCAGGCCTCCTGCGATCGCGGCTTTCCCGGCCGACAGGGCCTGATAGAGCGACAGGGCCCGTTGGCGTTGCGATTTCGTCACGTAGTCATTGCGTGAACTCAGGGCGAACCCGTCGGACTCCCGAATGGTCGGGCACAGGATGACTCGCGTGTCGACGTCGAGGTCCTTCACCAATTGCCGGATCACGCAAAATTGCTGGTAGTCTTTTTGCCCGAAGAACGCGCGGGCCGGACGGACAAGGTTCAACAGTTTAGTCACGACCGTGGTCACACCTTGAAAATGCTCGGGCCGCTGTTCTCCCTCCCATCGTTGCGCAAGCGTGCTGACGGCGACGGTCGTTTGAAAATCCTGAGGGTACAAGGTGTTCAAATTCGGAATGAAGACGAGATCGACGTTTTCTTCCCGACAGCATGCGAGATCCTGCGACTGGGCTCTCGGATAGCGCCCGTAATCCTCGGCTGGACCGAACTGGAGCGGGTTCACGAACAGGCTCACCACGACCGTTTGGCACGTGCGACGCGCGCGTTGAATCAACGACCGGTGGCCCGCGTGCAATGCTCCCATGGTCGGCACCAGCCCGATCGAGGTCCCGAGCGGATCGTGCCGGCGTCGCCAGACTTGCATGGCCTGAGTCGTTCGGATGATACGCATTCAGTCAGCGGGAGGCACCGTGCAGGACGGCTGGTTGGCGAAACGAGAACCGGGGACCACGTCAAGCTTTCGCACGTGATGCGTATCCGTCAGCCTGTCGAGCAGAGCTTGCATCGTTTGGTCGTATTGGGGATGGATCCAATCCGGAGCGATCTCGGCCATCGGCACGAGGACGAATCGCCGCTGATGGAGCCGGGGATGCGGAATGGTCAGCCGTGGGGTCTCGAAGATCCGCTGTCCATAAAACAGAATGTCCAAATCAATAGGGCGGGAGGCGTTGCGTGACTCGGGGTCACGACCGAGTCCCCGTTCCGTTTCCCGGCAAATGGCCAACAGGTGTTCCGGTTGGAGTTGCGTCTCGAGACGAACGACCCCGTTGTAAAACCACGTGTCGTCGTGCCCGCGAGCCATGTCGATGGGTTCGGTCTCGTAATACGACGAGACGCCCGTCAGCGTGGATTGCGGGAGCAGCCTCATCAAGGCCACGGCGCGGTCACAAAAGTCCTGCCGGTCCCCCTGGTTCGATCCGAAGGCGATAAAGACGGTTTCGACGCTCACCGTATTCAGGTCCCCGCGTTTCGTCGTCGTGACGGCATACGCGAAAATGGAGGAATGATCACCACCCGATTTGTTTGAGCCGGTCCACGGCTTCGGCCAATCGCTCTTTCGTCGTGGTGAGGGCCATGCGGATATAGCCTTCGCCCGGAGCCCCGAACCCGTTTCCCGGCGTGGTCACGATCCCGGCCTTTTCCAACAGGTGTGCCGTAAAAGACGCAGAGGTATAGCCTTGGGGCACCTCGATCCAGACGTAGAACGTCGCCGCGGGCGTTTCAAACTCCAGCCCGAGATTTCTCAAGCCCGCGACCAACACGTCACGGCGTTTCTGGTAAATGGCCCGGAGGCCGGCGGTGAGTCGATCGTCGGACTCCAAGGCCGTGATCCCGGCTTCTTGAACGGCTTGAAATTGTCCCGAATCCAAATTGCTCTTGATCTGGCTCAACCCTGCAATCACTTCGGCACGGCCCACGGCGAACCCGAGGCGCCATCCCGTCATGTTGAACGTCTTGGACAACGAGTGAAACTCGATCCCCACGTCCATGGCGCCTTCCGCTTCCAGAAAACTCGATGGGCGAAGATCGTCGTAGAAAATTTCCGAATACGCCGCGTCGTGGCACACGATGACGTGATGCTCTTTCGCAAACGCAATCACGCGAGAAAAAAACGCCGTGTCCGCAATGACCGATGTGGGATTGTTCGGCGAATTCAAAAACATCAGTTTGGCTTTTCGGGCCACGTCCGGGGGAATCGCATCCAGATCGGGAAGGAACCCGTTCTGCTTCAACAAGGGCATCTCATGGGCAATGCCGCCGGCAAAGCCGGTAGCCACCGGATACACCGGATATCCGGGGCTTGGGACCAGCACGACGTCGCCCGGGTCGATAAAGGCCAAGGGGACGTGGCCGATGCCTTCCTTGGACCCGATGAGTGTGACCACCTCGGACTTGGGATCCACGGTCACGTTGAATCGTCGCTTGTACCAGTCGGCGACCGCGGTGCGAAACGACAACATCCCGCTCGAGGAAGGATATTGATGATGCTGCGGATCGGTCACCGCCTTTTGCATGCGTTCCAGAATAGGATCGGGTGTGGGCAGGTCGGGGTCGCCGATTCCCAGGTTGATGATATCCACCCCGCGAGCGACGGCCTGCTGCTTCATCTCGTCGATGGCCGCAAACAGATACGGGGGTAACGTTTTGATGCGTTCGGCATAGGTGATGGGAACACCGCTCATTCCTGCCACTCCTTCTTCAATGATCGAACAAGTTTTCAGAGTTTCGTTTTCAAAAACACGGAGGGTTCACGTTACTGCACAGGTAGGGTGACAAGCAAGGAATGTGCCGCGAGGGTTTTCTGAGACGCGCAGTTGATCAGTTCCCAGAATTTATCTCTTCTTCAGCCAGTTGCCGGTTTGCCTGCAACACGAGTTGTATGGCCTCAACCAAATTAGCCTTGGTCTCTTCCAAGGTTGCGCCTTGCGTATTGGCACCGGGCAATTCCTCAACGTACCCAATGTATCCTTGCGGAGATTTCTCAAATACTGCCGGCAAACCTTCTTTCATGTTGTGTCTCCTTTATCAAACGGGTGGAGAGAAGGCCATTTCGTTATGTAGTCTGAGACAGTCGTTGTAATTTTTGCAACAACTTGTCCCTTTTCAGCTTGGCAGATGACCACATTTTTTTATGGGCTCCCTTCTCTTCATGACTTTTTCTCCAACGGACAGTTTTTGGCAATAGCAATGCCTGTCGATTTTCAGCCACCGTCGGCAACATCGGATCAGGTTGCCAGGTGGGCGATGAGGCGGTCGGCGAGTCGGTGGCATTCGGGCAGAACGGTCTTTGCCGATGCCAATAAGGCTTCTGTCGTGGTTTGTGCCCGTTGCACGTCGGTGACACATTCACGGCAGAGGGCTTCGACGCCGTCGATTTCCAATTCCACATGAAACAGGAGCCCGTAGGCGCGGTCGCCATATCGAAAGGCTTGAACCGGATAGGATTCGGACGAGGCGAGGACACATGCCCCCGGTGGCAAGGTGAGCCCTTCGCCGTGCCATTCAAACACCGTGAACTGGCGGGGAAACGTGCCAAAAACGGCGTCGGCGTCTTCTTCGACGGTGCGCGTGATTGGGACAGGCCCGATTTCCAGGCGAGGGCCGGGACGCACGTGTCCTCCCAAAGCCTTGGCCATGAATTGAGAGCCCAGGCACACGCCGACCACCGGAATGCCCGCCTCGATCGCGCGTCGAATGAACTCTTGTTCTTTGTCAATCCAGGGGTCGGCGTCATTCACCGACATGGGCCCCCCCATGACCAACAGGAAATCCGGAAGCGTGGCGGGAAGGTCCTCTTGAGGGACGAGCCGCGTGTCGGTCCGATACTGGCGTTCCGCCAGCGCCTGCCGAAACACGCCAGGGCCTTCAAATGGAACGTGTTGGAGGCACAGGGCCTGCTTCATGGGGACGACGGTTTGAGGAAGGGATCAGGTTGTTACGATGACGAATGGGAATAGCCGTTTTTGGCATTCACGCATTCCACCAAATACCAATACTGGAAGGGGTCCATCTTTTCCTTTTTCGTGACCTCAAGGGGCGTGCCATCGAGTACGTGATCCAAAGACAAATCCGTACGGAACCCGATCCGCTGGCATATGGGGGAAATCAGTTTCTCCACGGCGGCGATGAATTTATTCCCGTTGCTGAAGTGGTTCAGCATGACGATGCGGCCGCCGGGGCGGCACACGCGAATCATCTCCGACACGACCTGCCGGTAATCCGGGACAGCGGTCACGACGTAGGCGGCCATGACCACGTTGAAGGTATCGTCCGGGAAAGACATTTGCCCCGCATCCATGCGCTGGAGCGTGACATGGTCAAGGCCGTAGTTGGTAATGCGCTCCTCGGCTTTTTTCAGCATCCCTTCCGAGAGGTCGATCCCCACGATTCGACAATGGGCTGGATACAGGGGCAAGGCCATGCCCGTGCCGACGCCGACTTCCAGCACGTGATCATCGGGAGCGATGTGAAGGCCTTTCACCGCCGATTCACGCGATTGATCAAAGGCCTTCCCGAAGGTTTGGTCATAGACCGAAGAATAATTCGTATAGACCCGCTCGAGGTTTTCGAGGTTCATGGCCTGTTCCTGTTGGTTTATCCCATTTCCCATGCCATACCCCTTGCTTGTTTGAGCGGCCGGTTGACTTGCGGCTACAATAACGTTAGTTCGGGAGAGCGTAATACGGGAGTGATCCCGTTCTGCCCAAGAACCGTTGGAAGGCCCATCTGAAGCGGGCACGATTGGGACGGAAATTTAACACTACGCCCCACGATGAGTCAACCATTTGCTTGCCCGTCGTTTCTCGGCCGATCGGGCAAGCGGGAGCTGATAGGCGTTGAAAAGAGGCAGAGAGGTTTCTTACAATTCAGCCTGGCAGTCTGGTCTGTATTGAACCTGCGTGATCCATGCCAATTCCAATCTAACCGAAGAAGGAGAGACCGCATGAGCTCATATGGACGATACCACCACCGGAACAACGGACTCGGGCTCATGCTCATGCTGCTCTTCGTCTTAGGAGGAATGGGTTCTCCGGCGTTTGCCATCGACGTGGAGTTGACGATGGAGCAAGCCAAGCAGATCATGGCCTCAGCCCGGGGACCCATGGAGCAGGCGGCTTCCAATGAAGAAATGTTCAGCATCATCCAAGCCGCGGACAAAACTACCCGCATCGGGGACGATCCGGCAATCAAACCATGTGGAAGCAGCGCGATTTTACGAACGAAAACCTATTGGTTCGAATATTTCGGACGCGAAGAAGGCCGCCGGTCCAAAGTCGCGCAACAGGAAGTCCGGATGCCGGAAGCCAAAATCCAGGAAATTCTGAACATGCCCAATCTTGAAATGGAAATCGGGCTGTGCGGGCAGGAGGAGTTTTTTGCCGAAGGGGCCGACGTGGCGCTGCAACAAGGGTCGACGAACGTGATGGCCGTGGATAAGGGCAAGCCCAGTCGCGGCCGGAAAATTCCCGGGTCCGAGATGGACTACGTCTCCCGGTTTTCCGCCAGGTTCGCGTATCAGGAATTTGACCCGCAGGCCGAGACGAACATTGTCGTGTTTTTCCCCGATGGGAAATTGGTCACGATTGAGGCGGATTTTTCCAAGATCAAATAAGGCTTGACGATCTCCTCAAGGTGCCGACGCCGGCGTTTCCAATTCCACCATCCGGAGCGTATACAAATGGCGGTACAGGCCGTCCTGTTGCATGAGTGCCGCGTGCGTGCCTTCCTCGACGATCCTGCCCTTGTTGAGCACGAAAATCCGGTCGGCATCCTGAATGGTCGTGAGGCGGTGGGCGATCACCACGGTCGTCCGTCCCGCCATGAGTCCTTGTAAGGCACGTTGGACCAGCATCTCGGATTCGGAATCCAGGGCCGAGGTCGCTTCGTCCAGAATCAGGAGCCGGGGATTTTTGAGGATGGCCCGGGCAATGGCAATGCGTTGCCGTTGCCCACCTGATAGATTGACGCCTTTTTCCCCGACCATCGTGGCATACCCATCCGGGAGCGCCGAAATGAAGTCATGAGCATGAGCCGCCAGGCTCGCGGCCATAATGTCCTCTTCCGATGCGTCTTCCCGTCCGTATCGAATGTTTTCCAGGATCGTGTCTCCGAACAAGACGGTTTCTTGAGGTACGATGGCCAGTTGTTGATACAAACCGGCCAATTGCACGTCCCGCAGGTCCTGGTGGTCAATCGTGACGGCTCCTTCCGTGGGATCATAAAACCGGTGCAACAGGTTCGCGATCGTACTCTTCCCCGAACCGGTCGGACCCACCAACGCCACGATTTCGCCCGGACGCACTTCGAAGGAGAGATCGGCGAGCACCGGGTGACGCGGGTCATACGCGAAACTCACGTGTGAAAATTTGACGTGGCCTTGCACGTCGCGCAAGGGCCGGGCTTGGGGGGCGTCCGTCACCTCCGGCGTGGTGTCGAGCAATTCGAAGACGCGTTCCAGGGCGCCCTGTCCCTCCTTCATTTGGGAAAAGATCCGGGCCGCGGCGCCGAACGGCCCGATTAAAATCCCCGCAAACAACACGAAGGCCAGGAGGTCTCCGGGCGTCATGGCCCCGTCGATGACTTGCTTGCCGCCGTACCACAGGACGACGCCCGCCATCATCAACGTCAGGAGAGTGATGACGGGAATAAAGACGGAAAGGATTTTGGCGCGGCGGAGCGTCCCGGCCACCAGCGAGTCCACCGCGATGCCGAATCGTCCTTCCTCCCGGCCCGTTCGGACAAAGGATTTCACGACGCGAATACCCGAAATCACTTCTTCGATGAGGGTGGACAGGGCGGCCGTGTGATCCTGTATCTGCGTGGAAAGGGATTTCAAGCGCTTTCCGAACAGCCGGGCCACCAGGACCAGGAAGGGAAGCAACAGGACGATCAGCAGGCACAGTTTCCAATTCATGTACAACAGGAACGCAAGGCCGCCCACCAGCGTCACCAGTTGTTTGGCGGAGTCAATGGGAGTTTCGGTCACCAGGTTCTGGATCACGCCCACGTCGTTCATCAGTCGCGAGAGAATTTCTCCCGTGCGCCGTTTGGCAAAGAAGCTGAGAGACAGGGTTTGCAGGTGACGAAACAGGTGGGTGCGAAAATCCGCGACGATCAGTTGAGACAGGCGGGTGGTCAGGTAGCTTTGGCCCATGCTCAAGACGCTTTGAATGACGGCGATCACCAGGAACAGCAGGATCGTCTGCGTCATGCGTTCCACGTTTCGTTGAACCGTGATGAGGTCCCACAGCGTCCCGCCGAGTTTCAGCAACGTCAGGTTGAGGGCCGCGACACCCATGATCAGGACGCCGGCCAATGCCAATTGAGAAAAATACGGACGGACAAACGGGAGCAGGCGGGAGAATTGACTCATGGCACGGGCTGGTCGTCAGGCGCGACAGGAGACGCGTACGGGAAGACAGGTGGCCATGGACGGTCGCAGGCTCGAAGAGTAGAGGGATAGCGCTGCCGATGCATTCACCGGCTCAACCGACGTGGCCCGGGGTGTCGAAAAGCCGGTGCGGTCGTTTCGTCCAAGGGATTGTATTGGTGCCGGCCCACCTAGTGCTGGAATGGTGAATCTCAGTTCCGCCGACGGGCGAATTTCATGCGTCGGCGAAGTTTTTTATGCTTATGCTTCCGCATTTTTTTTCGTCGTTTTTTGACTACACTGGCCATTCACACTCCTTCACTTCTTCCTCGGGCGGAAGCCGTCAACGGCACGACGGTCCGGGTCTCACTGGTCGAGAGCCACGTGATCAAGACAGTCATAAAGAATGCAGAGGTAACACAGCGTCCCGAGAAGTGTCAAGAAAATGCGCGATTGAGGGCTTTTGTGGTTTTATCACGCTCTCGCTATAATGGCCCCATGGTTCGATCCCATCTCTCCTTGTTCAGCCTGTTGCTGCTCCTCGTTGTGGCGGCGGCGGGGTGCCAGTTCTTCTCCTCAGACAAGAAAGTTTCCGCTGACCATGCGCGATTTGAGCGAATCGTGCAGGCGGTTGAAGCCCTACGCTTGGCGTATGAGAAACACAATTTCGACGCGATCCGAAAATTGACGTTGCCATTAAAGGGCTTTCAGCGATTCGAAGGTCAGATACAACGGGACTTCGATACGTATCCGACGATTTCTCTGAACGTCACGATTGAGCGGATTTACATTCAAGGAGACCGGATCAGGGTCAACGTACGATGGGAGGGAACATGGCAACGCTCCCCCCAAGAAACGCCGGTGACGGATCAAGGCCACGGGGTGTGGGTGTGGAGTGGCACACAGGACATTTTGTTGGCGAGTGTGGAAGGAGCGATGCCGTTCGGAAAGGCCGGCCGTTAAGCCCCGTTGCCGGTTCTTTCTGCGGCCGCCATGAGGCCCGAGACCAACTCCCGTTTTTGATGCCCCCGATTGTGCCGACCGGCCTCAACGCCAATCCATCTTTATTTCCATGAAAAAAAGCACGACACGGTATCGTTGGGGGCCGGAGGCTGACTTCCTGGTGATCGGGAGCGGGATCGCAGGATTGCGTGCCGCGATCGAGTTGGGTCGATACGGACGGGTGTTGATCGTGACAAAAGGCAGCCGCCTGGAAAGCAACTCCATATACGCCCAGGGCGGAGTCGCCGTGGCCCTGAACGCCGAAGACGACGTGAACCTGCATTTCTCCGACACGATCCGGGCTGGGCATCAGCTGGGCCGAGAAGAGGCGGCTCGGGTCCTGGTGGAGGAAGGGCCGACCCGAATCCAGGAACTCATCACCTGGGGCACGCAGTTCGATAAGGTCGGTGGGAAATTCGCCTTTACCAAGGAAGGGGCGCACAGCCGGAACCGCGTGCTGCGGGCCCGGGGCGATGCGACGGGCAATGAAATGATTCGCGTCTTGCTGGAGCGGGCCCGGCAGCATCCCAATATTCAATGGTTTGATCGTCATTTTACCAAGGACCTGTTGGTCGTGGATGGCCGGTGCTGCGGCGCAGTGGCGGTGAATGAAGCCACGGGGGACGTCAAACTCCTCGCGGCCACGGCCGTGATTCTGACCACCGGCGGCGCAGGCCAGATTTACGGGAGGACCACCAATACGGGGAACGCCACGGGCGACGGCATGGCCATGGCTTATCGGGCGGGTGTCGTGTTGGAGGACATGGAGTTCGTTCAATTTCATCCCACGTCTTTGTACCTGCCCTCCAGCCCGCCGTTTCTGTTGTCCGAAGCCATGCGGGGCGAAGGCGGGGTGCTCCGCAATCGGAAAGGAGCGTTGTTCCTGTCACGGCATCATCCGGCTGCGGAAATGGCTTCCCGGGATATCGTGGCCCGGGCGATCTGGTCGGAAATGGCCGCGTCCCGGTCGCGCCACGTGTATTTGGACGTCACCCATTTGGGGAAAGGCTTTATCAAAAAACGGTTCCCGACGATTTACCGGACCTGCTTGCAGTTCGACATCGACATCACGGAGGAGTGGATTCCGGTATCTCCGAGCGCCCATTATTTCATGGGCGGCCTGAAAGCGGGGATCGATGGTGAGACGACCCTGTCCGGCCTGTTTGCCGCGGGAGAAGTGGCCTGCAATGGGGTGCACGGGGCGAATCGGTTGGCGAGCAATTCCTTGTTGGAAGGGCTGGTCTTCGGATACCGTGCCGCCATGGCCGCGACCTCCCTTCCGGCGGCTCCCAAGCGTGCGCACCTGAAAAGTCTGGCTGCGCGGTTGGCCGCAGAACCGGTCGGCGCGTTGGAAGACAGCGAAAAACTCAGGAACTCCTTACGCCGGCTGATGTGGACCAAAGTCGGGCTGGTCAGGACCGGTGATTCCTTGATCCAGGCACTGACGCAGTTTTCCCGGTGGGATCCGCAAATCCAGGCTTCGTTGCAGACGCGGTCCGATTTGGAAGTCAGGAATATGATCCAAGTGGCGCGGTGCGTGACCGAGGCCGCCTTGTGGAGGGAAAACAGCCTGGGGACGCATTACCGGGAGGACTTCCCGAGTTGTAAGGGGCCGGCGTGGAAGACCCACAGTCAGGTTAGTCTGGACGAATCTCTGGATTTTTCTCCAAAAACCCGGCGGCGCGCCGGATAATTATAGGGGACGGCCCCCGTGCCGTCCCGCCCCCTTCCTTGGGCCGCTACAGGGAGCGGCCCCTACAGGATCGACTCTGAGCTCTCAAGAGGTGTTCGTAGCGGGTTTGAAGCACGGCCACCCAGGAACGGGCGGTTTGTTTCGGGAAGGAACGGCCGTCGATTGTGTGAACCGGTAGTATGCCCAACCCGCTACTCGTCAGAAAACATTCATCCGCTTCATACAGAACTTCGGGACGGTAGCGGCCTTCCCGGGTTTGCAGGCCCAAGGTCGGGGCCACTTTCAGCACGACTCCCCGGGTGATGCCGGGCAGGACGCCGCATGCCAGCGACGGCGTGTACAGTGTCTTGTCTCTGATAAAAAAAAGGTTGCTCATCGAGCATTCGGCCACATGCCCGCCGGTGGTCAACATCAACCCTTCAAAGGCGCCACGTTCCTCAGCCTCCCGTTTGGCCAACAGATTATGGAGATAGTTCAGGGTTTTGGCTTGAGCCGGATACGAACGCGGTGACGGCCTGCGGCCCGTGGCGAGGGCGAGCTTCACCCCCTTGCGGCGTTGGGAGGGTGTCACGTGCGGGAGGGGCCGTGGAAACAGCACAATCGTGGTGGTGCTCTGGAGCCTGTCCTGAGCGGAGCGAAGGATCGCCCCGGCCCCGGCGGCCGGGGTTGCCGATTCCCGGGTCTGGGGGGTGCCGGGCCCACGGGAGACCGTCAGGCGAATCAACGCGTCGTCCACACGGTTCTTGTCGATCACCTTCTGAAAAATCACCGGCCACTGTTTTTCGGGTAGCGGCAGCCGGATCTGCCGGCAGGAGCGGGCGAGCCGCTCGAGATGACGGTCCAGCCAGACCGGGCGCCCGTCATGGATCCGGACGGTTTCGAAGAGGCCGTCGCCGTACAGGAACCCGCGATCAAAGACGGAGATCCGCGCCCGTTCTGCCTGCACGATCCGGTCATTCAGATACACCCACATGGAAGGCAACGCGGCGTCTTATTCCAACGCTTCAAACAGGGCTTGGGCTTTGTAAAGGGTTTCCTGGTACTCGCGATGGGGATCGGAGTCCGCGACGATGCCGGCACCCACTTGCAGGTAGGCCCGTTGCTGCGCCAACACCATGGTGCGAATCAGAATGTTGAAGTCTACGTCGCCGGTCCAACTCACGTATCCCAGGGACCCGGTATAGGGTCCGCGACGTACGGGTTCCAGTTCTTCGATGATCTCCATGCAGCGGATCTTGGGGGTGCCGGTGATCGTGCCGCCCGGGAACACGGATCGGATGAGGTCCAGGGTGGAACACGCGGGCCGCAGCGTACCGCCGACCTCGGACACCAAATGCGCCACGTGCGAATACTGCTCGATCGTCATGAATTCCTCAACGTGCACCGACCCGTATTCGCAGACCCGGCCCAGGTCATTCCGGGCCAAGTCCACCAGCATCACGTGTTCCGCGCGCTCTTTGGCATCGAGCCGCAGGTTGTCCATGAGTGCGTGATCTTCACCCGCGGTTCGGCCTCGCGGCTTGGTGCCGGCAATGGGACGTGCCGTCACCCGGTTGCCGGTGACTTGCACGAGCCGTTCGGGCGAGGACGAGACCAACGCGAGATTCCCGGTCACGAACAATCCGGAAAACGGCGACGGGTTCACCGTGCGCAGGCGGTGATACAGGTTTTGGCCGACCGTGTGCAGTGCATGGTCTTCCGCCGGATTGAAGGCGACGGAAAAGCGTTGGGCGAGATTGGCCTGATAAATGTCGCCGGCGCCGATGAACGCCTGGCATTGTTGCACGCGTTCGACGTACTCCCGTTCGGAATGGGTGCCCTCCATGGTGGAGGCCTTGATCGGAGACCTCCATGGGCCGGTCTTCACGAATGGAGAATCCAAGCGGCTGTCCAATTCGTCCATGCGGGCCGTGCCTTCACAATGCAAGACCTCATGGGATTCGGACAGCAACCGGTCTGGGGGCGGGGTGAACACGATATGCCGCATCCGGGTGTGGTGATCGATCACGACCACAAGATCGAAAAACAGAAACTCCAGATCGGGCAGGGGAAGGTCCGGGCGGGCCAGCGACGGGAGCACTTCGTAGTGCCGAACGGCATCATAACTCAGATACCCGACGGCGCCACCGATAAACGGCGGCAGAGAGTCGGAACGAGGCACCAGGCACGGTCCCAGCATTTTGAATAGTGCGGGCAATGGCTCCCCTTGATGCCGCGTCATGCCATGCGCCGTTTCCAGGGTATGCCAGCCCGGGCCTCCGGACACGATCAGGTACGGGTCGGCGGCCACGAATGAATAGCGGGCTTGGCTGGAGGATTGTTTTCCGCTTTCCAGCAAAACGGACGGCCGGTGCGGAACGGCGATCCGTTGGTAGACGTCCCAGGGACTTTCTGCATGCAAGGTCCTTGTCCGGACCAGCGGGAACCGCCCGGTGCCGGGATACGTGGACGAACCTGAAGAAAGGACGGGCTGGCTCATGACTTGTGATCGGGCTCGGACGATTGTGTGCGTATCATACGGGAGCGGGTAGGGAAGAGAAAGCCCTTCCGTGAAAAACGCGAGGAAGACGTACAGGCTTCACCTTGCGTCATTCGCTCCACACCTGTTCCCACAATTTGTAGCAGGATCTATCGGAGAGTGGTGGCCCCATACAAGGGTTGGACATTTGATTATTGGAATGCCACAATCCTGGGCTGACAGCGGAAGTGAACGCTGGTCCCTTTCTTACGCAAACTTCGCTTATAAGGATCATGCTCATCATGACACGGTTACCTTTGCTGTTTTGGCCACGCCACGCCATATCCACCGTCTTCATTTGTGTGTTCGTCATCCCTGTGTTGTGGCCGTCTGTCGCCACGTCGGGTGAGTTTGACGAAGACGCGGTTGCCATGCCCCTGCGCATCGTTAACCTGAACCCCTTTTTTGTTCCCTACGGCGTCCCGGTTTCCGTCGGTACGCGCACGGTGCCACCGGGGTCGTCGCAGCTCACCTTCGCCGTGGATACCGCGTCTTATTTGAGTGCCGCGGCCTCAGGTTCCGAGTATCTTTTGCTCGATGGTGAGACCTACCGCAGCAGTCTCATGCTGCGCCGCGGTTTCCGGCCCGGGTGGGAATATTTCCTGGAACTGTCCGCCGTGGGTCACCACGGCGGGTTGTTCGACGGCTTCATCGAGAATTGGCACGACTTCTTCGGCCTCCCGCAAGGTGGGCGGGACGCTGCTCCGCGTGACCACCTGGCCCTGATCTACGAGGACGGTGCCGGCACCCGCGTGAATCTACGACAGGACGTGTTCTCGCTGGGCGACTTGGTGCTCGGCGTCGGGTACGCGGTGCCGGAGTGGCCGATCCAGAATGACGGGCTGACGATTCGGGGCAATATCAAGATCCCGACCGGGAACGCCGGCTCCTTTGCGGGCCTGGGCCGCTTGTCGACGTCGCTCTGGGCGGAGACCTCGGGTGCGCTGCCTTGGTCGGAAACCTCCCGCGCGTGGTTGTATACGGCGACGTTGGGCCTCCTGGTCGCCGAGCCGCCGAAGCGCCTGTCGAGCGTGGGCGACCCGTTCATCGGATTCGGACGGGCCAGCGTCACCTGGCGCGCCCTGTCCCGCTTGAATCTCACCGTGCAGGTCGATGTCCATTCCTCGCCCTATCGGTCCTCGAATTTGGACGAGATGGCCGATCCAGTCGTCATCCTTGGCTTCGGCGGTTCCGTGAAAGTGACTGAGAACGCGACACTTGAAATCGCAGTCACTGAAGATGACGGCATGCATCGTGCCGCACCGGATATCGGTCTGCATACGGCTTTACGCTGGAGGCTATAGCAGTAGCAGATTCCTCGCTTCGCCTGGAATGACAACTCCCCTCACCCTGGCTCCCTCACCCCAACCCTCTCCCAGAGGGAGAGGGGAAAACGGCTACGAAAGACAAAGAAACTGGAGCCCCGATCAGGTCGGGGATGATAGAGAAGAGAAGGCGGGGAGAACGAAACCAATTACTTGACAGTCGAATCGGGATTTTGATTGAATAGCCTGCCCGGAATCGAGAGGCCGGGCCTATGCCTTCGTCACCAGATCCATTGTTTGCGGGGTTAGGGCAAGCCGTGCGCATCGGCACGAATTTGCTTGCGACGTTGATGGTGGGCGGAGGGTTGGGGTGGAGCATCGACTCCTACGTGTTGCCCACTGAACCTTGGGGTTTGGTGGGAGGTTTGATCCTCGGGGTGATTGCCGGTATTCGAAACGCCTACCGTACTGCCCAACGCTGGGATCACTCGTAGCGTTTCCCTAAAACATTTTCTCTAACGCGAAGACGAGATTCCATTGGAAGATCCACTCCATCCTTTTGAGCTTCATACGATTGTCCCGTTGTCCCTGTTCGGCCTCGACGTGTCCATCAACAAGGCCGTGATCATGATGTTTGTCGTGGTGGGACTGGTCACCCTGTTGCTGACGAAAGCGCGTTCGTCGGGCTCCCTTATCCCCACGAAATTGCAGAGCGTGGCCGAATTGCTGGTGGAATTTATTCGCGGGATGATTCACGAGACCATGGGCCCGGAGGGGATGCGGTTTTTCCCCCTGATCGCCACCCTGTTCTTATTTATTTTATTTTGTAATCTCCTGGGGCTCATGCCCGGTGCGTATACGGTCACCAGTCAACTCGTGGTCACGGGTGCGTTTGCCCTGGGGGTCTATACACTCAGTCTCCTGGTCGGATTCAAAGTACACGGGGTGAAGTTTCTGGGGATCCTCGTCCCGTCGGGGACACCGGCTTGGCTGTTGCCGCTCATGATTCCCATTGAAATCATCAGTCAACTGGCCCGCCCGGTTTCCTTGTCCGTGCGATTGTTTGCCAACATGACCGCCGGGCACGTGATTCTCGGGGTCCTCTTCGGGTTGACGATCAGCGGCGGGTTGTTGATCGGCTGGCTGCCGTTTTCTTTTACGGTGGCGTTATACGGATTGGAAGTCGGGATCGCCTTTATTCAAGCCTACATCTTTACGATTTTGACGTGTGTCTATATGGGAGACGCCTTTCATCTCCATTAAACCGAATCGTCTGTTCGACGTACTGTTATTAACGATTTCACCAGGGAGACCAACACATCATGGATTCTGCAGCGTCAGCGTTATTGGGCATGGGGCTTGCGGCCGCGGGGTTTGCCGGCGCCGGGGTGGGTATCGGGTATATTTTCGGAAAAATGATCGAGGCCGTGGCCCGTCAACCGGAGGCGGAGGGACGGGTCGGCAAGTATATGTGGATCGGCTTCGCGTTGGTGGAAGCGATCGCCCTGTATGGGTTGGTGATCGCCTTTATCATTATGGGTTTGCGGAAATAGGACGCGCACGCTATGCCTCAATTTGACGTCCATTTCTTTTCGTCCCTGATTTTTTGGGAAGTCATCTCGTTCGGCATCCTGTTCTGGGTCCTGTACAAATTTGCGTTTCCGCCGATTTTGGAAGCCCTCGAAACGCGTGAACGCAAGATCCGTGACAGCATCGAGCAGGCGGAGCAGAACCGGGTCGCGGCCGAACAACGCCTGGCCGCATACGAGGCGAAACTGAGCGGCGCGGCGCAGGAAGCCGAGGCGATCGTGGCGGAAGCCAAAGCCAAGGCCCAACGACTGCTGGAAGAGAACGAGCAGCGGCTGCGCACCGAGTCGGAGCGGATCCAGGCCGAGACGGCGCGGGAAATCGAACGGGAGCGACGAAAAGCCCTGCAAGACATTCGCAACGAAGCCGCGGACCTAGCCTTGACGGTGGCGGAAAAAGTCTTGGAGCGGAGCCTGTCGGATGACGATCATCGTCGCCTCGCCCGGGAAGCCGTGCAAACCGTAGCCGCCGGCGAATCTCAAAAATAACTCTTTACCTCACGCTGCCTCCCGGGCGGTAGCCTTCCAGGTCCACCGTGACGAATTGAAACCCGAGGGCTTTCAGGCTTTGGGTGACGCGGTCACGCAGAACGGGTTCGAGAAGGGCGGGAAGTTCGTTGCAATCCACCTCGATGCGCGCGATGCCTTCATGATCGCGGACGCGTACCTGCCTGAACCCTTCTTCCTTCAACACCCGTTCGGCTTGGTCCACGCGCTGTAATTTCTGTTCGGTAATTCTCGTGCCTCGCGGAATCCGGGAGGACAGGCACGCGGCCGCGGGTTTGTCCCAGTTGGACAAGCCCAGGGCTTGGGCCAGGGTGCGCACGTCGGCCTTGCGAAAACCGGCTTCCACCAGCGGGCTGCGGACGCCGAATTCCCGGGCCGCTTGCATCCCCGGCCGGTCATCCCCCAGGTCGTCCACGTGGGCGCCGTCCACGATCGTGGCAATGCCCGTGTCTTGTTGGATGGGTGCCAAGAGCCTGTACAGGTCGGTTTTGCAGTGATAACACCGCATCGCGTCGTTCTGCACGAACTCCTCGATGTCCAATTGATTCGTGGAGGCCACGATCAGCCGCGCCCCGATTTCTTCACTCAGTTGCCGGACCGCGTCCAACTCGTCGTGCGGTAGGGTCGGCGACGCCGCCGTGACGGCGATCGCCCGGGAGCCCGACACCTCCGCGGCGATCTTGAGCACGAGCGTGCTGTCCACGCCGCCGGAGAACGCGACCAGCACGCCGTCCAGCCCCTGAAAACAGTCAAGCAGCGTCGCGGTTTTGTGCCGGAGATCTTGGGGAATGGGAAGAAGGTGCAGCGCTTGCATCAGGTCCTTGTTTGGAGAGACGCCGGAGCCATTCGCGCGGGCAGGGTACCCAGTTGCCCGCAGGCTCCCCACACGTCACTCCCGCGATTGTGTCTGACGTACACATCATACCCTTTTTGCCGGAGGATCGTCTGGAACGTCGCAATGACGGGGTCCGCCGGCCGGCGAAACGGGCTGTTTGGAAATTCGTTGAACGGGATAAGATTGATTTTACACCGGATGCCGCGAAGCAGCCGGCTCAGGCGGACGGCGTCGTCCGTTGAATCGTTTTCCCCGGCCAACAAGACGTACTCGAACGTCAGGGAACGGTTCGCCGGTACGGGATACGCCCGGCACGCCGCGAGGAGACCGGGCAGGGGATGTAAGCGGTTCATCATCGGCATGAGCCGGTCCCGCTGTTCGGATGTCGAGGCGTTCAACGACACCGCCAGGTTCACCCCAAGCCCGGCGACGTCGTGGAGTCGTGGCGAAAACCCCGCCGTTGAAATCGTGATCCGTCGTTTGGGAAAGCCCACCCCCCAATCGGTATCGGTCAGCCGGGTGAGGGCCTCGGACAGTTCATCGAAATTCGCCAGGGGTTCGCCCATGCCCATGAACACCAGGGACGTGATCCGGTGTCCGGGTTGGAGTCGATCCTGGGCCGTCAGAATTTGATCGACGATTTCATGCGCCTTCAGGTTTCGCTTGAGTCCCATTTGTCCCGTGACGCAGAACCCGCAGTCCAGGGTGCACCCGACCTGGGTTGATACGCACAGCGTCAACCGCTCGCCATCCGGGATGAGCACGCTTTCGACCGCCAGCCCGTCTTTCAGGGAAAACAGGAATTTCCGGGTCCCGTCCACGCTTTGGAGAAGCGTGGGAGACGCCAATCGTTCAATGACGGCCTCATGCCCGAGCGTTTCCCGATCTTTGTGGGAAAGATTGCTTATCCCGGCAATGTCTCGAACGCGGTGTTGGTAAATCCACTGGAGGATTTGTCTCGTCCGATAGGACGGCCACCCCAACCGCGCCACCAGGGAAGCCATGGTCGCAAAATCGAGCGTGACGAGATTGATCGGGGCCGGCGAGGTCATGGCAAGGATAGGTGAATGAGTAACAAACCCTATCATAGGCGGGAAATGCACGACAACACACCCAAAAGAGAAGTTCTCGCGGGGTTTCGTCCCCGCACGACGAGGTCCTTTTGTTTCGGCAAAAGGACCCAAAACTATTGGCGCCCGGGCGTGGCCCTCCGGGTGCCTTTGCCCCAGTCCCGATTACTGGGGCTGCGGAACTCGCTTCGCTCAGACAGTCCTCGCCCTCAAACCGGTGTCGGGACCGGGTCGCAGCCACGCCCGCAGGCGCTGGGACATGGCGCCTACAAATTCAAGGACACTGGATTTTGTTGATCTGTTTGAAAACATACCAAATATAGGCTTAGAAATATTGCATGACAGCAAGTTCATATATTATGTAGTTGATGAATAATAAATTGAGTTAGAAGTGTATTCATTGACGTAGATGTTAATATGCAAAAATTTATTATTGACTTGCTTTTGAATTAATGATAAAAGCAAGCAACATAAAAGCTTGCTTATGCAAATGGAAGAAGTCAAAGATGAACTCAGAGATATTATTGTCGGCTTGGAGCAGCGCATTACTGCCTACGAAACCAAGCTCAAAGACTTCAAGAAAAAAAGGGAGAGGCTCAATGAAGAAATTGCGACCATTGAGAAATACTTGGAGTTGGCAAAGACGTTATATCGAGTTGAAGCGGACAAAGCGAAATTGGCCAGTCTCTCCAGCCAAATCATTTCGGATGAAACGGGCGCACCACCATTACCGGTCACGGATGTCACGGATCAATCCAAGGAAATCCTTCTGGGGCGCAGCAAGTACGTCGGGATGAGCGTTCCCGATGCCGCGTCCATCATTTTCCGGGAAACGCGAGGGCCGATGCATGCCAAAGAATTGTGCCGGCGTCTCATCGAAGGGGGCATGCAGATCAGAGGCAAAACGCCGGTCACGTCGATTGCCACCTCCCTCAAACGTGACCCCCGGTTCAGAAAAGTGGGACCGAATACCTTTGAACACGCGGAGTCGACGGACAAACCCATGAACGCGTCCGGATAACGTGGAAACATCCGGACAAGAATGAGGCGATGAAGGAACGCGTCGTGAATCATCATTGCCGCAACACTGGAAGGAGGTGAGACGGTTGGCAACAGCAAAGAAGAAGGCACCGGCCAAGAAGGCCGCGAAGAAGAAAGCTCCCGCCAAGAAAGCTGCCAAGAAGAAGGCTCCAGCTAAGAAGGCTGCCAAGAAAAAGGCTCCCGCCAAGAAGAAGAGGTGAACATTCTCCACGCTTCACGATACTGCTGGGAGTAGACCAGTCTACTCCCAGCCAGCCTTCTTTCTCATGTTCTCAAGACCGGAACACGCTATGAGCTTTCTCGTGACCAACGACAAACGTGTGTCATGAAGAAAAAAGATTGAAAAATGGTATTTAGGAGAGTAAGAAGCACTCAGGGTTTTAGACTTCGCTGTGATGATTGAGAACGACGTAGTCTCGGAAAAAACCTGAAAGGAGGTGAGACTATTGGCAACAGCCAAGAAGAAAGCCCCGGCTAAGAAGGCTGCCAAGAAGAAAGCTCCAGCTAAGAAGGCCGCCAAGAAGAAAGCTCCGGCCAAGAAGGCCGCCAAGAAGAAAGCCCCGGCCAAGAAAAAGAAATAGATTCTCTCGCATGTTGAATACGCGGCGGAAGAAGGACCCTTCTTCCGCCGTTGTTTTTTATGAGGGCGCGCTTTATCAGTGTCTATGACGAAGAGAAGAAGCGCCATGAGGCATGGCCCGGACTTTGACCCGGGATGGCGCGGCCGCAGAGCGCCGCCCCCCGGGACACTGGGCGGCTGATCTGAGGTTGGTCCGGACCTACGGCCAAGCCCTCCCACCCTCCGTGAACGCCACTCCCACCTCCTGATCGCGCCCCGGCCGCCCGGCCAGGCTTCATACTCATGACAAATGGAACGTGCCAGCCTGCCTACCGGACCCATTCCGGTCTGGTCCTTTCGTTGGATAGGACTGGGGCTTTCGATTGATTGCGTCGAATGCCGGTTGTCTCTAAAATCTACGGTTTGGTATCTGGAGCAGGCGTTTTTGTCTGTTCGTACACAATGTTGAATATAGATAGAGGAGGAACCCATGTCAGCAGAACCTGATATTATTTACACAAAAGTCGACGAAGCTCCCGAACTGGCGAGTGGATCGTTTCTGCCGATCATCCAGGCCTTTGCCAAGACCGCAGGCGTGAACGTCGGCAGGAAAGATATTTCGTTGGCCGGCCGAATCATTTCGCAATTTCCCGATTGCTTGAAGCCGGAACAACGGCAGCCCGACGATCTCGGCCTCCTGGGTGAAATGGTGGAAACGCCGGACGCCAACGTCATCAAACTTCCGAATATCAGCGCATCGATTCCTCAAATCAAAGGCGCCGTGGCCGAATTGCAGTCCCAGGGATATGCCATTCCCGACTACCCGGAAGATCCCAAGACCGACGAAGAAAAGGACATCAAAGCGAAATTCGACAAGGTGAAGGGCAGCGCGGTCAACCCGGTGTTGCGACAAGGCAATTCCGATCGTCGCGCGTCGACCTCCGTAAAACAATACGCCCAGAAAAATCCGCACAAAATGGGGACATGGGGCAAAGATTCCCGGACCCACGTCTCGCATATGTCGGGCGGGGACTTCTTTGCCAATGAAAAATCAACCACGATAACCGAACAGACGGCCGGAAAGGGCCGCATCGAGTTTGTGGGCGCGGACGGCGGCACGACGGTGTTGAAAGATAACCTGAAGCTCGACAAAGGCGACGTGGTCGACGCCACGAAGATGAGCGCCGGCACGTTACGTCAATTCTTCAACGAACAGATCGAAGACGCCAAGAATAGCGGTATTTTATTATCGCTCCACATGAAGGCCACCATGATGAAGGTCTCGGATCCCATCATTTTCGGGCATTGCGTGTCCGTCTATTTTGAAGACGTCTTTAAAAAACATGAAAAGGTTTTTGCCGAACTCGGCGTCAATCCCAACAACGGGGTGGGGGACGTGTATGCCAAGATCGGTACCTTGCCGGCTTCGCAGCAGGAGGAAATCAAAGCCGACCTGCAAGCGGCCATGCAACAGGGCCCGGATCTCGCCATGGTGGACTCCGACCGGGGCATTACCAACCTGCACGTGCCGAGTGACATCATCATCGATGCGTCGATGGCCGCCGCGCTCCGCGTCGGCGGGAAAATGTGGGGCCCGGACGGCAAGGAATACGACATGAAAGCCATGATCCCGGACCGCAGTTATGCGGGCATTTATCAAGCCGTCGTCGACTTCTGCCGTGACAACGGAGCATTCAATCCGGCCACCATGGGCAGCGTGCCCAACGTGGGCCTCATGGCTCAAAAAGCCGAAGAATACGGATCGCACGACAAGACCTTCGAAGCTCCCGGGAAAGGCACTATCCGTATGATTGATGGAGCGGGGAACGTCCTGCACGAACAGGACGTGGAAAAAGATGATATCTTCCGCGCGTGCACGGTCAAGGATATCCCGATTCAGGACTGGGTGAAGTTGGCCGTGAATCGCGCCAAGGCGTCTTCAACGCCCGTGGTGTTCTGGTTGAACAAGAACAGGTCTCACGATGCACAACTCATCGAAAAACTGAACCGCTATTTGAAGGATCATGATACCACGGGCCTGGATATTCAAATCATGGCGCCGGTGGATGCCATGAAGCATTCGCTCCAACGGGCCAAAGACGGGCAGGACACCATTGCCGCCACCGGCAACGTCCTGCGGGATTATCTCACCGACCTGTTCCCGATCCTGGAATTGGGCACCAGCGCCAAGATGCTCTCCATTGTTCCACTCATCAATGGCGGTGGCTTGTTTGAAACGGGTGCCGGCGGATCAGCTCCGAAACACGTCCAGCAGTTTGTGAAAGAAGGGCACTTGCGATGGGATTCTCTGGGCGAATTTCTCGCTCTGGCGGAATCCTTTGCCCATTTGGCCAGAACCCACGACAATAAGAGAGCGCAAGTCCTCGCGGATACCCTGGATCGGGCCACGGGCAAACTCATGGAGAACCGTAAGTCACCCGGCCGGGTGCTTGGTGAGTTGGACAACATCGGCAGCCACCTGTACGAAGCCCTGTATTGGGCACAGGAACTCGCCGCGCAAAACGACGATCCGGAATTGAAGGACAAATTTGCTCCGGTCGCGAAAGAACTCGAGGCTAACATCGAGAAAATCCTCGAAGAAGTGAAGGCCGCTAAGGGCAAGTCCATGGACGTCGGCGGCTATTATCACCCCGATTCGGCCAAGGTTGCAGTGGCAATGCGCCCCAGCCCTACGTTCAACAACATCCTGGCTACCCTGGGATGACACTCATCATGCAGCGCCCTCTCCCCTTTACGGGAGAGGGCGCTGCATGAACATTCGATCAATGCACGCCGCCAATCAATTCTCCGGCGACTCCTCACTCACGTCCAGCTTCTCCACATAAAAACTCAGGCAATCCTTGATCTGCGCCACGGAGTCGATGGGGGTTTCATAGGTCCAGACGGCGTTGTCGGCTATTTCGTTCCCGACGCGAACGGAAAAATATGACGCATTGCCTTTGAACGGGCAATGGGTGGAGTGGTCCGTCCGCTGGAGATAAGACATCTGCACGTCTTCACGAGGAATATACGTGGCCGGCGGCAGCGGGCCTTCCTTCAGGACCAATGCCCGGGTGGTCTCGGCAATGACGGTTCCGTTAAACGCGACTTTTATGCAATTGGGGTTGTTCTCGATGGTAATCGCATGGGGGTGACCTGAGCTACTCATACGGTTTCTCCTTTCTTTATTGCTCGAACGGGCGCATAATCGGCGCTATCCTGACGCTGTTTCTCACCGCTTCATCCATATTATGTGACGTGATCGGATTTCGGCAATTATAGACGTTTCCGTGAAAAGAAACTTCCTCCGAAATGAACACAGAGGAAGTAGATGCACATGAACGTCGGCCCCGATTCCGAAGCCACTGCCGACCAATCGGTCGCTGGCGATTTCGTCCTTCTTCCTCGAAGACAGCTCCTGCCGGCGCTGACCGGGGTAATGCTGGCGATGCTCCTGGCCGCGCTCAGCCAGACCATCGTCGCCACCGCAATGCCCCGCATCATCACCGACTTGGGCGGATTCGACCGCTACACGTGGGCTTCGACCGCCTACCTGGTGGCATCCGCGGTCGCGGTCCCGATCGTAGGCAGGCTCTCCGACTTCTACGGGCGCAGGATTTTCTTCCTGCTGGGTATCGCCATCTTCATGTTGGGTTCGGTTCAGACCGGCCTGAGCCGAACAATGACCCAGCTTATCGCGTTCCGCGCCATCCAGGGCATCGGAGGCGGTATCATCATGACCACGAGCCTCGTGGCCATCGCCGACCTGTTCCCACCCCAAGAACGAGGCAAGTTTCAAGGATTGATCGCCCTCATGTACGGCACGGCCTCGGTGATCGGGCCCACCCTGGGCGGCTTCATTACCGACAACTTGTCCTGGAATTGGATATTCCTGTTCAACGTGCCGGCCGGGATTCCGGTGCTGCTGCTCGCGTGGACATTCCCACGCATCAGGCCCGAGGTCGAGAAACGCAATCTGGATTATCCAGGAATGGCGACCCTGGTACTCGCCGTCGTGCCTATCCTGCTCGCGCTGTCATGGGGCGGCGTCCAGTACGCGTGGAGTTCGCCGCAGACCATCGGCTTCCTGGCATTCGGGCTGGCCATGGCCGCTGCGTTCGTGGTCATCGAGTCACGATCTGATGCTCCCATCATGCCTCTGGACGTCTACCGAACCCGGACGGTGGCCGTCTCGGTGATCGTCATGTTCCTGAGCGGGCTCGCCCTGTACGGCAGCATCATGTTCGTCCCTCTGTTCTTTCAGGGAGTGCTGGGCGCTTCCGCGACCAGCAGCGGCAGTTTCCTGACGCCCATGATGCTCGCGGTCGTGTTCGGGGCCGTTCTGTCCGGACTCCTGTTGCGCAGGACCGGGCGCTACCGGATACAAGCCCTCTTCAGCACGGGACTCATGACGATGGGGATGTTGCTCATCTCCACCATGGACGAACGGACGAGCTTCGTCGGCGCCGTGGGATACATCGTGATCATGGGGCTTGGTTTGGGCGGGACGTTGCCCGTGTTCACCGTGGCCGTGCAGAACTCGGTTCCGTTCAGATTCAGGGGATTGGCCACTTCCATGCTTCTGTTCTACCGGTTGGTGGGCGGGATGCTGGGTCTCGCCGTGCTGGGCGTCGTCTTGACGAAAAGGTTCTCCTGGAGGCTGGAGGGGGCACTCTCCGATACCGTGAGGGCCGCGCTCTCTCCGGGCCGGCTCGACGCCATCAAGAACAACCCGCGGGTGCTGTTCGATCCGTCCACTACCGACACGCTCAGAGCCGAATTCGCGGAGGCAGGGACTGACGGCGTTCGGATGACGGACATGCTGCTCGACTCTCTCAACTCCGCGCTGGCCGGAGCGGTCGGCGATACGCTCACGGTCGGCGCCGTCGCGATATCGCTGTCCATCGTCGCCGTGCTGTTCCTGGGCACGCCGGGCAGTTCGGCGCAGCCACCGGAGCGCGGATGACTTACGGCGTCCCGACCAGGCGAACTCCGACGTCGTCGCGCAGGAAGGCGGACAGATTCCAGTAGCGATTCAAGGCACGCAGGTACCTCGGGTAGCTGGTCCCGGCACCGCCACGCAACATGTGCCGTGTACAATCTCTGCTCTTCCACGCACTCCCATCAGTCGGCAGCCGATAGTGTTCTCCCGTCAGCGCGTTCAATTTCTTGAGAAACATTTCTGATGCGGTCTGAAGCACGGGGGGAGGCCCCGGCCTCAGAGTTCCTGAATGGATTGCCGGAGCATGGACATCTGTTGGGAGGAATCGCCGATTTTCAGTAATTCGGCTTTGATTTGGTCTTTGAGGTAAGAAGAATAGCCGATCCGGTCCAGGAAAAATTCCAGAAATGTGCCGCCCGACACCGTGCTTTGCTTTTTTAACTCTTCCACGTCCTCGTCACTGATCGGCACGTACGTGCTCCCGATGTGCAGGATGACCTTGTAATAATCGCCGTCGCCGCGACGTTCGAATCGTAACCCGTCCATTATTCTCTCTCCCCCATTACCGAAACTCTCACAGGGGTCGTATTGTAGGCAAACTGCTGTTCTCGTGACAAGAGTGGTTTCTCGTGTATGAAAGTTGAGGCTTTGGGCGCGGTTGCCGCAAGGAAACGCTTCTCCTCCTTGACCGGTGTCAGACCGTGTGATAGCGTACCTTCCTTTCCATTCCCGGCATGAGTCGACACTCAGATTCCTCATTGCCAAGCCGCGTTTCGTGCCGGTTTTACATGATGCACAAGGCGTATGGCCGGATGAATCCGGATGTTCAGGGAACGCCTGATGAGTGATTTCCTGCTTCATAATCCAGAGGTGTTGTATGTCGCGAGTGTATAACTTCAGCGCGGGGCCGGCCATGTTGCCTGAGGCCGTGTTGCAACGCGCTCAGGCCGAATTGACGGATTGGCACGGGGCCGGGGCCTCCATTATGGAGATGAGCCACCGTGGAAAAGAATTTGTGTCGGTCCATGCCGAGGCGGAACAAGATGTCCGTGACTTATTGGGCGTGCCCGATACGTATAAGGTGCTCTTTTTGCAAGGGGGCGCTACCGGGCAATTTGCCGCGGTTCCCATGAACCTGTTGCGCGGGAAACGCAAGGCGGATTACATCCTGACCGGGGCCTGGGGCAAAAAGGCCATTGCTGAGGCCCAGAAATATTGCGACGTGAACGTCGCGGCTTCTTCCGAGAGCCGGACATTCACCACGACCCCCCCGATTGACGATTGGGCGTTGAGTGCGGAGGCGGCCTACGTGCATTACACCCCGAATGAAACGATTGACGGCGTCGAGTTTCATTGGGTGCCCGAGACCGGCGACGTTCCGCTCGTCGGCGATTTTTCTTCCACCATTCTCTCCCGCCCCATCGAGGTCAGCCGGTTCGGCGTGATTTACGCGGGTGCACAAAAGAACATCGGCCCGGCCGGCGTGACGTTGGTGATCGTGCGGGACGATCTGATCGGTGACGTGCTGCCGACGACGCCCGGTGTATTTGATTACGCGCAACAGGCGAAAGCGGATTCCATGCTGAATACCCCACCGACCTATAGCCTGTACATGGCGGGCCTGGTGTTTCAATGGGTGAAGGAGCAGGGTGGGCTTTCGGCCATGGCCGAACGCAACGAACGGAAGGCCAAGAAGCTGTATGCCGCGATCGACGGGTCCGGTTTCTATCGGAACCCGGTGGACCCATCCTGTCGATCATGGATGAACGTGCCGTTCGTCCTGGCCGATCCGGAATTGGACCGCGAGTTTCTCGATGGAGCGGCCCAGGCCGGATTGACCACGTTGCAAGGGCATCGGTCGGTAGGCGGGATGCGTGCGAGTATCTATAATGCCATGCCGGAGGCCGGCGTGGATGCGTTAATCGACTATATGGCGGATTTTCACAAACGGAAAGCGTAGGGACTGTTCCATGAAGATTCTGGTCAGTGACAGTTTGTCGGAACGAGGCGTCGCCGTTCTTGAACAGGGCGGATTTGGCGTTGACGTGAAAACCAAGTTGCCCAAGGAACGGCTTCTGGAAGAAATCAAAGCCTATGACGGTATCATCGTTCGGTCGGGCACGAAGGTGACGGCCGACGTCATTGACGCCGGCGACCGTCTCAAGATCATCGGACGTGCCGGGACGGGCCTTGACAACGTCGATTGTGAAGCCGCCACCCGTCGGGGCATCGTCGTGATGAATACGCCCGGTGGGAATACGATCACGACGGCGGAGCACACGATGGCCCTGCTCGTGAGCATGAGTCGTAAAATTCCCCAGGCCGTCGTTTCGACCAAGTCGGGCAAGTGGGAGAAAAGCAAATTCATGGGCACGGAGTTGTACAACAAGACCCTCGGTCTCGTGGGGATAGGGCAGATCGGAACCTACGTGACCAAGTTGGCGCAGGGCTTGGCCATGCAGGTGATCGGCTATGATCCCTACTTGGCTCCGGGGCGCGCGCGGGAGTTGGGCATCCAGACCGTGGAATTGGACGAGTTGTTCAGACGAGCCGATTTCATCTCGGTTCATACCCCGTTGACCAATGAGACCCGGTCTTTGATCAACGGCCAGGCCATCCGGCAAATGAAAGACGGCGTCATGATCGTCAATTGCGCGCGTGGCGGTATCATCAATGAACACGATCTCCACGAGGCCCTCAAGAGCCGAAAAGTCGCCGCCGCGGCATTCGACGTGTTCGAGGAAGAGCCTGTGAAGCCGGATCATCCCTTGCTCACTCTGGATAATTTCATCTGTACGCCTCATATCGGCGCCTCGACCGAGGAAGCCCAGGAAAACGTTGCCGTCGGCATTGCCGAACAATTTGTCGACTATTTCGAAAAAGGCGTGGCTCGGGGTGCGGTGAATATTCCGTCGGTGCCCCCTGACGCCTTGCTTCAACTCCAGCCCTACCTCGGGTTGGCCGAGCGGATGGGGTTGTTTCAGGCGCAACTGATTGATGGAGGCATTGAAGAAGTGACGGTGGAATATCGGGGAGAGGTGGCGGCTCTTTCCTTGGCGCCCCTGACGGTCGCGTTCTTGAAGGGCTTGTTGACCCCGATTTTACAGGATACGGTGAATGACGTGAATGCGCCCTTTATTGCGAAGCAACGCGGCATCGAGGTCAAGGAAGTCAAGTGGAGCGACGCGGGAGATTATACGAGCTTGCTTCGTCTTCACGTGAAAGCCGGTGCGCACATGCATCAATTGACCGGAACCCTGTATAACAAAAAGGATCCTCGCATCGTTGAAAGCAACGCGTACGCGGTCGAGGTCATACCCGAAGGCCATATGTTGCTGATCTATAACTTCGACCGTCCCGGTGTCATCGGCACGGTCGGGCACATTCTCGGGGAACACGACATGAATATTGCCCGGATGCAATGTTCCCGTGCGCAAAAAGGCAGCAATGCGTTATTGATCATTGGGTTAGATGAACCGCCACCGCTTCCCGTGTTGGACAACATCAAACGCGAACCGCACATTCTTTCGGTTCGCCTGGTCGATCTTTCACGCGTGTCTTAACGGTCCGCTTTTGTTCGATGGCTCGCCGTCTCCAACCACACTCGGAGCGTCACACGGTTTCTTCAGCGACAACGCCCCGTTCCCTGATCCCGATCGGGATGACGACCCTGTTGCCTGATGCGGCTGAACGCGTGCGTCATTTGGAACGGGCGTTGTTTGAGGGGTTTGCCCGATGGGGTTATCGCGAAATCATCCCGCCGACCTTTGAATACTTAGACGTGCTCTCTGCCGGATTGCCGGCCGACGTTCTCGAAAAATGTTACAAAGTCGCCGATTGGACGACCGGCCGCATTTTGGTGCTTCGCCCGGACGTGACCGCGCAGATTGCGAAAATTGTGGCGATGGGGATGGCCGGGCGAGACCTGCCCCTTCGGTTGAGTTATCGTTCCACGGTGTTTCGCTATGAGCCCGAACACGCGGGCCGGGAACGGGAAGTGTTTCAGTTGGGGGTGGAATTGATCGGAGCCGATGACGCGTCGATGGATGCCGAAATTTTGACCTTGCTCATCGAGTCGCTGAAGGCCGTGGGGCTGTCGGATTTTAAAATTTCACTCGGCCACGTGGGCTTCTACCAGGCCTTGCTGGCGCAGTCAGGCATGTCGGAGCAGGGACGCAAGCAAGCGGAACTCGCGGCGGCGCATAAAGACTTGCCGAAGCTTGAACGCATCTTGAAAGCCGAACGCGTGTCACCCAAGCAGGCCCGACCCATCCTTGAGGCACCGGGGCGGTATGGGCGGGAAGAAGTGTTGCAATGGGGAAGGGGCGTCGCGGGTCGTCATGCCCGGTTGCTGACCCCCATTGAGCGGTTGACCAAAGTCTACGCGCTTCTCGATGCGGCCGGTGTCAAGGAGCATCTGCTCCTGGATCTCGGAGAATTTCGTGGCTTCGACTACTATGACGGCGTCGTGTTCGACGTGTTTTCCGCCAACGTCGGCTGTGAACTGGGCGGGGGTGGACGCTATAACCATTTAATCGGACAATTCGGACAAGATCTCCCATCGACGGGCTTTGCCCTGGACCTCGATCGTTTGTTCCTGGCGTTTGGGCGAAGGGCAGAACAATGGGCCCTGGAAACCCCCAGCGTGTTGGTGGCCGCGCCTGATTCTCATTTTGGGCAGGCGTTTCAAACGAGTCAGTTCCTTCGCTCGCATGGGTTGGTGGTGTATCAGGAAACCGTGCCCCGGTGGGATTCGACCCGACGCCGAAGGATGCAAACCCGTGTCCGGGCTACCGGCGCGGCATGGGCCGTGATGGTGGGCGTGCCTTCTGTATCGAGCCAGGAAGCCGAGGTCATGGCGAAACAATCAAAGACTTCACGAACAGTCCGTATCCAAGACCTTCCAAACTTGCTCCTCAAAGGTACGCATGCTCACGTCTGACGTCTCCGACCTTCGTCTGCCTCCTCAGAACCTCGATGCCGAGCAATCCATCCTCGGGGCCGTGCTGCTGGAAAACAGCGCGCTCAATAAGGCGCTCGAGGTCATTGTCGAAGACGACTTTCATCGTGGGGCGCATCGAACTATTTTTGCGGGGATGATCGAACTGGCCGACCGAAATGAAGTGGTTGATCAGATCACGCTCACGGAATTGCTGAAAACCAAAGGCCAACTGGAGCAGGTGGGCGGCGCGGCGTACGTGGCCGAATTGGTGCAGGCGGTGCCCAGTGCGTCGAATATCCGGCACCACTGCAAGATCGTGCGGGAAAAATCTTTGTTGCGCGGATTGATCCGAACCGCCACGGAAATCGTGACGAAAGGGTACGACGGACTCGGGGAGTCGGAAGACCTCCTGGAATATGCGGAACGGGAGATCTTTAGACTGGCCCAAGGTCGGTTGGGCCGAGCGTTTGTCCCTATGCATCAAATCGTCAAGGAAAGCATCGAGATTGTCGATCGACTCTTCAGCCGTAAAGAACGCATTACGGGTGTGCCCACCGGGTACCGCGTGATTGACGACATCACGGCCGGGCTGCAGCCGTCCGATCTTATTATTATTGCCGGTCGTCCCAGTATGGGGAAAACCAGTTTGGCTCTGGGCATGGCCGAATATGCCGCGATTCGCGCGAATTTAACCGTGGGTATTTTCAGCCTGGAAATGTCTCAGGCCCAGCTCGTCCTTCGGATGCTCAGTTCCCAGGCTTTCCTGGACTCTCATGCCTTGAGGACGGGGCAGTTAACTTCTGAACATTGGCATGCGTTATGTGCCGCGGCCGACCGCCTGGAAAGGGCTAAGATTTTCATCGATGATTCCGGAGGGCTCACGGTACAACAAATGCGCGGTAAGGCCCGGCGCCTTACAGCAGAGCACGGCCTGGACCTGTTGATCATCGATTATCTCCAACTCATGCAGGGACGCAGTGATTCCGAATCGCGCCAACAAGAAATTTCCGACATCAGTCGATCGTTAAAAGCCTTGGCCAAGGAATTGGAAATACCTGTGGTGGCGCTGTCCCAGTTGAGCCGGGCCGTGGAAAACAGGACGGACAAACGGCCCGTCCTCTCTGATTTGCGGGAATCCGGGGCCATTGAGCAGGACGCGGACGTGGTGATGTTCATTTATCGTGAGGAAGTTTATAATCCGGATACAGAGGAAAAAAAAGGCATTGCCGATATTTTGATTCGGAAACATCGTAATGGTCCGACGGGTGACCGGCTACTGACGTTCCAGGAGCAGTATGCGAAATTTGCCGATCTTGAGATCCAGCACTCCTGATACTTTGGATAGGGGAACATGATGCAGCCGGGACGAAGGTGGTGTTCTCCAAGAGCGGGCGTGTTGCCCGGTGGATGGCGGGAACGGGTACGGGTCATGTTCCTGCTGGTTCCCCTGGTGGTGGTGTCGTGTGCCGCGGTCCCTGCCCCTGAATCCGACACCGGCACCCAGCCCGAATTCGTCTCACCACCCAAGCCGTCTCCGGCGTATTATCATTTTTTAAAAGGCTATCTGGCGGAACTCGCGCGTGACGTCCCCAAGGCCGTTTTCGAGTATCGCGCCGCCCTGCAATTTGACCCGGAGTCGGCCTTCCTGCGCGTGAGGTTGGCCGCGCTGCAATTTTTGTCGGGGCAGATGCAACGAGCCGTGGCCACGTTGGATCACATCCAGTCCAGTCGGGTCCAGGATGCGCCCGTGTTGGTTGAAATGGCCAAAATCTACGCGGGCGGAGGACGATTCGACCGCGCGTTAGGGTTGTATGACGAAGCGATCGGCTTAAATTCTGAACGCGGGGAGACCTATTTCGACAAAGGCGTCTTGCTGCTCAATCTCAAACGACCCCAGCAGGCCGAAGCGGTCTTCGTCCAGGGTATTGCCCAGGCACCGGAGTCTCATTTCGGATATTTCTACCAAGGAAAAGCCTTGGAGGCCCAAGGAAAAGGTCCTGAAGCCAAGGACGCCTACCGCCAAGCGATCACAAGGGCCGACCGGTTTGAACCGGCTTATCAGGCTTTGCTCAAGCTCTATGAGTCCGACGGGGACCTTCAGGAAGCCATTCACCTGTACCAGCAGTTCGTGTCGTCGGTGACGCCTCGCGACACGACGTTCCGTAAGGACTTTGTCCGTTTTTTGGTGCAACAAAAAGACTACGAGCGAGCCTTGGCCGTTCTGGATCAGATGATTGCGGATGACCCCCAGGACGTGAAAGTGCAAATCCAAAGGGCTCTGGTTTACGTCGAGATGAAAGACCATCCCCGCGCCGTGACGGAGTTGAAACGGATCGTCCAGGCCCATCCCTCCGAGCTTCGGGTTCGCGATTATCTGGGATGGTTGTACGAACAAATTGACGACGTCGAGGGGGCGATTCAAGCGTATCGGACCAATATCGATATGGATTCGACGTTTTTCGACAGTCGTCTTCACTTGGGCATTCTGCTGTATCGACTCACGCGCTATGAGGAAGCGGCGCTGCATTTGGTTCAAGCGGTCGGGCTGAAACCCGGTAATGCGGAGACGCATCTTTTGCTGGGCTTGAGTTACCTGCAAGCAGAGAATTTTGAACAAGCGACGTCTGCGTTTGAACAGGGACTGGAATATCACCCCAACGATGAAAATTTGCGATTTAATCTTGGCGCCGCGTATGACAAGCTCGATCGGTTCCCCGACGTGGTTCGGGAAATGGAAGCGGTACTGGCCCTCAACCCTGATCATACCGACGCGCTCAATTATCTGGGCTATAGTTACGCCGATCGTGGCATCAACGGGGAAGCGGCCGTGGAATTGACGCGACGCGCTGTTGCGCTCAAACCGGACAATGGGGCGTACGTCGATAGTTTGGGGTGGGCGTTGTTCAAAGTCGGGCGGGTGGCTGAAGCCCTTCGAGAAATTCAGCGAGCGGCCGAACTCGTCAAAGATGATCCGGTCATTTTTGAACACTTGGGCGAAATTTACCTGATACAGGAGCATCAAGAGGCGGCCAAGGAGGCTTGGCTTCGTGCGCTGACATTAGATCCTCACAATGAGAAACTCATCAAACGATTTCGTGACGAAGGCTTCGGGAATCCGCTCCATCTGCAAGAGGCGCCGTTGAAGGACGACGCTCAAGTGAGCCAATACGCCGATCCCGTCATGCCCGGATCCCCCGTCGAGTGAGGGAACGTATGGTTCATGCCATTCGCAATCGGCGAGGGTTCAGTTTGACGGAGTTGATGATCGTCGTGGCCATTATCGGCATTTTGGCGGTGATTGCCATTCCCAATTTTCTGAAATATCAAGCTCGGGCCAAACAATCGGAAGCGAAACACAACCTGGTGGCCATTCATGCCAGCGAGCTGGCTTATTTCGCCGAGAAGAATACCTACGTCGCCGATTTCAATGCGATAGGGTTTGCCGTGACAGGGTCCCAATTGTATTACTATGAGTTGGGCACCAGCAGTTCCGGAACGCTGCCGCCCGGCTGTACGGCTTCGACCTTGGATAACGTATCGGCTACGGGGTTTACGGCCGTGGCAACCGCCAATATCGATGGCGATTCGACCTGTGACGTGTGGACTATCGATGAGAAGAAAACGTTGCTGAACGTGACGAATGACGTGGCCTTATAGGTTCCCAGCGATTGAAAGAAGACGGCCTGGGGAGTGAGGGAACGGAATTTGGAACGTCTAATCCGTGAACGTCCTTCGCTCGCGCTCGTTTTTCCCCGATGAGTAATATCCTTGACTCTCTTCAAGAGGGTCTGTTATAAGCCACCAACCCACTCCTGATTATAGGGAGAATCCGTAGAGTTTCTCGTCGTTGGCTCTGCACACGTTTCTCGACGCACCCTGTCGATACTAGTTGGTTTAATTTAGATTATGGATCTCCTCATAAATTTTCTGGGGCGGCTGTCTGAGAGTTTTTTCCCCTCGGCTCCCCATGAGGCCCAGCCTCGTCACCGAAAACCGCACAACCCTTCCCTGAAGCTTGTCTCGAATAATCCGGACGTGGCGCGGGAGGTGGAGTTCATTCGGAACCGACCCGTCCCATCCACCGTCGGCCATGCGGAAGCCGTAGAAGAAGCCTTGTCGCGGAGCACGAGGTGGCTGCTCGAAGAACAGCATCCTGAACACGGCTATTGGGTGCAGGAATTAGAGGCGGATACGACGTTGACCTCGGAGTATCTGATGTTGCGCCGGTATATCGGTGCCGTCGACAAAGAGCGGGAAGCCCGAATGGTTCGCTATCTGCAAGGCGCTCAACTCGAAGACGGCGGATGGCCGATTTACACCGGAGCCCCCATGGACGTCAGTGCCTCGGTTAAAGCCTACTTTGCCTTGAAATTGGCCGGGGTCCCACAAGATGATCCGGGAATGCGTCGAGCCCGGGAAGCCATCCTGGCAAGAGGCGGCGTCGTGTCGGCCAACGTGTTTACGAAAATTGCGCTGGCCCTGTTCGGGCAATACGAGTGGAGAGGGCTTCCGAGCATGCCTCCCGAAATCGTGCTGGCGCCCAAGAAGTTTGCTTTCAACATGTACGCCATCTCGTACTGGTCCAGAGCCGTCGTTATTCCTTTGCTGATTGTGTTTGCCGTTCGCCGGGAATGCCGGATTTCCCCGGAACAAGGGATTGCAGAGTTGTTCTGCACGCCCAAGGATCAAATCAACTATCGCCACGCCCCGCCCTTTCAAAAGGATCCCGAGTTTATCAGTTGGCGGAACTTTTTTGTCTGGGTCGACCGGATTCTCAAGATCTACGAAAAATATCCTCTGCGGTCCGTACGAAAGAAAGCGATCAAGAAAGCCGAGGCTTGGTTGCTGGAGCACATGCGGGGTGATGGGGGACTTGGGGCGATTTACCCGGCCATGGCCAATTCGCTCTTTGCCTTGATGGCGCTCGGATACCCCGCGACGCATCCGTTCATTCAAAAGGCCCTTCGGGAAATCGAGGCCTTGGAAATCGACACGCCGGTGTCAGTCGATGGACCGTCCACGCTTCATCTGCAGCCGTGTCATTCTCCAATTTGGGATACGGCGTTAACCATCAATGCGCTCGTTGAACGAGGCCTTCCCGTTGACCATGGAGCGCTGTCGCACGCCTCGTCCTGGCTGCGTTCCCGTCAAACGCGCAAGGTAGGGGATTGGATCGTGTCCGCGCCCTGGGCCACGCCCGGCGGATGGTATTTTCAGTTCGAGAATGAGTTGTATCCCGACGTCGATGATACGGCCGCCGTCCTGACCGCCTTGGCGAAAGTTTCGTCTCTTCAGCCCGCCGACCGGGATGAGGCCATTCAGCGAGGGTTGAAATGGACGTTGGCCATGCAAAGCTCCAATGGGGGGTGGGGAGCCTATGATCGAGATAATGACAAACTGATTTTCAACAAGATTCCCTTTGCGGATCATCAAGCGTTGCTCGATCCTCCCACGGCTGACCTCACGGGTCGGTGCCTGGAGATGCTCGGCGCCCTGGGCTATGACCGGTCCCACCCCGCCGTAGCGCCGGCGCTGGAGTTTCTGCGGCGAGAGCAGGAACCCGACGGCAGTTGGTACGGGCGATGGGGAGTCAATTACCTGTACGGGACTTGGTGCGTCGTCGTCGGCCTTCAGGCGATTGGAGAGGATATGACCGCTCCGTGGATTCGGCGCGCCGTCGCCTGGGTGGAATCCAAACAAAATATGGATGGCGGGTGGGGAGAATCCTGCTTGTCATACGCCGACCGGGCGTGGGCCGGACAAGGCGAAAGTACCTCCTCACAAACGTCGTGGGCCCTCCTGACCTTATTGACCGCGGGTCTGTCCGATTCCTTGAGCGTCGCGCGAGGAATAAACTTTTTGCTCCGCCGTCAACTGGACGACGGAACCTGGGCCGAACCGTTCCACGCCGGCACCGGGTTTCCCCGCGTGTTCTATCTTCGCTATCATGGTTACAGCAAGTATTTCCCCATGTGGGCATTAGCCATGTATCGTAACGTTCAGATGCACGGGGAAACGAAAGCCGAAGCGTTGCAACACATCGCGCAATCGGCCAGGCACCGGCAATAGCCGCTGCTTGGCGTCGTCCTTTCTCACTTCAACGGTTTCCGGAGCGTTTCCTGGAGAATATCGCCGTCTTCGCCGCGACCCCTTGGGAGGTGAACGCCATTACGCACGCCTTGCCCGGGAACCATGTCGTGCGGGTGGATGGGGTCAAATGGCGTCAGTGGGCTAGTGAGACCCACTTCGTCGCCGTGATCCAAACCGGGATTGGGCCGGCGAATGCGCAGGACGCGTGTGAGGCGGTTGTTGGCAAGAGACCGTGGACCGCGTTTATCGCATCAGGGTTTGCCGGGGCCTTGGTTCCCTCACAAATCGGGGATTTGGTGATTCCCGAGCAGGTTGTCTGTCAGGATTCGAAGATCACGGGTTGTTCAGCCGCGATTTCGTGTAGTTCCTTGCACCGACAACAAGCTTGGAATACCACACAATCAGTCAAGAATACGGTTCTGTCCGGACGGTTGGTCACGGCCGGAGAAATTGTGTGGTTGGCCAGAGACAAGCAGGCCATAGGCGCGGCTTTTGCGGCAAGCAGTCTGGACATGGAAAGTGCGGCCATAGGAGCGACTGCTGTCCGGCAGGGCATACCGTTCTTCGTGGTCCGGTCGGTTTCCGATCGCGTGGAGGAGGATTTGCCTCTCGACCTCAACCTGTTTTGCCGGACAGGTGCGTTCTGGCAAGGGGTATGGACGGTCGCCACGACGCCGGGTCTATGGCCGAAGTTTAACCGACTGCGCCGGCAAAAAAACGTGGCGTCGGCCAGTCTGAGTCAATTCTACGAGAACTACTTCTCAAGAGCAGAAAATAGGGCCTGAACCATTGATCAACCACTCGATTTGTGTAAAGGTTGAGAAAGTGTGTTGACAAGAAAGGAGATGGGTATGCCTCAGCTACCTTCAGGATTCGCAAGAACGGTTGAACCACGAGTCCGAACCCTGATCGGTGCATTGGTTCTTGGGTTGTCGGTTTTTGGATTTTCTTCAGCCCTTGCAGCGGAGGTGGAGACAGATTCCGCCACGGAGGCTATGAAAGGGACCATCGATCAGGCCTTGAAGGTCTTGAGGGATGAGTCTCTCAAGGCACCGGATAGATCCCAGAAACGTGTGGAAATCCTGGAAAACATCATCGGAAAGCGTTTCGACTATCAAGAAATGGGGAAACGAACCCTGGGGCAGCATTGGCAGAAGATGAGCGAAGCCGACCGGGAAGAATTCGTGCGCCTGTTCCAGCGCTTCCTCTCCAAGACGTATGCCGGCAGGGTCGAGGGCTATTCCGATGAACAGGTTCAATACCTCAAGGAACGCAGAAAAGGGGATTTTGCCGAGGTGCAAACGGCGGTGGCTGGCGCCAAGTCGACCATCGCCATCCATTACCGCATGCTGAAGCGCGCGAATACCTGGAAGGTGTATGACGTGGTCCTGGACGGCGTCAGTCTGGTCAAGAATTTTCGAAGCCAATTCGGGCGGATCATCGAAAGCGAGTCGGTCGAAGGCCTGCTGAAAAAATTACGCGTCAAGACCGAACGGACTCAGTCTTAGGGTGTCCCGTCATCAACCTGCGTCGTTGGGGCCTGGTTCTTCAGGCGGGTTCCCGGGCGCACCACCGGAACGCTTCGGTAAGATCTCCTAGTGTGGATTTCTTGACAGTGCGGTCTGATTCTGTGAAACTGTCATAGTACGTTTGCGGCTTTCCCGGAGAGGGAAAAGTGTTTCTGCATTGCCCAGAAGGAAGATACAGTGATGTCTCTCCTGAAAGGAATCGAAGGGCCGTCCGACCTCAAGAAATTGTCTCCTGAACAATTTCCGGATTTGTGCCAGGAAATTCGCGACCAGATTATTGCCGTCATCTCGAACGTCGGCGGGCATCTCGCGTCCAATCTTGGCGTGGTCGAATTGACCGTCGCGCTTCATTACCTCTTGAACACTCCCGAGGACCTGATTGTCTGGGATACCAGCAATCAAACCTATGCCCATAAATTGTTGACCGGGCGCCGGGAACAGTTTCATACCATCCGGCAATTCGGCGGGATCAGCGGATTTTGTAAACGGGAAGAAAGTGTGTATGACACGTTTAATGCCGGTCATGCGGGCACGGGTGTCTCCGCCGCGGTGGGCTTTGTAGAAGCCCGCGAGCAGCAAAAGCAATCGCATAAGGTCGTCTGCGTCGTCGGAGACGGCGCGTTGACGTCGGGGCTGACCCTTGAGGGTCTTCAGCAAGCAGGGGATAGCCGGAAAGACCTGTTGGTGATTTTGAACGATAATCAAATGTCGATTTCGAAAAACGTCGGAGCGATATCCGCCTATCTGAATCGGACCATCACCGGCGAGTTAGGCGTACGCCTGCAGGAAAAGGCGAACCGGCTCCTGGAGACGATCCCCCGCATCGGCGGGCAGGTGAAGAAGGTGGCTGGCCGGGCGCAATCGCTGGCCAAGGGGCTGGTATCGCCCGGGATGCTGTTCGAGGAATTGGGGTTTCGGTACGTCGGGCCGCTTGATGGCCACACATTTGAATATTTGCTGCCCACCTTGGAGAACGTGCTCAAGCTGGAGGGTCCTACCTTATTGCACGTGCTCACCAAAAAGGGATTGGGCTACAAACCGGCCATGAACGATCCCGTGTGGTTTCATGCAAGTTCACCATTCGACCTCGACACGGGCAAACCCAAAAGCAAATCCGCGCGGCTCTCCTACAGCAGCGTCGCGGTCGACACCCTCATTCGGCTGGCGGAGGAAGACCGGCGCATCGTGACGATCACGGCGGCGATGTGCGAAGGCACGGGGTTGAACGCCTTTGAAAAAGTCTTTCCCGACCGGCTCTACGACGTCGGGATCGCCGAGCAGCATGCCGTGACGTTTGCCGCGGGAATGTCCGCGCGCGGCATGCGGCCGGTGATTCCCATCTATTCGACCTTCCTGCAGCGCGCCTACGACCAGGTGATTCACGACGTGGCCACGCAGAACCTGCCGGTCACGTTCTGCATCGACCGCGGTGGACTTGTGGCGCAGGACGGCACGACCCACCATGGGGTGTTTGATTTTGCGTACCTCCGGCATATGCCGAACATGGTCATTATGGCTCCCAAGGATGAAAATGAATTACAGCATATGGTCAAGTCATGTATCAGCTACGACAGGCCTGCCGCCGTTCGTTACCCCCGGGGCTCGGGGTTGGGGGTGGAGCTGGATCAGGTCCCGGAAGCGCTGCCCCTGGGCAAAGGTGAATTGTTACGACAAGGCACGGACGTCGCCTTGGTGGTGATCGGTGCGACGGTGCACCAAGCGGTGACAGCGGCCGAGCGGTTGGGGCAGGAAGGGATTTCCGTTGCGGTGATCAATGCCCGGTTCGTCAAACCGCTGGACGGCGAGTTGCTCGGGACCGTGGCGAAGCAGGTGAAGTGCCTGCTCACCGTGGAAGAAGGCTCCGCCATGGGCGGATTCGGGTCAGCGGTGCTCGAGTTTCTCTCAGGGGAAGGCCTGCTGGTCAACCTACAGGCAAAGTGCGTGGGGTTGCCCGACTGGTTCATCGAACAGGGGCCGCAGGACATGCTCCGGGAGAAATACGGCTTGACCGCGGACGGCATCTATCAACAAGCCAAACAGTTATTTGCCCGCATCTCCGTCGGACCGGCGGTGACCTGAGGAAGCACGGCATGAGGATTACGCGAAGAAGAACCAGGCAGATTCAGGTGGGGTCCGTCAAGATCGGCGGCGGGGCGCCCATCGCGGTCCAGTCCATGACTGTCCCGCACCCGAGTGACGTCAAGGGAACCGTCGAACAAATTCATCAAATGGAGGAGGTGGGGTGTGAACTGGTACGGGTTGCCGTGCCCGATCAAGAGGCTGCGGATGCCCTTCCCAAAATCAAGGCCGAGATATCGATCCCCTTAATAGCGGACGTGCACTTTGATCATCGGTTGGCGCTTAAAGCGGCCGAAGTCGTGGATTGTGTTCGCATCAATCCCGGAAACATCGGGCCGTGGTGGCGATTGGCCGAAGTGATCAAAGCGGTGCAGGACCGAGGCATTCCCCTTCGGGTCGGCGTCAACGGCGGTTCGTTGGAGCGCCCATTGTTGGAGAAGTACGGGTATCCCACGGCAGAGGCCTTGTCGGAATCGGCGTTGAACGCCGTCCACGCCATCGAGGACATGGGCTTCACGAACATGAAGGTATCGTTAAAAGCCTCCGACGTCCACATGGCCATTGACGCGTATTGGTTGTTTGCCCATCAATCGGACTATCCGCTTCATATCGGGATCACCGAGGCGGGGACGGCGAAGACCGGTGCCGTCAAATCGGCCATTGGATTGGGGTGGTTGTTGTCCCACGGGATTGGCGATACCTTGAGAGTGTCGCTGGCCGCCGATCCCGTGGAAGAAGTGAAGGTCGGCTTTGAAATTCTCAAGTCCCTGGAGCTTCGTCATCGCGGGGTGAACGTCATTGCGTGTCCGACCTGTGGCCGGGTCGAAATCGACGTGGTGCGACTGGCCAATGAACTGGAAAAACGGTTGAGTCACATTAAAATGCCCTTGAACGTGTCCGTCCTGGGATGCGTGGTGAACGGTATCGGTGAAGGGAAAGAAGCGGATATCGGCATCGCGGGCGGGCAGGGCATGGGAATCTTGTTCAAAAAAGGGAAGCTGGTCAAAAAAGTGCCGTCGGAGCAATTGATGGATGTCCTTATTGATGAAGTCGAGTTGATGGCGTTGGAACAGAATGACTCACGTGAAGAAACCTCCTCCTCCTCGGATGCCTCCCAAGTCACCGCTCCTGCTGCATCCCCCAATCGCGAACTCCCCGTGCTCTCCTGATCCACCCCCTTGGTGTCATTCCCGGCGCCTTCGGGCGTGGCTGCGTCCTGGTCCCGAAGTCTATTTGGGGACGAGGACTGTTTGAGCGAAGCGAGTTCCGCAATCCAAGCCATCGGGACTGGGGCAAAGGCATCCCTTGGGCCACGCCAGGGCGCTGATGGTTTTGGGTCCTTTTGCCGAAACAAAAGGACCTCGTCGGGCGGGGCGAAACCCCGCAAGAAAACATCCTTTGGGGTCTCCTCCCGTGCCTTGTCAGGGTTCGGGGTCCTCGTTATAATGTCGCGCGGGCGCCGTACCCAAGTGGCTAAGGGAGCAGTCTGCAAAACTGCGATTCAGCGGTTCGATCCCGCTCGGCGCCTCCATTTCGATTTTATCCTGTGAGTCGAGTAAAAAGGACCTTGAAAAACCATGGCTGTTCCTCTCTCCCAGATGCTGACGGTCGTCGGCTACGTGATGTCGCAAAAACTCAAGGGCGTCGAACGCTATCCGCTGGTGTTGATGCTGGAGCCGCTCTTCCGGTGTAATCTGGCCTGCGCCGGTTGCGGAAAGATCCAGTATCCCGAGCACGTGCTGGATCGGCGGTTGACGCCGGAACAATGTTGGGCGGCGGCTGAAGAATGCGGCGCGCCCATTATCAGCATTCCCGGCGGGGAACCGCTCATTCATCCGGAGATGCCGGACATCGTTCGAGGACTGGTGCACCGCAACAAATTCGTCTATTTGTGCACGAATGCGATTCTGCTGGAACGCAAAATGGACGACTATGAACCCTCCAACCGTTTGATCTTCAGTATTCACATGGACGGGTTGCGCGAGGAACATGACCTCGCGGTGTGCCGCGACGGGGTGTATGACGTGGCGACGAAAGCGATCAAGAGCGCCTTGAACAGAGGATTCAGGGTGACCACCAACACGACCCTGTTCAACGACGCGAATCCGCCGCGGGTCCGGGCCTTTTTCGACGAGATGATGGATCTCGGCGTGGAGGGGATGATGATCTCCCCCGGCTACAGTTACGAAAAGGCACCGGACCAACACGGCTTTTTAAAGCGACATCGGACGCAGGAACTGTTTTCTCACGTACTCACGAAGCGGAAACGCCGGTGGCGGTTCAACCAGTCCCCCCTGTTTTTGGAATTTCTCATGGGCAAGCGTGAGTATCAATGCACGCCTTGGGGAAATCCCACCTATAATATTTTCGGCTGGCAGAAGCCCTGCTACCTCTTGCAGGACGGGTACGTGTCGAGTTTCAAGGAATTGCTCGAGACGACGGCGTGGGAGCAGTACGGCGTCGGGCGCAATGAGAAATGTCGTGACTGCATGGTGCATTGCGGGTACGAAGCCTCAGCCGTGGCGGAAACGTTTGGGTCGTGGTCCGGGCTGACTGGAACCGTGAAGGCCATGCTGTTCCCCAACGCGACCTGACGGCCCTCTTGCCGGTTTCGATGTCACGGTGCCCATGTCTCAGGATGGACGTGAAGAGTCTTCTGACCAAAGCCTCCATGGAGCCGTGTTTCGTCCAAACTCTGAGCAAGAGTTGCTGAAGGTCATTGAATTGGCTTTTGGGTACCGAGGTGATCTGACCCTGGAACTGAAGTCCCGGGAATCCGTCAACGGCTATCTCTTTAATCGCGTGTGGGATGGCCCGCATTCCTACGTGGAGTTGTTTCAACCTGATCATTCCGCTTCCCGAAGAATTCCCTGCAGCGAGATTCACGCTTTCCATTTTACGGGGCACGATACGGCTTCGGGAGAATCCTGGGAAGCCTGGGTTCGGAAACGCCAGGAGGAGAAGAAAAACGAAGGGCATTAGCCCTTTTCAGGAGCCTGATTATTGACAGACGAAAGCCCCTTATGCTAGAAGTCACCGACCTTTTGCCTAGAATTTTCCTTCCTGTAAAACGGTTGCTTAAGGATTGAGGTGTGGTCTCTCCAAAGGAAAAGTGGATCATCTGGAAAGGCTCTCCCACGTGGCAAGTTCCGAACTCGATTCTAGGCAGCCCATCACACGCTATCCCGCCCCGTTACCACGTTGTGGCTCGTCGAGGGGGCCATGGCGCTTGAGACCATGACCGTCGGTCATCCTGACCCCAAATTGTGTAGGCCGATAGGGAGAAGAAGACAAAGGGAAAAGTTTGTCCAAATTGATATGTATTGTGGAGAAAGGATTTCCCCTTGTGAGGCTGGGAACACGTTTCCTCAGGGGAAGAAAAACGAGCCGGCTTTTTGACGCTCAGATCGTTTATTGACAGACCAAAGCGAAGATGGGGGTTTTTATGCAGAAGGATACATACCAAAACGTGTTGGGTGCCGTTGCCGTGGTGGCAATGGGATTGATGTTATCAGCCTGTGGGGAGGCCAAGCCCCCGGCTCCTCCGCCCCCGGCGCCTCCGGAATATGCCGATATGCATATGCCGGAAGGCTATTGGAACAATCCTGAGATTCTCGAGCAAGGGAAGGCGATCTTTACAGGTCTGGAAAACATTGACGTGAATTGCGCCAGTTGCCATGGGAAAGATGGGAAGCCCGTCAAGGCCGGGGCTCGCGATTTTCGTCAGGGTGAACACATGAAGTTGTTTTCTGATTCCCAATGGTTCTGGCGCGTTTCCGAAGGGGTCAAAGGCACCAAAATGAAAGCCTGGAAATCCAAGCTCTCCGAGGACGATCGGTGGAAAGTGATTGCCTATGAATCCACGTTCGGCTTGAAAGGCATGGAATACAGTGTTTCGCAAAAGAAATGGGTGCCTCAGGGAACCGCCGACGCCCCGGCGGCTGAAGAGGGAGCAGCTCCGGCGAATGGAGAGGCAGCGGCCCCGGCGAATGGAGAGGCAGCGGCTCCGGCGAATGGAGAGGCAGCGGCCCCGGCGAATGGAGAGGCAGCGGCCCCGGCGAATGGAGAGGCAGCGGCCCCGGCGAATGGAGAGGCAGCGGCCCCGGCGGCTGAAGAAACCGCCGCTCCAAATGGGGAAACGGCCGGAGGAGAACCTTCCGAAGGAACTCCGCAGTAACACGGGTGAGTTCCACGTTCTTTGCGGCATAAACCAGAAGGAGGCCACCACCCTTGAAAACCTCAACCCGCAGTCTTGTGATTTTGCTAGGACTTGTGTTCGGGGGACTTGCCGTCGCCTATGCCCAAGCTCCGGCTCCTCCACCCGTAGAGTTCCCTTATACCGGGAATCGGACAGGGGTGTGGATCGTGGCCCAACTACACATTTTGTTTGCGGCTTTCATTCTGGGAGCCCCGATTTTTGCCGTGGTGTCGGAATGGTTGGGCTACAAAAACCAGGACCCGAAGTATGATCGACTGGCCAAGGAAGTCACCAAAGTCACGGTGATCTTATATAGTATGACCGCATTGACGGGCGGGCTGTTCATTTTTGTCCTGCTGGCGACCTATCCCGATTTCACCACCTGGCTCATTCAACATTTTTTCCTTGTTTTCGCCGTGATCTATCCGCTCCTGTTTATTCTCGAAACCATTATTCTGTACGCGTATTTTTACTCGTGGGATTCCCTGAAAGGCGAAAACAAAGCCCGGCATATTGCCCTGGGGGTCTTGTTGAATATCGTGGGAACGGTCACGTTGTTCGTGATTGACGGGCCTACGGCGTTTATGAACACGCCCGCCAAATCCGCGGAAGGGATCTCGTTGATTCAATTTGTCCAAAGCGCGGGCTTGTGGGACAAGATCGCCAATTACAGTTGGATGCCCTTGAATCTCCATCGGTTGGTCGGAAACGTGACGTTCGGTGGGTTTATTGCGGGACTGGTGGCGGCGTATATGTACATGGGATCCAAGACGGATGAAGAGCGTTCTTACTACGACTGGATGGGATTCGTGGGGAATATGATCGGCGTGGGCGCGCTCTTGTTTCTCCCCTTCATGGGCTATCTCCTGGCCTATGAACTGTGTGATTATGATGCTTCCATCTGCCCGTACATGATGGCGGATCAGCTTTCGATGTTTTTTGAAATGCAGGGAGCCATGGTCGGCCTGATCTTCCTGGCCAGCAACTATTACATCTGGCTGAGTATGAAGCGGATTCAAGGCGTGGAGCAGGTTCGGATGTCCGGGATGGTCATGCTCGCCGTCATCCTCATTCCGGTGGTCATGGGGATCGCCTGGAAAATGTTCCCGCCGCCGGAATGGCAGTCGCTGATCTTCCTGGCCTTGCTGATCGTTCTTCCGCCGATCCTGAGCAGGCTACCGGGTTTGCGATTCACCGTTTCGTGCTTCACCATGATCAAGGTCGGATTTCTGATGATCGTGGTTGCCAACGCCATCTGGATGACGCCTCACGGATTTGTGGCCACACAGGGGTTGGCTACTGAAGAGTTGGAACTTCCCTCCTGGGCAAGTGAATTGGCGCTGATGCCGGCCAAAAATGCGGCCGCGTTCACGTTGGTCTTTCTGACCGTCGTGAACTACATTCTCTATAACCGGGCCATCAGGAGCGGAACGATCATTTGGGGGAAGATCGACTTCACGTCCCAATTCGTGCTGATCTTCCTGGCGTTCAGCGCGATCTGGACCATGGGCCTGATGGGGACGGTTCGATCCCTCACGAGAAAATATTACCACGTGTACAACCTGGTGCCGGACTTTACCCCGGAAGCCTTTACGCCCACGCTGGCCTATTCCGCCTGGTGGATTACGGGTGTCACCCTGGTCTTTTATCTCGTCGTGAGTTTCGCCATTATCGTGACGTTAAGGAACACCGGCCAAAAGGCGGAGGCCCCACAAGGGGCTCCGGTGCCCGCCGGCGCGGAATGACGGAGGTGGAAAGCGAGTATGGCTGAGCAAAGTTTGACCCGCAACATCATCAAAAAAGGCGTCGTGGGCGTCATCCTGGGGATTGTTCTGGTGGCGGTGGCAAGAGCCACGCATTTTCCCCTCGTCTTCCAGATCATGTTCTTCATTTATGCCATGCTCGGCGCCGCCGTGTTTATCCTGCTCGATGCCCCTTCCCTGAATCGTCTTGAGGGCATCAAGGCGATCGTCGGCCTGGTGTTGTTTTACCTGGTGCTGTCTGGCGTGTACATCGGCGGGGCGTCCGGTCTGCCGCAGTACGATCCGGAAATCGAAAAAGGGAAAATTGAAAAGGTCCTGAAAGCGCGTCGAGCCAGGACCCAACAGGGAAAAGCCGAGGAACTGATCGCGCGAGCCAAAGCCCTGAATGCGCGAGCCGTCTCGATCGAGCAACAATTGAAAATTCTCGGCGGCGGCGTTCAGGTCGTGGAGGAAGCCGCGACTCCCGCTTCATCGGCCGCGGCGGGCGACCTGGTGGCGCTCGGCAAGGAGCAATGGGAACTGCAGGAGTGTTACAACTGTCACAAACTCTTTGGAAAAGGCGGAAAGAAGCGAGGGCCGGAGTTGGACAATATCGGCAACCTCATGACGCCTGAAGCCCTCCGGCAAAAAATCCTCTACCCCAAAAGCTGGAAGGCTGAAGGGTTCGACAAGCAGTACAAGAAAGGCAAAATGCCGGACAAATATAAAGACTTGATGTTCGATGAGGAAGTCGATGCGCTGGTGGCCTTTTTGGCGACGTTGAAAGATACTTCGGTGAACACACCGAAACCCATCAAAATGAAATAACTTCATTTCAGGACCTTCGATGCAACCGAAAATCAAGGCAAAAGCGAGGTGTGAAGACGGGGAAGCCGGCAGTATCTCCAAGGTCATTGTCGATCCGCTCTCGCTCGAGATCAGTCACGTGGTGGTCAGGGAGGGTGACGGGCAAGGCGTGGACCGGCAGGTCCCCATCGGTCAGGTCCTCGAAATCCCGAACGAGGAAGAAATCGTGCTGCGGGGTTCGCTGGAGGAATTCCGGACGTTCCCCGTGCTGGACCGCGACGCCTACGTCACGCATCATGACGTGGAAATCGCTCACCTGGAAGACCGTCTCCACGTGGAGCCCGGCGAAATTCTCGTGCCCTGCCCCCAACTCGAACAGGGGGTGCCCCGCCGCAACTTTTTCATGAACATGACGCACGCGATCGGCACGTTGATCGCCCTTCCCTTGGTCTTCCCCGTTTTGAAATACGTCATGAAGCCCATGTACAAGCCGTTCGACAATTCGTGGTTTTCCGTGGGCAACGTCCGCAAGATAAGAAAAGAAAACATCGGATACCAGTTCAAGTTTACGAAGGGCTTTAAAGAAGCGTTTATGCCCGAACAGCAAATCGAAAAAAACATTTGGGTGGTGAAGGCAACGCCTGAAGTACAAAAAGCGGTCTACGGCGGGAAAGATAAAAAGTTTTATGACCATAAAGGAGAACTGGTGTGGGTGAATAAAGCCAAGGCGCCCTACATCGGATTTTCCGGAAAATGTCCGCATCTGGGATGCGGGTACAAGTGGCGCAGGACGAAGAATTTTCCCGACGGGGTCTTTTTGTGTCCCTGTCATTTGAGCATCTATGACGAGGCGGGCAAGGTGCTGGACGGCCCGGCGCCACGGGCGCTCGACGTCCTGCCGATGCAAGTCAATGCCGCCGGGGAAGTGCAAATCATCGACGTCGAATACAAGGCCGGGGTCAAAGGCCAAATCCGACTGCTGTAACGCGTGATGAACGGCGATACCACCAACCAACCCAATGCGTTCGAGAAAGTCGTCGACTTTGTCGATGAACGGGTCGGTCTGAAAACCATTCAGGCCAAAATGCTGAACGAGCCCGTTCCCGGCGGGTCTCGATGGGCCTATGCGTTCGGATCGTGCTTGCTGTTCATCTTCATTATGCAGGTGGTGACGGGGATTCTGTTGATGTTTTACTACGTCCCGAGCACCGATCACGCGTATGCCAGCACGCAATACATCATTCATGAAGTGGATTACGGCTGGTTTCTGCTGAGTTACCATTTCTGGGGCTCCTCGGCCATGGTGGTGATGGTGTTTGCCCATATGTCCCAGGTGTTCCTGTGGGGAGCCTATAAAAAACCCAGGGAACTGATTTGGCTGGTCGGGCTGGCCCTCTTCGGACTGGTTATGGCATTCGGCTTTACGGGCTATCTGCTCCCGTGGGATCAACGGGCGTATTGGGCCACGGTCGTGGGTGTCGAGATTATGGACAAGACCCCGGTCATCGGGGATTTCCTGAGTCGTTTTTTGAAAGGGGGACCGACTCCGGGGCAAATGACCTTGAGTCGGTTCTTTGTCATTCACGTGATGATTTTGCCGGCTGGCTTAATGGGTCTGGCCGGTCTCCATCTCTTCCTGTTCCGGAAAGCCGGTCCCGCCGGTCCGTTCCGTGGAACCCCCGACCAAATCAAGGCGAAGACGGATTATTTCTTCCCCAGGCAGATCTGGAAGGATATCGTGGCCATGGCCACGGTCTTCCTGATTATTTGTACGTTGACGTTTATTGAGCCGGTCGTGTTGTTGGAAGAGGCGACACCGGATCCTGGGGACTATCATCCGGAACCTGAATGGTATTTCCTGTTTCTCTTTCAGCTGTTGCGCTTGAAAATCTTTGGCGGAGAATTCGGCCAGTTTTTAGGGGCCGTCGCGATCCCTGGAGCGTTTATGGGTTTCCTGGCGGCGTTGCCGTTTCTTGACAGGAATCCGGAACGGAATATTTTCAAACGGCCGATTGCGTTGATCGGCTGGATTGCCATTATGGCGGTGATTTTGATTTTCACCGTGTCCGCGATTCTGAACAGGGAATTTTTGGATTAATATGTCGAACGCCAAACTCGGTCTGTTGGTCGCTTGGCCAACCTTCTGGACGGGTTTTCCTCTGAAGATGGTCCTGGCTGTGCTCATGTTGGCGGCCGGTGTCCATCCGTGGGAAGGTGTCGGTCTCGAGGCGTTGCTCGTTATGTCCATTCCCATTGACATTTGGGCGCTTGGCCTGTGCTCCCGAACCGTGTTTCTTGAACGGTTGAGCGTGGACCCCCCCAAGGGGACGGGGCTGCGCTTGTGGGGGCTGTGGGCGGTCTTTTCCGTGGTCTATCTGCCCCTGTTGTTTGTGGTCATGGGTGGAGCCAAGTCACTAGCCCAATCCGCGGTCCATGCCACGCTGCATTTTGTCGAAGAAAACGTCATCGTGATTCCCATTGCTGAAAAAATCAGTCTGGAATTGGTCATGTGGGGATTGCCGGTCACCATCGTCCTGATCGTCCTGGTGTATGGCTGGTTGTTCGGCTTGGGTGCCTTGGCTCAGCGCTTCGTTCGCGCGGCTGCGCCCGTCGACGGGGCGTTCCAGGATATCGTGTCGAAATGGGACCTCCTCCGGATTCCGCGGGACCAACCGCTCCTGCTGACGGCCTTTACGGGAACCGGCGTCGTGCTGATCTTTTTATTTTGGGGCTTGCTCCCCGTGAGCACCCCGCATCCCCATGAAGAATACGAATTCATTGACGCGAAAAAGACGGAAGAAACGGTCGTTCCCAAAAAGGTCATCCAAAGCGCGGAACAGGTTCTGGCTCGCGCCGAAGCCACGTTGAAGGAGTTGGAGAAAGAGAATCCCGCGGGGGAAACGCCGAAAGCGGAGAAGCAGGCGGAGGCCCCGGCGAAGGCGGCTCCCAAGGCGAAGCCGGCGGCTTCGGCTGCCCCCGGTTCCTCCGGTCAGGAGCACAACCCCGCCGACCATACGCATTGACGATCGGATATGTTTGAGGAAAAATCATGAGACTGGCGGCGATGGGATTGGCGATGGCGGTGGCCGGGTGTGTGGGCAATCCGACGTTTGACGACCTGCACCTGATGGTCAACAGCGCGTTGGATGGAGCGTGCAATCAACCGTCGTTCAAGCGCCCGTTATACCGCCAGGAGTATGGGGCGTACTAGCGGGGCCTGATGATCTTGCGGGCGACCTGTCAGACTGTCGCGCCGCTGTTACCACACAACTATTGAGGCAACGATGAAACGGTTCAATGAGGGGTCTCACATGAAAAACCACGGCATAATCGAAAAGCTGAAATCCCTGGTGCCAACGGTGAAACCCTCGTCTCTCTTCGGATGGAGTGTCTTTTGGGCCCTGGTCCTCCTCCCGGCGATGGTCTGGGCCCAGGATGCGGCCTCGCAAGCGATGTCCGTCGAATATCGGGACATTCCCGGACTCGGCAGCCGGAACGTCGTCTGGGTCGTGGCCCAGCAGCATTTACTCCTGGCGGGGTTCGTGTTGGGCGTGCCCATCTTCGCCTGGGTCTGCGAAATCGTCGGATGGAAGACCAAGGAAGCCCGGTACGACAAGCTGGCAAAAGAGTTCACCAAGCTGTTGACGTCCGCCTATGCCACGACGGCGTTGTTCGGGGGTATCCTGCTCTTCCTTCTGATCGGGCTGTACCCGAAGCTCATGGCGTATTTGTCCGATATCTTTTTCCCGACCTTCATCGTGTACTGCCTGTTGTTCCTGTTGGAAACCGTCACGCTGTACCTGTACTGGTATGGATGGGACTCCATGCAGGGGAACAGAAAGACGTTTCATCTTTTTCTGGGATTCCTGCTGAACGTTTTTGCCTTGTTTATCATGATCGTCCCCAACGCCTGGGCGACGTTCCAGGCCAGCCCCGTCGTCGTGGGTGACGGGACGGCGATTGAGCGGGCATGGGCGGCCACGTGGAATCCCACGTGGTGGCCGGTCAACATTCATCGCCTCATTGCGAACGTGGTCCTGGGCGGGTTTATTTGCGGCGCCTATGCCGGCATCCGGTATCTCCTGGCGGCCAGCCAGGAGGAACGGGAACATTATGATTGGATGGGCTACGTCGGAAACTTCATCGGCGTGTTCGGCATGCTCCCCCTTCCTTTCGCCGGGTATTGGCTCATGCGGGAGATCTACCAATATAACCAGCAAATGGGCATTACCCTCATGGGAGGATTTCTGGCCTGGCTCTTTATCCTGCAGGCGATGCTCATCGGGGTGTTGTTCCTCGGGGCGAACTACTATTTCTGGATGGGCATTACCTACCGGATTCCGGGCTCCGAGCGAACTTACAGGCGACCGATCCTTGCCATGCTGGTTGTGCTCATGGTGTGTCTGGGCGTCTGGATGACCCCCCACTCCCTGGTGGCCAGTCTCGAGGAGGCCAGGAAGATGGGCGGGACCCATCATCCGCTGCTTGGGGTATTCGGGGTGATGTCCGCAAAAATGACGGTGGCCAATCTCATGATTCTGGTCACGTTCATGAGTTTCATCATGTATTGGCGGGCCGGCAAGCAGGAAACGGCCGCCTGGGCGAAGATCGCCAAATCGGTGATGGGCGCGTTGTTGGTGATCGCGGGGATCGCGGTCATCGTGCTCGGGGTCTGGGGATATTTCGTTCCGGCCATTATCCGGATCAATTATTTCTCCGTCGCCCAGGTATTGATCGTCTTGTTTGTGATGGTGACGTTTACACCCTTGACGGCCATCCTGATGAAAAGCGCCAAAACCACGACGGAAATGATCTGGGGGCAAATGCCGATTCGGGCCGGCTATTCGTTGGTGTCCAATGCGGTGATGGTGATCCTGTTGATGTCGCTGATGGGCTATGCCCGCTCATCGTCCCGGGTGCACTGGCACGTGTACGGCGTGATAAGAGACACCTCGGACTACGCCTATTCTCCTGCGTTGGGATACGCGGCCGCGTTCATGTCCCTCAATACCTTTGTGTTTTGTTTGCTGGTGGCGTTTATCTTTTGGGTGGCCACGATGGGTGACAAGGGGAAGAAAAGCCCGGAGCAGGAACAACCTGAACCGGCCAAGATCCCGGGAAGCGTGGCGCCGGCCATGGCCGGTGGAGCCCCACGGGAGAAGGCCTGAAAATGCAGGAGAGATCGGACGTCTTGCTTGAGAAACTATTGACGCTGGAATTACCGAACCGGAGCGAGGACCCATGAGTGAAGTTGCATTACTCCAATTGATCGGTCTCACTGTCGTAGGAGTCGGAATCTGCATCCTGCTCTTCATCAAGTCGAAATTCCTCAGGGTGGTCGGCTTCGTGGTGATCGTCTTGGGGACGTTTACCTTGATTGCGTTGGGGGTGCCGCAGATGGCCTCTCTTCCTCCGGCCATCGAGACCTTCGATATTGCTGAAGTCAAAACCCCGGATGATTTGGCCTCGATCGGTCAAAAGATTTTCTTCAGCAAAGGGCAGTGCGCCTTGTGTCATTCCATCGGTCCGAGTGAATCAGCCAGATGTCCGGATTTAAAGGGAATCGGAGCCAAACTCGCTCCGGAGTTCATCTATGAAAGCCTCACAGAGCCTCAAGCCTATATTTATCTGGATTTCAGGCATGAAGGCTTGCCCAAGGAATATCCGGCCCGCATGCCCTATATTCACAAGAATCCGATTGCCTTGTCGCAACAGGAGATTTATTCGGTGATTTCGTTTTTGCAGAAAATGAGCGGCGAACCCATTAGCGTCAAGGTCGAAGACGTGATGAATATCGGCAAGGAAGGCGACATGAAGGTTGCTTCCATCGAAGCACCTTAGCCAGAAGGGTGAAATATGAAAGGTTCCCTTACAAAAACAGTCATCCTGTTGGTGGGAATGTATGTGTTTCTCAAATTCATACTCCCGTTGTTCACCGCGCCGCTCCCGGCCAGTCTGATTTTCCTGTACCTGGCGCTCACCCTGGCCTCTGCGATGATTTTCTATACCATGAGCGGGGGAAGCCTCGACGAATTCATGGGACCCATCGGGCGGTTCCTCACCGGCACGGGACAGACGGGCATTGCCGGTACCGCGCGTATTCTGGTGTTCGTGTTGTTCCCCTTGTTGGTGGGGTGGCAAACGTATACCAGACTCGCCCCAAGCGATGTGCCGCCGGCGGAAAATCGAACCATTCATCCCGCGCCTCCGGGGGAGTTTGTCGGTCTGTCGAATCCTTATGAGAGAACGCAGAATAATGTCATGATGGGGAAAGGCCTTTATGCGGCATTTTGTTCTCCCTGTCACGGAGCCAATTTCGACGGGAAAGGCCCGGCGGCGGTCGGCTTCAACCCGCCTCCGGCGAATTTCAGCGATCCCGGCACCATCGCCCAACTGCAGGAATCCTATCTGTTCTGGCGGATCAAAAAAGGCGGCGTCGGCCTTCCGGTCGAAGCGATGCCATGGAAATCAGCCATGCCGCGATGGGAAGTGGAATTGCCGGACGAATGGATCTGGAAAATCATCATGGGTGAATATGACGGCGCCGGCCAGTCTCCACGGACCTGGGAGGAAGAGGAATAAGGACTGAGGGGAGGTTGTGCCCTCGTAGAGTCCAACGATCGTTGGCTTTGTCGAAGAAAAGGATCCAAGGAGCAGGAAAATGGGATATCAGAAGATCTTCAGCGTCGCGCTTGGACTCATCTTCACGGTGACGGGAGCCGGTGCTCCCTGCGTGTTCGCGAGCGACCCGCCCCCGGAAGACGGCGGCGGAAGCGTGGCCGTTCGGTTGCATTTGACGGATGGACCGGTCCCTTCGGGAGATCCGAACGCCGCGGTGTGGGACACGATCCAGCCGGCGGAATTCAAATTGGCTCCACAGGTTCATTGGCCGGATCGCATTCAGGAAGTCACGGTGAAGTCCGTCAAGGTTCGCGGGATGCATAACGGCCAGGATCTGGCCATGCTGCTGGAATATGCCGACCCGTCGGAAGATGCCGCCGATGCCGCCGCGATCGAGTTTATGGTCGGCGATAAAATGGCCCACTTTGCCCATGGGCAGGAAATGCTCCAGGTCGAAGGAGGGCCGGTCAATATCTGGTACTGGAAAAAAGAAGACGGCAAAGGCACGGATATGAGTGCCAAGGGGTTCAAAACGATTCGGGCGCAGGACAACCAGAACGTCTCGGCAACGGGAGCATGGCAAGAAGGAACCTGGCGCGTCGTGTTTTCCCGGCCGTTGCAGACGGGTGACGACCATGACGTGCAGGTCACGCCCGGTGAATGGCGAAACGTGGCGTTCGCGTTTTGGGATGGGGAAATCGTGGACGGGGCGGTGAAGGAACAAGGTTCGCAGAAAGCCGTTTCGTCCTGGTGGTACTTCCGGGCCGAGCCACCGCCGGACAATTCCATTTATGGATACGTCGTGTTGGGTATTGCGCTTGCCGCCGGCTTTGAGTTTTTCCTGTTGAGAAGAATTCGGAGGGGTAACGAATGATGAAGGGAGAACGAGGCATGCAGCGGGTACTGGGCAAGATCGCCGTCGTGGTTGCCGCCGTGTTCGCGGTGACGAGCGGATGCGCCTTGTTTGAGGATGAACGGACGGCGAAAGGCCGGAAGCTCTATCGTCATTACTGCATGCACTGTCACGGCGAAAACGGAATGCAGCAGGAAGGGTTCAATTGGGGACGCATGCCGGACCCCCGTCCCCGCGACCTGTCGGAAGACGCGGCGATGTCGACCTTTTCCGACAAGGAAATCTTCGACACGATCTCCCGGGACATGCGGGATACCTCGTTGCAGGAAGTGCTCGACGACGAAAATTATTTCGCGGTGTCCACGATGCCGACCTTCAAATATACCCTGTCCGAAGAGGAACTGTGGGCCGTGGTGGGATACGTCCGGACGCTTCACGGCGGGTCGTTGACGTTCGACGTTGAGGGACGGAAAGCCGAACTGGAGTCCCGGTTGCAAGCGGCAACGGCGGAACATGATCAAGCCAAACAGGTGATGGACGAAGCGCTGGCTAAACAGGAAGCCGAGGAAGCCGCCAGGGCCGCCGCCGAGGAAGAAGCCGAAGAAGACGACGAAGACATGGACATGGAAGACGACGAGGACGATCTGGAGGACTACGACGAGGAAGAAGAGGAAATCGTGCTTCCCGAAGAAGAGGCCTATGAAAAAGTGGCGGAACAATTCGAAGCCGCCAAGACCGCCCTCGAAAATTTCACCAAACGGCCGAGAATGAGTCGAATTTCTCGTCCGGACTTGACCATGGTTGACGAGGAAAGAGTCGCCCTGCAAGCAAAAGGGAAAAATCTCTACTACAACAAATATGGGTGTAACGGGTGTCACAGTATAGGAGACGTCGGTGGTCTGGTCGGACCGGCCTTGGACCGTGCAGGGTTCCGTCTCAATGATACGTGGGTCTATCGCTGGGTCCGCTACCCGCAAGGCATGAAAAAGCACACGCGCATGCCGAACCTTGGCCTCGATGATGGTGACGCACGGGCCGTGACGTCGTATCTCGAAACCTTGCGGGCGCCAAAACCCGACAAGCCCATCCTCCCGCCGGAATAACGGCGTTTACGCCATTGCTCCTTCTGTCATCCTCGACATTCGTAATCGAGGATCCAGAGTCTTTGCCTTGTCCTTCGATACAAACCCTGGATTCCCGGCGCCTTCGGGCGTGGCTGCGCCCCGGTCCCGAAAATTCTATTGAGGGGCGAGGACTGTCTGAGCGAAGCGAGTTCCGCAGCCCAAGCAAACGGGACTGGGGTAAAGGAACCCGAAGGGCCGCGCCCGGGCGCCAATGGTTTTGGGTCCTTTTGTCGAAACAAAAGGACCTCGTCGTGTGGGGACGAAACCCCACAGGTACACCTACAGCGTTCCCACCCAGATCCCGATCAAAATAATAAGCCCGACAGCCGTGTGTTGTTTGAACATGGCGAATGCTTCCAGGGGGGAGACTTCGCCGCGCAGGCGCCGGACTTGCTGGCTCAAGAACCCCGCGACGCCGGCCAGTCCTCCATAGAAGGCGTAATTGAGATTCTCCAGCCAACCCGCCGTTGCCAACAGCGCCAGCATGGCCGTCTCGATGATTGCCACGGCAATCCACACGCGGGAACCGAAGAGAATCGCCGACGAGTTCACCCCGATACGCAGATCGTCCTCAACGTCCTGGAGCGCGTAGATCGTATCGTAGGCCAGGGCCCAGCAGATCACGGCGGCATAGAGCAGCCAGACCGCAGGATCGAGCTGATCGCGAACCGCGGCCCAGGCCATCACGGCGCCCCACCCGAACGCCAGCCCCAGAAAGAGTTGCGGGACGCGAAAGAACCGTTTCGTGAAGGGATAGATCACGGCCAGGAGCAACGCGGCCGGGCCGAGGCGTATGGCCAGCGGATTCAGGAACAGCAGCAGGTACACGGCCACCGCAAGAAGAACACCGAGGAAGAGAACGGCGTGCCAGGAGCGAAGGGCCCCGCTGGCGAGAGGACGGGTTTGGGTGCGGGTGACCTGTCTGTCGAATGAACGATCGGCCAAGTCGTTGATGATGACGCCGGCGCTTCGCATGATGAACGATCCCGCGATGAACAGGACGAGCAGCAGGCCGGAGGGACGGCCTTGCGAGGCCAGGACCAGGGCCCACAGGACCGGAAGCATGAGCAGGATCGTTCCCGTTTGACTCGTAAGCCTGATCAGGGAGCACAGTTGAGCAAACGAAGAACGGGGGATCGATGCCGAATTGGATCTGCCGGCCGGAGAGGACATCGTGTCACGGTAGCGGAGAAGAAAAAATGCTGTCAAAGTTGACACGACTCGTTTCAGAAAATAAGATGGCCGTCGGGTCGGCAACAGCAGTTTCCCGCCGAATTCACCACCCGTTCACTCCAAGGCCGGCGTAGCTCAGTGGTAGAGCAGCTGATTCGTAATCAGCAGGTCGGTGGTTCAATCCCACTCGCCGGCTCCATTCACTTCACCCGTGGGGTGCCCCCCAACTGATTGTGGCCTGAAGAATAAGGTTTCCAATATACGGAAAATGTGGCATGATAAAATGAGGAACAGTTTAACGGTAACTCGGTGAACCCCTGTTCACCCTGGGTAAGGAGGTATCGATGAAATTGAAAGCCGGCAATTTTGTCGTGTATCAGAAAGAGAAAACCTCGACCCACCCCAGCCCGCGAGCCGAGAAAATTTTCCCCGCCCAACACGGCGACACCTATTCTTACGTGATCAGGAAATTTTGGAAGGTGCTCCGGGTCTGTGAAGATGACACCATTGAAGTCGAAACCCGGCGCGGGAAACGGCGTACGTTGACGCCCGACGATCATCGCCTGCGCAAAGCAGGATTCTGGCAGCGGCTGTTGTTTAAAGACCGGTTTTTTTGAAGTTCGCGCCCGTGTGGCGGGGGCTTCTTCCTTCCTTCTCTCTTCGAGAAAAAACTGCAATTCAAGCGACGTGAATCGAAGCGCCTTGGTGCCGCGGTCACGTGTCTGAGTTCTTTTTCCCGGAACCTAATGCGGAAAACAGGACGCCTCCGACCAACACACCGACCACGAACACCATACCGAAGGTCAGGCCTGTTTGCACTTCAGACCAGTTGCGCAGCAGGTTGGCTAAGGCCGGAGACGGAGGGAGATTGACGTGCCCCTCCCAACCCAGGGCTTCATCAATGGTGGGATTTTCCGCCGACGAGTGATGGTCGGCATGATTCATCCCTCCTGAAGTATAAGACGTCATGATAATCGCTCCATCGTGGCTGTGGGCATCGGGTGAAAGATGCCGGTATGGTGTCAGTCTCCCGGGTTTGTGTCAAGGCCTTCTCTCCGATGAGGTCAGTCGGGATACTGGTGAATCCGTGGAGGGGACACGTCGGATGGTTGCGTCCCTTCCAATTCCAGCACCCGTTTATTGAGTTCCGCGAGTTCTTTCGCCTTCCGGATGCGGGCCGGCATGGAAGCCAGGATGTGGATCACCATGCCCAGGCAAAGGGTCGTCAGCAAAACCAGGACGAGCGACCCTTCAAACGTCCACTTGAAAAATTTGATCGAAACCGTCTGGTCGTTCTGGAGAGAAAAGGCGACGGTAAAGAAGACGAGAACGAGGGTCGTAATTAATGGAATAGGCATTGGTCGACACCCTTGGCCGTATCGATGAGTTGCTCTCAGTATATAACGATTCTGCCGCAGACGTACACCCCGAGGCGAAATAAACCCGATTTCAGAGGATGAACAACGCCGTTCGATCCCCGCTTCCAGGGGTATCCGCGGAAGTTTCGTTGATGCCGGCGAGACGCATTTGGTAAGCTCAATTTCCACGTTCTCTTTTCCTTTCACTCACTATCGAATTGACTATCGAGGGGCGAACAATGGGCAAGTTGAACCATGCGTTGATCAGTGTGTCTGACAAGACGGGTGTCGTGGAGTTCGCCGCGGGATTGGTCGAACTCGGGGCCACCATTCTGTCCACGGGGGGCACAGCCGGCGCCGTCCGCGCCGCCGGAGTGCCGGTCACGGAAGTCTCCGCGCATACCGGGTCTCCGGAGATTCTGGGCGGGCGGGTCAAAACCCTGCATCCCAGGATTCACGGGGGCTTGCTGGGCCGGCGGGGGCGGGCCGAGGACGTCCGGCAGATGCAGGAACAGGGAATTGAGCCCATCGACGTGGTGGTCGTCAATCTCTACCCGTTCGAATCGACCATTGCCAAACCGGACTGTACTTTCGAGGAAGCGGTTGAAAACATCGATATCGGGGGCCCGTCCATGCTGCGGTCGGCGGCCAAGAATCATCAGGACGTCGTGGTGGTGGTCGACCCGGACGACTATGGCCGTGTGCTGGAGGCGTTGCGGTCCGGGACGGTCTCCTTGTCGCTTCGCCGTGAGTTGGCCCGGAAAGTGTTCCGGCACACGTCACGGTACGACGGCCTGATTGCCGATTATTTGGACCGGCCGGACGACACGGCCGAGAAATTTCCGGCCTCCCTGTCAATGACGTATGAGCGGGCGGAAATCCTGCGATACGGCGAAAACCCTCATCAAGAAGGAGCGTTTTATCGGGAGATCAGCAGTACGGAACCCTCGATTTCCTTGGGGCGCCAACTCCACGGCAAAGCCATGTCCTACAACAATTATCTGGATGCCAACTCGGCGCTGGAGTTGGCGAAAGAATTCACCGACGTGGCCGTGGTCATCATCAAACACAATAATCCGTGTGGAGTGGCCCTCGGAGCGACTCCGGTCGAAACCTATCGGAAGGCCAGGGAAACCGACCCGGTCTCCGCCTTCGGAGGGGTGATTGCCTGCAACCGGCCCGTGGATCTGGACATGGCGCGGGAAGTGACGTCGACGTTCGTCGAAGTCCTGATCGCTCCCGCGTTTACCGACGAGGCCCTGGCCGAGTTGCAACGGAAAAAGGATCTGCGGTTGTTGACGGTGGGTTCGCTCGAAAGCCCGACCCGTGAGGGCTTTGATTTGAAAAAACTGGTCGGGGGATTGATCCTGCAGGATCGTGACCTGGGTGCCCTGGCGGACGTGAAAACCCTGGCGGTGCCGACCAAACGAAAACCCACGGACGACGAATACGCGGCCTGCGCCTTTGCGTGGAAGGTGTGTAAACACGTGAAGTCCAACGCCATCGTGTTTGCCAATGCCTCACAAACCGTGGGCGTCGGGGCCGGCCAGATGAGTCGCGTTGATTCCGTCAAATTGGCCGAGATGAAGGCCAATCTGCCGATCAAAGGCTGCGTCATGGCCTCGGACGCCTTTTTCCCGTTCCGGGACGGGCTCGATGCGGCCGTCAAGGCAGGCGTCACCGCAGTTATCCAACCGGGAGGCAGTATCCGGGATGAAGAGGTGGTCAAGGCTGCCGATGAGCAGGACGTGGCGATGGTATTGACGGGCATGAGGCATTTCCGGCACTAAGGTTCATTTATTGCGCTATCGGGCGCATGGCGGCGTTGTGTCCTCGCTCAACCCTCGACTATCTGGTTTGATATGTCTCGGGTCTCGCTGCGGGACGCCTTGCCCTGCATCCCGCTATCACAATAAACCTGTCCCCGACGTTCTTAATCGGGGATCAGAGGTTGTTTAAGGTTCCTTGAGGCTATGGCGAACCCTATGAAGATCCTGGTGATCGGCAGCGGCGGGCGCGAGCATGCATTGATATGGAAACTCGCCTCGAGCCCCCGTGTGAGCAAGCTCTATTGCGCTCCCGGGAACGCGGGAATCAGCCAACTGGCCACGTGTGTGCCTATTCCGGCGACGGATTTGGCGAGCCTGAAAACGTTCGCCGAACGGGAAGCCGTGGATCTCACCGTAGTAGGCCCCGAAGCGCCCTTGGCGCTGGGCATTGCGGATCTGTTTCGAGAAAGCAAACTCAAGGTCTTCGGTCCCACCAAGAACGCCGCCAAGATCGAATCCAGTAAAGCGTTTGCCAAAAACCTGATGATGCGCCAGGGGATTCCGACGGCGGATGCCCGGACGTTCGAGAGCGTCCGGCTCGCGCTCGACTACCTGGAACAATGCTCGCTGCCCATCGTGGTCAAGGCGGACGGGTTGGCCCAGGGGAAGGGTGTGGTGGTGGCCAGGACCGTGCAGGATGCCAAGGATGCGGTGGTCAACATGCTGGAGCACCGAGCCTTCGGCGACGCCGGCCGGCGAGTGGTCATCGAAGATTGTCTTGAAGGGGAGGAATTGACCCTGATGGCCTTTGCCGACGGGAAAACCGTGGTGCCCATGCTGGCTGCCCAGGATCATAAGCGGCTGGGGGAAGGCGATACGGGCCCCAACACCGGCGGCATGGGGGCCTACGCGCCGGCACCGGTGGCCACGCCGGCGTTACGCTATGCGATCATGCGAGACGTGTTGCACCCCGCGATCGAAGGGCTGTCGCGCGTGGGCAGTCCGTTTTTTGGAGTCCTGTATGCGGGACTCATGGTCAAGGACGGGACGCCCTACGTCCTGGAATTCAATGCGCGGTTCGGAGACCCCGAGACTCAAGTGGTGTTGCCGTTGTTGAAAACCGATCTCGCCGAGGTCCTTGAAGCAGTTGTGGAACATCGTTTGGATCAGATCCATCTCGAATGGTCCGAGGAATCGGCCGTATGTGTGGTCCTGGCTTCGGGCGGGTACCCGGGCAAGTACGAGCAGGGCCTGCCGATCGCCGGACTCCAGGACGTTTCCGGCCAGGACAGGGTCGCAGTCTTTCACGCCGGGACGGCTTGGAAAGGTGAAGACGTCGTGACGGCCGGCGGCCGGGTGTTGGGGATCACGGCGTGGGGATCGTCTCTCAGAGCGGCGCATGACCGGGCCTATGAAGCGGGCAGATGCATCAAGTTTGAAGGGCAATATTGCCGAACCGATATTGCCGGTCGAGTGTTGACGTAAGAAACCTCCCATTCGAGCAAAACGCGCGTGGCCAGGATCCTTCCAGTTCCTTCCGAGCCTCCTCCTTCCTTTTTTGTCCCGATTGTGGACCTAGTTCGTCGCGGCGGGCTGCTGGCAGTCGGAACGGAAAGCTCGTATGCATTGGCCGCATCGGTGTCTGTCCCTCATGCCCTGGACCGGGTGGTCGAGGCTAAAGGGCGGCCCTCCGGGAAACCCCTGCTCGTGCTGATCGGGGAACGAAGCCAACTCGATTTCCTGGCCGGGTCAGTTCCAACCTGGTTCCACCCGATGGTCAACGAATTCTGGCCAGGGCCGTTGACCGTGATTGTTCCCGCACAAACCGAGCTTTCTCCCGTGTTGACGGCCGGGACCGGGACGATTGGGGTTCGAGAACCCGCGTCAGCGTTCCTGCGGTCCCTATTACGACACACGGGTCCGTTGACCGGGACAAGCGCCAATCGATCCGGACAAGCCCCGTGCCTGACCGCCGAGGGGGTGGACGCAGCCTTGGGGCATGACGTCGATCTGATTCTGGATACCGGCCCGGCTCCGGGGAATCGACCTTCCACCCTGTTGAGCGTGGTGGATGAGCCGGCCGTCCTCCGGGCAGGCCCCGTTTCCGGCGAGGAGCTTCAACGGGTCTTGTCGAAAATCGGGCTTCTTGTCCCCGTCAGGGGACTGCCGTAGAATAAAGAAAGGAAGGTTGAGCGCATCGGTCAGTGGAGAGCCGACGATGATTGACTTGCGAAGCGATACCGTCACCAAACCGACTCCGGGTATGAGAGAAGCCATGGCTCAGGCCGAAGTCGGCGATGACGTGTATGGTGAAGATCCAACGGTTAATGCCCTGGAAGCCACGGCTGCCCGATTGTTGGGCAAAGACGCGGCCCTGTTCGTGCCCAGCGGAGTGATGGCGAATCAACTGTGCCTCCGTCTCCATACCCGTCCGGGCGACGAAGTGCTCGTGGAAGGCACGGCCCATATTATTCGTTATGAGGGCGGGTCGGCCTCGGCCTTGTCGCAAGTCCAATTATGTTGCATTGAAGGAGACCGGGGGCTGTTGACGGCGGACCGCGTGCTGGCGGCCATCCGGCCGAAAGACGTGCATAATCCGCCGACGACGCTGCTCTGCCTGGAACAAACGCACAATTTCGGCGGAGGCTCGGTCTATCCGCTGTCCACGATCCTGGAGATCACGAAGTTGGCAGGAGACCAGGGTCTGGCGTTGCATTTGGACGGCGCACGATTGTTCAATGCAGCGGTGGCCTCCGGGGTGTCCGCCGCCGAATTTGCGCAGCCGTTCGATACCGTGTCGTTCTGCCTGTCCAAGGGGTTGGGGGCTCCGGTGGGCTCGTTGATCACGTCGACCAAAGATCGCATTGCCAAACTCCGGCGCTTGCGGAAGATGTTCGGCGGCGGCATGCGGCAAGCGGGCATTCTCGCGGCCGCGGGTATCTATGCCTTGGAGCACCACGTCAACCGGCTTCAGGAAGACCACGACAACGCCAAGAGTTTCGCGTTGCAACTGCAACAGATTCCGACGGTGTACGTGGACCCCGACCACGTCGAGACGAATATCGTCGTGTTTGAGGTCGTGCGAAGCGATCACTCGACGCAGGATCTCCTGCAAGCGTTCAAGCATGCCGGGGTCTTGTTGAATGCCATTGGCGATCATCTGTTTCGTGCTGTGACCCATTTGGACGTATCGAATGCGGACGTTGAGCAGGCGACGCATGCGATCGGCAAAGTGTTGGCAGACTCATAGGAAACTCAAACTCTTCAGGATTGCAGGTCGGGTTAGCGGAGCGTAACCCGACAGCCTCCCATTGTTTCGTTATGGCAACGCGTGACCGGGATTGGCCGGGATATACGGTTTGGTTTTATTGCCCAGGCTGTGAGAGGCTCTGGACGTATCAGGGTGCGGACGTGGTCGCGTTGGACCGGAACCTTGCCCTGGGGCCGGCTACGGCCAGTGAAGAGATTCGCAGCCAAACGTGTGTGAACTGTAATGGGTCGAAAAAGACATCCGCAGCGGAGATTTGAACGACCTGCCTGCCGGCTATTCCAGGGGAACGGCTTTCCCCTGAACGTCGGTTTCCCCTTCCTGTCCCGTTGAGTGTTCCACGGTCCATTCCGAGGGAGTAATCGTGACGGTGTGCCCCTTCAAGCTGGCGAACTCGCCCTGTGAGATTACGAGCCGCCCGTCCTCTTCAAGGGTCATGTGGAGGATTTCCTTGCCGCTGTCCTGATGCCGCAGTACCAGACTCGAAGGACTTTTTTCCAGTGAATAAGCTTGACCTTCATTGATCGCCAACGTGCTGTTGGTGAGTTTTGCGGGCATTTTCCCATTATCAAAGAGCGCGAAATTGACTTTCGGGAATCCGCCGGACCGACCCGGCTCAATGTCGATCTGCGGTACTCCTTCGACTTCAATTGTGCCGTTGCTATTGCGGTAGAGATGAGCTCCGATTTGAATGTCCATGCTAGTCCTACGTGGTTGTGCGGTCCAGGTTACGATATTGAATGGCCTCGGCCAGATGTGACGGTTCGATAGTCTCGGAGTCTGCCAAATCCGCAATAGTTCGTGCAACACGAAGTATTCGCCCATAGGCCCGGGCCGAGAGTCCCAAGCGGGTGACGGCTTGATCCAGGAGTTGTTTTCCGGTTTGATCGACCCGGCAATGGGTTTTCATGTGTCTGGGTTTGAGTTGGGCGTTGGCAAACAGCTTGTCGGTTGTATAGCGGTTCGCTTGGATAAGACGGGCATCGGCCACGCGCTTTCGAATGGAGTCCGAGCATTCAGCCGATTGATCGTGCCCCAGATCTGCAACGGGAACCGCGGGCACTTCCACGTGAATGTCGAGCCGGTCCCGGAGCGGACCTGACAGCCGGCCCCGATACCGCCGGATTTGGTGAGAACTGCAGATACATTCCCGCGTCCGGTCGCCGTGGTACCCGCAGGGGCAGGGGTTCATGGCGACAACCAACATGAATCTCGCCGGATATTGGAGTGACGCATTGACCCGCGTGACGGTCACGGTTCCCTCTTCGAGGGGCTGTCGTAATCCATCCAGTACCGACCGCTTGAATTCCAGAACTTCATCAAGAAATAACACGCCGTTGTGAGCTAAAGAGACTTCGCCGGGTTTGGGAATGGTGCCGCCTCCAATGAGGCCCGCGTCCGAGACATTGTGGTGCGGGGCCCGAAAGGGTCTGGTGGTTATCAAGGACCGGTCTTTGGGCAAGGTCCCTGCCACGCTGTGGATCTGAGTGGTTTGCAGGGCTTCCTGCACGCTGAGGTTAGGCAGGATGCCGGGAAGGCGTTGGGCCAACATGGTTTTCCCGGAACCCGGTGGGCCGATCAGAAGCACGTTGTGCCCGCCGGCTGCGGCGATTTCCAATGCGCGTTTCGCGTGAAACTGGCCGCGAACTTCCGCGAAATCTTCTTCCGGGGCGGTGGAGGTCCGGAAAAACGACTGCGGATCGACGACGAGCGGGACGAGAGGATGGTTTCCCGTTAAGGCCTCCACCACTTCGGGAAGCGTATGAACACCATAGACTTCAACTTGGTCGATGACGGCGGCCTCACGGGCGTTCTCGGCGGGGAGAATCAGCGCATGGTGGTTCTGGCACAACATACCGATGGATAATCCTCCCTTGATGGGCTTGATCCGTCCGTCCAGGGACAGTTCACCCACCAGCACGTAGCGTTGAGCCGTTTCCTGAGCGATGATGCCTTCGGCCACCAGGATGCCGATCGCCATGCTCAATTCGAGTCCGGCCCCCTCCTTTTTCAAGTCGGCGGGTGCCAGGTTGACCGTGATTTTTTTGGGAGGAAAGGCAAAGCCGATATTTTTCAGGGCCGCGCGGATCCGGTCCCGGCTTTCCTTGACGGTTGCATCAGGCAGGCCGACGATGGAAAATTGAGGAAGGCCGCCCCCGATATCGACTTCGACCTCGATCAAATGGGCGTCTAATCCGAGCAGTCCAGCACTGAAGATCTTTGCGAGCACGGCTGCCTCGTGAGGGGGGGTGAACAGGATATCGAGTGTACGGGATTATAGTGGCGGATTTCGATCATTTTCAACCGAACGGTCTATTTCAGCGTGCTTGAGAGACGTGTGATGACGACCCGGCGGCTTCGAAGACCTGAAAGGTGTGTGTGGTTGTACACCCTCATTCTGGTGCTTTCGTGCGTACTGTGCGGGGCCGCAACGCAGGTCACGGCTGAGGACGTGCCTCATACGGCCGGCGAAGCCGGTTCGGGCCATTGGATGACGGGAGCGCCGGCGCCGACGGCAAGGACCGAAGTGGCCGTGGCTGCGTTGGATGGACTGATTTACGTGGTCGGAGGGTTTGAACGACCGAGTTCGTGGAAGATCTGGCGATCGTCCGTCAGCACCAGAGTCGAGGCGTATGATCCGATGACCAATCGCTGGTCTTCAAAACCCGATCTTCCCGTCGGGTTGCATCACGCCGGTGCCGCGGTACTCGATGGAGCCCTGTACGTCGTCGGTGGGTTTACCGAATCGGATGATACGATCTGGAGTCCGTCCGACCGGGTGTTTCGGTTCGACCCGGCCGGCGAAACGTGGACGGAACGGGCTCCGCTCCCCACGGCTCGCGGCGGCTTGGCCGTAACGACCTTACAGGGGAAGCTGTTTGCCGTCAGCGGCTATGATGGACAGGAGAATCCTGCGGCTGTCGAGGTCTATGATCCTGCCCTCGATCAATGGTCCCCGGTGGCGCCGTTGCCCACTCCCCGCGATCATCTGGCTGCGGGAGCGATTGGCGAGACCCTCTATGCGATCGGAGGCCGGGTGCGACTGAACTATCGGCAAAACCTGTCCACGGTAGAAGCGTATGATGCGGAGTCGAATCAATGGATTCCCAAGGACGGCATGCCGACGCCCAGGAGTGGCATCGCCGCCAGCGTGGTGAACGGGTGGATCTACGTCTTTGGGGGAGAATCCGGGGAAGGGACTTTTCAGCAGAACGAACGGTATAGCGCGGAATTGGATCGTTGGCAGACCATGGCGCCCATGCCCACGGCACGTCATGGTTTGGGAGCCGCAGCAGTGGATGGATACATCTACGTGTTGAGTGGCGGCCCTCGACCGGGAGGATCGTATAGCCGGCTCAATGAGATTTTTATTCCCCCTTCCCCGTCTCGCCCGATTCGATCCGGACGGACGCCGGCTGCATATATCGGGTCGGTTATGGCGATCCTGGCCACCTTTCACGAGGCCGGAGTGTTACCGCCGGAGTCCAGTCCTGAAGCCGATCGACTCATCCATACCCTGATCCAGTCGCAGTCGGTGTTTCTCAAGAGTTCTGACCCCGTCGTGCGGAAAATGTTTTCATCCGCACTGGCGGAGAAATTCAACGCGAAGAAAGCGGCATCGTTGACGCAGGCGTTTGCCTCGACTGGTTGGACTTCGGAGACGCTTGAAGCGCTGGTGGACTATTCTGCACAACGGCCGCCGGCGGATGAACCGCGTTTGGCGGACGTATTCCACGACTATAACGTCACCACGACCGATTGGAAGTTCGTTGAGCAAGTTTTCACACAGGCGCGGGAACGGCTTCTCAAACAGGGAAAGAAGGTGCATGCGGTGTTCGGCGCCCAACGTGCATCCATGCCCGGTGCAACGCAGACTCCGCCTTGACTCCCTCGCCCTTGGCGGGAGAGGGCTGGGGTGAGGTGGGCAAAAGAACGGGGTCCCTGCTGGTCCGCAATGTCGGATTACGCTCCGCTATAATCGGACCTACGCCGGCTCAAGGTGTATGAAGCAAAGCGGGTCGCCGACGATGGCGGTCGGGTAGAGTTGTTCTTCGACGTGAAACGGGATCCGGTTACGGGTAAGCCAATCCGTCATCCACGGCACTTCTTCAATTGAAGTGGAGAGGAGTCCAGGGCGTGCGAGTTTGGATAAACACGAATCCAACAGCCCCTGGATATGTGTCCGCTCCCGTTGAAAGACCACGGGATCGAATCGCATGGGGTCGGTCCGCCCATAGGACAACGCCGAGGTTTCCGGAAAGCATTCAGGATCATTGAGTACGCTGGCGATCCAAAGGTGATCAAAGGTGCCCCGGGCCGTTTGGGCACGGCTCGCCTGAATAGCAAATGGCAAGCCGTGACACGCCTGGTTGAGAATGCCCACTTCCCGTTCCCGAAGGTTATAGGCCTCGACGGTCCGATTCATGTCAAGGGTTTCCAGCACCAGCATGGGCAGTTCAGCCACCCCGGCGCCCACGTAGAGGCTTCTTCCCTTTTGGGAGAGGTGCCGTTTGAGCGCTTCGGCGATTTTGATTCCCATGGTTTGGCATTTTTTCTTATGGGCTTTCCAAAAGGCCTCGCCGCCTTCCTCGCAATAAATGTCGCCAAGGCCGCCATAGTCCAGTTTGGAAAAGACGTCACGAATCGCTTGCTTCGTTCGGATTCGGAGGGCTTGGTCGTTGGGATTTCGCGGGTTCGGCGGCATGCTGCAAGTTGCCCTTTGGGCTTCACTATCGGCGGAATCGGTTGCTGATGTTCAAAGGCCGATATGGCGTTGACTCCTATTCGGGGAATATGATGAAGTGATTCGCTTGTTACACATCAAGAAGGCAATCTCAAGCCTCTTTTCCTGAGTGAGTTTCTCGTGGACGTCCTGGCTGAAATTCAGCGTGTCATTGATCTGGAGACCCGGACCATCAACGCGCTCAAGCCGACCCTGGGTCCGGCGTACGAAGAAGCCGTGCGATGGATCTTCGACTGTCAAGGGAAAGTCGTGGTCACGGGGGTGGGAAAATCCGGCGTGATCGCCCAGAAAATCGCGGCGACGATGGTGTCCACGGGGACGCCGGCATTGTTCCTGCACAGCGCAGATGGGCTGCATGGCGGGGTCGGGATCATCAAGAAAGACGACATTGTGCTGGCTGTCGGCAAATCGGGCGAGAGTGATGAATTGCTCGCAATTCTCCCCGTGGCCAGGAAAATCGGTGCGAAGGTCATTTCGATAACAGCTCAACCGCATTCGTCGATGGCCAAACATTCCGATTTGGTCCTGCCTACGCCGATAGAAGAAGAAGCGTGCCCGCTCAACATGGCCCCGACGTGCAGCACGACAGCGGCACTGGTGGTGGGCGACGCCCTGGCCGTGACGCTCATGAAATTACGAGATTTTCAACCCGATGATTTTGCCATCAATCATCCCGGGGGACAACTGGGGAAGCGGTTACTCCTGACGGTCGGCGATCTCATGCGCTCCAGTGAGGCCAACCCGGTGGTGCATGGGGCACGCGACGTGCGCTTCATGTTGACGGAAATGACACGACAACGGGCAGGGGCCGTGTCCATCATCGATGATGAACACCGGTTGCTGGGCCTGGTGACCGACTATGACGTTCGTCGTGTGTTGGAGGCACAAAAAGACGTATTCGCACTGACGATTCAGGACATTATGAACGCGACCCCGGAGTTTGTGTTTGAGGACGAGAACGCGTACGCGGCCCTGGAGAAAATGGAAAAACGGGAGAAACCCATTTCCGTATTACCGGTCTTGAATCGTCAAGAAAAAGTCGTCGGGATGATCCATCTCCATGACCTCGTGGCCCGCGGGCTGTAAGGACGGCAGGTTGGGTTACCCGAAGGCGTCACCCAACATCTGACTGGTTCCCCTATTTCACTTTCGTGCCCGGCTGAGGGTCAACGTCCTTGAACGTGACCAGCCCTTCGACGTCTTCATCACCGGCCGCCAGGACCATGCCCTGAGATTCCACGCCCATCAGTTTCGCCGGTTTGAGATTCGCCACGACCACAATCGTCTTCCCGACGACGTCTTCCGGGCCGTATTTTTTCCCGATGCCCGCCACGATCTGTCGTTGTTCGGTCCCGAGGTCCACCTGGAGTTTCAAGAGCTTGTTTGACTTGGGGACGCGTTCGGCCGTCAGGATTTTGGCGACTTTCAACTCGACTTTTTGAAAGTCCTGTATGTTGATCCGGCTGTTCTCATCCGTCGGGGAAGAAGCCGATGCCCCGGCTTGGGGCTGTGCGGGAGATGGCGTTGCAGGCGCGTCGACTCGGGGGAATAAGGCTTTCCCTTTGACCACGGTCGTGCCGGATCCCCCATCGCCCCAGGCGATGGGATCTTTGAGGAGCGCTTGGGAAAAATTATAGGGCAATCCGAGCTGCCGGGCCATTTCCCGTGCGGTATCCGGCATGAAGGGATACGTGGCCAGGCAGAGAAATCTGAGAGTTTCCGCGGCATGAAAAAGCACGGTCTGAAGCCGTGCCGAGCATGCAGGGTCTTTGGCCAGGACCCACGGCGCGGTTTTGTCGATGTATTGATTGCCGAGTTGTACCAATCCCCAAATCGCTTCGAGTGCGCGATTGAATGCTATTCGATCTGAACGCAAGTGTGTGGGCAGGTGATCGTGAAGGAGGGATTCTGCCGTGGTTTGAAGTTCTGTTTCCAGTTCGGTTGAGGCTGAAGCAACGGGCGCAGGAACGTTTCCATCCGAAAATCGCTGAATCAGTGTAATGGTCCGGCTGAGCAAGTTGCCCAGGCCGTTGGCCAGGTCGCTGTTGATCCGTCCGATGAAGGATTCGAAGGCAAAATCCCCATCCTGTCCAAAAGGGACTTCGCGGAGCAGAAAATAGCGAAACGCATCCGTACCGAATTGGTCGACCATGGCATGAGGATCCAGCACGTTGCCACGACTTTTAGACATTTTTTCTCCGTCCACTGTCCACCACCCATGCGCAAAAATGGTGTGGGGTAAGGGAACCTCCAACGCCATCAGCATGGTCGACCAATACACCGCATGCGTCGTCAAAATGTCTTTGCCGACCAAGTGCACGGTCGCCGGCCACAGGCGCTCGACCGAGGGTTGGGAAGGCAGGTATTCCAGCGCCGACATGTAATTCACCAACGCGTCGAACCACACGTACGTGACGTAGTCCGCATCGAAGGGCAGTTCAATGCCCCACGACAAGCGGGATTTGGGACGGGAAATCGAAAGGTCCTCCAGCGGCTTTTGCAAAAAGCCCGCCACTTCGTTGCGGCGGGATTCCGGCCGGATGAAGGTGGGATTGGCTTCAAGATGGTCAAGCAGCCGTTGTTGGAATTGGCTCATGCGGAAGAAGTAATTGCTCTCGCTGAGTTGTTCGACCGGCCGTTGACAGTCGGGACAGCGGCCATCGTTTACGTCCTTCTCCGTCCAGAAGCGTTCGTCGAACGTGCAATACCAGCCGGTATATTCCGCGCGATAGATGAGTTGGTTGTCGTACAGTTCCTGCAGGAACCGTTGGACCACGGCCTGATGCCGGGCATCCGTCGTGCGAATGAACCCGTCGTTGGAGATGCCGAGTTTCTGCCAAAGGGTTTGAAATTGCAGGGTCAGCCGGTCGCAATGTTCCTGCGGTGAAATCCCGGCTTTGGCCGCGGCCTGCTGGACTTTTTGCCCGTGTTCGTCGAGACCGGTCAGAAAAAAGACCTCGTGCCCAAGCAGGCGATGCCATCGTGCCTGCACGTCCGCGGCGATGGTGGTGTACGCATGCCCGACGTGCGGCACATCGTTCACATAGTAAATGGGCGTGGTGATGTAAAAGGGCTGAGGCATAGTATCCTATGTTCGTTGGCGGTTGTTGTCTCGTCGTCCTTGTCTCTGTTCAGTCATTCGTTGACGCGATTCATTCATTGGGTTGGAGAGCTGCGGTGGCTGAGGGACGCGGACCTCATTGTGAAGCTTTTCACGGCCCGGCACCGTCAGGCGCTAGGGCTTTCACCCACCTCGGCCCAGGCCAAGCGGGGTCACGCATCGATCATCACCACCAGAAAGCAGTGTCTCACCTAGCAGGTGTCGTTGCAACTGCGACGGCATCACGGACAACAAAGGAGGAGAACAGGAATGGCGGCTTGAGTGAGGGTATTTGCATTCCCGCCGGATGTTCCGGCATGTTTCAAACTTCACCCCCATCGGCGAGACTCGTCAAGCATGATTGAAGAAGCGTTGTTGTCCATCGGTCTGGTTATTGTTCTTGCCAAACTGGTCGAGGGCCTTCTCCGGCATTTCCGGCTGAACGCCATTGTGGCCTACACGGCCACGGGAATCCTGCTGGGACCGGTGGCCGGAATCGTCGAGCCCACCGGCGAAATGCAGATCCTGCTGGGCATCGGCATCTTCCTCTTCTTCTTCCTCATCGGCCTGGACGAACTCGATATTTCCGGCTTCATTGCCGCCATCCGCGGCCGGTTCTTCGTCGCCGCGATGATATCAGTTCTCCTCTCTTTGGTCGTCGCTCTGACCGTCACTTCCGATGTGCTCTACGACTTCGGGCTGGGCCTTACGTTCGCCGGGTCGCTGGCTCTTGCCGGGATTCTTTCTTTGACCAGTCTGGGCGTGGTGGCCAAGGTTCTGGTTGATGAAGGTCGCCTCAAGGAACCCATCGGAATCCAAATATTCACCACCGCGCTCATTGCCGAGTTACTGACCCTGTTGTTGGTAGGATTCACCATCGGCGAGCACGTTCACCACTTGAGCTGGGAAAGCCTGCTCATCCTGCCGGCAAAGATTGCCGTCTTTACCGTGGTGACTTGGGTGTTGGCCAGCCGGGTGCTGCCACCCCTGATCGTTTTGCTGAAGCGCTTCCTGCACGTGCCGCAACTCTCCTTCGGACTGATCTTGGGCGGACTGTTCCTGACGGTCGTCGGCGCCGAGCATATGGGGCTCCACGGCTCCCTGGGTGCGCTGCTGTTTGGGGTCGCTCTGTCGAAACTCCCGTATCACGTGCGGCGGGACATCATCCCCGGCATGAGAAGCACCGCCGAGGGGCTGTTCGTGCCCCTTTTTTTCGCTTCGGCGGGGTTACACCTGAGCTTGGCCTTCACCGAGTTACCGGTGTGGACCATTGCGGCGTTGGTGTTCATTCCCCTGGTGGGAAAATTTGCCGCCGCTTACATCGGTGCCGTTGCGGCCCGTCTGGACATGCCGTCTGCGCTTGCCACGGGGCTGATGGCCAAAGGCGTTGCCGAAATGGCCCTCCTGCTGGTGCTTCTTGAGATCGACATGATCGGGCACGCCGTCTTCTCATTGCTCGTGCTCATCATGCTCGCCTACATCCTGCTCACGCCGCTGGCCATCCGCGCCGTTGTCAACCGGGTGAAGCCGTCGGACACAGTCATGTTGCCGGAATCGCTCCCGCCGTCGCTGGCCCGCTTTGCACTGGACGACATTACCGTGAGCGACATCCTCGACCGGACACGCACCTATCCCGACCCGGCGATGTCGGTCCGGGCCTTTGCCGACCAGTGGATTGTCCCCCACCAGCAGGACTACGCAGTCGTGGATCAAGGCGAGCTTTCCGGGATTGTGTCGTTGAGCATGCTGCGATACCTGCCCAAGGAGTCATGGTCCCAGACGCCGTTGCGCAAACTTGCGCGTCCCAGGACGCTGTACGCTTGGCCCGATGAGCCGGTGGAAGACGCGCTGCAGCGAATGACGGAGCACTCGTTGACGGTGATACCGGTGAGGGACCGGGAGTCCCGGAAATTTCTGGGTGTGGTCAACATCCGGCAGATCCTGGAACTCATCACCCGAGAAGCCACCGGCGAATATTGACAACAAACACCTCGCGTTTCCGGGTACAACGGGCCATCACTGGACTTGACGCCTCGATTCGTCAAAAGACAGTTGGCAATTCCGTGGCGATCAGAAACAATGCAATGTATAGAATTAAATAACGACAGGAAAGGCTTTCAATTCCTTTCGGATCATAGAGTGCGCTATGGGTGAAAAAACAAATAAGGAGGTAGAGGCCGAGAAGGCGGAGGTCAAGCCCCTGGATGACGACGAGAAGGAAAAGATCGCCGGCGGCAATGCGCCCTATGGTTACGCGCCTGATGGCAAGATTTTGCCCGCCAGCTAGCGGGAATAGCGGCCCCGCCCCCTCATCCCGGGCCTTGCCGAGGCCTTCAGGAGGACGGGGAGGAACCTGAACAGGTCTTCACGTCCAGAGTGACGACACCTCCGGTCGGCGCCCATCTTCAGGTCGGATTCGCCAGGCAGGTGTGACGCTCGCCGGTTTGAACCCGTGACATGAAACCCTCGGTCGGCTTCAAGCGTACCCCCGACCTTCCTGCTGCTCCATCATTGCTTTAGCCGGTCATTTACCCTATATTTGTGATTCAACGTCAGTACGAAAACCTCTTCTCGACGCTGCCTGTGCCCGATCCTCGGTCGAGTCCAGGGCAAGATCTATCGAGAATCTATTAGAGTGAGGCACCCTGATGGAGCTCCTCCCCCGATGCTAGAACCACCATCAGCCTATGTCGAAGGGTATGCGAAGGCCCGTCTTTGGGATCAGTTACAAGCCGACAACTATATCAGGCACACCACCATTGGTGATCCCGTCCTGGACCCGGTGCTGGAGGAGATCTCCTCGTTGCCTCCGGCCGACCTGTACCGGTTCGTCGAGGCTGGGATAGAGCAGCATGACGAGGTTCTACGCAATGCCCCGCAGGCCCTGCGGGAGTTCTTCAAAAATCTCGAAGAGCCTCCCTGGCTCGACTACGAAGCCTTTCGCCCAGGCGTTCGCGCGTTCAACGCAAACGTCGACCTCATGCTCATCGCATTTGTGACGGGCGTGCTGGTGGAAGGGTTTTCGACGCTGATCGCCAAATCTTTCAACATGACCGGGCGAGTGGCGGCGACCCCAAGGCGCCTTCGGCAGAATAATCGCCAATTGCTGGAAATCTTTTACCCCGGTGGCCTGTTTAGAGACGGCGACGGCTGGAAGCTCTCCCTGCGCGTGCGCTTCGTCCATGCTCGCATCAGGAGCCTGTTGGCGAAATCCGACGAGTGGAATCACAATGCGTGGGGCACGCCGCTCAGCGCGGCGCACTTGGGTTTTGCCATCTCCGTCTTTTCCCAACGCCTGTTGGAATACTCGTCGTTGGTGGGCGCTCGTTTCAACAAGGAAGAAAGAGAGAGCGTGCTTGCCGTGTGGCGTTACACCGGCTATCTTATGGGGATCCCTGAAACCATCCTCTATACCAACAGCGCGGAAGCGAAAAAAATATACGGGATCACCCCTATGTGCGAGCCGCCGCCGGATGCCGATTCGATAGCCATGGCGAATGCGTTGATCAATTCCATTCCGGCAATTGCGAATATAAAAAATCAGGATGAAGAGAAACAAGTGCTCACGTTGGCCTACCGCCTGTCACGGGCTCTCCTTGGCAACCGACTCGCTGATCAGTTCCAGTATCCAAAGAGCTTTACCCTAGGAACCCTGTTTCTATACCGGAGCAAACAACGCTTTGTCCGATTTGCGAAGAACCAACAGATCATCAGATCACAAAATTTTTCTCAGCTTCTTCAAATCTCGGTGTACGACGAGGGTGGAGTGAGCTACAAGATGCCCGACCACGTCCACGCATCAAAATCAAGCGACTGGTAAGCGATGTTCGTGAGCACACGAAAGCTTGGACAGGGTGCGTTTGTCGTCGCTCCCACCCGGTGATGGTCACGGCGATGACTCATTTGGACCGCTATATCGCCGGGATTCTGCACCGCCGGTGGCTGGTCGTGGTACTTGCGACGCTGGGCATGCTGGTCATGACGTCGGGTGCCCGCTTCATTACCGTTTCGAATGATTATCGCATTCTGTTCAGCGAAGACAATCCGCAGCTCCTCGCGTTCGACGCGCTGGAGAACACCTACTCCGCGTCGAATACGGCACTGATCGCCATCGCGCCCCGAGAAGGGTCGGTGTTCACCCGGGAGACGCTCGGCGCGGTTGAGGAACTGACCGAAGCCGCATGGCGTATGCCGTATTCCGCTCGGGTCGATTCGCTCACCAACTATTCCCATAGCGAGGCGTTCGGCGACGATCTGGTTGTCGCCCCGCTCGTGGATGACGCCCAATCGAAGAGCGACGAAGAACTGGCGCGAATCGAGGAGGTCGCGTTGAGCGCGCCCCAGATAGCCGGGCGGCTGGTCGCCCATGACGGGCGTGTGGCCGGACTGGCCATCAATTTCGTCCTGCCGGAAAACCCGGACCAGGCAGTGTTCGAAATTACCGATTATCTCAATTCGCTCCTGGAGCAGGCCCGCGTAAACCATCCGGACATCGACTATTACATGACCGGTACCGTCGTCATCAACCGGGCTTTCGCCGACGTCACCCAGGATGAACTGGAGACCCTGGTGCCGATCGTGTTTCTTCTCATCATAGGCTTGACGGTTATTCTCCTGCGCTCGGTCCTCGGCACGGTAGCCATCGTCGCCATTCTCCTGTTCGCCATCAATACCACCATGGGGTTCGCCGGCTGGGGCGGCCTGGTGATCAGCCCCACCAACTCCGGCGTGCCGATCATCGTCATGGTGATAGCCATTGCGGATTCCATCCACGTCGTCACGAGTGTTCTCCTGGGTATGAGGCGTGGTCTGGACAGAAACGCGGCGATTGCCGAATCGATTCGCATCAATACCTACCCGGTCTTTCTCACCTCGGTCACCACCGCAATCGGGTTCCTTAGCCTGAACGCCTCGGATTCGCCGCCTTTTCACGTCCTGGGTAATCTCGTGGCATTCGGCGTATTCTGCGCCTTCGTGTACACCATGACGCTCCTGCCGGCCTTGCTCTCGATTCTCCCATTGCGTGCGCCCCGTGTCCGGTCGGAGGGAACCGCCTTTTTCGACCGTTTTGCCGACTTTGTCATCGCCCGGCGTACATTCGTGCTTTGGTCCCTCACCGTGGTGGTCGTTATCCTGATAACCGGCATTCCCCGTATTGAGCTGGGCGATAACCTGACGAAGTTTTTTGACGAACGTTACAAGGTCCGGCGCGATGCCGATTACATCGTTGAAAACCTGACCGGCATCGAGAAGCTGGAATATTCCCTAAACGCAGGGAGCGAAAGCGGCATCACCGATCCCGATTCCCTGCGTAAGGTCGAGGCTTTCGCCGAATGGTATCGCCGGCAACCCGAAGTGACCCACGTCCAGGCCTTTTCGGACATCATGAAACGTCTGAACAAAAATATGCACGGCGACGATCCGGCTTTCTATCGCCTGCCTGAAAGCCAGAATCTCGCCGCGCAGTACCTGTTGTTGTACGAGCTTTCGCTGCCGTTCGGCAGCGATCTCAACGACCGCATCGATATCGCCAAATCCGCGACGCGCATGACCGTCGTGCTCAAGAATGCGACGTCTCGAGACCTGCGTGAACTCGATAAGCGCGCACAGGTCTGGCTCCGCGCCAATGCCCCCGCTTTTGCGCACGAAGCATCAGGGCTGAGCGTCGTCATGGCGCATGTGTCAGAACGAAACATCGACAGCATGTTGGGCAGTACGATCTTCGCCATGGCTCTTATATCGTTCATCCTGATCTGGGTGTTCAAGAGCATCCGGATCGGACTCCTCAGTCTTCTCCCCAATTTCATCCCTGCGCTCATGACTTTCGGCCTGTGGGGCCATCTCGTCGGCCACATGGGCATGGTTTCCTCGGTGGTCGTCGCCGTCGTTTTCGGAATCGTCGTGGACGATACGATTCATTTTCTGAGCAAATATCTGAAGGCCCGCCGCGAGGGGCTCACGGCGCCCGAGGCCGTGCGCTCCGTCTTTCACACCGTGGGCCATGCGCTATGGACCACAACCGCGGTCCTATCGGCGGGCTTTCTGGTTTTCACCGCATCGGGATTCGAGCTCAGTTGGGTGCTCGGGCTTTTGGTCACGATCACGATCATCTTCGCGTTGGCCGCCGATTTTCTGCTCCTTCCGACTCTGCTGATTGCCATCGACCGGAGAAATCCATGATTCCCATCCGCGGAGAAGGGGCCGGCAGTTTGACGGCTTGGCAGACCACGTGACCTCCTGACTAGGAGAATACAATGAAAGCAAAAAGAGTCGTCGTTATTGGCGGAGGAGCGGCCGGACTGAGCGCCGCCTGGACCCTCAAGAAGCGCGGCATCAACGTCATCTTGCTTGAAGCCAACGACCGGGTCGGCGGACGCTTGGGCGGCGACCGGGTGGACGGCTTTTCCATCGACGAGGGTGCCGACTTCTTCACTCCCTCTTACGACATTGCTTTTCGCTTGTGCGAGGAGTTGGAATTGCCACTGATTTGCTCAAGAATGAACCTCGGCTGGTATAGAAGCGGCCGGTGGTTTGCGACGACCCCGGTCGTATCCCTTCGCACCTTCATCCAGAACCTGTCAGCTTTTTGGAGGTTGGGAATGTTGTCCCCTGGAGCCATGAGGTTTGTCAAGATGGTCAAGGATCAATCGGAGTACCTGAATTTCCACAGCGACTGCAGGATCGTCGAGTTGGACGGGGAGGAGAACGCCCATGACTACATGGAAAAGATCGGTGTGCCCGAACACCTGAGGGTGACGTTGCAGGGATTTCTGGAGATGACCATGGGCACGCTTGAACAAATGGGTGCTGCCTACGCCCTGACGTATTTGTCCGATATCATGATGAAGGCCGATAAGCTACTTGTGCCAGAGAAGGGAGTCGGTGCCCTGTCACACGCCCTGGCCGACAAATTAGGAGACATGATTCGCGTCTCCACACCCGTCAGAGGAGTGGTCATCAAGGATGGGGTTGTGACCGGCGTGATCGTGGATGACGGCTCCATCAAAGCGGATGCGGTCATCTGTGCCACCTCTGCCTCGAAGGTGGCGGAAATCATTCCTGACCTGCCCGACGGAATTCACCAGGTGCTCAGCAAGGTAAGCTATTCCAAGGGATGTCGAGTGGTGATCGGCTTGGACCATCCCCCTCTTCCCCTCGGATGGCACGGAGCGTTGTACCCGGAGGACGAAACTCCATTGCTACTGGACCGCTCCATCAACCTGCCCGCCTGTGTGCCGCCGGGCAAGAGCACGCTCGACCTGCTCGTCGGTCGTGACCGCGCGGAGGAGTTGTTTCCACTGGACGACGAAGAAATTAAGCGCCGGATGCTTCGCGATGCGCGCCGGAATCCCCCGCCTGGTTCCAACCTTCCCGGCGACGACGAGGGATTGTTTACTCGCGTGTACCGCTGGCGGGAGGCGGTGTGCATGGGATCGCCCGGCATGTTCAAGGCAGTGGCCCAGATGCGCCAACGCGACCGGGAGGTGAAGAACCTCTTCCTGGCAGGTGACTATATGCGGGTGCCCTGTGTGAACGGCGCTTTGGCCAGCGGCGTCGATGCGGCCGAGGAGGTTGCGAAGTTGCTGGGGGCCCGTCCATTATAAGACCATTATAAGAGCGGCCGCCCGGTGCTTTTTCGATCTTTATATCGATAGGAGAAAAACATGAGAATGATCCCTGCTTATCCCGTCAGATCGGTGCTTGTGCTGCTCGCGCCGTGCCTGGTCTTGTCGTTGTGGCTGGGGATGCCGTCCCTCGTGCACCCGGCCACCCCAGAGGAAATCGGGCTCAAGATCGCCACTGAAGCCAGCGCCCGTGATGACGGCTTTGGCAATTTCACGGCCACTCAAGCCATGGTGCTGCGCAACAAGCAGGGGCAGGAGAGCCGGCGCCAGCTCCGCGTCAAGGTGCTGGAGGTAACCGATGACGGCGACAAGAGCCTGATGGTGTTCGACGAGCCACGGGACGTCAAGGGGACCGCGCTGCTCACCCACGCCCATAAGCAGGAGGCGGACGACCAATGGCTCTATCTCCCGGCGCTGAAACGGGTCAAGCGGATCAGTTCGTCGAACCGGTCCGGCTCCTTCATGGGCAGCGAATTCTCCTATGAGGACCTGAGTGCCCCGGAGGTGGAAAAATACACCTATCGGTACCTGCGGGACGAGCCGTGCGGGAAATTGACGTGCACGGTCTGCGAACGCTTCCCGGTGGACAAGAAAGCCTCGGGCTACAGCCGCCAAGTGGTCTGGCAGGACAAGGACGAGCTGCGCACCTGGAAAGTCGAGTACTACGACCGCAAGGACTCGCACCTGAAAACGCTCACCATTGGGAACTACACGCAACACCTGGACCGGTACTGGCGCGCCGGTGAGATGACCATGGTCAATCATCTGACGGGCAAGAGTACCGTATTGAACTGGGCGGCTTATCAGTTTCGTACCAAACTCAAAGAGCGTGATTTCAGCAAGACCGGATTAAAACGGGCCCGGTGATGCGAGACGGTGCCGCTCGTTATGCCTTGGCCCTCACGACGATCTGGCTGGCGGCATCGGTTCTTGCCGTCGAAGCCCATGCGGAAATCGAGTTCGCGGCCTGGGAGTTGTCCGGGCGCGTGAGCCTCGAAAGCCGTTACTTTCCGAGAACCGGCATTGACCCCAGCCATCAGAGTTCGAATACGAACGGCTTTGTGCTGGAGCCCAAACTCTACGTTGAAGACGTCGAGGGAAGAAGCGTGACCGTGTTGCCGTTCTTTCGCTACGACAGCGCGGACCCAGTCCGCACCCACTGGGATCTGCGTGAAGCGTATGTTCTGCTGTTCGGCGAACTCGGCGAGAACGAATGGGAAGTCCGGCTGGGCGCGGACCGGGTGTTCTGGGGCGTGACCGAATCGCAACACCTGGTCGATATCGTCAACCAGATCGACTTCCTCGAACATCCCAATGGTAAGGTGAAGTTGGGGCAACCCATGGTGCACGTGACGTGGACCGCCGATTGGGGCGTCTTGGAATTCTTCGGGCTGCCGTATCACCGCCCGCGTATCTTCCCGGGCCAAGGCGGTCGCCTGCGCTTCGCAGGACTCTTGGACAACGAGCGGGTGGAGTATCAGAGCGGGGCCGAGGAGTGGCATCCGGATTTCGCGGCCCGCTACAGTCACAGCTTCGGACCCCTGGATATCGGCGTGAGTGTATTCGATGGCACGAGCCGGGAAGCGACCCTGGTTTGTGTGCCGCCTGCTTGTAACCCGAGGGAGATCAGTGACCTCTCCAATGTCTTGATTCCGTACTATGCGCAGATCCGTCAGTTCGGGCTGGACGCGCAACTGACGCTCGGCGCTTGGTTGTTCAAGCTGGAGGCGATGCATCGCTCGGGCGAACGCAATGCGCTCGGTCTCCAACAGGAGTCCAATGCTACCGAGTTGCGGGGAATTGGGTTTGAAGATATTCTTGGTCTGTATCGGGAAGAGGAGTACGTGGCCGCCGTGGTGGGGGGCGAATACACGTTCTATTCCGTCTTCGGCTCTACGGCCGACATCGGCCTGCTGGCCGAATGGAATTATGATGAGCGTGGCCGGCAAGCGCTTCCCAGGCGGCAGCCCCTGACGCTCGACAACGATTTTTTCTTCGGCGCGCTTCTGGCGTTCAACGACGTCGAGAGCACCGAGATCAAAGTCGCGTTTTTGACGGACGCGAGCCGTGCGACCCGCACCCTGGCTGCCGAATTCGACCGGCGGCTCTCCGATCAATGGTCTCTGCACGTGGAGTCGAGTTCGATTCTCAGCATGGACCCAGACGACATTCAATGGGTGGGACGGCGTGACAGCTTCTTCGAGTTCCACCTGGAGTACAATTTCTAGTCCCACGTGTCCGTGAACGGACAACCACGGGGGGTGTCCCTCCCCCAATCATGTCCACGTCTACCTTATTCTGTTTCGATTCCCGTACTGCTGTGGGCTTCCGCAGGCGGTTCCAGCGGTAACAAGACACGCATCTCAGTGAAGTTGCCGACCTCGGTGTCCACATGGATGGACCCGCCATGACGAAGCAGGATGTCGGTGGTCAGGGAGAGTCCCAGGCCGGTGCCCTTCCCGGGTTCCTTGGTGGTCACGAAAGGCTCAAAAATTTTGTCACGTACTTCATCCGGGATGCCGGGACCATTGTCCCGGATGCAGAACTCCACGTGATCCTCCAACAGCCGGCTGGAGATCGTCAGTTCAGGCAGGTAGTCGCCACCGACCTTTTTTAGCTTTTCGTTCATCGCCTGAAAGGCGTTGGTGACCAGGTTGAGGAACACGCGACAGATGTCCTGGGGGACGACGGTGATTTCTTCCATGTTTTGGTCAAGATTCTCCTTCATCTCCGCGTTGAAGGAGTTGTCTTCGGCGCGTAACGCGTGATAGGACAGGTCTACGTACTGTTTCAAGAGGGCGTTCAGGTTTGTCTTCCGCCATTCTCCTTCTTTGCTGCGGGAATGTTCCAGCATGCTGCGGACGATGTTGTCGGCTCGATTCCCATGCTCTTTGATTTTCCCGAGGCTTGTCCGCATCTCATCCAAAATCGACTTGATCTCCTCAAGGTCGAGGTTTTCGTCCTGCTTCATCAACTCCTCGATCTCATCCGCGAGTTCGATCGAGACGTTGGCGAAATTGCTGACGAAGTTGAGCGGATTCTTGATTTCGTGTGCCACCCCGGCGGTGAGTTGACCCAAAGAGGCGAGTTTTTGCTCGGCAATGACCTGCTCCTGGGCGGCTTTCAGATTCTCCAGTGCCTGCTCCAGGTTTTCATTTTTGGCATCCAGTTCTTTCGCCAATTTTTCCACAAGATTCAGCCGTTGGACCTCATAGGCGTAACGCCGGAATACTTCCAACGCCCTGGCCATGTCCGTGACCTCATCATTCCAGATGAGATACTTCATGTTCCGTGTCAAGTAATGGGCTGATCCCTTCACCGGCTTGACGATGTCATGCCCCTCGACCTGGACCGGGACCTCCAGGTCGCCACTGGCCATCTCGCGCATCGTGCTGGCCAGACCCACCAGACGGCGTACCAGGTAGCGCCTCACAAACAGCGAGCCTAACACAAAAGCGCCTACGGTACCGGACACGTTGAGGAGAATCAGGAGAAGGATCCCCGTCTGCGCGGCGGCCCGGGCCGCCGCGCTGGATTGAATGGCTTCCTCGTTGATTTGCGCAACCAGATTGTTGACCTCCGACACCAGCGCTTCCGAGGTGGTTCGCGCCTTTGTCAAGGTGTCCTGCTCCTGTTCCAGCCTGAGCAACGCTTCCTGGCGCAACACAAGGACCCCTTCCGGTCCTTCCCCGATTTCACCCAGACGGGTCAGGTTTTCTTCAAGCCGGTCATCCTGCATGGAATCCGGCAGATTCGCATAGGCGTGCATGAAATTCCGGACGGCACTGTCGAATCGTTCCTCCAGGGGAGTAAGAAACTGGCGATCCGCCAGAACCAGGACCTCATCCAACAGTAACACGGCCAGATTTGCGGACTGGTTCACGGTAATCAGATTGCGGTAGGCGGTCAGTTCGTCTTCCGAAGCCCGCTTATTGATAGGGCGGGCCTTGTCATCCAACTCCCGCAATCCTGAGACCAGGTAAAAGGCCTGATCGTCAATGGCTTGGACCAGCAACCGTTCCACACGCCTGGAGGTTTCGCCCAGTTCTTCAATGAAGACGGTGAGGGCTCGGGCAATGTCCAGACGCCGGGCGGAGGATTGCTTGATCACGTCCAGATGCGTGCCGAGTTCCTCCAGGTGCGACCTGATCAATCGGGTTTGTTCGCCGAAGGCGGAGCGGGCTTCCAGTTCCAGGATGATGTTTTCGAGGGAGGCTATTTCTCGAGCCGTGGCTTCCACCACGGCCGTATGTTCGTCCTTTGAGGACACCGACACCAGACGAAAGGCGCCGTTGACCACGATGGCGCTTTTCCGGGCCACGTCTACCGAGTTGATCAGGTTGGGCATGCTGTATTCTGACAGCCGGATTTCATGCCTCAGGGTTTCATTGAAGGAATAATAGGCCAGCACCGTGGCTCCCCCCATGAGGACAACGGCGCCAAAGAGCATGAAATACAGCCTGGAACCGACCCCCACCCGAAATGTTCGTTCGGATCCCGGCTCTTCAATGATAAGCGGTTTCGCCTGCGTCGCGGGTGCGTTGGATTCGGTCACGTCCTGGGACTCGGTGGAAGGGGATTCGTTCATGGTGCCGACATCTTGTCTACCGGCTGGAAGCGCCCTCTTCGATCGATGCGGGTCAGGTACACTCGGTCCGACCCCTGATTGTCATCGACGCCGTAGCGTAGATGAAACCCGCCCAGATCAATGTCTCCCGCTTGTATCAACGCCTGCAGGAAGCTTTCTCTGGTAGCAGCCGGTCCGGCCAGTTTCAGACCTTCGATGGCGATGCGGCCAGCGAGGTAGCCTTCCAGCGAGACGAAGCTCGGTTTGCTGTGGGCATCGATGGCCTTCAGAGCCTCCTGGTATTGCGAGACGATCGGCAGAGTGGTATCCCGCGGAAACGGCACAACCTGGGTCACGTACACCCCGGTCCCGTCTGGCCCCAATGCTTTGGCCAGGGCCTTGCTGCCGATGAATGAAATGTTGATGAAGTACGGATTGAAGTTGAGTCGTCTCGCCCACCGGATCATGGTCGCGGCCGGCTTATAGGCACCCACGATGACGACGGCCTCGGCGTTGGCGCGGCGCAAATCGAGCAGGGCGATTTTGACGGCCTCGGTGTTGCGGGTATAGTACACTTCTTCAATCAGGTTCAGGCCATGGCGATTGACCGCGCGGCGCAGACCGTTCAGCCCGGCCTGCCCGAAGGAGTCGTTCTGGTAGAAAATGCTGATCCGGTCTATGCCCAGATCGTCGTGAAGGCGGACCACCATTTCCTCGGTTTCCTGGTAGTAGGAGGCCCGCACGTTCACCACGTTGGGACGCTGCTTCGCGTCCCGAAGAAATTCAGCGCCGGTGAAGGGGGCAATATACGGAACTCCCGCCTCCGTGGCGATGGGTTCGGCCGATTTTGACGTTGGAGTCCCAACGGCGCCGATCAGGGCAAAAACCTTGTGCTGTTCAATCAGGGCGAGGGTATTGGCAATTGCGGCTTCCGGTTCGTATCGGTCGTCCAGCGATTCGAGGCGCAGCCGGTAGTCATGTACGCCGCCTTCACGATTGACCTCGGAAAATGCCGCGAGGAGGCCAAGGCGCATGCCGATACCCAGTTCGCGGGCCGGGCCGGTGAGTGCCGCGGACTGACCGAACACAATGGTTTGTTGATCGGCTTCCGCCCAAGCCGGTGCCCACGGCATGACCATAACCACCACCAGGAGTAGGATCATCCGTATCATCATGGGAAAAGCAGGGTCGTCTATTATGAGGGAACCGGAAGAGGGGCCAGAAAACGTGCCGCCACGCAGGTGATGTCGTCCGATTGTGGGGCTTCTCCGACAAATTCCTGCACGGCGTCCACAATCTCCGTCGCTACCCGTTCCGAACTCGTACCGGCAAGTTCGGCCAACTTCTCGTCGAGTCGCGACTCAGTGAACTCTTCACTCTTGCTGTCTTCCGCTTCCGTGATACCGTCCGTGTACAGGAACAGGGTGTCACCCGGCCTCAGCTCAATCTGCTTATTGTGATACGTGTGACCGGGTTGAATCCCCAGCACCAGATTACCGGTTTTCGGCACCACCTCAACCTTGGAATCCGTTTTCAGGATTCTGGGGGGATTGTGCCCGGCGTTGGAATAGCTCAACTCGCCGGTCCGCAGATCAAGCACCCCGAAAAACAGCGTGATGAAGATACAGGACGGGTTGCTCTCACAGAGCAGATCATTGACCAACGTCAGGCAATCGCTTGGTGAGGAGTAGTCCCTTGAAACGTCCGCTCGCAGGAGGGCCCGGGTCACGGTCGTGAACAACGCCGCAGGCACTCCTTTGCCGGACACGTCCGCAATCACCAATCCGAGGCGTGACTCATCAATGAAAAAGAAATCGTACAGGTCCCCGCCGACTTCCTTGGCCGGGATGATGACCGCCTTCACGTCGTGGTGCTCGTTGGCCGTCAACGCCTTTGGCTGAATGGACATCTGGACTTCTCGGGCCATCTCAAGTTCTTGATTGAGGGCTACCAGCCGATCACGGGTTTCCAGGGCAATTTGCAGGGCTTGCACGTGTTTGATGCCCTTTTCGATGGTCGTTTCAAGATCGTTGAAATCAATCGGTTTGGTCAGAAAGTCAAACGCCCCGCGGTTCATGGCGATGCGAATGTTCTTCATATCACCGTAGGCGGATACGATCACCGCCTGCACGTCCTGTTCGGAATCTGCAAGCTGACCCAGTAAGGTGAGACCATCCATGACCGGCATGTTGATGTCGGAGAGGACCAGGTACACCTCAGGGTTTTGCTCCAGCACCTCAAGCGCCTCTTTGCCATTGTGGGCGAACAGGAACTTGAGATCGCCCTCGCGGATCCGGCGGCGGAATTTCTGACGTACCAGTAATTCGAGATCTTCTTCGTCGTCGACGACAAGCACCTGAGTCGGGGGTTTACCCATGTCTCGAATATCCTGTTAGTTTTCTAGATGTGTATTCATTGATTGAGCCTGCCGGCATGCGCCGTCGCTCACAGCGCACCAAGGGCATCGGTCCGGGTGGCGCGAATGTCCAGAATTTCATTGAATCCGCTGATCTCGAAGATTTCAGCGATATGATCGGCAAGGGCGCAGAACAGGGCCTTGCCGCCTTCTTTCTGGGTCAGACGAGCAGCGATGAGCAACGCACGTAAGCCGGCACTGCTGATATAACTGAGATCTTGAAAATCAAAGATCAGGGTTTTATGGCCGGCATCGATCTGTTCCTGTACGGCACTCTCCAGTATTCCCACACTGGAACCGTCAACCCGCCCGACCACGATAAGGATCGTGGCCTTGTCACTCTGCTCAGCTTCCACGGATAGCTTAGATCTTTCCTCCATAATCCTTTCCTCCAATCCGGCCTCACTTGAAAGTCATTAAAGTCATACTTATCGTTTTTCATTCAGTATTTTTTAATCAACGGTCCTGGCCACCTACCATCCGTCGTTGAGGTCAATCAGAGCAAGAATAGCATTCCCCCGATTTTGCTTCAAGCAGGGCATGTCTTTATGCCATATTTAGGGTCAATAGCCATAGACACCCATCCATCAGGTGGTGAGGATGGCTGACTGTACTCCATTGAGGGCGGGGCGCCAACCCCATCAAGGTGGTTCAGGCGGGCGTGACGTTGATGGCCGAACCAGATCATCGCCTCGCTTGAGGGTTTCCCCAATCACAGAAGGCACGAGTGCTCCGATTTCTGTCGTGGTCTTCTCGCCCTAAACCGGCGCTCGGAGCAACGAGAAGAAGGAGAACACCGGCGTTCCGTTACAGGCTGATGAAGCGATCGCAGCCTGTCATGATTTGGGAGAGGACCATTAATCCGCAGAACGTCACTTCCTGACCGTATCCTTCCGTGGACACCTTGTGCTGCTGGCATCCGTACGCACAGACGCTCAATTTGACGCCTGCCGAGGCCAGACTGAGGATCGCCGGGTTTTCCAGGTTTTTCACGCCCTCATCGATGAGATACAAGTACACGTTCACGTGAGAGCGCAGGGCTTCACGGCTCAATCCGGCGACCACGTCCGCATTGGGATGAGAAGGCGGGGTCGACAGAAGCAGTCCGAGTTTTTTGCCTGTCAAATCGTTCATGGGAACAAGGTCCAAAGAAAACGTACGACTCCGACTATACTGTCGGGCAAAGAGGCGGTCAAGAGAGTCGCAGGCATCGCGGAAGCCTTATGAGCGTTGCATGGATTGATGACGTTGGCTAAACACGAGCAGGTAGACGCCGCAGTTCAGGAGCAGCACCAGAAGACCGAGAACGACTTGGATCTGACCGGTCAACGCTGCCGGATAAAGCAGAGGCAGAAGGTAATATTCAATGAAACCGGATTGATAGCCCCGGCCTCCACCCGTTTCCCGGAGCCAATGCTCCAGGGGCGTGAGCGGGCAGATCCAGCCGGTGAATTCAATCACGGCTCCCCAACACGCCGCAGGAAGGTGGAGCCACATCACCCACCGCCATTTCAGAATCAGGAGTCCGCCGAACAGGACAAACAGAACGAAGGTGAAATGGAGAAGAACGAGGAGATCAGCCAGCCGGTGATAGAAAAGCGTAGACATGCCCAATCACCTTGTCCAACCGAGAGACGTGGAGAGCCAACGGGAGGAGGGAAGGGCCGCCGGCCCGGAATTCAGAACGACAACGTCGAGACGGCCTGAGAGAACTTATTGAATCTCAATCCCGCCCCCTTGCAGATCGACGTCCGCGTCTTTCAGTTCCATCTTGTTCCCGATGTGCCACTGTTCGGACGTCACCTCGGACACCGTCCCGCCCGGCAAGTAAAATTTGGCTTGTGGGATCTGGATACCACGTTCCCCATTTTTTTTGACGAGGAGCACCACGCCTTTCAGCGTGTTATCGATCACCGTCACCGATTCGGGATCGGTCCGGAGCTCGAAGCGGTCTTGGTCATTGGACGTCCATTTGTTGCGTTCCAGCTTGGCAACCTGCGACCCGGCGGGATTATAGAGGTCCATGCTGAGGAGGAGGCTTCCGTCTTCAGCCTTCTGCTCCACTTTGAGCAGGTCTTGATCCTGTGCCACAAAAATTCCATTCGTATTACGAAGTTGATTTGAACCGATTGTGATATCCATGGTTGACCGCGTTCCGTTGGTCGATGTGAGTGTGGATTCACTTTGGCCGGAGGCCCTTTCCCATCCCGATGCCAGAGACGAAGATACCGATTTGAAAAGCAAGGGTCAACCGGCAGTGACACGGTCACGACCGGTCCTGTCGTTTGATTTCCTCACGGCCCTGCGATAAACCTACCACCTCAACCAACTTTTTCTTAGGCGAGAGGGAACGATGCAAGTTTCATTGATAGGCACGGGCTTGATGGGGACAGCCATGGCCGAACGGCTCATGACGCTCGGCCATGACGTCGTGGTGTCCAACCGAACGGAAGAGAAATGTACGGCCCTTCAACAACAGGGCGCCCTCAAGGCACGATCCGCTAGGGAGGCGATCGAGGCTTCGAAGTGCACCATTCTCACGTTGGCCGATTCACCGGCCATACGGGAAGCCTTGTTCGCTTCGGGGAAACCCAACCTTCAAAATCGGACGATTATTCAGATGGGGACCATTGCTCCGGCTGAAAGTATCGCACTCGGTCAGGAAATTCGAACGGGTATCGGGGACTATTTCGAGGCACCGGTCCTCGGCAGCCTTGCCGAAGCAAAGGCCGGCCGCCTCCTCGTCATGGTCGGGGGAACAGTCGAACACGTCGAACGATGGCACGAGGTCCTAAAATGCTTTTGCGAAGAACCCTTGCTTGTGGGGCCGATCGGGCAGGCGGCTGCCCTGAAGCTGGCCTTGAATCAACTCATTGCGGCCCATATCACGGCCTTTTCCTTGAGTCTGGGCTTGGTGCAGCGAGCGGGCGTCGAAGTCGAGACGTTCATGAACGTCCTGAGAGGAAGCGCCTTGATGGCGCCCATGTTCGAGAAAAAATTGCCACGCTTGTTGAACCGAGACTACGCCCGCCCCAACTTCTCGACCAGGCATCTTTTAAAGGACGTCGACTTATGTCTGAACGCGGCGCGGGATGCGAACGTGGCAACCTCGGTCCTCGCCGCCATTCGCGAGATCCTGGAAGAGACGGTCGGGCAAGGCCTGCAAGACGCCGATTATTCGTCAGTCTTCGAAACCGTGGTCCCGGAGAAACGGTAGGGCTCGAAGACCTGTTCCACAGACTAATCCGCAACGGATCGAAGAAAGTACCGTACCCCGTCAACCTGCACCACGGGCATGATCAGCCCCTGTTTCGTGCCGTCATGAGAAAAGGCATAAATGATGGATTCCCAGGGAATCAATGTGCCGGTAAAAAGGATTTCGATTTCCACCGGTTCTCCCTTTGCGTGACGGTCCCGGAGCGTCAAAAGCCAGGCCGCTGAGGGGATGGCGACCATTTCGTTTGGCCATTGTAGCGGTTTGAATCTGACAAGGCCCCAGGTCGTTCGGGTGAGCTCGGGTCCCATGACCACGGTGAATCCTCGATGAGCTTCATGGTATTCGCCCAGAACGCCCGACCACCAAAACGCCACGCGCTGGCTCAATAGTGGATGTCCCTCCCGTGCTGCATCCCGCTGCCGGTTGAAGTCAAAGAGCTTGGTTCCGAGTTCTTCACCGGGCCGGTCGTGCAATTGATCCCAGTCCGGTGGCTGCTTGTCCAATTCGTTGAGAAACAATTCCTGGTCCGCGGACGTGAGAAGGGCGCGAATGGATGCGTCGGTGAAAAGGGCGCGAGCGTGAGGGAGTTGCTCCAACGGTTGAATGCCCGATGGAGGGTCGGCCCCGGCGATACAGTCGATGGAGAGTACAAGAGAAAAGACAATCGAAGGGAGAACGTAAAACGCGGCAGGGGGGGGAAACGTTCGGCGATTCATGACGACGGCAATGGAACCCGGTTCTCGTTGATGAACAGGTGAAAGTTTTTCATGTAGGCCGTGACGGAATCTCCCGCGTGTTGCCGAAGAGCTGGAGAGGTACGGGCCACCAGAGGCTGTCCTTTGACGCTGAGATACACCACGGCATCACCGCCGAGGCTTTCAATCAGATCGATGGTTCCGATGACCGCCACGTGTCCCGACCCCGGAGGAGCGAATATCACGTCTTCAGGCCGGATCCCCAAGGTCGCGGTCCCGGAGTCTGCGCCTACCAGGTCGTGAGCCTGAAACGGCACCCTGAGCGTCAAATCTCCCGCGCGCAATTCGAGATCCCGTTGATGGAGCCGATAGGAACCCTCGAACAAATTCATCGGAGGGTTGCCGATGAACCCGGCGACAAAGGGATTACCGGGTTCATGATAAATCTGATCGGGCCGGCCGATCTGCTGGATCCTGCCGTGATTCATGACTGCAATGGTGTCCCCCAGCGTCATGGCTTCGGCTTGGTCATGCGTCACGTAGACCATGGAGGTGCCCAAGCGCCGGTGCAATTTCTTCAATTCCACCCGCATGGAGGCCCGAAGACGGGCGTCCAAATTCGAAAGGGGTTCATCAAAGAGAAACAATTGGGGCTTCCGAACGATGGCGCGACCCATGGCAACGCGTTGCTGTTGACCGCCCGAGAGTTCCTTGGGCTTCCGGTCAAGCAGGTCGTGAATTTCCAATAATGCGGCGGTTTCGACGATACGCTCTTCGATGATTGGCTTGGGCTTCCCGCGCATTTTCAATCCGAAGGCCAAATTTTCTCTGACCGTCAGGTGCGGGTAGAGGGCGTAGTGTTGAAAGACCATGGCGATGTCACGGTCCGAAGGAGGCAGGGCATCGACGCACCGTCCTCCGATGTTCACCGAGCCACGGGTTTGAGGTTCGAGCCCGGCGATAATGCGAAGCAACGTGGATTTGCCGCACCCCGACGGGCCCAGCAACACGACGAATTCACCATCACCGGCTTCGAGGGACACGTCATGCAGGACCCTGGTCCGGCCGAACGTTTTCTCGATGTGTCGCAAAACAAGTCCGGCCATGCTTTACCCTTTCACCGCACCGGCGGACAGGCCGCTGATGATCCCGCGTTGAAACAGGAGGACGATGACGATTAACGGCAACGTGGCGATCACGGAGGCGGCTGCTATTTCTCCCCACGGCATGATGAATTCTCCCTGGAACAGGGCAATGCCCACCGGCAGGGTTTGGCGTCCAGGATCGGTGAGAATCAGCAGGGCAAAGAAAAATTCATTCCACGCAAAGACAAGCGTGAGAATGGCCGTGGTAAACAGCCCGGGAGCCGCGAGGGGGAGCAGGATTCTGTACAACGCTTGCCATGCCGTGCAGCCGTCGATCCGTGCGGCTTCTTCCAACTCGAAAGGCAGTTCTTGAAAAAACGTGGTCAGGATCCACACCGCAAGAGGAAGGGTCAGTGAGACGTAGGGCAGGACCAGTCCCCAATGGGTATTCAGCCCGCCGAGGCGTTCCAGGATTTGCCAGACCGGTCCCGCAATGACGATGTGCGGGAACATGGCGACACAAAGGAGCCCACCCAGGATCCACGCTTTCCCCGCCATCCGCAGCCGCGCCAGGGCATAGGCGGCCGGAGTCGCGACGACCAGCGCGATGACGGTGGTGGCACCGGCAACGATCACGCTGTTCCGGATGTAGTGTAACAAACGATGCTCGATGAGCGCCGACGTATAAAAGCCGAGGCTACCGTCCGGCCACCAGGTCGGGGGGATTGCTTCGACCTGGATTTGTGATTTAAACGAGGTGAGGACAAACCAAAGAAAAGGACACAGGCTGCCCAGGACGGCCAGGAGAATCCCACCAAGCAACGCCGGACGTAACGGTTTCGTCATGCCGGCTCCCGTTGCAGGAGTTTGGATCCGACGGTACGGACGTAGAACAGGGAAAGAATCGCCAGCGCGACGAAGACCGTGACCGAGATCGTGGTCCCGTAGCCCACGCGTCCTTCGGTGAAGAGGGTTTTATAGCCGTAAAATTGAATCACTTGCGTAGCGTCACCCGGGCCGCCCTGCGTCATGACGAATACGAGATCGAATGCCCGAAACGCATCGATGGTCCGAAACAACAGCGCCGTGAGGAGCGCGGGTTTCAGCAGGGGGAAGGTGATATGCCAAAACCGCTGCCATGCCGTCGCTCCATCGATGCGCGCGGCGTCATAGGTCTCATCGGGAATGACTTGTAGCCCCGCCAGGATCAGGAGGCCGGCAAACGACGACGTTTTCCAGACGTCGGCCAGGACAATGGCGCCAAAGGCCATCCACGGATCGGCCAGCCACGGAACGTAGGCGTCCACCTGATCGCCGAAGAGAATCGCGTTGACGGCGCCGTATTGATCGTTCAACAGAAATCGCCACATCTGTGCAGCCACGACCGTGGGAATCGCCCACGGAATCAGCACGGCCGCCCGGGTCCATCCTCGCCCTTTGAAGCGTTCGTGAATGACCAGCGCAATGCCCGTGCCTAAGAGCAGTTCCAGGGTGGTCGAGAGCAGGACGAAGCCCAGCGTGACGATGAACGCTTGATGGGCGACGGGGTCACGGAACAGTTCCGCGTAATTGCCGAATCCGATAAAGGACCGTTCCGACCCGGGAAATTCCGAGTAAAGGCTCAGCAAAAACGAATCCATTGCCGGATAGAGCGAGAAGACGGTAACGAACGTCAGTGCCGGAAAGACCATCAACCAGCCGGTGGTGCGATCTCGGGTCGATGGCGTCATCGCATCATTCTCTCGCATCACGCATCAAGGCCAAAAACCGATTGATCTTCCGATCGGCTTCGTGGGCTTCTTCTATAATATCCGTCTCGGGAAAAGCCAGCACGCGACTGAAATATCGCTGGAGAATATGCGAAACAATCGGATACACGGGTGTGCGGGGTCGTGGCCGGGCGGTTTGAAAAACCGGGAGCAGGTTCTTGTACTGGGGGTTGGCCCGGAGTACCTCCGGGTCGGCGTACAGCGCAAGACGCGAAGGAGCCAATGAAGCATGGATCGCAAAGTGTTTTTGCATTTCAGGATTCGTCATAAACTCGATGAAGGCCCACGCCTCATCGGGATGTGGCGAATAGGCGCTGATGCCGTAGAGCCATCCGCCCAAGGCGGACGTGCTCTTGCCCCCGGAGAAACGTGGAAGGGGGGTCACGCCGACCTTCCCCACGATCTTCGAATGCCGGGGGTCATTCGCCAATCCCCACGCATAGGGCCAATTGCGATGAAACACCGTTTTCCCCTGGACGAATACGGCGAGGGATTCGGGCTCCTGATAGGTCAGCGCGGCCGGGGTCGCCAGTCGTTGAATGATCTGCTCCCGGACGAACCGCACGGCTTGCGTGGACTCGGGCGCCGTCAAATTCGAGCGCCTGCCGTCTTCCGTCAGAAACGAGCCGTTGTGACTACCCACGAACTCCAGCATGTCGCACACCAGCCCTTCATATTGCTTGAACTGGCCGCTGTAGCCCCTGAGGAGTGGCTGTGCGATTCGTTCTCCTTGCAGAATCGTCTGTGCCTGATGCACCAATGCATTCCACGTCGAGGGTGGTGAAAATCCGTATTTCCCCAAAAGATCCTTGCGGTAATACAGCATGCCGCTATCGATACGGGAAGGTACCCCGTAGATCCGATGCCGATACACGCCCGAGGAGATCGTGGCCGGCAAAAACTTCTCGCGTTCGTTTTGGGGAAAATACTCGTCAAGCGGGAGCGCCCAGCCCGCGGCGGCAAATTCCGCCGGCCAGATCACGTCCAAAAAGAACAGGTCGAGTGAAACGTCGCGATTCCTCAACTTCTGCGTCAGTAAGTCGTGATAGGCCGTTGAGGAATGCGGCGCAATTTCCCGTTTGACTCGGATGCGTGGGTGGGCTTTCTCAAACCGCCGAATAGCTTCGTTCCACGCTTGGGGATGATCCGCTTTCCACGTAACGAAATGAAGGGTAATCGGCGGTGAATCAGGACGCTCGGCAGGCAAGTCTTGGCCGTGCGTGAGGGGGACGCTGCACAGGAGTGCCGCGGCAAAAAACCCGGCTGCCCACGGCGAGAGGTGACGAAGCGGTGAGTGTGCCGCAATGGAGGAGACGTGGAGGCCGTTCACGTAAAATCGAGAGAGGTCAAATCGGAACAATCTGAATGTTTTCAAAACGCTTCAGCCCGCGATCTTCTGAAATCAAAAAGTCGATTCCATGTTCCAGGCAGACTGCAACAATCTGGGCGTCAAACACAACGTTGCCGGTCGCTTGGCCTTGAGAAATCACGTTATGAAAGCAAGACCAATACCGATCACCCGGGAGCAAAAGTCTTACGGTCGGGCTTTGAAGTAAACCATCTAATGCCGCAAGAGCGTTTTGTATCGTGGTAGGAGGGGTAAACACGCGGTGGTTCGTCACGACGCGAAGAAACTCACCCAGGCAAAAAACAGGCAGTCCCCATGGCTTTGTCCCCTCCGCAAGGTTGCGAAGGAGTTGACCGGCCTCCGCGTGTTTCGCCATTTCCTTCCGATGGGCGTGAATGAGGACGTTGGTGTCAAGAGCTCTCATTCCCTGCCGTCCATGGCGTCATAGAGGGAAGTGCGATCGTCGGGGTTCACCCCAGGGAGGAGTCGTCCCTTTTGGGTGGGCCAGCGAAGTTTGTACTTGGAGCGTGTCTGGTTCGGTCGATGAAGGAATTCTTTCAAGGCATCTTGGATGACTTGCGTGACGGTCGTTCCTTCCGACGTGGCCTTCATTTTTGCAGCCTGGTAAAGGCGATCATCGAGATTGAGAGTTGTACGCATGCAGAGAAGCATACTGCTGAAGCAGAAATCTGTCAATAAAGTTTTCCTTTTTGACTCTGAGCTTTGGAACGTCTTGAAATGTTGCACACTATTTGAGGATTCCAACCGTCTGATCAGGGTCTCAAATGAGTGGCAGGTCTTGCAGTAACACATTAGATCAGAAACAGAGTACAATCTTCCCGAATCAACCGGGCTGGAAATAGGGAAAGCCGAATCCCGACAGACCTCGGCCACGTCGATGCCGGCGTGCTGTCCGCCACCGTGAAAGTATTGACACGTATTCCCGAAAAGCGCTAAATACATTTCACCCCTCTACATTGACCACCAATCCGCTTGGCCCTGCGAGAACGATCCTGGGAAGCTGGGTGCCTATCCCGAGATCCAGGGAATGTCAGCTTTTCTCACAGGTCAGTATCATGGAGTTCAGTGGCTGGACTGCGAAGGGACGTATGAACCGTCATCGTGCAAACCCTGATGGAGAAGGATTTTGCCATGAGTAAAATCAAAGTTGCCATTGTCGGTGTGGGCAATTGTGCAAGTTCCCTCATTCAGGGGATCTACTACTACAGTGACAAGAAGCCCGATGATGCCATCGGGTTGATGCATTGGGAGATAGGCGGGTATCGACCGTCGGATATCGAGGTCGTGGCTGCCTATGATATCGACAGACGCAAGGTCGGGACGGACGTCAATCAAGCCATCTTTGCCGAACCCAATTGTACGACGGTCTTTCATGCCAATGTGCCGGAAACGGCCGTACGAGTCAGAATGGGGAAAATCCTGGATGGGTTTTCCGACCATATGAGGGAGTACCCCGATCAGTACACCTTTGTTGTCGGGAAGGACCCCGAGCCCACAAAGGACGACGTCGTCAGGATATTACAGGAGTCCGGCGCCGAGGTGCTCCTGAACTATCTGCCGGTGGGCTCGGAGAAGGCCACGCGGTTTTATGCCGAATGTGCCTTGGAGGCCGGCGTGGCCCTTGTCAACAATATCCCGGTGTTTATTGCCAGCGATTCGCTGTGGGCGAAGCGGTTTGAGGAGAAAAATCTGCCCCTTATCGGCGACGACATCAAGGCGCAACTGGGGGCCACCATTACCCACCGTATGCTGACGGACCTTTTCAACAAGCGAGGGGTCAAACTGGAAAGAACCTATCAGTTGAATACGGGAGGGAACACGGACTTCCTGAACATGCTCAATCACAGCCGGTTGGCCTCGAAAAAGGAATCCAAAACGGAAGCCGTGCAATCCGTTGCAGCCAAGCGGATAGACCATGAAAATATCCATATCGGTCCCAGTGATTACGTCGCGTGGCAAAAGGATAACAAGGTCTGTTTTCTCCGCATGGAAGGAAAGCTGTTTGGCGACGTGCCGATGAACCTCGAGTTGCGGCTGTCCGTGGAGGATTCCCCGAATTCCGCGGGCGTGGCCATCGACTCCATCCGGTGCGCCAAGCTTGCGCTCGAACGCGGGCAAGGTGGCGTGTTAATCGCGCCGTCCGCCTATTTTTGCAAACACCCGCCAGAGCAGTTCAGCGATAGCGAAGCCCATCACATGACCCAGGAATTTATTGAGGGTGGGGGGGGTGCTGAATGATTCGACGAACTGCTTGGCCACCTCGTGGACGATGAGGAACGAATTCCGTTCATGCGCGGCAAGCCGCAACTAAGAGGTCGATCATGGCCGGCAATCCCACGATGGACGACCATTTTTCCCACGTCGCGTCTTCGTATCGACAAATTCGGCAAACCGATGCCGAGCCCATCCTTTTCATCAGTGAACGCTTGAAAGACCTCCCTCACGTCCAGGCCGCGGACGTGGGATGCGGCGCCGGACGCTATGACTTGCTGCTCTTCCGACACGTCAAAAACCTGCATTTGACGTGCATCGACCTGAATGAGTCGATGTTGCAACAAGTCTCCGATTACCTCACGCGTCATCACGTTTCACGATTCGAGACCCTCAGGGCGAACGGCAATGAGATTCCCCTCGACGACCAATCGATGGATTGTGTGCTGACCTTCAACGCCGTTCATCATTTCGATTTGGTCGGGTTTCTGGAAAATGCCGTGAGGGTGAGTAAACCCGGTGGAAAAATTTTCATCTACACCCGGTTGAGAAGTCAAAATGCGAGAAACGTCTGGGGACGACATTTTCCGTCATTCACAAAAAAGGAAACCCGACTCTACGAACTGGATGAGCTTGATGCGGCGATACGGGCCGTCGAGGGCGTGCGGCTGGAACGGGTCGAACCGTTTCACTATCGACGAAAGGCGACCGTGGCACAATTGGTGGAACGGGTTCGGGCGAGGCATTACTCCACCTTTTCTCTCTATGCCGAGGATGAATTGAACAGCGCCCTGGAACGCTTTCAAGCGAGTCTCAAACGCGAACGCCACGAGATCGTTGAATGGGTTGATGAAAATACGTTGCTGGTGCTTGACAGGGCGAACTGACCTTCAGGCTCGTGGCCGTAAATGAATCAGGAACGCATCAGATACTCGTAATGCTTCCGGTTCTCTCCCGATCCCCGGCCGAAATAGTGCCATTTCGGAAAGTTGAAGTCGGACGTGATGGATTTGGGCTGGAGAAGCACGGCTCTTAAGAATGATTCCAGGTCGGGCACGTTGTAAATATTCACGTCGAAATCCCATTGATCGAGCTGATTCAACAGGCCGGTCATGCCCGGTGTTTTCCAGCCCAGCGAGAAGCGGTTGATGCCCCATTCGCAAAACAGTTCGAGGGTCTCCCGGGTTTTTTCAGGAAGACTGATGATCATGGGGGCGAGAAAGTCGATGGGGCATTGGATGACGGCCTCGGGATAGGCCGCGAACAATGCGGTAAACCCGTCTTTTTGCAGCACGTCCACGTTTCCGTTAAACCATAAGTCCGTACTCTCGACCTTGTGCCGGCCGAGCAGGGAAAGCACTTTCTCCAGGAGGACGGCGCTTTCTTTGAGATCGAGTTTGATGGATTTCCCCAGTTGCAGAAGGGTGCCCAGGGCATCGTCCAAAAGGATGAATTCCTCACCTTCAACCGGAGGCGTCTTGGCAAAAGAATCATGGCGGAGGATCACGTGCTGGTGCATCGGATCGAGGCGCACGTCCAGTTCGGCCCATTGGACGTTGGACGTGGCAAATTGCCGTAAGTTCGCCTCGTCGTTCACTCCATGCCAGACAAACTGCACGTGTCGGGGCAGGGTGCTTTCAGGAATCAACTCCGTGATATCATATTTGGTGCCTCGCACCGAATGGGAGGGTAATTGTTTACGTTTGGATTCAAAAATGGTATTGGCATGGAGTAGGAGAATCTCTTGCAGACGATCCTGTTCCGAGACGGCCAGAAGATTTTCCGGTTCGTTATCGATGTATCCGAAGATGCGATAGCCTTTTCGCTGAAAGTCCCTGATCCCTTCCGCCTTGGACGCACTGACGTTCGTTTCCCAACCATGAGGGTTCATGTACAGCAGATCATTCGAAAACGTGACTTTGTATTCCTTGCCTAACGCGTTCAGGGAACGCAGGGTATCTGTTCGCAGGTGCTCGGGTCGTCCGGTATTGAGGCCCACCCAGGTCTTCGGTTGCATCTGAAACCACCGGATGACCTCCATTACGCCTTCAAAGGGTCGGTGTGATTCCAGGACGGCATCCGAGGACCAGCGATAGGTGACGTACCAGTCGATCACTTCTTCCCTCCGTCTTTGGGAAGGCACGAAGGTCCCGACTAAAGGATCGATCTGGTTTTCGTGCACCTTGACATCCGAAATCGTCAACGTGTTGAAAAAACCGGTGGAATGCCGCCGGTCGAAAGACTTGAGAACGTGCAAAATCATGTATCGCATATCCAAAATCGTTCCATCGATATCGAAGATGACCATCAATTGATCGGCAGGATGGAGACTCCTTGTCTTTTCGTAATGCAAGGAAAGCTTTTTCATCCAATTTTTTTCTTTGACCATCATGGCAATCGTGACACCTCTTCTGGGAATAGCCGGGAAACTCTGCTGAGTTAAATACCTAAGGTCCTTATGCTAATAGTAGATCCACAGTATTAAGTTCATATGAAATGAGTATTAATACGGTGTAAAGATGAAGGCCGGCCTTGACGAACCACGAGATGACAACGGGGAGAAGCCGTCGCGATGATTGCTCTCACTCGCCGGCCTGCGTCCTCGCTCGTGAATTGTGAAGTCGAGTATGTTCCCCGCGAAGGGATAGACCTGCCCCTGGCTTTTCAACAACATGCCGCATATTGCCAAGCCTTGCAGCAACTGGGTGTGGCGGTGGAAGTGCTTTCACCCGAAGAAGCGTTTCCTGATAGTGTCTTTATCGAGGATAACGCCATCATCCTTGACGAACTGGCGGTGGTGGCGTCGATGGGGACGACGTCTCGGCAGGGCGAACCCACGTTGCTGTTTCCCGTTCTGGCCCGGCACCGTCGTCTCGTGACGATATCGCCGCCTGCAACGATTGAAGGCGGGGACGTGTTGCGTATGGAGAAACGATTGTACGTCGGTGTATCGACACGAACGAATCGTGCGGGCGTGGAAGCCTTCCGGGCGATCGTGGAACCCTTGGGATACGCAGTGACGCCCATCAAGACGCGGGCGTGCCTCCATCTGAAGACGGCTTGCACGTCTCTCGACAATGAGACGTTGTTGGTGAACCCGGCCTGGCTCGATTCGGATGCCCTGGGGTCGTTCCGGTTGTTGCACGTTCCTGTCGAAGAACCGTTCGGAGCGAACGTCTTACGTTTACCCGGAGGGCTGCTGATTCAAGCATCCTCCCCATTGACGCGCGACTTGCTCGAGGCGCGGGGGTATGCCGCCTCATGCGTTGAACTGGGCGAGTTTGCCAAAGCCGACGCGGGCCCCACGTGTTTGAGCCTTCTCATTGCTCCCTCTCCCTCTGGGAGAGGGCCGGGGTGAGGGGTCCCCCTTAGCATCCCGCACAAAACACCAACTGGTCATCCTGTCGAAGACATTGACAATTCCCGCTTGCATTGGGCCTGCCTCCCTACCTACAATCCGGGCACGGCCCATGACGCGTCCAGCCAAGACTTCCAAGAAATCCAAATCAAATCCGTCTTCCCCAACCAAGCTCGATCGGGGCACCAAACGTCGTTTCCAGATTCGGTTGCTGAAATGGTACGACGAATGCGGACGCGACCTGCCGTGGCGGCGGACTGCGGACCCCTACAGAATTCTCGTCTCGGAAGTGATGCTTCAGCAAACGCAGGTGGACCGGGTCATTCCCAAGTACCACGAGTTCCTGGAAAAGTATCCGACGCTCAAGGATTTGGCCGCGGCCGAACCGGACGACGTCCGCGAGACGTGGTACCCCCTCGGGTATAACGTGCGTCCCTACCGTCTCCACAGCATTGCGTGTGAGGCCGTGGCCCATTACGGCGGGAAGATTCCGCGAGATTCTGAACAATTGCAGTCCATGAAAGGCATTGGCCGTTACACCGCCGGAGCGGTTCGGGCCTTTGCCTTTCAAGAAGATGCTCCGATTCTCGATACGAACGTGATGCGGGTGCTGCATCGAGTCTTCGTGGGCCAGGGCGACCCGAAGACGCAAAAATCGAAACTCTGGGCCCTGTCGGAAGCCCTCATTCCCAAAGGCAAGGGCTATGACTTTAATCAGGCCCTCATGGATTTCGGCGCGGTGGTCTGTACCGCGCGAAATCCTTACTGCCTGTATTGCCCGATGCGGGAATTCTGTAAGGCGTATCCCGTGGACACGAAATAGTTGTGCAGGAAATGACCGAGAAGAAGGTTCTCCAAGTCGCCGCTACCGTGATTGAACACCGCGGGCGGTATTTGATCACGTGCCGGGAATCCGGCGTGCATTTAGCGGGCTATTGGGAGTTTCCCGGCGGGAAGCGCGAGGCGGATGAAACGTTCGAGGCCTGTGCCCGCCGTGAGGTGTTCGAGGAAGTGGGCATTGAAATAACGGCGCCGAAACCGTTGATGGTGACGCGTTATGACTATCCGGACAAGAGCGTGGAATTGCACTTTTTCACGTGTTCTCTGTACCAGGGTGACCCGCAACCATTGGGTTGCGTGGATTTCCGCTGGGTCAGACCCGAGGAGTTGGCCGAGTATGCGTTTCCTCCCGCGGATGGGCCGGTCGTGGCTCATCTGATGAAACCGGCCGGGAGCCGGGACGCATGAGAGAGCCGCATTCGGTTTGCCGCTCATGAAGGTCGTACTGGACATTGAAACGATTCAAGCGCCTCGGGAAGAATGGGCGCGTTTGGTCGGGCTCGATTCGGTTGCCCTTGAGTCCTGCGAAGGGGGTGACGCGGATGATTTATTCACGCAAGCCGAGGCTCGGGAGCAAAGGAAAAAAGAAGATGAAAAGTACGAGCAGTCGGCGTTTGACGGAACGTTCAGCCGGATCGTGTGCATCGGGCTTCTGGTATTCTCCGACGCCATGGAGTACCACGGTGCGGTGAGTTGGTATGGCACGCATGAGCAGGAACTCCTTCGTCTGTTCTGGGCTCGCCTGGGCGAACTGCGGCCCTCGCTGTTCATTACCCATAATGGATTGGGCTTTGATCTCCCTTTTCTGAAAAAGCGTTCGATCATTCACCGTGTCAAACCGTCGATGGAGATCAGTTTGGCCAGATTCCGCACGGAGCCCGTCTACGATACGATGGCGATCTGGAGTAACTGGGACACGCGGGGATGGGTCAAACTGGACGTGTTGGCCCGTGCGTTACAGGTCGAAACCAAATCCGGAAGCGGCAAGCAAGTGGCTGACATGTGGGCCCAAGGACGCAGACGGGAAATAGCCGAATATTGCCTGCGCGACACGTACGTCACCTATGCCTGTTACCAGCGCATGACGTTCAGGGCCCCGCTGGGCAGTGACGTCATCCTCAAGAATCCTCAACTGATCGAGGTGAATTGACCCGGGTTACGGAGCGTTCGATTTTCGCTTTTTCAAGCGTTCGATTTCTTGTTTCTGCCTGGACAATTCTCGCCGCAAGGATCGAATTTCTTCCAGGAGAGCCTCGGACGGAGGGGATTCCAACCGGATAATGGGGCGATCCGGAGGAATGATTAGCGGTGCAACAGGGCGCGGAGCGGCGTCGGAGGGTGTTTTGGGGCCGTCCTTTGAAACCGGTCCCTCAGGCCTGGTGAGCAAGGCCGTATTAATGGTGAGGTTCGCGTACGTTCCCTGATCCCAGGACGTTTTGACGGCGCTCTTGGGCAGGAACGTGACGGTGGGCTTTGTGACCCCCAAGGCATCGGAAGACCTGGGTTTGGTTTTGGATCGAGGCCCTTGACCCGACAAACCCGATAACGTCAGGGCCATGGACAGGTCGTTTTCCTTGAAGGACAGAATGCCGCTCAGGGACTCCGATGCCGACTGTAGGGGGATACGTATGAAGACCTGTTCTTCAGCCGTCACTTTCAGAAAGGCCTGCCGCAAATGAGGGGCCCAAAATGCGACTTGAGTCGAGGAAAGCAGGGGAGACGATTTTGCCCCGCTGTCCAAGAGTCGTTGAAGCCACCTGCCGGGGGACCGTCGATAGTGGATGCCGGTTAAAACCCGTTCAAAGGTTTCGACCGAGACGTCGGCCGGATGGGAAGGGCGGTACGACGCGTCCGAGAAAGTTTTCAGCACGATGGAGCCGTTCGGGCCCTCGTAAACGGCAGTCTCGATTCGAGGGGGTCCCAAACAGCCGCTGAGGAGCAATGTCCCCAGAAAGGCAATCGGCACAATCCACGGGCGAGTATTCATGGCATAATGACCATCCAAATTGCTACCATATCAAAAATTTGAGAAGGTTGAAATGCCCTATTCCCCGTAAGCCTCGGCGCCTCCATCGGGTTGTGCGGGTTTTGAACGCTTGGGCTTGATGGAGAAAACATGGAACTGAGTGCAAAAACGCTATGGCCCTTGTTTCCCTTGCTCTTGTTAGTGGTGGTCGTGTGTTTGACAACGGCCTTGGTGGCGGTCGTGCGTTGGAAAATGGATCGGACCACCATCCGGATTCAAGCCGGAGCCCTCATGTGTTATGGCTTGGCGGCCGTCACGGCGATTGCAAGTGAAGGTGGCGGAATGTCGGCGCACGTTCATCGGCCTTTTTCGATTTTAACACAAGTGCTGATCGTGTGGGCGATTGCCCGATGTTGGGGGAAACAACGGCGTTCCCTTGTTGCCTTGAACGTTACGGCGTGGGCAGCGATTCTGGGAGATACCGCTTTGCATTATCTCCTCGTGCGGTGAAACGCGCGGACCGCGCCGGAAATGACACGCAGGCAAGAGATTGTTACGGCTGCCTGAGTCCGCAGGCCCTGGCGATTCCGTCGCGGTATTGGAGCCACACGTTCAACCCCGCTTCCAATTTTTCCAGGATGATGGTTTTGGTGTCGGATTCGGCGGCTTCTTTGGCGATCAGGTCATAGACAACGGATCGGTTGCAGGGTTCGATCATCTCTCTGGCTCGAACGAGGTCCAGGTGTTCCGGAGAGAGCCCGTGGTAGACCACGAGGGGATGTTTCTTCACAATGTCTTCAACGTCCACTTTGGGTTTGGGTTTTTTCTGATTCAAGACCTCTTCCCGGTCGTGGATGGAGCCTTCCACAAATATGGTGAGGACCGCCGCGCCCACGATCCAGTCTTCCCGATCGCAGATTTCATCAAGCCACTCCCGATACGCATAACTTCTTGAGAGCAACTCGACGTCCCGAAATTCAGCCCGCTTGTACCCCAGGCCCATCATCATTTGAAGGAAGAGTTCCTGGTGTGGTTTGCCCAACGAAAGCCCCCCGGTTTCTTCTTCATAAATCGTCGTGGCCAAGTGACGGCGAATCTGCCACGGGGGATTTTTCCCGACGACCCTCGCAAGCAGGACGGCAAAATCCCGGAGATAGACCGCGTATTCCTGACGGAAGTGAACGTTCAGTTGCGCCTTGGTGGCGGTGCTTCCGTTGAAGTGGGCTGTCGACCAATGCTGCTTACGGCTAAGAATGTCGAAAATTCTGTCGCGGAATTGTTCAGCCGAAAGCTTCCACATCATGGAGCGAGAGAGAGGATTGATCTCTGATGGAATGAAGGTGTAGTTTGAACGTTATCGGTACACGAGTGAAGAAGCGTGTGGCGCTCCTATTTGCGATTCTCGTTTTTGTCACCCTACAATGCCGTTTCCGACAGCATACCATAACTGAGGGAAAAACAATATGGCTTTTGATCCAGTCTCGCTGGCGGATCCGGACGAAATCCTGACCTTTTTGTCGCACGTGGCCTTACGGGGGAAAGGGATGACAACCGAAAACCTGATGGATTACGTCTTGGATGAAGGGTTTACGGAGCCGACCTATCTGAACGCCAAGGGAGAAGATGCGCAAGCGTTTTTTCAAGGGCAGCCGAATGCCTGGGCTGTCTATCAAATTCGTGAATGGAAACGGGTACTCGTGGTGAGTGGGGGAGACGAGCGGGAGCGAAGGGTTCAGATTACGGAAACCCCTTAGGTTCCCTGGGCAGAAGCGGGCGTCAAGGGACAGACCGGCAACCCGGCGGAGCAGCAACCGGAATGAGGCCGAGCGAAGGGGGTTATTTCCACCCTCCCACTAGAACGCCTTCTTCAAAATACAGATAGCGGTGCTTGACGGAGCCCGCGTCGATCCAATCTTCATAGACCCACTCTTCCCGGCGAACGCCACGGTCGGTATAGGTGATGTTCATTTGGTAGGGTGAGCCCCAGGCTTCAATGGCTTGCTCCCGCGTCATGCCGACGATCACGTCCTTGTCCTGGATGTGGCGTTCAAAAGTCGGGTCCAGGATTCCCGGCAGAAATCCCCATGCAAGCATGAAGACGGCAAAGGCGCCCAGTAAGACAGCGACGGTAATCCGGACGGGGCGACGGCAGGGGAAGGGAACCGATGGCCCTTGTGAACCGTCGTTCTGAAGAGCCGAATCGTGAGGAGTATCCGGGGAACCTGAAGTGGGGAGGGATTCTGGAGGTTGCATGGGACGTGTTCCGAGTCTAGCAACCGTGAACAAAGGCCGTCAATAGAGGGGCGACGATGTTTATCGAGGTAGAAGAAAACCCCAACTGTGAGACGTCCGTCTTTCTCCGGTTCAAGGAATTAGGCCCGGCGCAGCGTCTTCGACAGGTCAAGAGTTACGAACGTTCTTCGCGGGGTGAATGGTGTGACGTCGTGGGGTGGACCGATAATGAAGACCGTCCGGAATGCCAAGCCATGGTGCAGCCCGTTGAAGAATCCGGACGCGGGGCGGCGTACGTGGTGTTTGGCGGAGTGTGGGGGGTGCGCTTGAAACAAGAGGGAGTTCGGGAGGCCTGGAGCCTGGTTAGTCCCAACCAGTGGGGTGAAGCCTACATGCTGTTAACGGATGCGCACGACCTTCGATTGGAAGAAGGAGCCTGAGGGAGACCGCGGGAGCGGCTATTCCGCGTAGACCGGAACCGGAATGGTTTTCTTGGGTTTGGGCGGTTCGGGAGGCCGTTGGGCAAATGCCGGGGAGTACGGGTTCACCATGGGTTCATGGGTATGCCGGCCGATTTGATGAATCCGCGACAGGCTTTGAACGGTAAATTCCAAGCGATCGATGGAGGAATCGACGGTCAAGTAGTCCGGAAGACCGTTCACGGAAAATAATTGATACGCCAGCGACCAATTCCCGTCCTCCTTATCCCATTCCTCAACCACGAGTTCCGCGTCCTTGGACGGAGGACCCTTGAACAAGAGGACCCACAGATTCGATCGAAACGCCGGGTCCTTCTGGCGGATCGAAGGGTTGAATTCGCGGACTAACGCAGGAACGGCCTTCAAGGGGATACTGGGCGTGAATTCGACTTCAACGCGTTTGACGTGCAACGTGGGAAAATCCACGGCCTCGCGGAAATCCGGTTTATAGACAAACGAATAGCGAACCTGCACACCGTCGCGCGAATAGGTGTACACGTCCTCGCCATTCTGAGGAGACACGAGCTTACTGAAATATTTTTTCCAGTCTTTGGGCGAATAATAGCTGAACACGCGAAGGGCGGACTTCCTCGACCGGATAGCGTGAGGAATGCCAAGCTTATCATGGACTTCCTGTTGCGTGAGCCCGAGAAATCCGTCCTCGAAAAAGGGTTTAGCCTGAAGGGAAGCCGTCGGAAGCACGACCGTCAGGCCGACGGTTAAGAGCAAAAACAGGGGACTTTGCTGGAAACAAGGACGTTGCATGAATCGATCTCGATCAGACTCAATAGATTTCATCCTAACCCTGGACTGAAGTTGAGTCAAGCAATGGCGGCGGTAGAAGGTATTTATGACGCGACATACCAGGTCAAAGCCCGGGACATGCCTTATGCCACCTTGGCGGCCTCTCTGCAGCTGTAGTTGCCACATCTTATGCGGCCAAGAGAGGCTGCCAAGAGAAAAAGTGCCATAGGATGGCGCAGCTACAAAGACAAAGACGGCGACATCGGACCAGCCCATAGACCATTGCAGATTTTGACCGCGAGAGACGGGACCAGTATAGTCACTCCTTTTCCGGAACATCGCCATGACAGCTTTGGAAGCCTTTGGAAAAATCGTGGCGTCGGTCGTGTTAGCTGCGTTCTCCCTCTCCCACTGGGAGAGGGTTGGGGTGAGGGTCCGTAGCCGTAGTGACCCAACAATAATCTGAAAATGAGATTCACGAAATGAATCCCACAACGCGAATCGAAGAACTGAAAGATCGGCTCCACCAACGGATCGTCGTGCTGGATGGTGCCATGGGTACGATGATCCAGAAACGGAACCTGGCGGAGGCGGACTTTCGAGGGACGCGGTTTGCCACGCATCCCTGTGACGTGAAAGGCAACAACGACCTGTTGGTGCTGACCCAACCGGACCTCATCAGTTCGATCCACCAGGAATATCTGGAAGCCGGCGCGGATATCATCGAAACAAATACGTTTAACTCCACTGCGATCTCCATGGCCGACTATCAAATGGAGCATTTGGCGTATGAGTTGAACGTGGCCGGGGCCACGGCGGCGCGGAAGGCGGCGGATGCGGCGATGCACAAGGATCCCTCGCGGCCGAGAATCGTGGCCGGGGTGCTGGGACCCACCAATCGGACGGCATCCATGTCGCCGGACGTGAATAACCCGGCGTTTCGCGCGGTGACGTTTGAACAGTTGCGGCAGGCGTACGCCGAACAGGTCCGAGGCCTGGTGGAAGGCGGAAGCGATCTGCTGCTCGTGGAAACGATCTTCGATACGCTCAATGCCAAGGCCGCCTTTTTTGCCATCGACCAATATTGCCAGGAACAGGGGCTCTCCATTCCGGTCATGGTTTCCGTGACCATTACCGATCAAAGCGGGCGAACGCTTTCCGGGCAGACGATTGAAGCCTTTTGGCACTCCATTGCCGATGCGGAGCCCTTCAGCGTCGGGATCAATTGTGCCCTGGGAGCCAAGCAAATGCGCCCCTACATCGAGGAACTCTCGAAACGGGCTCCGGTGTACATCAGTTGCCATCCCAACGCGGGGTTGCCGAACGCCTTCGGAGGGTTTGACGAGACACCGGAGCGGATGGCTGCGGACTTGCGGGAATTTGCCGGGAACGGGTGGTTGAATATCGTGGGCGGATGCTGCGGAAGCACGCCGGAGCACATTGCCGCGATTGCCGAAGCGGTGCGCGATCTGCCGCCTCATCAGGTGGTCGAACCCGATCACGTCACGCGGTTGAGCGGGTTGGAACCGCTGACGATCCGGCCCGAGCTGAACTTCGTGAACGTCGGAGAGCGAACGAACGTCACGGGCTCACCGAAATTTTCCCGGTTGATTCGCGAGGGTCAGTTCGAGGAAGCCTTGGCGGTGGCCCGGCAGCAGGTGGAGGGCGGCGCGCAACTCATTGACGTCAACATGGACGAAGCCATGCTGGATTCCGAAAACGCCATGGTGCAGTTCCTGAACCTCATCGCTTCGGAACCCGATATTTGCCGCGTCCCGGTCATGGTCGACAGTTCAAAATGGTCGGTGATCGAGGCGGGCCTGCAATGCGTGCAGGGCAAGGGCGTGGTCAATTCCATCAGTCTGAAAGAAGGCGAGGAGACATTCAAAGCACAGGCCCGTCTGGTCAAGCGGTACGGCGCGGCCGTGGTGGTGATGGCGTTTGATGAAACGGGGCAGGCCGATACCATCGACCGGAAAGTCGAGATTTGCACCAGGGCGTATAAGATCCTGACGGAAGACGTGGCGTTCCCGCCGCAGGACATTATTTTCGATCCGAACATCCTGACGGTCGCCACGGGGATTGAAGAGCACAACAACTATGCGGTCAATTTCATCGAGGCCATCCGGCAAATCAAAGCCACGTTGCCGTACTGCAAAGTCAGCGGCGGTGTCAGCAATATCTCCTTCTCGTTCCGCGGGAACAACGTCGTGCGCGAGGCCATGCATGCGGCGTTTTTGTATCACGCGATCCAAGCCGGGCTGGACATGGCCATTGTTAACGCGGGCCAGTTGGGAGTCTATGAGGAAATCCCCAAGGATTTGCTTGAACTGGTCGAGGACGTCCTGCTGAATCGAAGGCCCGACGCGACCGAGCGGTTGGTCGAGTTTGCCGAAACCGTGCAACAGCAGGGCAAGGCGGTTGTCAAAGCCGATGCCTGGCGGGAAAATTCCGTGGAAGCCCGTCTCTCGCATGCGCTGGTCAAAGGGATCGTGGAGTTCATCGACACGGACGTGGAAGAGGCCCGGCAGAAGTATGATAAACCGCTCAAGATCATCGAAGGTCCGTTGATGGACGGCATGAACGTCGTGGGTGAACTCTTCGGTGCCGGGAAAATGTTTTTGCCGCAAGTGGTCAAGAGCGCACGGGTGATGAAGAAAGCCGTGGCGTATTTGCTGCCGTTCATGGATCAGGAAAAGGAAGCGTCGGGCAGTTCGGCCCAAGGCAAGGTGCTGATGGCCACGGTCAAGGGCGACGTCCACGACATCGGCAAGAACATCGTCGGCGTGGTGTTGGGGTGCAACAACTACGAGGTGATCGATCTTGGAGTGATGGTGCCCTGCGACAAGATTTTGACAAGAGCCAAGGAAGAGCAGGTCGATATGATCGGCCTGAGCGGCTTGATTACCCCGTCGTTGGAGGAGATGGCGTACAATGCGACAGAAATGGCCCGACAGGGCTTCGACGTGCCACTCCTCATCGGCGGTGCCACGACGAGCAAAGCCCACACGGCGGTCAAAATTGCCCCGGGTTATCACGAGCCCGTGGTGCACGTGACGGATGCGTCGTTAGCCGTCAATGTCGTCAGGCAATTGTTGAGCAAAGAAGAAAAACCCGGGTTCGTGGAAAAGGTCCGGCAGCAACAACAGCAGTCGCGCGAAGCCTACGAAGGCAAGAAAACACAGAAAAAATTGTTGCCGCTGGTAGAGGCTCGGCAACGGCGGACTCCGATCGATTGGCAAACGTCGGAGCGAGCGACGCCGGGTTTTCTGGGAACGCGGGTGATCGAGGATCAGCCGTTAAGCGACTTGGTCCCGGTGATCGACTGGTCGCCTTTTTTCCATACGTGGGAGTTGAAGGGGCGATACCCCAAGATTTTCGAAGATCCGATCGTGGGAAGCAGGGCCAAAGAGTTGTTTGAAGACGCCCAGGGGTTGCTCAAGGAGATTCTCGATAACCGGTTACTCACGGCCAGGGCGGTGTATGGCTTGTTCCCGGCCAACAGCGTTGATGACGACGTCGAAGTCTACAAGGATGAATCGCGCTCGGAAGTGCTGGCGACCTTCCATACCCTTCGCCAGCAACTCGAAAAACCGGAGGGTGATGCCAATTACGCCCTGGCGGACTTCATCGCGCCCAAGTCAACGGGGGTTGCGGATTACCTGGGCGGGTTTGCGGTGACCACCGGAATCGGGATCGAGGCCCTGTGCGAGCGATTCGAAAAAGATCATGATGATTACAACTCGATCATGGCGAAAGCCCTGGCCGACAGGCTGGCTGAAGCGTTTGCCGAATGGCTGCACCGGGAAGTCCGCGAGGCATGGGGGTACGGTAAAGAAGAACACCTGTCGGCTGAGGACCTGATCCGGGAGCGCTATCGCGGAATCCGTCCGGCTCCGGGTTATCCCGCATGCCCGGACCACACCGAAAAACGCATCCTGTTCGACCTGCTGGATGCCGAACAGGGCACCGGCATTCACCTGACGGAAACATTTGCCATGTTTCCCGCTTCGTCGGTCAGCGGCCTGTACTTTGCCCATCCGCAAGCCAAATACTTCGCCGTAGGAAAGATCGACCACGACCAAGTGAAAGACTACGCCGCGCGCAAGCAAATGGACGTGGCCACCGTGCAACGCTGGCTCTCCCCGAATCTGCTGTAAGAGGTCTATTCCCCTCCTTGATCAGCCGCCGCTTTCCTAAACACGATGTCCCCGTAATAGGCCACGGCGGATTCCCCGGTGTTGTCGGTGTCCGTCATCACGGCTACCCCGGAGACCGGGGGCGGGTCGTCCCCGAACGCTTTTTGATAATCCTCGTAAAGGTTCCGCGACTCGGCAACCCACTGCCCGACTTTTGCCTCTCCACTTTCAATGACGATCATCTTCGCGCGATCCGTATACGGATTGGGAACCATGGTCCCGATCGGGCTTCGACTCTCCCAGATGTACGTGATGGCTCCGGTCGGGGGGTACTTCCCGTGAAGCGCCCGAGCCAGTTCATATTGGGCTTGGTCCAAAAAGTCGATTTTGCTCTCGTCATAGGCGAAGGTGATATACAACCGGGCAGGGTAGTCGTCGCCCTGCTTGGTGGTGACGTCGCCCTTTTGCAACACGTTCTCGATCTTCCAGCGCCATTCGACAATGGGATAGAGTTCGGGATCGATGGTCACCTCTCGGGTCAACCCTGAGGCAGAGCCGCGGCTCACGGCTTTGACGACCACGGTCCCGTCGTCTTCCACCAACGAATATTCGGTATGCTCGTCGATCTTATGGAACGTGAGAAGCTTCCAGGAATCAGGATAAGGTCCTCCGGCCTGTGCGCGGGAAAAGCCCCCCACGTGAATGGCAGACGGCGATTCCGCCTGAAGGGTTCCGGCGAGCAGGACAAGACACAAACTTATTCCGATAGGCCACGCAAACGCGTTCCGCCTGCGCCTCATGTGCTTTGCGCTACTTAGCAACAAGTTCGCTGACCTGTTCTTTCCATCGATCTTCAAACATCATCCTGAAAACAGCAGGCGGCTCGCAGACTTTCATTTCGCCTCGGTCAATGGCCTTGTTGTACGCCGCTTCAAGGGTCTCAAGGAGTTTCATCTTGTAGCCCGTATCCTCATTGCCCTTCAGGTGAACGCCTTTTGTTTCCAGGACAAGAAGTGTGCCGTCATCTTGTCGACAGGCGACGAAATCGGGATAGACGTTCTGCCGTCTCCATCCCTGAAGATGATACTGCTGTTTTGCGGCGATCTTGTGCCACCAGGAAATGGAGTTACTCTTGTCCAAATACAACGCGAAATCCTTTTCGAGTACATTGAAATTGCTTTCATAAACGGGCTCAAAAAGACTCTGTTGAATCTGCCGGCCATGTTCTGCCTGAAGCGATTTTTCCTTGCTGGACACGAAAACCTCAAACGACTTGTCCAATTCATAATCCAACTCCTCGTCGGTCTCGAGGTGAAACCTGATGGTATCGTTTTTGAGCTTGCTTCGGAAGACCGACTCGGCTTTTTTGTCCAGGTCTTTCTTGATATTCCGACGCAAGACCTCTGAGAGATAAATCCGGTTGTTCAGCAGTGTTGAATCGTTGTATCCCGTGTGCTTTCGCAAAAAGCTCGCTGCCATGCGCGCAGCCTGCCATGGGTTGGGCACCACGTCCGTCAGGCGACGGACGAAGTAATCAAGGTGCAACCGTTCGCCGGTCTCAAAAGCCTCATCAGAGACACGTCTATCACCCTGAACGTCAACTGTAGCGATGATCTCTTTAATCGTATCATCCTTATCGAGATTCACCGCATCGCCCGCGCCGATTCTGTCCCAATCGATCGCTCCCAGGATGTCGCGGTCGTAATCGATCGAACGCCATGTATAACCTTTTTTGTGCAGAACCTGCGGGAGAAAGATCTGAAGTTTTTTATACTTTGGGCGTCGCTTGACGGTTTGCGGTTGCGGTGCGTCACCTTCCCCATCCCCTCTGATAGAATCGCCAAGCCCCGTAAGGCCCTCGTTTTCCAGCCCGGCCTTAACCTTGTCGATGGCCTTTCCCACGTCCGTGTTGTAACAATAAATATAGCACTGGTTCAGGGCGTCGCTTTTCTCGATTCTGCGCGCGTGCGGCTGTCGCATGATTCGTCCGGTCATCTGGGTCATGGCCGTGGTCGCCGTGGTGTTATCCAGTAAAGCCAGGACATAAGCGAACGAACAATCCCAACCTTCCTTGAGGGCATCCTTGGTGATGATCCAGCGGACGGGACTCGTTTCGCTAAGGAGGTCTTCGCCCGCGAGTTCCTTCTGTTCCGACGATTGTACTCTGATCCGGTTTTGTGGCACGGCAAGATGTTGGACCAGATGCTCCCGCACGTCCTCCGAATGGATGGTCCCTTTACCCCGTTGTTCTCCGCCCGTCCGCTGTACCCTGACCAGGGCAATGGGACGGATATAGCGGTTTTCCCGTGTTTGCAGTTTCTGCGCTTCGGTTTCCAGTTCCTGCAATTTATTCTGTGTTTCGGCAAGCGTGTGTTGCCAGTCGGAATTGTCGAAGCTGTGAATTTCTATCGGCAGCTTGATCATCTCTTCGGCCTGAAGCTCGGTTCCCGAGATGTTGACCAGGATGTTGCTGATACCGATTTTTGGCGTGGCGGACAGTTCCAGCACAAAGCGGGGATTGAGTTGATTGACGGACTTGACGAACTCGCGGTTGTTCGTGTCATTCGGCCCGTACGCCTTATGCGCCTCATCCAGAATCACGGTCGGGCGAATCAGTTTCAGCACGTTGATCAGGCTGTGCTTCACCCAGTTGGCGGTGTTGTTTTTCTCAAGATCCGGGTGTCGTGCTGAAAGTGCGTGGTTGGCGGTTGAATCGTCCTGTTCGGGAAAAAACGAGGTGTACCCACCGCTGTCCCGGAATATCTTGAGAAAGTCTTTCCCCTTTTGCCTGTTGGCGGACGGCAACATCAGCATCATGATGCAGAGTTGGCTTTCGACGTCCTGCTTGGTGAAGCGGTTGTCCTTCTGTAACAATTTGACCTTGCCGCCGGAAATCCTCTCAAGCATCTGCCTGTACGGATGCTCGCGGGTCCTGAAGGCCTTGAGCGTCTGTTCGTAAATCGCCCTGGTAGGCACGATCCACAAGACGAAGCCCGTGTCCTGCTTGATACGCTCAAGCGCGGCAACGCCCAAAAGCGTCTTCCCACCGCCGGTCGGCACCTTCAGACAGATGTGCGGGATGGGCTCGCCGGACGTTCCGGCTCGGGAAATGTAGTCGGGGATTTTAAGACTTCCGTTGTCTGAAATGCCGGGAAGGACGTTCTGCTCTTTCAGACTCTGCCAAGCCGACCGAGGATAGTTTTTCAATTCTTCGGGAACTGGTTTTTTCTTTTTCGCGTAAAACTCTTCACCGTCCGCCGCATCTTTATGAGCCTCTTTGAGCGCCGCAAGCCAAAGGTCCAACTGCTCAAGGGCGTTTTGCTGGTAGTTTTTGAGTTGCACCTCCGTTTGCCCTTTTGATCAGCCGTCATACTTGAATCTATCCGAAAATCATAATCCAGATTTACAATTTTGAGATAGGGAATACTATTCGTTTATGTCCTTTTCACCCTCATCAGCAATTCCCTCAACTGGTTCTTGCCACTCTATGCGCTCTGCTTCAGATGCATAGGGACTCGGGAAATCTCCCAAGAGGCTTTGAATCTGCTTGTGAATCTGTACCAAAGATGTACCTTCAGGTGGACCGTATAGCTCGATGTGTTTCAGGATAGCGGTTTTTTGCTCAGATAGAACTCGCTCCTTTTCCAATTTCACTAAAGTGTCGGTGTGCTCGATCTGATTTGCCCTTGATTTGTGGCGGATCAATACCGCAGTAATAAGGAGAATGGCTCCTATCGCCATGCTGACGCCCGACAATGCCCACTGCTCTTTCCAGAAGGCTAAAGTTATGGCACAAATCTGTAGTGCAATTCCGATAACACCGACCGTACTGGAGTGGTCTTGTTCGAACATATCTTGCGCGCGGTCCAGTATCTTGCCAATCCGGTTGGAATGCTTATCGAATCGTTCAGCACTTTCACGAAGAAGACTCGAAATTCGCCAGTTTCTTTTTTCGCTCATAGGTGAACCTTACAGATAAACTATCTGATCAGGTTTGCTAGCGGAAGTTTTACAGCCAACTCATACTATCTACTCAAGACTTCATGCAGCAAATCGCAAAATGCGCTACCGATCTCTATCAACTACTTCTCTGGCCCATGATTTTGTGGGTGGCAAACAGCATTGCGGTTTACTTGTTTTTCTTTGCCAGTTTGGTGATGCGTTCGGCACGGTTGCTGCTCAGGGCGGAACCAGCGTAGTTTTCATTGACAGGTGCTGTTAGGAGTCAAAAAAGATTCAAAGTCGTTCCGGGTATGTCACAGGGCGTTATGGTAAGACCGTCTACATCGTCTTTACGATGTATGGCTTGAGGGCTATTATCTGATCGCTAACCGCCGGCTTTTCAGATCCGGCACGTTTTGCAACGCATTGTCGTTTGTCACCAGAACGGCATGGTGACATATAGCAGTAGCGGCAATAATTGCGTCCGGCAGCTTGAGCCTTGATTTTCGTCGCACACGAATAGCTTTTTCTTTCACATCCTGATCGATGCTATAGATAGTAATGTCGGCAAGCATCTCACGAATCAACACTTCTTCCGGTGAAGTCATTGCCGGAGAAGACAGCAATTCCATTTCAGTAATGACTGAGCACGCGATTTTTCCATCGGGGAGGGGATCTGTCAGACGATTGTTGAACAGCAAAATGAAAATGTTGGTATCGATTAAAAAACGCTCGGAGTTCATTTGTCCAAGCCGCGTTTCCACGAATCTCGAAGGGCACGTTGCCAGGCGACGGGGTCATCAACGTCTCGGAATGCCTGAATCTTGCCGGCGAGATCCATCGGGTGGCTTATGCCCTGCGTTTTCCTGTGATCGTCTTCTTGCAGATGAACAATCACACGGGCCTTTCGGCCAAATGCCTCGCGGAAGGCTGGCGGGAGTTTACCGTCCGAGGCTATAACTATATTTTTGTCAATTGATTTCATATGCGTTCTCTCTTTGTGAGTAAGTGTATCGGACTATAACCAATTTTATCGCATTTCTAGGAAGATACGCCATACGGCAACCCACAAAACACAATCCCCATCTCAGTCAATTCTTTTTGGCCCATGAATTTGTGGGTGGCGAAGACCACGGCGGTTTTCTTCTTTTTCTTGACTTGTTTGGCGATGCGGTCTGCGCGGTCGCTGTTCAAGGCGGAGTCGGCGCTACGCAAGAAGGCGAGGTTCGGTTCGTATATCAGATAAAACAGCCGGTCACTCGTTTCGTAGAAGAAACCGTCTTTGTCTTTTGTGTTACGAATTTTGTCCGGCGCCTGGCCGGTTGCGGTGTACACGAGGTGACGGGCCAGGGTTTCGTAGTCCGGCAGGTTCTCTCCGGTGAGCATTTTTTCAGGGCTGATTTCGTCGCCCAGCGTGCAATAGGTGAAACTGCCGCCCAGCCCGTTTTTCAGATTTTCGTCTTTGGCCTTCGGTACGCCTTTGATGACGCGGCGGACCCGCTCGGCGGTGATTTTGTCGGCATAGTCTTCGCATTCCACCAGGATGAACTTACGGTTGCCGCCGTCTTCTTTGTTGAGTGCCAAGACCGCGTGTGCCGTCGTACCTGAGCCGGCGAAGGAGTCGAGGATAATGGCGTCCTGATTCGCCGCGACAATGAATATTCGCTGCAATAATCCCAATGCCTTCGGATTGTCAAAAGGCAATTGTTTATCGCTGAAGATTTCTTTCAAGGTTTTTCGAGCACCGTCCGTGTGTCCCACCTCGTCATAGAGCCAGATAGTCAAAGGAACAATTCCCTGTTGCACTTCTCGCAGATATCGTTTCATTTGCGGCGCACCTTTTCCATCGTGTCCGAAAAAAATTCGATTTTCTTGCACCCATACCTGCATTTGTTCTTTTCTTGTAACCCAACACCTTCCTTCGGGCGGATAGTATTTCTTGCCGGTCTTGGGATTGACAATTGGATAATCGTATTCGGGCGAATAGGTCTTGACGCTCAAATCTCCCGTACGCCAAGGGCCTCTGCCATCATCATCGTTATACTTGTAGAGTTTGTCCTGTTTTTCAGTGCGTGGAAGTAGACGCCGTTTCCAGGTCGTCTCCTCGTTGTCTTTTCCATTGCCACGGGCTTTTGCGTAGCACAGAACAAAATCGTGATTGTCGGAAAAATACTTTGCATCGTTCGCGGGTGCGTATTTCTTTTGCCACACGATATTGGCAACAAAACTCTCCCCCCCGAAAATCTCATCCATCATCATCCGCAATCGGTGCTGTTCATTGTCGTCGATTGAAATAAATAGCACGCCGTCTTCGGTCAGCAATTCGCGCAACAGGTGCAGCCGCGGCCACATCATGCAAAGCCATTTATCGTGGCGCTCCAGGTCTTCGCCATCCACCGGGTTTTTGTCTTTCAACCACTCCTGCATCATCGGGCTGTTCACGTTGTCGTTGTAGATCCAGCCTTCGTTGCCGGTGTTGTAGGGCGGGTCGATGTAGATGCAGTTCACTCGTCCGGCATAGCGGGGCATGAGCGCCTTGAGCGCGTGCAAGTTGTCACCGTGAATGATCAGATTGTCGTCGAGGGAAGGCTTGCTGCCTTTCAGCGGAAGGGACTTTTTAGCGTCCGGCTCAAGTGTCCGTGAAGGAACGGTCAGGTGATGGGAGTAAACGAGTGATTTTCCTTTGAAATCGAGCGTCGGCATGGCAGCCTTACAATGTACAATCAAACTGCTGAATGGGCAATAACCGTTACTGTAAGCAGGCAGGTCGGCTGCCATATATTACTGCTCTGCCAGTCAAAATCAAGGTCAATCATATGTTCCCGGACTTCTGGCGTGCCTTTCGTGACGTATTGTCCATCTGTTTGCAATTTTTTACATCTTTTAAAATATTTTATATTTTGTACAAAACATCAAGAATGTTACATTTTTTACAAATTGTACAAAATCGAGAATTTTGTAAACTTTTTGCAATTTGTCATTTCATTGTCAATTTTTCATGTACTCGAGGATTTTTCTCATGCCGCTTGGAGAGTCTGCCTAGATGAAAGCGCCATGAGATGGCGCGGCTACAAAGGCAAAGACACTGGATCCCCGATTAAGAATGTCGGGGATGACAGAAAAAGACAGAACAAAGACGCCGGGTACTCGCGTTCGGGGGAATAACAGATTCGGCTGGTAGATCAGGGAGAATCGCCGGTCACGTGAGCAGTTTCACTAACGCGACCGTTAGACCGACAATGCCGGCGGCCATGATCCAAAGATGGCGGTAGAGTCGAGTTCCCCATGCGGCCAGATCAGACCTGGCAGGTCTTTTGTGAGGAAAGTCAACATTTGTCAGCGTTTCTTGAGGAATTTCAAAAATTCGGAGTCGGGGCTCAGCACCATGGTCGTGTCTTTGGAGAAGACTTTCCGGTAGGCTTCCATGGAACGAACGAATTCAAAAAATTTAGGATCCTGGTTATACGCATTGGCGTAAATCTTGTAGGCTTTGGCGTCCCCTTCACCTCGAATTTCCTGGGAGGTTTTGTAGGCCTCGGCTATGAGAATTTGTCGATCCTTTTCCGCTTCCGATCGAATTTTCTGTGCTTCTTCCGCGCCTTCAGCCTTGTATTGTTTGGCTATTCGTTCCCGCTCGGCTTGCATCCGATCGAACACGGCCTTGGCGTTTTGCTCGGGCAGGTCCGCGCGTTTGATGCGGACGTCCAGGACTTCCAAGCCGTATTTCGAGGCTTTTTGATTGGCGCGTTTGGCAACTTCGGACATGATCAACAAACGGTTCGCGGAGACAATTTCCGAAAGTTCGTGCCGACCCAGTTCCACGCGAAGTTCGGAATAGATGATGTCGTCCAGCCGTTGAAGCGCACCCCGTTGCGTTTGGAACGCCTTGTAGACTTCCAGGGGATCGACGATTTTCCATTTGGCGAAATTGTCGATCAGGATGGTCTTTTTGTCCTGGGTAATGACTTCGCGGGCGGGAACGTCATAATCCAGGAGTCGCTTGTCGAAGTAGCGGACTTCCTGGACAAAGGGCAGTTTGAACTTGAGTCCCGGCTCCGTCACGGTCCGCTTGGGTTTGCCGAGTTGGACCACGATGGCCGTTTGGGTCAAATCGAGGATGAAGAACGGGGAGGCCCCCAACACGACCAGCAGGACCAGGACGACGCCGATGCCGATGAACAGGTTTTGTTTCATCAGGGGGTGGTCTCCGCCTTCCTGCCCGGCAGTTTTTGCAGCCGATCCAACGGCAGGTACGGCAACACGTTCCCCGCGGCTTTGGAATCCAAAATGATTTTGTCTACGCCGGAGAGGACTTCTTCCATGGTTTCGATATACAGCCGCTTCCCAATGACGTTTTTGGCTTTCTTGTATTCCGCGAGCGTTTGCAAGAAGTGGTTGGCTTCACCTTCCGCTCGCGCGAGTCTGGCTTGGGCGTACCCTTTGGCTTGATTGACGTCTTGTGCCGCCTGGCCTTTGGCTTTCGGGATGATGTCGTTCCGATACCCATGGGCCTGGTTGATCAGTTGCTCCCGTTCTTCCTTGGCACTGGCGACGTCCTTGAAGAACTTGGCCACTTTCTGGGGCGGATTGACGTCGAGCAATTGCACGGTGGCAATTTGGACGCCGCCCTGATACTCGTCGATGATCGTCTGAAGTAATTCTTGTGTGGACACCTGGATCGCGGCTTTGCCCACGGTCAACGCCTCATCGATTTTATTTTTGCCGACAACTTCCCGCATCGCGGCCTCGGCCGATTTCCGGATGGTTTCTTCGATATCAGCTACGTTGAACAGGTAATCTTTGGCCTGGCTGATTTTGTATTGGACGATGAATTCCACGGAGAGGATGTTCATGTCCCCGGTCAGCATGAGGGCTTCCTGCGGGACGATTTGCGCCCGTCCCCGGCTATTGGTGCGAAACCCGACTTCGATCCGGTGGAGTTTTTGCACCTTCGGCGTGACCACGCTTTCAATAAAGGGTATTTTGAGGTGGGGTCCAGGTTCGACGGTCCGAACCACGTCGCCGAACCGCTTCACGAGCCCTTCTTCATCGGGTTCGACTTTGAACACTGATTGCGAGAGCACCAGGATACCCGCCACGACCAGGATGATGGACTTCATTCCGCGGGTCGGCTTCATGCGTTGCCACTGTTCTTTGGCTTTATTGATGACGTCATCAAGGGGATCGGCCCCGCCTTGTTGACCCCATGGATCTTTTGGTTCCCAAGCCATATAGGTTGTCTCAAGAAAGATCGGTCTGGTTGAAGGAAGATATGCCTACCATAACCTAGGCATATAACCACGTTATCAGAAAATCCAAAGATAGGCAACTTCGATCACGGCTTGAAGACAAGCCGTCTCGACGGCTTTCTTTTCCAGGTGCGGGGCGGATTCGGCATCGGCCCTTCGGGTCGGGGAATTTCTGCTTGAACATTCAACCCACGGCGGCTAGAATAGCTCGCCTTTCAGCAATCTTCTTCTTTACGATGCCCAAGAAAGATACTTCTAACCCGCTGCTTATCTCTTCGGAGAACACGGTGAAGCAAAGGATTTGCCAAGGCGTTCTTGGGTAAGTGATCCTGCCGGTCAGGTTGTTCTTACTGAATTCAGGGCAGCATTTTTCCGTCTGACGAAGGGGGCGTTTTGTGGATATTGAAAGCTCGGTGATTATTTTTGCGTTAGTGTCCGGCGTCGTGGGCATTGCCTATGGGGTGTATCTCACCTTTTGGGTCCTTCGACAGGACGCCGGAAACGAGACCATGCAAACCATTGCGTTAGCGATCCAGGAAGGCGCCTCCGCCTACTTGAATCGACAATATCGGACCGTCGGCGTTGTGGCGGGCGTCATGTTTCTGATTTTGTGGCTGGCCGGGATGTGGTCGGACAATTTCGGACTGTTGACGGCGATGGGGTTTGTGGTGGGAGCCGCGGCTTCGGCCCTTGCGGGGTACGTCGGCATGGTGATCGCCGTGCGGGCCAACGTGCGGACGGCGCAGGCCGCTTCGGACGGATTGGATCCGGCACTGCAAGTCGCCTTTAAGGGTGGCGCGGTGACCGGCCTGCTGCTCATCGGGTTGGGCCTGGTCGCGCTGGCTGGCTTTTATGCCATCGGGTCTGCAATTGCAGGTCAGGAAAAAGCCGTGCACGCCCTCATCAGCCTCGGGTTTGGGGGCAGCCTCATTTCGGTCTTTGCCCGTGTCGGAGGAGGCATTTACACGAAGGCCGCGGACGTGGGAGCCGACCTCGTCGGAAAAGTCGAAGCCGGCATTCCCGAAGACGACCCTCGGAACCCCGCGGTGATTGCGGACAACGTGGGTGACAACGTAGGCGACTGCGCCGGTATGGCGGCCGACCTGTTCGAGACCTACGTCGTGACGATTGTCGCAGCCATGGTCCTGGCCATGAGTCTCTTTCCCGGCAACGTGGCCCCCGTGCTGTATCCCTTGGCCCTCGGCGGGATGACCGTCTTCGCCACCATTATCGGGATCTTCTTCGTGAAGGCGAGTGAAGGCGGGAGCATCATGGCGGCCCTGTACAAGGGCTTGTTCGTCAGCGGGGGGCTGGCCGCGGTTGCCTTCTTTCCCGTGACCACCTCCATGATGGACGGCGTCGGCGGCGTCTCGGGAATCAGTTACTTCATCGCGGCCCTGCTGGGCCTCGTGGTGACGTTGGCCCTGGTGTTCATCACCGATTATTTTACGGCCACGGCCTATGCGCCGGTGCAAAGCGTGGCCAAGGCGAGTGAGACCGGGCACGCGACGAATATCATCGCCGGATTGGCCGTGGGCATGCAGTCCACCGCGTGGCCGGTGATCGTCATTATCGCGGCGATCCTGTCGAGTTTCGGGATTTGCGGTGGCGCCGAAGGCGGCGGGCTGTACGGGGTCGCGGTCGCGGCGGTGGCCATGCTGTCGATGGCGGGCATCGTGGTGGCGATTGACGCGTTCGGTCCGGTGACGGACAACGCGGGCGGCATTGCCGAGATGTCCCACTTGGGAGAAGACGTGCGAAAAATCACGGATGCGCTCGATGCCGTCGGCAATACCACCAAGGCGGTGACCAAGGGCTATGCCATCGGCTCGGCCGCGTTAGCGGCCCTGGTGTTGTTTGCGGAATATGCCCGGGAAGCCCAGGCCGGCAACGAGAGCCTGGCCTTTGACCTGTCCGATCCCAATATTCTCGTGGGATTGTTCCTCGGCGGGATGCTGCCGTTTATCTTCGGTTCACTGTGTATGAAGGCCGTGGGTCAGGCCGGTGGCCTGGTGGTGGAAGAAGTCCGCCGGCAATTCCGGGAGATCCCGGGAATTATGGAGGGCACGCAGAAACCGGAATATGGTACGTGCGTCGATATCGTGACCCAAGCCGCCCTTCAAAAAATGCTGGTGCCCGGCATCATCCCCGTGATCTCCCCGATTGTGGTCGGCGTGCTGTTGGGTCCGGCGGCGCTGGGAGGCGTGTTGGTGGGTAGTATTGTGACGGGCCTGTTTTTGGCCATTACCATGACGAGTGGCGGCGGGGCCTGGGATAATGCCAAAAAATACATCGAGGAACAGGGCCTCAAAGGGACCGAAGCCCACAAGGCGGCAGTGACTGGCGATACCGTCGGGGACCCGTTCAAAGATACCGCGGGGCCGGCGATCAACCCGATGATTAAAGTCATCAATATCGTGTCCTTACTCATCATCTCCTTCATCGTGCCGTAACAGTCCGTTGTCAATGGTCGTCATTGAGGAAGGCCAAATTCGCACGCGTCAGGCATACATCCATTGATCCTGAATCAGCAGTCGCCTACCCCCAGTCTAGATCGTAAGGGGACGTGAGGGGGGAGAGGTGGCCAAAGACGGGGAAGGGAGGTGGAGAGGCAGTTGGCGTTTCCTGACAGTCTGAAGCTGCACGGTTTCTTGTCACCCTTCCACTTACTCTTCGCCTCTCCTATACAGTATACTATCCCCTATAATTGGCGAGACGCGTATGCGGTCATGCGGAGCATCCGGTACGTGTAACAAAAGAGGGGAAAGGAGCCGGCGGGAATTGTCCACGAATGAATGAACACGCCCAAACGCCAGTAACAACCCTCAAAGGAGCTTGCCCGTTTTATGTCTCTGAGTGCCCATGAGCTACGCCAGTCGTTTCTGGATTTTTTCCGGGCCGCGGACCATGCCGTGGTTCCCAGTGCGTCGCTGCTTCCCCAGGCTGACCCCACGCTCCTGTTCACCAACGCGGGCATGAACCAGTTCAAGCGGGTGTTCCTGGGAGAAGAACAGCGTTCCTATTCCCGGGCCGTTTCCGTGCAACGGTGCATGCGCGCCGGGGGCAAACACAATGACCTGGAAAACGTCGGGTATACCCGGCGCCATCATACGTTCTTTGAAATGCTCGGCAATTTCTCGTTCGGCGACTATTTCAAAAAAGACGCCGTCCAGTACGGTTGGGATTATTTGACGAAGACGCTGGGCCTGCCCGCGGACCAATTGTGGGTCACGGTCTTTCAGGACGATGATGAAGCCTTTGAATTGTGGGAGAACAACGTGGGTGTGCCCGCGGCCCGAATCGTGCGGCTCGGGTACAAGGACAATTTTTGGCAAATGGGGGAGACCGGGCCCTGTGGGCCCTGTTCTGAAATCTACATCGATCAGGGCGCGGTCCTCGGGTGTGGCCGGGCTTCGTGTGCGGTGGGGTGCGACTGCGACCGGTATCTGGAAATATGGAACCTCGTGTTCATGCAGTTCGACCGCGATGCCGAAGGCAACCTGCATCCGTTGCCGAAACCCAGTATCGACACCGGCATGGGCCTCGAGCGGCTTGCCGCCATGGTTCAGGGCGTAGACAGCAATTATGCGACCGACCTGTTCATGCCGTTGCTTTCGGCGATTGCCGATCGGACGCGTTGCGGGTACGGCAAGGATGAAACCTCCGATCGGTCCATGCGGGTCATCGCGGATCATCTGCGGGCCATCACGTTTATGATCGCGGACGGGATTCTTCCGTCGAACGAAGGCCGGGGCTACGTGTTGCGACGGATTTTACGCAGGGCGTCACGGCATGGCCGGCTCTTGGGCGTCACCGAACCTTTTCTGTATGAGTTGACCGGCACGGTGATCGCTGAAATGAAGGGGGCCTATCCCGAACTGATCCAGGCGGGTGACACGTGTCGCACGGTCGTCGAAGGTGAAGAAGAACGCTTTATCGGCACGTTGGACCAAGGCTTACCCATCCTGAATCGCATGATCAGCGAAGCCGCGGCCGGGTCCCTGGACGGCGAGAGCGTGTTTAAACTCTACGACACGTATGGCTTTCCATTGGATTTGATCGAAGAGGCCGCTCGCGAACACGGGCTGGTCACGGACCTTGAAGGTTTTCAACGCGCGTTGGAAGCGCAACGTGATCGGGCGCGTAAGTCGGCCGTCTTCGTCGCGGAACAGGAGAAGCCGTTTATCACCGAGCTGACGCAACGGCTTCGTCCCACGGAGTTCCTCGGGTACCAGGCACTTCAATCCGAGAGCGTGGTGCAGGCCCTGCTCAAGGGAGACGCCCTGGTGGACGAAGTCGTGGAAGGCGACGACGTAGAATTGGTCCTGGACGCCACGCCCTTCTATCCTGAAGGTGGCGGGCAAGTTGGCGATCAGGGGATGTTGATGGGCCGGGAGGGCCGGATTCAGGTCAGGGAAACCACCAAGGTCGGTGGCAAGCTCTTGTTGCACAAGGGAACGGTCGTGGCCGGCCGCATTTGCACGGGTGAGCCGCTGGCTGCCACGGTGGACTCGACGACCCGGCACGGCGCGGCCCGGAATCATACCGCCACGCATCTCCTCCACGCCGCGCTTCGTGAAGTCCTGGGTTCTCACGTGAAACAGTATGGCTCGTTGGTCGCCACGAACCGGTTGCGGTTTGACTTTTCATACTTCAAGCCGTTACGCATTCGGGACCTTGAAGAAATCGAAGCGATGGTCAATTTTCACGTGTTAGGCAACACGCTCGTCTGCACCGACGTCATGGGTATCCAGGAGGCGATTCATGCGGGAGCCCTGGCATTTTTCGGTGACAAGTACGGTGAACGGGTGCGGGTGGTAGGTATCGGCGAGTTCAGTAAGGAACTCTGCGGAGGCACGCATTGCCAACATACGGGTGAGATCGGCTCGTTTCGCATTACCGCTGAAGGCGGGATCGCATCCGGGGTGCGGCGCATCGAAGCGCTGACCGGGACAGGGGCGTTGGAGCATGGGAAAAAGCTGGAATCCGACGTCAGGGAATTGGCGGAGTTGGTGAAAAGCAGCCCGTTGGAAGTTGTGTCGAAAACCCGGAAACTCATCTCCCTGTTGAAAGAAAAGGAACGGGAACTCGATCAACTCAAATTGAAACTGATGGATCAGAGCGCCGGCAGTGGCGAGGCCCGAGTTCGGGAGATCCGGGGCATTCCTGTTCACGTTCAGGAGACGCAGGGTTTGTCCATGCAGGAACTTCGGCTGCTTTCCGACAAGGTGCGGAACAAGGTTCCCAAGGGCGTGATCGCCTTGGGCTCGATCGCCGATGAGAAAGTTTCGTTGTTGGTGATCGTGTCTCCCGACCTGACGCACACGTTGCAGGCCGGGAAATTGATCAAGGAAATGGCTCGCGAAATCGGCGGGTCGGGTGGCGGCCGACCCGAAATGGCTCAAGCCGGCGGAAAGCATCCTGAAAAATTGGGTCAGGCCCTTGAAAAAGTGTTTCACCTGGTCGAAGCGCAGGTCTCGGAACAGTCGTGAGCCCGTCGCGTTGTGTTTCATGCAATGGTAGAGACCAACGATCGTTGATCCCTACGTCGTCCCGTTGAATCATTGATGCTCAAAAAAGGTCTCATCATCGTTTTCGGCTTTCTGCTCCTGGGGTTCGGCTGCGGATTCGCGGTGCTGAGTCAACTCCAGCCTATCGGCAATGCCTCGCAGGTGACGGTTTTGGATATTGCCGAAGGGGCTTCGTTGTCCGAAGTGGCGGAACGACTTCGCCGGCAGAATCTGATCAAGAGCGATTGGGCGTTTGTGTGGATGGGTCGTCTCGCCGGCTTGGACCGAAACATCATTCCGGGGGAGTATGAATTTCATGGAGGCATGGACCCCTCGACTATTCTGGAGAAGATCGTTAAGGGCGAGGTGATCCAGTATCCGGTCACGATCCCCGAAGGCTTTTCAATAAGCCAGATTGCCGACTTGTTGCACGAACAACGCTTAGCCGATCGTGAGGAGTTTCTTCAATGCACCAGGGATCCGGTTTTCATTCAAACCCTGTCACTGTCCTTCGATGACCGCGTCGAAAACCTGGAAGGCTATCTGTTTCCCGATACCTATCAGTTTGCTCGTCACGTAAAACCGGAACGGTTGATTGCAACGATGGTGTCCCGGTTCAAGAAAAGCGTGACGGAGGAAGACTGGCGGCGGGCCGCGGAATTGGGTCTGTCCATGCACCAGGCGGTCACGTTGGCGTCGGTGATCGAAAAAGAAACGGCCCGGTCTGATGAACGCACTCTGATTTCCGGGGTGTTTCATAATCGACTGCGAAAAAAAATCCCGCTGCAAAGCGACCCGACGGTCATCTACGCCTTGAATGAATTCGACGGCAATCTCCGCAAAAAAGACCTGTCGATCGACAGTCCGTACAATACCTACCGGGTTGTCGGGTTGCCCCCCGGTCCGATCGCCAATCCGGGAAGCGCAGCGGTCCATGCGGCCCTCTATCCTGAGCCGAGCGAGTATCTGTATTTCGTGTCTCGCAACGACGGGAGCCATGAGTTCTCGGCAACGCTTGCCGAACATAACCGGGCCGTGAGGAAATATCAGTTGCGTCAACGTCGTCGTACCTCGTAATCTTCCCGGACCATGTCTTTTGAACAGCGCGTCACGTCTCTGGGCCTGACTCTGCCGATACCGCCCCAACCCGTGGCCACGTACGTGCCCTCCGTTCGCGTCGGCGACCTGCTCTTTATCAGCGGCGTGGTGCCCAGTCGTGACGGGCAGATCGTGTTTCAGGGAAAGGTGGGGCGCGATCTCTCCAGGGAAGAAGGCTATGAAGCGGCCAAAGTGTCGTTGCTCAATGCGTTGGCCAATATCCGTCAAGCTGCGGGTTCTCTCGACCAGGTTAAACGAATCGTCAAAATGACGGGATACGTGGCCTCTCACGAAGGGTTCAGGGAGCAGCCCTACGTGATCAACGGGGCGTCGGATTTGCTGGTGGCGATCTTCGGAGAAGCCGGACGGCACGCTCGTGCAGCCGTGGGAGTGGCCGAATTGCCCATGGGAGTTCCCGTCGAACTCGAATTGACCGTCCAACTGTTGCCCCAGTGACCGGAGATCTCCGCAGGTCGATGCTTCTCGGGATCGGATGAAAAAGCAAATACCAACGCACATACGATGCTTGCTCGCGGTCGTCATGATGTTCATGGCCTTGATGATCGTATCGGACCGGGCTCTGGCGAGCGTGGAGTATTTGACCGACTTGGACGCTTTTCCCATTCGAACGGCCAACACGATATACGTGGACGTGCAGGCCTCGACCTGGAAAACGCGCGGCAGGCTGTTGTGGGATGCCCCGGCGGACATTCGAGCCAAATTGATTGCGGTGGGTTTCGAGATCGTGCGGGAGAAAACTCAACCGCACGCGTTGACCTTGACCGGCTCGTATGACGAAACCAGGGGCAGGCAGTTCGGCATCAATCGATACGGTACGGTGCTCTTGGGAACGTTCAGGATCGAACATCACGAGAAAGGCCCGTTGTTTGAAATTACGATTCAGGAAAGAGCCGCGCTGACGCCTTTAGGAACCTTGCCCTACCTGGACTCGCTGCATAATTTCCTGACCAATCCCTATTATCATTATCTTGGGGAAATCATAGACGGGCAGGTCCATCGAAGCCAGGATGCCCATCGCGTCTTCCTGAAAGAGTTGCGCGCCAAAGTTGCTCGCGATGTTGCTCCAAGAGTATCCGACAACCCTGACTGGATACCCGAAGGCATACACAGCATGCAACAAGCCCATACGCTGTATGAACCGGTGGCCGCCAGGCGGACGATCGGGGAGTTCGTGCAGGCGAGGGACGACAGCATTGTCGACCTCCTGCCGGATCTGTTGAACCATCCTGACGTGTACGTGAAGGTACGCAGTGTCCAAGCCTTCGGCGATTTCGGCGTCATGGAGGCCCTTCCTTTGTTGCGAGACCTGGAGAAAAACGCGCAAGAAATCGAAGTCAGAAACGCCGCGTCGGCCACGATTACCCGCTTGACCAAAACCTCGCCATAACCGCAGGTTGACGGCAAAAAATACCTCGTTATAAAGTGATTGTGTCATATACTGGCGTGGCCATTTCCCGTTTCGAGCCTCGGGATGTGCCTGATACGGCTGGAAAAAGGCGCAAGAAAGAAGGTATGCTCCTGCCTCACGAGCAGAGAGGGTGCCGTTCCACAACCCCCTTTTCATACAGAGTTCGTACAGAGGGAAGAAAACATGCGGAAAAAATTCTTGCTCGCGCTGATGGTGATGGCGTTGACGGTCTCCTCCGACCCGGTATGGGCCAAGGACGGCTTTTACATGGGGATGGACCTGGGCGTGGCGATCGCCCCGGACATGGACGTGACGACCGGCGGGTTGGATGATTGGTCGTCTTCGGTTGGGAATTCAGGGGTCGAATGTGACAGGAAGATATACCCTCCTCCCGATCGACCGGCCGCTTGCAGCGATTCTCCGCGACCGTGGGGACCCCTGGAGGAATCGTTTGACGGAGGCGCGGGAATCCTGGCCGGGGTGTCCTTGGGGTATCGGTTTATGGAGAACTTCAGGGTCGAGGGGGAATACTTCTATCGCGGCACCTCCTATGACAGCACGGCCGTCCCCCGCAGCGCGAGTTATAATGCCGCCACGGACTCGAATTTCGATATCGTCCAGGATGCCGTTGACAGCGTCTTCTCGCACAACTTCTTTGCCAACCTGTACTACGACTTTCGCTCGGACTCGAAGTTTACGCCGTACGTGGGGATTGGAGTCGGTCTTGCAAACGTCTCGGTCGAGTACCGGACTCTATGGCATCGGACGACTGACATCGACAGCATCGATGCGAAGGACAGGGAGTTCGCTTCTGGGCCTGCGGGGGATGCTTTATACCAGAGGCTTGCCGGCAGGCTCACCACCGACAGCGCCACGTTGTCGGATACGCTGTTCGGCTATCAGGCGCTGGCCGGCCTGGATTATCAGGTCAGCGATCCGGTCACCATCGGCCTCAAGTTCCGGTGGGCGGATTTCGGTGAATTCGAGGACGAGTCGGCCTATGATCGTCTCCGCAGTCATGCGTCCGTGGCCGGCAACCCACCGGTCCCCGTGACCTACTACGTCAAGACGGACGACATTCAATTCTGGGGCGTCAGCCTCAACATGAAGTATCAGTTCTGATCATGGAAAGGATATTCCCGGTATGAGACACGTGTTTCTTGCTTTACTGATTGTTTGTGGAACGGCTTCGTTTGTCCATGCTGAATTGTTTCCGGATTCCGGGCCTCCGGGAGCCACGGTGACGATCGGCGGGGCCGCGTTCGGGGAATTTGTTTCGACTGCGGAGAATCGAGTGGACTTTAACGGCGTACCCGCGTTGATTCAGCTCTGGGAGCCGGATTTGGTGATGGTCAAGGTGCCACTGGGTGCCAAAAGCGGCGATGTCACGGTTGCAGGACCGCAAGGAACCACGGTCGCAGGACGGTTTGCCATCCAACAAGTGAAGATTGCCAAGCTGGTCCCGCCCGAGGCGGAACCCGGATCGGTGCTCAGGATCGAGGGTGAGCATTTCGGTAACACGGCCGGGTCGCGCGATCCCAATACCATGTTCGGCGTGAACCGTGTGTTGGTCAACGGCATTCTGGCGGAAATCCTGAAATGGCGGCCTTCCAGGATCGAGGTCAAGATTCCGGCCAATGCCAAGTCCGGTGACGTGGTCGTGCAACTCGCTTCTTCCGATCCGTTGCCGGACGGATCCTGCTGTGCGCCTGTCGCTTATGCCGAGAGCAACCCCGTGCCGATCTCCCTTATTCCCAGCGTCTCGTTCTCTCCGAACAGGGGACCCATCGGAACCAAGATCGTGTTGAGCGGGCAACAATTCGGCGAGGCCAAAGGGTCTGATGACGCGATTTCTATCGGCGGCAAACCGGCGACGATTGCGAAGTGGTCTCCGCGCACCATCGTGGTTCACGTGCCGTTAAACGCCGTCAGCGGGCCGGTGACGTTTCAACAGGATGGTCGCACGAGGACTCTGGGTCAATTCGATTTGGTCGAACCCGGATTCGAACGGTTGTTCCCTGCCGAGGGCCCCATCGGAACCCTGATCTACATCAAAGGGGAAAATTTCGGGGTATTCTCCGAAGCGGGGAGTACGGCTTACGCGTTTGATTTCGATCCGGGCCAGAATCGCGTGGAAATCGGCGGCGTGCCCGCTATCATTCACCGGTGGCAGGATGATGAAATCGACGTGTGGGTGCCCTATAGCGCCAAGTCCGGTCCCGTGGTCGTGAAGCGGGGAGCCACGATTCCCAAGCCCGATGGGACCTGTTGCGCAAAGAAGGACGTGATGGCATTCGAGGTGGGCTCGTTTACCGTGAAGACGCCGAAGGTGACGTCCTATTCGCCGAAGGAAGCCGGGATCGATGAAATCGTGACGCTGACAGGCGAGGGGTTCGGCGAGTTCCTGAAAATCGCGGAGGCCACGCGTTTGGAATTGAATACCGAAGCCCACGATTGGAAGAACTATCGACTGGGACCAGACGTTTCACGAACGGAAGTGCTGGTGAATGGGGTCGCGGCCGTCGTGGTTTCCTGGACGGATACTGAAATCAAGGTTCAGGTGCCCAGGCGTCACGTGTTCGGGTTCGGGCACCCCGAAGGGTTTTACGTGGATCCCACCAAAGGGGAAATCGTCGTGCGCCGCGGGTCCTGGGATTTACTCAAAAACGGCCGGTGTTGTTCCCGGAAGCAGTGGCTGAGTGCCGTGGCGGGTGAATTCAAGATTCTGGCACGAGGATTACCGCACAAGGAATTTTTCTACGATTACACGCAAGAGGACTGGAGAACGGACCAAATCCCGTGAAAGCTGTTTTTTCCTCTTTCCATGCTCTTCTCCGGCTGATGGTCGTGGGGCTGGTCTGCTTCCCGGGTTTGGCAAGTCAGGTCAATGCCGGAGAGAACGTGGCCTCGACCGTTCAGAACAGCGGGACCAAGTCCACGCTCCTCGGGACGTTTTTCGTGAGCGCGCAACACGGCTGGGCCGTGGGTGCCGGGGGAACGGTCTTGAAGACGAAGGATGCGGGGAAGACGTGGCAGGGGGTGACTCGTCGCACCGCGGCCTTGCTGACGAGCATCTATTTTACGGACCCTCAACACGGCTGGATCGTCGGGCAGAACGGGACCATTCTGCATACGAACGATCACGGGAAAAAATGGCGCCGGCAGATTGCCGGGGTGGGTGCCGCGCTCTATGACGTGTATTTCCTGGATCCCTCGCAAGGATGGGTCGTTGGAGGCCGGGGAACGATCCTGCGAACCGTGGATGGCGGTATGACCTGGGAGGATCAAAGCAGTTCGACGGCCGTGGATTTGTTCGGGGTGCAGTTCGTCGATGCGCAGAACGGGTGGGCAGTCGGCGCGATCGGGACGGTCCTCTTCACGCGGGATGGAGGGCAAACCTGGATTCAGCAAACGACCGACAGTGCCACGACGTTCTTCGATCTGTACTTTACGGACCCCGAAGGCGGGTGGGTTGTGGGGTCCCAAGGCGCGATTTTTCAAACGATTACCGGCGGAAAAAAATGGGTTGACCGCACCCTGCCCTGCGGGTCTCCCTGTATCAGACCACCGGATTTTTTGAAAGTCCAGTTTACGGGATTCCGCGCGGGTTGGATCATAGGAGAGCGTGGCGCGTTCCTCACAACCACGGATGCCGGTTTCACGTGGGACGAACCGGAACTCCCGGAACCGTTCAGCTTTTACGGGTTATCCTTCCCCGATTCCAACGTCGGATGGGCCGTTGGCGAAGGCGGAACCATCCTGAGGATCACTCCAGCCTCTTCCTGATTTTTCTCGCCCGGTTATCCCAAATTCCCAAGGAATCCCCAGATTTATTGTGATAGCGGGATGCAGGGCAAGGCGTCCCGCAGCGAGAGCCGAGGCTTATCAAACTAGATAGGCGAGGGGTGAGCGAGGACACAACGCCGCCATGCGCCCGATAGTGCAATCAATCAGAGATTTCCTAAACGGTGTTGCAGAATGCTCAGTGCCACCAAAGGGGCGGTTTCGCTCCGAAGGATGCTCTTGCCCAGGGAGACGGCTTGAAATCGTTGGTCGAGGAGTTCCCGCATTTCTTCCGGTGCCCATCCGCCTTCGGGGCCGACGGCCAATACGATGGTCCCTTGGAACGCGTGATCGATGGAAAGGGCCCCGAGGCTGTTTTGCCCAATCTCACGTTCGAGTAGCGCACACCGGAGCACCGCGTGAGGAACGTGCCGGAACAATTCCGGCAAGGTCATCGGTGGGCTAACGCCGGGGAATTCCCATTGCTCCGATTGCTGGGCTGCGTCGATGGCGATCCGTTGCCACCGCTCCCGTGCCGTTCGTGTCCGACCTGCCGGTGTCCGGGCGACCACTCTCGATGTGAGTAATGGAATGATGGCGGTGACACCAAGCTCCGTGGCTTTCTGGATTACCCAGTTCATGCGATCCCCTTTCAGGACAGCCTGGGCGAGGACAACCGGAGCCGGTGTCGCGGGCGGACCTGCCACCTTTTCAATGATGGAAGCCTGAAGGGAGTTCGCATCCAGGTAATCGACCCGAACGTGATATCGAACCCGGTGCTCGTCTCCGACCCAGATTTTTTCACCTTCGCGAATGCGGAGGCTCTTTGAAAGGTGGGAGAGAAGCGGGTCGTCAATCGTGACGGTGTGGTCGGAAATCCGGTTTGATTGGATGAAGAAGACCGGCATGTGACGGAAGAATGTGGATCTGGTGGGCGGGTAAAAGACGGTTAAGCTACTCGAATATGTTTTTGACCTTGTCAAACAGGCCGTCCTCCTGGCCTTTTGATGAGGCCCCACCCTCTTCGGCAAAAGCGGCCAGCAGTTCCCGTTGTTTTGCCGACAGTTTGGTGGGAATGGTGACGTTGATCCGAACGAGTTGATCGCCGGTGGTCCGGCCTTTCAAGGCAGGCGCGCCCAGTCCCTTGAGTCGAAGCACCTGATCGTGTTGGGTGCCTTCGGGAATTTTGACGCTGGTTTTTCCCTTGAGGGTCGGGACGTCGACCTTGCCGCCCAGGGCTGCCGTGACCATGTCGAGCGACAAATCAACGACAATGTCATTGCCCTTTCGGGTAAAGACCGGATGGGGTCTGACCGTGACCGCAACGTAGAGATCACCGGGAGGGCCGCCGTTCACGCCGTGTTCGCCTTCGCGAGCCAAGCGAAAGCGCATGCCGGTCTCGATTCCCGCGGGGATGGTCACCGATAACGTACGTTCCCGGTACACCCGTTTTTGACCGCGGCACGCAGGACAGGGGTCCGTAATAATGTGCCCGGCTCCCTGACACTGCCCGCAGGCTCGGTTGATCGTGAAAAATCCTTGCTGCAGGCGAATCTGCCCCGTGCCCTGGCAGCCACGACATTGTTGGACCGCATCAGCCGATTTGGCTCCCGTGCCTTTGCAGGAATCGCAGCCTTCCCATCTCGGGATCTTGAGTTTGGCGTCTTTTCCCTCGATCGCATCTTCAAAGGACAGTTCCAAATTATATTGCAGGTCATTGCCCTGCTCCGGACGACTGCGGCCTCCTCTCCCTCCTCCGAAGAAGTCTTCGAAAATGTCGCCGAAAACGTCACCGAATCCTCGATTGAAATCGAACCCTTCGGCTCCTCCGAACCCCTGCGGTCCTGCCGAATGCCCGAACGTATCGTACCGCTGTCGCGATTCCTGATTGCTCAGGACTTCATAGGCTTCATTGGCTTCTTTGAACTTTTCTTCGGCTTTTTTCTTGTGTTGCGGGTCACTCTGCAAGTCGGGATGGTGTTGACGGGCGAGCCGCCGAAAGGCCTTCTTGATGTCGTCATCAGAGGCATCTCGATCGACTCCGAGCACTTCATAATAATCTCGTTTGGTCACGCTAGCCATCTTTTCCGTTCTACGGGAACCTCAGCGTTTTCCCATATCTGTATTTCAGGAAAACGATCTGAGGAGAAAATCACTTCTCCTTATCAACCTCTTCAAATTCGGCATCGACCACTTTTTCGTCATCTCCCTTACCGTTGGTCGCTCCACCGTCGGGGCCAGCGCCGTCTCCGGTGTTGCCTGTTTCGGCCGACGTCTTTTTGTACATTTCTTCCGCGAGTTTGTGTGAAGCGGTCGTGAGGGTCTGCATGGCCGCTTTCATGGCTTCGACGTCATCTCCCTCCATGGCCTGTTTCATACCGTCAATCGCTTCTTGGATGTTGGTTTTTTCTTCTTCGGGAATTTTTTCTCCGTGCTCCTGGAGATTCTTTTCCGTTCCATAGATCAGGGAATCGGCTTGGTTTCGAATTTCCACGGTTTCGCGGCGTTTTTTATCCTCTTCGGAATGCGCCTCGGCATCCTTCACAAATTGATCGACTTCTTCCTTGCTCAGGCCGCTTGATGCCGTAATCTTGATGGACTGTTCTTTTTGTGTGGCCATGTCTTTGGCCGACACGTGGACGATCCCGTTCGCATCGATATCGAACGTGACTTCGATTTGCGGCATCCCTCTCGGGGCCGGGGGAATACCCACCAGATCGAACTGGCCGAGCAGTTTGTTGTTATCGGCCATTTCCCGTTCGCCCTGGAAGACCCGAATGGTGACGGCGGTCTGACTGTCCGCGGCGGTGGAAAAAATCTGGCTCTTCTTGGTCGGAATCGTGGTATTGCGGTCGATGAGCCGCGTGAAGACTCCGCCCAGCGTTTCAATGCCCAGGGACAACGGTGTCACGTCCAGGAGCAACACGTCCTTGACGTCGCCTTTGAGGACGCCGCCTTGGATGGCGGCTCCGATCGCCACGACCTCGTCGGGATTCACGCCCTTGTGAGGCTCCTTCCCGAAGAAGGTTTTCACCCGTTCAATCACTTTGGGCATCCGCGTCATGCCGCCGACGAGCACCACTTCATTGATGTCGCCGGCGGAAACACCGGCATCGGCCAATGCTTTTTTGCAGGGCTCGATGGATCGGGTGATCAGGTCGTCAACGAGTTGTTCCAATTTGGACCGGGAAAGTTTGAGCACCAGATGCTTGGGCCCGCTGGCGTCGGCGGTGATAAAGGGAAGATTGATTTCCGTTTCCTGGGCCGATGACAGTTCGATCTTGGCCCGTTCCGCGGCTTCTTTCAGGCGTTGCAGCGCCATGCGGTCTTTTTTCAGATCAATCCCCTGATCCTTCTTGAATTCGTCCACCAGCCAATCGATGACGCGAAGGTCGAAGTCGTCGCCGCCCAGGAAGGTATCGCCGTTGGTGGATTTCACTTCGAATACCCCATCCCCGATTTCGAGGACCGAGATGTCGAAGGTTCCGCCACCAAGATCGTACACGGCGATGCGTTCCTCCTTCTTTTTCTCCAGGCCGTACGCCAACGAGGCCGCGGTGGGCTCGTTGATGATCCGAAGGACGTTGAGTCCCGCGATTTGGCCGGCATCTTTTGTCGCTTGACGCTGGCTGTCGTCGAAGTACGCGGGCACGGTAATGACGGCCTCCGTCACTTTTTCCCCGAGAAAGTCTTCAGCCGTCTGTTTGATTTTTTGAAGAATCATCGCCGACACTTCAGGGGGACTGTATTGTTTGCCACGGATTTCCACGTGCGCGTCCCCGTTCGAGGCGTCGAGAATCCTATAGGGCAACCGCTCGGTGGCCGTTTTGGCTTCCTTGGTATTGAACTTTCTTCCCATCAGGCGTTTGACGGAATAGATGGTGTTTTCGGGGTTCGTTATGGCTTGACGCTTGGCAATCTGCCCGACCAGTCGCTCATCCTTATCCGTTACCGCCACCACGGACGGCGTGGTTCGGCCGCCCTCCGAGTTGGCGATCACTTCCGGGTCGGCACCGCTCATGATCGCGATACACGAGTTTGTCGTTCCAAGGTCTATCCCAATAATCTTACTCATGCTTCGGCTCCTTCCTTCGATTCCTGTGCTTCTTCATCGCCTGGTTCCGTTTTGGCTTTGGCAACGGTTACCATGGCTGGTCGTAATATCCGATCGTGGAGAAAGTACCCTTTCTGGTATTCATCGACCACGGTACTTTCAGGTACGGAGGTCGATTCGACCTGTCCCACGGCTTGATGTTTGGCCGGGTCAAATGCTTCTCCTACGCTCGTGACTTGTTTGATACCCATCTTTTGAAGGGTGTCGAGGAAATGTTTATACGTGAGGTCTACCCCTTCCAGCAGTCCCTGGATCAGGGCTTGCTCGCGTCCGGATTGCAGGGCCCGTTCCAGGTTATCCAACGTGGGCAGTAAGTCCTTGAACAACTTTTCATTCGCAAACCGGATTGTGTCCTGTTGATCGCGTTGAACCCGCCGTTTGTAGTTGTCGAATTCCGCTGCCAGGCGCAAATATTTGTCGTTGAGGGCGCACAGTTCCTCGTCTGTTTCGAGGAGTTGGCGGTTCAGTCTTGTAACCTCTTCATTTTGTTGAGCATTTTCGTCAGCTTCTTCAGATTCCGGAGCGGCGGAAGCGGTTTCGGGTTGATCAGCAGGTGGTGTGGGCGCTGTGTCGTCGCCCTGTGCTTCTTCTGGAAGTGGATAATTTTCTTTCATGGCGCACCCCGGGTATCTTGCTCAGATAGTCATCGGGACAGGCCAAGTCAACCCAAAAAAATGAAAAAAACGATGGAAAAGCTTAAAAGAAAGGCCGGGTTCCGGCTCACACCGGAATCCTTATAGGGGTGGGGTGTCCTGGCCGGTTTGACGGCGATAGAGTAATTCCAGACCCTCCAGGGTTAACGACGGCTGAATTTCTTGAATGGTTCGAGAAATCGGGGCAAGAATCGGGGCAAGGCCGCCGGTGGCGACGACTTTGGTCGAGTAGCCGATTTCCTGTTCGATTCGGGTGACCAGTTCATCGACCAGACCCGCATACCCGAACATCAATCCGGACTGGATGCTGCTGGCGGTATCGCTTCCAATGACGCTCTTGGGACGGGCCAGTTCCACGTTGGGTAATTTGGCTGTATGGCTATGAAGCGCATCGGCGGCGCTCTTGACCCCCGGGGCGATCACTCCCCCTAAATATCGTCCGTCTTTGGTGACCGTACACAACGTCGTGGCGGTTCCGAAATCAACGATGATGAGATTCGTTCGATACCTGGCGAACGCGGCGGCGGCGTTGACCAGCCGGTCGGTCCCGATTTCCTGCGGGTTGGCATATTCGAGGGTCAACCCGAAGGGAAAGTCGGAGGAGACGATGAGCGGGGAATGATGAAAAAAAGTTTCGACCATGGATTCAATCGTCGGGGTCAGGGGAGGGACCACACTGGAAACAATGGTGCCTTGGATAGCGCTGTCCGGAATCCCGGATTCCCGGATGAGCGACGAGAAGACGATGCCGTATTCGTCGGCTGTTTTCGTGTGGTCCGTGGCCAGGCGCCAGGAGCTTCGCAGGATGTGCCGGTCGAACACACCGAAGACGATTTGGGTATTGCCTATGTCAATTGTCAGGAGCATGGAAAATCTCTACCCCTCACTCCAGCCCTCTCCCTATTTCCCGCTTAATGCGGGAAATGGGAGAGGGAGGATGGGTTATCGAAGATGGTGAACGTCACCTGTTCGAATTTCCAGGATATGAGGTCGTCCTTTGCGTACGGTGGACACCAATAATGCCCCATCTTTTCCGATGTCAACGGCCGTTCCGTGAATGGTCTCTTCTTCAACACGGGTAACCTGAACGTTTCGTCCGAGCGTCGCACACGATGCCGCATACGCTTGTCGCACGTGGTCGAATCGTTCCGCTTCCACGCAATCATACCAACTTTCCAACTGGTTGAACATATCGACGATCAGGCCGTTTCGATCATAGCATTGTCGGGTTGCCTGAAAACACGAGGTGGCGAGAGAGCGAAGTTCGTCAGAGAAATCCGTTTCCCGGCTATTCACGTTCACGCCGAATCCCACGACGCACGTCGAGACTTGCGAACCTTGACTCGCGCTTTCACATAAGACGCCCCCGATTTTTTTTTCGACGTACAGCAGATCATTGGGCCATTTCAACGAAATTTCGATGCCGCAGGAACGTCTGGTTGCTTCGGCAAGGGCCAGTCCCGTGACCAGAGGAATCCAGGAGACGTGACGTGAAATTTTCGGATTTTTGAGGATCACGGAGCAATAGATATTAAGGTGAGGCGGCGAGACCCAATGCCGTCCCAGTCGTCCTTTTCCGGCCGTTTGAGCCTCGGCGAGAACCGCAGTTCCATGGGTTGCTCCGGAACCGGCCAGCGTGAAGGCCGTGGCATTGGTCGAGGCGAGTTCTTCAAACAGATGAAGCGAGCGGCCCAGCCTGCTCGTGGTCAACCGTTGCCGAATGGCTTCGGTCTCCAAACGTGTGGATGGCATGGGATCCGCCATGTTCAAGCCAGGCTATTGGGAGAACACAGGAAGCACGTCCATGCTGATATCGACTGCCGGTGCGGAATGGGTGAGGGCTCCGATTGAAATAGAATTCACGCCCGTGGCGGCATACTCGCGGACGTTTTGGAGCGTCATGCCTCCCGAGACCTCGGTGTGCGCCCGCCCTTTGACGAGGTCCACGGCTTTCTTGACCAGAGATGGGGGCATGTTGTCCAGGAGGAGCACGTCGGCTCCACCGTCCACGGCCTGGGGAATTTGCTCGAGGGTTTCGACTTCCACGCAGATGCGGAAATGACGGGAGAGTCGTTCCTTGGCATTCCGGCAAGCTTCCGCGAGGGTTATGCCTTGGGCTTCCAATAGTACCAGGTGGTTGTCTTTGATGAGGACGCCGTCGCTCAGCGACATCCGATGGTTGGTCCCGCCGCCGAGTGCAACCGCCCATTTTTCGAGCCGTCGAAGGCCGGGAATGGTTTTTCGGGTATCGACGAGAACGGCGGGATAGTGCCGGATCTCGGCGCGGAATCTGGATGTCAGGGTGGCAATGCCGGAAAGATGTTGTAAAAAGTTCAGGGCCACTCGTTCTCCTCCCAAAATGGCATGGGCCGGTCCTTGAAGGACCGCGAACGTCTGTCCGGCTTCCAGGGTGGCTCCGTCCTCGAATTTTGGACTCACCACGACGGCGGGATCCAGGACCCGATACACGGCGCGGAGAACTGCGATGCCGGCAAGGGTCAGGTTCTGCTTGGCCACGACGTTGGCTTGTGCATGAAGGGCCGGGTCAAGAAGCGCGTGCGTGGTGATGTCGCCGTGAGGCGCGTCTTCTTTCAAGGCCGCCTTGACCAGTGCTTCGAGTTCAAACGGAGGCAGGGGAATAGATGGCATGGGTTTCACGACACCATTTTCCGGAGTTGTTGTTCGCTGCTGGCAAAAAGTGAGAGTTCGGCGGTCAGCAGGTCCAGCCGATCTATTGACTCTTGAACCACGTCGGGCGAGGCCTTGGCCGCGAAGTCCGGGGAGGCCAGGCGTCCGTGGAGGCGCGTGGCTTCCTTTTGTTTGGTTTCTGATTGTTTCTGGATGCGCGTCAATGCTTTGTTGAGGTCCACCTCGCCTTCAATCGTGACGCCGATCGTGAAACTTCCCACCGCGAGATGCAGGATGCGGCCGGCTGGCCATGTGTCCTGATCGGCAATGGCAACCGTGCCGCGGCAGAGGTGTGCGACGTGGTTTCGTACTTCGTTCAAACGGGCGATCTCTTCTGGATCTTTTGCCGTGACCATGATCGTCAGGGCTTTGGAGGGTGCATAATCCAGGAGGGCACGACCGGTTCGGACGGTGGTGACGATTTGTTCGATGATGGCAAAGGTCTGCTCCGCCTCAGGGTTTTCCCATTCATTGGTCGCTACCGGGAATGGTTGGCGGACGAGGCTGTCGCCCTGGTGCGGCATCGTTTGCCAGATTTCCTCGGTCAAAAACGGCATGAAGGGATGGAGCAGGCGTTGGAGGTGTTCAAACGTTTGCAGCATCGTGGCGCGCGTTGATCGGGCAACGGGCGAGTCCCCGTTTTGCAGCATGGGTTTGATGAGTTCCAGGTACCAATCGCAGTATTCGTGCCAGATATGCTGGTAAAGTTGCCCGGCGGCCTGATCGAACCGGTATTCTTCGAGACGGGCCGTCACGGTTCCGGTCACGTGGTTGAGGCGGCTCAAGATCCATTGATCCGCGAATGGCCTGTCGGCAATCGGGTACGATTCAGACGGACCGTCCGCGTGCATCAGGATAAAACGGGCGGCGTTCCAGATCTTATTGGCAAAGTTGCGATAGCCTTCGATCCGGTTTTCGGAGAGTTTGATGTCGCGGCCCGGCGAAGCCATCGAGGCCAGGGTAAAGCGTAGCGCGTCGGTCCCGTATTGCGACATCTTGGTCAGGGGATCGATGACGTTACCCTTGGATTTACTCATTTTTTCGCCTTCGGCGTCGCGTACCAGGGCGTGAATATAGACATCACGGAATGGGGGGGTGCCCGTAAACTTGAGGCCCATCATGATCATTCGCGCCACCCAGAAGAACAGGATATCCAACCCCGTGACCAACGTCGAAGTCGGGTAATAGGTCTCGAGATCCTTCGTATTCGCAGGCCAGCCCAAGGTGGAAAAGGGCCAGAGGGCCGATGAAAACCACGTATCGAGCACGTCGGGGTCCTGAATGAACTGATTCTGCCCACAGGTGGTGCAGGTGGCCGGAGCGGTCTCGGAAACCATGGGGTTAGCGTGCGTGGGAATCAGATGACTGCCTCCGCCTTCGAGAATGCTGCGGGCTTCAGGACAGCACGTGGTGCAATACCAGGCCGGAATGCGGTGTCCCCACCAGATTTGCCGGGAAATACACCAGTCTTTAATCCCTCGCATCCAGCCCAGATAATTGTTCGACCATTCTTCCGGAATGATGCGAATATGCCCCTCTTCCACCGCCGCAATCGCCGGGTCGGCTAACGGTTGAATCTTGACAAACCACTGAGGTGAGAGAAACGGCTCCACAACGGTTTTGCAGCGATAACATTTTCCCAGGGACATTTGGTGGTTTTCGACTTTGACCAGGAGTTCCCGGCGTTTCAGCGCTTCAACGACAATGGGACGGGCCTTCATTGCCGAAAGGTCGGCAATGCTGTCCAGGACGCTCGGCTCGACCCCTGCGTCTCGAAGCGCATCGGGATTCAGAAGGGCCTGGTGGGTCAGCAGGGCAATGTGGGGGAGTCGGTGCCGCTCACCCGCCTCGAAATCATTGAAGTCATGAGCGGGGGTAATCTTGACGGCGCCGGTTCCGAATTCCCGATCCACCAGGATCGAATCGCCCACGATCGGAATGGTCCGGTTGGTGAGCGGGAGCTTGATGAATTGTCCTATATGCCGGTTGTATCGGGAATCTTCGGGATGAACGGCCACCGCGGTATCGCCGAGTAACGTCTCCGGTCTCGTTGTAGCGATGACGAGGGACGTGCCGTGGTCATCGGCCAGCGGATAGGCAATGTGGTACATCGTGCCGTGGACCGGCTCATGCTCGACCTCAACGTCGGAAAGCGCGGTGAGACAGCGGGGGCACCAATTGATCAGCCGGTGCCCTCGATAAATGAGCCCTTCTCGATGCAGGCGAATGAAGACCGCTCGAACGGCTTCCGACAAACCCTCATCCATGGTAAAGCGCAGGCGGGACCAATCGCAGGAAGCCCCGAGCCGTTTCAGTTGCTCGAGGATCGTATTGCCGGATTGCTGTTTCCAGGACCAGACCCGTTCAATGAACGCGTCTCGCCCGAGTTCCTCCCGCCCGGTGCCCTCTTCCAAAAGCTGACGCTCCACCACGTTTTGTGTGGCGATGCCGGCATGGTCGGTTCCGGGCAGCCAAAGGGTGTTGCGCCCTTGCATGCGGCGCCAGCGAATCAGAATATCCTGAAGCGTATTGTTCAGCGCATGGCCGATGTGCAGAGAGCCCGTGACGTTGGGGGGTGGGATGACAACCGTATAGGGTTGCCCCGTCGAATCGGCAGCGGCGTCGAAGTATCCCTGGTCGATCCAATATTGGCCCCACCGGGCCTCAACGGCTTGAGGTTCATACGTTTTATTGAGTTGCCGGGACGCCATAGGGATGAAACTCGTGCTGACAAAGCCAAAAATCTTAGCATGGGGGGTAGCCCCTCGCAAGCAAAGCCGGGTTGTCAGCACGAGAATGAATATGATAGAACGCATCCACGCTTTTCCAGGGATTTTACTGAGTTATTGACGGTCACGCCTAAGCAGGACCATGGAGAAATTCTGATGCCCAGAGGACGAGAAAAAGATCGAGAGCTTCGTCGCAAACACCGAAAGAATCAACGACGCATGAAGGCTCTTGAGCAAGCACAACGCAAAGCCGGCACCCAAAAATAAGCCACCACGTTTTTATCTCTTGCAGTGGCGCCATCCCTGCTCGAGCAGGGATATGCCTGCCCTTCCTTAATAGACTAGCTCTTTCGCTATGCCGGTATCGCGCATAAAGGTCGTGTTTTTTGATGCCGTGGGGACTCTCTTTCACGTCAAGGGGTCCGTCGGGGACGTCTATCTTCATCATGCCGAAAAATATGGCGTACCCCGTTCGGTTGATATGGTGACCAAGGTGAACCAGGCGTTCAAGGACGCCTTTCGTCAAGCCCCCCCGCCGATCTTTGCCGTCGAACAACCGGAAAAATTAAAGCAATGCGAACGACTCTGGTGGTTTGATATCGTGCACGCGGTATTTTATCGCGTTGGCATGTTTGAAGGGTTCGATGACTACTTCGACGAAGTCTATGAAGCCTTCAGCAGGGCAGAGGCGTGGGAAGTCTATTCCGAAGTGCCGGAGGTGCTTCAGCAGTTGCGCTCGCAAGGCTATGAGCTTGGGGTCATCTCCAATTTCGACACGCGGTTTTTTGAAATTGTCCGGGAATTGCGGTTGGAGCGATTTTTTGATTCCATTACGATTTCCAGTATCGTCGGGACAGCCAAACCGTCTCCAAAGATTTTCCAGCATGCCTTGGACCAACACGTGGTTGAACCCGAAGAAGCTATGCACGTGGGGGACGATCCCAAGGAAGACTTTGAGGGAGCCACCAATGCCAAGTTGATAGGGATTCTCCTCGATCGGGACGGGACAGGAAACAGTGGAACGATACCCTGTATTGCCGACCTTGGTGAATTGCATCAGGTTCTTCATTAAACTAATGCCCGTGTGCTTCCCGGCAGGATTCTGTGCAGGTGTATTCTTGGAGACACCGCGTTGTCGAATGATGAGCCGGTGTGCGTTCCTTGACTTCGGAAATGACGGCCTGCTAGACTTTTTTCCCAACTACTTGGTTTTATTTGAAAAATTCTATGGATTTATAAAAATAAATACGTAAAGTCAAAGAGCTATTGATTAAACCTTTAGTAAGACTTGGATATTATGAGGGGTGTCATGAAGGATTTTTTTGAATTAGATCGTGATCTGATCCCACAGTGGGGTCGGTGTGTTTCAAGGGTCGAGGGTCTCGAAGAAGACTGGGGCGCAGGCGAAGACGCCGACCAGGACAAACTGCCGGATCCGCCCTCCGGCGTCAGGGTCGTCGCAGGAAATGGATTTATTACCCTGAGTTGGGATGCCATGCCCGATGCGATGTATTACAACGTCTACTACCAGACCTCCAAAGGGGTCAACATCAAGCCGAATGAACTGACTCGTCCGATTGCGAGCCAGGACGATTTTAATCCCGTCATCGGGGTGACCAAGGACAAAGGGAATTGTATCGAAGGTCCTGCCTGCCCCTACACGCATAACGACCTTGCCAATGGCCTGTGTTACCACTACGTGGTCACCGTCGTGACCGCCGATGGAGAAAGTCGTGAATCGGAAGAAGTGATGTCGATCCCTTCGCCGTATTTGCCCGTGATGCAGTTCGGAGAGGAAGGCGTCGATGACGGGGAATTTCGCTCACCAACGGGTATTGCCCTCGATAGCGACGGCAACATCTACGTGGCGGATACCGATAATCATGCCATTCAAAAGTTTGATAGGGACGGCAAATGTTTAGCTCGCTGGGGCGGGGAAGCCGATTCGGAAGAAGGCACATTTTATTATCCCCGAGGGTTGGCGACCGCTCCCGAAGGACACGTGTACGTGGCGGACAGCGGTAACAACCGCGTTCAGAAGTTTGATCCTGACGGGAACTTTTTGCATGCCTGGGGCAAGTTCGGTTTTGCCTGGCGAGGCGCCGAGGCCGGACAGTTTGACGTGCCCTGGGGGGTGGCCACGGATCAGCAGGGGAATCTCTACGTCTCGGACACGAGTAACGCTCGCATCCAAAAATTCCAGTCGGACGGCACCCCCTTGATCAAATGGGGAAAAGACGGGAGCTTCGACGGTGCCTTTTTCTATCCGCGAGGCCTGACGATCGACTTTGCCGGCCATATTTACATTGCCGATGAAGGCAATCATCGCATTCAAAAATTCGATTCCCGCGGCAATTTCCTGACGAAATGGGGAAGAGAAGGGAATGGGATCGGACAATTCAAGTCTCCCTGGGGCGTGGCCTGCGACGCCTTGGGCAACGTGTACGTCGTGGATAGCGGGAACCATCGAATCCAGAAGTTCGATTCGAACGGCACGTATCTGTGTTCGTGGGGCAACCGTGGGCTCACGGAAGCCCAGGTGAATTTTCCTTCCGGTATCGCGGTGGATAAAGAAGGGTACGTCTACGTGGTGGATAGCGGGAACTATCGGATCTTGAAATTCGCGCCCACGGAAGAAGAAATCGCGAGGGGCCGGGAAAAAGCCGACAAGGTTGCGGAGGCGGAGGGGGCCCCGCTTGCCGTGCCGTTGGTGGGGAAACCCGGAGATACCGAGGCAATGCTCAGTTGGATGGAGGTGCCCGGCGCCGTGTCCTACAACCTCTATTTCAGCACCACTCCCGGTGTGTCAAGAGAGACGGCGACTCGAATCGAAGGGGTGACGAGTCCCTATACCCATACCGGATTGACGAACAATACGGCCTATTACTATGCGCTCACGAGTGTTGACGAGAACGACGCCGAGAGTCCCCTGTCGGAAGAACAGGAAGTCATGCCCGTCTTGATCGACGTGGCCGCCCCGCAGAATCCGGATATCGTCCTGAATCACGGGGCGTACATGACGAATTCGTTGGACGTGGTGGCAACCATTTCGGCCAGGGACGTCGATACCGGCGTGGCGGGCTATTTCATATCCGAAAATCCCATGACTCCCGGTGCGACCTTGCCGGGCTGGATCGAGGTCGAACCGGAAAATCGTTTCGGGGCAACGATTCCCCTGACGTTATCACCGGTTGATGGGCCTAAAACGGTCTACGCCTGGTTTAAAGACGTCGGCAATAATATTTCGGTCCCGGCCAGTGCGAACATCTTGCTGAATACCTCCGGGTACGTGTGTACGGCGAAATGGGGAAAACCCGGTCGTGGTGCCTCATTGCTGCACGGCGGTGAATTTATGGCGCCGCTCTATGGATTGGCCATCGATCAACAGGGCTCCCTGTTCGTGATCGACAACGGCAACACCCGTGTTCAAAAATTCGACAGAAATGGCAATTTCATCCTGCTGTGGGGGAACTTCGGTACGGCCAATGGTAATTTCAACAACCCCACAGGGGTTGTGTGCGATGGAAAAGGCGATGTGTACGTGTGCGATACCAGTAACCATCGCGTACAGAAGTTCGATGGAAAACTGGGCCAATACCTCCTGAAAATCGGTGGTCGAGGAAATGGGGAAGGACAGTTCAATGCTCCTTGGGATGTTGCCGTCGACCGGGTGCGCGGCTACCTGTACGTTGTCGATAGTGCCAATTTCCGCGTCCAGAAATTCGATGAGGACGGTGAATTCGTGATGCAGTGGGGCAGTTTTGGGAATAATGACGGGCAATTCTATTTTGCCCGGGGCGTGGCCGTCGATCAAAACGACGGGATGGTCTACGTCGTGGATATGGGGAATCATCGAATCCAGAAGTTCGATACCAGTACGAACGTCCTCCCGCAGCTCGTCGCCAAATGGGGCGGTGGGACCAGTCCGGGCCACGCGAGTAGCGCCCAAGCCCAGGAGCCGGGTCAGTTCCGTTCCCCCTGGGGGATCGCGGTGGACGGCTCGGGCGACGTCTATATATCGGACACCGGGAACCAAAGGATTCAAAAATTCGATCGGGACGGCAATTTCATCACTCAATGGGGTGGATTCGGTAATGCCGAGGGGCAATTCAACTTCCCCTATGGCCTCGCAGTGGATCATAGAGGGCACGTCTTCGTGGTCGATAGCGGGAACATGCGCGTGCAACACTTCATGCCGGCTGAAGACGCCGAAGATTTTCTGCGAGAGGAAGCGGAAACGGTTGCGGCCCTACCGGAAGGCGGAGAATAATAGCGTCTTGAACCTCGATGGGTCGAGTAACGCTCCCGTGATCGCAGCACAGCCCGATCAGGGTTGTTTTTTCAGTTTTGGCCGTTGAGCCCGTCGATTTTTTGGGAAAATCTTGGTAAGCTGCTTTCGCAGTTTTTCTCACCGTTTTTTGTTCATCGACAATTGTGTGGTCTCTCCTACGATGACTCGGTCACTGGTATTTTCTGAGGAACACGAAAGATGACACTCTGGGACAAAACGCGAATCGGCTTGACCTTCGATGACGTGGTCCTGGTGCCCGCCAAATCGGAGGTGATGCCCAGTGACGTGGATTGTTCCACGCAGGTCTCTCGCCATATTAAGATCAATATCCCGATTCTGAGTGCCGCCATGGATACCGTGACAGAAGGTCGTTTGGCCATCGCGTTGGCGCGGGAGGGAGGTATCGGGGTTCTCCATCGGGCCATGTCGCCTGAACAGCAAGCCCATGAAGTCGATAAGGTGAAAAAATCCGAGAGTGGCATGATTCTCGATCCCATTACGATCGCGCCGGATCAGACCATTCGTGATGCCCATGAAATCATGGTGACCTATCGAATCTCCGGCATCCCGGTGACGAGGGAGAAAAAGCTGGTGGGTATCCTGACCAATCGGGATCTGCGGTTCGAGTCTCGGTTGGATCTGCCGGTCTCTCAGGTGATGACACAGGAACACTTGGTGACGGTGCCGGAGGGGACGAGTCTCACCAAAGCCCGGGAAATTCTGCACGAGCATCGGATTGAAAAATTGCCGGTTGTCAACGACGAATTTGAGCTCAAGGGGCTCATCACGATCAAAGACATTCAAAAACAGATTAAATACCCGAACGCCTGCAAAGATGCCCATGGCCGGCTGCGGGTCGCCGCGGCCGTCGGCGTGGGAGAGGACGTGCCGGAACGCGTGGAGCGACTGGTCAAGGCCGGTGTGGATATGATCGTCGTGGATACGGCGCACGGGCATTCCCAGAGCGTCATCGATGCCGTGAAGATGATCAAACAGCGTTATTCGTCCATGGAGGTGGTGGCCGGCAACATCGGAACGGCGGAAGCGGCCAAAGATCTTCTGACCGTGGGCGTGGACGCGGTGAAGGTCGGCGTGGGCCCCGGCTCGATCTGTACGACGCGGATCGTCTCGGGAGCAGGGATTCCCCAATTGACCGCCATTGCCGATTGTGCCGAAGCGCTGAGCGGAACCGGGGTTCCGGTGCTTGCCGATGGGGGCATTAAATATTCGGGTGATATCTCCAAAGCGTTGGCTGCGGGAGCCTCCGCCGTGATGATCGGGTCCCTGTTCGCCGGCACCGAAGAATCACCGGGAGAAACCGTCTTGTATCAAGGCCGCACTTATAAGGAGTACCGGGGCATGGGTTCGCTCGGAGCCCTGGAACGATGGGGCCGGGACCGCTATCGGCAGGAAGGACAGGTCGTGGGAAAACTGGTGCCGGAGGGAATCGAAGGCCGCGTACCTTATAAGGGCCTGATGTCCAATATGGTGTATCAATTGGTAGGCGGCCTGAAGGCCGGAATGGGATATTGCGGATGCCGGTCCATTCCCGAGTTGCAACACAATGCCAGGTTCATTCGTTTGACCAACGCCGGATTGAGAGAAGGCCACGTGCATGACGTGGTCATAACCAAGGAGGCACCCAACTATAGGGCTGACGTTGACTGACGTGAGCCAGGACCCGACTTCGACAACGCTGTCGTCATCCATGGTGTCCTGTCACGATACGATCGTCGTTCTTGATTTTGGGTCACAATACACCCAACTGATTGCCCGCCGGATTCGGGAATCCCACGTTCACTCCGTTGTCCTTCCTTCTTCGGCTTCTCTGGAAACGATTCAAGCAAATCGTCCCAAAGGCATCATTCTGTCCGGGGGGCCGGCCAGCGTGACGAGTGTCGGACGGCCGGAATGGTCGAAAGCGATTATGAAGGAAGGGTTGCCCATTCTCGGCATTTGCTACGGCATGCAATTGATGGCGCAGTCCATGGGTGGGCGAGTCGGTCGGGCCAAGCGCAGGGAATTCGGTCGCGCGGAGTTGCTCGTTCAGGATGGATCGGATCTATTCAGAGGGCTCGCCCGGAAGAGTCCCTTTTCAGTCTGGATGTCTCACGGAGACCGGATTGAAAAAATGCCCCCCGGCTTCAAGCCCATTGCGCGGACGTCGAATTCTCCCATCGCCGCGATGAAATCGGTCAATGGGAGAAATCGCCTCTACGGCCTGCAATTTCACCCCGAGGTTGCCCATACCACGTACGGCGCACGTATCCTCAAAAACTTCGTCCGTCATATTTGCGGGGCGAGACCGACCTGGACCATGGGGTCGTTCCTGCACGATTCCATCGACCGGATTCGCCGGCAAGTGGGCGGGGAGAAAGTGTTCTGTGCGCTGAGCGGTGGCGTCGATAGTACGGTGGCGGCGGCCATGACCCATCGGGCGATCGGGAAGCAGCTGACCTGCGTGTTTATCGATAACGGCGTGATGCGGAAACATGAAGTCAAACAACTCAAGCAGGCGTTCAGGTCGTTTCACTTCAACTGCCGCATGGTCGATGCTTCAGGCCAATTCTTGCGGGCACTGGGTCGCACGACCGATCCTGAGAAAAAACGTAGGATCATCGGGCGTCAATTCATCAGGGCGTTTGATCGCGAAGCGCTGAAGATCGGCAACGTGCGTTACTTGGTCCAGGGCACGCTTTATCCCGACGTGATTGAAAGTGTCAGCCATAAGGGACCTTCCGTGACGATCAAGTCGCACCACAACGTCGGAGGTCTTCCCGCACGCATGAAACTCCGATTGATCGAACCGCTTCGGGAATTGTTCAAAGATGAAGTGCGAGTCCTGGGTAAGGAACTGGGCTTGCCGGACGACGTGGTTCATCGTCATCCGTTTCCGGGACCTGGCTTAGCCATTCGCATTCTCGGCGTGGTGACACCTGCTCGCGCGGACATGCTCCGTGAAGCAGATGCCGTATTTATCGATGAATTAAAGGCGCAGGGATTGTACCGGAAAACGTGGCAGGCGTTTGCCGTGTTGCTGCCGGTTCGTACCGTGGGAGTGATGGGAGATCAACGGACGTATGAGCACGTCATCGGGTTACGGGCCGTGACCAGCGTGGACGGCATGACCGCGGATTGGGCGCCGTTACCGCAACCTTTTCTGGCGCACGTAGCAAACCGGATCATCAACGAAGTGCAGGGCGTGAACCGCGTGGTGTACGACATCAGTTCCAAACCACCGAGTACGATCGAATGGGAATAGCCGTCACGAATTCGGCTTGGTTGTGGTCCTCCCCCTCCTTTGCCTGTCCTGAGCGTGGCGAAGGGTAAGGAGCGGCAAGGGTAGCATTAGGCCTGCCCCGGACTTGATCCGGGGTAGAAACGTTTAAAACTCCATGATGGTTCGATTGCAAAAAGTCATTGCCGCCAGTGGGATAGCGTCACGGCGCGCGTCTGAAGCCATGATCCAGGAAGGTCGCGTGACGGTAAACGGCAAAGTCGTGCGTGTGCTCGGCACGTGCATCGATCCGTCGAAAGACCACGTGAAGATCGATGGCCGTCACGTGCAACCCACCGAGCCGGAAGTCTTCGTTCTCCTGCACAAACCGCCCGGTTACGTGACGACGATGGACGATCCGTATGGCCGGCCTACGATTGCGGATTTGGTGGCGAAAGTAAAAGTGCGGGTCTTTCCGGTCGGCCGGTTGGACTATGACACCGAAGGCCTGTTGCTGTTGACGAATAATGGCAATGTGGCGCAAGCGTGCGTCCATCCCCGGTACCACGTACCCAAGACGTATTTGGTCAAAGTCTCGGGGGTCTGTACGGAAGAGGAAATCCAAAATCTTGAAGACGGTATCGCCTTGGACGACGGGATGACCGCTCCCGCCGTGATCAGGAAATCCGGAAAGGCCAAGGCCAATTCATGGTTGGAGATCACGATTCACGAAGGCAGGAAGCATCAGATCAAGCGCATGCTCGAAGCCTTGGGCCATCGGGTCATGCGCATCATAAGAATTCGTTTCGGCCCGCTTGACCTGGGAGATTTGCCCGTGGGAGTGTGCCGGTTTGCCACCGACCTCGAAGCCAATGCGTTGCGGGGGATCGTTCATCGAACGACCAAGCCCTTGAACGTCCGTGCGCGGGCGCCACGGTCCAACTTGCAAAGGTCGAAGCCGGATAGGGATACTGGGCCGCCGCACGTGCGGAAAACGAAACCTTCGGCAAAGCGAGATGCAAGCAGCAAGGGCAGCAAGGCTCGTCCGGCTTCGGGCAGTGCCAGGCAGCCAGGGCGAGTCGTGAAAGGACGGGGTCGCACACGGACGCGGAAAGGGTAAGCAGCACGGTGAAGCGGACACACCATTGCGGAGAATTAACGCGTGAACAGAATGGCCAAACCGTCACGTTGATGGGATGGGTGCATGGCCGGCGCGATCATGGGGGTGTGTTATTCATCGACGTGCGTGACCGGTTCGGGGTCACGCAACTGGTGTTTGACGTGGAGAACGATAAGGCCACTCATGAACAGGCCAACGAACTCCGCAACGAATTCGTGATTGCCGCCACGGGAATGGTGCGACCCAGACCCGAGGATTCGATTAATCCACAGATTGCGACGGGGGAAATCGAAATCCAAGTTGGCGTCCTGGAAGTGCTCAATCGAGCCCACACCCCGCCTTTCTTAATCGAAGACGACAGTCAGGCTACGGAAGCCCTTCGTTTGAAGCATCGGTATTTGGATTTACGCCGGCCTCCCATGCAGCGGTTACTTACGTTGCGTCATGACGTGACCTACCGGACCAGGCAGTTTCTCCATGAACGGCGATTTCTGGAAATCGAGACCCCGATCCTCACGAAGAGTACTCCCGAAGGAGCCAGGGATTACCTGGTGCCAAGCCGTGTCAATCAAGGGGCATTCTTTGCGCTGCCGCAATCGCCACAATTGTTCAAACAGATTCTGATGGTCGGCGGAGCTGATCGATATTTTCAGATCGCCCGCTGCTTCCGAGACGAAGATCTCCGGCTCGACCGGCAGCCCGAGTTTACGCAAATCGACCTCGAAATGTCGTTTGTGGAACGTGACGACGTCATGAACCTGACGGAAGAGTTACTGAGACTCGTGTGCAAGGAAGCCGCGGGCATTTCGTTGCCGTCTCCGTTCCCGCGCCTGCCCTACCAGGAAGCCATGTCACGGTATGGGACCGACAAGCCCGATCGTCGGTTCGGATTGGAGCTTCATGATTTAAACGAAGTCGCCAAACACGTCGAGTTCAAAGTATTTCGGGATACGGTGGAAAAAGGCGGGCAAGTTTCCGGTCTCGTGGTCAAAGGCGGCGCGGACATTGCGCGTAACCAGATCGACCGTCTCATTGAAGTCGCCAAAGGGTTTGGGGCCAAAGGCCTCGCGTGGGTCAAGATTGCCCCAGGGTGGCAGCTTGAGTCGGCGATTGCCAAATTCCTCGACGCCGCACTGTTTCAACAGCAGCTTCCTGACGCCGGTCCCGGGGATCTCCTGCTGTTTGTCGCTGACAAGCCGGCCGTCACGTATGAGGTGTTGGGCCGGCTTCGATCATACCTTGGCGTCGAATTGGAGTTGATTGATTACGACAAATGGGAGCCGGTCTGGGTGACGGATTTCCCCATGTTCGAATACGATGCGGCGGAACAACGGTACGTGGCGTTGCATCATCCGTTTACGTCGCCTCGTATGGATGATCTTCCCCACCTGGATTCCGACCCATTGCACGCGCACGCGCAAGCCTATGACGTGGTGCTCAACGGGTTTGAGATCGGCGGAGGCAGTATTCGTATTCACCAGAGTGAGTTGCAGCACAAGGTATTCAACCTGTTGGGGATTTCCAAAGACGCCGCTCAGGAGAAGTTCGGGTTCTTGCTGGATGCGCTGGAGTATGGCGCCCCGCCCCATGGTGGAATCGCCTTGGGGCTCGATCGTCTGGTCATGCTGCTCGGAAAAGCCGAGTCCATTCGAGAAGTGATTCCCTTCCCCAAGACGCAAAAAGTGCAGTGTCTGATGACCGAAGCCCCGTCGGACGTCGGGCAGACCCAACTCAAAGAACTCGGCATCAAACTCGACCTTGAAATCTAAGGCCGCGTACCGGAGCCCAAGCCTCAGGCCTTGAACACGTTCACCACGATGCTGTGCAGGCCCGTGGCGCCATTGGGTTGGGGACGAGTGATGGTTGAGGTTTGCACGGTGCCGGCGGTATCGACGGCGCGAACGGAGATCATGCTCTTGCCGACCGGCATATCGGGCCGCTGATAGTTCCAGACCACCCAGGACCAGGGGGATTGGGGTGGTTCAATGGCGGCGTCTCTCCAGGTTTTTTCCTGGTCGAAACTCAGTTGCACTTGGGCAATGGAGTTGGGCCCGCCGAAGGCAATGCCGCGGAACTGAACGTTGGGCCCGCGGACGTCCTGATAATGTCCCGGACTATCGATGCGGGAAAAAACATGGATCGTCCCCTCGTCGGTCCAGCCTTTGCGTTGCCAATACCCCTGATAGTCCCCGTTGTACACTTCAATTTCCGTAATCCATTTGACGTTTTTGATGCCGTATAACCCGGGCACGATCAGACGGAGCGGAAATCCATGGGCCTTCGGGAGCTTTTCCCCGTTCATGAGATAGGCCAGCATCACTTCATCGTGCATGGCCCGTTCAAAGGGAATGCTGTCATGGTAGGCGTCGGCTCCTCGGAAAATGACGTCCCGTGCGGTCTCGGCATCCGCCCCGGCTTCGATCAGCAATTCCTTGAGAGAAATCCCCCGCCAAATCGCATTGCCCAGACTCGTCCCTCCCGGGAGGGTATCGATGCAAATGAGGGTGGAAACCTGGTCGAACGGTTTGCGATTCAGGATGTCTCGCCACGTGAGCACCATGGGGTTGGCGACTGCGCCTTTGACCACCATTTGCCATTGCTCCTGGTCGACATCGCGCGAAAGGTTGTATGGAGAGTCCATATAATTGACGGTATAAAATTTGTCATTGGGCGTGAAATACCGTGTTTCGCGGGCGGGAACTGCAAACATGCTGCCGAGGTCGCACCCGCTGGTGAGGCTGCCGAGGCCTGCCAGGGTTCCCAGGCTGCTCAGTTGAAATAATTTGCGACGGGTGATGTCCATGATCGAGGTGGGCAAGTTTTAAAGGACTATCGTCCTCTTGCAATTACTATAGTACAGTGCCGGACCCTCTGCAAGAGGATCGTTGTCGCGGTGGGTTCTTCCGCTCAGGTTCAGGGATATGCTTTATGCACTTTCTCAGGAACTCCGGGGGGCGGAGGTCAATGGAATGGGTTCCCACAAACGGCCCCCGTTGTTCGTCCGGAAAAGGCCGGCTCGATTCGTCCCGACGTACAAGGTTGAAGAATCCGTCGAACTGATGACTAATGCTCGGATGTTGAGATTGGTCAGCCCTTCGTTGACCGCGTCCCAGGTTTGGCCGCCGTCCCGGCTTGTGTGGACTCCGGCTCGACTGGCCACAAAGACGACTCCCGAGGTTACGGGATCGAGAATGAGATCGCTGAAGAATTGGTCGGGCAGGGCTTCACCGATCCGTTGCCATGATTCCCCGCCGTCGGTGGTTTTATAGAGTCCCTTCAATGTCGCTGTATACACGGTGTTGGGCGTATGCGGATCGATCTTGATTTTGACCACGCTGAGGGCACGGGACGCTTTCAATATCTCGGGTGGCACCAGGCCGTTGTTGACCTTTGTCCAGGTCTTGGCCCCGTCGAGTGATCGGTAGACTCCACCGCTGGTGCCGGCATACAGGGTCTGCGGCTGGTTAGGGTCGACGTCGATCGTGACGACCATGAGGACTTCGATCATGCCGTCCATGCGTTTGGCCCAGGTTTGGCCCGCGTTTTCCGTTTCGAAAACTCCCATCGACGTTGCGGCAAAAATATGCTGGCTCGATCCCGGAACGAATTTGATTTCATGGACCACTGAGGTGATGGTCACACCCTCCAGGCCTTTGCGTTGCGAAATCCACTGGTGGCCGCCGTTAAAGCTTTTAAAAACCGCGTCACCCTTGGTGCCGGCGTAGACGTTGGCGGGAAGCAGGGGATCGACGGCAAGCGAAATCACGCGCGAATGGGTCATGCCTTTTGAAATGTTTTTCCAGGTCTTGCCGGCATCGCGCGTCTTGTAGATGTAATCGTTCGTGGCGACGTAGAGCAGGTTGGGCTTGGTCGGGTGCAACGCAATCTCGACGACCGTTTCGCCGCTTCCGCCGCAAGCCGGGAGGGCCAGACACAAAGCGAGAATTGATAGGAGACGTGTCAACGTGGATTCGTGCTTTGGAATAAAACGTCCCGCCACCCTACCACACGGACGATTGGTTGAGAAGGGGCGCTTCGCGTGCAGAATGCCACAGGCACGATAGCGCGAAGGAGAGCTTCATCACAGGCACGACGCTCAGGAATTTTCTGAGAAAGGGGGAAAAGGCTGATCGAAATGGCACGCAACCGGACCAGCGTTACTCGATGGAGGGAAGGGTAGAGACGGGTGCTTTCGGGGCGCGTTCGTAACGTGCCATGGCCTCGGGCATCCATTTCTGAAGGTCTTGAATACGCGTGTCGTGGGCAGGATGCGTCGATAGAAATTCAGGGGGGCCGCTTTTCGAAGACTCCGCCATGCGTTCCCACAGCAGCACGGCTTCTCTCGGGTCGTATCCGGCCTCGGCGGCCAGGAGTAACCCGATATAGTCCGCTTCCGATTCATGGCCTCGACTGAAGGGCAGTAAGACGCCGATCCCCAATGCCTGCATGGCGAGTGTCTGAGCAATGGGCTTCAGGTCCAAGGCTGCCGCGGCGATTTGCATCCCCACATTGGCCGCCGTATGCTGGCTGACTCGTTCGGCACCGTGCCGGGCCAAGGCGTGGACGACTTCATGGCCCATGATCGCCGCCAAGCCGTTTTCATTTTTCGCCTCAGGGAAAATGCCCGTGTACACGGCGATTTTCCCGCCGGGCAAGGCCCAGGCATTTTTGGTCTTGTCATTCTTGATCACCGTGACGTCCCATTGAAACGACTCTGCGCGTTCGGCGTATTTGGATTGTTTGGCCGCGGCAATAATCCGCTCGGCCACGCGTCTCACGGGCTCTACTTCAGACGGGTTCTTGGAGATGACGACCTTTGGATCATTAAGAGCTTGGGCGTAAGCCTGGTTGCCCATGTGAACTTCCTGGCTTTCCGGGATCAGCAGAAATTGTGACCGGTTCGTGTACGGGTTCGTCGCACACCCTGCGACGTTGATGAATACAAGAAACAGGGTCAGCGTTCGGATCGCGCGTTTGACCGTATTTCGGAAGTGCATCAGCGTTCCTTTGCCTGACTCAATTTGTGAAGTCGTCTAGTATTACGATTCCGGGATGGAAATGTCGAGTTCTTCGACCGTTTTATATCGCGCCAAGGCCGGTGCCGTGCCCTGTCGGGGCCCCATGATCAGGAACACGAATTGGTCCGGTTTGATATGCGTGCGCGCCGCTTTCCGGACTTGATCCACGGTCGCTTTTTCGATGCCCGTTCTGAACCGGACCAGCCAATCAGAAGGATACCCGAAATATTCATAGGTGAGAAATTTGCCGAGAATTTTTCCTGGCGAATCAACGGAAAAGACGAAAGAATTCAGGAGACTGGCTTTGGCCTTTTGGACTTCTTCTTCAGTCGGGGGCTCCGTCTCCATGATTTTACGGGCTTCCTCCAGCAAGGCGTCGACGCCCGCTTGCGTGGTGTCTGTTTTGGTGGACATGGAAAAACTGGCGGTGGCCGGATAGTCCCATCCGAATCCGATCCCGCCATTCACGTCATAGGCCAACCCCTTTTGCGAACGAACGTTGGAAAAGAGCCGGGCCCCGAAAGAACCGGCGACGATTTGGTTGATAATGACCACCGGATGGTAGTCCGGGTGTTTTCGCGTGAGTCCCAAATGCCCGATGACGATCTTGGCTTGGGTCATGTCGGCTTTTTCCACGTAATAGACTTTTCTTGTGGTGGAGGGTTGGTACGGGACGATCGGATCGTGGAAAGGTTCCCCTTGCGGCCATGCTTCGAACGTGCGTTTCACCAAGTCCAAGGCCTTCTCCATTTGAAAATCCCCGACCAGGCCCAGGATGATACGGTTTGGGACAAAATATTTCGCATGCCAATCGATGAGATCCTGTTGGGAAATATTGTTGACGGTGGCATAGGACTCGATCCTGGCATAGGGTGAATCCTTGCCATACACCAACTTCGCAAATTCTCTGGACAGGATGCCGTCGGGATTGTCATTTTGCCTGGCGATGCCCGCCATGGCCCGGTTTTTGGCGATGGCCAGTTTCCCCGGATCGAATCGCGGGCGTTGCAGGACGTCGCCGAAGACCGTAAACACCTCGGAAAAGTCTTCGCTCAAACACGTCATCGAAGCCGAGCCCGCGGTGACACCGATACCGGTTTCAATGGAAGCAGCCTTGCTTTCCAGGTAGTCATCCAGTTGGTCGCCGGTACGCGTCGTCGTGCCTCCGCTTCGCATGACGGTTCCCGTGAGCGCGGCCAAGCCCACCTTGTCGGCCGGTTCCAGCCGGGAGCCGGTGCGGATGCGTGCCGAAACCTGAACGGTCGGGAGTTCGTGATCTTCCAGGAGAAACACCACCATGCCGTTGTCCAGGACGACCCGGGTCGGTTGGGGAATGTGAAGATTCGGCAGGGGGGGGTACACCAGTTGCTCAACCGTGTCCACCTGACCGGATACCGGCGTGGCCAGGAAGAGAACGATCAGGGCACACGTCATCACGAATGGCAGGGGACGTCGTGGTACCTGCCGGAGGTATCGGAGCGCGGCTTCTCTCACGTCAGGGTCCTTTCCGGGCCGCGGTTGACGTGGGAACGGCGGGTGTCACGGTTTCGATTTGTGCCACGACCCGATTGGATTCAACGAACGTTTGCCGGGCAATCCGCCGGATGTCGGCTTTCGTCACCCGGTCAAAGCGTTGGATATAGCGAAACAGTTCGCGCCAATCACCAAAGAGGGTATGGTAGTCCGTTAGGCTCATGGCCAACCCGAGGTTGCTTTTCAAGGAGTAGATCAGGCCGGCTTTGGCCCTCGTTCGGAATTTGGTCAATTCCTCGTCCGTCACGTCTTCGGTTTTCAGGCGAGCCAATTCTTCGCGGATGGCTTGCTGAACGGTTTCATTGGAGACCCCGCGCGCGGGGACCGCGTACGCCACCCACAGATGCGGGTATTTTTCACCAGGGTACGCTCCATAGGCCCCGGCGTCGACTGCGATTTGTTTGTCCCGGACCAGCGAGCGGTAAAACCGGGAGGTCCGTCCGTTCGTCAAAATGTCGTCGATGGCGTCGAACACGGGTTGATCGGGATGCGTGGCCGCGGGTTTATGGTACCCTTCCATGTAAAAAGGTTGGGCCGGATCTTTGATCGTCACCACTTTTTCCGCAATTGACGGGGGTTCCACGGTTCTCAAGGGCGGAGGCTTCGGTCCGCCGGGGATCCGGCCGAAGTAGGCTTCGAGCAGCGGGATCAGGGTTTCCGGGTGAATGTCTCCGACAATTGCCGTGACCATGTTGGATGGGACGTAATAGGTTTCAAAAAATTGTTTGGCATCGGTCATGGTATAGGAATGAATGTCACTGGCGTAGCCGATCACCGGATGGTGATAGGGATGAGCCGTAAAGGCCGTGACCACGAATTGTTCAAGGAGCCGGCCGATGGGTCGGCTTTCCGTGCGCATCCGACGCTCTTCCATAACCACGTCCCGTTCTTCGTAGAACTCACGAAACACCGGATGTAAAAACCGCTCCGATTCCAGATAACAGAAGAGTTCGATCTTGTTGGCGGGGAGTGCATAAAAATAGCCGGTCACGTCGGCACTGGTAAAGGCGTTGACGGCCACCCCGCCTTCTCGTTCAACCACGTCGGAGAATTCGTTCTTCTTCACGAACTTCGCGGCGGCTTGTTGCTTGCGTTTATAAACGTTCGACAACCGTTCGATACGTTGGGCATCGGACGTGGCACTCAACCTGGCTTCCTGGTAAGCCAGATACGCCCGTTCCAACTCCTCCAGGGCTTTTTTCTCTTCTTCGTAGTTTTTGGTGCCGAGGCGCGGCGTGCCTTTAAACGCCATGTGTTCGAACATGTGCGCGAGCCCGGTTCTTCCCGTGCCTTCCTGGGCCGAGCCCACGTTCACGGCCGTCATAAAAGCAAAGACCGGGGCCACGGGTCGCTCGACGAGAATAAAAGTCCAGCCGTTCTTGACGGTGTATTTCGTGACTTTTTGCTCGAATGACGCAAGGTCTGTTCCTTGAGAAGCGGAAGGAAACCAGAAAATGCAGGACAGAAGCAGGATGAAAAGGCGTCGTGGCGTTCGCTGTGCGGGGATCGAAATCATAGGCAGATTGGCGAATAGTCCCTTCTGGTATCCTAACCAGTTTCATGGTGCCTTGCAAGTGAACGGCCAATCGACCGTGTAAATCTGAGCGATCAGCCGGCAATCTCCGGTGCAGGCTTGTCTCCTGCACCGCAAAATGAAAAGGGCGCCTCTCATGCCAAGGGCGCGATCAGGGGAGCCTGTCTCCGTAAGCGGATTGTTCAGGGTAAAAAGCAGAGGCAATCGTCACAAGAAAAAAACTCGCAATCTCGGTCACTGTCCGCAAAGCCATGAGGGCCGTCACGGCAGGCTCTTTTCCTGATTCTGAAGGCCGAAGGGTATGATGTTTGTCATGCTGAGAAGGAAAGCGACTGGCGCCAACGTCATTGTACAATCACGTGTCACCAACACAAGCCTTGGATGTCTTATAGTGCGCGAGCGGCGCTGGGCTGGATTTTGTGACCCTGGCTCTTGAGGGTGTGGGAGATGGGGTGGGGAAGGGCGACCGTATCGCCAGGGGGTAAAAGACGCTCCACCTGGTTCGCAATCGAATGCAGCAACGCTTTCTCGGGACGACTGCGGGAGAGCACGCGTAACCCGATGAACAAGCTCAGCAAGGCACGTGCGGTCGCAATCGGAACCACTGACTTGGAAATTTCTCCGCTGGCCTGGCCACGTTCGATCATTTTGCGGAAGACATTCTTTTCTATGTAGGCGAAGCTCTGACTGACGATTTTTGCCACCTTCTCATCATGGGGGGATAACTCCAAGGCCGTATTGATCATAAAACACCCGTTTTGTTCCTCACCTTTCAAGACCCGGGCACTGATCTCCTCGAATAAGGTAAGAATGGCCTCGCGAGGCGAATACACCTTCATTTTCTCTGCGAAAAAGGGGTTGAGGTAGACGAGTCTGTAGCTGTGCAAGGTTTCGATGAAGAGGGAATATTTGTCGCCGAACGTGTTGTAAAGGCTGGCACGGTTGATCCCCATGCATTCCACGAGAACCTGTAAGGACGTGGCGTTATAGCCGTGGTTCCAGAAGGCAACCATCGCCTTGTGCATGACATCGTTAATGCCAAATTGTTTCTTTCTTGCCATAGCCGACTCCCCGAGTAAATATATATCACTTTAATATAATATTCAAGTAATCTTACGAACGATGATCATTGCCCGACGCTTCCTTTTCCTGGCGATGGTCGAACGACAGTGCGGTCGGGGAGCGGTCTGCCGGGGTTCATTTTACAGGCGGGCGGACGTGGCGGCCTGAAAGGAAGGGATATCGAGGTCGAGTCCGGGCCCGTGCCACGGTTGAAGCTGAGGACCTTTGTACGTATACCCGCCCTCGATCGGATCGGTTTTCAGCAACAAAGGGGTGTCGAGGTCCAGGACGGGACAACCACCGAGGCCCATAGCGAGGCTGTAGGAACACCCCATGGCTACCCGAGTTTCCACCATCCCGCCCAGCATCACGCCAAGACCGGCGGCTTTCGCCACGGTGATCATGACGATTCCTTCCAGCAAGCCGCTTTTGGTAATTTTAATATTGACGTAGTCCGCCGCTTCTTGTCGGATAACGGCTTGGAGGTCGCGCAGGGATTGTGCCGATTCGTCTGCGGCAACGGGAACGTGGAAATCGCGTCGGAGTTTGGCGTGGCCTTCCAAATCGTCCTTTGCCAGCGGTTGTTCAAGGAGGAGAATGTTTCCGCCAAATCGGTTGACGCTTTTGATCAAGGTTGCGGCCCCCTCGTACGTGTATCCCTGGTTGGCATCGATCACGAACGCCACGCCCGTACAGTCACGATGGAGGGCTTCCACCCGGCGAATATCGTCGTCCACGTCGTGACCGACCTTGAGTTTGAATCGACGAAAGCCCCGTTCATACCAGTATCGAGCGAGTTCCCGGGACCGCTCCAAAGAGGCGATGGGAATGGTGACGTCCGTTTCTCGCGCGCGTACGTCCGCTCCACCCCACAAGGCCCACAGGGGAACGTGGATCGCGCGCGTCAGGGCATCGAGTAAGGCGGTTTCCAAACCACACCGGGCCGCGGGAGCATCGGGGGCGAGTTCGGACAATTCGCCTCCCAGTCGTTGATAATGAAGCGTCGATTGTTCGAGCAGGTGTTGTCCCAATGTCCGGGCCTTCTTCAGACTGCTCTCGCGATCTTCGCCGGTAATGGCGGGAAAGGGTGCGATCTCGCCGTATCCGATGGTCCCATCATGCAGCGTCAGTCGTACAAAGGCATTTTGCGCCACCTGGAGTTGGCCCGTGGCCACGACAAAGGGATCGGTGATGGGAAGATCCAGTGGACAGAGTTCAATGTTTGTGATGGTGAACGAGGAGGCGCTCATTTTAGAAGATGAATCGGAAGAGGAAAGAGGGTAGAGGCTGGGGGGGGAACGGTCACAACAATCGATCACCCATAGCGATCATTTTCCCACGGCAAGGCGGTGTTGGAATACCCACGCACTTCCCAGAACCCTTTTTGATCTTTTTCCGTGAAGGTAATGGTTCTGATCCACTTGGCTCCTTTCCATGCATACCGTTTGGGGATAATCATGCGAACCGGTCCTCCGTGATCTTTGGACAGCGGTCTGTGGTTCCAGGAATGGACAAGAAAGACATCCTCGTCGTCGCAGACCGAAAGCGGTAAGTTGGTCGTATAGTCGTCATACGACTCAAAGAGGACATATCTGGCTTCCGGCTTGGGCTGAACCAGGCTGAGTAGATGCCGAAAACTCACCCCGACCCATTCCATCTCAAGCTGGCTCCAGGAAGTCACGCAATGGAAATTGGATACAAACGGCTGCTGGGGCTGAGCCTGATAATCCTCCCAGGTCCACGTGATGGGATGCTCAACCAGCCCATTCACCGTCAGCCTCCATTCTTCAACTGAAACCTGAGGTTTATATCCAAGATCAAGGACGGGCCAATTATTCACGATATGCTGTCCGGGTGGGAGGCGATCATCCTGATAGTCCTCGTCGACTTCACGCCCGGAGATCTCGCGGCGGTGCAAAGCCATTTTCTGTTTGGCTTGAATGGTCTTTTCGTTAAATTCCATTTGACGCTCTTCGTTTTCCGTTCATCCTGGTTTGAGGTTTCACGATGCGCTCTTACTCCTTCCACGAGAAGCCGGCGGCACCGGCGAGCGTCCGAGGAGTCTGCAACCCGGTGAAGCGCTGGTCGTCGATGATCCAGGTCGGATAGCTCCGAATGTCGTTTGCCACGCACGGCGCGGTGAGGGGGCTGCCGCGCCCGCCGGAACTGCATTCAACGTAAGGCAGCCGGTCCGCGGACGCCTTGAACAGGGCTTTCTGCTCCTGGCAACGGGGACACCAATAGGCGCCGTAAAATTTAACTCCCGTTTCGGTCAGGTGAATAGCCAACGCCTGAAGTTGCGGATCCTCAGGGCCGGCCGCTTCGTCGAACACCCCGCTGTAGTGCAAATGGAGGCCGCCGACGATGAGCACGGCAACCACGCCCGCTTCTTTCAACGACGTGGACCAGTCAGGAGGCTGCTGCACGAGCGTCAGGATCATGATGGCCGTGATGGTGCCGAATGAGGCGAGACAGTACGCACACGTTGCTTCGATTTCCACGATTGAGATCGCGGTCAAGTAGGCACTGACGCCGAATCCGCCGACTGTGACGAATATCAGGGGAGTCCAGCTCTTGGGTTTCGTCCTGGCTCGCCATGCCAGTACCGCCAGCGCGAGGTAGGTAAACAGGCCCCACGTGGCCGTGGGCATTCCCAGAAACGTGGCCCAACGACTGCTTTGAACCAGGTCACATCCCGACCCTTCGCCGCAGAAAGCCGGGTGAGCCTCGAACGAGGCGGTGTAACTGAGATACGTCGTCAGCCCAATGCCGAAAAAAGTCAGTACAAGCAGGATGATGGTGAGCGGGGCATTCGAGGCCGGTCCGTGGGTCGCAGGAGAATGCGAGAGACGCTGGGTCCTTTCGGTACTTGAGGCTCTTCGCTCTTTACGCTTCTTGCCCATGGCTACGTCTGTTGCAACCGAAAATCTGATGTCATACGTTCGTTTTTATCACGTCGAAACGTGATGCATGATACTTGTTGCCGTGCGGGGGACGCAAAGATCTTCCTCACTCAAGAGGAGAAGGAAGGGCTTTTCCTAAAATCACCCGTATCACTTTTTCTTTATGATCTCGCAGGATGCGGATGCTGACCGGCTGAGAGGGTCGCGTCCGTTCGATCACATAGGTTTTTAATTGGCTTGCCGAGTCGACCGGCTGGTTGTCGATGGACAGGAGCACGTCACCCTTCTTGAAGCCTGCCCGTCGTGCCGGTCCGGCTGTTTGAGCCACGGCCATGTGCCATTGTGTTCCGATTTTGACGGAGTCGAGTTGCAGTCCGAGTTTTGAAAAGTGAAAAGGCTTCCCCTCTATGAGGGCCGTCACGATTTTGTGAACCAACGGTCCGGGGACGGCAAAGGCAAACCGGCTGCAACGCCGTTCCTCCCGGGTCGTTTCTGTTTGAATGATTGCGTGGATCACGCCGGCAATTTCTCCTTGGGCGTTGAACAACCCTCCGCCGGAATTGCCACTGCATGCCGACAGATCGACTTGCAGCAGGCGTGACTGAACCGTTTGCAAGAACGTGTTGGGATTGCCGATGTATCCATAGCTGATGGCAGGCCCCCAGCCAAGCGGATAGCCGACGGTGAAGACCCGCTCTCCCGGCAAGGCCTCCGCCTGGCTGAACGTCCTGGCAGAGAGCCCGTGAGGCAGCAAGTCCCGGGGGATGCGATACAGGGCCACGTCCAAAAATTCATTCACTCCGACCAACGTGGCAGACGCTTCTTGTAACGTGCTCGAAATAACGGAAACGTGCGGGGGATCCGCGGTTGTTCCACTTCCCTGGCGTTTCGTGGCGTGACGGGCGGTCAGGATATACCCCTCTCCCAGGTAAATTCCGGACCCTCTTACGGATAAGGAATTTCCGTCCGGCGCAGTCGATTGTTTGAGAATGCCTACGGTCCCGTGCTTGGCGTGTTCGACAATTTCGGCAAAGTCGGAGGCGTTTCCCAAAAGCAGCGAAGGGGTGAGAAGACACGTACCCCAAGCAAGGGAGCTTGCGATTATTTTAAACACGGCGTGTCTCTCGTGGATGTTTGCTCAACCGGGTATCTCGTGATCCGGGAACCCTCATTGGTGCCCCCGACTCTCTTGAAATCCTATGTTGCCTTTGAGTACTCTTTGGCTCGGACGTTTCACCATCGATCATGTGTCACTCAATGGCGTCGATGTTGAAAGTTTCCTTTCTGAACCGTTGTCCCGGACCGCTGGCAGTCCGTGTGGCCTCGTGCTGTGCTTGGTTTCTTTTCAGACGGTTCTGTCTCATGGAGCCTTGCTGGAAGCTTCTCCAACGCATGGGTCCGTGTTACGAGCCAGTCCCGACCAGGTTGTCTTGCATTTCAATGCTATCCTCGAACCGTCCATTACTCAAGTCAACCTGATCGATGTGCGGGAGGGCCTCACGCTTTCCTCTCCCTTGATGGGAGAGGATTAAGGTGAGGGTGAAGAGTATAATGAAAAGAAAACCCAACAATTCATATAGGGAGAAGCGCCGATGAAAATCTATAAAATTCTCGTTTTACTCCTAGTAGGCGGAGGGCTGCTGGTCGGTATGAACAGCCCGTCGATCAGTGAAACGGCCGAGGGCGACCAGGCCGTCGCCACGTTCGCCGGAGGGTGTTTCTGGTGTATGGAAGGCCCGTTCGATGAACTCGATGGCGTGATTTCCACGACGTCGGGATACACGGGTGGTCAGACGGTCGATCCGACCTATGAAGAGGTCTCTGCCGGAGGAACCGGACATGCCGAGGCCGTGCAGGTGGTGTATGATCCTCAAAAAATCAGTTATCGGGAGTTGTTGGCCGTCTATTGGCCGAATACGGACCCCACGACGCCGGACTCACAGTTCTGTGATCATGGGGACCAATATCGTCCCGCGATTTTCTATCACGATGATGAACAGCGTCAGTTGGCGGAAGCATCGAAAGAGGAAATCAATCGCACCAAAACCTTCAGCGCCCCGGTGGTGACGGAAATCACCATGGCTACGGCGTTTTATCCGGCAGAGGAGTACCATCAGGATTTTTATATGAAGAACCCCATCCGGTATAAATTTTACCGTTTTACCTGTGGAAGAGACGCCCGGCTGGCCACCCTGTGGGGAGACGAAGGCAAAGCATAACGAAGGATAATAACGACAGGTATCCGTTCTCTCGCGCCGTGCTCCTGCTCTCTATCCGTAGTATGGATTTGGGCTCCGTGGAGCAGCCATGCGAGTGGTAGGTCGGGTTAGCGGAGCGTAACCCGACACTCGTGATTCCATGGGGTTGCAAGGGAAACATCCTGAGAGTCAGGAGAGGACCGATATGTAAGACTGCCCGACAAGATCCTGAGACGCCCATCATGCCTGTCCCGCGGTGAGCAATGCGCGCTTGACGGCCTCCGGCTCCCTTTCGATCACGCGCAGAAGGGTTGCGGCCGGGCCGCTGACCCGACGCGTTCCTTGTTCCCACTTCCGATAACCGGAAAGGCTCATGCCCATCAACGGCGCCATCTGCGCTTGTGTGAGCTTTGCTTGCTTCCGAACCTCGCGCGGCGCCACGGGGACGTGGACGATGGCGGGGCCTTCGCCCTTTGCATGGGCTAGGGCTTCAGTGAGGGATTGGATCAGATCGTCGCCAAAAGTATTCATTTGATCTCCTTTCGTGTGGCCTTGAGTGCGGCTGCAAGGGCCGAAACCACATGTTTTTCATTCGGCGTCAGATCGGTTTTCGTTGCCTTCGTGTAGGCGAGTAGGGCATAGACCGGCATGGCATCGTCGAGATAGTAATAAATTACCCGTGCGCCGCCGCGCTTCCCTTGTCCGGAGGTCGAGAAGCGCAGTTTGCGGACACCGCCCGTGCCTGGAATTGTGTCACCCGCCAGGGGGTTTTTCGCCAAGAAGTCGATCAGATCTCGTTTTTCATCCTCGCTGAGGAGCTTGTCGGTCTGCCGTATGAACGTCGGGGTCTCGACGACTGTCTGCATCGCATAAATATACCCCAATGGGGCAGCAATAGCAAGACCGGTCGGAACCATATGGCTCTTGAACCATCATTCATCACCCGCTCCACGGCGTAGTTGGAATAAAAACATATTTTCGCTCATTCGCTGACAATTTCTCTATTGGTCGCGCCCTGTACGGCCTCCTGTATTGGCGTGATGAAGTGTGCAGAGTGGCTTGCCGATCTCGGGAAGTTGAGATAAGGTACAGCGAATCTTCTTCCTGGAGTGCAATCGAGATTGGTGGCAAATGACCATGCGGCTCTCAGGGCGACAAATCGGACTTTTGAAAGAGTATATGCATGATTTGGTCGAACAGGCCAAACAGGACGAAGCCACGACGGAGGCATTCGGCTATTCTTCCAAACCGTACCGGGCTGATGAGGCGATTTCAGACCTGTTGGCCATCCTGGATGACCGTATCGAATCGGAAGGGGTGCAGGTTGGACTGTCGGTCGAATTTCTTCATCACATGTGGACCTTGTGCAACCAGGCAAACGACCAGGTTCAGGATACGGTTTGGCTGCGGCGCAGTCTGGACGGAGAACCGGCGACGAAAGCCAGAGTCCGCGAACTGACGTATCGAGCCCTATTGGAGTATTTGGAAAGCCTGCCCGAGAATCTGCGGTTGCCTTCCGATTAACGCGCCTCTTTTCCCCTGCGTTTGCGTGTTCGCTTTCGGCTTGCGCGGGGCCGTCTCTTCTTCTTCAACGGATCGTCAATCGCCAGCATCATGGATCAGAAACGTGACAAACGCGAACGCATGATCACCCGCGGCATCGAACGGGGCACGCGGATTTTCCAACAAGGCCGGCGCATCAGTCTGGTGATGAGCCGGGTCCGCATGGGACTCGTGCTTGTCGGAATTCTGGTTTGCGTCGTCTTGTATAAGCTTGGATGGTTCGTCACGGGGAACTGGGCGCTGCTGGGGTTTCTTCTTTGCTTCCTCGGGGTAGCGCACGTTCATCACCGGTTGAAAAGTCGGCTGCGTCGACTCGAATTGTGGATTGAGATGCAGGAAAGCAACCTGGCCCGTCTTCACGTGGCTTGGAACGGCATCCCGGAAACCACGATGAGCCTGCCCTCCGATCACCCGTACGGTGCGGATCTTGACCTTGTCGGGCAGCATTCTTTGTTCCGGTTGTTGGACACGACGGTCTCACGAGAAGGGCAGGCCCTGCTGGTGTCTTGGCTGGCGCATCAACATCCGCTCTCTTGCGACCAATGGAAGAGTCGCCAGAAACTCGTTCAGGCGCTTGCCCCATTGCCGGGTTTACGGAATCGCATTCAACTCGTGGCGAAATGCGTGAGTGCTAAACCGATCAATGCCGATCGCTTGGGCAGCCTGTTGGAGGCCCCTCTACCCGTGGCTCGGTTGGGTCCGTTGTTGCTGGCGGCGAGTGGCCTGGCCGGCCTCAACATTGTCCTGTTTGGTTTCTGGTTCGTTGGAGGAGGGCCCGGATATTGGATCGTTTCCTTTCTGGCCTACGCGCTGGTGATGCTCCTCGCTGGTGGGCGATTGAGCCACGTGTTTGAACGGACCCTCGATCTGCATCTGGAGTTGGACAAGTTCGCCGCGGTCATCGGCCTTTTCGAGAAGCGGTCGTTTCGACGGTTACCCGCGATTCAAGCCGTGATCGATCCATGGCAAGCCGGACAACCTTCGGCCGCCATCAAACAACTGGCCAGAATCTGCAGCGGGCTCAGTCTCAAAGCGCATCCACTCCTCCATATTGCGGTGCACGTCGTGGTCCCATGGGATCTGGTGTGGACGTGGTTTTTGCAGAGAGTCTGCCGCCGGCTGCGACCCGTGCTGCCGGATTGGATAGAACGGTTGTCGACCATTGACGCGGCCATGGCTCTGGCCACGTTTGCCTACTTGAATCCATCCTACGCGTGGCCGCGAAGAAAACCGGAGGGAGCCGATATCGGCATTTCCGGGACGGCTATCGGTCATCCCCTGATTGCTCATCAACAACGGATCAACAATGATCTGACACTCGAAGGGTTGGGCCGGGTTTTGCTGGTCACCGGCTCCAACATGTCCGGAAAAAGTACGTTCTTACGAACGGTGGGAATCAACGTGTGCCTGGCGCAGGCCGGGGGACCGGTGTGTGCCGACTCCTGGGACTGGTCGTGGTTGCGGATACAGACTTGTATTCGAGTCGGAGATGTCCTGGAAGAAGGCTTGTCGTATTTTTACGTAGAAGTCAAACGTCTGAAAACCCTGTTGGTGGCGATGGGCGATCATCGGGAACCTCCGGTGTTGTTTCTCATCGATGAAATTTTCAAAGGAACGAATAATCGGGAACGATTGTTGGGAAGCGAAGCGTTTATTCGTGAACTGACTGCCGGACGGGGATTGGGCCTCGTCACCACACACGACCTGGAGTTGGCTAAGCTGGAACAAGAATTGCCCGGCCTCGCCAATGTTCATTTTCAGGAAACGGTCGGCGACAAGGAATTGACGTTCGACTATCGGCTCCGTCCCGGGCCATGCTCCACCACCAACGCGCTCCGCATTATGGCCATGGAAGGATTGCCGGTTCCCGAAACAACGTCCGGCTCATGAGGAGATTTCCTGAACAGTCAGGGAATGATTAACGTGGGGGCTTGTTGGTCCTGGTCGATCTTTTCGCCGGTCGAGGTCCCGCAGTAGGAACATACGTATTCATATTTGTTGCCTGACGGCAGGACGAGCAACAGCCGTTCGCGTGCCGGTGTCGCCTCTCTGCAATTCGGACAAAACAGAAGGGTCGCATTCAGCGAACGAAATTGGGCGTTAGGGTCAGCCTGGGGAGGACCGGGTTTGGTGCGCCTGCCCGGACGTTGGGACCCGAACGAGCGAGGATCGAACGGAATGCGTGCCATGGCCGGATCTTATCGTGAGAGCATCCCGTGGTCAAGAGAAGAGCGATGGTGAGGCTGGCTCTCCAAAGGCAACCCCGAGAGGTCGGGAGGTGACGACTCATGCAGAGACGTTGGAGAGAGGCTCGGAGGCTATCGGGGTCCCGTTGCGGTAGATGACGCATCGTGAGGGAAGGGCAGGGATTCGGTCGCCCGGGAGAATGATGCCGACGAGGTTTAAAGGATCGGATCCGGAGAGGCGAATTTCCTGGGCTCCGGCTTGCGCGTCGTTGCGCACGGCCCGAAGGGCTTCCACGGCTTCCGGCAGTCCGAATTGTTCGCCTGTCATGCCTGAGACAAAATGCCCGCCGCGAATTTCTCCGCGCAACTCCAGCCGTCGATAGATCATCAACAAATCGCGCCATGCGACGGCCAGGGATTCTCGCTTCAGCAAATCGCGGAAGACGATTCCATACCGGCGTAATAATTGACGGGCCCAAGCTTCGGTGGGGTTGCAGGCCGGTTTTGCCTGCCCGTCCGGGTCATCCGTGCCGGTTGCAAGCAATGACCATCGCCCGATCGTATGTCGTGGCCGTCGCTTCTGGTGGCGTCCAATCCCTCGACGGCGTTTGGGATCGAGCAAGGCGCGGAGATTGTCGAATCCATCGGCGGTGACCAGCCCGACGCTTGCCAGTTCCCACAATCCCTGTTCCACTTCTGCCTGAAGTTGGTGTGTATCGCGCGTGACGTCGGCAAAAAAACTTGCGCCCCGTTGTGAGAGATAGTGATACACGGTCCCGGCGACGGCAGTCAGTTGCTCCGGAAGCCACGCGTGCGGGCCCCGAGGTTCTTTACGAGCCAGGGACAGCAACCATTCCGCATCGTGACGAGGAAAGAGACTGATTGGGGCAAGGCTGGTGGGGATCACCCGTTTTTTCTGTTTGGCACTGGCGAGGTCATGGTCCAAGGTGGGTGGGGTCAACCGTCCCCACGTGATGATTCCGCGTAAACAAAGGTAATCCAACGTGTCCGGCCTGTAATCGGCCATGCGGCTGCGGAGTACGTGGGGTTCCCAGGCGGAAGCCGCGGCTTCAAAGCCCGCCAGTTGTTCGAGGACGGTCTGGAGCCCGAGTTCGCCATGCAGCCTGGCGGTGGGAGCGACGTGCTGCCATCGGAACAAAAAGCGCATAAAATCTGAAGCGGAAACGGTTTGAACCTCTCGACGAAGCGTGAGGACGGTCCGGTGATGAATGCGAGACAGCAAACGACGGTCACACCATTCGATTTCGGGTTTCGAGTCAGGCTCTTGATCGGAGTCCCGCAAGGGGAGATGAGGCTCTGTTTCAAGCCCGGAAGCCGATGAAGGGACGTCACGCACTCGAGGGCGAAACGTTCCCTGAAGGACTTGGCCTTGTGCTTCGAGTTGTTCGAGCGCGGTCTGTGTGGCCGCAACGGGCCATCGAAGGGTTGCTGCCAACTCCCGTGCCGTGGTGGGGCCGATGACTTCCATCCAACTTCGCACGATCGTGGTTCGTGCTTCCTGCTCATCGCCTGAGAAGATGGGTGAAGACCTGCTTTCACACCGGTGGACATCCGGGTGTGTGGCCAGGTCAGGCAGGATTGTGACCAGGAGGGAAAGATGATCGGGCGTGGTCCATATGGAGACTGTCGAATCCCGCGTGGGGTCCGTGTGGGAAAGAACAAGGGCTCGCCCTGAATCGAGCAGGTCCGGCAGAAAGGCGCCCCATTCTGCAGCACGATCTTCCGGGACCCACGTCAGGAGATGGAGGACTTCCTGTAATTCATCGGCATCCCGAACTTGTGGCCAAGCCTCTCGGCAAACCGACGCAATCACGTCGGCATCCAGCGCGCCCATTGTTGCGGCTTCCTCGGGAGGTAGCATGTGTCGCATGCTTACGGCTCGTGAGCGTCGCTCTTCGAGCGGGGCGTCATCCAGAAATCCGTAAGGGTTCGCGTTCAGGATTTCATGAGAAAAAGGAGACGGCGTCGGAGACTCGACGGACAGGCAATGAACGTCGCCACGTTCAATGCGTTGCAGGAGGGTCGTCAGTCCTTCGATATCCATGGCGTCCTCAAGACAATCCCGTAGTGTTTCCTGCACTAAGGGATGAGCGGGCACTTCGATGTTGCCGGGGGGGCGATTATCTTGACAGGCCGTGGCCATGGGAAACACGGCTGTCAGGAGGTCTTCGGCCCGCATGCGCTGCAAATGGAGGGGAACCCGTCTGCCGTTACGAAAACGCAGCACGGCCAAGGCGCGTGAGACGTTCCAGCGCCAGCGGGCCATGAACATGGGGGATTGCAGGACGGCTTGCGTGAGCACCTCTTTGACGTTGGAGGACCGGAGGAGGGCCCACACGGTTTCCAGCGGAAAGCTGTGCCGTTCGCCCAATGACAGCACCAGCCCTTCGTCAGTGGCAGCCGCTTGCAGTTCAAAGTCGAAACTGACGCAAAATCGCTTTCGTAAGGCGAGCCCCCAGGCCCGATTGATGCGCCCGCCGTATGGCGAATGAATCACCAGTTGCATACCGCCGGCTTCATCAAAGAAGCGTTCGGCGATAACGGTCCGTTGCGTGGGAACGGCACCCAGCATTCTCAACCCGGATTGATGGTAAGCGAGAATTTGTTCGGCCGCGCGTTGGCCGGTCCCGCATTCCGATGCGAGCCAGCGCAGGATATGATCGTGCGGGTCGTGTCCTGACGGCGCCGGCAACGCGCGTGGGCGTGGCGTGAGTCCATTCACGATGGCTTGTCGTAACTCCGCCACTTCCTGGGAAAGCTCAAAGGTTCGTGAAGGAGCTTCCCCACGCCAGAAGGGGATGGTAGGAGGGGCACCTTGCGCGTCTTCCACTCGCATCACGCCGGTCTCGACTGCACGGATCCGCCACGAAGTATTGCCCAACAGAATAATGTCGCCGGCAAGACTTTCCACGGCAAAGTCTTCATCCACCGATCCGACCGTGTTGCCTTGGGGCTCGGCAATGACGGCATAGGTCGCGGTGTCCGGGATGGCCCCACCGGACGTAATTGCCGCCAGGCGCGCTCCTCTTCGAGCGCGCAATCGATTCTGAGCGCGGTCGTGAAAGAGGAATGCCTGTTGTTTGCCGCGATTTGGGACCCAGCCATGGGTCACCAGGGTGACGACTTCGTCGAATGCTCTTCGGGTCAGGTGCCGATAAGGATAGGCTTGAGTGTATCGTTGATAGAGCGAATCCACGGGCCACTCTTGAGCCGAGACTTCCGCGACCAATTGTTGGGCCAGGATATCTTTGGGGTCTTGCGGAACGAGAATGTGATCCAGGTTGCCGCGATGAATCGCTCGAATGAGCGCGGCGCATTCCACAAGCTCGTCACGGGTCGTACACAATAGTCGACCTTTTGGAATCGCGCCCACCCAGTGGCCTGCCCGGCCGACTCGCTGCAGGCAGGTGGCAATGGCGCGCGGAGAACCCACTTGGCACACGAGATCGACAAAACCGATGTCGATACCCAGTTCCAGGGACGCCGTCGCAATCACAACGCGAGTTTGCCCTTTTTTCAGGCGTTCTTCCGCCCACAACCGCATCTTGCGCGATAGACTGCCGTGGTGTGCGGCCACGAGGTCCTCGCCCAATCGTTCGGTCAGGTGATGGGCGATGCGTTCCGCCAATCGCCTGGTGTTGACGAACACCAGGGTGGAGCGATGCGCCAAGATCAATTCAGTGAGACGATCATAGACGTCCGCCCAAATGGCATTGGTCGCGATCGCGCCGAGTTCATCCCGGGGTGTTTCAATGGCCAGATCCATTTCCCGGCGCTGTCCCATGTCAACAAGATGACAGGGAGTCGGCGTCCAGACGGGTGCCTGGTCTTCCGACACGTGACTGGCGCCGCCTGTCAGGAACCGGGCAATGGCTTCCAACGGTTTTTGCGTGGCGGAAAGCCCGATGCGATTCGGTTTGGTGTGCGTGATGGCATCCAGGCGCTCCAGTGAGAGCGCCACGTGCGACCCGCGTTTGTTACCGGCCAGGGCGTGAATCTCATCGACGATGACCGTGCGGACGGTGCGCAGGATTTCCCGGCTCTTGCGCGCCGTCAGCAAGAGGAACAGGGATTCAGGCGTCGTGATGAGAATATGGGGTGGGCGGCGAAGCATATCCTGTCGAGTTTTTGCGGGCGTGTCACCCGTGCGGACTTCGACTCGTATCTCCGGAAGGAGAAGACCGGCTGCCAACGCGTTTCCCGAAATTTCACGCAAGGGCCGCCGGAGATTCTTCTGGATGTCGTTGCTCAGGGCCTTGAGCGGCGACACGTAGAGAATCTGAGTGTGGTCGGCCAGATCGCTGGCGAGCGCCTGTTGGAATAAGGAATCAAGCGACGCCAAAAAGGCGGCCAAGGTTTTGCCCGACCCCGTGGGGGCGGCAATGAGCGCGTGTTCACCGGAACACAGGGCAGGCCAACTGGCCGTTTGGACGTCGGTGGGCTCGCCGATGGAATCACGGAACCAGCGGGCAATGATGGGATGGAAAGACGCAAGCGATGCGCTGGCAGGATCAGGAGGGGTGCGTCGTGAATCCATCGTATGGCTTCTTTTTCACCGTGCTTCTCGTCTACTCACGAGAATCGGAGCCCGACGTTGTGGCTCGAATGGCCTCCGCCTGGCGATCGACAACCCGAGCTTCCTCATCACGATCAGCCTGGCGCAGGAACGACGCATAGCGTTCATAGAGGGGAATCAGGCTGGGATGGTCGGGGCCGAGGGACTCTTTGCCGATTTGAATGGCGCGAATAAAGTAGGGCTCCGCCCTATCGAACTTCTTTTGCACCTGCGTGACGAGTCCCAGGGTGAGCAGGGTCTGGATGAGATGGGGGTGTGCGTCTCCCAAGAAACGCTCACTGATGGAAAGCCCCCTTTGCCAAAGCGGCTCTGCCTTGTCAAACGCTTTTTGTGAAAAATATAAAGAGGCCAGATTGTTTAATCCGACTACGACGTCAGGATGATCGGGGCCCTGTATGGATTCGATCGTCGTGAGCGCATGACGATAACGGAGTTCTGCTTGTTCGTACTCTCCCAACGCTTCATGGGTCGCGCCCAAATTGTTCAGCGTTGTCGCGATGCGCGGATCGGGTTCGGTTGTTCCTCCGAGGGCGTCCAGGGCCCGATAAAACATCTCTTGGGCCATGGAAAAATTCCGTTCTTTATAGGCCAACATTCCGGCGGTGTTAAGTGTCTCCCATGATTCCGTTTCGGCTTTCACGGGGACTGCGGCCAGAATCAGTCCCAAAACCAGTATCACAGCATACATTGTTCATCCCGGGCTATATGGCGTAAGAGCGTGGAGCAATTCTTACCACATCCCCATGAAGAAGTTAAGCTCATGCACGCATGGATCAAGACGTGGTATTCTGGTCTTGACCGCATCGTGAACCGTGAACCATAGGAGGGTGTGATGAACGTGCCGGATCAGTCTCGAACGATTCATCTGAGTCTTCTGGTGTTGTGTCTCGGATGGTGTCTGACAGGAACCAGTGTGTCGGTTGCGGACGTAGGCGACGGTTCCCGCGCCGAGCATCCCTTGGTGCGGGCCAAGGTGTATCTGGCTGCCGGGGATTACCGTCGTGCGGTCGAAGCCTGCCAGATGAACATCGATCAATCCCCATCCGTTGAAAGTTACGTGTATCTCATTTATGTGTATCATGCGCTGGACGGGTATCTGGAGTCGTTGGCGAAACGCGATGAGTGGGTCAAGGTGGGACAGTTGTCGCTGTCCATGGTCAACCGCGGGACCATGGATCTTGTCGATCCTCCCGACATGCTGGCCAGGATGGCCAAAGAAATACTGCATGAGGGGATCCGGCAGCAATATGACGTGGTGGCCGGCATGGCCAACCGCCTCGATAAGACTCGTGCCGATGAATTATGGTTGGAAGTCCGGGCCTGGGAAAAGATCGACCCTGACAATTGGTGGGCCGGTGTGCCTGATCAATGGCGATGGGAAGACATTGCGACGCGATGATCTCAGCCAAGTTGACACTCTTTCAATGGCCCGTTTAGGATTCTTCTCACTATTTGGAGAAAGAGATCGTGTCGTCATATTTGAAAAAAGGAGGATGCCGTGTCCGAACTCGTGGCGCAAGCAACGGTTGACAATTGGGAAGCTCAAGTCGGTCAGACCGATGAATTGGTGATGGTTGATTTTTGGGCCGTTTGGTGTGGACCTTGTCAGATGGTGGCCCCGATCGTCGAAGAACTGGCCAAAGAATATGAAGGAAAATTAAAGGTCATGAAACTCAACACCGATGAAGCTCCCGAGATTGCCGGCAAGTTTCAAATTATGAGCATTCCCACGATTCTCTTTTTCAAGAACGGACAACCGGTTGAAAAAATAGTGGGCGCAAGGCCCAAAAACCAGTTCAAACAAGTCATCGATTCGCTGCTCGCGCAACACTCCGCTCCTGCCTAGGGTGGTGAGTATGCGCCGTGATTATGCTCACTGAGCTGCGCATTTCCCATTTTGCCCTCATCGACTGCCTCGAACTTGAGTTCTTGCCGGGCTTCCAGGTGTTTACGGGAGAAACCGGAGCCGGAAAGTCTCTGCTCGTTGATGCCCTGATTCTGTTGCTGGGTGGACGCGCTTCCGGCGAACATATTAGAAGCGGGGCAAAGGAAGCCACGTTGGAAGCGGTGTTCTCCTTATCAGGGCGCCCGCCGATTCTGGAAAAATTGAAGGAATGGGACCTGCTGCCGGAAGGTACGCAGGATCTGCTGCTTCGCCGCGTCCTCTCCCGGGAAGGACGGAGCCGGATGTACGTGAATGGAAGGCTTGTTCCCTTGCATCAGATGGTGGAACTGGGCGGCTGGTTGGTTGACATTCACGGGCAACACGAACAGCAATCGCTGCTCTCATCAAAAGTACAACTGGATATTCTGGATGCATTCGGAGGCCTGCCGGCGTTACGCGATAAGTACGCCACGCACTATCATCAATGGCAAGATCTTGTTCGTGCCGTAGCCGACGTCACACAACGGTCGAAGGAGCGGCAGGAACGCGAAGAGTTTTTGCGTTTTCAATGTGAGGAATTGAGCAAGGCTCAATTGGTCTCCGGAGAAGATGACGCCCTCATGCGGGAACACCGGAAACTGCAGAATAGTGGCCGGCTGTTGGAAATCGTCAACCAAGCCTATGACCTGTTGTATCGCAATCAGGGGGCGATCCTGTCCCAATTGACGGAAGTCAGGAAACTGGTGCATGAGCTGGGCACAATCGATGAAAACGTTCGAAATTGGAATGAAGCGACCGACGGCGCCACCGCTCAGGTTGAAGAATTGGTGTGGGCCACTCGAAATTATAAAGACGGGTTTGATCACGACCCATCCAGACTCGCGCAGATCGACGAACGGTTGGCATTGCTGCAACGGTTGAAAAAGAAATACCGCGAGTCGCTGGAAGACTTGCTCGCCCGCCAAACCCGGCTGCAATCAGAATTGGAAGAATTGTCGAACATCGAAGAACGCACCCAGAATCTTCAGCAGCAGGTCTCGCAAGCCCGTCAAGACACGTGGGCCGCGGGACGGCAGTTGTCCGAATCCCGCCAGGCCGTAGCCAAGAAACTTGAAAAACAAATCACGGCCGAGTTGGCCCAATTGAAGATGGACAAGTCGCGCTTCCACGTCACGATCACGACGGCCGCTCAAGAGGAACAGGCCGGACCGAACGGCCTCGATCAGGTCGAGTTCACGTTTTGTGCAAATCCGGGAGAAAGCCTGCAACCGTTGTCGCGGGTGGCATCAGGCGGGGAACTCTCCAGGCTGATGTTGGCGATGAAGACGGTGTTGGCGAGTGTGGATCAGGTGCCGGTGTTGATTTTCGACGAAGTGGACGCGGGAATCGGAGGCAACGTGGCCGCGACCATGGGGCAACGTCTCAAAACCCTGGGAGACACACATCAGGTGATGTGCATCACGCATCTGCCGCAGATTGCAGCTCAGGCCCACCACCATTATCTGGTCAAAAAAGAAAGCGTGAACAAGCGAACCGTTGCGATGGCCTCACGTCTCCACGCCGAGGATCGAGAAGAAGAAATTGCGCGAATGTTGGGAGGAACGACGATTACGGAAACGGTCAGGAAGGCTGCCGGAGAAATGCTCAACGCGACGAACTGAGAACCTTCGTTGGGCAGCCAAACATTTTCCCAATCAGTCCTCTTTCCTTCAATTCCTTTTTTCTTACCGGACTTTCCAAAAAAACACCACGGCCATACGTTTTGAAGCGAGTTCCGTGCCCCAGCCAAAATACGAAGTGGCAGAATGAATCAGGTCGGATTTATAGGCCAATAGTCGATTGAATACGTAGGGTACCTCCAAAATCTCCTCAAAGAGAGTCGGGTCCATTTCCTGTGGCATCCCGGGAACCTCTTTCAAACTTTCATATTCCCGTGGGCAGACGTTGCCTCCGTGTTCTTCCCCCGGCATGTGGAGACGGTAAAACGAGGTCCCTGCATGAGGGGTCGGTGGGTTGGGATGGAGATACAGGACCGCCGCGTAATCACAAATGGCAGCGGAATCGACGTGAGGACGTGCCACGCCTTCGGCCCCGCCACAGAGTTGGATGTGATTATGGCCGGAAATCCCCATGTCCGAATCGGTTTGCGGTTGCAGGGCAGGGATGCCGAGTCGTCGGGTCACGCATTCTTCAATGCAACGCAATTCCTCCGGCAGAAGGGCATGGGGCGCTCTCATGCCGGGCCAGGGTTCCGGACGCCAGGGCGCGCCCAGCGTCCAGGTACTGTTGGCAATGCACCGTTGCGCCACTTCGAGAGCATTTGGAAGAATATTGTCCTCGATCCAATAATCCTGTCCCAACTTTGGTTCCCGAAAGGGAAGGGCAACAGTCATGAGCCACTCCGTGCGGTTCGCATCTCGCCTGCGTCGTCAGTGAAGAAGTTGAATAGAGCAAAGGAGCATAGTGACAGAATCGTTCAATGGTCAAGAGAGACTTCCGTGGGGTTAGCGGAACGCCTCCATTCGGTGGCTGAGCGAGAAAGCCATTACGGCAGAGTCGGGGTAGGTCGGATCAGCATCGCGTAATCCGACACGTTCTGGCTTCGTCACACCTCGAGGCGGTCAGGTTACGTTTCGCTACCCTGACCTGGGTGAAGGAGAAGAACGCATCCTCCTCACGCTGGAATACGTGACCGATCCCACGATCAGCCGACCCAAACGCTGGTTCTCGCAGATAAAGGACGCCTTTGCGTACTTCGGTTTGCCGGCGTTCTTCCAGCGACCGGACCTACGTTTCTGATTGTGACAAAGGCGTATCATGTCCATCCACCATGTTGGCTCCCGCATTCAGGAATTTTCTCGGTTAGTGCGATGAAAGCCGTTCCGCTCGCTGATTGTAAAAATGCGCTTGGGCAGATTCAACCAGAGACTCTGGGCATCTACGTGCACGTTCCTTTTTGTCGGGCACGTTGCCGGTTCTGCGCGTTTTATATGGAGAGGCTCAGGGAGGACCGTGTTCAAACGTTCCTGGACGGGTTGGACCGTGAATTCCGCCTGTATGCGTGTGACGTAGGACTCCGCAAGATTCCGGTTCACACGATTTACTTTGGCGGGGGAACCCCGACGACTCTGCCTTCGCATCAACTCATCGGGATTTTGCATGCCATTCGGCGTTGGTTTTTGGTGGAAGACGATGCGGAAGTGTCCGTGGAAGTTCATCCGGGGACCGTTACCTCGGAAGCTCTTCGAGCATTCCGGCAAGCCGGGTTTACACGGCTGAGTGTGGGAGGGCAATCGTTTGATCAGACCGAACTTCGGGAATTGGGAGGGCGATCTTACGGAGCAGGTGTGAGACAAGCTATCTCCTGGGCACGGTCTGCGGGCTTTAAGAATTTTTCGCTTGATCTGATGTTCGGATTTCCCGGGCAGTCACTGGAATCATGGCAAAGGACCCTGGACGAAGCCCTTGCCCTCTCACCCTCGCATCTCTCCTGTTACGCCTACACGCTGGAAGAAGGTTCACCGTTTTATCGGGAAGTGATGCGGGGAAAGGGATCGGAGCCTGACCAGGAATTTCAGGTCGCATTAGAAGAGAGAGCCGTCGAACAATTGACTGCCGCAGGATTTGAGCGATATGAAATTTCCAATTATTGCCGTCCTGGCTATGCGTGTCGTCATAATATGCGGTATTGGCAAGTGCAGGCTTATCTCGGACTGGGTCCGAGTGCGCAATCCTGCCTGGGCCGTGCCCGGTTTGGAAATGTGGCAAATTTAGAAGGGTATGCCGATTCCTTGCAGAGAGGAACGTTGCCGTTGGATGAGATCACGTGTTTATCCCATGATCAAGTGGACCGTGAACGCGTTATATGGGGATTGCGGATGTTATCCGGCGTCAGGCTCCAATCTACGGAGAACAAAACGGCCTTGCTCCACACGATTCGCCAATTGCGGGAGGAAGGGTTGTTGCGAGTGGAAGGGCAGGGGCGAGTGAGTTTGACCGATCTGGGTATTCGGTATGCCGATACCGTGGCTGTGGCATTACTGTGAAAAGGGAATTGAAGGAGACCGTAGTCGGGTTGGCGTCGCGTCATCCGACAGCGGGACTGCACAAAAAATGGGCAACTTGCTCTATGTTCCATGGTTTCTGAATGGAGAGGGCGAATTAACATGATGGTCCACACGTAATCAACAAAATTTGTGGACAGCATTGACCGTCTTTCAAACGGCACGGTGGCTTCAAGAAAACTCATGTATGAGATGACTGAAAGGCAAAAAAGACTTATGGATAAAGCTGATTGTTTTTCTAAACCAAGCAAACCCTTGCTGGCAAAGCAGATGGGAGTTCAGGACGGTTCAACGACAGGATACAAGCGGTCATTGAGATTTTGAGAACGTTATCCACAGTAATAAAAGGGAGTTTGGCCTCATCCAAGTTGAAGGGAACGGCTTTCCACGTTCCATATGGATTGGAAACCCCATAGGAGAAGCGCGAACGTCCCAATGGTGATGGCAAACGTCCCGATCAGCAATCCCATAACGAACAGCCAGTCACCGGGAGTCGCGCGGGTGATTCGTTTGCTGGTATAACGGCGTAGCAATTGGGCATTTTTCAGGTTGCTTCGAAACCAGATTGAAAACAGGTCGCCGATGCCTGGAATGGCACCGATCATGGTGTTGACGCCTATGTTGAAGGCCATCCGGACGATCACGATTTTAGGCACATCGAGTTTGACGGCGAGAAACAAAATGGTGGAACCGATGAAATTGGCGATCCAGTCACCCAGACCCGGAATGAGTCCCAACAGGGCATCCAATCCGACGCGGATGGAAGTCCCGGGGATTTGAACGACTGAATCGAGAAGGCGAGCGATGGAATCAGCGGAATCGCGTAGCGCTTCTCGTTCCCGTTCCTGTTCGTCGTCCAGAACGGGCTCCAGCGGTTGTTGAGGAAAAGCAGGATCGTCGGCCATGGAATCTTAAGAAAAATGCTTGTGTTCAAGGGATTGTTTTAATAAAGCGGGCTGTTTGTCAAGACCTGGGAGGAGCCAAGCGAGCTTGGCGTTCACCAAGCATGCAGGGCCGTGCTCGAAGAACGTTCATTCATGACAAGTCATCGTGACCCCACGCGTCTTTCCAAATCCAGGTTTCTTTCCGGCCTGCAATGCCATAAACGGTTGTATTTGGAGATCCATGCCCCCCAGTTGGCTGCCGACATTGATGACCGGCGCCAAACAATGTTGGATATGGGGAAAGAAATTAATGAAATCGCGCACCGATATTTTCCCGGTGGTGCATTGGTTGCCGAGGGCCATCGTCATTCGACCGCCGCCTTGGAAAAGACGGCGGCCCTGATGGCTGATCCGAATGTGACCGCTATTTTTGAAGGGGCCTTTCAATTTGAAAGGACGTTGGTTCGGGTAGACGTGCTCGAACGGGTCGTTGGTGGCTGGAGGTTGATTGAAGTGAAAGCCGCCTCACGCGTGAAATCCGTGCATCTTGACGACCTGGCGGTGCAAACCCACGTGCTTCGAGGAAATGGCCTCGACCTGACCGGGGTTTTTCTGATGCACGTGAATCGACAGTACTTCTATTCCGGCGGGGACGTGGATCTGCAACGCTTGTTTGTGCTCAAAGACCTCACCGGGGCGATTCATGAAAGACTGCCGGGTATTCCCCCGCGTCTGGATGAGATGCGTTCGATGCTCGGCCGAAGCCGGGCTCCCGACGTTGAGCCGGATGACCATTGTCACGCTCCCTATGAATGCCCGTTTTGGTCGCATTGTACGGCTGCCAAACCGGCGCGGTGGATTTATTATCTGCCCGGTCGTAAAGACCTCGTGCGTCGTTTGCGTCTACAAGGGATTACGACCATCGACGAGATTCCTCCTCAGGTTTCTCTGACCCCCTTGCAACAACGGATGCGGGAGAACGTGGAATGGATTTCGCCAAAGCTGGCGGAGAGGCTTCAAGCGGTCCGGTACCCGGTCCATCATTTGGATTTCGAGACGGTGATGCCTGCCGTGCCCCTGTATGCCCACACCCATCCCTATCAGCCTATACCGATTCAGTGGTCGAATCACACCGAAATGAAAGACGGGTCTTTGCGGCAGACCGCCTATTTGTGTACAGAACAGAAAGATCCGCGTGAAGAAATCGCCCTGAGCTTGCTGGAATCGGTCGGAGAAGAAGGCAGCATCTGCGTCTACTCCGAGTATGAACATTACATCGTAAAGGCATTGGCCGAAGCCGTGCCTCGCCTGCGGAAAGACTTGCTTCGAGTCGGGGAACGCCTCTGGGATCTCTTGGAAGTTCTTCAAAGCCATTACTACCATCCGGATTTTCAGGGGTCGTTTTCAATCAAGTCCGTGCTGCCGGCCCTCGTCCCGTCATTGGATTATGGAGACCTGGCAATCAAGGACGGCGCAACCGCATCGGCCATGTATCATCGTATGATGTTTACCGTGACCGATTGGGTCGAGCGTCAACGTTTGGCATCGGCCCTTCATGCCTATTGTGCACGGGACACGTTGGGAATGGTGGAACTTCGGCGCGTTCTGTCTCAAAAAATGAAATCGGTGGCCCCGTCCTAGGCGGTTGCCTTGAGCAAAGAGAAGAGCCTGTTTTTTTTTGAGCAGAATTGAAAACATTTGAATTTCTTGTTAACATAATTCTGAAGTCATGGCTGATGTCTTAGGGAGACCGAATGATCGTAGCCGACGCTTCCCCGTTGATCGTTTTTGCCAAGCTCCAGCGTCTGAGACTCTTGAACGATCTCTATGGCGAAGTGCTGATCGGACCTGCCGTGAAGGCGGAAACGATTGATGCCGGCAAAGCTGTCCATGCCTTGGGTGTAGAGCAACTTGAGGCCGCCTTGGAAGGCGGCTGGTTACAGACGGTTCGCTTGACCGCGCAAGAGCGCGGCCTGATGCAGCGTCTGACGAGACGTTCCCGTTTGGATCGGGGTGAAGCCGAATCCATCGCGCTGGCGAGTGTGAGGGGCCTACGACTGATTGTTGACGACAAGGAAGGCCGAAGCATGGCCACAGTAGTCGGAGTAGAGTATGTGGGCACCGTCGGAGCAGTGTTGGAAGCGTATTTGCGACAGTGTCTTGACTTAGGAGAAATGGAGACCACGCTTCGGGATCTCGGCCAGCTCTTGTGGCTTTCTCCAGCCGTGGTAGCGGAAGTCTTGAGACTCGCACGGGAGGCAAAGACATGAAAAAAGAACAGATGGTGGGCACCAGGCTCCCCTTGGAGTTGGTTAGTGAATTAGAACTCATCGAGGATGTCGAACAGTCCGATCGCTCAACCACCGTTCGCCGGTTGCTCTCGAAAGCCGTCCGGCAATGGAAGCTCGATCACTATGTCCGGCTGTACGGGGATGGGAAACTCACCCTGGCACGGGCTGCTCGCGATGCCGGGGTATCCTTATGGGAGATGATGGACTACGCCCGCACCACAAAAATATCGGTCCAATACGACCTCGAAGATCTTCAGCGAGACATGCAAATCGTCAGTGGAAGCTTGAACCAACAGACAGCGGAGCGGGATCAGTCGGGTAAATCGGGCAGGTCGGATTAGCGCAACAGAATCCAACGGCTTGGCGGATTGTCGGGTTACCCTTCCGGCTAACCCGACCTACCTAATCTACCTAATCTGTTGCTCTTCGTTGACCGATTGCCCGCACCTTGTTAGAATCCCTTTGCATGTCAATCACTTGAGCGTGCTGGGGGATTGAGTTTTCGTGTGACCGTCCCTTCCTCCCCTCAAGCATGAGTTCCTTACTTACTCGTTAACGGCACCCTTCGATGATGCGGATCTTAGTGTTGCATGGGCCTAATCTGAATATGCTCGGGGTACGCGAGCAGGAAACGTACGGGGATCAGACCCTGCAATCCATCAATGCCCGGCTCATGGAATTGGCGGAGGCCGAAGGGGTGACCCTTGAGGCCAAACATTCGAACAGCGAAGGCGAGCTGGTATCGTGGATTCAAGAAGCCCGAGCCCGGTTTGATGCGATCGTGATCAATCCTGCGGCCTATACGCATACCAGTGTTGCTCTTCGGGATGCCATCTTGGGTGTCACCTTACCGACGGTTGAAGTGCATTTGTCGAACATTCATCAACGCGAGGAATTTCGCCAACGTTCTTACCTGGCCGGGGTGGCCATCGGCCAAATCAGTGGGTTTGGGGCTTTGAGCTATGAACTCGGGGTGCGGGCGGTCATTGACCACGTCAGAAGGGCCGGTGACAAGCAGTCGGGGTAGGTCGGATTAGCGAAGCGTAATCCGACAATAAGTCTCTACCCCACCTGACCTCCCCTTACAAAGGGGAGGAAACAGATGGGAATGCCGCCTGCATTCTCCGGCTGTGTCGTTTCCCTGGTATTCCCCTCCTTTGTAAGGACGGGAACTTTTTCCGAAGAGGGAAAAGTTGGGAGGTAGCGCTAGAGGACAGTAGTAGGATTGTCGGGTTACTTGTGAGAGAAAGGATACGTGAATCGTGATTTCAACCGCAGAATTTCGAAATGGCGCCCGGATGGAGTTGGAGGGCACGCCGTATTATATCGTGGAATTTCAACACGTGAAACCGGGCAAAGGCGGTGCGTTTGTGCGGACCAAGTTGAAGAATCTGAAAACCGGTCAGGTTCTGGAAAAGACGTTTCGGTCTGGTGAAAAATTCGATGAACCGGATTTGGAGGAATGCGAAATGCAATTCCTCTATTCGGCCGGTGATGCCTACACGTTCATGGATACCTCGTCCTATGAGCAGTTTACCTATCAGAAGGATCAGCTCGGAGATGACACCGACCTGCTCAAGGAAAACACGACCGTGGAAATCCTGCTCTACGAAGGCAATCCCATCTCCATGATTTTGCCGACGTTCATGGAGTTGGAGGTCGTGGAAACCGATCCGGGCGTTCGTGGCGACACCGCCTCGGGAGGGACGAAACCCGCGATGGTTGAGACGGGAGCGACCATCAAGGTGCCGTTATATCTGGAGACCGGTGAGGTGATTAAAGTCGCTACGCGGACCAGGGAATACGTCGAACGCGTCCGGGCGTGAGGCATGGACAGCGAACAACGCAAAGACATTCAAGATCTGGTTGAAATTCTGAATGAGCAGAATTTGAACGAGATTGAGGTCCAACGCGGGGATGTGCGCATCCGGATACGGCGTGAATCCGCCGCCGTGGTGAGCGTGCCGGCTCCCTCTTCCATGGGATCTGGTCAAGCACCTGAACCGATCACAGACTCCGGGGAACGGGATTCTTTGGTAACGGTCACCTCGCCCGTTGTCGGGACGTTCTACCGGTCATCCTCGCCTGATACCGAGCCCTACGTGGAAGAAGGGGACTTGGTGAGCAGGGGGCAAGTTTTGTGCCTCGTCGAAGCCATGAAACTCATGAACGAAATCGAATCCGAAGTCGATGGTCGAGTCGTCAAGGTGCTGGTTGAGAATGAGGTAGGCGTGGAATTCGGTCAACCTTTGTTTGTCATCGAGCCTCTTCCGTAACTCCCGTTCGCTCCACGAGGAAAACCCGTGTTCAAAAAAATCCTGATTGCCAATCGTGGAGAAATCGCCCTCCGAATCATCCGCGCCTGTCGAGAGCTGGGGATTAAAACGGTCGCCGTCTTCTCGGAAGTCGATGCGCATTCCCTGTACGTGCGCCACGCGGATGAACATCTCTGTATCGGACCCGCCGACAGTGCCTTGAGCTACCTGAACGTTCCCAACGTCTTGAGCGCAGCGGAGATCACCGGGGCCGATGCCATCCATCCCGGATATGGGTTTCTGGCGGAAAATGCGCATTTTGCCGAGGTTTGCGAATCGATCGGCATCACGTTTATCGGGCCGACATCCGAGCATATCGCCCTGCTGGGCGACAAGTCCAAGGCGCGAGCAACCATGCTCCGGCATGGGATTCCCGTTATGCCGGGCAGCGAAGGGGAACTGCGCAACCTCGATCACGCCGTGCAGGTCGCGGGCGATCTCGGCTATCCCGTGATGGTGAAGGCTTCGGCCGGCGGAGGAGGACGAGGCATGCGGGTCGTCAGCCGTGAAGCCGAGTTGGGAAAGGCCATTTTGTCTGCCCAGGTTGAAGCGCGGGCGGGATTTGCACACGACGGCGTCTATCTGGAAAAGTTTTTTCCCGAACCCCGGCACGTTGAAATTCAGGTATTGGCCGATGGACACGGGCACGCAATTCATTTGGGAGAGCGAGACTGCTCCATCCAGCGTCGCTATCAGAAGTTGGTGGAGGAATCCCCGTCTTCCGTCGTAGATGATTCGCTGAGACAGGAGATGGGAAAAGTTGCCCTCAAGGTTGTCAAAGCCGTGCACTATCGGAACGCCGGAACCGTGGAATTTTTGCTCGATCAAAATCGAAAGTTTTACTTCATGGAAGTCAATACCCGGATTCAGGTCGAACATCCGGTCACTGAAATGGTTACCGGCATTGATCTTATTAAGGAACAGATCCGCGTGGCCGCCGGGATGCCGTTACGATTTAGACAGAAGGACGTTCAGTTGCAGGGTCACAGTATCGAATGCCGGATCAATGCCGAGTGCCCGGAGACCTTCGTGCCGAGTCCCGGGGTCGTCTCGCGTTTGCACGTTCCCGGTGGAGCCGGGATTCGCGTGGATATGGCCTTGGAAGCGAGGGATCGGGTCCATCCCCACTACGATTCCCTGATCGCCAAGTTAATTGCGCATGGACAGGATCGCGCGGACGCGCTGGCCCGGGCGCAACGCGCCCTCGAAGAGTTTGCCGTAGAAGGGATCAAAACGACAATTCCGTTGCAGCGGCTCATCCTGCGTGATCCCGACTTTCAAAAAGGCGGAGTGTCCACGAATTTTCTCGACCGGCTGCTGGCCGGCCGCAGGCTTTAGCGTGTCGCCCCGTGTCGCAGCCTTCCCTTTCCGGCGTGTATTTGTTGTTGGATGAGCAGTGGGCTCCCGGACATGATTTGCGGTCCGTCCTGGAACTGGCCGCCGGGTGCGGCATCCGATTGTTCCAATATCGCAACAAGACCGGATCCCCGCGCGACGTGTTTGCCAAGGCCAGGGAATTGCGGGACGTTGCCGCTCGTTTGAGTGCATTGTTCATCGTGAACGACCGGTGCGATTTGGCCCTGGCAGTGGAGGCGGACGGGGTACACTTGGGTCAGGAGGATCTTCCTCTGGATTTGGCGAGAAGAGTTATGGGATGCCATAAAATCATCGGCATCTCCACCCATCGGCCCGAAGAAGTGACGCAAGCGACCCGGGGAGGCGCGGACTATATCGGATACGGCCCTCTCTTTCCCACCACGACCAAAGAAACTCACGCAGCGTCCGTGGGGCTGGCCGGATTACGGGAAATTCGTTCTCTGACTCCATTGCCGGTGTTCGCGATCGGAGGGATTACCTTGGATGCCCTTGAAGAGATCGTTGGCTCAGGAGTGAACGGCGTTGCCGTCGCCTCCGCCGTATTCAATGCCTCGGACATCGAGCAGACGATGCGTGACTTTGTCAGTCACTTTCCCGCACCATCCTCGCCACTTCCCGGATAGTTGAATGGGTCGCGAGTGTCATGATGCCGTCTTCCCACCGGTAGGGGCGAACCTCTGTGTTCGCCCTCAGGCGGGGTTCAAAGGGGAGAGGGCCCAGGACCGGCACGTCGCTGAGTTCGCGGATCAGCTTGACGGTGGACGTCTGCTGCTCTTCCCGGGCGGTGTCTGAGTGATTGAGCAGAATCCCTAAAATGTGAACGCCCGCCTGCCTGAGTCCCATGAGGGTTAAGCGCGTCTGGTTGATCGAACCCAGGCCGGTTCGACTCACGATCAGGCAGGGAAGGCCCAGCAGCGCGATCAGGTCGCGGACATCTTGTGTTTGAGTCAGGGGCACAAGAATGCCGCCGACGCCTTCTACGAGCATATAATCATGATGTACGGCAAAGGTTCGGCAGGCGTTGAGGATCGCTTCAACGTCGATGAGTTGTTGAGAGGTGCGTGCGGCTTCCAGTGGCGCCACGGGTGAGGTAAAGCTATAGAGCCCGCGCACGTCTACGTTCCTGTAAAGCGCAAATAATGTTTTCAAACGTTGCCCATCCGAAGTTGGTTCATCTGGCGCAAGGCCCGTCTCGACGGGCTTCATGATACCGACCGTACCGCCGGTTTGTTGCAGGGCCAAGCCCAAAGCAGCCGTCACCACGGTCTTCCCCACGTTCGTATCCGTTCCGGTAACGAATACGCCTTTCGGCGGTGGCAGCGGCTGGTCCGGCACGTCTCTACCAGATCCGGCTGTCCATATTGTAGACCTGACCGGAGATATCCCGAGTCGTGGTCAAGCGGTAGATGAAATCAGTGACGTCCTCAAGCGAGGGGGTGCGTCCCAGGACGTGGGCGTGAAGTTGGTCCGGATGAGGAAACGCGTCTCCGGCGAGAGGCGATTGCTGCCAACCCGGAAAGATCGCGTTGACACGGACGTTGGCCTCGCCGAATTCCTGAGCCGCCGATTTGACCAATCCCAAGGCTCCGGCTTTACAAGCCGCATAGGCCGCCTGTCCTGCTCCACCCCTGGCGCTGCTTAGGGAACTCATGACGGTGACGGCGCCTCCTCGTCGTTCGGAAAAAAGCCGCAGCCCTCTTTGAAGACAGAGAAACAGGCCGGTGAGATTGGTGTGCAGCATACGTTCCCACTCGGATGGCGTGATGCGGACGGTGAGGCGATCGACGGTTGTGCCCACTGACCACACAAGCGCATCGAGTTCGGGCCACACGGTTTGCACCTGATCGAACAGGACGTGGGTTTGACGTGAGTCACTCGTGTCCGCTTGAAATGTTCTGCCCTCTCGGCCAAGTTGTTCGACTTTTTGAAGAACGTCGGCGGCCGAGTCGTAGTTGACATGATAGTGGACTCCGACGTTCCACCCGTTTTGCGCAAATCGAAGACACACCGCAGACCCGATGGCCCCGGAGCCTCCGAGGACGAGCACCGTTGGAATGGAGGCGGCTTTGGAGCCTTGATCCTGACGTAAGGCTTGCTTGGGTGCTGCGGGCATGCTGGAGCGATTATCCCGAATGCATGACGGCAAGGCAAACCTAAAGATGGTTGTCGCGGTTCGTCGGGGCGTGGCGTAGAGCAGGTAGGTCGGGTAGGTCGGATTAGCGTAGCGTAATCCGACAATTCCTCTTAGTTAGCGTAGCTTAGTCAACGGGGAAGGCCGCGCAGCCTCTTGAGCGGGCGGAGCAGGCGTCTCACCGTCGTCGAGCGCAGGATCCGTGCCTCGAAATGGACCTCGATGGGCCACAACCTGCGCCAGGCGCGTGCCAGGAGCGTTCCTACGCTTCGGCGTCGGGTTTGGCGCGTGGCTGGCGTTTCGGCCTTGCGGGCCGGAACCGCGATCATGGGGCGTCCCTCGTCGAAACCGTAGCCCGTGAAATCGAGGTCGGCGGTGTAGAGGTCCTCGACCAGCCGGCGCGTCGCGGCGTCGTAGTACGCCGCATAGCGCCTGGCGCCGTCGCGTCGGACGCCCATCCCGGAGGTGTTGCGGTCGGAGAGCCGGATGCCGGGCAGGTCCAGCATGTCGGCCAGCCTGGAGAAGTCCTCGTCGATGGTCTCCACCGCGCCGATGAACGAGAGCGGATCGTCGTTGACGCGCTTGACGCCGAACAGGCGTTCGGGGTGGCAGTCCGGGAGGAAGTCCGTCTGGAGCCGGGCGTGGCCGGTCACGAAGCCCAGATGCTTGAGCTTGATCCGTCCCGGCCCGTACTCCCGCTCGCCGTTCTCCCGGAAGAAGCGCCGCGCGTCGCGACCCCATAACGGCCCGAAGTCGGCAAGGACCTCGCCGCAGAGCTCGGCGAACTCGCGCAACGTGCCGTAGTCGGTGGGATGGTCGTGGGCGCCGCCGGGCTGCGCCGCTCCCAGCCGGCGCAGGTAGACGTAAATGGAGACGAATCGCTCGTACGGGTTGCGGACGAAGGTGAACGTCAAGTAGTCCGGATAGAGGTTCATGCCCCGCGTCACTCCCTGGATCCGGTCGGACAGCAGCCCGCCGTACCACCACGGCCTGAAGCTGTGCCGGCCCTTGCCGTGGGTCATGAACCAGTCGAGGACCGTCGTGCTCGCGCATTTCGGCACCTTGACGTAGAGACATCTGTAACGATGTGAGATCACGTGGCCTGTCCTTCCCTTGTGCGCTCGCGAAGCGGCATCACAGTGTCGATCCCGGTGAACGGCAGTGTCTGCGGCCGTCCTGACGCGATGAGCCTCGCCCCCGGGTCGGAGCAGGTCCCGTATCCCGATCCTCCTGCCCGGCAGGTCACACAAGAACGTCATGCCGTCCGGCACAACGTCGCGGAGCAAGGGCCGGCCTAGCGGGGAAGGCCGCGCAATCGCTTGAGCGGTCGCAGGAGACGCCTGAGCGTCGGAAAACATCGGATTTTCTCTTCCATGCGGACCTCGAACGAAGACAGGTTGAACCACGCGCACGCCAAAATCGTGCCGGCACGTCGGCGCCGGACGGGGCGCGGCGCCGGAGCTTCGGTTCCGAAGGCCGGGACGGCGATCGTTGTGCGTCCGTCGTCGAAACCGCAGCCCGTGAAAGCGAGGTCGGCGGCATAGATGTCCTCGACCAACCGGCGCGTCGCGTCGTCGTAATAGGCCGTCCAGGGTCCACCGCGCTCGGCGACCGATCGGGAGGGATTCCTGTGCAGAAGAGCGACGCCGGGCAGACCCAGCATGCCTCGCAGGCGATGGAAGTCCGCTTCCATCGCCTCGACCCTGCCGATGAACGCGAGCGGATCGCCGTTGACGCGCTTCACGCCGAACAGGCGTTCCGGGTTGCAGTCGGGGAGGAAATCAGTCTGCGGCCGGGCATGGTCGATCACCCAGCCGAGGTACTTGAGCCTGACCTTGCCCGGCCCGTACTCCCGCTCGCCGTTCTTGCGGAAGAAGTCGCACGCCTCCCGGCCCCACAACGGCCCGAAGTCGACGAGCACGTCGCGGCACAGTTCGGCGAACTCCCGGACGGAGCCGCAAGTCGCGAGCTTGTCCCGTAGATCGGGGAATTGCGACGTATTCCAGAAGGCGCTTCGGTAGATGGAGAGGAATCGTTCGTACGGGTTGCGGACGAAGGTGAACGTCAAATAGTCCGGATAGAAGTTCATGACTCGCGTGACCGCCTGGACCCGATCGGTTGCAAGGCTCCCATACCACCAGGGTTTCATGCTGCGATGAGCTCCGCAATAGTTCAGAAACCAGTGCAGGATGCTCGTGCTGGCGCACTTCGGCACCTTGACGTAGATGCAATGGTAGCGGTGCGAGATCATCGTGCGCATCCCCAGCCGGCCGGCCCGAGGCCCGGCGGCGCGTCCTCGATTCCGGCAAGCTCGGGGCACCGGCCGGGCTGCACGGCCTCGGCCTGGACCAGGAAGCCGTCGTCGTCCGTCGTCCAGGTGTGCCGGTCGCCGTGCCGGACGAGCAGGTAGCCGTCGTCGTGGGTGCGATAGACGCCACCGCCGGCGCGCAGGACGTCGTCGATCAGCGCCTGGTCCACGTGGCGCCGCACGCGCCGCCAGCCGCCCGCGCGCTCGAGCCCCGAGCGGGTGATCAGCATGGCGCCGCCGGTGATAGAGTGCGCCCAAGTCTCGCTACGCACCCGGCGGCGGCGCACGGTGCGGTCGAGGCCGGCGAGATAGACGGTCGCGGGAAACTTGCCGACCAGTGCCGCCCCGGAATACTCGTGCGCGAGGACGAGGTCCCAGAGGTGTTCGTCGCCGTAGAGGTCGTCGTCGTCCATTTTGGCCAGCAGGGTGCCGCTCGCCGCGGCCGTGGCCGCGTTCAGAACCGAGCCGAGGAGCTGTTCCCGGTCGAGACGCAGCACCTTCACCGGATGGGCGAAACCGGCGACGGCGCGCTCCATCGCGGCCGGCTCGAAGCCGGGCCCGTGGAGCGCCAGCACCAACTCCAAGCACGGATAACGCTGCCGGGCGACGTTGGCGAGTGCCGAGGCCAGATTCTTCGGACGCCGGGTCGCGAGCAGCACCGACACACGGGGGAGTGCCGGCGGATCGATGTGTGCGGCCTCGCACAACCGGCGGGCGCGGGCGCGGAGCGAGTGGCCGCGTAGTGCCGCACGCCGCATCCGGATGCTGAGCGCCTCGCGCGCCGTGGCGTCGGCATGGCCGATAGCGGCGGTCATGAGCCCGTGGAGTTCGGAACCGAGCAGTTCCCCGAGCGCGGGGTCGCGGTCCGCCAGGTGGATGGGCGTCCCGCGCGCCGCCAGGCGGACCAGTGTGCCGGCGCGCTCGACCGGCCCGTCGTGGAACGCCGCGACGTCCTCGACGTGGTGGCAATGTAGCAGCGCGTCCCGGTCCTCGGTCGTCACCACGCGAGGCGCCGTGGTCCCGTGTGGGAGCAGGCGCGCCGGCCCCAGGGCCGCGACGTGATACTCGACGTCGCGTACCCAGCCGATCGGATTGTCCACCGCGGGGTCGAAAGCGGGCGTCGCCAGCCCACGCGCCTCGGAGAGCACGACCACCGGCGCCTCGATGCCCGCCGTCTCGACCGGCGTGTCGGCCAGCACCACGTCCACGGACCGGTCGTCCACGTGATGCCTGATTCGTGACGACGCCCGGAACACCGCCCGGGCGTGCTCGCCCAGCGCGGCGATCTCAACCCCCAGGACGGGATCGGCGTGCGCCGTCCCGGGCGCGACCCCTTGGATCACCGGCGCGCCACGCCCGCGGCGCAGCCACCAGCGCGTGGCGCCGGCCAGCCAGGTGAGGAACCGCCAACCGGTGGACAGCCCTCGCACGTGCCGCGCCTCGGCCCAGACCCTGGCCACGGCGGCACCAACACCTCGGCGTTGCCGCAACCGCCCGGACCCGGCACCGATTCGCAACGGGCGGCCAAGAGCAAGGTTCGTCGCGCTCACCGCTCGCGCGTCGCCGTAGTCGGCGGCGGTCCCGCCCGCGCGACGGGCGCGATGCAGGGCCCACGCCCGGGTGACGGACACCCGCGACCCGTCCCCGAGGACGGCCGTTGCCGTCGCGGCATCGCCCAGGGCGGCGCACAGCCCGGGCACCAACCCGCGACCCGTCCCGGCGCCGATGCGAATGGTGACGTGGTAGGGGGAGACCGGGAACTGGTCGAGCGCCGGGCGCTCGGGGGCGACCCGTACCCTCGAATCCTGGGCGAAGTACCGCTTGAGCCGGGCGAGATCGTCGCCGGCCCGGCCCGGTGCCGTCTCGATTCGTACCACCAGGTCGTCCGCCGGATCGGCAAGCAGTTCCCCGGCGGCGTCGAGCAGGCGCTCCACCGGGGCTTCGCCGGCCTCGACCGTGACCACGTGCCGCGGTACCGCAAAGATCTGCCCGGGCGAGAGCCGTCGAAACCCGTGGTCCGCGATCAGATGTGCGAGCTTATCGACCTGGAGGTCCTGGTCCTGCTCTTTTCTCTCCCGGTCCTCGGCCCAGCGCCCCTGGTGCCAGCCGAACGCGTCCCGCACCGGGACCAGCAACCCTCCCCGGGTCCGGACCCGATAGCCGAATTCGGTATCTTCTCCTCCATAGCGGGTAAACGACTCGTCGAAGCCGCCTGCCTCGTCAAAGAACGCCCTGGCGATCCCGAAGTTGTGGCCGGTCACCGCCCGAAACAGGTCGTCGTGTCTCGACGTAAGCTCGCCGGTCCTGGCCATGTGGCGCTCCGACCAGGGCGGATCGAAGGGCCGGTCTGTGAACAACTCTGCGAGCGATCCGGGCCGGCGGCGGATCGCTACGGCGTCGAGGCCCGACACCGACACGTACGCGCAGAAGCCGAGGGTCAGCGCATCCGAGACGACATGGTGCCAGCGGGCGTGGGCCGTGAGCAGCCTCGCCTCCGCGATCACGTCGCCGTCGAGAAACACCAGGATGTCGTGCGCCGCCGCGCGCACGCCGGCGTTGCGCGCCCGCGCGAGCCCGAACCCGCGCCGCTCCTGGCGCACCACCCTGACGTTAAGCGGCGTCGAAGGAGGGACGGACAGGGGCGGACACGAACCATCGTCGACGATGACGACTTCGAACAGGTCCCGTGGGTAGGTCTGCCCCTCCAGTCCCGCGAGGGTCAGCGCGAGCGCCTCCGGCGCGTCGAAGCAGGGCACGATCACGCTGACCGGACGAGTGGGCGTAAAGCTCCCGGCGTCCGGCATCCGCACCCGGCGCCAATCGTTGTAGCGTACCGCGGCGGGACGCGGTCCGCCGACGAGCGCGGTGTCCGGCCGTGTTCCGATGTCGCGGGCGCCAGAGGGGGAGACCTCCTTCAGCGTCATGCTCCGCCGGGGCAGTCCCCGCGTCACCGGGCGCATGGCCAGGCCGCGCGAGCCGTTGCGCCGGTCCGCCGTCAGCCGGAGCACTCTCCACACGCAGACTATGCACAGCTTGAGGTCCAGCCACGGGCTCATCTTCGCGATATAACGCATGTCGTAGCGGAGCTTGCGCCGAGGATGCATGTGATAGGCGTCACGGGCCTGGGCCAGCCCCGCAATGCCCGGACGTACTTGCAGTCGCTCCGGGAACCCGGGGACCGTACGTTCGATCCGCTCGGCCAGCTCCGGCCGCTCGGGTCGCGGGCCTACCAGGCTCATCTCGCCCCTGATGACGTTGAGCACCTGCGGCAACTCATCAAGATGAAACCGGCGCAACACCCGGCCGACCGCGGTCGTGCGCGCATCGCGCCACGCCGACCACACCGGTCCGGTGTGCTCTTCTGCGTCCTCGACCATGGTGCGGAACTTGAAAATGTGGAAAACGTGCCCGCCACGGCCCAGCCGCGGCTGGCTGTAGACCACGGGGCCACGGTCCTCGAGCCTGATCGCAAGCGCGATCACACCTCCCAGGACCAGCCACAGCGGGAGCAGCGGCACCAGCGCGAGCGCGACCAGCGTCAGGTCGAAGGGGCGCTTGTAGCATTCGCGGCCGCTCATCGATGCCTCCTGTTGGCACGGCGATGCCGGGACGTGTGCTCGATCGCGGAGTGGTTCACTGCGGTGACTCCTCACTGGCGTCCCGGTTGTTCCCTCCGGCGCGGTTCTGCTCGCCGGCCGGTGCGGCGAGCGGCGGCCATTCGACCGAGTCGCTGCATTGGCTGGGAAAACGGCAAGCCTTGATGCGATAGCGCCGGACGCCGGGCGTACGGCCCTCGGGCAGGACGAACGACGTCTGGCCGGGGTCATAGACGTGGAGGACGTGGTGCCAGGGCCCTTGCCCCATCGATTCCTTCACGGTCACGTATCCCGCGCCTTCGGGCCAGCGCCAATGCAGTTCGTCGCGGCCGTCGTCGAGCCGCCGGGTCGCAAGCGAGTCCGGCGGACGCAACGCGCCGGGAAAGATCGGACGATTGGGGGCGAGTTCCCGCGCGCGCGGTAGTGCCGCGCCGCGTCTTCGTACTCCGGGTCGGTCGCGGCGGCGTGAAACAGCCGCGCCAGGCTGTGATGGATTTTCCAACTTTCGGGCTCCGTGCGCACGACCTCTTCGGCCTCACACGACGCCCATTCGAGCGGGCGCAGGACGCGCTGGTCGTTTTTGGCCCGGATCTCAGGCCAATGATCGCCGAGCACGTTGAATAGCCACTGGCACTGGGTGTTCGCCAGCGCAAGTGCGGCCCACAGCGCGAAAATGATCTCGATGATCGCTCGAGACCAGACCGCCTTGCCGATCACGAATGGGAAAATCGTGCTCGGCGTGACCACGAACGGGGTGAGCAGGAGAAGCAAGATGCCGGCGAATACGCCGAACCGCAAAACGCTTTCGGACGCCCGCTGCCCGGCCATCAGCGCCCCCTCCCGCGAGCGCCGCCCGGCGCGCCCGCGAAGAAGCCGGTCGCCCACGCGAGGTGGATGATCACCGCCACCACCGGCAGCAGCAGCGCCTCGGGGCGCCGGCGGCGAAGACCGAGCACGGCCGAGGCGGCGAGCAGGAACAGCCCATAGCCGAGAGGGCCCGCCGCCGCCGTGTACAATAGCCGTGTCCCCGCCTCCGGCGCGATCAGAGGAGCCAGGCCTTCGGCGGCGATCAGGCCTCCGGTAGCGCCCAGCACGGCCGACGCGGCCAGCGCCACGAGCAGCAGCGGCGCAACCACCTGCCGGAACCGCAACGAGCGGGGATGGCGTGCGAGCATGGCTCGCTTCCCGCGACCGTAGTGGAAATACTGTCGAGCCAGCGCCTGTGGAGTGCCGCGGGGCCGGTAGTCCACGACCAGCGCCGGATCGAACCAGACCGTCCCGCCGCGTTCCCGCAACCGCCAGTTCAACTCGTAGTCTTCGTTGCGCAGGAGCGTCTCGTCCCAGCCCCCGGCCGCGTCCAGCACATCGCGCCGGAAGACGCCGGGAAACACCGTATCCACCGGACCCGCGCCGCCGCCGATGCGGTAGCGGGCATCGCCCGCGCCGAGCCATGTGGTCGTCGCCAGCGCCACGGTACGCTCGAAGAGCGTGTCTCCCACCGGATTCTGGCGCCCGCCCACGTTCGCCGCGCCGGTGCGCAGCAACGTGCCGACCGCCTGGGTGAGGTATCCCGGAGGCAGCATGGCGTGTGCGTCGCAGCGCGCGACGACCGGGTACTTCGCGGCCCGTAGCGCGCAATTCAACCCGCACGGGGTCGTATGCTCGGGGTTGGGAACCACCTGGACCTCCGGAAATCGTCGCCGGACGAGCTCGCTTGTCGCGGAGGTCTCCGACCCGTCCGCGACGATCACTTCGGTCTCGCCGCCGTAGTCCTGAGCCAGTACCGATTCGAGGGTAGCCGGCAGCGTCGCCTCGGCGTTTCGCGCGGGAATGATCACCGACACCGGGGGCAGGTTGTTTGGGTTCATGTCCACAAGGTCAAGGTCCGGCGCATCTCCGAACCGGGTCACCGGCGACCGCTCTGTCAACAGGATGATGGGGCGAGTGTTGCACGGGTCTCGTAGCGGCCGCCAACGGCCGGCCCCGGGACCGGCGCTCGCGAAACCGAGGCGGCCGATTCGCGATAACCGCGTGGGGGTCAAGGAAAAAAGAACGGCAGCGCCAATGTTCCATGCGGAAACCGAAGGCGTAAATGTAAAATGCTACGATTAAAAAATTAGCTATACTTAATGTAGGGCCGGAGAGTCAAGCAGGAAATCAGGTTGTCTACAATAAAAGGGGGGAGAGGGGGAATCCGGGATTTGCGCAGCGGCGGCATCCCGTCATGCCGTCTCAGAGTAGTTTGACTAAAGCCACAATCAGCGTGCTTTGCGCAATCATTGCCATCACTATCCATTTGATGAGATCGACCTTAGAGGCTTGAATTTTCGCCTCAAGCTCCGCCCTGACGGTTTCGTTTTTCGCTTGAAGCTCCGCCTTGACCGCTTGAAGATCGACCTTGGTGGCCAGGTTGCTGTTGAGCCGTTGGACCTGCTCTTTCGCCAGGGCCTCGGTCTGTTGTTCCGTGAAGCCGCTTTCAGTCAGATTTTCGACAAATCGGTGCGTATCAAAGGCGATCGCTTCATTCATATCAGGATTGTAGCCCGCGACCGCACCAAATGAAATGCCTGCCTAAGCGCAAGCGAGGGGCTCCTCTTCTTTCTCTTCCTCCCGGCATCTCTGTAGGTGCTCAGACTTGCTGTCGGGTGACGCGACGCGAACCCAACTTGCATCTGTACCCCGAGCCAGCCCGCCATGACTGCTTGATTCGTCGGTAAAAAATCCAGTATAGAGAACCACTTTGTCGAGTTGAGCGACGCGAACCCGACCTACAGGGCTCTAGGCAGTCCCCCTGATAAGGGGGAGTGAGGGGGTCGTCTTACAAAAGAGGGGCACCGAAGGAACCAGTGACAATTGTCAACGGATGACTGAACACGTACCGTTGGCTTCCGGTCGCTGTTGGACGGCACTTGAGAAGAAACCGAAGGAGGAACGGGGTGCGGACGCAGGCCTTGCCGCGCGTGACGGCCGATACGCATGACGTGGCGCGGCTACTCGGCCGGGCTCTTCGGGTCGCCGGCCGGTGCGGCCTGCTGCCTGTCTGCGACACCGCCGGCAGGCGCCTCCCGGCCCGCATCGGCGCTGTCGTCCGGCGCCGGGCGCTCGACCGCCTGCTCGACCATCTGGCCCGCCGGCTGGCCGTCTCCCAAACGAGCGAGCACCGGGACCTCGCGGCGTCGCTGGCTGCCGCCGTCAGAGTGGAGGACTACCGGACTGCGCTTGCCCTCGTGCACACGGCGGGATGCCGGACCGACCTGGGAGCGGAAAAGATGGTCTCCCGGAGATACCGGTTTCTGTGGATCTGCAACCCCAAGGTGGCGTCGCGGAGTATCATCGCCGCGCTACGCGCAGCGGACCCCGACGTCACGCTGATTCGCGGCCGGACCCTGGACGAGGTCCTTGAACGCCGTCCGGAGGCCAAGGGGTACTTCAGCTTCGCCTTTGTCCGCCATCCCTGTGACCGGACCTTTTCCTGTTATGCGGACAAGCACAGCCTGGCGCTACGCGACCGGGACGCATGGCGCTGGTTCATCGAGCCCTATCACGGCCTGAGCACTGGCATGAGCTTCGGCGAATTCTGCCGCTGGCTGAACACGCCCTCGGGATCGGATGCGTTCGCCGACCGTCACTGGCTCTCCCAGCACCGCCAGATTTGCACCTTGGATGGCCGCCTGCCGGATTTCCTCGGACATTGGGAAAACCTCGACGCCGACTGGCGCGCGGTGACCGAGCGGTTGGGGATGCCCTATCGCGATCTCCCGCGGCTGAACGTCAAGCCGGAGGAACACCCCGGAGAATGGCCGGACGCCACGACGGCGGCCTTGTTGAGACGGCGCTACGCAGAGGATTTCAGGGTCGGTGGCTATGGCGACCCATGACGAATGGCTGAGATGCGCGAGCCGACCCTGACAGGGAGGACGGTCGACGCGCTGCTGTCGCCGCGCGATTTCGGGGTGGTCACGATCGCCCTACGGCGCGCCGGCGTTTGCACGCCCCCGGTCCTTACGCTGGGCGCTGGCGCACTTTCCGTTCCCTGCGTTGGGGATTACCGGCCAACTCCTGCGCTTCATGCTCGAGCGCCTGGACCGCAACCCGACTCTAAGCAGTCCCACTGAGAAGGGGGAATGAGGGTGTTGGTTGTCATACGAGATAAACCACCCGTGCCCTCCTTATCAGGCGGAAGCTCTAGGCAGGAGTTGTAGGTCGGATTCCGCCTTTGGCTAATCCGACCCGCCCGACTCTGTCTTGCCGTGTGGGGGGGGCTGTGGTACGGTGAAGAGAAGCGGGAGCCTTCGTGTGAAAACGGAATAACGGGAGGGAGCGTGGTCGGATTCGCCGGTTTGAAAGCGCTGATGATCCTGGGTCTTGTCGTCGGTTGGAGCAATCATGGACTCGGGCAGATCACGCCGATCGTGATCCATGATGCGGGCGTCTATTTTCCCGATCAAACGGGCAATGAGTGGACGTATCGGGGTCGGATCAGCGAAGGGGTCGTCAATCAGATCGAGGATAAGACATTTGTGAACGTCTCGAAGGTCACGGGAAGAGAAAAAAAGGACGGCGTCATGGTCACGGTGTTTCACGATACCAATCCCGGAGACCAAGGGCCAACCGACAGTTATTATCTGCGTGATGCCGCAGGCATTCGCTATTACGGCTCCAAACCCGGAACGATCCTGGAACGGCAGTTGATCCCCTATCAAATTGTGCGGTTTCCTCTTGAAATGCCGAGTTCCTTTCATCAATTGGATCGAAAAGCCCTCAACTTGGGCTTGGATCTGGATCGTGACGGGCAGGCGGAAACAGTGGACGTCCAGGCTACAGTGCGGATTAATGGGCAGGAGGCCGTGACGGTGCCGTTGGGGAGGTATGAACAGGCGATTCGCATGGAAGCGCACATGAAGTTGTTGGTGCATTTATCCGGGGACGGTACGCGGATATCCGGATTCGACACCATGACGCTGTGGTTGGTGAAAGGCGTGGGGCTGGTTAAGTATATCGAGCGGCAGATGATTCCGATGGTTGGTGCCGGGAAGGACCGGATGATCGAAATTACCGAGGAATTGGAAGAAGCCAAACTACAGGGTGGTACGGTCCTGCTCAGCCGGCGCGAATCCCCGGCGCATGGTGTTCTCGCACGTCAGCCGCTGAACCATGAATTGTTCCAGATACCCGTCTCCTCCGGCCTTGCTGCCCACCCCTGACAGGCGATGGCCCCCGAAGGGTTGCCGTCCAACCAGCGATCCGGTGATGGGGCGGTTGATATAGAAATTCCCCACGTCGAAGGCTTCGCGAGCTTGCTGAATGTTGGAGGGACTTCGAGAGTAGATCCCCCCGGTCAGTGCGAAGTCCGATTGCATGGCCACGTGTAAGGCTTCCGTGAACGTTGTGCAGCGTAAGACCGCGACCACCGGACCGAAAATCTCCTCGCGTGCGAGTCGATGATACGGTTGAATTCCGGTCACGATGATCGGACCCTGGAACCAGCCCTCGCCGCTCATCTTTCCGTCCAGCACTACCATCCCTTCTTGCCTGGCGATCTCGACGTATGCCCGAACCTTCTGGAGGGCGCGTTCGTCGATCATCGGTCCCATGTGATGAGCCGGATTCTCCGGCGGACCGACGTGCAGGCTTTGCGCGGCTTGCGTCAAACGCTCGACAAACTCTTGATACACCGGTTCCAGCACAATGGCGCGGGAACAGGCGGAGCATTTTTGCCCTTGATACCCGGTGAAGGACGACAGGACTCCGCTCACGGCTTCATCGAGATCCGCGGTTTCATCGACGATGATGGCGTTTTTCCCACCCATTTCCGCAATGGCGTGTTTGACGTGCGATTGACCGGGTAACACCTGTGCGGCCTGCCGGATGATCTCAAGTCCGGCTTCTTTCGATCCGGTAAAAGCAATCACGTGGATTCGGGGATGGGCAATAAGCGCTTTCCCGATTTCAGGTCCCCCCGGGAGAAAATGTAGCACGCCGTCAGGGAGCCCGGCTTCCTTAAAGAGGGCAAACAAATGATAACCCATCATCGGCGAGCGTTCCGAAGGTTTGAACAGAACGGTATTGCCCGTCACTAATGCGGCCGAGACCATCCCCGTGGGAATGGCCAATGAAAAATTCCACGGGGAAATCACAACGGCCACCCCGCGAGGCAGCCATTCCAGGTGATTCAACTCACCAGGTTCATGTCCCAGGAGTTGCGGCCGTCCCAGGTGGCGCATGTGGCCGGCGTAGAATTCGAGAAAATCGATGGCTTCGGCAACGTCCGCGTCTGCTTCTCTCCAGGGTTTCCCCGTTTCAAGAATTTCCCACGCGGCCAACTCGAACCGGCGCTGCCGCATGAGTTTCGCCACGACACGGAGATATTCGGCGCGGGTGCCGGCCGGCGTGATACGCCAGGATTCAAACGCTTCATGCGCGGCCTCAATCACCGGGTCCAATTCGCCGGGGGAATAACAGGGAACGCGGGCAATGACTTCGTCCGGCCGGCTGGGATTGGTCGAAACCAGTTCGTCTTTCAACTGCTCGATCGTCGAAGGTACGGCGAAAGAAGGCGAGTGTCCGAGTTGTCGTGTGACCCGTTCGATGGCTTGAGTCATGGCATGACGCGAGGCCTCGCGTGAAAAATCCGTATGCGGTTCATTGCAAAAGTGCGGGCTGAAGTCCGGTTGAGAGAGAGAACCCGTCTGGGCACCCGTTGTCTCCGGTGGGGCGAGTAACACCTCCAAGGGTGTTTCCTGTTTCCGCTGTTGCGAGAGGAAGGATTCGTTGGAGGTGTTTTCCAACAACCGTCTAACGAGATAGGCCATGCCCGGCAGAAGTTGTCCGACCGGCGTATACACTCTCACGCGACGCCCATATTGCACAATCGCGCGTTGCAATGAATCGGCCATGCCGTAAAGCGACTGGTATTCGCAGGTCTCCGGGGAGAGGCCTTGGGATTGGGCGACGGCTTCGGCATGAGCCAGACTTCGTACATTATGAGTGCCGAAGGCCGGACGGAGCAGCGAGGGGTGGGTCAGCAGCTTTTTGCTGAGATATTCAAAGTTGGCGTCCGTCTCGGTTTTTCGGCTCAACACGGGAACGGGCCAACCGCGTTGTGTGTTTTGAATGTTTTCCGCGTCCCAGTACGCGCCTTTGACCAACCGAATAGTGACGGGAGAGCCGCGTTGTCGGACCCAATCCACGAGGCGATCCAAGGTGCGGTCGGCATCCCGAAGATAGGCCTGCAGGGCAATCCCTGGCCACGGGTATTCCCGATACGCCGGTTCCGAGAGAATCCGCATGAAAATCTCACAGGTCAAATCTTTGAGCTCATAGTGTTCCATGTCGAACGTTAGAGACGCCGGCAGTTGCAACGCCACGTCCAGAATAGGCCGAAGCCGTGCTGCCACACCTTCAAAACTTCCATCGGGATCAGCCGGGTCCAACTGCGAATACAGGGCAGAAATTTTAACTGACAGGTTGACGCGCGGGATGACTCCGAGGTGATCCCGTTCGAGCAACGGCCGGCCGGGCCAAGCTTGAGCCTGTGCATGATACTCGCGCAGAGCATCCAAACATCGGTCCCGGTATTGATCGGCTTCAGCTTCGCTGACGGTTGTTTCACCCAGCAGATCAACCGACGCACAGCGTCCCGATCGCCACAGGTGCTTCAGTACCGGCATCGCGTTGTGAATCGTATCTCCGGCGATAAACGTATAGGCCATGCGCGTGAATTGCCGGCGCAGTACGAGGGCCCCGACGTGGGTGCCGATCCGGGTGGCGGGAAGTTTCTGCAGAGACCACTTGAGGGATTGGGGAAGAATGGGAGTGTGACTGAAGTATTCGGCAAGGAGTCGAGTAAATTGTTCATCCGTTTTGAGCGTTGGGAGCACGTCCACAAAGCGGAAGAGTTGAACTTTGAAATCCTCATCCTGCATGCCCCAGTCCATGAGCAGGTCATTCCACCAGCGTTGACTCAGGACGGACGGGGTGCCGGTTTTACAGTGCTCGGCCAACGTGCGGCCGATGTGCCGGATGGACGGTTCGAGGAGCTGTTCCGCGTGCATGGCAGCCTTCTTCCTTCATTGTACTCCTTTTCCAATCGGCAAGCCGGGTAGGTCGGATTAGCGTAGCGTAATCCGACAGGGTTGGCGGATTGTTGGGTTACGCCTGCGGCTAACCCGACCTACTGACAGACAGCCAGCAGCCCTCTCGTAGGTCGGATTAGCGGAGCGTAATCCGACAATCAGATTGTATGAGCCATAGCACAGAGGCCAAGTATGGCGAATCAAAGTCAATTTAAAGTCGAGCTTGAGCAAGAAGAAGATGGCCGCTGGATTGGCGAAGTTCCATCTCTTCCCGGTGTGCTGGTTTATGGCGCCACCCGTTCTGAGACACAAGCAGCCGTCCAGGCACTAGCCCTTCGGGTCTTGGCTGACAGCCAGCCAGCAGTCCTCTCGTAGGTCGGATTAGCGTAGCGTAATCCGACGATTCCGCCAAACCCGTCGCGTTGCTCCATCTCTCTATTCGTGACCAATTTCCTCATCCAGCATCGGTTCCGTGGCGCCCCATTCTTTCGGATAGAGTCCCTCTTGGACGTATTGACGGAAACTCGAATGCGGCCAGTCCCAAGGTCGCAGCACCTGCCCATGTTTCACCGGATTGTAATGAATGTACTCCACGTGCTGCCGGTAATCCTCTTCATTCCGAATGAGGTGCTCCCAATACCGGGCCTGCCACACGGCGGTCTCCCTCAGCCTGGGATGCTTTGAGTCAGGGGGACAGAGAGGCGGGTAATGTTTTGTAACCCAGGTTTTGATCAATCTCCACCGGGTCGGATAGTCATCATCAGTCACCGGAAGGGTCCAGATACAGTGGAGATGGTCGGGCAAGACGACCATGGCGTTGACCATAAACGGGCGATTGGCGTTGACGTGGTGAAAGGCTTGGCGCACCAGCTGAATGGTCTCCTCATCACAGAACAGCTTTCGCCTTCGTGCGGTGACGACGGTGAAGAAGTAAGTGCCGCCGGGTACGAACGTCCGTCGATATTGCATGGTGTCGGTCTCAATGCCGTCGGGTTACGCCCGCGGCTAACCCGACCTACAACAAGGGATTATTGTTCCCGGCAGGGTTTTACGCGGCGGCCGGTGATGTTGCCATTGGGTCCCAGGTTGTTCACAAAAGTGCCCGAGAGAAGTTGATCCTTTTCGCTCAGCAGCAGACTTTCTTCTTGCACGATTCCCCGTGGGAATTCCCATCGAATGTAGACGGTATCCCCTCGAACTTGGATCGTGGCTGGTTGCGGATCCATCCGGTGGTATTCTGATGGGGGAGGATAGATCATGATCGTCTTATGGTCGCCGTGGTTTTGGTGATTGTGCATAAGCCATTGCCACGTCCCACATAGTCGTCGAAGACCCATTTCGTTCTTTTGATCGTTGCTCCATTGTCGAATCGCTTGCCAATGCTTCCATGCCTGCTGCTCCTTCCTGACGTGTAGTTGCAGGAGGGCGGCCCGGATGTGTGTCGTGGCAATCGGCAGAAAAGAATGCCGGATGAATCGATTGATGGATGAAGCCGGGTCACCCTGAGGTGGCTTCTCGTGCCGGTCATTCTGGACAGGCCGGCTATCCCAGGAATCCCGTAGTCGTTTCCGCACGCCTGCGGCTCCTTCGGTTTGTGCGAGAGTCAGCCAACTATTGGAAGTGCCGGTCCATTCCGGATAGTGTTCATGTAGGAATTGCGTGAATGAAGAGTCGTGTGGAGAGAGCGGTTGCATGGTGGGTTCAGGAGACTGTAATTGCGCAATGGTCGTGACCAGGGCCAGGATGCCGGGCAGGTCCGGTTGGGATCCGGTTTGCTTGAGCCACCCGATCTGTTGTCGTCGGCTGTCGAGAATCGATTGAATCATCGGCATCTCTCCCTGATCGAGAGCGGTCAGGAGATCGTTCGTGAGATGCCAGGTTGCAAGATTCATCATGAAGAGTGACAGGGGTTGGCGTAACTCTTCCGGGAGGGCCGGATGATTGTGTCTGCGCGCTGTTTGGCGCAGCCCTTTGCGCAATTCGAGGGAGGCTCCGAACGTTTTCAGGAAAAAGGCAGTGGCCTCTTTGTCAGAAGCAATGGCCTGCGTCTGAGGACCTGCTTCTTGCAGAAAATCTGCAAAATCAGTGTCCTTTGCCACAAGGATGTTCGGCCAGACCAGGAAAGCCGTAAGAAAGAGAACCCTACACCCTATGAATACAGAACGATTCAAGCAGGGCGATTGGCATCCCACGACGCGAGAAACGTATGGAATGCCCCGTGATGCACACATGAAACGGTGCGCTTTGGCTTGGATTGAGACTCGACGAAGCGTTGTCCGCCTAAACGGGCAATTGTTTTTTGAGAAAAGTGATGGTGTCGTCCCAAGCTTGCTTGGCTGCTGATTCATCGTAGAGATCAGGCTGTACTTGGTCACAAAATCCATTGCTGGTGCCGGGATATTGACGGACTTCCACGGTTTTCCCGGATTCCTGTGCGACTTTGGTCAGTTGTGCAAGCCCCTCGGCCGCCACGGTCTCATCCGTTTCAGGGGCATGGTACAGAAGAGGACAATACATGTTCCTGATCGAATCAAGCGGGTCTGGAAGTTTCCCGTAAAAGGAGACGGCTGCACGCAATCGCTTTCGTTTGAGGGCAAAGAGAATGGCCAGTGTCCCGCCCAAACCCAGTCCGACCGCGGCATGTGCGTTCCGCACGGTAAATTCCAAATTGGGGTCTTCGGGGAGATTCGCATTCAGAAATTCGCATGAGGCATTGATGTCCTGCAGGACCGTCGAAAGGTCGATGCGTTCGGACAGCGCCTCGGCGACTTCGGCATTGGCCGTGATCATGCCGCCCTGCCGGCCGTACAGGTTCGGGACCATGACGACGTACCCCTCACATGCCAGTCGCATGGCCAAGTCTTTCCACTCCGCCGTCAACCCCCATTTATCGTGGAGCAGGACGACAGAAGGAAACTTCCCTTTTTCCTGAGGCCAGTATTGAACCCCCTGGACTTGATGCTCCTTGGGGATCTTCGTGGCCGCATAGGGATCGACCATCTGGTCTTTATGGGTATCGAAAATGCCCTTGCTGGAAAAACGAACGGATTTATACCCGATTTGAGCAACGGTAAATGGTGCGACGTGATCCGGCATGATGGAACCGACTATATCCACCGGGCCGGAAGCTTGTCAACGAACAGGATTGTCGGCTATTTCGACAATCTTTCTCCATCCCGATCAGACGGCAGGCCTAGGAGGCATGAAAAGAAAATTCGGCGAGTTCGGCGGCTTCCAGCCCTTCCCGGACCATGTCTTGGATGGACAGCGATTCTTCAGTTTGTTGAATGGTGTCGAGCCGGCAGCGCGTGTTCGGATGACGTGGGACAAACAACGTACAACAATCCTGGTCCGGTTCGATGGACGTTTCAAAGGTTCCGATTTGTTGGGCTTCATCGGTAATTTCGATTTTGTCCATACCGATCAATGGACGAAGAATAGGGAGGTGAGCCACTTGGCTCACGGTTTGGAGGTTTTCTGCGGTTTGGGAGGCGACTTGTCCGAGACTGTCACCGGTGACCAACCCCCAGCAGTGTTCTTTTTCGGCCAGTTGTTCCGCAATCCTCATCATCATCCGCCGGTACAGGACGACGCGGATGGGGGCGGGAGAATCGGCGACGATTTGGCGTTGAATCTCCCCGAACGGGACAAGGTATAACCGGGCCGTCAATTGGTAGCGCGTGAGAAGGGAAACGAGATCGCGCACTTTTTCTTCGGAAGCCCGTGAGAGATAGGGCCGGCCGTGGAAATGAACGAAGATGACCCTGCAGCCACGCTTCATCATCCGGTAGGCGGCGACCGGCGAGTCGATGCCGCCCGAGATGAGGCACAGCACGTTGCGACTGATGCCCGTGGGGAGTCCTCCCGGACCCGGGTATTTGACGAGCGAGAAGTACACGGTGTGATCGACGACTTCGACGACCACGTTGACGTCAGCCCCGTTCAGACGCACGCGTTTCCCGGTCGCGGCACATAAGTACGCGCCTATTTCCCGGTTCAGTTCGACGGAGGTTTTGGAAAACCGCTTGTCCGCGCGTTTGGTCGTGACGCGAAAAGTCTCAAACGTTCTCGATTGAAGTGCAGTGGCAATGGCTTCGCAAAGTGGCTTGAGATCCGGCGTTTCATAGTCTATCGGCAGGGCATGGGCCAGGGAATAATTCGCCACCCCGAAGGTATGACGGATGCGATCCCGTATATCTTCCCAGGACGATTCGTTTGGAAAGGTGATCCGAATACGACCGGAAAGCGGTCTGACTTCGGTGACGTTGGCCTTTTTAAGAGAATTCTGGAGGTGCTGGATCAAGCGCTGCTCGAAAAATCCCCGGTTGCGGCCCTTGAGCGCCAGTTCATGGTAGTGAACCAGGGCATAGGGCATTACCCTTCAGCCTCCAGAAACCGTTCGGCGTCCATCGCGGCCATACAGCCTGTGCCGGCGGCAGTGATTGCCTGTCGATAGTGAGGGTCCTGGACGTCCCCGGCTGCGAAGACTCCGGGCACGTTGGTCGCCGTCCCATGTGATGTTTGAATGTAGCCGTTGGCATCCATCTCGATTTGTCCCCTGAAGATCTGGGTGTTCGGCGTGTGCCCGATGGCCACGAATACTCCCTTGCAATCCAGTGTCGTCGTGTCATTGGTCAGGCTGTCCCGAAGGCGAAGTCCCGTGACCACGTCGTCGCCCAACATGTCTTCCACCACCGAATTCCAGCGGAATGAAATCTTTTCATTCTTCATGGCCTTGTCCTGCATGATTTTGGACGCCCGCAGTTTGTCCCGGCGGTGAATGATGGTCACGTGGGAGGCGAATTTCGTCAAAAACGTGGCTTCCTCCATGGCACTGTCGCCGCCTCCGATGACGGCGATAGGCTGACCCCGGAAAAAAAACCCGTCACAGGTCGCACACGTCGAAACCCCATGCCCGAGGAGCCGACTTTCCGAGTCCAGGCCCAGGAGGTTTGCCGATGCGCCGGTGGAAATAATCAGCGATCGGGCGTGGACCGTTTCTTCATCATTGATGGTGACGGCAAAAGGGCGGCGGCTGAGGTCGACCTTGGTCACGTCGGCCGTTTGAAAAACCGTGCCGAAGCGTTCCGCCTGGGCACGCATGTCCTGAATCAGTTGTGGCCCCATAATGCCCTGGGGAAATCCGGGATAATTCTCAACGTCAGTCGTTAACGTCAGTTGCCCGCCGGCCTGGGAGCCTTCAATCATCAGTGGCGACAGATTGGCCCGGGCCGTGTAAACGGCGGCCGTGAGTCCGGCGGGGCCCGATCCGATAATGAGAACGTTGTGCATGAAGATTTATCCTTTGTAAAAAAAGTGAAAGAGTCAGGAGTGAAGCGACCTGTTTGGGCGTGTCCGGTGCGACAAAGCCGCCTCTTGAAGGAGTTCCTGATACAGTTGTCGCACCTGCGGTCGGAGCCGGGTAACCGGCACCGTACCATTCAGGATATAATCCGCAAATCGACGTTTGGTACGCAAGGGCAGTTGTCCGCGAATTCGTCCCAAGGCTTCCTTTTTTGTCAGGCCGTCTCGCTGCCGGGCTCGTTGCAATTGGATAGGCTGGTTGGCGGTCACCACAATGACCCGATCCATTCGTTCATGCGCCTGTGCTTCAATCAAGAGTGCCGCATCGTAAATAATCACGGCATTCGGATGTTGCCTGGCGATGGCGTTCATTTGCCGGACCTGTTCGCGAGCTACGCGAGGATGCACGATGCGATTCAGGACCGACAGCTTCCGGGGATGATGAAAGACCAGTTTGGCCAAGGTGGCTCGATCCAACGTGCGGTCGGCTTGAAGCACGCGGGGTCCGAATATTTTGACAATCTCTTTCCATGCCGGTTTGCCCGGGGCCACCACAGTGCGGGCCAACTGATCGGCATGAATGACGAACGCGCCGCATTCCTGAAACAGGCCTGCCACCGTTGTCTTTCCTGAAGCGAGCCCTCCTGTTAGGCCTACCACTAGCATCCTCCTAGTATAGAAAATTCTTCCGATCTCCGAAAGTCGCGTAAATTGAGAGCTCGTCATTTCCGGATGTATCGACGTATGTGCCAATGAAATCCCGTACTGCCTTACCGTGACGGTCGTATCGGACAGTCGAGAGCTTGACCAGGAAACGGCCCTTCCTGTATGTCCGCTATGTGTTTCATAAAGAGTCCTGGATAGGTCAGAGAGGGTGAAAGACAAAATGTGGTCAACAAAGAGGAATCGAATCCGATGACGGGGTTTTGGGCAACCCCCCTTGTGGTTATTGGTGCGTTGCTTGTCTTGTGTGGCCCAAGCGAAATGCTCGCTCAAGAGCAGGGCGGATCCCGTGAAGGACCGTCCGGTTCAGGATCGACGTGGTACGTGGCCCTGGACGGGTCCGGGCACTTCACGTCCATTCAAGAGGCTATTGATCAGGCGCAGGACGGGGATGCCGTCTTCATCAAGGCCGGGCGCTATGCCGAGGACGTCACGGTGCACAGCAAGGAAGGGCTCAAGGTCATTGGCGAAGGTCGAGAAAAAGTCTTTCTCGCGGGTCTGAAACGGGTAGGCACGTTGCATATAGGAAAATGGCCATATGGGGCTACGAACGTGGAAATTCGCGGATTGACCGTTCAGCAACATGGCGGGTTGGGTGTGGGTATTTTCAACGGCGCAGGCGTGACTCTCAGGAATCTCAAAGTCAATGGCTTTGTCTTCGGTCAACAAGTCCAAAACGTGCACATCGAGCATTGCATTGTGGGCGGCAGTGAAACCACGGGTATCGCGTTTGCGGATTCGCAAGCCACGCTGATCGACAATCTGATTCACGACAACGACCATGGTGTGTCGGTCGGGGGCACGTCGATCGTGCATCTGGAACGGAACGTCATCACACGAAGCTTGTTTGAAGGCGTCCTTGTGGCCGATCAAGGCAAAGTCACACTTATTCAGAATACCCTTGTGAAGAATGGGGGCGGTGTCACGTTTCAGGATGATGCCACGGGCAGGGTTGCAGGCAATATTATTGACGAAGCCCAAGTGGGCATTGCGTGGTCGGTCAAGCATACCGTGAACATCGCGCACAATGGATTACATAATATCGACGTGAATTATCAGGTCGACGGTCAAGCCGTCTCTGCTTCCCTAAAGCCCCATGCCTTTTCGGACGTGTATGCTGCCCCCAAATTTGTCGCGCCGCATCGTGGAGATTACCGATTGCAGGCCAATTCTCCCCTGCTGCATGTCGGCGAGTTTCCTTACTTGGGTGCTCGTGGTCCGGTGCGGGAGTAGCCCCGTAGGTTGGGTTAGCCGAAGGCGTAACCCAACAATAAGTTCTGCAAAAAAACTCTTCCTGGATCCTCGATTACTAATGTCGAGGATGACAGAAGGAGGTGTCGGATTACGCTATGCTAATCCAAACTACACGGCTGTGGTTGTCGCAGGCTTGGTCAGACCGGCCATTGTTCTTCACGCCAGGCCATGTCCCAAAACATCCATTCATAGCGTGAGCTGGTCAGAAACGCTTCACGCATCCGCTCTTGTTCGGCCGTGCCGGCCCGTTTGGCTTCCTTGTCGACCAGTGCCCGCATCCATCGGGTGACTTCGGCAAATTCCGGAGATCCGTATAACAGCAACCACTCTCGATAGGGGTGTTTGGGAGATGGCGGGCCTTTTCGCAACAGATGTCGTCCCACGTCACAATAGATCCATGCACAGGGAAGGGCCACGACCGTGAGTTCGGCCAGGGTGCCGGTTTGCGCTGTGCTTCGCATGTGCCGGCAGTAGGCGTAGTTCGTCGGTGCGAGCGGCGTGCTTCGCATGTCGGTCGCCGTGAGTTTCCATTGCTTGCCGTAGGTTTCGTGCAACCCGCGTTCGACCACGATGGTTTCTTCCACGAGCTTGGCAAAGCGCAGCGCCGTATCAGGGTCTTGGGCTCGTTGCGCGCCCAAGGCGAATATCCGGGCCAGTTCTTCGAGATACCGGGCATCCTGCAGGATATAGTACCGGAACTTGCGTTTGGGGAGCGTGCCTTTTCCAAGGGCCACCACGAAAGGATGCGTGAGTTGTGCGTCCCAAATCGGCTTGGCCAATTGCTGTAGACGTTTGGTGAAACTCACAATGTCTCCGGCGCGTTAGAGTAAGGCTCGTGCTGCAGCGAAGGCAGCCTCCATGTCCGGCATGTTCGCAAGGTTCGGGGTAATTTGCAGATAGCGGATGATATTGTTTGTATCCACCACCATCACCGCACGGGCGAGTAACCGCGGGCCATCCAATAAAAGTCCATGGGTGCGCCCAAACGCTCCGCCCCGGTAGTCGGAGAAAAACGTGACGTTGTCGATTTTTGCTTCTTTGGCAAACCGGTCTTGAGCAAAGGGGGTATCGACGCTGATGGTATAGAGCTCGACCTTCGCATCGAGGCCGTTGTTCTTCTCGCTGAGGTAATGGGTTTGCTGCTCGCATACGTTCGTATCGAGAGAAGGGACGACGCTGATGATGCGTACGTTGCCTTTCGTCTCGGTAATGTCCTGGAGCGATAAATCCCCCTTGGCCAATTTCACGGAACGGAGCGCTTCCCCCGTGGAGATTCCAGGGCCAGCCAAGGCGAGGGAGGACTCTCGAAAGGCAATGGTGGAGCCTGCGCCGGCAGCGGCCGTGCCCTTGGCGACGGAAATGGATTGATAGGAGAACCCTGAATCTGCCTGGGTGTTGAGTGATGCACATCCACTGAGTCCCAGTAACAGAATCAGGCTAGGGAAAACGAGAGGATCTTGTCTGACGTTTCCCATGAGTAGGCCCTCCCTGGTCGATCGGCTTGGGGATAGCAGCGTGGTTGACTACAAAATTTATACGGAAGGATCGGAAGGCTGTCAAGAAAATGACCACAGGGAGCAGGCTCGCCTATCGAAAAAAGGGCAAAGCCCAACTTGTTCATGAACGACCGACACTTCTTGGCTTGTCCCCGTAAGCTCTCGTGGGAAGCTAGGGGGGCGTGGTGGCCCCATACAAAAACTTTACAAGCCATACAGGGCGCTCTATAATGTCGCAGCCCTTTCTTGGCTTCCTTTCAGGTAGCCAGTCCCCGGATAACACCAGTGTACTTCTCATCGTTAAGTGCTGGACGCAACCCGTGACTGTACTTTTTCCCGCCTCGTAAGAAGGGCGTCTTTTATCCCGAACACAAGATGATGAAAGCCCGTTCAGAAAAAGAGCGTTTTGCCATTCACAACCCTATAATCTCTCGGAGATTAATAATCAGTGGAGTGCTGGGGGTTGTTCTCGGGTCTGGGCTCATGTGCCTGAGCGCGCCTTCGCCGGTGTCGGGGCAAGCACAGGCTTTGATCGTGGAAAGCATGACCGTTCAAGGCAATCAGCGCATTGAGGCGGCGGCGATTCTCGGGAACGTGACCCTCAAAACGGGAGATCCGCTGACGATGCAGGCGACGCAAGAGCAGATTCGACGGATTTACGATATGGGGTTCTTTGACGACGTGCAAGTACAGACCGAGACGAAAGCCAAGGGCGTGGCGGTGACGTTCGTGGTGCAGGAAAAACCCTTTGTGACGGGCATTGTCTTTGACGGGAATGACGCGTTATCGGACGACAAATTGAAAGAGGTCATCACGCTGAAGAATCAAGTCTTTCTCGACCAACAAGAAATAAAGGTGAGTGCGGAAAAGATTCGGGCGGAGTATGAAAAGGGCGGGTATCATAAGGCCCTCGTCATTCCTGTTATTCAGGAACTACAGGAGAGTCGCAATCGGGTGACCTTTTTTATTCAGGAAGGAACGCGGGCCAAGATCTCGACGATTTCTTTCGATGGTGCAACCGTCTTCGACAAGAAGCAGTTGTTGAGCGTGATGGCCAACCGGGAATGGACCCCGATCCTCTCGCTCATCACGGACGCCGGAATCCTGCACCAGGAAGAACTTTCCAATGATATAGAACGGATAAAGGAATATTATTCGAACAGGGGCTATCTCGACGTGCAGGTCGGCACGCCGGCGATTGAACTGAGCGACGATAAAGAAACCGTGACCCTGACGTTTCGAATCAGTGAAGGCCGACCCTATACGGTCCGGACGGTTCGCTATGAAGGGAATACGGTCTTTGAGGACGAAGCCCTTGCGCTGTTTTCGTATATCCGTCCCGACGACGTGTTTCAACGAACGACGGTCAGGGAAGAGATCTCTCGCGTGACGGACATATATGGAGCAGAGGGGTATTCCTTCGCCGAAGTCACACCCAATCTGGCCCCGAATCCTGAAACGCTCACAACGGATATTACCTTTACGATCAAAGAAGGGGCGCTGATTCGGGTGCGAGAGATTCACATTACGGGGAATGACAAGACGCGTGACAACGTCATTCGCCGGGAGTTGCGGGTGGATGAACAGGAGGTCCTGGATTCCGCGGCAATCAAGCGGAGTTTTCAACGACTCAACAATCTGAATTTTTTTGAAACGGTCGAGTTGTTTCCCGAACAGGTGGAGGAAGATAAAGTTGACGTTGAAGTACGAGTCAAAGAGAAACCCACGGGGCAATTCAGTATTGGCGGCGGGTTCAGCACGCTGGATCGCTTTACGGCCATTGCCAATATCACGGAAGGCAACTTGTTCGGCTTGGGCTATCTGGTTCGCGTTCGCGGACAAGTCGGTGTCCGTCGAACTATCGGCGTCCTGACGTTCAGGAATCCGGCGCTGTTCGACGGCCCCACGTCCTTCCAAGCAGACGGGTTTAGCACGCAAACGAATTTCTTGACGTACCAGGAAGAGAGAAAGGGTGGAACGATCCAATGGGGAAGGGCCTTTTCCGAATATATCACGGGAAGTTTTACTCTCGTTGGGGAGCAAATCAGAATTACAAACGTGGCCGGTGACGCAACGTCGTTCATTCAAAACCAACTCGGCGACCAATCCACGACGGGTTTCCGTTCGAGCATCTTTCGTGATACCCGTGACTTTTTCCAGGATCCGCGCACCGGATCGAGAACGGGGCTGCGCCTGGGTTTCGGCACCGAGTACCTGGGAGGGACGAACGATTTCTATCGATTCGCGCTTGACGGGTTGAAATACATCCCGCTACCCGTGTGGGACCTTCGGATGGCGTTCCGTGGGCGCATTGGCATGGCGGACGGGTATTCGGGAGACTCCGTGCCCTTGACGGAACTCTTTTTTGTCGGCGGCATCAATACGATGCGCGGGTTTCAATTTGGGCGAGCCGGTCCCGTGACCGCGTCCGGAACGTTGGCAGGCGGGAATAAACAGGTGATTGTCAATACCGAGTTGATTTTTCCCGTTCTTCCTGCGGCAAAATTGAATGGAGTACTCTTTTTTGATTATGGGAAGGGTTTTGCCGAAGAAGAAAATTTGAATTTCAATTTGCGAAAGGCGACGGGATTGGAGGTGCGTTGGATTTCACCGTTCGGGCCTTTACGCGCGGCGTGGGGTCTTAAACTGGATCGTAAGGATCAGGAGCAATCGAGCGTCTTCGAGTTTTCCGTTGGGAACGTCTTTTAGGGGGACAAATATGCCGAGAATGAGCCACTTTAATGGAGTATCGTTATCTGACGTTCTCCTGACAGGAGTGTCTCTCATGGTGTGCGTGACGTTGGGATGCACGACGTCTGCTTCTGAAACCTCGGGAATTTCCCGGACGGATCGACCGGTGTTCTCCGGTGTTGCGATCGGTGTGGTGGATACGCAATGGTTGTTGAAAGAGTCAAAAATTGGAGGTCAGGTCAATGAAACCCTTAACCAGTTTATGAAGGATCGGCAGGCGTTGCTTGAACTCGAACAGCAGGAACTGCGGAATCTGGAAAATGATCTGGTACGTCAAGGCAGCGTCTTAAGTCCTGCGGCTAAGCAACAAAAGGACGAGCAATTGCGCCAGCGGATGTTGGCCTACCAGCAAAAAGCCGGTAATATGTCACGGGAGTTCCAGACGAAACAGGCCGAGTTGCTGGGCGAATTCCGTGACCAGGTCGATTTGGTGGTCAAACAAATTGCTCAACAACAAGGGCTGGTTTTAGTCGTGGAAAAGGGGGAAAATACTCAGACGCGGTATTATGAATCGAGCATGGATTTATCACCAAAGGTGTTGGAAGTCTTGGATCAGACCACGTTCCGCTGAGGAATACTGTGACAGGCATCACATCATTGAAGCCGTATTGGGAACTGTTTGTATCAAAGCGCGCCTAGGAGACGGGGAGCGACCAGATGGCTGAGCCAGAGACCGTCATGGATATCGTTGAAGTGCAATCCATCCTTCCCCACCGTTACCCGTTTCTTCTCGTGGATCGAGTGGTGGAGTTTGAACACGGTCAACGGGCGGTCGGGCTGAAAAACGTGACGATCAACGATCCATATTTTCAGGGCCATTTCCCCGGGCGGCCCATCTTCCCTGGCGTGTTGATTGTGGAAGCCCTGGCTCAATTGGGTGGCGTGTTGGCCATTCGATCCTCGTCCGTCGAGGGATCCCCGATCGTGTACCTGACGGGCATCGACAAGGCGAAGTTTCGTAAACCCGTGATCCCCGGGGACCAGATACGGTTGGAGGTCGAAGTGATCAAACGCCGGCCGCCGTTTTGGAAGATGCAAGGGAAGGCCTTCGTCGGGTCTGATCTGGTGTGTGAAGCCGAATCAACGGCCATGATGCATGCGGAAGATGCGGACGCCACGAACGCCGACACGGCGGAATCAGACCCTTCAGAATAAAGATGTCGAGTACGTCCATCCATCCCACTGCTATCGTGCATCCGAAATCCGAACTCGACGAGGGCGTGATCGTGGGCCCTTTTTGCGTGGTCGGCGAGCACGCAAAAATCGGGCACGGCACTGAACTGTGTTCTCACGTGAGTATCGAAGGTCATACGGAAATCGGACAACGATGCAAAATCTTTCCCTATGTGTCGATTGGGGCTCCTCCCCAGCACCTTCAGTATCATGACGAGCCGACGCGCGTGCATGTCGGCGACGAAAACATCCTGCGGGAGTACGTCACGATCAACCGCGGGACGGCGTTTGGCGGGGAGGTCACGACGATCGGCCGGCATAATTTTTTGATGGCCTATGTACACGTGGCGCATGATTGTCACATCGGCGACAACGTGGTTATGGCCAATGCCGCGACGCTGGCCGGGCATATTTCGGTCGGAAATTACGCGGTGATCGGGGGATTGGTCGGCATACATCAGTACGTGCGGATCGGGGATTATGCGATGATCGGCGGGTGTTCCGCCGTCGCCAGGGACGTGCCCCCGTTCATGCGTGCGGTCGGCAACCGGGCCAATCTTTACGGGATCAATGCCATCGGGCTTCGCCGGGGAGGGTTTTCCGCCCAGCGCATCCGTGTCTTGAAACAAGCCTACAGCTTGCTGTTCAGAACAAACCAGCGCATGGCCGATTCCATCAAACTAGCGCGCCATCAATTCCAGGATAGTCCGGACGTCCTGGTCCTGCTGACGTTTTTAGAAACCTCGACTCGCGGGATGTGTCGTTCTGCGCGAAAAGGTCAGAGCGAGCAGGAAGAATTTTAGGTGATCCCACACGCGGTGACTCGAGACTTGTCGTCGTCAACCTTGCCGCTTCCTCCCGCCGGCGCCTGGATAGGCCTGATCGCAGGCAACGGCCGGTTTCCCATCATTTTTGCCGAAAACGCCAGAAAACTCGGGTTTCGCGTATCGGCCGTTGCTCATCAGGGTGAAACGGCTCCCGAGTTGGAGCAGGTGGTCGAACGGATGCATTGGGTGCGTGTCGGGCAATTCGGGAAAGTCATTCAAGCCCTCAAATGCGACGGCGTCGAGCAAGCCGTGATGCTGGGGGGGATCAAAAAGACGCATCTCTTTTCCGGCGTTCGTCCGGATTTCCGGGCCATGGCGTTTTTTGCGAAACTGAAATCATGGAAAGATGATCATATTCTCAGGGCGATTGCCGACGACCTGGCAGACGAAGGGATCACGATTCGGGAATCCACGTTCGGGTTTTCAAATCTTGTCGTTCCGGAAGGAACGCTGACCCGGCGCCGGCTGTCCCAGAAGGAACGGGAGGACGTGTCCTACGGGTGGAATATTGCAAAAGAGATCGGCCGAATGGACATCGGGCAATGCGTGGTGGTGAAAGATCGCGTGATCGTGGCGGTTGAAGCGGTCGAAGGGACGGATGAGGCCATCCGGCGCGGCGGTCGAATGGCTCGGAGTGGAGCCGTCGTCGTCAAATGTTGCAAACCCCAGCAGGATTTACGGTTTGACTTGCCTGCGGTCGGTCCCCAAACCATCGAGGTAATGGCTGACGCACAGGCGGCGGTGTTGGCTCTGGAAGCTCACAGGACCATTATGCTTGATCGGGAAGAGATGCTGGAAAAAGCTCGGCAGGCCGACATCGCAATCCTTGGTGTCCCGGGATAATGGGGAGGGTTGCACGATTCCGCAACCGCCTTGGCGGGCTTCGCTGGGATTGTCGGGTTACGCCTACGGCTAACCCGACGGATTTGCCGTTCGAGAGGAGATATGGAAGTCATCAAAACAGGCGTCATCGGGGTGGGGCATCTTGGGCAACATCATGCTCGTATCTATTCCGAATTGCCCCAAACCCGGTTGGTGGGGGTGGCTGATCTTGACCGGACCCGGCGGACCGAAATCGGCAACCGCTTCGGGGTGCCTCATTTTGGGGATTACCGGAGTCTGTTAAGCCAAGTCGATGCGGTGAGCGTCGCAGCGCCGACGTTGCAGCACCGGGAAGTCGTGCTGGACTGCCTCGAAGCCGGCGTGCACGTCCTGGTTGAAAAGCCCCTTGCCTCTACGCCGGACGAAGGGCGGCAGATGGTCCGTCGTGCGAAGCAAAACGGGTTGGTTTTGCACGTGGGACACGTTGAGCGGTTTAATCCCGTCAGCGATCTGGTCCGGGATCTTATCTCGAATCCCAGGTTTATCGAATGTCACCGGCTTGCCCCCTTTCAACCACGGGGAACGGACGTCGACGTCGTGTTGGATCTGATGATTCACGACGTCGATTTGATTTTGTCTTTCGGCTTGGGGCAGGTCAACAAGGTGGAGGCCGTGGGGATCGCGGTCCTTTCCCCGCAGGTCGATTTTGCGCATGCACGGGTGGAATTCGACAAGGGGTGCGTCGTCAATTTTACGGCCAACCGGATGTCGACCGGCCGTTTGCGAAAAATGCGGCTTTTTCAGGAACACCTCTATCTGTCCGTTGACTTTTTCTCTCGCCAGGGCATCGTGTATCGACAAACGGAACCTGCCACCGCCGAAGCGTCCGTGCAGGAGGAAGCGATCCAAGCGGGAGATGAAGAACCGCTGAAACGGGAATTGCAAGCTTTTGTGCAAGCCATGCAGACGGGTGCTCCGGCCGGCGTCACCGGCGAGGAGGGCCTGGCCGCTCTGGAACTGGTCCATACGATCATCCAGTCCATCCGCGGGGCAGCGTATCCGTTGACCGGGCTGTCAAAGATCGGGGCTTAGAGGAGGGTATGGCCGGTCTGTCGATCATGATCGTCACCGGTGAGGCGTCCGGCGACCTCCACGGTGCGAATTTGGCGAAAGCCTTGAAAGCACTTCAGCCTGACATCAGACTCGTGGGGGTCGGCGGGCAACACATGCGGGCCGCGGGGGTGGAACTGGTGCAAGGCTTACATCGCCTGGACGTCGTCGGCGTACCGGGACCGCTCATGATTGGGAAGGGACTAGTCAACATGGCGACCCTGAAGCGGTTTTTCAGACGGGAATCTCTGGACGGCGTGGTCTTCGTGGATAATCCGTCCATGAACCTTCGATTGGCCAGGGTCGCGGCCAAGCTCGGCCATCGCGTCATCTACTATATCGCTCCGCAGATTTGGGCCTGGGGACGGCACCGGATCAATCTCATCAGGCGTGTGGTCCGCCGGATGATCGTGATTTTACCCTTTGAAGAACCGATCTTCCGCCAAGCCGACGTCTCCTGCAGTTTCGTTGGACATCCCCTACTCGATCAGGTGGCGCAATGCTATGATGCGGTCAGCTTGCGAAAGCAATTGGGTCTTCCGGCTCAAGGCTTGATTCTCGGGGTGCTTCCGGGGAGCCGGCATTCCGAAATCCTGGCGCTTCTGCCGACCATGATGGAGGCGGCGAGACGAATCGGGGAATCGTTTCCCGACCTGCATTGCGTCATCGCACAGGCGCCCACGGTAGCCCAAGAATGGGTCAACGACGTGATCGACCGAAGGACGCTTCCCGTCACCGTTGTGCCGAATCAGCCAGCCGAGGTCATGGCAGCCGCGGATTTACTGTTGGTGGCTTCAGGGACGGCCACGTTGCAGGCAGCCCTGGTCGGCACACCCATGATCCTGGCGTATCGCGTTTCCTGGTTGACCTATCTTCTTGCCAGAATGATCATGACCGTCGAACACGTGGGTTTGGTCAACCTGGTTGCCGGGCGCGGCATTGTCCCGGAACTCTTGCAATCGGAGATGACCGCGGAACGACTGAGCGAGGAGGCGCTCCGTCTTCTCAAGGATCGAACGCGGTATGACCACATGCGGGAAGCGTTGAGTCACATTCGTGCCCGGCTCGGATCTCCCGGGGCTTCCCTGAGGGCGGCTGAGGTGGTGTTGGCCGAATGTCAGGCATGACCGCTTTCCTGAGGCTGTTGTCTTACCTGCACCAGTACCGGGTCCGGTTGGTGGCGGCCTGCTTGTGTGCGGCGGGCGTGGCGGGCATGTCCGGCCTGTATGCTTGGCTGGTGCAGCCGGTCCTGGATGAAATTTTCATTGCCAAAGATCAACTGCTTCTCCTGATCCTGCCCCTGGTGATCCTCGGCGCGGCCACGTTGAAAGGGCTCTTCTCGTATGGTCAAGCCTATCTGATGAGTTACGTGGGCAATCGCGTGGTGGCGGGAATCCGGCAGCAATTGTTCGGGCAGTTTCTTCGTCTGTCCCTGGCGTTTCATCATAAGCATTCGAGCGGACGTCTGGTCGCGCGGGTCATCAACGACGTCAATGAAATGGCCAATGCCATTCCCCACGTGATGAGAGATTTGTTTCAACAGGGGCTGACCTTGCTGGCGTTGAGCGGCGTGGCCTTTTACCAGAATTGGAAGTTGGCCATGGCGTTGATTCTGGTGATGCCGGTTTCGACCTACGCCATCGTCAAGATCGGCAAGCGGTTGCGAAGGTTGGCCGCCAGGGGGCAGGAGTCGATGGGAGACATGGCCTCGACGCTGAAAGAAGCCTTTGCCGGCATTCGCATTGTCAAAGCCTACGGGGCTGAATCTATTGAACAACAACGGTTTGCCAAGGGGAATGCCGCGTATTTGAGGGCGGTGATGAAGTCGGCGCAACTGGCTGCGCTGAGTTCGCCGCTGTTGGAAGTGATCGGGATAGGCGCAATTGCCTTTATTGTGTGGTATGGCGGGTCCTTAGTTATTGATGGACAAATGAAACCCGGTGCATTTTTTTCCTTTTTGGCGGCCATGTTTTTGGCCTATGCGCCGGTAAAAAGACTTGCCAGGGCCAACGTCCTGGTTCAACGGGCTCTTGCCGCGGCGAATCGAGTGTTTGAAATGCTGGATCAGGAGCATGAATTCGTTCATGATCACGGGCGCGTGGAACTGCCGGCCATCTCGCGGTCCCTGGAGTTTCAAGACGTGAGCTTTTGTTATGAAGGGAGTGATGAACCGGCAATCGAGCACGTCGACCTGACCGTCGAATTTGGCGAAGTGGTGGCGTTGGTCGGGAAAAGCGGCAGCGGCAAATCCACCATGATGAGTTTGGTCCCGAGGTTACATGATCCATCCGAAGGCCGCATTCTGATCGACGGCCAGGACATCAGGGACGTGGCGTTGACCTCCCTGCGGGCACAAATCGCCATCGTCTCTCAAGAGACGGTGTTGTTCGACGAAACCGTACGGGCCAACATTGCGTACGGACGACCGGAAGCGTCCGCGGAAGACATCGTCCGGGCGGCACGGGCGGCGCACGCGTGGGAATTTATTGACGAATTACCCGAGGGTTTGGATACGTTGATAGGAGAAAACGGCGTCAACCTTTCCGGCGGGCAACGTCAACGGTTGGCCATCGCCCGCGCGATGTTGCGGAATCCTCCGCTGCTCATTCTCGATGAAGCCACCTCGGCGTTGGATACCGAGTCCGAACGGAACGTCCAGGCCGCCCTGGTCGAATTGATGAAAAACCGGACGACGCTTGTCATTGCGCACCGCCTCTCGACCGTTCAACACGCGGACCGTATTGTCGTTCTCGATGAAGGGCGCATTGTGGAAGAGGGTATCCATCATGAGTTGCTTGGTCGAAACGGAGTGTATACGCGCCTGTATCAAACTCAGTTCCACGACGTTCCCGTAGCGGCCACGTTGCGGTAGTCAGTGAAGAGCTAGCAGCTTGTATGATGAACCGCCTGAAATTGAGCATCCTGTCGTTTCTCGGCGAGGCAACGATTCGTCTTCTCGGCAAGTCGATGTCCTTGAAGTCATATGGATTCGAGCCGGTCGATCGGGTTTATCAGGAAGGCCGCAACATCATCCTGGCATTCTGGCACGGGCAACAGTTGATGATCCCGTTAGGCTACCGTGGCCCTCACCCCGAGATTTTGATCAGCCAGCATCGGGACGGAGAACTCATTTATCGAATCGTCAAACGATTCGGATTCGGCGCAGTCCGCGGATCAACCACGAGGGGCGGACAAAAGGCATTGCGTCAACTCATTCGCCTGGGCCGGCAGGGCGTTGATCTCGTCATTACGCCCGATGGTCCCAAGGGGCCGAGGCATCGCGTTCAGCCGGGTGTCGTGGCTCTCGCCAAATTGACGGGCCTGCCTATCGTGCCCTTGGCGTTCGCCTGTTCAAAAAAAAAACTTTTTCCAGTTGGGACCGGTTTCTAATCCCGTATCCGTTCTCCCGCGGGATCTATCTGTGGGGCGACCCGATTCAGGTTGACCGAGACGCCGATTCCGTGACCCTGGAACAAATTCGGGTGGAGTTGGAAAGCGCCCTTTCCTCACTATCATCCGAAGCGGAATCGATGTGTGACGATCCGAGGTCGTGCTGAAATGTGGTACGGCATCTATAACGTGCTTCTCATTCTCGGTTTTCCATTCATTCTTTGTGCGCTGCTGCTCAAAAAACGCTGTCGATCCGGCCTGTTGCAACGGATAGGATGGGTTGTGCCTCAGGGATGGGGCTTTCAGGAAAAAGTGCTTTGGATTCATGCCGTGTCATTGGGAGAAGTTTCCGCCATCGTTCCGTTTGTGATGACGCTTCATCAGCGACACCCTGCGATCAGGATCATCGTATCGACCATAACGGAAACCGGACGGGAAGCCGTACGACAACGATTGGCCGGCATCGCGACACATTGTTTCTTGCCGTTGGATTATCCTTGGATCGTCAACCGGTTCATTACGTCCCTGAACCCGATCGGGTTTGTCGTCGTCGAAACCGAGCTGTGGCCGAACCTGTTGCGGGCGCTTTCCCGACGGGCAATCCCTTCCGTCATCATAAACGGACGATTGTCGTCCCGTTCCTTTTCACGCTACCAATGGATCCGGCCGTTCATGCGACAGATCCTCTCGACCGTCTCGTTGGGGCTTCTGCAATCCGGCCGGGACGAACGCCGGTTCGTCGAGTTGGGGGCTTCGCCGGACCGGATGCACCGTACGGGGAACATGAAATTCGATTTGACGATGAACGGAGGTTCCGTCTCTCACCCATCGCTTGAGCGTTCGGCATTCGGGGTATCGGAAGACGAACGGCTGATAGTCGCGGGGAGTACGCATCCCAGCGAAGAAGAAATCCTTTTGAACAGTTACCGGGACCTGATTGGTTCCTTCCCCAACGTGGTTCTGATGTTGGCTCCACGACATATTGAACGAAGCGACGTTCTGGTCCGGACAATCAAGGCCTTCGGGTTCCCCGTGCTGAGACGAAGCTTGTTGCTCGATGAGATTCCTCAGGAAGTCACGGGTCCCCGGATCATTCTTCTGGATACACGAGGAGAATTGGCCCAGGTGTACGGGCTGGCGTTTATGGCGTTTGTCGGAGGGACGCTGGTTCCGGTCGGAGGGCATAATCTGTTGGAACCGCCGGCCTGGGGAAAGCCGGTGTGTTTCGGCCCGTATACCGATCATTGCCAGGAAGTTGCGGAGTTGTTGATCGAATCCGGCGGCGGCATTCGGGTCCGCAACAGGCAGGAACTGACGGAAACGTTTATGAAGGGAATGCAAAATCAGGATTGGGTGGCTCATATAGGGTTGAGCGCGCGAAAGGTCATCGACGACAATCAAGGAGTGGTTGAGAGAAATGTGGATTTGGTCGAACGAGTCGTCGGTTTTCGCGAGCCACGTCCTGGCTCCCTCGAAAGAGAGAGGAGTGCGTATTCATGAACCCATGATGAATGGATGGAAGTTGCTGCTTACCGGCCCGTATCGATTCGCAACGTATTTTCGGACGCGGCTGTATGAACGAGGATGGTTGACGCGACGCCGGTTGCCCTGTCCGGTCATCAGCGTGGGCAACCTCACGGCCGGAGGAACGGGAAAAACCCCGATGGCCATGTGGGTGGCTGAAAAGCTGTTGGAACAAGGGAAAAAGCCGTGCATCCTCAGCCGAGGATACCGCCGCAAGAGTCAACGGGAATTTTCGCTGGTCTCCGATGGAACGTCGGTCCTTGCCGGCCTCCATGAGGCGGGCGACGAACCGTATCTCATGGCGATACGATGCCCGAGTGTCGTCGTGGCCGTTGGGGCTGACCGGTATGCATTGGGTCGTTGGGTGTTGAGCCAATTGCCCATCGACTGTTTCATTCTGGATGACGGGTTCCAACATTTGAGCCTCGAACGTGACGTGAACCTGTTGTTGGTGGACAGTTCCGATACTGCCGGAATGAAGGAACTGTTGCCCGTGGGCAGGCTTCGGGAACCCCTTGGCGAAGCAAGAAGGGCGTCAGATATTGTCCTGACGCGTATTGAAGATACATCAATGATTCCCAACGTATTGAAACCCATCGAGAGGGCTATGGGTTCCAGCATTGATCCCATCCCCACGAGATTTACGGTCAAGAAATTGCTCGGTGCCTCGGACTCCGTGCCGCCTTCCGACGTCCGCGGGAAAAAGGCGCTCATCTTCAGCGGTATCGGCAACCCGAAGCAGTTCCACCGGACCGTGACCACGCTCGGCGTTCAGGTGGTGGATGAACTTGTTTTTCGAGACCACGAAGCGTATGTCCCTTCCAGGGTCGAAGACATTCATCGCCGTATCGAGCAGAGCCAGCCTGACCTGGTGCTTACGACGGAAAAAGATCTGATAAAAGTGCAATCGAGTTGGTCGATTCCCACGCCTCTTTTCGCCATTTGCCTCGAATTGGAGTTTTTGGATGGCCAGAGTCGATTGGAAAAAGCATTGTCGGTTTTGTGACGAAAAGGAAGATGGAGGAGACATTGATAATAGAATGGCCCGAATCCGTCATTCCTGTATGTGCTCAGTCATTCGTTGACAAGATTCATTCATGTGTTTGGGGGTTTCCCCTGTAACGCCTGATGCGGTCTGACCTCATTGGAGAGACCGTAGGTCGGGTTCGCGTAGCCTAAACCGACAATCCCAACTGAATACCGCTTACGTTTCATAGCCAGACCTCCTTCTCGGATGATAGTCTGTCAGAAATCGCATCCTTCGTGGCTCAGTTATTGGAGAGACCCGCAGACGCATGAACGTCAGTAAATTGATATTCATCCGAAATGCCATGCGATGTCCTCGCAGACCTAACCCCACCTACGGGCTTCGTCTCGTATCAATGACAGTGATGTTGTCATCTTGACCGCTATTGCCCCAAAGCTTAGAATGGACGTCTGAAGGCGGCTTCTGTCAACGACAGGCTTTTTCTTGCATCCCAAGGCGGCCCCGAGGACTGACGATTATGAGGATCGACTATAATAAGGGCGGGTTGATCAGCCCGCAGCTCCTGAAACGGCGTCGCACGGCATCGCAGGATGACGGCGGGCCTAAGAAGAAGGTCATGCTGCTCTTCCCTCCGGATTGGTATCCCTCCGAGCCCTATCTGAGTCTCCCGACGTTGACCGCGTTCCTGCGCCGTGCCGGGCATGACGTGGTGCAGAAGGACGTCAACCTCGAGATGTACGATTGGTATTTCAGCGCGGATTTTCTCAAGCGCGCGTTGAAACGCGTGCCCCAGCAACTGGATCGTTTGAAACGACTGGCCCGCGACAGGGGGCTCTCGGAGGAAGAAACCCAGTTGCAATTGGCCTTGTGCGAATGTACCCGCTCCCGGATGGCTGATTTGATCGACCAGGCGGAGCGCGCCAAAGAGATCGTCCGTTCTCCGGATTTCTACGATGCGGCGAAACTCGAATGGGCCATGAACGTCTTTCGGGACGTGACGTCGACCATTTCTCTGGTGTACGCCCCCGCCCGCATTTGTATGCCGCCGATGGAAACGGATCTGTCGTATAAACTCTTCATGTCCTCTGAGGTTCTGGCCGCGGTCGAAGATACGCAAGTCAACGTGTATCGCGACGTGTTCGAGCATATCGTCAAGCCGGCCATTCTTGAGGAACAGCCGGATATCATCGGCATTTCCATTGTCTTGCGGCAGCAACTGTTTTCCACCATGACCTTCTGCGCCATGATCAAGGAGTCGTTTCCCGATATCCACGTGACCATCGGCGGCAATACCGTGACCCGGTTGCGCGACGTCCTGCCGACGACTCCCAAGCTGTTTGCGCTGTTCGACAGTGCGGTGGTGTACGAAGGAGAAACGGCGTTCCTTCAATTGGTGGACGCGATCGGGACCGATAGGGATTTCAACGAAATTCCGAACGTCCTGTGGCGGGATGATGCGGGTATTCATACCTCGCCGGTCACCTCCTCCGAGAACATGGCGGATCTGCCGGTCCCGGATTTCGACGGGCTTCCGTTGGACCGATACTTCGTGCCGGAACCCGTCCTGCCCTATCTTGCGACGCGGGGGTGCTATTGGGGACGGTGCGAGTTTTGCGATCATGGCGAAGGGTACACGGCCGGTTACCGGACCAAGAAGATCCAGGAAATCATCGAGGAGGTTCGTTCCCTCCGCGACAAATATCACACGCGGCATTTTCACTTTACGGATGAATCCTATCCGCCGGCCCTTTTCCGAAAACTGACCCGGCAACTCAAGGAACATCAGTTGGGCATTGCGTGGACGACGCACATCCGCTTCGAGAAGAGCCTGTTGGATGACGAGGTGTGGCAGGATGCCGAGGATTCGGGGTGCAAGTTCCTCCACATGGGCTATGAATCCGGCAGCGAGCGGGTCCTGAAACTCATGGATAAGGCCACGACCACCGACGTGATTGAACGTAGCCTGGAACTGTCCTCGAAACACGGAGTGTGGAACCACGTGATGGGATTTTTCGGGTTTCCGGGCGAACGGTATGAAGATGCGAAGTTTTCCATGCAATTCCTGGAGGACAACAAAACGCACGTGCATTCCATCGGCTTCGGCACCTTCGATCTCAGCAAACACACCCCGGTGGCCAAGGACCCGGAGCGATGGGGCATTACGTACTACAAAAACCCTGAATGGGACCTGGCCCTGGATTATTACTTCACCGTGAAAGAGGGGCTGGGCGTGGAGGACGCCGAACGGGTGTTTGAAGAGTTCGAGCAGAATCATTACACCGGCTGGGATTTGAAGATCTACATCCGTGAATACGTCTTTCTCTACGTGGCCCATTTCGGCACCAATAAACTTCCGGCTCTGCAATTCCGTATCGCGCCGGAAGAGAATGCCGAAGAATTGGCGAACGTCTGATGGATTCTTCCCTCATCAACATCGATAACGCGGCCTCCCAGGCAAAGAGCGGCCGGAAGTTGAAGACCATGCTGCTCTTCCCGCCGGAGTGGGTGCCCACGGCTCCGTATCTGGCGTTGCCGAGTCTCACGGCGGTCCTTCGGGAAAACGGCCATGAAGTCATTCAGCGGGACATCAACATCGAAATGTACGAACTGTTCTTCAGCGACATGTTCCTGATCTGGGTTAATGCGCGCATGGTCCAACAACACAAGGCGCTCGAAGCCAAGGGCGCGGGGTTGAGTGAAAAGGAAATTGACCAGAAAGCCTGTTTGGAGGAAGCCCTGGCCTTCGACGTGATGGACTTGGCCGCGAAGGCCGAGGAAGCGAAACGCATCAACCGGAGCGACGATTTCTACGAAGCCGATAAACTCGAATGGGCGTTGAACGTGTTTCGTGACGTCATGCGGTACATCTCCGCGGCGTATTTTCCCGCCTCGCTCGTGTATTACCCCATGGAGAGTCATTTGGGCTACCGGCCCGGCGTCTCGAGTGAAGTCCTGGCGTGTTTGGACGATGAGCAGGTGAACGTGTATCGGGACGTGTGCCGGCAATTGGTGCTGTCGGCGGTCGCCAAAGAACGTCCCGACGTGGTCGGTGTCTCCATCGGGACGAAGATGCAAATGATCGCGGGGTTCACCTTCTGCAAGATGATCAAGGAAGCGTTCCCGGACATCCACGTGACGGTCGGGGGGAACGTGATCACGCGCCTTCAGGAAGATCTGGCGAAACAGGAGCCGTTTTTCTCTTCCGTGTTTGATTCAGCCATCATGTATGAAGGCGAGCACGCCCTGCTGTGGTTGTTGGAAGCCCTGGTGGGTGATCGAACGTGGCAAGCGGTTCCGAACCTGATGTATCGGGAAGACGGGCACGTTCGGATCAATTCGGAGATTTATACGGAAAAGACCACGGCGCTCCCGTTGCCTGATTTCGAGGGGTTGCCCTTGGATTCCTATTTCGTGCCCACGCGCATCCTTCCGTACCTGGCGACCCGGGGATGTTACTGGGGGAAGTGTACGTTCTGCGATCACGGGCAAGGCTACTTCGACCAGTATCGCGGCAAGCCGGCGCAGGACGTGGTCCGGGAAGTCAAAGCCCTCAAGGAGACGTATCAGGCCGATCATTTTCTCTTTGCCGACGAATCCTATCCGCCCGCGCTCTTCAAAAAGGTGTCTCAACTCCTGATAGAAGAACAGGTGGACATCAAGTGGACGACGTTGATTCGCTTTGAGGAGACGCTCCAGGACCCTGAAGTGTGGAAACTCGCCGCGCAGTCCGGCTGTAAGACCCTGTACTACGGGATGGAGTCGGCAAATGAACGCGTCCTGGAACTCATGGATAAGCATGCACGGAAGAGCGTGATTGAAAATAACTTACGGGAAGCCGCGAAGGTGGGGATTTGGAACCACGTCATGGCGTTTTACGGATTCCCGGGCGAGACCAGGGAAGAAGCCGAAGAGACGCGGCAGTTCCTGCTGGACAACAACTCCGATATCCATTCAGTCGAGCTGTTTTACTTCGTGGCCTATCGCCATACGCCGATGGTCAGGAATCCCGAAAAATTCGGCATCACGATTCAGAAGCAGGACGAATACGATATGCCCCTGGATTATTATTACACGCTGAAGGAACCCGGGACCCTGAGTTGCCTGGATGCCATGCAGTTGTGCGAGGAGTTTTATCAGAACGATTTCGAACCCTGGGCCGTGCGGATCAACGCCCGTGAGCAGATCTTCCTCTACATTTCACGGTTCGGCACGAACCGGTTGCCGCAAATTTATGCTACCCGGCACAGTCCTGCCGAAGCCGCGCCCGATACCGTCGCTGGATTGATCACGTGGCCGGTGGCCAAAGTGGACCCCGAAGGAGGCAAAGAGGGCGAACCGGGGATGACGCGGGTGGTCAGCCATTCGACCACCTAAGAGCACGGCCCGCCGTCAAACCGAAGAAGGCGCGTGACCGTGGCTTTCCAGATACTCCTTCAGCAGTTTGTACGCGGCCTGCACGTCCTTGGTCATCGCCTCCGCCTTCTTGTACATTTGCATATACTTGGTGGGATTGTTGGTCAGGTTGGCGTACCGGTGTGGATGCCAGGTGACCAGGAGTTCCTGGTACCGTTGATGCATGGTCGTGGGGTTCAGCGGCAGGGTAAGGTTGAAGAGTTTAAGAGCCTTGGCAACAGGCTCTTCCATGTTTGCAGGTGGTGAAGGCATAAATTGTCTCGTGCATCGAAGTGTGGCAAACGTGTCGTGACGGTGTCAATAAAGTTAATCCCTCCCCTTTGACTCCCTCTCCCTCTGGGAGAGGGTTGGGGTGAGGGTGCCGAAGGCATGGGGTAGTGTGGTAGGTCAGGTTAGCGAAGCGTAACCTGACGTTTTTCGCCGGAACGTTTGACGGGGACAGAAATTGTCGGATTACGCTGCGCTAATCCGACCTACTTGTTTGTGAACAAAGCGGGGTTTTAGCAATGGGACGGGATCTGCCGGTCTTGGAGCCGACGCTGGTACTCCAGGACAAAGGGTATCGGGAAGTGTTGATCCGCGAAATGGACGCGGGGAAGATTCCCCTGAGTCTGGGAAAGAAGTGCCCGGTCGAATGCACCTTTTGCTACGAACTCGACCATTCCTACCGGGAAACTCAGGACCCGCCGAAAACCACGCAGGATGATTGGGAGTTCATCCTCAATTACATCAATGCCAAGCCCACGGACCCCATGCAATTCTGGTGTTTGGGGGGCAATGAATACATGGAATGGACCGACCTGTTCCTCCACCCCAAGGCCATGGAATGGGTTGAAGATTTTCTGAAATACACCGACAAGAACATTCAGTTTTTCACGGTGGGCTTCGTCCACGTGCCGAAGATTCATCAGTTGGCGGCACAATATCCCGGACGGATCAATTTTGAATTATCGGTCATTACCTTGAGCCAATACCGGCAACAGATGATGCCGCATGCCCCGTCCGTGCGGCACCTGATGAAAGTGCTGGACGGCCCTTCGGTATCGTCGGCCAATTTTTACGCGTTCGACGAACATACCATGTCCAAGGACGCGAAGGAGATTTCGAAGATCAATCAAAAATGCGTTTTGTGGATGGGCTGTCTCACGCCCGTGCGCGGTCTCAAAGAGGAGACCGCCAATCTCATGCGCCAGGGGCGGAAGGCACTGGGCATTGAAGCCGAACGGATTTATGACGCCGGGTTGCCGAATTTGACGACGATTCACACCGAAGCCTATGTTACGGCGTTTCTGAATCGAAAGCGCATCGTGAGTGCGTTCGATTCCCTGGAACTGGAGAAAAAGGACACGGTCGTGATGGCCGGGAGCGTCCACAAGATCCTGAACATGTATCGAAAGAACCGTGCTCGATACCTGTTCGTGCCGAATGCGACGCTGGGCGGTGATTCCGATTGCACCGTGCTGCTGACGTTTGATGACATTCGTGAACGGTTGACCGATCAGAAGCGACTCCACATCCCCAAATGCGTGATGGAATCGGGACGGGGGACGAATATGGATATCAAGGGGGTGACCTTGGACGAATTTACGAAAAAGACCGGGGTGAAGGTCAAGGTCCTCCATAAAATCGACACCAAATTCGCCAATTCCCGACTTTACCGAAATGGGACCCTGCAAAATTTCGTAGAAGATTACGTCCGGAATCCCTGGGCTGCCGAATATGAAGCCCTCCCGTGCAGTGCGTAACGTGGTGAGACCCTCCGGCGCCATCGTGCGGCAAGAGACGTCGCTTCCGGGTCCCTCCGTATGACGACTCCCACCCGATCTCTCCAGTTTTACAAGGCGGACGTCTTTGCGGAAGAGCCGTTCGGCGGCAATCCCGTCGCCGTGATTCCCGATGGGACAGATTTGACCGAGCGGGAGTTCCAGCAGATTGCCCGTGAAATGAATCTTTCCGAGACCGTCTTTGTGGTGCCGCCGACGGACCCGGCTGCGATTGTCAAACTCCGCATCTTTACCCCAACCCAGGAAATTCCTTTTGCCGGCCATCCGGTGATCGGCACCTTTTACGTACTCAGTTCGTTACAGAAATTTTCCCTGCCGCAACCGGTGACGCGGTACGTTTTCGAATGCAACATCGGGCTCTTTCCCGTGGAGTTGCACGTGGTGGACGGGCAGGTGGACGGCGTCATGATGTCCCAGCCGAAGCCGCAATTCCTGGGAACGGTCGATGGCATCCAGGATCTCTACGAAGTCAGCCGGGCTCTGGGGATGAACAAGACCGCCATTACGGAAACGCATCTGCCCATCGAAGTGGTGTCGACCGGCTTGCCGGTCGCCATTGTCCCGGTCCGGACCCTGACCGCGGTAAAATCAATTCAGGCCGACCCGGCGGGCACCAAGGACATCTGCGATAAACTCGGTGCCAACGGCGTCATGGTCTTTACGACGGTGACCGTTGAAGAATGGGCGCACGTGCATACGCGCATGTTCGCGGCACCCATCGGGATATGGGAGGATCCGGCCACGGGAAGCGCCAGTGGAGCCCTCGGCGCGTATCTCGTCAAAAACGGAGTCGTGGACGTCGGCCCGACCACCGAAATGTTCATGGAACAAGGGTATGAAATCGACCGCCCCTCACGGATCACGGTCCAGGTGTTCTCTGATGATGATGCCATTCAAGAGGTCAAGGTGGGAGGACAAGCCGTCATGGTGGCCGAAGGGAAACTCCTGTTCTAAAGAGAAATTGTCGGATTACGCTCCGCTAATCCGACCTACTCGCTGTTGGTCCCTCCCCTTTGTAAGGGGAGGTCAGGTGGGGTAGAGAAGCCCATGAAAGCCGTCACCTTCCATCGACACGGCGGCCCGGAACAACTTACGTTTGAAGACGTGCCGCTCCCTGCTCTCGAGGCCGGTGAAGTCCTGGTCCGGGTCAAAGCCTGCGCGCTCAATCACCTGGACATTTGGATCCGTCAGGGGATACCCGGTTTCACGATCCCGCTTCCGCATATTTCCGGGTGCGACGTGAGTGGGGTGGTCGAACAAATCGGGGAAGGCACGGACGCGGCTTATCCGGTTGGACAACCCGTGGTCGTGTCCCCGGGCATCAGTTGTTGGCAGTGCGAATCCTGCCTGGCCGGGAAGGATAATTTCTGCCCGACGTATCATCTCCTGGGTGCCGGAGTTCACGGGGGCTATGCGGAATACGTCAAGGTGCCGGCAAGAAACCTCCTGCCCATGCCTCCCGGGTTGACCTTTGAACAAGCGGCAGCCTACCCCCTGGTCTCGGTCACGGCCTGGCACATGGTGAAAACTCTGGCCGACGTTCGACCCGGAGAAACCGTGCTGGTGATGGGCGCCGGGAGCGGCGTCGGCAGCATGGCGATCCAACTCGCCCGCCAGCTTGAAGCGCGTGTGATCAGCACGGTGGGGGCCAACGACAAAATCGAAAAAGCCCAAGCCATCGGTGCGGCATTGGTGATCAATCATGCCGAGGAGGACGTGACCCAACGTGTTCACGCGTTCACCGATGGCCGCGGGGTGGACGTGGTCATCGAGCACATAGGGCAAGCGGTATGGGACCAGTGCCTGCGATCGTTGGCGCGCGGGGGACGGTTGATCACCTGCGGTGCGACGTCCGGACCGGAGAATCTCCTGGATGCGCGATACGTCTATTCCCGGCAATTGACGATCAGGGGGTCCTACATGGGCACCCGTGCCGAACTCCTGGAAGCCGGCCGGTTCATCGAAGCAGGGAGCGTCCGGCCGGTCGTGGATTCGATCTTGCCTTTGTCCGAGGCCCGTCAGGCACAGGAACGCATGCTCGCCCGCAAAATGTTCGGAAAAATCATCCTCGTGCCCTAAGCCCCCGAACGCTGACCCGCAAAGCCTGCCCCTACTACCCCCCTCACCCCGGCCCCCGGATCCAGTCCGGGGCAGGCTCTCTCCCTATTTCCCGCTTCATGCAGGAAATCGGGCGAGGGAGTGAATGAATAGAATTTCCTCTCCCTTGATGGGAGAGGATAAAGGTGAAGGTGATGAGTCTTGTAGTGAGATAGGTCGGATTGGCGTAGCGTAATCCGACACGGGCTGGCCTCGTCCCACCGCGAGGCTGTCAGGTTACGCTTCGCTAACCTGACTACGAACATTTCATTCTGTCAGAGAATGAGAGCACATGTACGCTTCCCACCAATTCCACCATCAATCGTTGTCAGGCAGTCGAAGCAGACGCGTGAAGCCGGAGGCCCAGGGCTCGTAAGACCTTGAGTACGGTAGCGAACTCAGGGTTGCCGTCGGGCGACAGTGCCTTGTACAGGCTCTCCCTACCCAAACCGGCTTCGGCGGCAACTTTCGTCATCCCCTTGGCCCTTGCAACGTCGCCCAACGCAGCCGCAATGAGTCCCGGGTCGCCGTCTTCGAAAGCCGCTTCAAGGTAGAGAACGATGTCCTCCTTGGTCTCCAGGTAATCCGCCGCGTCCCACGGCCGGGTCTGTATCTTTGCCATTGCCGCCTCCTATAGCGCTCGCGCCAGATTGCGCGCCTTTTCGATATCCTGATCCTGGGTACTCTTAACGCCGCCAGCCAGTAAGATCGCTAAAAATTGCCCTCGCCGTATGAAGTAAACGCGATAGCCGGGTCCGTAGTCGATGCGAAGCTCCGAGACGCCTTCCCCAACCGCTCGAACATTTCCGGGATTGCCCAATGACAGCCGCCTGATACGAGCGTTGATACGCGCCTTTGCCTGTTTATTCCGAAGCCGCCTGAACCATTGGGCATAGACATCGGTCTGGCGAATCTCAGGCATTGCCTAATTGTATCCCAAAAGATACAGAAGTGCAAATAGACAAGTGAGACAAATGCCTGTGAGGAACACAGAGGTGGCGGGAAACGTTACTTCCGCATTTCCCCGACGATATGCGGAAGTTCAGGAAGGATCAGGGCCTCCATGGCCAAGCGTACGGCTCCGCTCGAACCGGGAATCGAGAACAGCACGATCCCCTGATACAGGCCGGCCGTGGCACGGCTCAGCATTGCGGACGAGCCGATGTCTTTGTAGGACAGGTAGCGAAACACTTCGCCAAAACCCGGCAATCGCTTGTCCAGGAGGCCATCGACGGCTTCAAACGTGGAGTCACGCCGGGAAATGCCCGTTCCGCCGTTGATGATCAGAGCCTCGAGTTCCGGTTGCGCCCCCAATTGTCGGACCAACTCCCGGACTTCAACCGGCTCATCTTTCACCACGTGATAGGCGCCGATACGATGGCCGTGCTGCGTGAGCAACTCGCGAATAAGTTGCCCGCTTTTGTCGGTTTCCGGTGTCCGTGTATCACTGCACGTGATGATGCCGCACTCGATGGAAACGGGCCCCCGGGCCTTGTGTTCGTCAGGGGGAGGTTGATGCCCGGGGTCATGCACGTGAGGGGCGTGTTGCGCGGGCATGATGAGAAATCCGGGCTAAGTCCAAATGGAATCGGGATTGCATTGAGCGACCGGCGTTCCCTTTTTGATGTGTTCATCCAGGATCAAGGGCACGTGTTCTTCTTTGACCTGGGAATACCAGATGCCGTCCGGGTACACGACCACGGTGGGTCCTTGCTCACAGGGACCGAGGCAGGTGCTTCCGGTCACGAGCACTTCTCCCGGTTGAACCCCCCGTTCCATCAGACCCATGTTGAGATTCATCAGGATATTTTGAGAGCCCGCTGCGCCACACGAAGGCTTCGGGTGCCCCGGGGGCCTGGTGTTGGTGCACACGACAATATGATATTTCGGCTTGGGCATGACGACTCCTTTCGGTATCAATACGTATGAGTGTTGGCAGAATATAACGGACTGGACAGCGTGAATGAGGCCATTGAGGGGTTATTTCCTGGGTCGAAACAGTTCCCACATGTCGAGACATTCTTCCGGCAAGCCCCAGTGCGTGACTCCTTTCCTGACGAAGTTCAGGTAGTCATCCTTGACGCGAAATTTGCCGATAGGAATGGCCGCGTGGGTGGTGACCAGTTCTTTTTGTTCGTCTTCCGTCATCACGGTCACTTCCAGGTGTCGGAATGCCCCTTCCGGGACCTCTCCGTCGAAGGCATCGAGGATTTTGAAATCTTCGTCGGTCAGTTCAAAAACCGCCCCCCACACGCGTTCTCCCGGTGACGGGGTGACGCTGGCCAAGCCGCATCGCCACTGTGAGGAAAAGCGCGGGAAGTGGATGGTGTGGTCCGGGAGGTAAGCCTTGAACAGAAACTTGTGTTCAGGGGTTCGTTTTTTTAACTGGTTCGGATGAAGATTGTCAGCATAAATAAAGACTCGCATAGCGTGATTAGCCTCTCCTCAATCGTGATGATAAACATGTCTTTCTATCATAACGGCGCGTTTGCTTGTCAAGATTGTGTTCTTTTGGGCCGTCTGCCCAGTGGAGTTAAAAAACAGGATTGATAGGGAACTGAATTCCTTCGCGCAAGGGGCTAGGATTGTTGACGCAGCAATGTCAAGATTCTTGCCAGTCCCATTTCAAGCAAGGTTCCCCCGGTTTCATACGACTTGTTTTCGTCGGCATGCCGGTCTGCCCAATCCAGGGCAACGGGGAGGGGAATCAAGCGCGCCGGGCCTCCGGTCAGCTTCGCCCACATCAGACTTAAGACCGTTGCGATGCGAAACGGGACGGAGACAGGTTTGACGGCAGGCTGCGTCATGTCCTGGCAGAACTCAGCCGGGGATGTCACAAGGTATTCCCGGCACGCGGCTGGCCGAAACTCGTAGATGCTGCACGCTTCATCTTCGAGAAAGACACATGGCAGGCGCTGGGCGTAATAGGCTTGGTTGACGGGCTCCATATCCGCGTCGGACAACTGTGTGCGGGTTTCGGATAATTGCACGAGCCGGCCAAGGAGGCCTGCCTCGTTTAAGGTGTCCTTAAGCTTGGAAAGGCGATCAAGATAGCGGTCTCGTTGGGGTGCGGGCAATTGCTCGATCCGTTTCTTGAGAGTAAAGGCTTCCGGGGGAGAAACCGGGACCAGCACGCGGCAACAAGCGCCACACCCTTTTTTACAGGAAACCGTTTGCCCTGCCTGCTGCACTTTCGCTTCTTCGAGTTTGAGGGCTTGTTCTCCCAGGGAACGCATCAAGGGGACAATGTCGGACACTGGAATAAAACTTGTCGGCACGGAGATCTCGGCACGCAATTCGCCTGCCGGCGTCGGAACGGACAGGCGCAAGGTGTCGCGAGTTGAACTCATGGAGTCTGCCTCCACGTGGCAAGATACCCGCCGATCGTAGGGGCGGACCTATGTGTCCGCCCGATACGTTTCACTATAGGAAAACGTTCTTGCCTGACGCAAGGCCTTTCCTTTGTGTCATTGCTACGACAATCAGCCCGAGGTTGAGTCGATTGGGGTAGCGTAATCCGACAATCCAACTAACACGCGTTGGTTTGACACTCCTTGGCCGGCACCGTGATCAGCGGCCATTCGACCACGGCACTGCAAAGTCCGGGGTGCCTGCATGCCTTGATGGTGTAGCGGTAGGAGCTTGGACCCTTCCTTCCGGGTGGGATAAAGGAGGTCCGGTTGGGGTTATAGGAAGTGAGGAGGAGGCGCCCTTTCCCGTTTTCTTGCCATTCCCTCACCTGGTGGTAGCCTGCGCCTTTGGAAGGTCGCCAGAGCAGCATATGGCGGCCATCGTCGAGTCGACGAACCTTGAGGAAGTCCGGCGGGTTGAGGACGGGGAGAAACACCGACCGGTAAGGGGCCAACTCCTGTGCCCGCTTGAGGTAGTGCCGTGCCACCGCGGCGTAGTCGGAGTCCGTCGACGCCACGACGTAATACAGCCGAGCTAGGCTTTGATAGATTTGCCAGTTTTCCGGCTCCGTTTGCGCGACCTCCATTGCCTCTTGCTCCGCCCATTTGAGCAGACGCATAGCGCGGTCGCTGTCCTCGGCCCGGATTTCCGTCCAATGGCGCATGAGATTGCGGAACAGTTGCCACCGGTACGTGTTCGCAAGAGGCTTGAAGCCGTCGATGCCCTCGGCCAGGACCTCCAACTGGGATGGTCTGGTCTGCACGTACTTCACGTCTGCGGCGTCGTAGATGGCCTGATGGACCCCGAGGCCGGTTACCGCTACCGCGGCCGCTGCCGCGGCAAGGGTGAGCCGCGCGCCCTTGCGGCGAAGCAGTGCTGTCCAGGCCGCGGACAGCCGTGCAGACAGCCGGGGTCGTTCGGTATCTGGGAACGTCTTTGTTTCCAGGTTGATGACGAAGCCGAGCAGCAGGATGGTTTGCAGCGAGCTAACCGCCGTTTCGAAGATGGATTGGATTTGGATCAAACCACCTGCTAACGCCGCACCGACGAATACCGTCAGGGCCTGCTCCCGTGGCTCCGCCTTTCTGGCGGCTCGCCAGACCACCAGGAACGTCGCCGACCAGAAGAATACATAGGCCGCGACACCCAGGATGCCCGTCGTGGCGGCGACTTCCACGAACTTCCCGTGGGCGTTGCCGTGAGGCTCCATGGTGGTGGCGTAGCCCGAGGCGAACCGGCCGAAGACCGTCGTGAAGTTGCCTGGTCCCCATCCCAGCACCGGACGCTCTGCGAATCCCGTGATGCCCGTTTGCCAGGCAGCCAGGCGGCTCTGAACACTTGGACGGTGCAGGTTAAGTGTGGTGATCTGCTCGCCGATTGTGACCCATGGCGTAAACGGGCTGTCGAGCACTGCCGTCGACGATGGGCCGGGGTGGAGCAAGCGGATACTGAGCAGGAGGACGATCGCGCTGAGCGCGATCACGCGCCGCCAGCGCCCGCTGACGAGAAAGGCGTACGCGACGGCCACAAAACCAAGGCTCGCCCACAACCCCACGAATCCCGAGACCGCTCCGGCCAGCAGCAGTCCCCAGAAGTGAAGCGCGGCGACTCCTGCCCAGAAGAGTCCACCCCTCAACGGCGATTCCAGAGAAGCATGCCGCTTCGTGGGTGGTTTCCGGCGACGGCCATGCGGGTGTGGCCCCGTCGCGGTGGCAGGGATGCAGGAGTGCATTCCGAATCCCAGTGCAACGATTAGGTTCAGGAACATGTAGGTGCTGAGGTAGATTGAATTACCCAGCGGGCCGGCCATGCGTCGTGGAAATTCCTGCTCCGGCAGGTCATCATAGAAGGGCACATCCAGCTGGTGATACTTGGCAATGACCAGACAGGCCACCGTCAAGCTAACCCCTAGGTTGAGCGACAGAAGCGCCCGCCACTCGGAATCAGTGCGAAGGACCGACACCAGGACCATCGCGAGCACGAACCAGTGTATGAGGTCCACCACGCCGAGCATTCGCTCGTACGCGGACCACATGCTGAGCTGGAAGCTGACCCCGAAGACGGCGGAGAGCAGCGAGACGACAAGACCCACGGCAAGCAGAATCAGCAGCCAGGATCGAGGCGGGCGGTACTCCGGTTTCGTCAGCGCGAGCACCACCCATAGCGCGAAGACGATTTCAATGATCGATCTCGACCAGATAGCCTTGCCGACCACGAACGGGAAGACGGTTCCCGTGGTGACCACGAACGGCGTGAACAGGAGGAGGGCGATGCCCGCGAGCACGCCGGTTCGCAACGCCTTGGCGGGTACTCGGAGCAAACCATCATGCAGATTCACGGGAATCCGTACCTCACCAGTCCATTTCCTGCACCGGGTGGCTGGGGTGCCGTGAACCAGCGAGGGGGAGCAGGTACCTCTCGTAGATTGCCTCGTTCTTGTGGATGTCCGCGAACAAGCTGCTTTGAGCAAGTGCCTGCATGACCCGGCCTTTTTTACTTGGAGGGGAGGTGTTTCTCTTGTCCACGGATTCTTTCAAAAACGTGACACTCTCTCGAGGGTACCCCAACTTATCGATCATCACGGCACACAATTGCTCCGTGAGGTTGTCGAAGTCGAGAAAAAAGTCGCACTTGATGTCTTGGAGATAGTGGCCACTGGCAAAGTATTCCTGCAAGGCAGCCGCTGTCAGGCCGAAGATTTTTGGAGGATCGTCAAACAACATCACGATTGTCCTGAAGGTCAGAAACCCCATGGGGTGGGGGAACGAATCCAGCCCCACCAATTTCTTCATCTTGACGGATCTCCTGATGGTTTGGGTAAACCAGATGAAAAATTCTACAGAAAGGTTTTCAAGGGATTGCGCACTGGCGTCTTCGCTCTTAAACCTGTCGACGAATTCCTGCCTGTGCCGGAACAGGAGCGTCCGGGTATTCGCATCCCATTTGCCGTTGTCGTCGTTGTCAACGAGTAATCGGATGGCCTTGGACAACAGGTTATTGGTCATGGCATGTGTATAGTAGAGGTATGACGAACAATACCAGGACTTGATGTCCCTCAAGGCACAGAGCTTGGGATACGCTTTCAGGTCGTCTGGCAACATGCTGTATCCAGCGTGACCCGTCCAGACCCGGCAATTGAGATTCCCAAATGGAAAGCCATACCGCTTGATGGCCTTCAAGATTTTCAGGGTGCTATGATGCGGGACGGTCAGGTCGTTCAACCTACACAGACGTTTGAGTTCCAACCAGTCCGCGGCATTTAAAAAAAAGTCGGTAAAGGTCGTCCCGGTCTTGGGGATATTCAAGCAGAATGACGGCTTGGGCAGCATGGATCAATGCCTCTAGCCGGCGGCTTTGCCGCCGTGCAAGGAGTGGACGGCTTTCATCAAGCGGTGGTGTCCAGCGGGGGGGGGCAGGTTTATGGGGGGAAGCCTAGCGTATTGGGGGCTCAAGATCAATGCCTGAAAAGCAGTGGTGGGCCCACAGCCGTAACGTCCTCTCCCCGTAAGACCACTGATGCTGATTCAATGTTGGGACCCTAGCGACCGCTTTCCATCCTCGCCAACAAGGCTTTGTGCCGCGGATGCCCAACGGTTTGCATGACCCGTGACGGATCGACGGGTTGGAATGGCGCGAGACGCTTCGTTTTCAAGGCCCGTATGCGCGCCACGCTGGCCGTGAGCTTTTCCCACGAAAGCTCACCTCGTTCAAGGGCCTGCTCAATGGCTGCCACAGCCTCCTGTTGCCGTTCCTGCTGATGACAGATTACGACCATGTCGGCACCGGCCTGTAAGGCTCGAACCGATGCGTTCCCGATGGACTGCTGGTCGAGAATGGCGCGCATTTCCATATCATCGGTGAGCGTGACGCCTTCAAAGCCCAACTGGTTCCGCAACAGATCGGTGAGAACGGGTCGGGACAGCGTCGCCGGACCTTCCGCATCGAGCGTGGGGTACCGCACGTGCGCGGTCATGATTGTGGGCAGCCCGCGGCGGATCGCTTGCCGAAAGGGTTCGAGTTCCACGGCATCGAGTCGAGCGCGGTCGGCCTCCACCACGGGCAGGACGTGGTGTGAATCCGTCATGGTATCGCCATGCCCGGGAAAATGTTTGCCGCACGGGATGATACCATTGTCCTCAAACCCCTGCATCACGGCCAGGCCATACGTGCAGACCTGTTCGGGCTGTGTGCCATAGGCCCGATCCCCGATAATGGGATTGACCGGATTGCTGTTCACGTCCAGGATCGGCGCCAGGTTCATGTTGATCCCGACCGCCCGCAGTTCTTGGGCCGTGACCTCCGCCGCCCCATAGGCCTCGTCCGGAGAGTGACACGCCGCAACTCTGGAAGCGGCGGGAAACGTCGTAAAGCCTTGGGGTAAACGGGACACGCCACCACCCTCTTCATCGATGGCTATCAACAAGGGAGGGTTGGGCGCATGCTCCTGGAGGGCATTGGTCAGTCGCGCCACCTGTTCGGGATCCACGAGGTTACGCGAAAAGAGAATGACGCCACCCGGCCGACACTCTTGCAACCAATCGAGAACCGTCCGGGAGAGTTCCGTCCCCTGGAACCCCACCATCAAGAGTTGCCCGACGGTGTCTCGAATGGTCATGGAGAACTCGCTTATACCCGGCATCTGTCATTCCTGTATGTGTTCAGTCATTCGTTGACAAGATTCATTCATGTGTTTCGGGGTTTGCCCCTGCAATGCCTGATGGGGGCGTACCTCATTGTAATAGAGGAGATATTGCTCCAATTGGTCCCGGAACTCCGCCAGGGAGGCAAACGTGGTCCCGTCGATCAGGTCGTCGTTCAAGGTCCGCCAGAACCGTTCCACCTTCCCATTCGTCTGCGGCCGGTAGGGCCGGGCATACCGATGCTTAATCCCCAACTCCAACAGCATCCGTTCAAACGGGTGTGTGGCCGGCTGGGTCAGGGCCGCAAACTCCGACCCATTGTCCGTGAAGACCTCCGCAAATTGGAGCTGGTACCGCCGGTGGAGCAGATTGAAGCTCTTCAGGGCGCTGAACATCACCGTCAGATTCTTCAGATCGCTCACTACCTCGGCCCAGGCCAGACGGATACAGGCGTCGATCACGCATGCCAGATAATAGCGCGTGGGATCGGTGGCAATCAGATCCTTACTCAAGTGATGGCAGTCCATCTGCCCTAATTCCCCGGCTTGCTGCTTCACGATGCGACGTTTCTCCTCGCGCAGCTTGGGCGTTAAGCGGTTCAGCCCGTATCACTGGGTAATCCGATACACCGTACTCGGCGAGGGCGTCAGGTGCTTCAGTTTGGGGGCCAGAAGTTGGCAAATCTCATAGCGGTTGACGCCCTGGTGCCGGTGTTGCAAGACTTGCTGCTCAATATACCCGTAGACCCGCCGACTTTTCCACTTCGGATCGCGCTTCTGCGGGACCAGGGCTTGATCCGCCCCGTTCTGGTGAAACCGGTGGTCATACTTGAAGAAGGTCTGCCGGTGGGTCTGATGAAACCGGTAGAAGTCGGCCACAAAGCGGAACGTGGGGTGCCGTTTCTGTTTGACCAACTCATATTCCTGGATCAGGAATTTCCACTTCCGGACATAGTTACGGTAGAGGGTTGTATCCTCCGTATTCTTGCGCATGGCTTCGCCTCCAGATGATAGGGTGAGTCACCCTGCATGCTGTCAACGAATGACTGAACCTTTACAGGGATGACAGTCCGGCGTCAGGCAACGTCGTCTTCGCGGAGCACCTGCGCGGTCCAGGACGTGCCGGAGCGGATCAATTCGGCAGGAGGGCCTGCCTCCACGATCTCCCCGCCGGCGTTCCCGCCGTCCGGGCCCAGGTCGAGAATCCAGTCCGCATTGCGGATCACGTCCAGATTATGTTCGATCACGAGCACGGTATTCCCGTGTTCCACCAGCCGGTTCAACACGTCGAGCAGGCGTTGCACGTCCGCGAAATGCAACCCGGTCGTCGGCTCATCCAGCAGGTACAGGGTGCGGCCCGTGGCCCGCTTGGACAGCTCGCGACTGAGTTTCACGCGTTGCGCCTCGCCCCCGGACAACGTTGTGGCGGACTGCCCCAGCTTGACATAGTGCAGGCCCACGTCCGCCAGCGTCTGCAGTTTCCTCGCGATCGCCGGGATATGCGTGAAAAAGTCCTGCGCCTCCGCCACGGTCATGTCCAACACGTCCGCAATACTCTTGCCCTTGTGCCGCACGTCCAGCGTTTCCCGGTTATACCGCCGTCCCTTGCAGGCCTCGCAGGTCACGTACACGTCCGGCAAAAAATGCATCTCGATTTTCAGCAGCCCGCCGCCCTGGCACGCCTCGCACCGGCCACCCTTCACGTTGAAACTGTAGCGCCCTGGCCGGTACCCGCGCACGCGCGACTCGGGCAGCCCGGCGAACAGATCGCGGATGAACGTGAACACGCCCGTGTACGTGGCGGGATTGGAGCGCGGCGTGCGGCCGATGGGCGACTGATCGATATCGATCACTTTGTCCAGGGCCGCGGCCCCGTTCAGCGCCCGGCAGCCTTCCATCCGGGGTTTCTTGTGAAACAGCACCGACGACAGCGACGGGAACAGGACCTCCAGCACCAGGGTACTCTTGCCGGACCCGGACACGCCGGTGACGCACGTCAACAGCCCCAGCGGGATCTTCGCGTTCACGGATTTCATATTATGCTTGTCGGCCCCGACCACGGTGAGAAACGTCTTGGGCCGGCGGGTGCGCGCGGGCAACGCCACGCGTTTCTCCCCGCGCAGGTACTGCCCGGTCAGCGAATCGGGATGGCGCATCACCTCCGCGGGCGAGCCCTGCGTCACGATCGACCCGCCGTACACGCCCGCGCCGGGTCCCATGTCCACGATATGATCCGCCACGCGCATGGTCGCGGCATCATGCTCCACCACCAGCACGGTATTGCCCAGGTCGCGGAGCCGCAGCAAGGTTTGCAGCAACCGGTGATTATCGCGCTGGTGCAGGCCGATACTCGGCTCATCCAGGATATACAACACTCCCACCAGCCCGGACCCGATTTGGGTCGCCAGCCGGATGCGCTGCCCTTCCCCGCCCGACAGGGTGGCGGCCGCCCGGTCCAGCGTCAGATAATCCAGCCCCACGTTCAGCAAAAACTCCAGCCGTTCCCGGATCTCCTTCAGGATGCGCCGGCCGATCATGCGCTCCCGTTCGCTCAAGGCCAGGTCCCCGAAAAACGGCACGGCCTCGCGGATCGAAAGCTCTGTGACCTCGGCAATGGACTTTCCGCCGACCTTCACCGCCAGGCTCTCCGCCTTCAGCCGCGTCCCCCGGCAGACCGGGCAGCGGTAATGCTCGGAATACTCCTGGCCCTCCGGGCACGCGGACACCTCGTAGCCGATCCCGTCACACGCGGGACACGCGCCGTGCGGGCTGTTGAACGAAAACACCCGCGGCGCCAGTTCCGGATAACTCACGCCGCACGTGATACACGCCAACTGTTCGCTGTACAGCGTGACCTCGTCCGTCTCCGCCAGCACGCCCACCAGGCCTTGGGTCAACTTCAACGCCGTCTCCACCGAATCCGCCAATCGCCGTTGCAACGCCTCCTCGTCCTTCATCACCAGCCGGTCCACGACGATCTCGATCGTATGCTTCCGCTGCTTGTCCAGCGAGATCGTGTCGTCCAGCCCGACGATCGTGCCGTCGATACGCGCCCGCACGTAGCCCGCGCGCCGGGCGTCGGTCAACTCCTTGCGATACTCCCCTTTGCGGCCACGCACGATGGGCGCCAGGATCTGAAACCGCGATCCCGCCGGCAGCGCGCCGATGGCATCCACCATCTGCTGCACCGTCTGCGCCGTAATCGGCTGCCCGCAATTCACGCAAAACGGCCGGCCCACCCGGGCAAAGAGCAGGCGCAGGTAGTCGTAAATCTCCGTCACCGTGCCGACCGTGGACCGGGGGTTGTGGCTGGTGCTCTTCTGCTCGATGGAAATCGCGGGTGACAGGCCCTCGATGGAATCCACGTCGGGCTTGCCCATCTGTTCCAGGAACTGGCGCGCGTAGGCCGACAACGACTCCACGTACCGTCGCTGCCCCTCGGCATAAATCGTGTCGAAACTCAACGACGACTTGCCCGAGCCGCTCAACCCCGTCACCACCACCAACCGGTCGCGCGGCAGCACCACGTCGAGGTTCTTCAGATTATGCTCGCGCGCGCCTTTGATATGAATGGACTGGCTCATAGGTCCGTACGCGGCCTCTCCGTGGTCGTAGCCGCGCGATCCCGGGTCAGAGCCCGGGACATGCCTTCTCGCACCTCGAGAGGCCTCAAAATGCCCTCACCCCTGACCCTCTCCCGGAGGGAGAGGGGGAAAACCGCGTCATGAGAGGACGCGGTTACAAAATATAGAATGTGTCGGGGCCGTATCTCAAATGTATTTTCCAGACGCACCGCCTGCGGCCCGGCGGCCGCTCCGCAGGTGTAGCCGCGCGATCCCGGGTCAGAGCCCGGGACGTGCCTTCTCGCGCCCAGAGAGGCCGAGGAGAAGAAAGCGCCATCCCCGCTCGGAATTTACACTCGAACAGTTGTGCGTTGGACTTGCGCCGTTCGTTGGAGAACACGACCTGGGAACTGAAGCCGAACACCGTCACCGCGCGATTGAGCCGCGTGGCTGGTCCAATCCGGTTCCGGTTCTCGCGGGCAGAGTTATCAGTCGTGAACGGAAACCACTGGCCCTCAAAATTCGTCCACCGGAACTCGCCGCCGGCGCCGATTGTAAAGCCCCAGGGCAACGCCACGTTCGTCCCCACCCGGGTCCAGCATCCGGCACGGCTCCAGGCAGGTAACTTGCCTCCTGCTGCATAGAGCCGATGCAACGCCGCAATGGCTTCATTCAGTCACGCCTCCGCGGCTTCGTCCGTCTCCATCCGGCCAGCCTCGCCGATGGCCGCCAAGCCAAGGAGAAACCGAATCTCAATGCTGTCCGGGCGATTCTGAGGCGCCAGGGGCCGCAAGATCTTCAGCGCCTTGAGAGGTTCCCGATGTTCTATCAGTGCACGGGCTTCGTTCACCCGAGGGATTAAGGAGAGGTGAGCGTCGGCGAAAGCCGGAAGCGCAAGGAGAAGGGCGGGCACGGCACACGCCCGCCATCATCTCATGACAGGCATGAAAGAGAGAGGAAGGTGACCGGAAGGTCACCTTCCTCACGGCTGAGGGGCCTTGATGGCACGCGGGGTGAGTAGGGGTGAGTAGGGGTACTTAGGGGGTTGAAGATTGTTGGTACGTTCCGAAAGCCCCGATGAACGTCACGGTGGCATCCTCTTCTTGACTAGCATTTGAAGCACCAAACGTTCCGCCAACGCCCTCTGGATGCGAAGTCTCATCTTTCCCGAAAAACTCGCCACCCCATTTACCGGAGTACGTGTCGTCACCTATTATGCTAGTCCCACTGGTTTCACCCCAAAAAAACCCACCTGCGTTCTCGGTTATGGCGGCTTCTCCCAGCGTCAGTTCTGTGATGGGCAGCGGGGCGTCGGTGGTGCCATCCTTAAGCGTCAAGGGGCCGCCGGCACTGTTAAACAAGGTAGGAGTATGCACTCTTCCGCGAATCGTTCCCATGCCATCGTCGCCGGCATCGAAGTTGGCCTCCAGATTCACCACTGCGCTGAAAAATCCGGTCGGTTGCCATGGAACGTTGTCTAAACGCTCATCCGTGGCCACAAAGCTACCGATCGCATCTCCTTGATAGGTTGCCCTCCCGGTGAGAGTCTGAATATTCAATCCCCCAGCATCCTCGTCAAACGGATTGTTGGTATCTCCAAAAACGCCAAATACGAAAGGGATTTCCGGATTCTCTGGCACAAACCACCAGGTCCCCCCGGCCATATAGTCGGTATCGCCTGGATCTCCGACGAAGTGCGGCTGTAAGTCCGTCAAGGCGAGAACCGTCAGATCCCCTTGGGGAATCTGATCCGTTTGGTCTTCCGGCCCTATGGTTTTATGCAAAAGGGTGCCACGCCAGGTTCCAGCACCCCCTCCGGGGATGTGGGCTGGGTTCCCGCAGTGGGGGCATATCTGAGTGCCACTAGTAGTAAATACGGGAAAAGCTAGATCTTCATCAGGACCTAACTCCACTTCAGGATCCACTTCAGGATTTCCATCAGAGTCGCTATTATACGTTATATTAAAAACTGGTCGCAGTTTCCCATCCGGATAATCGTAGTTGTCTCTATACTCCGCGTCGGCAGTCACGACGTCTTTGGTTATATTATCGACGTCCGTATTTGAAGATTGTAGAATACTGCCTTGCTGGGGAATACTCTGGGCTGCTCGTGAAGCCGCGTCGGAGAGCGTGAGGTCCGACATGCCGCCGCCGCCATCCATGACGCCGCCACCCATGAGGCCGCCGCCCCCCCCTCCTCCACCGCAGCCGGACAGGACCAAGACAACATACACCATTGCCCCCCTCCCTACCCATCTTTTCGCGCTCATGACTGATGTCTCCTTGGATTTGAGGTTGTATCCTACACGGCAAGCCGTGCGTGAATATAATAAGCACACGTTATATTTAAGATAACATACTTTATATTAAAAATTAATCATACTGGGGTCGGCATCATACTCGAACCAATGGAGGGCGTCAAGGGTTTGTATGGGGCCCCCTCTTTGGCCCTCGGGTTGGTGTTGAAGCAGGAATGGGCCCGGAGCTTGGCGGCCCAGGCGAGGGTGGGGCAACACGGTCTTGTCAGCCGGCAGTCCGTCGGCGAGTGTCCGGTTCAAGGCGGCGCGGTCGTCGAGGCGCTGCGGGAAATGGCCGAGGCCCTCCGCCCCGTTGTCGGAGAGGATGCACCGGGGGGGGGGCGGGGAGAGCGCACACAGCGAGTCGAGGGCGTGGTGGGTGTGGCCGCGGGGTCCGTTGGCTTGGGTGAACGTCTGCTGCCAGCGCTAGCGCGTGCGCCGGCTGACCCCGCAGGCCTCCCCGGTCGCGGCTTGGCCGTACCGGGCCCAGACCTGCAGAATGGTGAGTCGGTGTTGAGCCTCTTTGGGTGTCCTCTCCCAAGCATGCCCGACTTGCGCTCGTCGATTAAACCCCTTGAGGCGGAAGCCGACCTGGTGGACGTGCATGGCCCCTCCTCCTGCTTCGAGAAGTGCCACAGGTTTCTGAACTTATACAGGGTTTTCTGCAATGGGTTAACCCCAAGCGTCTCCTTTTCGGCAATGCAGAACGGTCCCCTCGGGCCGCGTCGCTGAGGAAGAAAGCCGCAGCGTGAGGGGTATCTGTCCGGCGACGTTGCTCGCCTTGACAAATTCGGCGGACCGGTGCTAACTGCTTGCATGATGCCCTCCATGGAGGGGCGAACACGCAGATTCGCTCCTACAACCGGTGCTTCACCAGGCCAGGCCGTGTCGCAATGGTCCGGTGCGTCGCGCGAATGGGCCGTGCAGCGCATGTTTACCGCGATTGCGACCCGGTACGATCTGAATAATTCCCTGCTCAGTTTCGGACTTCATCATCGCTGGAAGGCGCTGGCCGCGAGCCTGGTTCCCGTTCGGACGCGCGGGCGCGCCCTGGACCTGGGCGCGGGAACCGGGGATCTGGCCCTGCTGCTGGATGGTCGCATGGGGCCGTACGGCCGAGTGGCGGCCATGGATTTGAATTTCGCCATGCTGCGCGTGGGCGTGGCGAAGATTGCACGCCGCGGCCTGACTTCCCGCATCGCCTGTTTTCGCGGGAACGCGGAGCGGATCGCGTTTCTGGGCGGCACGTTCGACGCGGTGACCACGGGGTTCTGTATCCGCAACGTGGGCGACCGGCCGCAGGCCTTTCGCGAGATTCATCGCGTACTGAAACCGGGTGGCCGCTTCGTGTGTCTGGAGTTTTCCCGGCCGGTTTCGGCCTGGCTCCGGCGCGTCTATGACTGGTATTCGTTTCGACTCCTGCCGGCCATCGGCACCTGGGTGGCCAAGGACCATACGGACGTGTACCGCTACCTGCCTGAATCCATTCGCACGTTTCCCGATCAGGACCAGTTGGCCGCGATGCTTCGTGACGCCGGGTTCAGCCAAGTGGAGTATCGCAATCTCAGCGGCGGGATCGTGGCCATTCACGTGGCGGTGAAGCCTGTCCCTTCGGCAGGCTCAGGATAGGCTCCGGTCCGCCCCTACTGAACCCCCCGTGCCCCCCTTGTCAGGGGGGACAGGAGTTCTGCCGTCCCCCTGAGAAGGGGGATTGAGGGGGTTGTCTTTCAAAGGAGGGGAAGGAAAAGGCCGAAATTGTGAACGAGTTAGTGAACACATACAAGGGTGAGGCGTGATGGATTCCGTTCTTTACGTGTTCCTGCCGTGTAAGAAGGTCTATCCCACCGGCATTACCTACCTGGCCGATTTCATTCACCGGCGCCGGCCGGAGGTCCGCCAGCAGATCCTGGACCTGTCGCTGTTTCCGCTGGCCGCGCGGTCGCGCGCGTTGCGGGAGACGGTGCAACACTTTCAGCCGGATCTCGTGTGTTTTTCGTGGCGCGACATTCAGATCTTTTCGCCGCACGAGGGTGACGCGTCGCTGGAGCAGGCGTTCAATTTTTATTACGCCAGCAATCCCCTGAAGCGCGTGGCGGCGTCGTTCCAGGGCCTGCGCAATCTGTACCGGTATTATCAGGATATCCGCCGGAACCTGTCGTACCCGTGGCTGGTGCACCGGAAATTCCCGGACGTGCGGTTGATGATCGGCGGCGGGGCGTTCACCGCATTCGCGGATCAGTTGATCGAGCAATTGCCCGACGGCACGCTCGGGATATTAGGCGAGGGGGAGGATGCGATCCTCAAGGTGTTGAATGACGAGCCCCTGGCGGATGAACGGTTCATCGTCCGGGAGCACGGGCGCGTGAGCAAGGGCACGAAACATACACCGGCCCTGCTGGATTCGTTGACGGTGGATCTACCGTACCTGACGTCGATTTTTCCGCAATACCCCGAATACGTGGGTGAGTGCATCGGCGTGCAGTCGAAACGGGGGTGCCCGTATGACTGCGCGTTTTGTTTGTATCCGTACATTGAGGGGAAGCGCGTGCGGTACCGGCCGGCGCAGAACGTGGTGCACGATATTGCGCAGTATTATCATCAGTGGGGCGCGCGGCGGTTCTGGTTTACCGACGCGCAGTTCATCACGGGCAAGGACGCGTACCCGCAATGCACGGAGATCCTGGAACGGATTATCCGCGAGGGCCTGGCGATTGAATGGTCGGGGTACGTGCGGACGTCGCTCATTTCCGCGGACCTGGCGACGCTGATGGTGCGGTCGGGCGTGGGCGACCTGGAAGTGGCGATTACCGCGGGCTCGCAACAGGTGCTGAACAGCCTGCACATGGGCTTCAAGCTGGAACACCTGTATGACGGCTGCCGGTATTTGAAGGAGGCGGGGTTCGCGGGCCGCGTGATCCTGAATTATTCGCTCAACTCGCCGGAGGAAACCGAGGAGACGCTGTTGCAGAGTATCGAGTCATATAAAGTGGTGGCGTCGATTCTCGGGGAAGATCGCGTGTTCCCCCTGATGTTCTTTCTGGGCGTTCAGCCGAATACGGACCTGGAACAGCGGTTGTTGTCGGACGGGTATCTGTCCTCGGGCTACAACCCGCTCAGCCTCACGCCGTGGAACATCAAGAAATTGCTGTACAATCCCGCGCCGCTGAACACCCTGATTGCGAAGGCGTGCCTGACGGCCTGGAACCGGAAGCATGGGAGCTGCGACCCCCGGCCCTGGTCCGGCAGTCTGAGTCAAAGCGCCACGCAGGACCATGGCCACACCTATGCGGACCAGAGTCTGTCCAAGGGCCTCGAGGCCAACTCGGGCCGTGACGCCCTGCTGACTCTGGAAGAGCTGTTGCGCTCCCGCCCGGCGGCGCAACGCCGCGCGTCGTAAGGCGTTCCTCTCCTGTCTTTCTAAGCCAAGGTTCTTGTCGTTGTAGGGCACGTTATCTTGTGGGGTTTCGCCCCCACGCGACGAAGGGAAGAGCGCGGGGTTTCGCCCCCGCACGACGAGGTCCTTTTGTTTCGGTAAAAGGACCCAAAACCATTGGCGCCCGGGCGTGGCCCCGAGGGGTGCCTTTGCCCCAATCCCGATTCCCTGGGCTGCGGAACTCGCTTCGCTCAGACAGTCCTCGCCTCCAAACAGGTTTCGGGCCTGGGGCGCAGCCACGCCCGCAGGCGCCGGGAAATGGCGGCATGAGATGCCGCCGCTACAATTGCGGAGAGGCCGCTAGGCAGCTTAGGATGACGCCACTACATATGCGAGAGAAGAAGGCGGGATGGTGTGTGGCCGGTGCGCGGGATCACCGCGAAGGTCAATCCGTGATCGTGAACGCCATGGTGCCGATCACGTTGGGGTCGTACAACTCCTGGCCGGGACTTTCGAAGTAGAGCTTGACGAGATACTTCCCCTTTTTCCAGCCGCCGTCCGGTCGATAGATTTCCAGGTACCCCGCCTTTTCGTTCATTTCCATGAACAGGGCATCGGTTCCCGTGAGTTCTGTTGAGGGGGTTTGTCCGTCCGGCATGTAAAACCACGCCGCTCGATATTGCGACGGGGCATCGAGGGCCGATACCGCAAAGACGAGATAGAATATTTCCGTATCCGCCGAAAATTCGGACACGCCGGGTTCCACCGGTTCCACGTAGGCGTCATCCGTCATCCACCCTTGCCGGCCGAACGTGTCCCAGGGAACTTTGATGTCCCGGGCCATGGCGATCCATTTGAAGGCGGATTGCGGGCGTTGCCAATTTACCTGGTCCAGCGCCATGAGTTCGGTCTGCGTGGTCACGCTTCCCTCACTCTCTATTGTGGCCGCTTTGGGGGTAAAGGTCTGTTCTTCCCCCGACACGATCGGGGGGGTCAGGCTGGCGAGCAGGATACCGGTAAAGGTGAGGACGCTGATGGACCGCCCGGCACGATGCGCGTGATCTGCGGAACCCGATCTTTTTTTCATGCTACCCCTCTCCCTGCCGCAACCTTACTCCTCGTGTACTGTACCCCTCTCGCAGCGTTTTCGCAATCGTTTGCCGGCGCCGGATAGCAGTGGTCTCTGCTCCTGTCATCCCCGATCCTCGATTACAAACGTCAAGGACAGGCTTTGATCGGGGATCCAGAAGGTTTTTCTTTTTCCTTTGTCCGTGAAGAGAACGACACTGGATTCCCGATTACTAACGTCGGGAATGACACAGAGGAACGAATACGAGACACCGTCAAGGCGGGGGGGCAGCGACGCGGGTGGCGGCGATGGCTTGACGGCGGCGTTCGACGATGCCGTCGGCGATTTCGGTCAGGTGCTGTTCGAGGATCAGGCGGAGTTGGCTCCCGCTTCGATAGTCGGCCGGGGCCATGAAATGCACGCGGTCGGCATGATGCGTGAGGTCGTAACATTTTTTGAATGACCGGCGCGTGGGGTCGTCAGGATTGTACACGGCCACGGCGAGCCCGCCGTTCTTTTTGATGACGGTGAAACACGGCACGTCGGTGGGGCCGTCGCCCACGTAGATCATGTGCCGGAACGGCACACGCCTGGCTTCTTCGGGCATGTGGTCGTTCACGTCCTGGTCCGCGTCCAGGAGGTTTTTGTTAACCCGGAAAAGATATTGCGTCTTTTGCGTGTGACTGATGGTGCGCTTCGGGAAACTGATGTGCCCGTCCTCCTCATCGAACCGGCAGCCCCACACGGCTTTGGTCCACTTCGCGATCTCACTGCCCGCCAGGACCGCTTCCAGTCCCGAGCTGACCACGTAATGCTCCAAATGAACGTCCCACTCCCGGTATTTGGGCTGTTGGACGATCGCGTTCAATTCCCCGAAACACTCCGGTATCCCGGGAAAAAACGAGAGTTGCGCGCCCATGCGTTGCAGGTCCCGGTTCGACAGGGACCGGATCGCGTCGTGTTCCAGCATCCGCTTCATGTAGGCGAGTTCCTGGTCGTAGCCTCTTTCTTTGATAAGCGCGGTGCAGCTATCCCAGAACTCCTGCGGCTCGATCCCGGCATGACGCAGGATCGTCTGGTCCTGCATGTACTGCGGGCTCAGGGTGTGATCGAAGTCGTAGACGACGGCGATGATGTTTTGTGGTTCGGACATGCGGGGCTCACAGGGCGGGAACGGTTCGCCGGGGGCGTTGCTCAAAAAATCGCTTTCACGAGTTCCTGGATGCTGCGGTGCATATCGACGTCGTCCGTGATGGGCTGGATCACGGCCACCTCGCACGCCCGCTCCGGGGCGACGCCTTGCTTCATCAGGGTGCCGGCGTAAATGAGCAGTCGCGTGCTGACGCCTTCTTCGAGCCCGTGGTTGCGCAGATTCCGCACCTTGCCGCCCAGTTTGACGAGCCGGTGGGCCACGTCGTTGGCGACGCCGGCTTCACGTTCGATGATTCTCGTTTCGATCTCCGCGGGCGGATACGTGAATTCGATGGCCATGAACCGTTGTTTCGTGCTTTGCTTGAGTTCCTTGAGCACGCTCTGGTAGCCGGGGTTGTAGGAAATCACGAGCATGAAGTCATCGACCGCTTCGATGACCTGCCCGCGTTTTTCGATGGGCAGGAAGCGGCGGTCGTCGCCGAGCGGGTGCACAACCACTGTGGTGTCTTTTCTGGCTTCGACGATTTCATCCAGGTAGACGATGGCCCCGTGTTTCACCCCGAGCGTCAGGGGGCCGTCCATCCACACGGTTTCTTCGCCCTTGAGGAGATACCGGCCCACCAGGTCCGACGCGGTGAGATCCTCATGGCAGGCCACCGTAATCAGCGGGCGCTTCAACCGGTACGCCAGGTGTTGCACGAACCGGGTTTTGCCGCAGCCCGTCGGGCCTTTCAGCATCACCGGCAACTGCTGCTGCGCCGCGATGTCGGCCAGCCCGATCTCGCCGTTGATCTCTTCATAAAACGGTTCTTCGGTGATCCGGTATTGCTCGATGTCGATTTCGTGGCCTTTCACGCGTCTCCTGCCTTCTTTTCCCAAAGGGCGGGGAATGGGAACAACGATCGTTGTTCCCTACTAGCTAGCTGGTGAGTCCAAGGTAGCCCACTTCCGCGCCATCGTCAACTCCGGTGGCGGGGACCTGTCTCATGCGCTTTCAGTCCTTTTCCTTGTCTCTGTAGCTGCCTCATCTTATGACGCCATTTCCCGGCGCCTGCGGGCGTGGCTGCGCCCCGGCGCTGAACCCCCTGTACCCCCCTTGTCAGGGGGGAGAGGAGTTCTGCCGTCCCCCTGAGAAGGGGGATTGAGGGGGTTGTCTGACAAAGACGGGGCACGGGGGCACAAAAGGAAGCGGGAAAATTGTCAACGAATGACTGAACACATACAAGGATGACAGAAAGAAAGTGATGCACATGCTACAACACCTGACGGCTTGCCTCGCTTGTCTATCCGCAAGGGGTCGTGCTATCATTACCTATTGTTGGGTACTCTGTTGCAACCCTGCGAACTCCACTAACATCCATTCTTCGTCACTCCATCATTACGAACCATCGAGGTCTAACGTTCTCATGGCCCACGTCCCGGCGGCAGGTCCCGTGATTCCGCATTGTTCGGATACGGCGGCCCCTTCCGCCTTGTCCCCGGCTCCTCCTCTCTGCGAAGAGAGCCGGCGCTGTCTGTCCGTGCACCATGCGCTGCAAGCCGCGGGGGTGTTCGACTCGACGCCCGCATGGCGTGTCTCGCCCGTTCCGTTCCAATTGACTGCACGCGAGGTGTCGTTCTTCGAGACCCTGGGCCCTCAACTCTGGTCGTTCTCCAAGGCGCTCAACCGGCTGTATCTGGACAGCCTCAAGGGCCGGCAACCGTTTTGGGTGCACCAGTATCTGGACCAGGGCAAGCCGGAAGCCCTGTTGGAGTATGCCCGCATGAAGCGGTTTCGTGAGGCGATCCCCCAGGTGATCCGGCCCGACGTGATTCCGACCGAGACAGGCATGACGATCACGGAGTTGGATTCGGTGCCTGGCGGGATCGGGATCACGGGCAGTTTGTCCGCCGCCTACGGCGCGTTGGGGGATGCGCTGGTCGGCGGAGCCGACGGCATGATCGACGGGTTTGCCACGCTGTTCCGGTCCGGGGAGGACGGCTGTGTCGCCATCGTGGTGTCCGATGAGGCCGAGGATTACCGGACCGAAATGGACTGGGTGGCGTACCGGTTGCGGGACGCAGGGCTGGACGCCTATTGTGTGCATCCCCGCGATCTCCGGTTCTCCGAGGACGAAGGATCGTTCTCCCCCGCGTTATTCGCACGCACGTCTTCCGGGGAACGGCCGGTTTCGCACGTCTATCGGTTTTTTGAACTCTTCGACCTGGACAATATTCCGAAGTCCGAATTGCTGATGTACACCGCCAAGAAGGGCCGGGTGCGCGTGACGCCGCCGTACAAACCCTGGATGGAAGAGAAGCTGGCCTTCGCGCTCCTGCATCACCCTATGCTGGAGGGCTTTTGGACCGACTCGCTGGGGCCGGACGTGTTCGAGCAGCTCGGGCAGGTCATGCCCAAGACCTGGGTCGTGGACCCTCGTCCCTTGCCGCCATCCGCGATCATCCCGGACCTTTCGCTTGACGGGAAGGCCGTGTCCGATTGGCGACAGTTGGCTCGGGCCACGCAGAAGCAGCGGCAATGCGTGTTGAAGCCGTCGGGGTTTTCGGAACTGGCCTGGGGCAGCCGCGGGGTGGTCGTGGGTCATGATATCCCGCAGTCCGCCTGGGCCGCGAAATTAGAGCATGCGCTGGATGCCTTCACCTCGACACCCTACGTGTTCCAGGCGTTTCACAAGGGCCGGTCGTACGAGATGACCTATTGGGACGAGCGCACGGGGCAACTGGAATCCATGGAGGGCCGGGCTCGATTGTCCCCGTATTATTTCGTGTCCGGAGACGAGGTGACCCTCGGCGGGATTCTGGCGACGGTCTGCCCCAAGGATAAAAAAGTGCTGCACGGGATGCGCGATGCCATCATGGCGCCGTGCGCGTTGCCGGTTGGGTAGAGCGGCCCCTCCAGTCGTTGTAGGTCGGATTAGCGCAGCGTAATCCGACAATGGCGGCGAAGGTGTCGGGTTACGCCTTCGGCTAACCCGATCTACGGGGTCTGAACCCCCCGTGCCCCCCTTATCAGGGGGGTGAGAAACTCGACAGTCCCCCTGATAAGGGGGATTGAGGGGGTTGTCTGACAAAGGCGAAGAAGGAAGAAGCCATGCACTCGGTGACGTTGTATCATACTGAATGGTGTCCGGAATGCGTCCTGGTGCGCAGCCTGTTGGATGAGTTGGAGATCGAGTATAAAAGTGTTATTGTTCCCACGGTCCGCCCGTTCAGAAAACAGGTGTTCGAGATCTCGGGACAATATTACGTCCCCGTCCTGGTTGATGGAGACACCGTCCTGACGGAAACGCCGGACATTCTGGACCACCTTGACGCCTTGGCGTCCACCGCGAGTGAGGCCACCCCAGAGGAGCAGGAACCCGTTGAGGACCCGGTGCATGAGAACCTGCCCTGAGTGTACCCTGAACGAAGCGAAGGGTTTTTATCCCTCGTGACGAGGCATGCCGATGGATGATTGGAAACGTGTCCTGGCCGAGAGCATCACCAAGCCCAAGGATTTGGCGAAACATCTCGGCGTGGATCCCAAAGAGGTAGAGGAGGTCGTGGGCCCGTATCCCATGCGGATCACGCCCACGGTGCTTGCCACGATCAAGGCAAAAGGCGACGCGATCTGGAAACAGGTGGTGCCGGACGCCGTCGAGATGGAGGACTTCGACGCGCCCGACGATCCCCTGGAAGAAGACACCGACAGCCCCGTGCCGCACCTGGTCCATCGCTATCCCGACCGCGTGCTCTTGATGGTCACGAATCAATGCCCGATCTATTGCCGGTTCTGTACGCGCAAGCGGTTGGTTGGCAAACCCGGGTTCCTGAAGAAGGGTGAATTGGATCAGGCCATTGCCTATCTCCGCGAGCATACGGAAATCCGGGACGTCATCCTGTCCGGCGGCGATCCCCTGTTGTTACCCGATCACCTGATCGAACGTATTTTGAAGGCGCTCCGGACCATCCCGCATCTCGAACTCATCCGGTTCGGGTCCCGCGTGCCCGGCACGCTGCCCCAGCGCATCACCCCGGAACTGTGCGAGATCGTCAAACAGTATCATCCGATCTATATGAACCTGCATTTCAATCATCCCGATGAACTCACCCCGGACGTCAAAGCGGCCTGCGGTCGCCTGGCCGACGCCGGTGTGCCGCTGGGGGCGCAAACGGTGCTGCTGAAAGGGGTGAACGATGATCCGGACATCATGAAACGGCTCATGCAGCAACTCCTGCTGGCCCGCGTGAAGCCGTATTATCTGTATCAGGCCGACCTGACCAAGGGGACCAACCATTTCCGCACGACCGTGGAGACGGGCCTGCAAATCATCCAGGCGCTTCAAGGCCATACCAGCGGCATGGCCGTTCCGCATTTCGTGATCGATGCCCCGGGCGGCGGCGGGAAAATCCCGCTCCTGCCTCCCGACTATCTGCTGGACCTGGATGAAAACGGCGCGGTCCTGAAAAACTACGAAAACAAGACCTACCATTATCCCCAGCCCGACCCCCAGCCCGACGCGGGTCGCCTGCGGGAACTGCCCATGGTCGGCACTTCTCCCGCCGGGGACCTCTGTAGCCTGGGCGCCATGGACGAGTGACGATGGGCGCGATGCGCACGCCAGAAGGTATTTTACCTGATCACCACCTGAAAGGGCTTATTGCCGAAAGAGCCATTTCAGCCGACCTTCCCATTGAAGACACGCAAATTCAGCCCGCCAGTTTGGATTTACGGCTCGGCACGAAAGCCTACCGGTTGCGTAGCAGTTTTCACCCCGAACGATCAGAATTGAATGCGCTCGATCTTTATAAGTCCGACTTTGTCGACTTAATCATGTATGAGATCGACTTAGAAAAAGGGGCCGTGCTGGAAAAAGGGAACGTGTATCTTGTTCCGTTGTTGGAAAGATTACGCCTTCCCAAATTAATTCGAGGACGGGCTAATCCAAAAAGTTCAACAGGGCGCCTCGATATCCTCACTCGAATGATTACTGACGTGAACGTGGGTTTTGACGAAGTACGGTCGGGATATTGCGGCCCCCTGTATCTGGAAATTGTGCCCCTCTCTTTTACGGTTCGTGTTCAAACAGGATTAGCCTTGAATCAATTGCGTTTGATCACTGGGCGTGGAAGTCCTGCGGTTTCATACTCGAAACTTCGAGATCTATACCGTGAAGAAAATTTGCTCTATGAGAACAATGAACTGAATCGCCCTGTACCGTTAACTTCACGAAAAATCCGCGTAGACAATGGGCTATTTTTGGGCATTGATCTTCAAGGGTATTCGGCTGACGACTCCTTGATTGGTTATCGGGCGAAAAGAAATAGCAAAATTATTGATCTCTCACAGAATAGTTATTATGCGGCTCAAGACTTTTGGGAACCGATTTATCGACACCCGAGCAATTCACTCATACTTGAGCCACAGGAATTCTATATTCTTGCTTCAAAAGAACGAATTAAAGTACCTGCAGGCTATGCTACTGAAATGGTTGCCTATGAAGGCATGTGTGGTGAATTGCGCACGCATTACGCCGGGTTTTTCGATCCGGGCTTTGGCGCCGGGGACGGGCCGCGAAAGGGCACACAGGTCGTGCTCGAAGTCAGACCGCATGACGTGCCTTTTTTGATTCACGACGGCCAGACATTTTTCAAGGTGGTGTACGAACGCATGTTGGACCTGCCGGAACGCCTGTACGGGGCCTCCATCGGGTCCAGTTATCATCAACAGGGCCTCACGCTCAGTAAACATTTCAAGTGGTAGCGCATGGCACCCGAGACAAAACCGCCTGACCCTTCCCAGGTCCCCGAGCAGCCCGACCCGCCCGCGCGGCAGGTGCCCGGGGTCCACGTGGGCCCGCCGAGTCAGAATTCCGACGTGGACCCGGAAGCGCACGAAGCCCTGCAAATGAAAGTGGCCATGAAGATGGTGGGCTCCGCCATGGTCTTCATCGGATTCATTCAGGTCTTCATGTCCGCCAGTACCGGCGCGGAGATTTCCATCTTTCCCATGATCCTGTATTTTTCGGGCCTGGGCCTGTGGGCACATTCGTCCGTCAAGATCCCCGCGGTCCGGTACACGGTCATCGCCTTTTCCCTCTTCTGCATCCTGGCCTTCCTCAATATCGGCGAAGTGCTCTTCTGGCACAAATACGTCATTTACTGGGGCACCATCGCCATGGTGGTCTACTTCATGTTCCAGAACCCCAAGAAACCTTCCAAACCGTCGTAGCCTGCGGAAGAGGGGAAAAATGATTGCAGGGTTGCGCCCCCGCACGACGAGGGGAAGAACAGAATGTGGGGTTTCGTCCCCACACGCCGAGGTCCTTTTGTTTCGGCAAAAGGACCCAAAACCATGGGCGCCCGGGCGCGGCCCTTTGGGTGCCTTTGCCCCAATCCCGATTACTTGGGCTGCGGAACTCGCTTCGCTCAAACAGTCCTCGCCCCCATATTGGATTCGGGACCGGGGCGCAGCCGCGCCCGCAGGCGCCCTCTCGTGGCGCCATGGGATGGCGCGAGGTACGAAGCTGCGGAAGGCGGCATGAGATGCCGCCACTACAGAGGAGGGGGATAACGGAACGCGCCATGCCCGCTTCGATCGCCGTCGTGATTCCTACCTTGAACGAGGAGCGCGTGCTGTCACGGACGCTCCTCGCGGTGCGGCAGCTTCGCTTCGATGAAGTGGTTCTGGTGGACGGCGGCAGCCGGGATCAGACAGTGTCCATTGCGGAGGGCCAGTTGCCAGGGCTTAGCCTGCACCCCGCGAAGGTGATGATCGCGGAGCCGGGGCGCGCCCGACAAATGAATGCTGGCGCCCGGTCCACGCGATCCGACGTCCTGCTGTTCCTGCATGCCGATACGTTGCTTCCGCCGGAGACGCGCACCGAGATCGAGCGGGTCCTGGAGAATCCCAGGTACGTGGGGGGCCGGTTCGACGTCCGGTTCGAAGACGACCGCGGGTGGGCCTGGCTCGTCAGTCGCCTGATGAATTGGCGTTCCCGCTGGTCGGGCATCGCTACGGGCGACCAGGCGTTGTTCGTTCGTCGTTCCGTGTTCGACGATTTGGGCGGGTTTGCCGACGTGCCCCTGATGGAAGATATCGAATTGACACGACGCCTTAAACGCGCGGGGTCCATGGCCGCCTTGCGTAGCCAGGTCACCACGTCGTTCCGGCGATGGGAGCAACAGGGCGCCCTCCGGACCATCGTGCAGATGTGGCTCCTCCGCTTGTTGTACTGGATCGGCGTCCCACCCCAAATCCTGAACAGGTTTTATGTCCCGATCAGGTAACCCCGCCTCGTCTCGTCGAGACCGCCGCCAACGGAGAGGCGGCCCGCCTTCCGGCCACGCCGAAGGCGCGATCATTATTTTTGCCAAGGCGCCGGTGCCCGGAGCCGTGAAGACGCGCATGTGCCCGCCCCTGGCACCCGATGAGGCGGCGAGCCTGCACGGGAGTCTGGTCATGGATGCCGTGGAACGGACACGGTCGCTTCGGGGGTTCGACGTGTTTCTGGCCTGCACACCCGGGACGGACCACCCGTTCTTTCAAACGCTGGCGGCCCGGTATCGCATCCGCCTGTGCGATCAGGTGGGTGAAGATCTCGGACAGCGCATGGATCATGCGCTGTCCGCCATACTCGCCCGCGGCTACGCGCACGCCCTGCTGGTCGGCACGGACATTCCGAATCTTTCCGCTCACCACTATCAGCACGCGAAAGCGCTTTTACAGGACACGGACGTCGTGTTGGGTCCCACAAAAGACGGCGGCTATTATCTGGTGGGAGCGAAACACCCCGTGCCGGCACTCTTTGCCGATATCCCCTGGTCGACCGGTGGCGTGCTCTCCCACAGCCAAGCCCGCGCCGAACAGGCAGGACTCGTTGTCGGGCTGCTGGACCCCGAACGCGATCTCGATACCTTCGACGACGTGCGGGCCCTGTGGCGTGAAGAAACCGGATCCGGCAAAAAGACCGTATCCACTCGAACGAGCAACGTGTTGCACACGTTGATCCAACGGCATGGGAACGCGTCGCCCGCGTAACGGCCGATCGACTGTTTCCCTGATTCAGGATTTCGTAAAATCCTCAATCCGCTCTTTTCCTTCTGTCATCCTTGTCTGTGTTGAGTCATTCGTTGACCGTTTCGTCCGCAACGGCAGCCGACGAGCCGGTTCTCAGGTTGGAGATGGCGTTGGGAAAGCAAACACTGGCGGAAACCGAGTCCGCAATCATCGAAGAAGTCATGAAACTCTGCGGACAGAATAAGAGTTTAGCCGCTCAAAAATTGGGGCTCACCCGGTTTGCGCTGGACCGGCGCTTGAAAAAGATTGCCGATGAGTTAAAATGATCGCTCCTGCAAAGCACTGAACATTGCACCCCGCCCCGGTCGATCACGTGGACCCCTCGACCAACACCTATCAAATTTCCGGGCTGGATGACCTGGGCCGGGGCTTCAACCGGCAGGTCGAAATGAAGGTCCTGGATGGAACGGTTCAGGCCGTCTTCCGGTATGAACGCTTCCTTCTGGAGATCGAACCGCAAGCCACCGAGCAAGCCGCCGTCGCCGTGCTTATCGACGAATTACAGGACCGGGGCTATACCCAACTTCGCACCCGTCTCCAATTTCGGGGAGAGGCCTATTTGGGCAACCAGGAACTGTGGGCGGAACACCAGGATCCTGAGCCTAAGGGAAGACTGGCTCGACTGTTACAGACAATCCGAAGCACCTTCCTCCGAGGCTGGGCACGCTGAGCAGGCTGCCTACGCTTTTATGATGCTGAGCCTGCTTCTTGTGTCACACTAGGATCTATTTTGACAGGCTCTCGTTGTTGACAAGATGGATTCTTCGCTAGACCCTCCGCTGTGCTCAGGGTGCCAAAAGGTTCACCCTTTTGCCTGCGACAACTGCAAAATAATGTTCCATTCGCTTTCGCGGACCGGTTGCACCGAGAGACGCGAGCCCCTTCGGAGCAGTTCCATCTTTTCGAGACCTCTTACCCCTCGGAGGCTTTCCAAAGACATCGGCGTTCGCAGCACTTCCTTCAACCGAACGTCGACCATCACCCAGCGCGGATTCTGTTTTGAACTTTTTTCGTCGAAATACCGGCTGCCGGGTCGCCAGGCAAAATAATCGGGATACGCGGCTTTGACGATCTCGACCATACCCACGATCGCTGGAGGATCGGCGTTGCTATGATAAAAAAAGGCCAAATCCCCGACGGCCATGGCTTGCAGAAAGTTACGCGCCTGATAATTTCTCACGCCTTCCCAGCAGGTCGTCCGTTTGGGAGAACGTGCCAAATCCTCAATGGAAAACGTCGAAGGTTCCGATTTGAGCAACCAGTAACCGGGCATCGCCTGAGCCTCCGCTCCTCGATGAATGGAACGGCATCCTATCCTGTTCGACGACGACCATTCAACGGGTTCCCGGCGATGAATGGCGGGTAGGCTCAGCACTACGTCCAAGTCTACTTCGGAATATCGCGAAGTCAATAATCGCGGACAGTCGCTTTGGCGTATAGCCTGCCTTCGACAACACCGCATACTGATCATCCAGATCGAAGAATCCACGCTGACCTGGCATCATAACCTACCCTCCGCGACAAGGAGATGTAAACACGCCAACCAAGCAAACGCGACAGATTTTTCATGGGATCCAGATGCTGTCGAGTTGATTTTGGACTTCGCCTGTCAGTTAGCCACTGTTCCCGATTAGCATTCTTGTAATTTTTCTTTCAGGTTCGGCGACTCCAACGGCCCTATGGCTCCACCGTTTCCCTCCTCTCTCGTCTCGTTGAATTTTTCCGAATTGCACTTGAGGTCTAGGAATTGGCACTCCTCATTTTTTTCCGGTTTCCCTCTATTCGACGACTGGTCTTGATCTTCCTTCTTTTTTATCCGCATATCGTCCCTATTAGTTTGGCCAGATGAAGAGAGCACCTGCGCTGGACCTATGGTTCCTCTAACACTCTCTGTCGATGTTTCGACCTCGCTATCTTCTCCGGCTGGAGGGCTCTCCTGCGTCGTCGGCTGTCCATGTCCACGTTTATCCCCTTGTGTCAGGGGGTAGAGGAACAAGCCCTCATAACCAATCACAAGCGGACGTTCGAAGGTTTCTTCCAGCGTGATGCCGCGGGAATCTGCCGAGACAAATGAGAAACGGGATTGCGGGACCTGCGACTTGGCCAAGGCATTGAGAGAGGCACCAAGTTCGTTAAGAGCTTGGTGCGCTTGATTGATCACATCTTCTCCGTACGTCGGGTTGGCGTCGCCCACATCAGTTTTACGATCTTTTTTCTGGATCGTCGCGTTGTTCAGGAGCCCCTGTAGCTTCTGCTGGTTCGTGACCGCCTGATTCAGCGTGACCCCAGCAACCGCACTGAGCCCAAACACATTGTCACCGCGAAACGTGTATTGGATCGACCGTGTCATGTAGACGCGAGAGATCATCATTGGCTCCATTGTTTGCGAGGTCGGGCCGTCTGACAAACGGGATCGTGCAATCTCAATCGTTTCCTTGTGGCAAGGGGGGGCCGATGTCGAGTAGTAGGAATACTCCTTTTCCGACGGCTGCAGTTCTCTTTTACAATATGCGAAAAAAAGGCTCAGCGCCTGATAGGCGTCGAGACCATAAGTCTCAACTTCCTTCACGGACAAGGAAACCGATTCAACTGACTTTGACGAGATCCCCAAAAATATTGCGATGTTCTGTAGGGGCGCTGTTGTCGCGAACTCCGCCGCATCATAAATGGCGAGCGTATATCCAGGGAACGCAACCAGCGGCAAACGGTCGAATGTGTGATTATCTTCCAGCTGTTTCTGAGCAATGTAGCGTTTCGCCGGTATAGATTTCTCAATCTGACTATTTGGCAACTTCGTGTATTTTTTATACTTCTCTCGTATCAAAACCCAGGGGTATGCATAACCAATTTTGAACGAATCAACTCTCTCAAAAGACTGAGGCTTTTTTGAGGATGTCGCATAGATATCACCGACATGGATATCTTCGGTCGGAGGATAAACAGGTTGAATGCCAAGTGGATCGAGTGATTTAATCCATTGCTGTTTGATGAAATTTTTGGGTGCTTCAATTGTCGACGAGCAACCAAGTAAGCAAAAAAAACCAATAAGGACAAGGGATCGACCGCCGCAGCTTTTCTTATTGAGCAAAATACTCAAATTCTACTCTCAAGAACTGCCTTGCTCTAGTATGCCATAACTCATCCACAGAGCAGTGAACTGAACCGCTCTGTCGGAAAACAATGTAAAGCGTCGGCATGGTCGTGGGCGAGTTGGATCAGAAGCCTTGGCGTACCGACCGACTCGACATGCTCCGCGAATATCGTAAAATTGCACCGCAACCGATTCAGTGCTTACAGTCAGGTTCGCGCGTTCCTGAAAGCATGGATTATGAGCATGTCTTTTTTCCTTCCATCGGACAACCCCGATTTTTACCACACTGGTGCCAATTTACAACTCCTCTATCAGAAAAAGCACGTTACTCTCTATCGATAAGTGATTGTCAAGGCGGATTGTCCTTCTACGTGTTCCGCAATGACACACTTACGAACAACCTTCCTGAAGACCTTCGATCCGTTTGGGAGAACGCGCCCAATCCTCAATGGAAAACGTCGAAGGTTCCGATTTGAGCAACCAGTAACCGGGCATCGCCGGGGCTCCCGCTCCTCAATGAACGAAATATAATTCTATCATGTTCGTCAACGACCATTCAATGAATTCCCGACGATGATTCACGGATTGGATTCCAACCGTTGTTCTACGCTTGTCGAATCACTTCGAACGTGCTATGTCCCCTTGCGACGCAAAGAGCGCGCCCGATGAACGCCATTGAATCGTTCTACAACGAACTGACTGCCCTGGTCCCCTCAGAGGCCCTGATTGCCATTACGATCATCTCGGTCGTGATGTTTTTCGGGACCATCCTGCTCATTCCCGTCATCATCATCCGTCTGCCCGTGGATTACTTTTTGCACGATGAAGAACGCGTGTGGATGGCGGACTACCATCCGATTCTGCGCTACGTGGGCTTGGCCGTGAAAAACACGGTCGGCCTCGTTTTTCTCCTTGCAGGGATCGCCATGCTCGTTCTCCCGGGCCAAGGTTTACTCACCATGGTCATTGGAGTATCCTTACTCGATTTTCCAGGCAAGCGAACGATCGAGCATCGACTGCTCACGAAACCCATGGTCTTCAATGCTATGAACGCCATTCGACAAAAGTTCGGCCGCCCCCCGTTCTCGCAACCGATATGATAGACGGGCTCACGGCCGAGACAGAGCGGGCGAAGAGTCGTTTCGCGCCACCCGGCATACACGAAACGTTCACTCGACGTTCTGAAGCCCCATGAAAACCGTGAAGACGACCGCGTGGATTCTCGTCTCTCTCCTGTGCGCCGTGTCCTTCGGCTTCGTCACCGGCCTGTTGAACCCTGAGGAAAAAGTCAACGGCCTCTGGTTGGTGACGGCGGCCGGATGTTTTTACGTGCTGGCCTACCGGTTTTACGGAGGATTCTTGAGTCGCCGCGTCATGCAACTCGATGACGAACGCAGGACTCCGGCCTTTCGCCTGGAAGACGGCACCAACTATTATCCCGCGAACAAATACGTGCTCTTCGGACACCATTTCGCCGCCATTGCCGGCGCCGGGCCGCTATTGGGTCCGGTCCTGGCGGCACAGTTCGGATTTCTGCCGGGGTTTCTCTGGCTGGTGATCGGGGCCGTGCTGGCGGGCGCGGTACAGGATTTCGTCATCCTGGTCGGGTCCTTGCGTCGCAATGGCCGCTCCCTCCCGGAAATCGCACGCGCGGAGATCGGATGGGTCACCGGCACGGCCACGGCCGTGGCCGTGTTGTTCATCGTGATCGTAGCCCTGGCCGGTCTGGGACTGGCCGTGGTCAACGCGCTCGTGGCCAATCCCTGGGGCACGTTTACGATTGCCATGACCATCCCCATCGCCTTGCTCATGGGATGGTATCATCACCACGTGCGACCCGGGCGCGTGGGAGAAATGTCCCTCATGGGCATCGTGCTTCTTGTGCTGGCCGTGGCCCTGGGCAAAACAGTGGCGCAGTCGGACTTGGCGATCTGGTTTACCCACGACCGGACCACGTTGGTCTGGCTCCTGGCCGGATACGGATTTCTGGCTTCGGTGCTGCCGATGTGGATGCTGTTGGTTCCGAGAGATTACCTCTCGACCTTTATGAAACTCGGGGTCATCGGGTTGCTGGCGATCGGCGTGATTATTCTGGCGCCCGACCTGCACATGCCCGCAGTCACCGGCTTCATCGACGGGGGAGGCCCGATCATCCCCGGCCCCCTCTTTCCGTTTCTGTTCATTACCATCGCCTGCGGCGCCATCTCGGGATTCCATTCGCTCGTGTCATCGGGCACCACGCCGAAAATGATCGCCCGCGAATCGCAGGCCATGGTGGGCTATGGCGCCATGTTGCTGGAGAGCTTTGTCGGAGTGGTCGCGCTGATCTCGGCGTCCCTGCTCATCCCGGGTGATTATTTTGCGATCAACACGCGTCTTTCGGCCGATGCCCTGGCGGCCATGGGGTTCCCCGTTCAAAACATTCACACCCTCTCGCAACTGGTCGAAGTGGACATCTCGGGCCGGCCGGGAGGCGCGGTCTCGTTGGCCGTGGGGATGGCCTGGATTTTTTCCGCCCTGCCGGGGATGGCCGGTCTCATGGCCTATTGGTATCAATTTGCGCTCCTGTTCGAGGCCCTGTTCATCCTGACGACCATTGACGCGGGCACTCGTGTGGCGCGCTACCTCGTACAGGAAATGGGCGGGCATATCTATGCCCCGCTTCGGCGGATCAATTGGTGGCCCGGCGTCATCATGTCCAGCGCGCTCGTGGTCGGAGCATGGGGATGGCTCATCGCCACGGGAACGATTTCCACGGTCTGGCCCATGTTCGGAGCCGCCAATCAGTTATTGGGGACTCTGGCGTTATGTGTCGGCACGACCCTGTTGATCAAAATGGACAAGGCCCGCTACCTGTGGGTGACGGCCGTCCCGATGGTGTTCGTGGGCATTATTACCTTGACGGGCTGCCATGACCTGTGGTGGATCTTCTTGGATCGGGCTCGAACCGCCACGGACCCGGTGACGCGCGTCACGATGGCGCTGAATGCGGCGCTGGTCGGCCTGGTCGCCGTCCTGGCACTCGTGGTCCTGACCGAGAGCGCGATGAAATGGTACCGGTACCTGGTCCTGAAACAGCCCTATACCACCGCAGAAATTCTCGACGGCGACGGCATCAGGGTCCCGGAAGGCAAGTGTTGTTAAGAAATAGGAGATAACTTTATGGCGGATTCGTTTTCGTTTGACGTGACATCCACGGTGGACATGCAAGAAGTCAAAAACGCGGTTGACCAAACCATGAAAGAGATCGGGCAACGATTCGATTTCAAAGGGTCACCATCCAGGGTCACGTTCAAGGAAAAAGACCACGATCTGGAGATCGTGGCGGACGACGACTACAAACTCAAGGCGGTCATCGACATCCTCAAGGGAAAATGCGTGAAACGAAGCGTGTCGTTGAAAGCCCTGAACTACGGCAAGGTGGAACAGGCCCTTGGGGGGACCGTCCGGCAACACGTCACGGTGCAAAGCGGGATCGTCGAAGACAAAGCCAAGGCCATCGCGAAGCGTCTGAAGGAGAAAAAGTTCAAGGCGCAGGCGCAGATTCAAGGAGATCAGGTGCGCGTGCAGAGCAAAAGCAAGGACGAACTGCAGGCCGTCATCGGCTTCCTGAAACAGGAAGACTTCGGCATCGACTTGCAGTTCGTGAATTATCGCTGAGCCTCTTGCGCCCCGTCCAGACACGAGGTGCCGTTAAACGCCTTCAGCCTGCGTGGTTCGGCTCAGGGGCATCCTGGGTCTTGAGGGAGTCGGACGACAGAAGTGATACATTGTCGTATCAAGGACAGAGGAGGGGAGTCGAGAGTTACAAATACCGGCTGGTCACCGTGTGCCCCTGTTCGTCCAGTTCATACAGCAACGGGGCGCCGGTGGGGATGTTGAGTTCGAGCACGTCTTCGCGGGAGAGCCGGTCGAGGTGCATGAGGAGGGCGCGCAGGCTGTTCCCATGCGCCACCACCAAGAGCATTTCGCCATTGGCGAGGCGCGGCCAGATCCGCTCCCGGTAATAGGGCAGCACGCGTTCGGCCGTGTCCTGCAGACTTTCTCCGCCCGGGGGCCGCACGTCGTAACTTCTCCTCCACAGTTTGACCTGGGCTTCGCCGTATTGTTCCGCGGTCTCGGTTTTGTTGAGGCCTTGCAGGTCGCCGTACATGCGTTCGTTCAACGCCTGGTCCCGCTCGACCTGCAGGCCGGGTTGGCCGATGACGTCCATCACGATCTCCAACGTCCTGATGGCCCGCGTCAATACGGAGGTAAAGGCATAGTCGAACCGATAGGCGCGGAGTTTCTCTCCGGCTTCCCGCGCTTCCTGTTCACCCCTGGGGCTGAGGGGGACGTCCACCCACCCGGTAAACCGGTTTTCGAGATTCCATTGGGATTCACCGTGGCGAATCAAGACGATGTGTTTCATGCTCCCTCCTCATGTGCGATCCCTTTGCTTCGTGTTCCTGCCCGGCTTCACCCGGGGTGGCCCGGTCGTCCGCCCTTGCTTTGCTCGCCCGCCCGCCGTACCATGCCGAGCACGTTCCTTTCCCCGATAAATCCCCGCCAAGACCTGCGAGGACACATGTCGGGGACAAGCCTCCGATGACCACCGTCATGGCGCGTATGGCCCAACCCGATCTCCCTCACCCCGATGCCCAGTGGTGGCTCAGGCTGGCGCAACGGCTCAACATCAAGGATAAAGTCGAGCAGTTCTTTCACGACGCGACCACGCCCCACAACGTGCTGGACCGCGTGGTGGAAGTCGATGGGGACATGCAGTATATCCTGTTTGTCCTGGTGCGCCATTGGATCCCCATCGTGTTGCCCCCGCCGGGCCGCGAACGCGTTACCAAACACGATCAGGATTACTGGCTGGAATCGGCGCAAATCCTCGAGGCCGCGGTGACGCGCCTGCGTGAATTAAAACCCCTGATCGACCTTCTGACCACGGTCAACCCCTTTGAGCCCAAGCCGGCACCGTCCGCTTCTCCGGTCGTCGAGGTCGAGTTGGCCAACATGTTGCAGGACATCGCCAAGGTCGCGGGCAGTTACGGCGGGCCGGACTATACGTCGATTATCAAGAATTTCGACCCGATTCCCCTGCGACAGACGCAACCGTTCAAGCACAACAAAAAACACAGCGCCGAGTTGTGGGTCGTGTTTCTGCTCCGTGAGCATTTCCGCACCCTGAACCTGGGGAAGGACCGTTATTGGCCGCTTCTCACGGACGTGATTACCGCCGCCGGCATTCGTCAACCCAATGACCATCCGTTTACCCCGGGTGAACTCAAATCCTGGTGGACCAAGAACTGGCCCCGGACCTACACCCTGCTGAAGGAGAAAAGCGATGACGGGCTGCCCACCGTGCATACGGCCTACCAAAGCGACTATGAATGGTTTCAGTCATGGTTCATGTGGGAGTTGTCGCAACCGGCTGGCCCCGGCCGCTGATCCCCGGCCCGTTCAGGGGACCGCCCGTCATAGAATCATCCGGCGGCCCTCCATTTCTTCCCCGCCGGGTTCGCCGCCCGGCAACGGGAAGTCTTCCTCCGGCGGTGTTTCACCGAACACGGCAAAAAAGATTCCGATCTTCAACAGGAACGACGCCGCCACCAACCACAACACGTAGGGCTGGATGCCTCCTTCCTCCGTGAGCTGCCGCATGCGGGCCGCGTGGTCCAGGCCGGTCCGGGCTTTTACCTTCAGCAACAGGTCCCTCAGATGCCAGTAATAGACGTAATTGGCGCTTGCGCTTGCGATGATCGACCACACGATCGGCACGGAGATATCGCCGGTGATAAAAACGGACACGATCGGGCCGATAAAATACACGAACGCAAACATGTACATCTTGCGATACAGAAACCAGAGAAAGGGTTCGACTAGAAACGGAGCCCAGTTCCACGTGAGGGAAAAGCGGGGGCCTTGCGCAGTGTGAAATCGTCGAAACGCGCGCCGGTAATAGTCCCACGCCGGTCGCCACGACCAAGCTCCCCTGACCCTGAATTGGAGACAATTGCCGGGACCGATCAACGTGCGCCAATACTGCTCTTCCTGATCGGCCTCGGAGGCCGCCGCTTCCGCTTCCGGGGGAAACTCTTTGCCGCATCGCAGGCAAAATTGGGCATCATCGGGGTTCTGTTGTTGGCAGGAATCGCAGGCTCTCATTGTTTTGGTTATACCATGCGACTGTTGTGGAAGGCCACTGGACTGTTGCTGCCGTGTCAACGCAAGAGGTCAGGAGCCCCATTCCATTGCGCCACTGAGAAGCCCTGTGCTAGATTCGCCTTTTCCCACGCGAGGTTTCGCCGTCATGCTGACTGAAGATCTGCAACAGCGTTCCGCCCGGACGATCATGAACACCTATGCCCGTTTTCCCATCAGCCTGGTGCGGGGCAAGGGGTGTAAGGTCTATGACGCCGAGGACCGGGAATATCTGGACTTTGTCGCCGGCATCGCGGTCAATGCGCTGGGTCACGGCCACCCCGATCTGGTCACGGCCATCGAACGACAGGCGCGCCACCTTCTGCATACGTCGAACCTGTATTATTCCGAACCGCAAGTACTGGTCGCCGAGCGATTGGTGGCGCATTCCTTCGCTCACAAGGTGTTCTTCTGCAACAGCGGGGCGGAGGCTAACGAAGCCGCGATCAAGCTCGCCCGCAAATATTCCTTTGACAAATACGGCCCGGACCGTCACGAGATCATCACCATGAACAACTCGTTTCATGGCCGGACCCTGGCAACCATCACCGCAACGGGACAGGCCAAAGTGCAGCAGGGATTCGCGCCGCTCCCGCAAGGGTTCAAGTACGCCGATTTCAACGACGTCTCCTCGATCGAACGCCGGATGGATCAACGTACCGCCGCGGTGATGCTCGAACCCATACAGGGCGAGGGAGGCGTGGTGGTGGCCGAGGGAGCGTTCCTGGAACAATTGCACGCGCTCTGTCGCGACCGCGACGTGCTGTTGATTTTCGACGAGATCCAGACCGGCATGGGGAGAACCGGCACCCTCTTTGCGTATGAACAGTACAACGTCCGGCCGGATATCATGACCCTGGCCAAGGGCTTGGGCGGCGGGCTCCCCATCGGGGCCTGTCTCGCCACCGACGACGTGGCGCAAGCGTTCGGCCCGGGTTCCCATGCGTCCACGTTCGGCGGAAATCCCCTGGCCTGCGCCGGCGCCCTCGCCGTGCTCAACGCCTTGCTGGACGACCGCCTGCTCGAACGCAGCCAGGCCGCGGGGGCCTACCTGCACAAGGGGCTCCAATCCTTGCAGAACCGGTTTCCCGTGGTCACGGCGGTTCGCGGCCTGGGGCTGTTGCAAGGCATGGAACTTTCCGTGGACGGGCAACCGGTCGTCCAGGACTGTCTGGCCCGGCGCATGTTGATCAACTGCACGATGGGAAACGTGCTCCGCTTCGTGCCTCCGTTGATTGTGACCAACGGCGAGATTGACCGGTTACTGGACGTATTATCCGGTGTGTTGACTAAACGGCTCGAGTCGCTTCCGCATTCATGAAGAAGGTAGGGCGGATGTTTCACGCAAACCGATTGGGACCTGACGTATGACCCTATTGGGACGTTCCATTCCAGCCCCCGGCGTTTCGGCGGCCCCGTCCGCGACGGGCCGGACGAAAGATTTGCTGGCGGTCTCCGACCTGTCCGGCAGCCAACTTTTCCGCCTGTTCCGCATTGCCCGCGAACTCAAGGCCACCCCGCGGCCAGGTCCGGCGTCTCAATGGCTGTCGGGATTGACCCTGGGCCTACTGTTCGAGAAACCCTCGACCCGCACGCGGGTTTCCTTTGAGGCGGGTATGCACCAATTGGGAGGACAGGCCTTGTTCCTGCCGTCGGATACCATCCAACTCAGCCGTGGCGAGAGTCTCGCCGATACCGCCCTGGTGCTTTCCCGGTATCTGGACGGGCTCGTGGTCCGCACGTTCGAGCAGGCCACGTTGGAGGAGTGGGCCCGCCATGCCACCGTCCCGGTCATCAACGGGTTGACGGACCTGTGTCATCCCTGCCAGATCCTGGCCGACCTGTTCACCATCATGGAAGGCAAGGAATCTTTTACCGAGGACGCGTTCCAAGGCTTCAAACTCGCGTACGTGGGCGACGGGAACAACGTGGCGAATTCGTTGATCGAAGCCGGGGCGAAAACGGGGATGCACGTCGCGATCGCTTGCCCGCCCCAATATCAACCCGATCCGGGCATCGTCGAACGGAGCCGCGAGGAAGCCGGCCGCACGGGCGCGACCATCGAGATCGTCCATGATCCGGCTGCGGCAGCGGAGAATGCCGATGCCCTCTATACGGACGTTTGGACGAGTATGGGACAGGAGCACGAACAGGCCGAACGCTTGAAAGCCATGGTTCCCTACCAGTTGAACGAACATCTGCTCCGCCGAGCCAAACCTTCGGCAATCGTGTTGCATTGCCTGCCGGCCCACCGGGGTGAGGAAATCACTGCGGCGGTCTTGGACGGGCCGCAATCCGTGGTCCTGCAGCAGGCGGAAAATCGCCTTCACGTTCAAAAAGCGATCTTAACGGAGTGGCTCGGGCGGCCCTGGCCCTGAGACCCTCACGCCCGACGCCCTGCACTACGATGCCGATACGCGCACCACATACGATCAAGAAAGTCGTGCTGGCCTATTCCGGCGGCCTCGATACGTCGGTCATCCTGCAATGGCTCCGAACGGAATATAAGGCCGACGTCATCGCCTTTTGCGCGGATCTCGGTCAAGGCGAGGATCTCCGCGCCATCAAGCAGAAGGCTCTGGCCGTGGGGGCTGCGAAGGTCTACGTGGAGGATCTCCGGGAAACGTTCGTGAAGGACTACGTCTTTCCCATGCTCCGGGCCAATGCCGTGTACGAGGGCTGTTATTTATTGGGCACCTCGATCGCGCGTCCGCTGATCGCCCGGCGCCAGATCGAGATCGCGCAAAAAGAAAAAGCCCAGGCGGTAAGTCATGGCTCCACCGGAAAGGGGAATGACCAGGTCCGGTTCGAGCTCACGTATACGGCCATCAACCCCGATATCGTCATCATCGCGCCGTGGCGGGAATGGTCGTTTCAATCCCGAGGCGAGTTAATCCGGTACGCCCGAAAACACGGGATTCCCGTGACTGCCACCAAGGCCAAACCCTACAGCATGGACCTGAACCTGTTTCACGTGAGTTACGAAGGTGGGATTCTCGAAGACCCCTGGAAAGCCCCGCCCGAATCCATCTTTCAGATGACGGTCTCACCAGAGCGCGCGCCGAACAAGCCGCAACAGATTGAAATCGCTTTTGAGCGCGGCGACCCGGTCGCGGTGAACGGCCGGCGCCTGTCCCCGGCCAACCTCCTCGATCTCCTCAACCGGCTCGGGGGGCGACACGGCATCGGACGGGTGGACTTGGTGGAAAACCGCTACGTGGGCATCAAGTCGCGCGGGGTGTATGAAACGCCAGGCGGCACGATCCTGCACGTCGCGCACCGCGGCATCGAATCCCTGACCATGGACCGGGAGGTTCTTCACCTGCGCGACAGCTTGATTTCACGGTACGCGGAACTCGTGTATTATGGTTATTGGTTCGCTCCCGAACGCGTGATGCTGCAGAAGCTTATGGATGAAGCCCAACGCGGGGTGAACGGCACGGTCCGGCTCAAGTTATACAAGGGGAACTGCACGGTCACGGGCCGGCGATCCGATTCATCGCTCTACCGGGAAGACCTCGCCACCTTCGAACAAGACCAGGGGTATCGCCAGCAGGATGCCGAAGGGTTTATCCGGCTGAATGCCTTGCGCCTGGCGATCATCAAATCCCGGAAAACGTCGCGTTCCCGGGGTACATCTAGTCGAAAGGCCAAGCGGTCGAAATGAACTCCGGCAAGCGTACACAGCGTCGCTCACGGCCGACCACTCGTTCCAACCGGACGACACCCCCGGCCCCCAAAAGCGCACCTTCAAAAGCCTGGACCGGGCGAATCACCGAGCCGACGCATACGTTGGTCGAACGTTTTACGTCCTCCCTGCCTTTCGATCGACAATTGTTCGAATACGATATCCTGGGCAGTCTCGCCCATTGCCAGGCCCTGGAAAAAGCCGGGATCCTGACCCGCGCGGAACGCCGCGTTCTGACGCGCGGGCTCGAACAGGTCCGTGACGAGCTTCGTGAAAACCGTTTCCGCTTCAAGGCTACGGATGAAGACATTCATATGGCGGTCGAGCGACGGTTGACGGAACTCGTGGGCCCGGTGGGAGGGAAGCTCCATACCGGCCGGAGCCGTAACGATCAGGTCACGCTGGATCTCCGGTTATACCTGCGAGACCACCTCCGGATGTTGGAGGCGCGCCTGCAAGATCTGCAACGGGCGTTCCTCGGACAGGCCCGGGAACACCTCGACGTGATCATTCCCGGGTATACCCATTTGCAGCGGGCCCAGCCCGTCTCGCTGGCCCATCATTTCCTGGCGTACGTGGAAATGCTGGAACGCGACATCGCACGCGTGCGGGACGCCTGTAAACGCGTGAATGTGATGCCTCTCGGTTCGGGCGCCCTGGCCGGCAACAATTATCCGATCGACCGGGCCTTCACCGCAAAGCTGCTGGGGTTTCCCGCGCTGACCCGCAACAGTTTGGACGGGGTGTCGGACCGGGATTACGTGGCGGAAACGCTCGGGGTACTGGCCATCATTATGATGCACCTGTCGCGGTTGAGCGAAGAACTCGTCTTGTGGGCGTCATATGAATTTTCCTTTGTCGAACTCCCGGACGGCTTTTGTACCGGCAGCAGTATGCTGCCACAGAAAAAGAACCCGGACGTGCCGGAACTGATCCGCGGCAAAACCGGACGGGTCTACGGGCATGTTCTCTCGATCCTGACGACGCTCAAGGGGCTCCCCCTGAGTTACAACCGGGATTTGCAAGAGGATAAGGAACCTCTTTTTGACGCCATGGGAACTGTGCTAGAGTGTCTTACAGTCTATGCCGAACTGATCCGGCGTCTTCGCATCCGCCGAGACGTGCTCTCGGGCGCCGTCGGATCGGGGTTTCTGCTGGCCACCGAGTTGGCCGACTACCTGGTGAACAAGGGTGTCCCCTTTCGGGAGGCCCATGGCATTGTCGGTCGATTGGTGCGATACTGTCTGGAGCACCGGATGGAATGGCAGGATCTCTCGTTGGCCGATCTCAAGGCCGCGTCCCCGCATTTTTCCAAGGATGCGCTGTCGTGCCTGAGCCTTGAAGGGGCCGTTGACCGGAAGGCCCAAACCGGGGGCACGTCCCGGAAGCAGGTGACCCGGCAGATGAACGCATGGGAAGCACGCCTCGCCAAGAAACCGAAGAACTGAAACAGATGTTGGACGATTCTCGACGCTCCGCTCTTCGACGGATCCTCGTGTTGACGGTCCTGTTTTCGGTTGCAGCGGGTTGCGGGGTGACGGGATCTCCCATTGCCCCGGAAGACATCGGGATTGAAGCCAAGATCCGGGCCCAACGACAAGCCGAAGAAAAACGCTCGACCCCGGAGGAGCCGAAGGTCATACTGCCCCCTCTGCAACCCGTGGGGACCCAATAGCCGACCTTGAGTGGAGCCACGTGATTCGGATAAGTTGTAACGACACGCAACCTTTCCAGAGATGTACTTTTTTCTCGTCTTGTGGCTAGTTGGGCTTGAGGTTTTCCGAAGGATGCTACTATGAATCCTCAATCATCTTTTCGTAGTAGTACACCAACACCGATACAGGCGACAGAAACTGCGAGCAGGAAAATAGCGGTTCCCGGACCTCGGCCAATCCAAGCAAATTCCATAAAAGCAACAAAAATGGCTCCGATTGAACCAACCATCAACAGACTTTTAGCATGCTTACCCATGCATACGTCCTTAGCACATCATGTTTCGCCGCTACAAGGGAGATTGTTCCATGGACGCCAACGCAGGACGCGATAAATCTCGAATTTTACTTCTCCTCGATCCCTATCCCAGGAATAATCCGTATCGCATGACGCCGAGCGAGCGGCGCTCCATCTGGTTTCCCAAACTCAGTCTGCCGGTGATAGCCGCGTATACGCCGCCCGACTGGGACGTGAGGCTGGTCGATGAGGCGGTCCAGACCATCGACTTCGATGAGCCTTGCGACATGGTCGGCATTTCCGTGATGACCTGCTACGCCCCACGGGCGTATGAGCTCGCCACGGAATTTCGCAAACGCGGCAAGACCGTCGTGCTCGGCGGCGTCCACCCCACCTATTGTCCCGAAGAAGCCCTGCAATATTGCGACACCATCGTGTGCGGGGAGGCCGAAGACCTGTGGCCGCAAGCCATGGCGGATTACGAGGCCGGGCAGATGAAACGTATCTACCGGATGGAGCACTTTCCTGCGCTGGACGACTATCGCGCCCCGAGGATCCAACTCCTCAGCCCGGATTCCTACATGACTCGGCATTGCACGTTCACCACGCGTGGCTGCCATTTCGATTGCGAGTTTTGCAGCGTGTCGCCCTTTAACGGGAAAACCACCAGACGGCGTCCCGTGCCGGAAGTGATCGAAGAAATCACGCGTGTCAAGGAATGGATACGGGCCGAGGTGGTCGAGCGCATGACCAAGGGCTCATTGTGGGAAGCCCTGACCATCGCGTCAAAAATCTGGGTGGGCCTCGAAGAAGGGTCGATCGTGGCCTTCGTGGACGACCTGCACAACAGTCACCGGGCGTATTGCCGGGAGTTGTGGCAGGCATTGAAAGCCCTCAACATCAAATGGGGATGCCAATCCACCCTGTTCCTGGGAGATGATCCGGAGATGGTCAAATTGGCGGCCGACAGCGGCTGCATTTCGGTCTTCGTGGGCATGGAGTCGATTTCCGAGAATTCCCTGGCCGAAACCAACAAGGGCTTCAACCAGGTCAGAAAATTCGAAGACCAGATCAAAATGTTTCACGACCACGGCATCATGGTGAACCCGGGCATGGTGTTCGGGTTCGATAACGACGATGAATCCGTGTTCGAATCGACACTGAATTTTCTCATCCGCAATCGCGTGGAGTTGGCCTATTTCAACGTCTTGACGCCCCTGCCCGGGACCGCCCTGTTTGACCGGTATACCCGCGAAGGCCGGATCTTCGATCGGGATTGGGCGAAATACGACGGGAAGCACGTGGTGTTCCGCCCGAAACGGATGACGCCGGAACAACTCCAGGAAGGCTTCTTCTGGGCCAACCATGAGTTCTATTCGTTGCGTTCCATCTGGCACCGGCTCCGGCATACCAGCCAACGCCTGGTCCCCCGCATCGAAATGAATTACGAATTTCGAAAGCTGGTCAAGCGATCCTGTCCCCAGGGGACGCTCTCTCCCATTGCGGCCGTACTCAAGAACCTGCAGGCGAAACTGCCCTCGATGGACACCGCCTCGCTCATTCCGAACGCCCTGCACAAGATCAAGGTGCCCGCGAAGCCGCACGAGTTGTTCCTGAATATCAAGGGCCGGCGCCACGATGCGTCCGTGTCGCTCTTTATCGACCTGGAGGGCACGTTGGATCATTTGAATGCCCGGGAACTCCTGAACCGCATCAAGGACGCCGCGCAACAAGCCAGGATGGACATCGTCGTCAACTTCGAGCATCTCCGCCAGGCCACCCCCGGGGCGATCCAGATGCTCCTGGACCAGGACGTGCTCACGGCGGTGACTCCCTATGCGAAGCTGCGGTATCGTAAATTGCAAGACGCCTTTCATTCGGCGTTGGAGGGGTTGACGCTGTTCGATCCCGAACTGTTTGACGAGCTGCCGCAAGATGCATGATTTTCACTATCACAATGATGCGCTCTTCTGTGAAGACGTCCCGCTCGAACGCCTCGCCAAAGAACAAGGCACACCCTGCTACCTCTACAGTCACGCGACGCTGACCCGGCACTTTCAAGCCTTTGACCAGGCCTTCGCTTCGGTTCCCCATCTCATCGCGTTTGCCATGAAGGCCAATTCGAACCTGGCCATTCTCCGGCTTATGGCGTCGCTCGGCAGCGGGGCCGACATCGTGTCGGGCGGTGAACTGTTTCGCGCGTTGCAGGCCGGCATCCCGGCGAACAAGATCGTGTTCGCCGGGGTCGGCAAGAGTCCCGAAGAAATTGCCTATGCCCTCGACTCGGATATCCTGTTGTTCAACGTCGAATCGGCCGCCGAACTTCAGGCCATCAACGACGTGGCAAGGGGAAAAGGCGCGCGGGCGCGCGTGGCGTTGCGGGTCAACCCGGATATCGACCCCATGACCCATCCCTATATCACGACGGGGTTGAAAAAGAGTAAATTCGGGATCGGCGCGGACCGGGCGTTGGAGGAATTCACAAAGGCGGCGGCACTTCCCAACGTCGAGGTCATCGGGGTGCATGCGCACATCGGCTCTCAACTGACGCAGGTCAGTCCCTTTGTCGACTCCCTGAAAAAGGTGGTGGGGCTGATCGAGACGTTGAAAGAGCAGGGCATTCCCATCCGGTATTTGAACATCGGCGGAGGACTCGGCATTACCTATTCGGACGAAACGCCGCCACATCCCACGGAGTACGCCGATGCCATCACGCCGCTGCTGGAGGCGGCGCAATGTGAAATCATCATGGAACCCGGTCGCGTGATCACGGGGAACGCCGGCGTGATGTTGACGCGCGTCCTCTACATCAAGGAGACCGGCACGAAAAACTTTGCCATCGTGGACGCGGCGATGAACGATCTGCTGCGACCCAGCCTGTACGAGGCCCACCACGACATCCTGCCGGTTCGCCAGGTCCCGAATGCCTCGACAGCGGTGTTCGACGTGGTGGGACCCGTGTGCGAATCCGGGGATTTTCTGGCCCAAAACCGGACCCTGCCCGTGGTAAAGGCCGGTGATCTTCTGGCGGTCATGTCCGCGGGAGCCTATGGGTTTGCCATGGCGTCCAATTATAATTCGAGACCCCGGACTTCGGAGATCATGGTGAAGGGCGGGGAAAGCTTCGTGATCCGGGAGCGCGAGACGTTCGAGGATCTCGTGCGCGGGGAACGGATCCCCGCGTTCCTTGAGGCAAAGGTGTAACCGCGGAGTTGGCCAACGGCCGTCCGTTCGTCACGCGTAGTCACAACTATTTTTTCACCAAAGGTCGCACGATGTTTTCAGGATCCCTTGTCGCTATCGTCACCCCGTTCAAGAACGGCGCATTCGACGAAACCGCGTATCGCGAGTTGATAGAGTTTCAAATCGCCAACGGCACGCACGGCATCGTTCCCTGCGGGACCACGGGGGAATCCGCCACGCTCTCGCACGAAGAACACGAGCGCGTGGTCGCGTTTACCGTGGAAGTCGTGAACCGGCGGGTCCCGGTGATTGCCGGCACCGGCTCGAATGCCACGGACGAGGCGATTGCGTTTACCGCCCACGCCAAGCAAGCCGGCGCGGACGGCGCGCTCCTCATTACGCCCTATTACAACAAGCCCACACAGGAAGGCCTGTATCAACACTATGCGGCCGTGGCCAAGGCCGTGGACCTGCCCTTGATCCTCTACAACATTCCGGGCCGCACCAGCGTGAACATGACCCCGGCCACCGTCGCTCGGATCGCCAAACTCGACACCGTGGCGGGGATCAAGGAAGGCAGCGGGTCGTTGGGGCAGGTTTCCGACATCATTCACCAATGCGGCGACGATTTCACCGTGCTTTCCGGCGATGACTCCCTGACCCTGCCGATGATGGCGCTGGGGGCCAAGGGCGTGATTACGGTGACCGCCAACGTGGCGCCGAAAGATATGGCCGACATGGTGAATGCCGCCCTGGCCGGGAACGTGGCCGGCGCGCGTGCCGCTCATTTCAAGCTCGCGTCGTTGTTCAATGCCCTGTTCTATGAGACCAACCCCATTCCGGTCAAAGAAGCCCTGGCCATGATGAACAAAATCGAACCGGAATTCCGTCTCCCGCTCACGGCAATGTCGTCGGACAACCGTGAACGGCTCCGGCAAGTCATGAAAGATACCGGGCTGATCTGACACCATGACGGCTTCCCGGGCCTTATCACACAATTAGGTTATGAACTCCCCGATCAACGTCATGATCACCGGCGCCGCCGGACGCATGGGAAAACGCCTCGTTGTCCTGGTCAACGAATCATCCCACCTGCGCCTGGCCGGCGCCACGGAAGCGCCAGGGCACCCGGCCCTGGGCAAAGATGCCGGGGAGGTGGCCGGCTGCGGACCTCTCGGTGTCTCGTTGACGGACGACCTGGCGCAGGCATTGCCTCTGAGCGACGTGGTCATCGATTTCACCGCACCAGCCGCCACGTTGCACCATCTTGCTCAAGCCGTCCAACACAAACGTGCCATGGTCATTGGCACCACGGGGTTGTCGCCCGATGAAATGGATCAGCTTCGCCAACACGCGGCGTCGATTCCGTGCGTTCAGGCGCCCAACATGAGCGTGGGGATTACGGTACTGCTCCAGATAATCGGAAAGGTGGCCCAAGCGCTCGGCGATGGCTACGATCTCGAAATCATCGATACGCACCATAACAAGAAGAAGGACGCGCCGAGCGGCACCGCGCTGAAGCTCGCCGAAGTCCTGGCTGCGGCCAAGGACTGGGACCTGCAGGAAGCCGGCGTCTACGCGCGACACGGCCTCGTCGGGGAACGCACGAACAACGAAATCGGCGTCCAAAGCGTGAGGGCCGGTGACATCGTGGGCGATCATACCGTGCTCTATGCCGGGCCCGGAGAACGCATCGAGATCACGCACCGCGCCCACAATCGGGACCCGTTTGCCCACGGAGCCTTGCGCGCCGCGGAATGGGTCGTGCATCAGCCCCCGGGCCTGTACGGCATGGCCGACGTGCTCGGATTATCCCGGTAACGCATACATTTCTATTTTTTCTTGAATAAGGAGGGTTGTGTCATGGATATGTTCGGGAAGATTCCACTCATTGAAATTCCGGTCCACGTAACCCCGGACCAAAAAAAGTGGTTGGAGAAAATGGTGGAAGAAGGCCGGATCGCGGTCCCACCCGGCGGGACGTTGGAAAAGGGTTCCGTGATTTCGATGTTCATGCGGCTATTGATTCACAACGCCATGGAAGAGCAGCAACGACAAGCCGCGATCGAAGCCGCAGAAGAAGACGATGACGACGATGATGACGAATAAACCCGGCGGGGGCCGTTCCCGCCCGTGGATGAGTTGAAACGCCTCACGGTCAAGATAGTCGGTGATGAGGGCATTGAGAGCCTAAAGATAGTCGATCGAGTGATGGCACAACCGCCCAAGGCCAAGGCGATAGAACGTCTGAAGAAGGCATTGGATGCAATATCCGACTTGAGGACCCTGCAGAGCGGCTCTCCGGAGTTTATGAAATGGAGAGAAAGCACACTGGGCGCAATCAGCCGCACGTTCGGAGATAACTCAGACCACATTAGAGGATTCAAAAGCATCTACTTTTCCAAGCCTAAGCCATTCTACCCGACAGTCTATGAGTACGGTTTGAACTCAGCGGAAGCAAAGCTCAATTCCATGATTGAAGAGATCGAAGAAGATGGGGAAAGTGACAATGAGACGCAGATCCCTTCCAGCGCCCAAGGGAACGAGCGACCAAGAACGAATGAAGTCTTTGTCATTCACGGCAGGGATGAAGGCGCCAGAGAGCTAGTGGCGAGATTCCTAGAAAAACGGGGCCTCAAGCCCGTGATACTGCACGAACAACCGAATGAGGGCCGCACTATCATCGAGAAGATCGAGGCCCATACCCAAGTCAGTTTCGCCGTGGTCTTGTTGACCCCGGACGATGTTGGATCGCTCAAGGAGGAGAAACACGATCTCACGCCACGCGCAAGACAGAACGTGATTTTTGAGTTCGGATACTTCATTGGGAAGCTCGGACGAGAACGAGTTTGCGCCTTGGTAAAGGGCGACGTGGAAAAGCCTTCGGACTTCGATGGAGTACTCTATATCCCATTGGACGAATCGGGTGGTTGGAATAATAAGCTTATCAGGGAGTTGAAGACCGCCGGAATCCAAGTCGACGCGAACCTGGTATTTTAGGCATGAATGCGCATATCGACATACCACAAGACGAGCTCGCCGCCTTTTGCGAACGCTGGAAGGTGACGGAACTGGCTTTGTTCGGTTCCGTGCTGCGGGAGGATTTCAATCCCGAAAGCGACGTGGATGTGCTGGTGCGCTTCGATCCGCAAGCACGACATACTCTTCTGGATATCGCGCAAATGCAGGACGAGCTAAGCGCGACGCTCGGTCGGGCAGTGGATCTCATCGAACGCGCGGTCGTCGAACGAAGCCCAAACTACATCCGCCGCAAGGCGATCCTCCAATCCGCCGAGACGATCTATGCGTCATGATGACGCCTATCTGCTCGACATGCTACTGGCGGCGCGCGAGGCGGGAACATTTACCGCCGGCCTGACCTTCCCGGAGTTCAAGCGAAACCGTATGGCACAACTTGCGATCCTGAAGGCGGTGGAAGTCGTTGGTGAGGCCGCGTCTCAGGTCAGCCCAGAGGGCAAGGAAGCGCATCCCGAAATCCCCTGGGCCAAGATCATCGGCATGCGGAATCGTCTCGTACACGGATATTTCAATGTCAACTTGGAGCGGGTGTGGGAAACCGTGGAGCAGGATCTTCCCCATCTCATCGCCCTACTTGAGCCACTTGTCCCGCCTGAGGAAACATAGTCGAATGGGCAGGCCGTACCGCTGTGGCTTGCGTTTAACGCGCGTTTCCAACCGCTTAAATGCCTCGCGAACGGCTTTGACGGTCCGTTGAATTCTGTAGCGAGCACTTCATAGTGCAATGTAAGAATTATCCGCCGTATGGCATCGGCATTATGCTTGCACGCTGCTCAATGGCTCAGCCTGAGCGCCTCTGGAACCGCGTCCGTCGCATGTCTTCCCTCATATTGCGCTTCCAACCACAGCTTGCTTCACATTCAAAGTACGGACCGTACCGACCTTCTTTAAACACTGAGTGCGAATCACAATGCCCACAACGTGGATTCTCTTGATCTGCTAAAGTTTCCCTGGCTTTCTTTGGCGACACCTGCCGTTTAGACATATGAGCCGCAACAGTCTGTGCAAATCCTTCATTTACTGCTCGTGTCATCATTTCGTCGGCATGGCCCATATGACTTAGCGCATTGAGAGAACCCCACCAAACAATTTTGTTGTCAATCAGACAAACCTTCTCGTGGATCTTGGCCCGAAAATCAACCACAGCCTCGATCCCTTCCAGCATCGCAACTGCCTCTCGACCAGCCGATTCCGGAATGGATCCATTAAGTTTCGGTGGCCGAGTAACGCATCTGACCTTAACACCAGACAAAATCCTCGATCTCAGGAGATCTCCTATAACGGCAACGCGTGCAGGTGTCACGTAACCGGAAAACAGCACGACCGATTCCTTGGCGGATCGAATATCGTGTGCGAGTCCTAGCTCGAATTGTTTCTCATCGAAGATTCCCATGCTCTTGGCCATTTCATCAAATTCAACCTGGCCAGTGAGTCCAGCCAAATCGCTGTCAATGGGACGCAACTTGAGAAGCTCCCTACCCGGGACAACGCGACCCTGTTGCTGCATCTCGTGGAGAATACTTCTCAAAAGCGCCTTCGATGGCAAGCGCTTGTCTAAGTATGTCAGATTAGCGAGTACCACAAACTGTTCTTTTGCTCTGCTAACCGCGACGTTAATCAGGCGCGCCCCAACATCGTTGCGTGGCACTCCCTGCACAAATTGGCCTAGAGCCCAATATCCGCCATAGCTTTCGGGAATTTCCAACAGCATGATCCGACGTTCGTCACCTTGAAAACGATGGACCGTTCCAGTCTCTGCGAATTCGTCGAGGCGTCCTCCCTCTATAAGCTTTTGGATCAGGCGGGCCTGTGCGGAATAAGGTGTGCAGATACCAAGGTCGTCTTTTTTCTTCGTCACCGCGTTCTGTTGAAAGTGCCACACAAGGTTCCGCACCAACAACGCATGGAGCAGGTTGAAGCGCGAAAAGAAGGCATTCTGGCTTTCGAACGGCCAAAGTTCCGAGGTGTCGATGATCGTGAGAGGCCTTTCGAACGGATTTGGTGGCAAATCACCGCTTGGCGTTTTGCGTTCAGGGGCTGTCTTCAGGTTATGGTCGTACATTTGCCCGGAGATAAGGTCACAGATCTCAGGGCGCATTCGATACTGTGTATTCAGCATCTTCCGATCAGGAGCATTGTCTTTGTCCCGTTCCGTCGCAGTGAAAGGATCGATTCCCAGTTCTTGGAAGATCGCTTCCTGCTTGGTCGGTACGATAGGCGGTATTTGACAAAAATCGCCTGAAATCACCACTCGTTCGCGTGCCAGACCGGCCGAGAACCATGCCACCGGCAAGATAACCATTGACGCCTCATCGATGATAACCAAGTCAACTTGGCCGATATCTTTCTGGGAGAGATATGTTTTGGTGCAGGTCGCTCCAACAATCTTCGCGTTCCTTAGCACCGCCTCCCGAATTGCTGAGATCTCTGCCGCTGTTTCGCGGAGCTTGGCGACCAACTTATCGCGTTTTTGTTTGGCTTCGTCAACGATGGCCTGTGCGCTTGCCCTATCTTGACCAGTAACAGCGGCTCGGCGATCATCGCGTGTCCGCTTAGCCTGTTCGAAGCGCTGGCGACCTGTCGCATATTGTTCCTTCAACTCGCTGATGCGCATCTCGATCTGTCGGCGCTCATTCGAATTGCTTTGAATGTCAGACTGGATCGCTTGCTCGCTACGGCGGAAAAACTTGAAGACTGCATTACGGCGGCGTTGCAATTCTTGGGCTAGCTCATCTCGACCGGCGGCAAGATTAGACTGTTTCTCCTGCAACGCTTTCCCTTTACGGGCAAGTTGGTTAACGTTTTCTTGTTCCGACGTCAGTTCCCGATTTGCTTTGTCGAGAGATTCGAATTTGGCAAGACATTGCTGTGCACTCTGTGTGCTGGCATCGATCCGCGCGATCTCTGTCTCAAGTTGTTGCTTTTTCTCCTTAAGATCGGCTGAGCGCCGTTCCGCAATCCCATCGACCGTCACATAGTTGTGATACTCGTTGAGTTTGTCATGGACGACTCGACCTAAACGGACAATTTTGCCCTCTTCCATGGCTTGATGCTCACGCCCAAGTACTTCGCAAATCTTGAAAAGAACCTCGTCAACGGCCTTATTCGTATTAGAGCAAATCAAGGTTTTTTTATCGTCTTTGAAGGCTGAGTGTACGATCTTGGCCAACGTTGTGCTTTTGCCACATCCGGGAGGACCCCAAACGAACGTCACAGCTTCTCTAAGCGCATTCTCATAGGCTTTACGCTGACTCTCATTCAACTTAAGTCTGTCCGAATTGGAACCGTTGTCCGTCCGCATTGGATGAGCAGGGCTTTTTGGCAAAGTGCCGGGCCGGACTACCGCGTCAGCAAGTGTGCGATTGAGCGTAATCTCTCCTTGCTTAACTGCCTCGATTTTTTCCTTCAGTGCTTCCAACAATGCGGTCGCATCAATCAGAAGAACTGCAAAGCGCACTTCCTTGCCGATATCCTCCTTCAGAGCCAAGGTCAGAGTGCCAGCCTCAATCGACACGATCGTCCCGTCGACCTTCCGACCCTCGACTTGAACCTCCACTTCGGCCTCCTGAAACAGCTCCGCCTCATCGCTAAACGGAAAATGGTAGAGAAACGCGCCTCCCGCTGTCTCTCCGCGCCGACCCTTCTCCAGTTCGTAGCGTTTTTGACCAGCGCCGGTCTTCTTGATTTCGCGGATTAGTTCTCGTAGCGCGACGATGAAACGGTTTGGAAGATCGGCATCGGCCGCTAGGCCTAATGAGCCCCCTCCTTTAGGCGGCCCTGGATATGGATCTGGCAACCCTGTCGTCCCGGGAGGACGGATCAACGTAAGCTGACTAGGTCGTTCACGGTCATCAGGCACTTGCCAATCGCCATCGAGCTCACGTCCTAATAGTTCGCCGTTAGATGGTGGCGTCGGATGGGCTGACGATCTGTCGCGGTTCCGCTGTCGCATCTCGATTTCATTAATTCTGGCTATGATCTTGGTCATTAAAGACCGGGCACTGGGAGTACGACGCTGAGCCAATTCCTCCAACAACTCTTGCAGCACCATCACATTGTCTTGGTGCGTGAGAAAAAGCTGCTGTAGTCCAGCGTTGGATTTCCGGGAGTGCGGCCGCTGCATGGATGCTGCTTTCGTTTATGGATTAAGCAAGCTTAGCATCAGACGTTGAGCGGCGCACTTGCCGTTTTATTAATTTGCATTGTTCGGTTTCGTATTGCGTGATGAGTTTACAACCGTCGAAACGCCTCGTGAACGGCTCTGATGGTCCGTTCGATATCTGCCGCGGTGTGCGCGGTGGAGACGAAGGTGGCTTCGAATTGGGACGGGGCGAAGTAGGACCCGCGTTTCAACGTGTGGTGGAAGAATTTGGCGTAGCGGGCCGTATCGGACTTCTTGGCCGACTGATAATCCACCACCGGGCCTTCCGCAAAAAATCCGCCCAACAGGGAACCCACCCGCGTTTGATAAAGGGGGACATTGGCCAGCCGGGCGGCTTGCGCCATGCCTTGCGCCAACTGGTTTCCTCGCCGCTCCAATTTTTCGTACACGCCTGAAGCTTTGAGTCTTTTCAACGTTTCGATTCCGGCGGTCACGGCCAACGGATTCCCGGACAGGGTCCCGGCCTGATACACGGGTCCTGCCGGCGCCACCATCTCCATGATCGCGTTTGACCCGCCGTAGGCGCCCACCGGCAGCCCTCCGCCGATGATCTTCCCCAGGCACGTGAGATCCGGGGCGATGCCATACAACGTTTGCGCGCCTCCATAGGCTACGCGAAATCCGGAAATCACTTCGTCGAAGATCAGGAGGATGCCGTGTTTTCGGGTGAGGGTCCGCAGTTGCCGGAGAAAGTCTCGTCGAGGCAACACGACACCCATGTTGCCCGCGATCGGCTCGACGATGATGCAGGCCAGGTCCCGCCAGTGTTTTTGTACCAGGCTCTTGACCGACTCGATGTCATTATAGGGCGCGGTGAGCGTCTGCCTCGCCGCAGCCTTGGGCACGCCCGGGCTATCCGGCAGCCCCAGCGTCGCGGCCCCGGACCCCGCCTTCACCAGCAGATGATCGGCGTGGCCGTGGTAGCACCCTTCGAATTTGAGGATAGCGTCCCGTTTGGTGAAGCCCCGCGCCACGCGGATGGCGCTCATCACGGCTTCCGTGCCGGAACTCACGAGTCGAACCTTTTCGATGGACGGGAACGCCTCGCAAATCATCCGGGCCAACTCCAGTTCCTGTTGAGTCGGCGCGCCGTAGCTGGTCCCCGCACCGGCAGCCCGCTGAATGGCCCGCACGACCCCCGGATGGGCGTGTCCCAATATCATGGGACCCCACGAGGCCACGTAATCGAGAAACGTGTTGTTGTCCGCGTCGGTCACCGTGGCGCCCTGCGCGCGTTTGATGAACAACGGATGCCCGCCGACCGACCGAAACGCGCGGACCGGACTGTTTACCCCGCCCGGAATATATTCTTGCGAGCGGGCAAATAACGTTTTCGACGTGGCGCTCTTCATTCAGTGACACTTCTATTCGGGATCGCTGAAGCGCTGTCCCTCTTCCCCGGACCAGCGCACAATGCCGATTTCTTCCGATTCCCACAATTTTTGTTGTTCTTCTGCAGCCATGTCGGCTTCTTTTTGTTTGTCTTCCGGACTCAGCTTAGCTTCCTGCTCACCAGAGACCCATCCCGGTGGTTTTTCCCCTTTGGGAATATCTTTGCGAAGCACGTTGACTGGCATTTGATTCCTCCTTGTTATCCACTATGGTCCCGGCACTACGCGTTCGACTTCCATGCATGCGGCCAAGCCATAGGCCTTAGCTGCGGAGTCCACGGTTTGTCAAGGGGTGCTGCATACGATAGGCATAGAGCGCCATGCCCGCGACGACGGCGGCAATAAGAAAAACCGCAGGCGACCCGTATGAAATTCGTCATCGGTATGGTGCTGCTTACGGGGCTTGACGGTCTTATGGCCATGAGCCCGAGTGTAAAGATACGTTTGATCATCATTTGACCGCTCCCAAGCCCCATGCTAGAGTCGAAACCCGTGACGCAACGATCAGCCGATAAGGCTTCCCTTCTTCCGCTCTCTTCCCCAGACCATGCTCAAACAAGTTCTGACCATTGCCGGTTCTGATTCGGGTGGCGGAGCCGGCATCCAGGCGGACCTGAAAACCATGTCTGCCAATGGCACCTATGCCATGTCGGTGCTTACCTCGATTACCGCACAAAACACCACAGGGGTCACGGCCATTCACGACCTGCCCGAATCCATCGTCGAAGCACAGATCGACGCGATTTTTGCTGATTTCGACGTGGTCGCGGTCAAAACCGGGATGCTGTCCTCGGCTTCACTCACGTCCTTGGTAGGCCGGAAGTTGCAACAGTACCACGGGCCTTGCGTGGTGGTCGATCCCGTCATGGTTTCAAAAAGCGGGCAGGATCTGTTGAAAGCCGATGCGATTGATGTGTTAAAACAGACGCTCATTCCCCTCGCCGACGTCATCACGCCCAACATTCATGAAGCCGAGCGGTTGACCGGCCTCACGATTCGGTCGTTGGCCGAAGCCCGGCAGGCGGCTAAGGCGCTGCACCAGCTTGGCTGCCAACATGTCCTGATCAAGGGCGGGCATTTGCTCGAACGTCCCGCTACCGACCTTTTGTATGACGGACGCTTTTTTCGCATGTATCAGGGAGAGTGGATCGATACGCCGCACACCCATGGAACGGGATGTACCTTCGCCTCGGCCCTTGCCGCTCACCTGGCTTTGGGAAAACCCCTCCCTGACGCGGTTGAGGCGGCGAAACAGTACGTCACGTCTGCGATTCGTCATGCTCTGGCAATCGGTCAGGGCCGAGGCCCAACCAATCATTTCTATTTTCTTTCCTAAGCTATGCTCCAGAATTCGGACATGGATTGGTCAGAGACACGCCTCGTTTTTCAAGACGGCGCCGACAATGCAGTCTCGGCAATCCTGGCGGAACCCGCTCTGAAAAGTGATCGGGCCGTCATCCTCTGCCATGGATTTCTTTCAAGTAAAGAGAGTCGCACCAACCGCCGCCTGACGCAACTCCTGGTCGCTCAAGGGATCAGCACCTTTCGATTCGACTGGTTCGGGATGGGCGAATCCGAGGGGGAATTCGGTCATCTCACGGTTTCGAAATGTTGCGACCAGTTGCAACGCGCCATCACGCACATGCGTGCCTACGGGTATCACACAGTCGGGCTTATCGGATCGAGCTTCGGCGGGCTCGTCAGCATCTTGGTTGGTCAAGACCATCCGGAACTGCAGGCCATCGGCCTCAAATGTCCCGTGCCGGATTTTCCGGAAATGCTGGAACAGGAATTCGGGCTCGATGGAATTGAAGAATGGAAACGCACCAATTATATTCCCGACGTCACGGGAGGCGCGGAACCGATTTTTTTGCATTTTGCATTTTACGAGAATTGCCGTGCGTCTAATGCTTATGACGCCGCTCGCAACATCAACGCCCCTGTCCTGATCGTCCATGGCAAACAGGACGAATTGGTCCCGCTTCACCAAATCCACCGATTGGAGGACGCCTTGCCCGGGGCCAAGGAACTCGTGCTTCTTCCCGAGGCCGACCACCAGTTTGGAAGACCCGAAGACTTTCGTCACATGACCGTTCGGTTAGCTAACTGGATGCAGGCCCACCTTTCACCCTCGCCGTCGAGCCGCGCATGACCGAGCCCGCTATCAAGTTAAGCGAGGAACAACTTGAAGTCTTTCGCGTGCTCTATCCCTGGTATAAGGAAGAGGTGTTCCGCCGTCGGGAGCAAATGATGCGCCTGGCGGCCTTCGGTAGCGCATTTTTGGTCCTACTCCTCGTCACGATTCTCGCGCTTTCGCCTCCGTATCCGGTTCATCTCACCATCAAGGTTTTTACCATTACCGGCACCGCGCTGTTTTCGGCGTTGTTCGTCTACCTGATTTTGCAGCAACGCGATCGCCACCGCGTAGCCAAGCAAACCTTGATCGAAATGGAACAGGTGCTCGGCCTGTACGAAGAGGGTCTCTATTTAGTGGGCAAAGCCTTGTACCCGAAAGATTGGCAAACCGCCTGGTTGAATGACCGGAGCGTGACCGTGTACCTTGCCGTCATCACGGCGTTGACGATTCTCGTCGTGGCTTCGATTTTAAGCAAAGGCTGATGGACGGGCCGCCTCTGATGCCGGAACATCCACCATGATTAAAGCCTACCGAGGTATCACCCCGACCATCGCGGACACCGCCTTCGTCGAAGACACTGCGGTGATCGTTGGCGACGTGGTCATCGAATCGGAATCAAGCGTGTGGTTTCAGAGCGTCATCCGTGGCGATGTCAATTTCATTCGGATCGGGCATCGCACCAACGTCCAAGATCTGTCGCTTCTCCATGTCACGCACGACACGTATCCACTGATTATTGGCGACGACGTGACAGTCGGACATCACGTCGTGCTCCATGGTTGCACGATTCACAATCGAGTCCTGATCGGCATGGGTGCCGTGCTGATGGACGGCGTCGTGGTCGGAGACGACTGTCTTATTGGGGCCGGGGCGTTGGTCACCGAACACACCAAAATCCCACCGCGCAACCTGGTACTCGGCGCGCCGGCTCGCGTCAAACGTCCATTACGGGATGCCGAAGTAGCCCGGCTGAAGGAATCGGCTCACCACTACGTCCAGTATGCGCGCCACTATATGACGGAGTAGCCTGACACCCTTGACAGGCGTGGCTTTCCCCGGGCCGCGACCGTCTCAGGCGCATCCCATGAGCCGCCTCGCACATTCAGCCGTTCCGCTCGTGATCCTCGGTGCCGGGTATACCGGACGATTTATCTATCACGCTGCCCAACGGCAACGTCGTTCGGTTGTTGCCACGAGTCGTGACCCCACGGCTCACCTTTCGTTTGCGCAAGCCGACCACCGCGTCTTGTTCGATGTACGGCAACCCGCGACGTGGTCTCATCTCCCCTCGGGTTCGGACATTGTCTGGTGCTTTCCGGCTCTTCCCGCAGACGCGGCTGGAACCTTTGCCCAATACGCGATCGACCGGAAAAACCGGTTGGTCGTGCTGGGCAGCACGTCAGCTTTTCCAGCAGGCTTCCCCGACGTCATAGACGAACGCGTGCCGGTGGACCTCTCCATTCCCCGCGTGTCCAGTGAAGAGCATTTACGAACCACCTTCGGGGTGACGATTCTGAGACTCTCCGGGCTCTATGGACCAGGGCGACATGTGTTCGATTGGATACGGAAGGGAAAAATTAAAAATTCAAACACATACGTCAACCTGATCCACGTCGAAGACGTGGCGGAGCTCTGCCTGCTCGCGCTGCGATATGCCTTGCCCGGATCGACCTATATTGTGAGTGACGGCCAGCCACGACGTTGGGCGGAAATCTGCCGATTTGCTACCGAACGCTTTCATATCGAGGTTCCACCGGCGACCGTCACCCGCGAAACGGGAAAACGGCTCTCTCCTCGGAAAATTCTGTCGGACTTCAACTACCGACTCAAGCATCCGGATCTGTTTAAAGCTCTCAGTGAGCTGGAGACCGCCGCTTCCGAACCACACCAATCATCAGCCCGGAGGGGCGGGTAGGGAACGGTGCCTACGGCCAACAGATTCCTGACAGCACGGTCATCTGGCACGGCAGGGTGCTCGAGGCCCGGCGCGAGCGGCAATGTGGTGTACAATAGAGAAAGAAGGAGGATACATGCACCCGTGATGTCTCTCATTGATAGACCTGCCGATGAACCTGCCAATACGAGTCTGCCAGGCATCGAGGCTCCAGAAGACAACCGGCCTCTCTCCATGACCGATCGCATTTTCATGACGCACCAAGGCGGGAAAATCCAGGTCGCCGGCAAATTTCAAATCGAAAGCCCCGATACGCTCGCCGTGGCGTATACGCCGGGTGTCGGCCGCGTGAGCCAAGCGATTGCCGAAGATCCGGCCCTGACCTATCGGTTGACCGGCAAAGGCAATAGCGTGGCCGTGGTGACGGATGGATCGGCCGTGTTGGGGTTGGGAAATTTGGGACCGCAAGCCGCGCTACCCGTGATGGAAGGCAAGGTCATGCTCTTCCAACAACTTGCCGGGCTCGATGCCTGGCCTCTTTGCCTCGCTACGCAAGACCCCGACGAGATCGTGCGCATTGTGACGGCGATCGCCCCAAGCTTCGGCGGGATCAACTTGGAAGACATCGGCGCGCCTCGTTGCTTCGACATCGAGCGTCGCCTGCAAGCCCACCTTGATATCCCCGTCATGCATGACGATCAACATGGCACGGCCGTCGTGGTGTTAGCCGCGCTGGTCAATGCGCTGAAAGTCACCAAGCGCCGGTTGGATCAGGTCACCATTGTCGTGAATGGATTAGGCGCCGCGGGAGTCGCTTGCTGTCAACTCTTACTCGCGGCAGGGGTCACCCATCTTCGAGGGTGTGATAAAAAAGGCCTGGTGCTTACCGGCCGGCCTGAAGCATTGCGGCATGACCGGCACAACTTGCCGGTCCTCATTCAATACGACAACCCCTCGGGCACGCTCCAGGACGCGTTGCGAGGCGCGCACGTGTTTATTGGGTTGTCCGTCGGCAACGTTCTCACGCCGGATGATCTCACATTCATGGCCGACGACCCCATTGTTTTTGCCCTAGCGAATCCCGAGCCGGAACTCGCGCCGGAACTCGGGTCTCGGCATTGCCGGATTTATGCCAGCGGGCGTTCGGACTATCCGAACCAAAGCAATAACCTGCTTGCGTTTCCCGGCCTGTTTCGCGGCGCGTTGGACGCTCGGGCCACTCTATTCAATGAAGCCATGTACTTAGCCGCCGCCGCTGCCCTGGCCGATCTCGTGCCGACCCATTGCTTGAGCGAGCAATGCATCATTCCGAGTGCGTTCAATACGCACGTCGTGCCGACGGTGGCCAAAGCCGTGGCCCAGGCCGCCCGGGACACCGGCGTAGCCCGCCGACTGGGCATCAATCACCGAACGGGTATGTCACCGTCAACGTCACGGACACGTGACGCGGACCGCTGAACGCGTGGCGGGTGGTGAAGTCGAGATCCCGTTTCTTCATCGGATGCTTCGAGGGGTGGCCCGTGTGTTCCCCCTCGTTCATAAGGGAATCCGTCAGCTTCACACCCCATACCGTTTCGTCGGTCAGGCTCTCATCCGTGCCGGCGTAGACCTTGTTCAACGCGTTCAACCTCAAGAGGCGTAACGTGCTCTCATCAAACGGCGTTCTTCCCATTTCCCCAACCCGTGGTGGCCGGTACTTCCAGAATGAGAGCCGAAGGTCCGTCCAGCCTGATAGCAGGGACGATGCCGAACCTATGATAGAATGAATCAGGAGGTTGTTGTCCGTCGATCTCTTTGAAACATGGTGACTGCCTACGAGTTTGACGTGCTTGTGATGGGTGCCGGGCTGGCAGGGCTGCGAGCGGCGTTGGCCGCACGCGAGACCGGTGCTGCCGTGGCGATCATCACCAAGGTCCATCCCGTTCGGAGCCATTCCAATGCCGCGCAGGGCGGCATTAATGCCGCCCTGACCGACCGTGGAGACAAGTGGGAAGAGCATGCCTTTGAGACGGTCAAAGGCAGCGATTATTTGGGCGACCAGGATGCCGTGGAAATCCTGGCGCAGGAAGCCGGGCAGGATATTCTGACCCTGGAACACATGGGCGTGATCTTTAACCGCAACGAGGACGGACGGTTGGGGACCCGTCGCTTCGGCGGTCAGAAACGCGCCCGCACCTTTTTCGTCTCCGACTTTACCGGACAGGCGCTGTTGCACGTCCTGTATGAGCAGGTGATGAAGGCTCGCCTTCCGGTGTTTGAGGAATGGTTTGTCACGTCGTTGGTCAAGGATGAGCATGGGCAGTGCGGAGGGGTCGTGGCCTTTGAAATACGAAGCGGGCGCGTGGCGTTGTTCAAGGCCAAGGCCGTGATCATTGCCGCCGGTGGGTTGGGACGCGTGTTCGAGCCGAGTACCAATGCGCTGATCTGTACCGGCGACGGCATCGCGATTGCGTATCGGAGCGGAGCCCCGCTGATGGACATGGAGATGGTGCAATATCATCCCACGACCTTACGGGGAAAAGGATTGCTTCTGAGTGAGGCCGCTCGCGGGGAAGGCGCCTATTTGCTGAATGTCGAGGGGGAACGGTTCATGGAGCAGTACGCCCCGAACATGATGGAACTGGCCTCACGCGACGTGGTGTCTCGGGCCGAGCAAATCGAGATCAATGAAGGTCGGGGGATCAACGGCTGCGTGTTGCTCGATTGCCGGCACTTGGGCAAAGGGATCATCCGGGAGCGCCTCAGCCAGATTTTCGAGGAGGCGAAGTCGTTTGCCAATATCGATTTGACCGAAGAACCGATTCCCGTGTGCCCGGGCATGCATTATATGATGGGTGGGGTGAAGACGGACGTCGAGGGCCGCTGCTGGGATCTGGCCGGCGGATGGCGCGGTGTTCCCGGCCTGTTTGCGGCCGGAGAAGCCGCGTGTCTGAGTCTTCACGGCGGGAATCGGCTCGGGGCGAATTCCCTGTTGGATACCGTGGTGTTCGGGCGCCGGGCAGGCCGTTGCGCGGGAGAGTACGCGAAAACCCGTCCGCAACCCCGTATCGGCGACGGCGTGGTGAAGGATGGGGAAAACAGCATCAAGGGGCTCTTCGCGCGGCCCGATACCGATGATACCGTCGCCCGTATCCGGCATGAGATGGGCCGCGCCATGACGCAGAATCTGGGTGTGTTTCGCGATCAGGAAGGGATGGCTCATGCGCAACAGACAATCGCCGGTCTCCGGGAACGGTGGAATCACGTGGCTATTCATGATAAAGGACAGGTGTTCAATACGAGCCTCGTTCGTGCGCTGGAACTCGACTTTATGCTGGACTGTGCCGAGACCATCGCGTTGGGCGCCCTGACGCGGACGGAAAGCCGCGGCGCTCATTTTCGAACGGATTGCCTCAATCGTGACGACGAACATTGGTTGAAACATATTCTGATTAATCATCGGCACGACGGGCCGCCTCAACTGGATTTTCTGCCCGTTCGGATTACTCAATGGGAACCGCAAGTCCGCGTGTATTGATGGTCACTCATTTGCTGACAAAATGACGCCATGCTGACCACGTTTCGCATTCGTCGCTTCAATCCGGAATCGGAATCGCCACAACCCTATTTCGAAGACTACCAATTGGTTACGGAACGGTCGGACACGGTTCTCGATGCGTTGATCAGGATCCGGGAAACCGTGGATGAATCGCTGACCTTGCGATGTTCGTGCCGGGGCGCAATCTGCGGGTCCTGCGGGATGCGCATCAATGGGCATGCCACCCTGGCGTGTAAAACCAAAGTGGCGTCCCTGATCTCGCCGGACGAGACGATTCACGTGGAACCCATGAACAATATGCCGGTGATTAAGGATCTGGTCACGGATATGGCCGGGTTTTGGGAGAAAGTCCGCCAGGTTCAGCCATGGCTCCAGCCCACGGGCCCGGAACCGGAAGGCGAGTATCTGGCATCTCCGGACGCCATGAACCATTTGACGGGAGTCATGGGCTGCATCATGTGCGGGGCGTGCGTGTCGGACTGTGCGGCCCTGGAAGTGAATGCGGATTTTGTCGGCCCGGCGGCGTTGGCCAAGGCCTACCGGTTCGTGGCGGACCCGAGAGACGGGAGCAGTTCGTCGCGGTTGACGGCGCTCAATAATCCTGGCGGCATGTGGGATTGCACGCGGTGTATGGAGTGCATTGAAGTATGCCCCAAAGGGGTGGGGGCCATGGATCGCATCATGACGCTTCGTGCCAAAGGGATCGAGCAGGGTGTGCCGTCCACCGCCGGGTCGCGGCATACCGAAGCTTTTGCGGATCTTATCGAACGCAAAGGGCGCCTGGATGAACCGATGTTGGCCGTTCGCACGTTCGGGCTCGCCAACGTGAGGCAGATGTTCTCCTTTCTGCCGATGGTTCTGCGAGCCTTGGTCCGAGGCAAACTTCCGAAATCCGGCCCCTTGTTTCGGCCGATACCGGGGATTGCTCGAATCCGCCGGTTGTTTCGACGCGCGAAGGAGGGACGATGAAATACGCGTTTTTCCCGGGCTGCGTGTCAAAGGGAGGCTGTCCCGAACTCTATCAATCCGTGAAACAGGTGTATCCTCGATTGGGGATCGACCTGGAGGAAATGACCACGGCGTCGTGCACGGGCGCGGGGGTGTTGCAGGAAAAAGATTTGCGGTTGGGGGATCTCCTGAACGCCCATACCCTGGCCCTGGCCGAACAACAGGGCCTCCCCATCATGACGATCTGCAGTACATGTCAAGGGGTGATGAGTCAGGCGAATCATCGGCTGGTAACGGATCCCGGCTATCTGGACGACATCAACCAAGTCTTGGCCGAAGAAGGGCTGACCTACCGCGGCACCACCACGGTGAAACATTTTGTGTGGATTCTCCTGGAAGACGTCGGGGAGCAAAAGATCCGGCAGGCCGTGAAGAGGCCCTTGACGGGGTTGCGCGCGGCCCCGTTTTATGGGTGTTACCTTCAACGGCCGAGTGCGGCGCTGGGATTCGACGAACAGCCGGCGCGGGTCAAATCATTGGAAACGGTCATGGCCCTGCTGGGCGCCGAGGTGGTGGATTTCCCCGGCAAGTCCCGATGCTGCGGCATGCCGCTTCTCACCATCAATGAACCCGGCTCGCTTCAGATGGTCGCCCATCATACGTCCGACGCCAAAGAGCATGGCGCCGACGTGATGGTGACCCCCTGCCCCTTGTGCCATCTGAACCTGGATGGGCTTCAAACCAAGGCGGCCAGGCACGAGCGCCGTGAAATTGATCTGCCGATTTTGCATTTGCCGCAGTTGCTGGGATTGGCCATGGGGCTGGAGCCACGGGCGCTCGGCCTGAATCGCAATCTGGTGCCCACGAAATCGGTGCTGGAAAAACTCAGGGTGGCGTAAAAGCAGGAAGGCGGGCGATTACGAAACTTCTTTGGATACGGTTTTGAAGTAGGCCAGGAGATCACGCGCTGAAAGAATGCCGACGATCTTTCCGTCATCGGTGACGGCCAGGTGACGAATACGTTTGTTCGCCATGAGATCTCGTGCATAGTGAGGGGAAAGTTTTTTTTCAACGGTCAGAATGGGGCTGGACATCACGTGAACCACTGAAGTTTGGGCCACGTCGTCGTGTTCGGCCACGGCCCTGACGATATCGGTCTCCGTAATAATTCCGGAATAGTCGTCTCCTTTTCTTACCAACAGCGACCCGATTCGCTGGTCATGCATTTGTCCTGCAGCCTGTTCGAGCGTCGTGTCCTCGGTCACGACGCTCAGATCCCTGTTCATCAATTGTCCGACGGTCGCCATGGCGTTTCTCTTCAAGAGCAGGGCAAGGAAGGGTCCGGGAAACGATGGGCCGTATATTCTAGGAAAACCCGGGGAGTTATGCAAGAAAGCGGACCCACGTCAGGCCCGCTCAGAGGATTGGCATGACAAGAAACGTTGATGCATTCGTTGCCAAGATTCGTGGAAGCGGGTGGGGTGGCGTTCAGCGCTTGAAGCAGCCTGCGAACCGTCACATGTAGGATGGAACGAGCCAAGCCGTCTGCATGCTTACAGCGTTTCTCGGATTTTTGCTCCGCGATAGCCGTTTCGCACGACGCGATAAAAGAACCGAAGCACGTCCACGAGGTCAAACCAAAATCCGCAATTGAGGCATTTGGCATAGAGGTGTCTGGTCATCGTGGTGTAATGCCGTTCCACCATCATCAGTCCCTGGCACTTGAGACATTCCATGATACGTTCCCGTCGGGTGTTCCTGCCCTGTTGCTCCAATGCTCACTCTCAGGTGGCGGTCGGCTCCTTGACCTGCTGCCTGAATTTTAACCCATGATGCAGAAAAATCGATACACTATTTTCCGCGTTGTTGACAATCGCCAAGCCGGGTTCTTCGTCTCGGTCCGACGCGACGATCAGCGTCGTCAGGGCAAAGGGCCCACGGGGCGTGCGATATTGACGCGGAGGATAATAAAATGAGCCGTCGCCTTTCCCGAACAGGATCGAGAGGCTGCCTGATTGAATATTCACGATCGCCGCGTCTGCAATATCGTCCCCGTCAAAATCCTGGGCCAAGCCATGCATGGGACCGGCGTCGCCGCCTGAATCGATCCCTTCCTGAAAGGTGCCGTCTCCATTTCCCAAAAAGACGGTGACGGTGTTCATTTGCCCGTTCACCACCAGGAGGTCCCATGCGCCGTCATTGTTGAAGTCGGCACAGGAGGCGGATAAGGGCCGCTTACCCGTCCGGTAATCGGCGGGGCGGAGAAAGGTCCCGTCGCCCTGGCCCAACCAGATCGAGACGGCGTTGCTCATCGGCCCGCCGTTCGTGACCGCCATATCCAAGTCTCCGTCCTGGTTGAAATCCGCGGTGGTCACCGAGGTGGGCGTATCCCCATATTCGTACAACGGTCCGATTCGAAATTTCCCGTTGCCGTTCCCGAACAGCAATTGCAGCTTGTCGTTGCGTAGAGCCACCACCAAATCCAAGTGTTGGTCACTGTTGAAATCCCCACTGGCGATGGAGACCGGCGTCCGGTGGACGGGATACAGCGCGTCTTTCTCGAACGTCGCGCCCCCCTGCCCCTTGAAAATGGCGACTTGATTGCTCCCGGAACATGCGATGGCTAAGTCTCCATACCCATCGCCGTTGAAGTCCCGGACGTCCAGATTCCGTGGTTCCTTGCATACGCGAATGGATCTTTGCGCCTGGAAGCTCCCATCACCGTTCCCGAGCAGGAGGGACAATGTATTCGCCGAGATGTTGCTCGTTATCAGGTCCGAAAAGCCGTCATGGTTGAAGTCTCCGGCTTGCACGGCGGTCGGGTTCTTCCCAACTTCATAACTGGCGAAGAGATAGAGCAGGTCCGGGGGCACGTAGGGATCTTTGGGTGAGCACCCGGGCAGGAGTAAAATTCCACACAACGTGAGGAACCGGAGTACGTTGCTTGCTCCCCGGCGGTACAAAGACATTGCGGCACTCCTCTTGGAAAATCCATCTCCAGGGCTCATGGCCCCGAGAATATCACGAAATTCCCATAAAAAACGCAGTATACGAGCTTTTGACTAAGCGATTCAACGAGTTATTCACGGGGTGTCAACCAAAAGCAGAAATGGGCGGGCCGCCCCCGCCTGCCCCGCGGCTTGCGACCGTTCGTTGAATCCCTTGCAACCGCTCCCCTTCTTTCCGACTTATCGTGCTTGCCTCCTGTGTCCTCGCCCCTCCTTGCCTGGTGCCAAGAGGACATTTTAGCTTGGGACAAAGGGGACATGACGGCTTTGGGCTAACAGCCTGGAGCCACGGGTCCCCCCCCGACCCGGAGCCCGGTGGCCCACGGGTTCTCATCCGGGGGCTCTTGGGTCCGCTGTCACACGGCCGTGAGAGTGTTCTCTATGTATCTGGTACGTTTGTCACCTATGTGTCCAGTCTATACCGGTGGGAGAGGGGGTAGGATGAGGGAGACATAGTGGGCTATGGCTAACCACGGGGGGTTGCCTCTACAGCTTTGGCCATCATTTGGCAGTACGAGCAGACGTCCGTGGACGTCGGTTGCCCGCAGTTTGTGCAGGGGTGGAGGCGTTCTCGATCCCGCTCGGCAATCTTTCCGGCTGTTTCCTGCTGTTTGGCTTGACGATCCAAAAAGTTCAGATAAAAGGTATGTTTGGTCCCCGGCGAGTCGGCCTCCAGTCGATTCAATGCGTGTTTGTAAGCCAGCATCTTGGAACCTTTGGCCATCGGGCATTCCTCCACGATGTAGTCGATGTGATGGATGACCGCATAGGCTGCGATTTCCCGCTCCGTCAGGCGATACAGGGGCTTGACCTTCTTGGCAAAGCCTCCGAGTGAGGCCGGCAACGCCGGCGTTTGTTTGTCCAGGTAATCGGTCTGCCAATGCAGGACGTTTCCCAGGAGCCTGGCCGCTTCGTCGTCCAGATTATGACCGGTTGCCATGACGTCGTAATCCTGCTCGACGGCCACGCGGTTGAATTGGTAGCGCTTCATGGTCCCGCAGGTGGAGCAGGTCGGTCGATGGACCAGCGTCGCCAATTCCCGGATGCCGGCGCCTTGTTCCTGTTCCACCGTATGAACGTGGAGGTTCGATTGGTAGGCGGCGGCCACGGTGTCGGTGAAGCGTTGGACCTTTTGCCTGGACCGGGCCGAGTAATCACCAATGCCCAAGTCCACGTACAAGGCGTCAGCCCGGTACCCGAGTTTCAGCAGGATGGCCCAGAGGGTGAGGCTGTCCTTGCCCCCGGATACGGCCACTAGAATGCGGTCGTCGGGAGCGAACATCCGGTGGGATTTGATGGCTCGACTGACTTGGTTGTGCACAAACTCGGTAAAGCAGTCTTTGCACAATGAGATGTTGTGCCTGGGCATTTTGATGACCGCGGGATGAGCACATTTTCGGCAACGCATGGCGCGGCTACCCCCCGGAGATCACCGACCTGATTTCAATCGAGTCTGAATCCTGAAGCACCGTATCCTCCGTGACCAACTCGTCCCCACGGATGACCAGATAGGCTTCCGGGGTCAGGTCGAGCCGTTGCAGGAGTTGATGGACCCGGGTAGGCCCCTGAACTTCAAGTTCTTTATGCGGATGGGTCACAAGGACTTTCATGGCAGGTCGTATCATAAGGCCGGGAGAAGCCGGTTTGCAATGAACCGTTGATCCTCCGACTCCCGTTGCCTTCATTTGGCAAGACCCCCTTCAAAAGGGTATTCTCCGATTGACGCAACATTCGCCGGAACAACCGCGCAATCTGGAAAATTTACGTATATTTCCGTGAATCGTCGCAACGGAAGCATAGGATGAAAGGGATGAGGACTATGTCAGGGCAGCAATCCGTAGAGCAGCTCAGTATCAATACTATTCGTACGTTAGCAATGGATGCGGTCCAAGCCGCGAATTCCGGTCATCCCGGCACCCCCATGGCTCTGGCACCCGTCGCTTATTGCTTGTGGAATCGGTTTTTGCGGTTTGATCCCGGTGATCCCGGTTGGCCTAATCGTGATCGCTTCGTTCTGTCCGTGGGCCATGCCTCCATGCTGCTGTATGCCATCCTTCATCTGTGCGAAATCAGGGAGATCGGTGAGGGAGATGAACCAAGCAACCGGCTTGCGGTGACCCTGGACGACATCAAACGGTTTCGCCAGTTGGACAGCAAATGTCCAGGGCATCCTGAACAGCATTGTACGACCGGCGTGGAAACCACCACCGGCCCCCTGGGACAGGGGTTGGCCAACAGTGTGGGCATGGCCATTGCCCAACGGTGGATGGCCAAATATTTCAATCGTCCCGGCTTCGACGTCATCGATTACGATGTCTTTTCTTTTTGTGGAGACGGGTGTTTGATGGAGGGGGTATCCGGCGAAGCCGCCTCGCTGGCCGGCCATCTCAAATTATCGAATCTCTGTTGGGTCTACGACAACAACCGAATTACCATCGAGGGCAAAACCGAATTGGCCTTCAGTGAAGACGTGGCGGCACGGTTTCGAGCCTATGGATGGAATGTCTCACACGTGACCGACGCCAATGATCTGGAAGGATTGACGCAGGCGTTCGATTCGTTCAAGCACGAAACCGAAGCCCCGAGTCTCATTATCGTGGACAGTCACATCGCGTTTGGCGCGCCCAATAAACAGGATACGCATGGTGCACACGGCGAACCGTTGGGCGAAGACGAAATTCGCCTGACGAAGCAAAACTATGGATGGCCCGAAGAGGCGAAATTCTTGGTGCCCGAGGAAGTCCTGGCACATTTTCGGTCCGGGATCGGAGCGCGGGGCAAGGCCGAGCGAGACGCCTGGACGACCATGTTTCACGCGTACAAGGAACAATATCCTGACCTGGCGGAACAACTGTCAAAAATGGAATGCCGCCAACTCCCCGAAAGTTGGGACAAGGGATTACCGGAATTCCCCGCTGACCCCAAGGGTCTGGCAAGCCGGGCGGCTTCCGGAAAGGTGCTCAATGCCATTGCCAAAGAAGTCCCCTGGTTGATTGGAGGCTCCGCGGATTTGGCTCCTTCCACCAAAACACTCCTGACGTTCGAGGGAGCCGGAGATCTTCAGGCCGGGTCCGAGGGCGGACGCAATATGCATTTCGGCGTGCGGGAACATGCGATGGGTTCGATCTTGAGTGGAATGGCGCTCTCGAAAGTTCGTCCCTATGGCGCCGGGTTCTTGATATTCAGCGATTACGGGCGACCGGCCATTCGTCTTGCGGCCATGATGAATCTTCCCGTGATTTACGTGTTTACGCATGATTCGATCAGTCTTGGCGAAGATGGACCGACGCATCAACCCATCGAGCATTTAGCTACGTTGCGCGCCATTCCCAATCTCATGATGATCCGGCCCGGGGATGCCAATGAAGTCGTGGAAGCGTGGCGGGTCATCATGCAACTGCAACGTCAACCCGCGATATTGGTCCTGACGCGGCAGGCCATTCCGACGTTGGACCGGACGCGGTATGCATCGGCCGGCGGTCTCGCCCAGGGCGCGTATGTCCTGGCCGATGCCGAAAACGGCAAACCCGAGGTTCTGCTGCTGGCGTCCGGGAGCGAAGTCGCTCTCTGTGTAGAAGCGTACGAAGAACTCAAAAAGCAGGGCATCCACGCGCGAGTCGTGAGCATGCCGGCCTGGAGACTCTTTGAGCAGCAGAGTCAGGACTATCGGGACAGTGTCCTTCCTCCTGAGGTGACGGCCAGGGTTTCCGTTGAGCAAGCGACGACGTTCGGCTGGAGCACGTACGTGGGGCCGAGTGGCACCAGTCTCGGTATTGACACCTATGGGGCATCGGCACCGAATAAAGATTTGCTTCAGCACTTCGGATTTACCGTGGATCGGGTCGTGGCCGCTGCCAAACAACAGTTGACGACTGCCGTCAACGCAGAAGTTCGGTGATGAAACCCGCCACGAGAACACCGAGACACATGATGGAAACTATCCGGGAAAGGTGACAAACCCGCGTTCGAGTCGTCACTGATTCCCCTCCTTTGTAAGGAGGGGGAGAAAGGTAGAGAAGGGTGGCAAACGGTCAGGAACGGTCGTTGGACCCGGGGATGAACCCTCAGGCCTGCGTGGCGGGAGCATTCGACGAGGCCGTGCGTGACGCGCTCGACGACTTACAAGCCAAGGATTTTGTCCGCAGGCTTTGGGCGAAAGATCCTGCCCTTTGGCATGAGGCCCCCGCCCATCAGGCTATCATTCGAAACGCACTCGGTTGGCTGTCCGTTTCCGAACAACAAATCCGTCACGTCTCGCGGTTGCAGGCGTTTGCCGAAGAAGTCAAAACCGCCGGGTTTGCCCATATCCTCCTGTTGGGCATGGGCGGCAGCAGCCTTTGCCCTGAAGTGTTCCGGATGACCTTTGGCGTCATCCCGGGCTATCCCGAACTGCACGTGTTGGATAGTACCGTTCCCTCGCAGGTCAGGAGTTTTGAAGGAGCCGTTGACCTCGAACACACGTTGTGTGTCGTAGCGAGTAAGTCCGGTTCAACCACCGAACCGTTGGTGTTCCAACAATACTTCTTTGAACGGATGCGACGGATCAGGGGGGACCGCGCCGGTGAGAATTTTATCGCGATTACCGATCCGGGTTCCCTCCTGGAACGCTTGGCCAAGGAACTCCGGTTTCGAGAGATTTTCCCCGGCCTGCCTGATATTGGAGGACGCTATTCCGCCTTGTCCAACTTTGGCATGGTTCCGGCCGCGGCGATGGGCGTGAACGTGGAGGTTCTGCTGCGTCAGGCCGAACGTATGCGTCAACGTTGCGATTCGACCATTTCCGCCACGGACAATCCCGGGGTCAGGTTGGGGGCGGTCTTAGGGACGTTGGCCAAGGCCGGTCGTGACAAAGTGACGTTTATCACCTCTCCCGCGGTCAGCGATTTAGGGGCTTGGTTGGAACAGTTGATTGCCGAAAGCACGGGGAAAGAAGGAATAGGCCTCGTTCCGGTGGATGATGAACCGTTGGGGGAGGCACAAACTTACGGCAACGACCGGGTGTTCGTGTATATCCGTTACTCGGACGGGGCGGTTACGGAGCAGGATACAATTGTCGATGCCTTGCAATCGGCCGGGCATCCGGTCGTGCGCATCGATTGCACGAGTGCGCTGAATCTCGGGCAGGAGTTTTTCCGGTGGGAAATGGCGACCGCCACCGCAGGGTCCCTGTTGGGAATCAACGCGTTCGATCAACCCAACGTCCAGGAAAGTAAAGAGTTTACCAAGTTCTATCTCGAAGATTTCAAAAAGACTGGACGATTGCCGGATGAATCACCCGTCATCACGGATGGCGACGTTCGTCTCTTCGCCGATGACGCGAATCGACAAGCGTTGGCGGGGGCGTCTTCGCTGGCCCACGCGGTGGACGCGCACCTCTCCCGTGTGCGGACCGGCGATTACGTGGCGATCAATGCGTATCTTGAACGGACGCCGTCGGTTCATGAAGTCTTCCAGCGTATTCGCACCATCATCCGTGACGCGAAGCGAGTCGCGACGACCTTGGGGTATGGCCCGCGCTTCCTGCATTCCACCGGTCAACTCCATAAGGGCGGTCCTAATTCCGGCGTGTTTCTTCAGGTCACTGCGGATCAGAGAACGGACCTGGACATTCCTGGGGAACCCTATTCTTTTGGGACGCTGGTGGCTGCGCAGGCCTTGGGGGACATGAAGAGTCTTTGCACGCGCAACCGGCGGGTGATCCGGATTCATCTTGGCTGCGACGTTGAAGCCGGGGTCAGACGAATCCAGAAGGCGGTCGAGGAGGCGTTGTCCAGACCGCCTCGTGACGATCAGGGACGTTCATAAAGAAGAGATCGGCGGGCTTGAACAGATGGCTGGCGTCACACCAACCGCCATTGTTGGCCGTCGGTTGCGATGAGCTTGTCTGCTTCGGTGGGCCCCCACGTGCCTGCGGGGTATTCAGGTAACAATCGGCTGCCTTGGGCGTTCCAGCCGTCGAGAATATCCGTAATCCAGGCCCAGGAGGCTTCCACGGCGTCGCGCCGCATAAACAGGGAAGCGTCTCCGGCCATCACATCCAGCAGCAACCGTTCGTAGGCCTCAGGCGATGGAGCGGCAAAGGCATCGCCGTAGTTGAAGTTCATGTCCACGGGATGTGTTGCCCGGCTTCCGGGATTCTTGGCCATAATTCTCAATGCCATTCCCTCGTGTGGTTGAATACGAAACGTCAGTAGGTTGGGGGCTTGGCGCGTGAGAGTGGGGGCGTTGAAGAGAATTTCCGGAATGTCTTTGAATTGGACGGCAATTTCCGAGGCCCGGCGCGGCATGGCTTTCCCGGTCCGCAGATAAAAGGGCACGCCCGACCACCGCCAATTTTCCACGTAACACCGTAACGCCACGTACGTCTCCGTGGTCGAATCCGGTCGGACGCCGGCCTCGTGCCGGTATCCGGATACGGCTTGGCCCTTGATGGTGCCCGGGGCGTATTGCGCGCGGACGGTGACGCGCTCCGCGTCCGTGCCGCGGATGGGGCGGAGAGACCGCAGGACCTCCATGCGGGCATTACGAACGACGTCAGTATCCAGTGAATAGGGTGGTTCCATGGCAATCAGGCAGAGGAGTTGGAGGATGTGATTCTGCATCATATCCCGGAGGGCCCCGGCGTGTTCGTAATAGCTGGCTCTGGTGCCCAAGCCTTCCTCTTCGCTTACGGTAATCTGCACGTGGTCGATATATTTGTGATTCCAGATGGGTTCGAAAATACTGTTGGCGAACCGGAGCACCATAATATTCTGAACCGTTTCTTTTCCGAGATAATGGTCGATACGGTAGATTTGCGATTCATCGAACACGTCACCGATTGTCGTATTGATGGCCTGTGCCGACTCGAGATCATGACCGATGGGTTTTTCAACGATGACTCGTGAGACGCAATCAGGCGGGTCGGCCGGATAGATCAGCCCGGCGTGCCGTAACCCTTCACATGAGGGTCCGAAGGAGGCGGGTGGAATGGCCAAGTAGAAGATACGATGGCCGGGCAGATTGAATCGGGTCTCGATTTCTTCGATTCGTCCGCGGAGCCGTTCATACATCGTGAGATCTTCACTGGCTCCGGAGAAATAATGCAGTCGTCGTGCAAAGTCCGCCCACCCGTCCTGTTGGAGAGACTGCCGGGAAAATTGCTCGATCCCGCCGTGTGCCATCTTCCTGAACTCGTCGTCACTCCAGGGCTTGCGTCCGATTCCCACCACGGCATAGTTGTCAGGGAGCGATCCGTCCAGCCCCAGATTGTAAAGAGCCGGCAGGAGCTTGCGCCGGGTGAGATCTCCGGATCCCCCGAAAATGACGAGGGTACAGGGTTCGACGTGTGCACCGGAATTGGCCTGTCTCGCCAAGGGCTGCTCCTGTTGTGTGGTCCTTGTCATGTCATCTCACTCACGTTTGACGGTGATTACCGTTTGACCTTATGGCCGCCGAATGCCTGGCGGAGCGCCGCCAGCATTTTCTCCGAAAACGATTCTTCCTGTCTGGATCGGAAACGGGTAAAGAGCGCAGCGGACAGGGTCGGGACCGGGACGTCCTTGTCCATCGCCTCCATCAGCATCCATCGACCTTCACCCGAATCCTGAACGTAGCCTCGTAATCCGGCGAGCGTGGGATCGTCTTTGAGCGCCGTGGCCCCGAGTTCCAACAGCCATGAACGCACGACGCTTCCATGCATCCACAGGTCGGCAATTTGGGGTAAATCGAGCCGGTAATCGCTTTTGGACATCAATTCGAACCCTTCGGCATAACCCTGCATGATGCTGTATTCGATGCCGTTATGGACCATTTTGACGTAATGCCCGGCGCCGTGACCGCCGACGTGAGCCCATCCATCTTGTGGGGCCAGGGTGGTGAAAATCGGCGCAAGCCGCCGGACGAGTGTTTCTTCACCACCGATCATCAGGCAATAGCCGATCTGGAGTCCCCAAATGCCCCCGCTGGTTCCGGCGTCGATATAATGAATCCCTTTGGCTCTCAATTCCGCCGCCCGCCGCACGTCGTCGTGAAAATTGGTGTTTCCTCCATCGACGATCACGTCGTCGGGTTCCAACAGGCCTGCAAGGGCTTGAACGGTCTCTTCCGTGGGCGCCCCGGAAGGGACCATCATCCATATGGCGCGAGGCTTGGCCAGTTTCGAGACAAGGTCTTGAAGCGATGATGATCCAACCGCTCCGATTCCCTCAGCCTGCGTCATAAGGTCCTGCGCCCGGTCGAAGACCAGCACCCGATGATTGTCTTGCCGGAGTCGCGTCACCATATTCATGCCCATCTTGCCGAGTCCGATAAATCCGATTTCCATGCGTGGTCCCTTCCTGTTGGTGTCAATAGGCTTGTCAGGGGTGTATCAGGGAACAATGGCTCGTCACGAGTCGCGATTATAGCTTACCTTTGGCTATCCCGACATTGCAAAGTGACAGAGCTGGTGAGACTCCTTATAATTTGCCGGTATGGGTGCTGAAGCCGTTTCTTCACCTCCAGGACCTGATCCGGTGTTGTTGGAGACGACGCTGCGGACCCGGCTGCCCTTTCGGGCCGAGCTGGTGAACGTCGTGCCGTTGTGTGGGGATGCATCGAATCGGCGGTATTATCGGCTCGAATTGAAAAATGGGCCGATGGCCTCGCTGATTTTGATGCAACTCGCGGACCCGGAGGGATTCAAGGTCTCGGAAGAAGCCGTAAGCGGCGCAGCCACGGATATCCGGGAACTGCCGTTTCTGAATATTCTGCGGCCATTGGCCCGGTCCGGGATCCCGGTTCCCGCGCTGCATTTCTATGATGAAGCCGCCGGGCTCCTGTATCTCGAAGATTTCGGTGACCTGACCTTGTTCCATGCGTGTAGCCGGGATGGGGAACCTGCCGTTCGGAAATACTATCCGTTGGCCATTGATACGTTGGTTCGGATCCACCTTCAATTGACGGCATGCGGTGCCGGTGCCGATGACTGTCAGGCCTTCTCCCGTTCGTTTGATGAGCCGCTGTTGATGTGGGAGTTCGAGCATTTTTTGGAATACGGCATTTGGGCCAGGCGCGACAAACAGCCGATGTGTGCGGATGACGAACGGGTGATTCGCAAAGGGTTTTCCTTCATCGCCGCATGGCTTGCCGGCCAACCACGGGTGTTTACGCATCGCGATTATCACTCGCGGAATTTGATGGTGGATGGCGATCGACTGGGGGTCATTGATTTTCAGGATGCGTTACTGGGGCCGGCAACCTATGATCTGGCTTCTCTTCTCCGGGATTCCTACATGACACTGGATGAAGCGTTTGTCGATGAGATGATTGATCGATACGTCACCGGGATGTGTGTGGGACTCGATCCGGACGGACGGGATCGTCTGTTATTGACGGATCGTGCGGCATTCCGGCGGCTCTTTGATTTCACGAGCATTCAACGCAATCTGAAGGCCGCCGGCCGATTCGTGTATATTGATCGGGTCAAGGGGAATCCCAAGTTTCTTGCGGATATTCCCCGGACCTTGGGCTACGTGCGAAGGAACCTGGAAAAATATCCCGAGTTGGAACAACTCCTCCTGCACCTCACGCCCTATATTCCTGAATGGCGGTGAAGACGATCCCATGAAAGCTATGGTCTTGGCAGCGGGTCTCGGCATCCGACTCCGTCCGTTGACGGAGTCCGTTCCGAAACCGCTCCTGCCCCTGGGACCCTATCCGCTTCTGGTGTGGAATCTCCTCTTGCTGCGTCGCCATGGTGTCGAGCATGTGATGATCAACCTTCACTACCTCGGGGAGCAGATCAGACACACGTTGGGCGACGGCTCGCAATGGCGCATGCGCCTTTCGTATTCGGATGAACCGGCGTTACTGGGAACGGGGGGCGGCATCAAACGCGTCGAGGAATTTTTCGATGACGGTCCCTTTCTCGTGTTGAACGGCGACACGATCGCTGATTTCGATGTCTCCCAACTGGTTGCGTATCACCGGAACAAGGAAGCGCTTGCCACCATGGTGCTCCGTGATGATCCTGACGTCGAGCGCTGGGGCGTGATCGAGACGGACGGGGACGACCGGGTCTTGCGTATTCAGGGGAAGGGGTGTACTTCTCAAGAGAAGGACGTGGCCCCGTGCCGTCGCATGTTTGCCGGCATCCACGTACTCGATCCGTTTATGTTGCGGCACGTCCCTCCGGGGATCTTTTCTTCGATCATTGACGCCTACGTGTGGTGGCTGGAACGGGGAGCCATGGTCGCCGGGTACGTGTTTTCCGGGTACTGGTCGGACGTAGGGACGCCCGAACGCTATGCGCAGATCCAACGCGACGTCGAGACGGGAATCCTCAACGTTCCCGAATGAGATCCGGTAATGAAGACGTCAATCCCAGAAGAACTTCTCCCGCTGCTTCAGGATCTGGGCGAACGGCTTCTCGAGGGAAATTCCCTTTCAGAAAGCCTGTCACGCCTATGCGAACAATTAACGCAACGTTTTTCGTATCCTTTGGCGTGGGTGGCGATACGGGAGGCTGGTGGAGACATTTCCGTATATGCACGGGCCGGGGATTCCCGTTTAAGCCGGGATCCGTCACGTTTGACCGACGAAGAACGGCGTTGCATGGAATCCGTTCTGGATACGCAGACGACACTTCATCTCCAAGAGAAACGTGACCGCGGGAGGTCCCGTCCCGCGGCATACTCGGCGAAGCTCGTGGTTCCTCTCCGTACGCGGGACTCGGCGTTCGGTGTCTTGGCCATCTATGGTGCGCATCGGGACGCGTTCGATCCGTTCACGATCCAATGGGTTGAAACCCTTGCGAGGCACATGACGATCATCTTGTCCCTGGCCAAGGTTCGCCAAGAGACGGAAGCACGAATAGTGCACGTGGCTCATCACGATCCTCTGACCGGTTTGCCGAACCGGACTCTGTTCTACGATCGACTCAAGCAGGCGTTGGCCCAGGCCAAACGCCATGGTCGGGGAGTCGGGGTGCTCTTCATAGACCTGGATCGTTTTAAAGCGATTAATGATTCCCTGGGTCATGAGACGGGGGACGCGTTGCTCAAAATCGTGGCGGATCGTCTGGTGCGTTGTATGCGTAGTACGGATACCATCGCTCGGCTCAGCGGCGATGAGTTTACCCTGGTGCTGCAGGATCTGAACCGGGCGCAGGACGCCGGGTACGTGGCGCAAAAGGTTCTGGAAGCCGTCGGTGAACGTGCCACCGTGGGAAATCAGGAAATCCCGATCACGGCCAGCGTGGGCATTGCATTGTATCCCTCCGATGCCACAGATCCTGATGCGTTGATTGCGCAGGCTGATCGGGCGATGTACCGCGCAAAAGAGAAAGGCGGGCATTGCTGGCAATTCGTTTCCGAGGAAATGAACGCGCAGGGGCTCGCATCGGGAAAAAAGCGTGGTTCAAAGCGTTGACTAAAAACCACGCTTGTTGAAAAAAAACATCAGTACGTCCCACCGTTATTGGCTTAGCCTTCTTCTTCGGCATTTTTCCTTTTTTTGTTTTTTCCCCTCTTGAAAAGGCCTTTGGCCAATACTGGCAAGCCTTTTCGTCATTGGTGATTGGCTCGTTCGACGTTTTTTGAAACAACAGCAACCATTGCGACTTCGAAGATTGGCCCATTTTTTGCAGGTAACTTTTCATAGGGCTAGGCAAAAGCCTCGTCTTCGGAAGGAAGAAAGCGTGCTTTTAGGGCAGATATGGAACAACCAGAATCCGGGAGGTGTACGATGAAAACACATAACCCCATTATTCTCGTCACGTTGGCGTGTTTGCTCATGCTGACTTCGGCGTGTGGCAAGAAATCGGTTCGGGGAGTGAGTGGGATGGAAGATCCTTCTGCAAGCAGGAGCAACCATGAGGTTACGGGTCATGACAAAGACCTTTACGGTGATTCCCTGGCGCAACGTGGGGAGACACCCCTGGAAGACGGAGGGGATACCCTGGCGGATGGTCAAGGTGCGACCATGGGCGCCGGAGGAGAACAGGGGCTGACGAATGACGGGAGTTTTCCCGGTGATCCCTCGGTTCAGTTTGAAGAGTCCTCATTGGCAGATGGCAGTGACGACGGGGCCGTGGAAGCCTTGTCAGCTTCCGATCTTAACGACGAGAAAGGCGGGGCCGGGGTCGACGGAGAAGGACAAGCGGGCTCTTCGTCCATTTTTTCTGCCTCGACAAGAAGCGGAGTATCGGGTTCTTCCGGTGGGGCTTTGGGGATGGGAAGCAACAATGGCGCATCCGGCGTCCTGACCAAGGGTCGGCTTGGGGCAACCGGATCTTCGTTCGGCGCTTCCGCCGCTGATGAGACTGCTCGGAGAAATGATGCGCAATTCTCCAAGGCTCTGCGGGATGTTTTCTTTGCGTATAACAGTTGGCGGCTCTCTGAGCAGTCTCACTGGATTTTGGAATCCAATGCCAAGTGGCTCAAGGCACACCCGCATGCCCGCATTAGCATTGAAGGGCATTGCGACGAGCGTGGAACGCAGGCGTACAATTACGTCCTCGGCGAAAGACGGGCTGAGACGGCCAAACAGTATTTGTCGCATTTAGGCGTTCCTTCATATCAAATGGTGGTGGTCTCTTACGGAAAAGATCGGCCGGTATGCCACGTGTTCAGTGCAGCATGTTTCCGGTCCAATCGTCGAGCGCATTTTGACATCGACGTGAATACGGCGTCACACGATTAGCGTCGTGATGCGCGATCCTCTCTGTATGCATTCACTCATTCGTTGAGAATTTCTGCTCCCGACACCCTCTCCTATTTCCCGCATTAAGCGGGAAATAGGAGAGGGCTGGGGTGAGGGGGCCTCTTCGTCAAAAAGCATAGGGTGGCTCCGGCTCACCCGTTCATCACGACGCCTCAATACGCGCCATCCGGGCATCTATCCGCTCCGCTTCCTCGATCCGATTCACAAGCCGCAGCAAGCCGGCATACTGTTCGAGACTGGGAGCGATCCGGGGATGATCGACGCCAAAGGCCACCTCTCGGATTTTCAGCGCCTGTTCCACCAAGGGGAGAGCCTTCGCATATTCCTTCCTGGTTTCAAAAACCAAAGCCAGGCTGCTTAAGCTCATGGCCATGCGGGGATCCATGGCGCCGACCGAGGCTGCCCACACGGGGAGTGCGCGCCAGAAATAAGGCTCGGCCGCCGTCAAATCCCCCCGGACCCGATACAGTTCACCGACGTCATGTAACGCTGCGGCAAGATCGCTGCCCTGTTGTCCCTTGGCTTCGGCCTCGCGAAGCGTCTCTATAAGGATGAGTTCCTTTGCGGCATCGTCGCCTGCCCGTACCAGGTTGGGCTCAGGGGTTGAGGAGGCAGGAGGCGCGGGCACATGTTCTTCGCAAGCCACGAGGAAGAGAAACAAGAAAAGCCCGGCTATTCCTTTGTGCAAAAGCGGTTTCATCATCTCGGGATCATAAAAGAATCAGATCGGTTCGCCAACCGTCACGGTTCTCGTGCGGGGGGAGTCGGTCTGGACTTTTGGGAACGTCCGCTGTAGCCTACGTATTATCAGGGTGTTGGTGAACCGAAGCTGTTGGAATCAATCAAGGAAAACCCGTGAACGTCTTGCACCGAATCGAGAGATTTTTTCGCCGGGACTTATGGCTTCAGGACTCTGCAACGCTCCGGGGCGTGGCCGTGTTGTACATCAAACCCCTGCGGTTGATCGTGGTGGCGATCTCGGATTTTCGTGACGGCGTTCTCAGCATCCGAGCGACGAGTCTGGTTTCGACGACGCTGCTGTCCCTCGTCCCTTTTCTGGCGGTAATGTTTTCCGTGCTGAAAGCTTTTGGCGTGCATCAACAGTTCGAACCGCTGCTCGTCCAAGGCCTGGAACCGTTGGGGGAAAAAGGCGCGGAAATCGCCGGGCATATCGTCGAATTCGTCAACAACCTCAAAGTCGGGGCCCTGGGAGCCGTTGGTCTGGCAGGGTTGTTTTATACCACGTATTCACTGATCGACAAAATCGAGGAAGCCCTCAATTACATTTGGCGCGTGCGCGACGCGCGACCCCTAACGAGGAAATTCACCGACTACTTGAGTGTGGTGCTGGTTGGACCCGTGCTGGTCTTCACGGCCGTTGCCACCATCGCCTCGGCCCAAAGCCACTGGCTCGTGCAAACGATATTACGGATCGAACCCGTGGGGATCGCCGTGCTCTGGGTGACGGCCCTCATGCCGTTCGTGCTGATTTGTCTCGGGTTTACGTTTTTGTACAAATTCGTTCCCCATACGCAAGTGAGTGTCGCGTCTGCCCTGGTGGGGGGAGTGACGGGCGGGATTCTGTGGAAAATCGTCGGGATGCTGTTTGCGTCTTTCGTCGCCGGAGCGACGCGCTACAGTGCCATCTACTCCGGGTTTGCTATCCTGATTTTATTCCTCCTCTGGCTCTACGTCGGCTGGCTTATTGTTCTGGTCGGCGCACAAGTGGCCTATTATCATCAACATCCCACAGCCTATCTGACTCGCCTCCGATGGAAACAACACACCGCTGCATTCCAGGAACATCTGGCCCTGACTATGCTGGTCCACGTCACACGGCAGTATACGGCCGGTGAGCCACCCTATCAGATTCAACAATTGGCAGCGAAATTGGGGGTGCCCCTCTCCGCGCTGGAAGCCCTCGTCGAAAATTTCGTGAATCACGGCCTGATGTATCGAACGGCGGAGCCAATAGGCATGGCTTTGGGGCGACCACCGGAACGGATCACCGTGCTGGAAGTCCTGCAACTCGTCGCGCATAAAGACTCTACGCCGACCGACGTGGTGCAGGAAAGCAACGACCTCATTGGAGCGCTTCTGCGTCAACGTGACCAAGCCGTTTATCAGGCCTTGGCCGGTGTGACGCTGGCGACGCTTGCCGCCCAAGAACCCGCCGCCCTGCTTTCTTCCGAACCGTCTTCCGCCTTTGTGGATCAACCCATCTCGTGACAGCTTTTGGGATGTTCTTTCTTGATGCTCAACGTGTCCGGGGAGGGTTGTAGGATAGCGGAGGTTTCGGTAGGCTCCTCTCTCATGAACCCTGGGAATAATCTGACGATCGCCTTGGTCCAGATGTCTTGTGCAGCTGTTCCCCAGGAGAACCTGGTTGCCGCCGTTGCAAAAGTTGAAGAAGCCGCACGGGGTGGGGCCAAGGTCGTTTGCCTGCCGGAATTGTTTCGTTCGCAATATTTTTGTCAAAGGGAAGATACGGCGTTGTTTGATTTGGCCGAGCCGGTGCCCGGACCCTCGACCGAAGCCTTGGCTAAGGTGGCGCGCAAGCTGAACGTGGTGATTATCGTCCCGGTTTTCGAGCGACGGACGGCTGGGATTTATCACAACTCGGTGGCTGTGCTTGACGGCGACGGATCCATTGCCGGCCTCTACCGCAAGATGCACGTTCCCGATGATCCGGCTTACTACGAGAAGTTTTATTTCACTCCGGGAGATAAAGGGTTTCAGGCGATTCAAACGAGTGCCGGGAAACTCGGGGCGCTGATCTGTTGGGACCAGTGGTATCCAGAGGCCGCTCGTCTTACGACGCTGCAGGGGGCCGAGATGCTATTCTATCCCACCGCCATCGGGTGGCATCCGTCGGAAAAAGCACAGGAAGGCGAGTCGCAACGGAGTGCCTGGCAGACCATTCAACGCAGTCACGCGATTGCGAACGGCGTGTTTGTCGCCGCGGTGAATCGAGTGGGCCACGAGAAACCCGATGCGGACGGAGACGGCATCGAGTTTTGGGGAAGTTCGTTCGTGTGCGATCCATTCGGCGCGATCCTGGCCGAAGCGTCGATCGACAAGGAAGAGATTCTCCTCGCCGACGTGAACGTGAGCCGGGTCGAGGAAGTCCGGCGCAACTGGCCTTTTCTCCGGGATCGTCGGGTCGATGCGTATGGCGGCCTCACGAAGCGGTTCTTTGACCAGAGCGACGATGGCGAGTGCTAGAAAGAAGGCACCGAATCACGCCCCTGCTCAATCGGGGTTTCGCATGCCGGCGGAATGGGAGCCGCATGAGGCGACCTGGTTGGGGTGGCCCCATAATGCTTCGGATTGGCCCGGGAAACTGGCTACGATTCATTGGGTCTACGGCGAGATTGTTCGGAAGTTGGCGGAAGGGGAACGTGTCCGTATTCTTGTCCAGTCCCGGACCCATGAAGATCGTGCGCGGAGCGTGTTGACACGGGCGGGAGCCGATCTTTCTTTTGTCGAGTTTTTTCCCATGACGACGGATCGCGGGTGGACTCGCGACTTCGGTCCGATTTTCGTGACGCGGGATCTGGCGCCTTCGGAAGTGGCCATCGCACGGTTCCGGTTTACCGCGTGGGCCCGTTATCCGGATTGGAGAAACGATGATCGGGTGCCGGTGAAACTGGCTGCCCGGTTGAAATGCCGTTCCTTTCCCGTCATGCACAAAGGGCACAAGGTGGTCCTGGAAGGGGGCGGCATTGACGTGAACGGGGCCGGGACCGCATTGACCACCGAAGAATGTTTGCTGGATCGTGCCGTCCAGGTCCGCAATCCGGGATTTCTGGCTGCGGACTATGAGGCGGTGTTCAGAGAGTCCCTGGGCGTCACCAACGTCGTCTGGTTGAACAAAGGCATTGCCGGGGACGACACCCATGGGCACGTGGATGACGTGTGTCGCTTCGTGAATCCGACGACCGTGGTACTGTGTCAGGAACGAGACGGCCGTGACGCCAATCATCGCGTGTTGGCTGAAAACCGGGAGCGCCTGGAGAGCGCGACGTTGGAGAATGGAACAAAAATCGAGGTGATTCCATTGCCCATGCCAGCCCCGCTGTACTTTGGCCACCGCCGGCTTCCGGCGAGCTATGCCAATTTTTATATTGCGAATACGGCGGTCCTGGTCCCGACGTTCAACGATCCCAATGATCGGATGGCCCTGGGCATTTTGAGCGAGTGTTTTCGAGATCGCCCGGTTGTCGGGATTCATGCGGTCGATCTGGCGTGGGGGTTCGGGACGTTGCATTGTCTGACTCAACAACAACCGGCCTTGCCCGACGGGTAAACGTTACTTCATGTCCGGACCATTCACACTGCCTTCTCCGCTTCGTCTAGGATGGATCGGGACGGGTGTCATGGGAACGGCCATGGCCGGGCACCTTCTGGCCCAGGGCCATGCGCTCACCGTCTTTTCTCGAACGCGGTCAAAATCCGAAGGACTGCTTCAACGGGGGGCGCGATGGGTGGATGCGCCGGCACGACTAGCCGATGCGTCCGACGTGGTTTTCACGATGGTGGGGTTCCCCGGGGACGTGTCCGACGTGTACCTGGGCGAAGCCGGCCTCGTTCAGCAGGCGCGAGCGGGAATGGTCTTCGTGGACATGACGACCGCGCCTCCCAGTCTGGCCGGAACTATCGCCGAGGCCATCAAGGCCCGTGGCGCGCAGTTCCTGGATGCTCCGGTTTCGGGTGGGGACATCGGAGCACGCAACGCGTCGTTGTCTATTATGGTGGGCGGAGAACCCCACGTCTTGGAAGCGATCCGGCCGCTTTTTGAATCGTTGGGTACGAGCATTGTTCATCAGGGCGCGACGGGCGCCGGTCAGCACGCCAAGCTCTGCAATCAGATCACGATCGCCGGGACGATGATCGGGGTCTGCGAGTCGTTATTATACGGCTATCGTGCGGGGTTGGATTTGGAAACCATGCTGCAATCCATCCGGGGCGGGGCCGCGGCGTGTTGGACGTTGGACAACCTGGCCCCTCGAATCCTGGCTCGAAACTTCGCCCCGGGGTTCTTTGTCGAACATTTCGTGAAGGATATGGGTATGGCCCTGGAAGAAAGCAGGCGCATGGGGCTCGTCCTTCCCGGGCTTGCATTGGTCCATCAACTTTATCTTGCCGTTGAGGCGCATGGGCACGGATGCTCCGGCACGCATGCCTTGATGCTTGCGTTGGAGGAATTGTCGAACGTGCGCCTGAGCGCACCACCGGCCGAGCCGTAGTTTTCCTTCCTGATGCACACCGTCGATGATCTCAGAAAGATCCTCGCCCGGATCGATAGCCGGGGATACAAGGCGTACAAGGATCTGCAAGGTGCCTACGTCTATCCCGGGTTCACCCTGTTTATCGACCACGTGCAGGGCGATCCATTTGCGACTCCTTCCAAGATTCGAGTACGTGTGCCCGGTGGCATCGCCAAATTCCCGCCCGATCTGTTTTCTGGTCGCGTCCGGAGAGTGGCGTTGCAGGATTTTTTGATCCGGGAAGTCCATGAGGCGATTCGTCACGTGTGTCTGGGTAACCGCGGGATCGGGAAAAGTGGGCTCATTGCGATTGACGTGGGCGGCCAGGAGGTGTTGGAACGAACGGCGATGGTGGTGACGCCGCAATGGGTCGAAGCGCGCTTGTCACTCGGCCTGCCGGCGCAAGGCCGCACCATCCTGGGCCGGCAAGCCGAGGCCATGCTCTGTCAGGAAGTGCCGGAGATTGCGGAACGGGCCATGAAGTGGGAACACGTTGATGAGGAACGCGCACGTGCCTTTGTCGATTGTGTCGACAATCAGGAATCGATCCGCACTCAACTCGACACGTTGGGGTTGGTGGCCTTCATCGCCGACGGGGCGATTCTTCCAAGGAGCAGTGGGGCATCCGATCGTCCTCTTTCACGTGAACGGGCTCAACCGTTTCGCGCTCCCGCTTCGCTTCGCGTGTCGATTCCCATCCTGCATCCGGTTTCTCAGGACGGCCGGCTTACGCACTCGTTAACGGGCTTCGGGATCCCCACAGGCGTCACGGTAATCGTGGGAGGCGGGTATCACGGCAAGTCCACGGTCCTGCGGGCTTTGGAGCGCGGGGTGTATCCTCACGTGCCGGAGGACGGGCGGGAGTACGTGGTGACTACGGAAGGGGCCGTCAAAATTCGCGCCGAAGATGGACGCTCTATTGAACGGGTGGACATCAGCGGGTTTATTGAAAATCTTCCTTACAGGCAGGAGACCGCGCAGTTTTCAACGGACAATGCAAGCGGGAGCACCAGTCAAGCCGCTTCGATTCTTGAAGCCGTCGAAGTCGGGGCCACCACGCTGTTACTGGATGAGGATACCTCCGCGACGAATTTCATGGTGAGGGACGCCCGCATGCAGGCGCTGGTTCACAAAGAACACGAACCCATTACACCATTCGTGGATCGCGTTCGTGAATTGTATGAACGGCACGGGGTCTCCACGGTGTTGGTGATGGGAGGCTGCGGGGATTATTTCGACGTGGCCGACAAGGTGATTGCGATGCAGGACTATCAGCCGCTCGACGTGACGAAAGAAGCCCAACGAATCGCACGAGAATACCGGACTCAACGAGAAATTGAAACGACGTCGCCCTTATCCGAGGTCGGGTCCAGGATTCCCGTATGGGAGAGTCTCGATCCTTCCCGTGGAAAACGCGAGGTAAAAATCGAGGCCAAGTCCGTGGATGCCATTGCCTTTGGGCATGAGGTGATTGATTTGAGCGGCGTGGAACAACTCGTGGACGCCAGTCAAACCCGGGCAATAGGGTATGCCCTCCATCTCGCGTCCGGCCGCTTGATGGATCGGGGATTGAAAGCGATGGTGCAAGGCCTGGTCGAACTGTTTGACGACGCCGGTTTGGACAGGCTCGACCCTTATCACCAGGGTGAGCGACATCCCGGCAATTTCGCCAGGCCTCGCGCCTTTGAAATTGCCGCGGCCCTGAACCGCCTCCGCACGCTCCGGATCAGGGAATAGAGGGATCAAGGCGTTGTGACAATAGGTCGCAATCTGATGAGAGTTTTTCTCCATCAGGTTGCGCCTGGCGCGTGAGTCGGGGTATGTACTGCGAGGGTGGGATGTATCGGAGAGACTTGCAAGAACAATAGAGGTTGAACGCGTATGCGACCGGGGTTTGCCGTTGATATCGATAACGTCGTGGCTCAGGCCGAACAGGAAGTCCAGCGTATTTTTCATGAATTAACCGGGAAGTCGTGGCCTTCCGAAACGTATGCCAGTGCCGGCGGGCTCGATACGAGTAATTTGCCCCCCGATCTGATTGAACGGATTTTCGATTACTTTCATGATCTGAGCATACCGACGCTTCCATTGGTGCCCGGCGCCCGGCGGGTGCTGCAACACCTTCAGGAAGATTACCGGATCGTCCTGATCACGGCGCGTCGACCGACGGCTCGCCCACAAACCCTAGCCTGGTTGGAAGAACACGGTATCCCGTTCGATGAACTTCATCACACCAAGGACAAGCCCGACGTAGCGGAGGGTCTCGTCCTGGCTGTGGACGATCATCCGGAGCACGTGAATGACTATTTGGAGCAAGGCGTTCGGGTATTTCTGATGGATCAACCCTGGAACCGAACGTTTTCAGCCCCGGGCGCAATCAGGGTATCCGGCTGGGATGAGTTGTGGCGGAAACTCAGCATGAATTAACCCAGGCCTCATGAAGGAACTAAACCCTTCGCCCAAGCCCGGAGACCCTTCCCATGGCTATCGTTACGGTGACGTTTCGACGCTGCCTCGTGAATACTGCTGAAGCCGGAAGTAAGGAGACGCAGATCGGTTCTCGCGTCTTCTTTGATCTGAATATCGAAGGACGGGAGTTCGTTGACGTGTATGCGGACGTGCAGGTGAACCGGGAGGGGGACTCGCCGCTAGGCGTCACACCCCCGCGTGGATATGATGGGCCATTGAACCTTCAAGTGTTTCAAGGGCTAGTCGAGTTTTACTATCGGCAGGTTACAGGGGGTGGTCCGGCAGGGCTCGGCCTGAGGCTGCCGGACTGGGTCATTGAACAGGAAATGGTCGTGCAGTTTGAAGCGTGATGCCTGTCAACTCTTGTCGAGCGCGCGTTCAATGTCCTGAACGATTTGAGGAGAAAGGGGTTTCAGCCCCGGTCGATAACGGGCAATAATCTCTCCTTGTCGATTCACCAGAAATTTCTGGAAGTTCCACTCGATCTCGCCGGGGAATGGGCTTTGAGTGGTCAGGTAGTGGTAGAGGGGATGCATATTCTCTCCCTTGACACTGATTTTGCTGAATAAGGGAAACTCCAAAGCGTATTTGGTGTAACAAAAGGATTTGATCTCCTCGTTCGTGCCGGGCTCCTGTCTCCCGAAGTTATTGGCCGGAAACGCCAGAATTTCCAACCCCCGCTCCCGATACTGCTCATACAACGTTTGCAACCCTTCGTATTGAGGCGTATTGCCGCACATACTGGCGGTATTCACCAGGAGTATGACTTTTCCCGTAAAGGTGTTCAGGGCGAGCGGACTTCCATCAATATCGTTCAACGTGAAAGAATACACGGGGGCCATGGCATCGCCGCGTGTGGATGTTTCGGTTGAGTACCCTGGTTTGCAGGCTCCAAACAGGAGGGTCAAGAACACGGCGGCCGTGCAACCGATCAGCAAGCTGAGAGGGAAAGATCGTTTCATGGGAGACTCCTTTTCAGGTGACCATGGTTGCTTCGTTCGGTCGGAATATCACTATTCTACGGCTAATGAAGATGGTTTGCCAATGAATAAAATAGGTCTTGCCTGAAGACCGGCTTGAATTTGAAGCTGAGAAAAATATCGGGAACCGGTATGATCTTACTATAAGCCTGTCAGGGGCTTTCCATCAGTTGACAGGGGACCATTGCGATGCCACCCGACCCGTCCGTTCCCAAACCTAAGCGCCGCGAACTTATGATGGCCAGTGTCCCCATGGCCCGGGATCCGGTGTGTGGCATGTCGGTGGATCCGCTTTCCGCCGCGGGCACCTACGACCATGCAGGGACAACGTACTATTTCTGTAGCCTCGGGTGCGTCGAACGGTTTCGGAGCGATCCGGACGGGTATCTGAGCGGCACGTACACGCAGTCCATGGATGATGCGCCGGCCCAGCCGGGAACCGACTATATCTGCCCGATGTGCCCCGACGTGGTGTCGGAGAAACCCGCGGCTTGTCCATCCTGCGGCATGGCGCTGGAGCCGCGAACGGTGACGGTGGAAGACGAGGGCAATCCCGAACTGGCGGACATGACTCGCCGGTTTTGGGTCGGGTTGGCGCTGGCGTTGCCCGTGCTGGTGTTGGCCATGGCCGACATGATTCCCGGCCGGCCCTTGCAGGACGTCTTTTCTCCTCGATCGTCGAATTGGTTGCAATTCGCCCTGGTCACACCTGTCGTAGGCTGGGTCGGGTGGCCGTTCTTTGAGCGTGGGTGGGCCTCCATCGTCACCCGCCGCCTCAACATGTTCACCCTCATCGCCATGGGCACGGGAGCGGCCTATCTCTCGAGCGCGCTGGCCACGATTGTGCCCGGCCGGTTCCCCGAAGCCTTCCGTACCCCGGCCGGTGACGTGCCCGTGTATTTCGAAGCCGCAGCCGTCATTATCGTCCTGGTGGCCTTGGGCCAGGTTTTGGAAATCCGGGCACGGCGTCGAACCACGGGTGCGCTCAAGTCCCTGCTCGGATTGGCGCCGAAAATCGCAAGGGTCGTGCGAAATGGCAACCAGGAAGAGGAGATCCCGTTGGAACGGGTCAAAGCCGGCGAACGGCTTCGTGTTCGTCCCGGCGACAGAGTCCCGGTGGATGGTGAGGTACTGGAAGGCTCGACCTCGATTGACGAGTCCATGGTCACGGGCGAAGCCATTCCGGTTGAAAAGCAGGCAGGGGATTGGGTGATCGGGGGCACGATCAATGGAACCGGCACCGTGTTGATGGAGGCCAAACGCGTGGGTCAGGAAACCATGCTGGCCCAGATCGTCAGGATGGTGAGCGAGGCTCAACGCAGTCGTGCACCCATCCAGCGGGTGGCCGACGTCGTGGCCGGGTACTTTGTCCCGGTCGTGGTGTTGGGGGCGGCCGTCACGTTCGGGGTGTGGGCCAGTATCGGGCCGGAGCCTCGCCTGGTCTATGCCCTGGTGAACGCCGTGGCCGTGCTGATCATTGCCTGCCCGTGTGCGCTGGGGTTGGCGACGCCCATGTCCATCATGGTCGGCATGGGACGAGGCGCCACCGCGGGAGTGCTCATCAAAAATGCCGAGGCCCTCGAACGATTGGAAAAGGTGACTATGCTGGTGGTGGACAAGACGGGTACGCTAACGGAGGGAAAACCCGTCCTGCGGTCGGTCGTTCCCGCATCGGGATTGAGTGAGTCGGCATTGCTCCAATTGGCGGCCAGCGTTGAGCATGTCAGCGAACACCCCTTGGCCGCAGCCATCGTAGCCGGGGCAAAGGAGCGAGGACTTGCTCTGAGGGGTGTGGAAGAATTTCGTTCGCAGACAGGTGAAGGAGTCGAAGGTCAGGTGGATGGAAAGGTCGTGGCCTTGGGCAATCGACTGTTTCTCGAACGGGACATGGGTGTGCCGTCGAAGCAATTGCTGGAACTTAACAAACACGGTGAGGCTCTTCGGCAAGAAGGACAAACCGTGGTGTTGGTGGCGGTTGACGCGCAACCGGCCGGTCTCATCGGAGTCATCGATCCGGTCAAGGCCACCACCGCCGAAGCGGTTGCCGCGCTGAAACGCGAAGGACTCAACATCGTCATGGTGACAGGCGATCATCGGCAGACCGCCGAGGCCGTGGGGCGGCAACTTGGGTTACAGGACATTCAGGCCGAAGTCCTTCCCGAACACAAACACCAGATCGTGAAACAATTTCAGAAGACTGGTCATGTGGTGGCGATGGCCGGAGACGGCATCAATGACGCGCCGGCCCTGGCCGAGGCCGACGTGGGCATTGCCATGGGCACGGGCACCGACGTGGCAATAGAAAGCGCGGCTATGACCCTGGTGAAAGGCGACCTTCGAGGCGTGGCCCGAGCCCGGACCTTGAGCAAGGCCATGATGAAGAATATCCGGCAAAATCTCTTCTTCGCATTTATGTATAATTCGCTGGGGGTGCCTATTGCCGCAGGCGTCCTCTATCCTTTCCTGGGGCTTCTCCTGAGCCCCATCGTCGCCAGCGTCGCCATGACATTCAGTTCGGTGTCCGTCATCACCAATGCGTTACGGCTCAGACGATTGAGGTTGTAACGGTTCCTCGTTGATTCATTGAGATTCCCACTGCGTGAGCGTTACTGTTTGAAGCATGTATCTGGGCAATCGACTGTCATGCGTTCGTGGAAGGTCATGGTAAGCCGTGCACTAGGCGCCCATGGAACGGTCATGCCGGGCGAGGTCATTCACTGTGCTTGATCGTATGGGACACGGCTACCAGGCTTTCCTGGTGTGGTTGGTGGATCACTGCAGGCGAGCGGCCGTATGGGTCGTGATCGGGGGGGTTGTCGCCACGGGCCTGTCCGCGGTGTACACCGTGAATCATCTGACACTCGATACGGACCCGGTTCGTTTATTGGATCCGGACCTGCACTTCAGGAAGTTGCAACGAGACTTCTACGCCACGTTTCCGCAACTAGACGACTTGATCCTGGTCGTCGTGGATCAGGGTTCCTCGGAGCACAGGCGCGACGCGGTTCACGAATTGGCAACGCTTCTGGAGCGGCACCCTTCGTTGTTCGCATCGGTGTATCAGCCCCAGCAGGACGAGTTTTTCGATCAATACGGACTGCTGTATTTCGACGTCGAGGAACTCTGGCGATTGGATGAACGTCTTGCCGAATGGTCCCCATTCCTGGGAACGCTCGTGCAGGATCCTAGTCTACGCGGGTTCTTTTCCATTCTCACCCTGGCGTTGGAAGAAGACCCCACGCCCGAGCAGCAGAAGGTCCTAGCCGATGCCTTTGCCCTGTTGAGCGAGGCGATCGACGCGCAACGACTCGGGACGCCCCCAACTTCGTCCTGGAAACAGACCATGCTCGAAGACGTCACGGGCAAAAGCGACCCGTCGCGCGGATTTCTGCTGGCGAAGTCGCGGTTGGACTATTCGAGCCTGGAAGCGGCCGAGGGTCCGCTGGACTTCCTTCGCCGGCACGGCGCCGAACTCGAAGAGCGGTTCGGGGTCCGCATCCGGCTGACGGGTCCCATTCCGATCGAAGCGGAAGAGCGGGAGACGGTCGCCCGGGGCATCGGGTTGGCCGCGGGGCTGTCGCTGGTCCTGGTGTCGTTCGTGTTGATCGCCGGGTTTCGCTCCCTGCGGCTCGTGGGGGCGATGTTGTGTACGCTGCTGGTGGGCCTGCTGTGGACGGCCTTCTTCGTGGTGGTAGCCGTCGGCTCGCTGAACTTCATTTCCGCATCCGTACCGGTGTTGTTCATCGGACTTGGTGTGGATTTCGGGATCCAGTTCGGCCTGCGGTATCGCGAAGAGTTTTCCCACGTTGGCGATCACGAGACGGCCTTGCGGCGTGCGGTCGCCGGGGTCGGCGGGGCCTTGACGCTCGCGGCGGTGGCCGCGGCCCTGAGCTTTTTTTCATTCCTCCCCACGTCGTATCGCGGGTTTGCGGAAATGGGGCTCATTGCCGGGGTCGGCATGTTTATCGCTCTTTTTGCGAACCTCACGTTGTTCCCGGCGCTGCTGACCGTGTTCCCGTTTCCCCGGTCCAGCGTTGTGAGTCCCACGCAAATGACGGAAGACCGGTCCCGGGAGAATCCGTTCCCGGGTGCGATTGTCCGATACCGGCGGGTGATTCTCGGCGTGCTGGTCCCCGTGGTGGTGCTTGCAGTCGTCATCGTGCCGCGGTTGCCATTCGATTTCAACGCCCTGCACCTTCGGGACCCTTCGACCGAAAGCGTCTCCACCTTTCAGGAATTGCTGGCGGACCCGGACACCTCTCCCTACGTCATCCAGGTGTTGGCCGACAATCTCCCTGCCGCCGAGGCGTTGGCGGAGAGTCTCCGATCGGTGCCGGAAGTCGATCGCGTCCTCACGCTTTCGAGTTTCGTGCCCGGCGACCAGGAAGAAAAGTTGGCCATTATCGACGAGATGGCGTTGGTATTGGAGCCCATCCTCATTCCCCAGGCGATCGTCGCGCCGCCCGGTGAAGAGGAAGAAGTGCAGGCCATCAAAGAATTTCGCGCCGCGCTTGGCGCGCATGGATTCCGGAATTGGGAGGGTGATCTCGACAAGAACCTGAAAACCCTCAGGCAAGCGATCGATGACCTTCTGGGCGATTCCGGCGGGTCGCCCCGTTTCGTGCATGACCTCCGCGCGCGGTTGCTGGGCGACTTTCTGAAGTGGCTTGAACGATTACGGGGGCTGCTGGCTCCCGATGAGATCACGTTGGAGTCGCTGCCTGAAAGTCTGACGAATCACTATTCCGCGCAAGACGGCCGGACCCGGGTCGAGGTCTTTCCTGCTGAAAACGTCGAGAAAAACCAGGCGCTGCGCCGGTTCGTGTCAAGCGTGCAGCAACAAGCGCCTGGTGCGATCGGTTCGCCCGTGAGCATTCTGGAAGGCGGGCAAACGATCATCGACGCCTGCATTCAAGCGACCATTCTGGCCGTCGTGGTGTCCGCCCTGTTGCTGCTCGTGGTGCTTCGACGCCCGGGAGAAACCCTCTTCGTCCTGGTGCCGCTGGTCCTGACGCTTTTGTTGACGGTCGCCACGTGTTTGGTGTTGGGCATTCCCCTGAATCTCGCAAACGTGATTGCCTTACCCCTGGTGCTCGGGCTGGGGATTGCCTTCGGCATCTACCTGATCCTGCGGAGACGGGAAGCCGGCTCGCACTCCATCGTCCACGTCTTACGGAGCAGTACGTCCCGGGCCGTGCTCTTGAGTGCCCTGACCACCATGGCGTCCTTTGGAGCGCTCGGGTTTTCACACCACCCGGGGATGGCCAGCCTGGGCATCCTGCTGGTGGTGGTGCTGATCCTGGCCATGGTCTGTGCCCTGGTCATTCTTCCGGCGCTCCTGGCCGAATGGGAGCAGAGGGGCTGGGGCGGCGTCGGTGAACACAGACAGGGATAACAGAAGAGGGCGGGTGTTATTCGTTGCGGTCGGAGAATGACGGAGCTTCGCCGGCTTCTTCCTGAAGAAGTTTTTCTTCGACTTCAAGATCGTCAAAGTACACGTCGTCGTCAACGGGAGGATAGCCGTCGTAGATCAGGAATTTCCGGTGCTGTAGATACGCTTCTCGTGTAAAGAGATACGGCTCGACCGCGGTTTCGTCTCGAAACGTGACGGCCTCGTCCAGTCTCGCCCGTAAGTCGATAAATCCCAGGAGGGCGACGGGTACCACGTAAGGATTGGGCACATAGAACAGGATGTTGGTGACGGCAGTGACGCCTAAATTCGGAGCATCTCTCACGGTGCTGGGTCCGATGAACGGCAGCACCAGATAGGTGCTCTCGTCCATCCCCCACGCCCCCAGGGTTTGTCCAAAATCTTCATCGTGGGCTTCGAGCCCGAGAGGCGTGGCCATGTCCCAAATTCCCAGGAATCCGAACGTCGTGTTCACGAGAAACCGGCCCGAGTCCTCGAGTCCCTGGGTCCCCTTGCCCTGAAGAAAGTCATTCAGGATGACGTTGGGGTACACCACGTTATCGAAAAAATTGGAAACGCTTTTCTGGACGGGCCGTGGCGTGTACGAGACGTAGGCCTCGGTTACCGGTTTGGCGATCTTACGATCGATAAAGTCATTAGCCCAGTGTATTCGTCGGTTCACTGACTCGAACGGATCGTTATCCGAGACCTCAGGACCTGCGGACTGCGTCGTGGCGCACCCCGTCAGAGCGGTGAACACCGACCAGGCGACCGCGAACCACAGTATGGTGGCATTCGCTTTCGTTTTCCCAATGATCGTCGTCATGCGTCTCATCGAGCCGCCGGAAATTCAGGACTAGTGCTCATGTGTGTTTTTTTGGATTTGGGTTTTCAGGCGTTCGATGAGGGTCGGGAAGCCGTCCTTTCGCAGAATGCCCCCGTATTCGGCACGTTTCAAGGCCAGATCGCTGACGCCGTTGACGCTGACACTGATGATTTTCCACTGGCCGTGAACACGGTGCAGGATGTAGTTGAACGTGATTTTCTTGCCGTCGGATTTCACGAAGTGGCTCGTGACCAGTTTGCGATTCCCTCTTTTTAAGGCTGTTTCCGAAAGAATGTTGAACTGCTCTCCTCCATAGTCCTTGAACCGTCCCGCGTACATGGAAATGCTCAGGGTTCTGAACGTCTTGACAAAGGTGGATTTCTGGCTCGCATCGAATCCTTGCCAATGTCTCCCGACGACCAGCCGGGCGATAGTGGCGAGGTCGTGTGTGTTTTCGACCGTAGGGGAGATGGTTTGATAGCGACCCGTATAGCCGAGATCGCGTCCGTCTTTCATAATGGTCATGATCGATGCCTGGAGTTCGGTCACGACGCTTGTGGCTTCACCGGCGAACGCGTTGACGCCGTATCCCCACGCCATCAAAAAAGCGAGGGCACCCACAAGGTGCGTTTTCGAGATTTCAATCATCCGTTGGATCGGTTCGCCGATGTCAGCCAGGTCACTGCCGCACGATGAATTACCAGATTGTGTTTCATCCCGGCAAGCGAAGGAAAACTGACGTGTCCATGACAAAGCTCGGCTGCGTTGGTCACGGAGCCTGCGGGGGTTGGATGATTCGAAACCGGACCTCGTCCGCGTGCGTGTAGGCCGACAGTTCACTGCCGACATACAGGCCACACCGGTGGAGTCCGGGTGTCCATCCTGATTCAGGCCGGGTGATGATAAAGTAGCCGGTCTGGTCACCCATGTTCATGATGACGTGGTCCCGGGCCAAGGGTATTTGATTTGCGTTCGTTTTCGGCGTTTCGGTAAAACATTCCGCGCTGAGTGGCATTTCGTCATAGGAGGCGATCACAAGTCCGAACACCAGATAGATTTCTTCCTGGGTATCCGGAAACGTGTCGTGCGGCTCGATGGGGATAAATTCATGCGTGCCGGTGGGGCGATCGTCCCGCATGACGCGGTTGGCCGGGATGACGAAGCGGAACATGCTGAAATCGGCATCCCGCCCCATCAGGGAAGCTCGCGTGTAGATCTGTTTCTGGGGGTTCAACTTCTCTCTGGCTATCTTTTCATAGAGTTCATCCTCGGTCATGGGCACCGGGGTATCAGGGTCCACGGCGGGAATAGCCTCATCCTGCTTCGGGATGGCGTCGGCGGGAATATGTTTCTTCACCCGTTTGATCCACATGGCCAGGGTTTCCGTGTTCAGAACCCTGAGTTCGGCTTTGGGCGGAGCATCCTTTGTGCGTTCGTCGAAATCGAGGGCAGCCTCATAGAGGAGTTCAAAATAGGGGAGAGCTTCAGTCCATTTTTCCATTTTCATCAAACAGCGGCCTACCCGGAAAAACGCGTCCGCGTAGACTTCGTCCGACGGGTCCATCGTGGACATGCTTGCGAAGACCTCTATGGCTTCTTCGCACCGGTCAAGCCCCAGTAAAGTCATGCCTAATTCATGGGTCGCGGCGTAATCGTCGGGTTTGAGGGCCAGAAGCTTTCGATAGACAGGTTCGGCCTCTGTATAGCGACCCGCGTCGAAGAGTCTCCACGCGTGCGCGCGAATGGCGGACCATGCTTTGCGCTCCGCCGCGGAACCGCCCGGGCTCAGGATAGGCTCGAAGCGCCGGCCCCGTTCTTTGGTGGCGCCATAAATGACCGACCTCAGGCTGTGGGCTGCTGCCTCTTCAGGAGAACCGGGGTCCACGATTCGCAAGACGTGTTCGACTTCGTCCCGTGCACCACGCCCATCCAGGACGTCAAGCTTGGCCCGGGCGAGTGCCAACCGCCACCCCGGCATGTCCGGAATCATGGCCACGGCTTTTGTGTACCACTTCAGGGATTCCTCCAGGCGGTCGACTTTCCGGAGTTCCTGTGCCAGCCGGAGGGCCACGATGGGATTCTTGGCATCCAGTTCCGCGACCCGTTGAAATTCGGCGATGGCCTGATCGTGTTGTCCCGACCGGAGCAAGACGCTCCATTTGGCCCAGTGGATCTCCAAGTCCTTCGGGTGCGCCTTGAGGATCACGTCATAGGCTTCGACGGCTTCCTGGTGGCGACGGGACGCCGTGGCCAGAACGTCGGCACGCAGTTTTTGCAGCCTGACGGCGTCAGGATGGTCTTGAAGTCCTGGACCCAGGATATGCAATGCTCGGTTGGGGGCGCCGTCCATCCACTCGGCTTCCGCGAGATCGGCGATCTCGTCGATCGCTTCGTCCCGTGGCTCGCCGGCCAATGCCTGCGTCGTTGCGGAGCAGAAAAGCATGACGCAGAGCATGCCCGTGAGGCCGCACTTCAGCCATTCGGAAGATCTTTTGATAACGTGTTCATTCATGAAGAGAACAAATGCCACTTATGGAGCGAAGATTTTCGCACGAGTCATCTGTATTTTAATGTACCATGGCAAAGAGAAAGGATGAAAGGAGGCGGTTTTTCGAGAGCGAGTAGGTCGGGTTAGCCAAAGGCGTAACCCGACAATCAAAACTCCCTCTCCCCTTGAGGGAGAAGGCTGGGGTGAGGGGGTGCGCAGATTCATGTCGGATTACGCTTCGCTAATCCGACCTACACGCCGGTTATCACCATGAAACGAATCCTGTGCGTTTTCTGTGTGACCTGTCTCTGGTGGCCGGGCGTTCCATCCGCCTTGTTTGGCCAGGCCACGGAGCCTCAACAGGAATCCCGCGTTTCACTGGCGATGGACGTGTTTCTCAAGAAGCCCATGGAACGGGTCTATGAAATTCACGTTCATCTGACCAATGATAGCCTGGACCCGGTGATCGTGAACCTCCGGGATTTGCCCTGGCTGCCCCCGAATGATGCCGGGTGGCTCTCGGCGGTTCGAATGGATGCGCGACACCGTCCCCTTCAACAGGACTCTTTCCCTGGAAAGCTCGGGTCACGAAGAATCCGCCTGGTCCCGGGCGAGTCTGTCCAAGGCAAGCTGGTCTTGAACCAGCGGATGCCGACCTTGTTGGAGGACGTCAGGCTGTTTGGTATACGGCTCGAATGGGACTGTTCCCATGCTACTTTACACTTGGTGTGCAAACAGGATTCTCCACGTATGCTTATCATCCCGAAAGCCGATCCCGGTGAGCCGGACGTGTATGCTGTGGATGAACCGGCTTGCAGGCAATTGGAACGCGTGATCGGTCTCATCGACGTGCCCCAAGGCCATGAGTTGCTTTTTCTTCTCACCAATGAATCCGTCATGACCGACCTGGAACAGGTGCAAGCCCTGCTCTACCAAGTGGACGACTACGTTCGGCAGTGTCGGCCGACGTGGACGAACAGTTGGGCCGTGGATTTTTTTGCGGAGGAACAGATCGCGGGATTTCTCAGGGAGCAGGAGGGCAGACGATATTTTGAAAAGGGACTCTGGCAGCGGGCGAATATCGGACAGTACTCAAGCCAGATCCGGACGTTATACCGGTTTCCGTGGAGCAGGAAGCAAGCCGATTCCGTGTATCTTTCGGTGTACCGTGACCGGGTAAAAATCCGGTAGAATGGTATGAAAATAGCCCCTTGGAACCCTCTCCCCACCGTAGGAGAGGGCTGGGGTGAGGGGGGACTGAGCGTCACTCCAGGGCGGTTTGTTCGTCCTGGGCCACGTGGCCTCGCAACGATTTTTCGGTGATTTGGCTTTGGATTTCCTCAGCGATCACCCGGGCGAGTTGTTCCGCGGATAACGCGCCCATGGGCAGCCCCTGCGTCTCGCCGTACAATTTTTCCTTCGGCTCCAGTGAGCGGTGGTAATTCACGAGAATCTTCGCGGGTTGAATGATCCTGTCGCGTTCCCCGACCGTGACAGCCTTGTCTTCCGGCACCACGCGCGTCCGTGTCGTCCAATCCCGTTCGTCGATTTTTGCCATCAGGACGTGCCAGACTTTCCCGTTGAGCAGGCTGCGAACGGCTTTTTGCGTGTTGTCCCAGAAGTAGGGATCGCTCACGATCAACTGGAGGGCATGCCGAACACGAATATCATACAGCTTGATGGTCGAGTCCACGTGCTCGGGTTTCGTCAGGGTCGTGGTTCCCATTTCATAATAGGGTTGATCGGCAAGACTCCCATAGGCATCCACCGTTTGAATGTAGGTGTTCAATAGAGCTTGCAGCGCTGCCGTGCGTTCCTCCGGTGACAGCGTTTTGATCTCGGCATTGGCGGCAATGGGCGCGCGCAGCAGGTCGCGTTTCAGCAGGCGCCCCCTGCGGGCGGATTTCGTTACGGCTTTACTGATGACCCATTGAAATTCTTTCGCCAGTCTTGGGGCGAGGGCATCCGGCTGCCCGAGGTATCCGTCCTCCCGGAGTCTCGCGGCGTTGATCAGGAGATTGACCTTTCCCTTCTGCTTGGTCCTGGCCACGAGAAACGGAAATTCTTTGCCTTCCCGGTTCAGCACCCTTGGCTCGATCACGACTTTTTGCAGGAGGTCGTTCGTGACGGCCTGATCGAACCGTTTGTATTGCGAACGGTCCCGGACCAGGATGCCGAAGGCCTTGACCACGGTTTCAACGGCATCATTCGCCACGTCCTTGGTCTCCCCTTCGCCTCGTTGCAGGAAGACCTGAAACGGAACATCGGGAAGGGCGTGTCCCTCCTGGGCCGGTGTCGCGGGCGCGAAGCAAACCACGGCGCAGAGTGTGAGCAAGAGCGTTCTTATCATATGGTGGCGCATCCTTTTTGTGGCGTTTTGTGCTTACACCGCGATTGTTTCGATCCGGGCGATTTCCTCCGAGGAGAGTTCCACGCGGTCGATGTCCAGATCTTCTTTCATGCGTTGCGCGTTGGTGGTGCCGGTCAAGGGAAGCATGCCCACCTGCCGGGCAAAGCGGAAGATGACTTGGGCCGGTCCCGTGTCGCACCGTTTGGCAATGGCGCAGACCTCCGGGTCGTGCAGGACCCCGCGATTCGCGGTGAGAAGCGAAAACCCCTGGTACACGACGTTATGGGCCCGGCAGAGTTCCCTGACGGCCTGATCCCACCCCAATGCCGCGTAGCAACGGTTCTGCACGACCATGGGTTTCACGTTGGCCAGTTCGCACAGCAACTGCAGTTGAATGGCCTGGACGTTGCTGATCCCGATCATTTTGACCCGGCCTGCCTGATATAGTTTTTCGAGCGCCGCCCAGACCTCCCAATCTTCTTCTTCGAGCTCCCAGCGCCCGTAGGGTCCGTGCAGGATATAGGAATCGATATGGTCGGTGTGCAGGTGTTCGAGCGAGCTTTCGAACGATTGGGCGACCTGTTCGGCAATGGGGGCCTTGGGGTCATAGGGCAATCGGTGGTCCTGCCCCGAGGCGGGCGTAAATTTGGTCTGCAAGAACAGTTGCTCCCGCGTGACCCCTTGTTTCGCTAACGCAAGCAGGGCCTCTCCCACCAGGGGCTCGTGGTAATGGATCATCTGGTTCGCGGTATCGATGGCTCGAAAGCCGGCCTGCACGGCCATTTGCACGTACCGGCTCGTGTCCTCTTTTTTCCACGCCGTGCCGTACATGAAGTGCGGGATGGGAACGCCGTTGTGTGCGGTGATGCTTTGCATGGTATCTCCTGAAAATCCGGACGTTAAAATTGCCCGGCCTGCATCAGATCATCGAGATTGTTGATGTCAAGCCAGTGTCCGACCGTGTAGAGCACGCGTATTGGGACACCCCGTTTGAGCAATTCCTGAAACAATTGCGACATGCCCGCTTTGTCGTTGGCGGGATCGGCGAGCATTTCCTCGAGAATGCCGTGTAACTGCGTGGCCGCACCGGCCGATACTTTCAAAAATCCCATCCACACCCCGTGAATGGATTCCCGAGGCACGTCCCGTCCCAATTGTTTGAGGTAGATTTTGGCATTGAACGCTTTCCGCGAATTGGGCACCGTGCATTCCGCGAACCCCCCGAGCCGGGTATAGGATGTTTTCCCCTCCCAGACACTGTCCACGACGATCACCCAATCGTCGGGTTCCTGAAAAAGGATTTGAGGAATGTATTTGTGGAAGAGCACGTCCCCATACGAAATGATGGAGTCCTGAAAATCCCCGTTCTTGGATTGCAGCGCCTTGAAGAGCGAGACGAGTTCCCCGGTCGCGGCAAAATCGTCGTTATCGACGTAGGTCAGGTGGGGCAGGGACACGGCCTCCTTTTTATAGCCGCGGACTACGGTAATGTTTTTGATGCCGATGGTATTGTACGCACCGACGATATGCGACAGGATCGGCATGCCTTGAATCGGCACCATGGTTTTGGGCCTGTTTTGCGTCAGTTCGCCGAGTTCGTTCCCGCGGGATGCGGCCAGGACGATTCCGGCCAGACCGGCGCCGTTGTGCGGGAGGTAGCGTTTCTCGGCTTCCTGGAGTTCGGCGGCGTCCTGAAGCCGGAAGATTTCGGCAACCGGCGCGATCCTGTCTTCGATCGAGAACAGGTTCTCTTTTTCTTTCAGGGTGCGCGCGGTTTTCTGCATGATGGTCACGGCCGCGCGAAGGAGGTGATTGGCCCAGATCACCAGGGAAAACCTATGCTGCCGGAAGACGTCCGTGAGCGTGGCGTAGTACTTGGTCGGCACGATCACGACCGGGCATCGATCGCCCCACTCCTGCTTGAAGGCCAGGATTTCGTCCGGGACCGCCAGGGCGCTGTGAATGAGGATGCCGTCGGCGCCTGCCTGGTGGTAGGCCTCGGCCCGTCGCAAGGCTTCGGATAGGCCCCAGCCGCAAATAAAGGCTTCGACCCTGGCGATCAGGCAAAAAGCATCATCGGTCTGGGCATCTTTGCCGGCCTTGATTTTCCCGCAGAATTCGTCGATGTCGGCCATGGGCTGGGTCTCGCCCTGCAAAAAACTGTTGGTCTTGGGGAAGAGCTTGTCTTCGATGCAGACAGCCGCGATCCGGCGTTGTTCCAGTTTCCGGATCAGGCGCTGCATGTTGTTGAAATTCCCGTAGCCCGTATCGCCGTCGAGCAGGATGGGGATCCGCGTGGCGTCGGACATGAATTCCAGGTGGTCGAGGATTTGCGTCCAGCTCGCTTCGTTGTTGTCCCGAACCCCGAACTGGGCGGAGAGGGTAAGCCCGCTGGCCCAGATGCCTTTAAACCCTGCCTCCTCCACAATTTTGGCGCTGAGCCCATTGTGGGCTTCACAGAGAAACTCCAACTGATCGGATTGCAGGAGCCCCTTGAATTGCCGGGTCTTGGAAGTAGAGGACGGTTCGTTCATTACTCTTCAGCAGTTCTGCCTATGCCAGTCTTAAGACTCTTTCCCTCGGAAGAGAGTCTCTATCATTCCCTCTCCCCTGGCGGGAGAGGGTAGGGGTGAGGGGGACAACGAAACAAAATACCAGAATTGAATTGATTTTGTTAAGATGCGCGTGCTTTCAGTTGCCTAATTTGGCTTCGTTTCCTGTGATAGAACGCTATCCTGTTCGGCGTTCCCACCCATAGCCCACACGCTTAGTTATGGTGTGGCACCGTGTGAAACGCTTCGTGCCCCACTTCCGCACAATCCCTACAGTGGCTATAATACTACCTCTTCCTCGCTCTCGATCGACATAGACCTAATGGGGAGAAGCTCAACTGAGATGTCTTTCTCACCACATGTCAAGGAAAGAGTTCGTAAACGCGCTAATGGTTGTTGCTGCTTCTGCGAGCAAAGATCCCTTAGTTTGGAAATTCATCATATCGTACCCCAAGCCGAAGGAGGACCGGATACTGAGGATAACGCTGCTCCTCTGTGCCCCAATTGTCACAGTGATTATGGAGGCAACCCGGAGAAACGTGCGCGTATTCGAGAAATGCGGGATCATTGGTACACAAAATGTGAAGCGAAGTTTGCAGAAAACACGGAATCAAAGAAAATTTCTGACACCATTCAGAATCTCCCATCTAAGGAAGATATTGAACGCATAGCCGTTCGCAATGCGAGCTATGTCTTGGGTGCCTCCGAAGGTGGAAAATCTTCTCTGGAGCATAGCCGTTATTCGTTTGTTCGTAAGGAGTTTGTCCATCCCTTAATCGTTCGCGAGTTGCTCGGGTGGATCTCTGATAGCACAGAGACGGTAACTAGCGTGAATATCGCCTCAAGCAACGAAAGTAATCGGTTCTACGGTGAGTTCAAGATCAATCCTCGGGATGGACGGTCATGGGTAAAATGGACAAGTTCTGAAGGAGAGTTTTTTGTGTACGCGCACATAGCCACTTCTCCATCCGGAGTCGAAATGGTGGAGTGTTACGACTGTGGAGGTGGCAGTGGAGTGTTTGGTTCAGTTGGACTGTTTTGCTTGGAGTTCGATCGGGCTTTAGGAGAAGATCACGAAGGGAAGGTGTCCACACACGAGCGAGTTATACTCAAGACTCTCGGATCAATCGGATTGGGTGATAGATACAAAGGCGAAATAACCTACGAAGATGGATTCCTCGTTGTCGGTCCAGATAATGGCTTGTTCAACAGAGGCCTAGAAGTTTACCGGAAATTGCCGATTCGATAGTTGGTTCAACGATGCCGCTGACTAGTGTCTTTCACGATGTTCTGAGATCGTCAGAAAGAGACACTTGACGCCTGCCTGATTGAGCATATCAACCAAGAAGCTGCTTAATTCATGTTCGGGTCGGGGGGCATGTCGGCATACATGGCCATGTCTGTTCCCAGGGATCTCAGAATATTGCCCCACAATTGGCTGTGGTCCTTCTCGAACATCGTGGTGGAGTCGGCCGGTAGGGTCATCCACGACCCGGTTCGCATTTCGTTTTCCAATTGGCCGGGCGCCCAGCCCGAATACCCCATGAAGGCGAGAAAATTTCCCAGGGAGGAAGGATCTTCTAAAAGATCCTCCAGGGCTTTCATGTTGCCACCCAGGTAGACGCCGTTAAAGACGTGGTGGGAGTCCTGGGGCCCCTCGGGTGTCCGATAGAGGATCAAGAGGTTGTTCTTTTGAACCGGTCCCCCGGAAAAGACTTTGTGGTGTTGGCCTTCCAGGATCGGGACTTGCGGAAGCACTTCGGTGATATTGATCTCCGTCGGTCGATTGACGACGACCCCGAGCGCTCCTTCAGGTCCATGTTCGCACAACAGGATGACGCTCTGCCGAAAATTCGGGTCGCGGAGACTGGGGCTGGCAACCAGGAAGATGCCCTTGCCAAGTGGGATATCCATACCGTGATCCTACAGGGGGAAACGGGGGTTCGACAAGAGGTTGCGCCTGAACGGAAAGACACTGCGGCCTCTCACTATTGGATCTTCTGCCGGCCGATGCGAGTCATTCATTGGAAGGGGGCAGGCTTCGCACGCCGGTCCTCGATGCTGCGATTGCCAACCCGTCTCAGGTTCGATAGTCCTTGAATTCCACGTCGGCATCAGGCAGTTTGAAAAACGCGCGCATTTGTTTTCTGAGGGTGGCACGGCCATTTTCGTCACCGAGGTTCAGTTGATATTCATTGATGACCATGGTTTTGACCCCGCCGGGTTTATTCCATTCGCCCCAACAGTTTTGGCATACGTTGCTCTTGATTTCTTCCTCAAGTTTTCCCAGGAACAGGGGTTCGGTCATTTTTTCTGCTGGCTGTTCACATTTTAGACATTGAATCTCCGACATGAATGGTCCTCCTTGTATGGCTATCCTCTTGATGTTCTGTGGGAGTGTGTGCTCTTCAGGCACCAATCTTAGCATGCTCGATGAAAGCCTGAAAAGGAGAAGCCGGTTGATTGACGTTGCCCGGCGATCATGCTAGAAAATGGGAATCTATCGTGTGTATGCCCGGATGGCGGAACTGGCAGACGCGCCAGACTCAAAATCTGGTTCTCGCAAGAGAGTCCGAGTTCGACCCTCGGTCCGGGCACCATGTATCAATGTTCCGCTTTTTCAATGAGTTGACAGCTAAGTTTACTTGATCGGCGGCGAAAAGGTAAATCGATCCATCAAAAAGCCTGCCGGTCTCGACTTGGCGGTCCACGTGCCGCTGTCGTCGTGTCAAGATTTCAAGGAGAAACGGGACTTATATCTTTAGGTTAACAATGATCGGTTTTCATAGAAAAACGCCTTGATTTGTTGCGGCCGCCTCTCATGCGGCCAGGAACATCGTGGCATAAGGCATGTCCCGGGTTTTGACCCGGGATGCCGCAGCTACAAAGAGGAGAGGTCGTCAACTATTCTATATAATCCCCGGAGAAACCCCTTGACACTGTTTGAGCAGATCACTATAGTTATGAGGCTTGAGGACGGAACAAAACCTAAGTCACGAGTAAGGACGGATTATTTCAGGTATCATTCCTTATTATCAGTGTTCGATTATTAACTTACACTTCCTAAGGAGGAGCCACATGCGGAAGTTAAGGTATTTTGGAGCAGCAATCATTCTTGTCGGCTCAGTCAGCGTGGCCTTTGCGCAAGAGCGTGCGCCTCAACACTCCGGCTTCGGCACGGGTGTTGGAGAATCTCAAGGGTCCGGAACGCGTGCCCGTGTATTCGACCAAGATGACATGGAACGCTATCTTTCAGCCCCGGAGACGATTCATGGTGAAGTGGTGGCCATCGATTATCCTGCGGGCAAACTGTATCTCGACATGGGCGGAAGTTCCCATGATGAACGTCAGACCCTTCGTGGCGGCCTGAATTTGAAGGAATTGTGGTTTGATGCCGGGACCAACATGGAAAACCTCAAGGCCGTGAACAAAGGGGATTATGTTGCCGTTTCCGCCGTTGACGAAACCACTGCAGCACAGAAGTTCAGTACGGGTCGGAAAATGGTTCGCGCCGTGTATGTGATTGAAGGATCCCAAGTGCTTGGTGGCGCAGACAACCCGGATTTCGGCGGTGGCTTGGGCCAACGGCCGGATCCCACCAATTTCCGTGGTATTTCGACCCCGACGGCCGGTTATACCGGTGTTCCTGAAGGTGGCATGCAAGAGGGTGACGTGACGGGAGGGATTACCTCCAGCGTCGGTGCCGTCACGGGTGCCGCACCTTGCTGGCAATGCGCTCCCCAGCCGGATACGGTCAACAAGAGAACGAACAAGACGATTGCCACCGACTATGGTGACAAGCGGGAGACCATGGACAAAGGGACGGTTCAATAAGAAGCTGATCCCGGCGGGAAAAGTTGTGACCGAAAGAGAGCGTGTCGGCGTTTACGTCGGCACGCTCTCTTTGTTTGTATGACGGGTTTCGAAGTCAATCAGTTCCCTCCATCGTTTTACCGGGATGAAAGAGGCCAGAGACAATGAGTCAAGAAGCTGACTCCCACGCGCTGTTGGATCTCCGGGGCGTGATCTGCCCTTACAATTTTGTCAAAACCAAACTCAGGCTCGAAACGATGCAGCCCGGGCAGGTGTTGGAGGTGTTTCTGGATGATGGTGAACCCATCAGAAACGTCCCGCAGAGCGTCGAAAACGAAGGCCACAGCATTCTTCGCCGTGAGTTGGTCGGCTCCTATCATCGCGTGTTCATTCAAAAGGCCGATGATTGAATTCCGGTTTTTGTTCCTGTCTTTGTCTTTTTCTCTTTTCCCTGGATGACCAGAGTCATTTCCCCTTTGAACACTCGTGATGGATTGGAGAGAAGGATTTCCTGTGCGGTGCCGCGAATGATTTCTTCGTGGATTTTTGTGAGTTCACGGCCGATGGCGATCCGGCGGTCTCCGAAGATTTCCTTGATGGCGAGCAGCGTTGCCTTTATGCGATGGGGCGTTTCGAACAGGATAATGGTTTTGGTATCTTCCTGAAGGCTTTGAAGGAGACGGGTCCGGGCCGCGGTTTTTTTTGGCAGAAATCCGATGAACGTGAAGGCGTCGGTGGGTAATCCGGCAACGGACAGGGCGGCGATAACCGAAGAGGGGCCGGGAACCGGAACGATGGGAACGTCGACGGCAATGGCTCGGGTCACGAGATAGTAACCAGGGTCCGAAATGAGTGGAGTGCCGGCATCCGAAACCAGGGCGATGGATTTCTCTTTTTTTAGGAGTTCTAGGAGGACTGGAGTTTTTTCTTCTTTGTTGAAATCATGATAACTCGTTAGGGATGTGTGGATGTTGTAATGGCGACACAGTTTTTGCGTATGCCGGGTGTCTTCCGCCGCAATGACCGACACTTCCTGTAGAATCCGGTGGGCTCGGAAGGTGAAATCTTCCAGGTTCCCAATCGGCGTGCTGACGAGATATAACGTTCCTGGCATGAATAAGCCTCTGGTGGAATGCGTACGGGTCGTCATTGTAAACGTTCATTCATCCGTTGACAAAACAGGGGGCTGACCACTCTAGTGCGCTGTTGGGGATAACGGAATTCCCATTAATGATGTCGGATAAATACTTTCTGTACGTGTGATGAACGAGGGAGGAAACGGGGGATGTTGAAAGTTCGTGTGGCTCTTGTCACGGGAGGCGGATCAGGAATCGGCAGGGGAATCGCCCTGGGTTTGGCGGATAAGGGCGTTCGCGTTGCTGTGTGTGGGCGGCGTGCGGAACTCCTTGAAGAAACGGTTGCCCGGATCCGGGAACACGGGGGAAGCGCCATGGCCATACCCGCCGACGTGACTAAGCGTGACGAGGTGGAACGACTCGTTGCGTCCGTCGTGAACGAATGGGGGCAGATCGATATTTTGGTCAATAACGCCGGTGTTTCAGGCAGGACGCCGATGGACGATCCTGATGACTCGCGTTGGTTGAATATTCTCGATGTGAATTTAACGGGTTCCTATCTCTGCTCGAAAGTCGTGTTGCCCCATATGCAGGATCCAGGTCGCATTATTAACATGTCATCTGTCCTGGGCCGGTTTGGTGTGCCCGGTTACGCGGCGTATTGCACTGCCAAACACGGCATCCTTGGGTTTACCAAAGCCCTGGCGCTGGAAGTGGCCGGGCGTGGCATTACGGTGAATGCCATCTGTCCCACCTGGGTCGATACCGCTATGGCGCGTCAGGGCATCGAGGAAACAGCGGCGATTCTGGGAATGTCGGCCGAAGATTTCCGGGCCATGGCCGTTGCGGCGGTCCCCATTAAAAGGATGGCGGAGGTCGAGGAGGTCGTGGCCCTGGTGATTTTCCTGTGCCAAGCGGATGCGGCGTCGATTACGGGCCAGGTCATGAACGTGTGCGGTGGTGCTACGGCAGGATCGGGCGGCTGATCCACCACCGGCTCGTCATCGCACCGTGCATGTCGATGTCCCGCTTCATCCTTCCCTGTGTTGCTATCTGAAAACAGCCTATCTATACTTCCAGGCTAGGTGCATAGCACTATTTTTCCGGTGATGCTGATGACCGTTGCCTTTTTGCAACTGACGTTGGGGCTGTATTTTATCGGGATCCTGTTGTCCCTGGTGTACCTGCTCCGGCGATCCGAGTTTCTTGCCCGGGTGGCGTTTGCCGTGACGTGTCTCGGCTTTGCCGTTCATTCGGTTGTCCTGGCCGTTCATGTATTTTCCGGAGCAGAAGCGCAATGGGTCACGTTCCATAAAGCCTTATCGTTCTTTTCCTGGTCCCTGGTTCTCGTTTTTTTGCTGGTCGTCCTCCTCCAACGGCTCTACGTGTTGGGGGCTTTCATGTTGCCCATTGCCTTTCTTTCGCTAGTCTCGACGGCGATCCTGCCTTCGGAAACTCCGGTGCTTCAACCCATGTTTGGAGCGATGTGGGTCCACGTCACGCTCAGCATGTTGGGGGCCGTCGGGTTTGCCGTGGCCTTTGTGGCAGGGGTGATGTATCTGATGCAGGACCGGCTGCTGAAGTCCAAACAATTCAACGTCTTGTCCTTTAAGTTACCGCCCTTGGATTTTTTGGACATGCTGAACCAACGTTCGATGTTGTTGGGATTCCCGTTCCTTACCCTGGGAATTTTGACGGGGGCCATGTCCGCTCAGCTTACGTTGGGTTCCTATGTGAATTGGAATCCCGAACAGATCTGGGCGCTTGTGACGTGGGTGTTTTACTTCGTGGTCCTGATGGGGCGGGTGACCGTTGGTTGGCGAGCGAAGAAGGCGGCCTATCTGACGATCGTGGGATTCGCCGGCGTGCTGTTGACGTTTCTCGGGGTTGTTTTAAAAGGGAACGGTGCTCCTATAAGCTGATGAATATCATCGTTGTCGGATTGAGTCATAAAACCGCTCCCGTCGAGCTTCGAGAACTCCTCGTGGTTCCCGACAGCCGGATGGGTGAAGCTCTGAACCGGCTCATGGCTCACGCAGGGATTCGTGAAGGGATGTTGTTGCAGACCTGCAATCGCGTTGAAGTGTATGCGGTCGCCGACCAGGTGGAGCAAGGGTTTTCCGCCATCCAGGAATTTTTCGTGGATACGCATCTTTCGGTGTCCGCGGAACAGTTACTGCCTCGCCTGTATTGTCACGCGGAAGATCGGGCCATCACGCACCTGTTTCGGGTGGCTTCGAGCCTCGACTCCCTGGTGGTGGGAGAACCCCAGATCCTGCGTCAGGTGAAGGATGCGTTCCAGGAGGCGTTGACCCATAATGCCACCGGGGTCCTCCTGAATAAGGTGGTCAAAAAGGCGATCTCCGTGGCCAAACGTGTTCGTACGGAAACCCGGATCGCGGAAAACGCGGTGTCCGTAAGCTATGCTGCCGTCGAACTGGCCAAGAAGGTGTTCAGCAACCTGGCGGCCAGGACGGTTATGCTGGTCGGGGCCGGAGAAATGGCCAAATTGGCAGCGCAACATCTGGTCAATCACGGAGTCCATGAGGTGTTGCTCACCACACGGGACCCGGTTCGAGCGGCGGATATGGCCACCCGGTTTAACGGGGTGTCCATTCCCTTTGAAGAATTTCGTGCGGACCTGCACCGGGCCGATATCGTGCTGTGTTCGACCGGGGCGTCCCACTATCTGATCAGTCCCGAGGACGTGGAACGGGCGGTTCGCGCACGATGGAACCGGCCGATTTTTCTGATCGACGTCTCGGTCCCCCGCAATATCGATCCTGACGTTCGCAAGGTCGATAATGCGTTTCTGTTCGATATCGACGATCTTGAATCGCATGTCGAACAGAACCGTGAAGAGCGCATGCTGGAAGCCACCCGCGCCGAATGTCTCGTCAAAGACGAAGTGGAAGTCATCCTGAAATGGCTCCAGTCATTAAGGGCGACTCCCACGATTGTCGCGTTACGCAAACGGGCGGATGCCCTGAAGCAGGCGGAGTTGCAAAAAGCCTTGGGCCGGCTCGGGACGTTGACACCGGAGCAGCAGGAAGCCGTAGAAGGTCTCGCCTCGGGGATCGTCAATAAACTGCTTCACGGCCCATTGGTGGCCCTGAAATCCGCCGCCCAATCGTCCAATGGGTTGGTGTATATCGAAGCGGCGAGACGGTTTTATGATTTGAGTCTTCCGGGGAATGAATCCGTGAACGTTCAGGACGTGCAGGATATGGAAGGGGAAGACGCAGTGACTGATACGCTCTCATCCGGGTCGACCGAAGAATCGGAACAAGAAAGGATTCCCCGGCAGGCTTCGGGTTTGTAGGGTCGATAACGTGCCCCGGGGACGGTAGGCTGATAAAGGAATCAGAGTGAGTCTTACGAATGGACGGCGGACGTCTCTCGTCATTGGAACACGTGGCAGTCAACTGGCCCTCTGGCAAGCGGAATGGGTCCAGGCTCGACTCCGGGAAATCGCTCCGTCCGTGTCGATCCGGCTTCAACGGATTCGGACGAGCGGTGATAAAATTCTTGACGTGCCGTTAGCCAAAATCGGTGGGAAGGGGTTATTCGTCAAGGAAATCGAGGAGGCGCTATCCAGGGGAGACATCGATCTTGCGGTCCATAGTATGAAAGACGTGCCTTCGGCGTTGCCGGAGGGCTTGGCTATTGTCTGCGTCCCGGCGCGGGAGGATGCCCGGGATGCCTTGTTGACCAGGGACCATGTGGTGTTCCGCGATCTTCCGGCGGGCGCGAAGGTGGGAACCAGCAGCCTCCGGCGGCAATCCCAGTTGTTGGCTCACCGGCCGGACTTGGGTGTTGTCATGCTTCGAGGAAACGTGAACACCCGTCTTCGCAAACTTCAGGAAGGCGCCTACGATGCGATCGTCCTGGCCGCGGCAGGTCTCACCCGGTTGGGGTGGGCCGGTCAGGTGACCGAGTATCTTCCTTCGACCTTGAGTCTTCCGGCTGTGGGTCAGGGAGCCTTGGGGATCGAATCGCGCGTCGATGACACGTTTGTTCGAGAGTTGCTTGCCCCAATCAACGATCACGGGACTTCCATTGCGGTTTCGACCGAACGGGCCTTCCTGGATCGATTGGAGGGGGGATGTCAGGTGCCGATCGCGGGCCATGCGGTCGTCGAGAACCAAACGGTGCGGTTCGAGGGACTTGTCGCAAGCGTCGATGGAACGCGTGTTATTCGTGATCGGATCGATGGACCGGTGGACCAGGCGGCTCCACTCGGTACGGCCTTGGCCGAGCGGATCTTGGATTCGGGGGGAAAGCATATTTTGGATCAAATCTATGGACGCGTGTAGAATAAATTATTGGAAGCCCCTGACCGTAGAGGATGGGGCATTTCTGTTTAACCACGCGTGTTGATCCAAGGAGCATGTTATGGTGCCGGTGAAATCGTTTATGGTCCCCGCTGACAAATTTGTTGTCGTTAATTGTGAAACCAGTGTCCGGAGGGCGTCGGAAATCATGAGGGATAGGCGTATCGGCAGCGTGTTTGTTGCCAGGGGTAAGGAGATCGTCGGGATTTTGACCGAGACGGATTTCGCCCGGCGGTTGGTGGCGGTAGGATTGGATGCGGACCAAACGCCCGTCGAACAAATCATGTCGGCGCCCATTCTGAAAATTGAAGAAAACAAAGGACTCTTGGATGCCAGTGACCTGATGGCGCGGAAACGCATCCGGCATTTGGGCGTCTCGCGGGACGGGGAACTGGTTGGGGTGATTTCCGTGAGGGACTTGGTCGTGTCTGTGGCGAATATCCCCAGGAAATGGATCACGGGCGCGGCGGGGAAGCATATTTTAGCTCAAATCTATGGACGTGCGTAAATGGCCGAGCTTCGATCTTCGGGGAAAGTCTACTTGGTAGGAGCGGGTCCGGGGGATCCCGGCCTCCTGACGCTTCGCGGCAAAGCCTGTCTTCAGGAAGCGGACGTCGTCTTGTACGACCATCTTGCCAATCCTGCGTTGTTGGATTACGCCTCCGCCGAGGCGGAGCGGATTTACGTCGGGCGCCGCGGGTGCGGGACCTATCGGCCTCAGGACGAAATCAATCAATTGATGCTCGAGAAGGTTCGTGAAGGGAAGTGCGTGGTCCGGTTGAAGGGCGGAGACCCTTTCGTGTTCGGACGGGGCGGGGAAGAGGCCGAATGGATCGTTGAACACCGGATCCCCTTTGAAGTGGTACCGGGTGTGACCTCCGCAGTCGCGGTGCCCGCGTATGCGGGAATCCCCGTGACGCATCGAACCCTGGCGTCGACCGTGGCTTTTATCACGGGGCATGAAGATCCGGCTAAGGAAGAGACGGTATTGGAGTGGCCACGGTTCGCTGCCGCGGAGGGGACGCTGGTGTTTTTGATGGGCGTGAAAAATTTAGCCATGATCGTCTCCCGGTTGGTCGAGGAAGGGAAAGCCATGGATACTCCCGTGGCGCTGATCCGGTGGGGGACTTATCCCAAACAACGCACGGTGGTTGGAACCTTGCGGGATATTGTCGATCGCGCGAAATCGGCCGATATTCGTCCCCCGACGGTGGTGGTAGTCGGGGAAGTCGTCCGGTTACGCGAGCAACTCAATTGGTTTGAGACGCAACCCTTATTCGGGAAGCGCGTGCTCGTGACTCGCGCCAGAGCCCAGGTCTCGGAATTGTCGAATCTGATCAGGGATCGAGGCGGAGAACCGATTGAATGTCCGACCATCGCCATCGGTCCCCCGGACGATTGGGCGGAAGTCGATGAAGCCATCGCGCAACTGGCCACCTATCAATGGCTTGTGTTGACCAGCGTCAATGGGGTAAAGGCATTTATGCAACGCCTGCGGCACTGTGGTTGCGATACCCGGGCGTTGGCAGGGTTGCAAGTCTGTTGTATCGGACCACGGACGGCCGAGGAGGTGAGACGATTCGGCATCGACGCCGACCTGGTGCCGGACACGTATCAGGCCGAAGGGCTTATTGAAGTTCTGAAGCGAGCCGGCGTGTCCGGTCAACGGGTGTTGCTCGCCCGGGCGGCACAGGCCCGTGAGATCCTTCCGGACGAGTTGGAGCGCTTGGGGGCTTTTGTGCGAGTCGTGAAAGTCTACAAGACCGTAGTGCCGGCGATCGAACGGGAATACGTTCGTCAACTGTTTCGTGATCACTTGGTCGACGTCGTCACGTTTGCCAGTTCGTCCACTGTTCGGAATTTTTTTCAACTCTTCGACGGAGCCCGTGACGTGAAGAACCATCTGAATGGAACGGTTGTTGCGAGTATCGGACCGATTACGGCGAAAACCATTCGGGAAATGGGTCTGGACGTTCACGTCATGGCTGCGCAGAACACGATTCCGGCGTTGGTCCAGTCGTTGGTCGACTACGTTAGACGCGAGGTACCCTCTTAATGGCGTATGAATTGCCGAAAACCTCTGAACCGTGGAGGATGGAGCATTTTTTATTTAACGACGCGCGTTAATCCAAGGAGAATTTTATGGTTCCAGTGAAATCGTTTATGGTCCCCGCTGAAAAATTTGTTACCGTTGACCGTGACACCAGTGTCCGGAGAGCAGCGGAAATTATGAAGGATAGTGGTATCGGCAGTGTGTTTGTCACCCGGGATAAAGAGATCATCGGGATTTTGACCGATACGGATCTCGTCCGGCGGTTGGTAGCGGCGGGATTGGATGCGGAACGAACGCCCGTCGAACAAATCATGTCGGCGCCCGTTTTGAAAATTGACGAAAACAAGACGCTGTTGGATGCCAATGACCTGATGGCCAAGGAACACGTCCGGCACTTGGGCGTCTCGCGAGGCGGGGAACTCGTTGGGATGATCTCCGTGCGGGATCTGGTTGTATTTTTGACGAATCTTCCCAGGAAATAATCGTGGTCTGGGGAATTGTAAATGATCTCGAATTCTTTGACAGAGTGGTCAGCCCATGTGGGACGCCCATGTCTTTCCCTCCCCTTTGTAAGGGGAGGGCAGGGTGGGGTAGAGCCAACCGGGTATGAAGCATGAAGGTTGCCGCCCTGGTCATAGCCTCTACCTCCCGACTTTTCCCTCTTCGGAAAAAATCCCCGTCCTTACAAAGGAGGGGAAGGAAAAGACGGAAATAGTCGAGGATATAGTGAACACACACAGGATCGCCGCCGGCGGTGGTCTGAGTCGGGAGCATGGGAAACACTCACGCTTTCGGCCATGGGATAGGTGATGGGATTTCCTCGTCAACGAATGCGGCGCTTGCGTGAATCCGAGCCGCTTCGGCGGATGGTTCGGGAAACCGTGCTTGCGCCGAGCAACCTGATTTATCCTTTGTTCGTGAGGGAAGGGACGGATCAACAGGAGGCCATTCTGTCGATGCCCGGCCAATTCCGGTGGTCCGTCGATCGTCTGATCAAGGAAGCGACCGACGTCCATATGCTGGGCATTCCGGCGGTGATGCTGTTCGGGATCCCCGATCACAAGGATGAACGCGGGTCGTCCGGTTACGATCCGAACGGGATTGTGCAACGGGCCGTCCGCGCGCTCAAGGACCATCTTCCTGGGCTTTTTGTGGTCACGGACGTTTGTATCGATGAATACACGTCCCATGGGCATTGCGGCATCGTGAAAGACGGCCGCATTGTGAACGATGAAACCCTCGACTGTTTGCGCCTGATGGCGAAAACCCATGCAGAAGCCGGGGCCGACATGGTGGCGCCTTCCGACATGATGGACGGGCGCGTCGCGGCGATCCGTGACGAATTGGATCGAGGAGGGTTCGAGCACGTGCCCATCATGTCTTATGCCGCCAAGTATGCGTCCTGCCTGTATGCGCCGTTCAGGGAGGCGGCTTCTTCGAGTCCCGCGTTCGGTGATCGATGCTCGTATCAAATGGATCCGGCCAATGCCCGCGAAGCCATCCGTGAAGTACGGGCCGACGTGGAGGAAGGCGCGGACGTGATTATGGTCAAACCGGCGCTGCCGTACCTGGATGTCATTTCGCGGACGCGGGCCGAGGTGGACGTGCCCGTGGCTGCGTTTCAAGTCAGTGGCGAATACAGCATGATCAAAGCCGCCGCCGGACAGGGGTGGCTGGACGAGTCCAAGGTGACGTTGGAAACGCTGCTGTCCATCAAACGTGCCGGTGCCGACCTCATTCTCACCTATTTTGCCAAGGATGCCGCCAAGCTTTTGAACGTCGCTACCCCATGAAGGTTTCGCGCGGGCTTCCAGCTCTTCCCCTGCCGCCCAATCCGGTGCTGACCATCGGCAATTTTGATGGGCAACATATCGGGCATCGACAATTACTGGCCTCCGTCGTGCAATGTGCGCGTGAACAACAGGGCACGCCGATGGTGTTGACCTTTGATCCCCATCCGGTGTTGGTGTTGAGTCCGGGTAGCACCTTTCAATTCCTGACGTCCCCTTCGGACAAGTTGGCTTGGTTCGAGGCGCAAGGCGTGGAGCACCTCGTGATGTTGAATTTCACCAAAGCGTTTGCGGCATTGAGCCCGCAGGAGTTTGTCTGTTCGATCCTGAGGGACGGGCTGGGCGTCAAAGATCTGTTCGTGGGGGAGCATTTTGTTTTTGGCAAAGACCGGGCGGGCAACACGGAAATCCTGCGGGATTTGGCCGGGCAAGCCGGTTTCCGGGTTCATCTCGTCAAACCCGTGAGTTCCCGGGAAACCATCGTGAGTTCGACGAGGATTCGTCAGTTCATCAGAACGGGGAAGCTCGAACAAGCCATGCAATGTCTGGGACGCCCGTATTCCCTGAAGGGCACGGTGATTGAAGGCGCCCATCGTGGGGAGGAGTTGGGCTACCATACGGCTAACCTGCGACCGGACAAAGACCGGGTGCTCCCGCCCGACGGGGTGTATGCCACGAAGATGGTATGGCAGGATACAGTGTGTCCTGCAGTGAGTTATATCGGGACGCGTCCCACGTTCGGAGAAGGGGAACGGTTGCTGGAAGTGCATGTCTTGGATGCCGACTGTGACCTGTACGGACAATCCGTTGAAGTGCAATTTTTACAATACATTCGAGGCGATGAACGGTTTGAAGATGCCGCGCAACTTGCCGAGCGAATCGCTCAGGACATTCAACAGACTCGACGCGTGTTGACGGAATAAATCGAACCGTACCTCAATCACGGTCGGTGGCGACGATGCCCGCTCTGTCGGCTTTTGAACACAAGTTGTTGAAACACGTCAGGCAACTCGGTCTCTTGTCTCCGGGAGACCGGGTCGTGGTGGCCGTGTCCGGAGGGGCGGATTCTGTTGCCCTTTTGCAGGTTCTGTGGGCTTGGCGGGATCGCCTGGATCTGGCGCTGGCCGTGGCTCACGTTGAGCATGGGTTACGGGGACAAGAATCCCTGGATGATGCAACGTTTGTCGAGCACTTGGCCCGGCAGTTGGGCCTTCCTTTTTTCTTAAAGCGGATCAAGCTGAAACCGCTGCTCCGGGAACGGAAGGGGGAGTCGGTCCAGGCTGTTGCGCGTGAGAGGCGATATGCACGGTTGCAGGCAGTCGCCCGGGAGTGGGGGGGCACCAAAGTCGCGGTCGGGCATACTCAGGACGACCAGGCGGAAACCGTGCTGCTGTCCATGCTGCGAGGTGCCGGGCTTGCCGGCCTGTCCGGTATGCCGGCTCAGCGGGAACCGTGCGTCATCCGCCCGTTTCTACAGGTAAATCGATCTGAAATTTTGCAGTACCTTGATGACAAACGCTGTGCGTTTCGCGTCGATTCGAGTAATGAAAACCCGAAGTATTTACGGAACCGGCTTCGCCGCGAATTGATCCCGCTGCTGAAGACGTTCAATCCCGGGGTGGTGAGCGTGCTTTCCCGGCAAGCTGCCATCCTGCGTGAGGAACATCAGTATTTGGATGAGGCGGCAAAGGCCTCGCTGGAATCGGTCGAGGTCGGCCGCACCAAGGATCGCGTCGTGTGGAGCCGTTCTCGATTCTTAACGTTTCCCGTACCCATTCAACGGAGAATGATCCTTTTAATGGTGGGAGCCCTGCGGCACAAGTCGATTCCTCTCAGGTTCGAGATCGTGGAGACGGTGTTGCAGCACGTTATTCACGGAACGTCGGGTTCGTCCGGCCGTTTTGCCGGTCTGGATGTTGTCAGGGAATATGACCGGGTGACGTTCGAGAAAGTTCCCGTGGGCCGGAACAGCCGCGTGCAACGGGAATGGTCCTGTGTCTGGTCTTTCCCGGGTTCGATCCATTGGCCGGTCACGGGCCAGACTATTGAAGGGAAGATCAAGGAGACGAAGACGATCCCCTCCAAACGGAATGATTCCGTGGCCTATCTGGATGCGGATCGATTCAGTCACGAGTTGATCGTTCGATCTTGGAAGCCCGGCGATTATTTTTTCCCTTACGGGATGGGAGGACGGCGAAAGAAGATCCAGGATTTTTTCTCGGATACGAAGGTTCACCGGGCCGAGCGAAGCAAAGTGCCGCTGGTGGTGGCTCCAGAGGGGATTCTTTGGGTTGGAGGGTATCGTTCCGACCATCGATTTCGAGTGACCGAGGAGACCAGGCACGTTGCCGTCGTTCGGATTCGTACGGCTGAGAGACAAGCCTAAAGAGTCTTCCATGTAGGCTGGCAGAGCCGTAAGTCGAGTTAGCCGGAGGCGTCCCCCGACACCGTAGCCCCATGTCGGATGACGCTACACTAATCCGAGCTACGGGACCTCAATGCACTGTCTGGCTGAGCTAACACAAAAGGGGAGCCGGTTGCAGATGCTTGGTCCCCATGGTAAGATTTCTAAAGTTTCCTGAACCGTTTCGTTTCGCCGGGTAAGAGTTGAGAGAGAGAAGGAACGCATTTTCATGAATTCTCGCGTCAAAAATCTGCTTTTTTGGGTGGTGGTCGGGCTGTTCATGATCCTGCTGTTCAACCTGTTCACCGTACCGTCCCAACCGACGGAAGAAGAAGTGATCTTCAGTGACTTTATGGCTCATCTCGAGCGTGGCGAGATATCCAAAGTTACCATGAAGGACAGCCATATCAGTGCGATTTTGAAAGATGGGAACCGGATTCGGACCTATGTCGTTGAATATCCGGACTTGGTCAAAGCCCTGAGAGAGCAGTCGGTACAGATCGAAGCCAAGCCGCCCGATGAAAGTCCCTGGTACATTACGTTTCTCGTGACCTGGGGACCGTTTATCCTGTTCCTCGGATTATGGTTTTTCCTGATGCGGCAAATGCAGATCGGCGGCAATCGGGCCCTCTCGTTCGGGAAAAGCCGTGCGCGTCTCCTGACCGAGGAAAAGAAAAAAGTGACCTTTGCCGACGTGGCCGGCATAGAAGAAGCTAAAGAAGAAGTCGTTGAAATCATTGAATTTTTAAAAGATCCCCAAAAATTCCAGAAACTCGGTGGGCGAATCCCCAAAGGGGTCTTGATCGTTGGCCCTCCGGGAACGGGGAAGACCCTGTTGGCCAAAGCCATTGCCGGAGAAGCGGGTGTGCCGTTCTTCAGCATCAGCGGCTCTGATTTCGTGGAAATGTTCGTGGGCGTCGGAGCGTCTCGCGTGCGCGACTTGTTTGAACAGGGGAAAAAGCATGCGCCCTGTATCATTTTCATTGATGAAATCGATGCCGTCGGGCGTTTGCGCGGCGCGGGTTTAGGCGGGGGGCACGACGAACGGGAGCAAACCCTGAATCAACTGCTTGTGGAGATGGACGGGTTCGACACGACCGAAGGCGTGATTCTTGTCGCCGCCACGAATCGTCCTGACGTCCTCGATCCTGCCTTGTTGCGGCCAGGTCGGTTCGATCGACAAGTGGTGGTCAATCGTCCCGATGTCCGGGGACGTGTCGAGATTCTCAAAGTCCACACCAAGAAGGTGCCTGTATCTTCCGACGTGAACCTCGAACAGATTGCCAGAGGAACGCCCGGTTTTTCAGGGGCTGATTTGGAAAACCTCGTGAACGAGGCGGCACTCTGGGCTGCTCGCTTGGACAAGAAGTTGGTGGAACTCGTCGATTTTGAAAATGCCAAGGATAAGGTCATGATGGGGGCGGAGCGTAAGAGTCTGGTCCTGAGTGAGGAGGAAAAGCGTACCACGGCGTATCATGAGGCGGGCCACGCCCTCATGGCGAAATTGTTGCCGGGTGCCGACCCCGTCCACAAAGTGACGATTATCCCGAGGGGGCGCGCGATGGGCATGACCATGCAGCTTCCCATCGATGACCGGCACAGTTATTCCGAGGAATTTCTCTATAACACCCTGTCGATTTTATTGGGTGGTCGCGTGGCCGAAGAACTGATTTTGAAAAACGTCACCACCGGCGCGGGGAACGATATTGAACGGGCCACCGAACTGGCCAGGAAAATGGTGTGTGAGTGGGGCATGAGTGACAAATTGGGGCCGTTGACCTTCGGCAAAAAGGATGAGGAAATTTTCCTGGGTCGGGAAATTTCCACGCGTCGAGATTTTAGTGATCAAGTTGCCCTGGAAATCGATCATGAAGTGAAACGGTTGATCGTGGAAGCCTATGAGCGGACGAAGCGAATGCTCACGGAACATATTCATACCCTGCGGGCTTTGGCCGAAGCCCTGCTGGAAAAAGAAGTCCTGGATTCCTTGGAAATCGATCAAATCATGAATCAAGGAACCCTTGTTCGAGAGCCGGCTCAAGTCTAGCGGAATCACGCTTGTTCTTGATTCACACCATCCCTGCCGATCCGATCTTTGAAGATTTGGGGGTCTTCTTCATCGGTCGCACACGTCTCCATCGTTCATCGTGAGTGAACCCTGCCCCCGGTTTTTTACCGGGGGCTCGAACTTGGGCTCTCCATGGATGAAGCCAACTCCGCATACCTGCAAGCCTGTCACGTCAGGATTCCCTGTTCCCGTCACGTCCTGGTCATGGGCATTCTCAACGTGACCCCGGATTCCTTTTCCGACGGCGGGCGCTTTCTCGACCCTCAACACGCCTTGGCTCATTTTGAACACATGGTGAGTGAAGGGGCGGATCTGGTTGACATCGGTGCCGAGTCGACGCGCCCCGGTTCGACGGCGATTGACGAACGTGAGGAAATTCGTCGGTTGAAGCCGGTCCTCGAGGTTATCGGAAAACGGGCGACGGTTCCGTTGTCGGTCGATACCCACAAGGCCGGAGTCGCCGAACGAGCGATTGACTGGGGCGCGGTGCTCATCAACGACATCAGCGCGTTAGAGCACGATCCACGAATGGGTCGGGTGATTGCACGGACTAAGGCCGGTCTGGTGCTGATGCATAAGCGAGGTGCGCCTCAGAATATGCAGGAATATTGCGAATACGACAACGTGGTCGATGAAGTCCGGGATTATCTGGCCAGCCGCATACAACACGCGGAGAACATCGGCATTGCCCGTGAGCAAATTCTGATCGATCCGGGGATTGGGTTTGCAAAAAATGCGCAACAGAACTTATCCTTACTGAAAGGACTTGGTTCCTTGGAGCAATTGGGTCGTCCCGTCCTGGTCGGCGTGTCGAATAAATCCTTTATCGGGACTGTTACCGGTCGACCTATCGAGCAACGCATCATGGGAACCGCCGCGGCCGTGGCGGCTGCGGTCTTGGGTGGAGCCAGGATCGTTCGTGTGCATGAAGTCGGGTCGATCCGCGAAGTGGTGAAAATGTCGGAAGCCATTGTCCGAGCTTGATGGGAGATAACGTGTCAGGAGGCAAGGTGCGGAAACTATTCGGAACCGATGGGGTGAGGGGTGTTGCCAATCTGGAACCCATGAACAGTGAAACGGTGCTGAAGCTGGGCAGAGCCGTAGCCTACGTGTTCAAGGGCAGGGCAGGGCACCATCAAATCGTGATCGGCAAAGACACCCGTCTGTCCGGCTATATGTTGGAATCGGCGTTGATCTCCGGCATTTGTTCCATGGGGGTCGACGTCTTGCTGGTCGGGCCGATGCCCTCGCCGGGCGTGGCGTTTTTGACTCGCAGCCTCCGGGCCGATGCGGGGGTGATGATTTCGGCTTCCCACAATCCGTACCAGGATAACGGGATCAAATTTTTTTCACACGACGGCTTCAAACTTCCCGATGAACTTGAATTGCGCATTGAAGAATTGATCCTGTCGAACGAGATCGAACATCTTCGTCCCACGGCCGATGAAATCGGCAAGGCGTTTCGCATCGCCGATGCCGAAGGGCGCTATATCGAATTCGTGAAACGGTCCTTGCCGCGCGAAATGGATTGTCAGGGGTTGAAGGTGGTCATAGACTGTGCCCACGGTGCCGCGTATTCGGTCTTTCCCAAGGTGGTCCGGGAACTGGGGGCTGACGTGTCCGTCATCGGGGATGAACCGGATGGCACGAATATCAATGCGGGGTATGGAGCCCTTTCCCCCGAGCGCCTGCAAGAGGCCGTTCGCGCGCACCGCGGTGACATCGGTATTGCGTTGGATGGAGACGCCGACCGGGCCGTGTTCGTGACGGAAGAGGGTGAGGTGGTGAACGGAGACCAAGCCTTGGCCGCGTTTGCCTTGGACCTGCAGCGACGCGGCAGGCTCAACCGCAATACCGTCGTCGGAACCGTCATGAGTAATTTCGGGTTTGAATTGGCCATGCAACAAAACGGGATCAATTTGGTCCGCACGCCCGTTGGAGATCGGTCAATCCTCGAGCGTATGTTAGCCGATGGCTATAACCTTGGAGGAGAGCAATCGGGACACGTCATTTTTCTCGACTATAATACAACCGGCGACGGGCTCATTTCCGGCCTGCAAATGCTCAAGTTGATCAAGCGATCCGGGTCTCCCGTCTCGGAACTGACCAAATACGTAGAGACCGTTCCCCAAATCTTGTTGGGGGTCAAGGTCAATCGGAAACCAGATTTGGGCTCTCTTCCCGAATTGCGGCAGGCGATCCGTTCCGGCGAAGAACGGCTGAACGGGACGGGACGAATATTGGTTCGGTATTCCGGAACCGAGCCGTTGGTACGGGTCATGGTCGAAGGACAGGATTATTCGCAAATCAGAGAAGTCGCGGATGAATTGGCCGGAGTGATCAAGGCCGCAATCGGATGATTTGAAGGACGACTGATTACTTCTCCTTGATATTTCTGTCCGGCATTATTGCCTTTCTCGTTGGACTCCTTCTGGGGTCCTATTTTTTCTTTCTTCCTCTCACCATCATGGTCCTGCTGATCTTCGTAGCCGGAGCGTTGTCTTGGTGTGAGAAGAAGACTTTTCTCTCAAGGAAGCAGGGACTCATTCTGTATGCCTGCGTCCTGGCCGGCGTAGGATATTGGTTGTTCGACGCGGGACAGAATAACGGCGTTGATCTGCCGTTCCACGCCGGTCAACGGGAAGTGACGATCTCAGGCGTTGTCACGGAACCGGTCGAGCATGCTCCTGGCCGAGTGACAATGGTTGTGGCCGTGGACTCCGTCAAGCAGGACACGGCGACCCGTCAGGTCCATGGGAATCTGCGTTTGACTTGGCGTCCATGCAGATTCGGTAACGAGTGTGAGTCCGAAACGGACGTGTTTCGGGGAGACAGGGTCACCGTTCGTACTCGCATTCGCCCGCCCTTCGGCACGCGCAACCCGGGCGGGTTTGATTATGGCGCCTACCTCAGAGATCACGGGATTCACGCGGTAGCGGTCGTCAGGGGGCCCGATCGGATCCAGGTTCGACATCCGGACTTTTTCGACATCAAAACACGGGTATGGTGGCAGATCGACCGCTGGCGGCATCAGGTGCGCCAGGCGGTCATCGCAACACTCCGGCAGCCGGCTCGTGGTTTGTTCCTGGGCATGATCGTCGGAGAGCAGAATGATATCCCTGCGAGCGTCCGTGACGATTTCATGACGACGGGGACGGTCCATATTATTTCCATATCGGGCTCGCATTTGGGGTTGTTGGCCTTTGTCTCGTTTTTGGGTGTGAGAGGGATAACCCGCCGTATCCCGGCCCGGTGGCTGGAGAAACTTTCTTGCGTCCTGACGCCCATGCAACTTGCCGTGTTGGTCACCATCCCCATGGTCATGTTTTATACGCTGTTGTCGGGCTCCCACGTGGCGACTGTCCGGTCGTTGCTGATGATCCTGCTCTATCTCTTCGCGGTGTGGATCGGTCACGAGCGGCAGATTCTCATTGCGTTGGGTATCGCCGCGTTGTTCACGACCCTGTCTGATCCCAAGGCGCTTTATGATCTTTCCTTTCAACTCTCGTACGTGTCCGTTTTGGCCATTGCTCTGGTGTTTCGTTGGGGCAAGAGTGACGACGCGGATGAGGAAATGCCCCAAACCGTCATGGTCAAACTGAAACAGTGGGGAAAGCAGTACGCGTTGATGACCCTTGCCGCCACCGTGGGGACCGTCCCGCTGGTGGCGTACTATTTCAACCAGGTGGCCTGGTTGGGAATGTTTGCCAATGCGGTCGTCGTGCCCCTGGTCGGCTTGTTTGTCGTGCCGTTGGGACTCGGCGCGTCGATGATCGTCCTGCTTGGCGGGCTCGACCAATTGCCTTTCGGCTGGGTTCATCAGGAAATCATGAACGGCCTGACGTCCGTCGTCAGCGCATTGGCTAAGGTTCCCGGTGCCGAGTGGCACGTGGCGTCACCGTCGATCCTGTCTATGACAGGATTCTATCTTTGTCTCATGGTCGCGTTGTTCAGCCGGAAAACGACGCTTCGAATCGTAAGCATGAGTGTGCTGATTTGTTGCCTGTTGTGGTGGGTGTGGTCGCCACGACACGTGTTTGACGACGATGCGTTACGCGTGACGTTTCTGGACGTTGGGCAGGGTGACGCCACGGTGCTCGAATTGCCCGGCGGCGAAACGATTCTGGTGGATGGCGGGGCTGCCTACGAACGTTGGGACATGGGCCGGATGGTGGTGGGACCGTATTTGTGGGATCGAGGCATCAGGCGCCTGACTCACGTCATTGCCACTCACCCGCAATTGGATCACGTGGGAGGACTTTCCTGGATCATCGACAACTTCGAGATTGATCATTACTGGAGTAACGGGATTCGCCGAACGAATCTCTTTTATCAACGACTCCATGATACTCTTGAAAAACATGGATTAGCTGAACGTATTGCCCGGGGAGGAGAAGAAATGATCACGGAAGGGCCCTGTCGGCTCGTATCGCTGAATCCGCCGTTGGTGGAAAACGACTCCACGTTGCCTGAGTTTCAAGGATCGGAGTTGAACAATCTTTCCGTGGTTCTGAGTCTGACGTGCGGAAAACGCTCGATTTTGCTGACGGCCGATGCGGAGGTCGAAGCCTTGACGAGGCTGATCCATCATTCACTGGTAGAGACGGCGACCGTTGTCAAGATTCCACATCATGGAGCGAAGAGTTCGCTGAATCGACGGTGGATTCAACAACTGAATGCGGAGACCGCGGTGGTATCCGCTGGCCGGGGAAATCGTTACGGGCATCCGGCCCAAGCCGTGTTACAGGCTTACGAACACATGAACATCTACCGAACGGATTCCGACGGTGCAATCGTGCTTTCCGCGAAGCCGGATTCAGGGGACATTCTGATCCAGCGTACGACGGATCGTAAACCCGTTCCGCTCGAATTGAGCAACTATTCGCCGGGACGCGAATGGGAAAATGTATCTCGTTTGTGGAAGATCTGGGCAAGAAATGCGTAATGGATTGGGGGCAAATATCGGCGACAGACGTATGTGTTCACTCATTCGTGGCCCATTTTCACTCCCTCTTTCCGCATTCCAAGCAAGATACCACAATATGGTCATTCCGGGCGAAGCGAGTAATCTGCTTCTCTTGGGTATTCCCGTGACTCTCGATGTTTGCACCTGTCTTGATCAGGGATCTAATTGGAAATCAAGCATATTTGATAAAGCAGAGCAAAATGAACCAGACTTTTTCAGAAAATTTACAATAATTTGGTTGACATTTTAATTGTTGAAAATTATAATTTCACCAATTTTGTTGAATTTAGATAAAATCACTTACTGAACTAGGGGAACAACCATGAGATCCTCCACCGGCCGTTGGGTAAGCGGCGGCGACTTTTTCAATCGAAAGCGCGAGTTACAGATACTGGAAACACGGGTCCGGGACCGTAACCACATCTTGCTGACCGGCCAACGGCGCATGGGAAAGACCAGCGTCCTCCAGGAACTTGGACGACGCCTTGAGGGTGATGGTTGGATCTTCCTCTTCGCTGACGTCGAAGGGGCAACCTGTGCCGAGGACGCGATCGCGGACATCGCCCAAGCCGTGCATCCGGTTCGTTCGATCTCCTCACGGTTGGCTACCGGGATGAAGCGCTGGATCGGCGACAATATCGAGGAACTCAGCGCGAGCGAGTTTCGCGTCAAGGTCCGGGCCGGACTGGATGCAGGAAGTTGGCGGCGCCACGGGGAGCAACTGCTTCGCGATTGCGCTGCGCAAGACCAACCCGTGCTTCTGGTCATCGACGAACTGCCGATCTTCCTCAAGCGAATGCTTCGCGGTGACGACGGGGCGCAACGAGTCGATGAATTTCTGAGTTGGCTGCGCGGCGTGCTTCAGGCTCTCGGAAACGGCTCTCCGGTCCTCATCGTATCCGGCAGCATCGGGCTCGGACCGCTCGTGAAGCGGCTCGGCATACCAGATCGTATCAACCATCTCGATCCTTTTCGCCTCGGACCGTGGGATCGTGACACCAGCATTGAGTGTTTCAATCGCCTTGTAGAGAGTCACGGATTACGGGTTGAGGATGGGGTGGCCAACGCGGTGTACGACGCACTCGGTGTTGGCATTCCCCACCATGTGCAGTCCTTTTTCGCGCGCCTGCGGGATTTCGCCATGATGCAGAGTCGGGATCGGGTAACGGTGGAAGACGTCAGGGAAGTCTATCGCAATGCGCTCCTCGGACCTTCTGGACAGAATGATCTCGTACACTACGAGACGCGCCTCAAGGAGGGCTTGGAGGATGAAAGCTATTCCATTGCCATGGAAATTCTCGCCGAGGCAGCGATCCAAGAGGTGTTCACTTCAAACGCAAGGCGCTCCCTCGAACGGTTGTACTCGGCGTTGGTGGACGATGTGCCAGGGCGCATCGCGGACGTGCTCGAAATCCTGGTGCATGACGGATATCTCGAAGCCGGCAACGATGGTCATCACTTCCAGTCGCGCTTGCTAAGAGACTGGTGTGCTGCACGCTTCCGTGACCATCACACACCTCTGGAAAACCGGCCGTTTGCACGAACGATAGGATTCCGATGAACGAATCACGTAACCGGCTCATCCGCAAGTTCAATCCGGGAACGCTCCAGTCCGATGGGGAAGTGATTGAGCAGTTCGTGGTCAGGAAGCACGAACTCGATATCGTGCTTGACGTTCTCCGGGGGAACGTTGATTCGCCATCGTGCCAGCACGTCCTGGTTGTTGCCCCTCGCGGTCGGGGGAAGACCATGCTGCTGGCTCGTGTTGCTGCGGAGTTGCGTGCCGACGACGAACTCTCCGGACGCCTGTTGCCGGTCCGGTTCATGGAAGAGAGCCAGGAGATTTTTAACCTGGCCGACTTCTGGCTTGAAACCCTGTTCCACCTTGCCAGGGAAAGTGTCGCGCACGACCCCGAGTTCACGCGCGAGTTGCGAGAAACGCACGCGGCCCTGACTGGTCGCTGGCATGAACAGGCACTCGAAGAGCACGCCCGCGCCGCCGTCCTGGAAGCGGCAGACCGGCTGGGCAGGAAGCTCGTGCTTATGGTCGAGAACCTCCAGGCGCTGTGCAAGAACGTGGACGACGATTTTGGCTGGAAACTTCGAGGCGCGCTGCAATCGGAACCACAGATTATACTGCTCGCCACTGCCACCAGTCACTTCGAGGGGCTGGACGACGCGACGCAGCCGTTCTTCGAGTTGTTCCGACTCATCGGGTTACAACCGTTGACGACCGACGAGTGCCGTCGTCTTTGGCAAGTCATAAGCGGCGATGAGGTAAGCGAGCGTGAGATCAGGCCGCTTGAAATCCTGACCGGCGGCAACCCCCGCCTCCTGGTCATCATCTCCGGGTTCGCACAACACCGATCCCTGCATCAGTTGATGGAAGAACTGGTAAAGCTGATCGACGAGCACACCGAGTATTTTCGTGGCCACATGGAAGCCTTGGGCAAGACCGAGCGGCGCGTTTATATCGCTGTGGTCGATCTCTGGCAAGCGTCGAGCTCCGGCGAAATCGCAGACAGGGCTCGCATGGACGTTCGGATCGTATCGACCATGCTCGGGCGCTTGGTCGGTCGTGGTGCGGTCATCGTGGAAGGGAGCGGAAAGAAGCGGCTGTATTCCGCCGAACGTCTCTACAGCATCTACTACAAGCTGCGGCGCGAACGCGACGAGTCGACCGTGGTAGAAAACCTGATCCGATTTATGGCGGTGTTCTACAGCGAAGCCGAACTGGCTGAAATGTCCGGCATGCTGATGGCCGAGGCGTCTCAATCAAAGGTTATTCGCGAAGGAATCGAGCGGGCACTTGCCGGACTGCCGCAAATCGGGAATCTCTTCTCTGGCATGGTACGACCAGACATTGATGGGCCATCCAATCAGGCCGTGACAATCGACGATGGGGAGGGCGAACGGTTCTTGCAAGAGATTGCCGTGGCGTTCGACGAGGAGGCATTCGAAAAACTTATCGAGACCGTGGACCGGGCTTTTGCTTCCGACAGTGTAAATTGGTCTCAAGTGTCAGAGTCGCGGATCGCTTTCGCATCTTTTGCAAAAGCATTTGCACACGAGAACCTGGGCGATTCCGAGGCGGCGATTGTGGCCTGCGACGAAGTGGTCCAACATTTTGGCGCCAGCGACACGCCAGAGGTCCAGGTTCTGGTCGCCTGGGCGTTGGGCATAAGAGGAGATATGCAAGGCAAGCTTGGCAAGTTCGATGCGGCAATTGCGACCTACGACGAGGCAATCGAGCGTTTTGTCACCAGCGACGTGGCGGAGATCCAGGAGTGGGTCCCGGCGGTGTTGACTCGCAGGGGAATTACGCGAGCGATGCAGGACAATATCGAGGGGGCGATAGCAGACTTCGACGAGGTAATCAAACGCTTTGACACCAACGACGTGGCTGAGGTCCAGAAGTGGGTCGCGAGGGCATTGGTTTGCAAGGGTATGGCGCGAGCGCAACTTGGCGAAGACGAAGGTGCGATTGCGATCTACGACGTGTTAATTGAGCGTTTTGGCTCCAGTGATGCGCCAGATTTCGGGAGAGAGGTTGCCCGGGCGTTGGTGTACAAAGGTATGAGCCAAATGACTCTCAGCCTCGCTGAAGAAGCTCTGCATACATGCGAAGAACTCGAACGCAGGCTCGATGTCTTGACCGGCGACGAGAAAATCGAGCTCATATGGCGAGCAAGGTGGGTGCAAACGAAGGCTCTGGTGGTTCAAGAAAAATATGGGGCCGCCATGGATGCGTTCCGCTCTGCATATGCCGTGTTTGTACCAGACAACGAAACGATGATACGTGGTATACAGCGGTTTGTGCCAGACTTGATTGCGTATGGTGCCTCTGCCCATGACCTTATTGAAATCCTGTCGAGCGACAGGGCGAAATCTGACGCGTTGACGCCCATCATCATTGCCCTGCGCCAGCGTCACGGCGAGGCGGTTCGTGCGCCGGCCGAGGTACTTGAGGTCGCGGCGGACATCAGCAAGTACATTGACGCAAAAATGGCGAAGGCAACCTCGTAGCTTTGCCTACTTTGCTTGTCCTGAGCGAAGGACAGGAGGGGGTATGGGAGGAAGCAATCGGCTTGGTCGTCGTCAGTGGGATTGCATGCTCTCGAAGATTGATCGGGGATTTTGCAAGGGGTCCCAGCCGAGGATCGTTAAGGAATCCTCAACGTATTCCGTCGTACGCATACCGTTCAGAACACAGGTGACACCGGGAGTGCTGGTCAGACTCCACAGCGCCTTTCGTGACAACGGTTCTTCGCGTTTCTCTTCCGGAAGGAAGTGATCAAGTGACGCGGTGATCGATTGAAGGTGTTGTTCACTCTTTTTGGCGGCCTCCTGCCGAACGATTTTGAGTAAGAGCAGCAGCTTGGAGACGTAACGGGTCCGCCAATTTTCCCAGTCTGTGGCTTTGTCCTGGCTCAGGTGTCTGGCGGCTGCCTGAAAGGCCTGATTGATGTGCGGTGCAATCATCTGCGATTCGATCTGATCCCAGTGCTCCAGGTTATGGATTCGGGATCGAAGATCGCGAAGTTCGTCAGCCAGGGAAAAGAAGTCTTTGGGTTCCAGTCCTTTTCCCGCATAGGGGATCAGGGGAGCAAATTCCTGCCGATACGTTTCTTCCAACGTCGCGACGGCTTGATGTTGCGTCTCAAAGGGCGTTTCCACTTGTTCAAACCGGGGGTCGGCCAGTCGTATCATGCCCCGGTCTCGAGCGGGTATTGCATTGAGTGGCCTGTTGACCAGTATGGCAACGTCATGGGCTTGGGCGAACTCCAGCACGGTGGTCGTGTGCTCCGGTCCGGTGTTAAGGGTCAGCAAGGCTCCTGATTCGAAAAGATTCATAGGGAGTTGGAGTACACGAAATCCATGGTGGGATTTGCCTGTCTGTCGTGCCGCCCGCTGGGCGGCCTCGAGCATGCGCGACAGTGAGGTTGCTTCCGGGTTGTCTGGTTGGGCCGTACACGTGTTGGACGAGACCCCGTAAAATTGGATGCGACCTGCATTGATCTGCTGCTCGAAATAGACAAACGCCTGCTCAAGGCGACGGTAAAATTCGGTCCGCAGTTCGCCCAGGGTGGAGGCGTCAACGATGAGTTTCCTCTGTTTCGCGTCGGAGAGGAAATATTCGGGGTTGTGCAAGAGGCAGACGTCCAGCGTGGCGAGTCCAAGCCGGTCGAGGGAGCCCGTCAGTTGGTCATCGAGAAACTCGGGGTGGAGACAGTGCCAGATGTCTTCCCCATATTTGACCATCTCGTGATAGGCACGCCCGGCCTGTTCCCTGGACTTGGCGCGTTGGAGATTTTTCCCCTGCACGTAGCCGAGTTTTGAAACGACGATGACGTTGTCGCGCGTCATCTCGTTTTGGGAAAGCAATTCCTGGATGACGCTTCCCACCAGGCGTTCACTGTCGCCGTCCGCATAGTTCGTGGAGGTGTCGATGAGGTTGCAGCCTTCCCGGATGGCTTTCATGAGTGCGGCCCGGTGTTCTTCCTGGTCGATTCCCGTTCTGTAGCCGCCGAACCCGATCCTGGAGTTGGTAAGGCCCGTGGCTCCCAGCGTGGTATAGCCGTTGGCTGTGGAGCCGGGTGAACGCGCCATGATCCGGGACACGTAGGCGGCGGTACCATGAGCGGTGGCCGCTCCCGGTATGCCCGGAGAGGCCAGCGTACGCGACGTCGAATCTTCTTGAGGCGCCTCGGTCAAGGCTTGCGCCACGTCTTTCGGATCGGTGAGAGGTGCGCGACAGGTATAGTTTCGACACACGTATAAGGCGGCTTGTTCCTCGACCAGGTATTTTCCTTTCAGAAGCGGATGTTGGGATTCGATGGCATCGGGGTTGCCGTGGGCAATGATGCGATGGGGAATAAAATGACGGGCAACTTCATCGAGCAACCCGTCGCGCCCCGGGTCGGTCGGAGATCCGACGAATGCCAATTCCAACGGGCCGTTCAACAGGAAGTTTGCCGCCATGATCGTCTTGGCGAACCCCCTGGGTATGCGACTGATCTGTTGTCCATACGCCCGAACGGCCTGCGTGGCGGCGTCTCGAAAATCCTCACGATCCTCGTGGAAGGAGAGGCGGGCGAGGGCCATGGCCGCGACGGCGTTGCCGCTTGGAGTGGCGCCGTCAGGTCCTTCACGCCCTCGCAGGATGAGGACTTCGTGATCGTTGGCCGTTGTGAAGAATCCACCGTGATTCTTGTCCAGAAAATCACGCAACAGTCGTTCGCCCAATCGAACGGCCTCCTTGAGGTAACGCTCCTCGCCGCCGGCTTCGTAGACGTCGACGAGAGCTTCCGCGAGATAGGCATAATCCTCCAGATATGCGTCGAGATGGGCTTTGCCGGAACGGTACGTGCGATACAAGCCCCCATCAGGACGGGAGAGCGCGTCGAGCAAAAAATTCGCGGCACGACAAGCGGATTCCAAATAGGGACCGTGTCTCAACACCCGTGCCGCCTCGGCCATCGCGCTGATCATCATCCCGTTCCAAGCCGTGATGATTTTGTCGTCCAACCCCGGTGGCACGCGTTTCAGCCGTGCGTCATACACGAGTGGCTTGACCCGGTCGATCGTCTGTCGAAGTTCGTCCGGGGAACAGGAAAGTCGCTCGGCCGTTTGTTCGAGCGTGTGGGGGGTGTTGGGAATACTGTGGTGTTCCCAATTGCCGTCAGCGGTAATATCGTAATACGTGCAGAAACGGATCGCGTCCTGCTCCGATGGGACGATGTCCCGGATTTGTTCGGGATCCCACACGAAAAACTTTCCTTCGATGCCCTCCGAGTCGGCGTCCGTGGCGGAATAATAGCCGCCTTCGGGTGACGTCATTTCGCGGAGGATGTAATCCAGAACTTCACAGGTCACGCGCTTGTAATCGAGATTGCCGGTCACCTGGAACGCTTCGAGATACGTTTTCGCGAGTAACGCATTATCGTAGAGCATTTTTTCAAAGTGGGGAACCAGCCAGCGCTCATCAGTCGAATAGCGGGCAAACCCTCCGCCGATATGGTCGTACATGCCGCCGCCGGCCATGGCGTCCAACGTTTTACAGACCATGTGAAGGACGTGTTCCGTTCCGGTCTGTTGGTATTGCCGGAGGAGAAACGCAAGACCGGTGGCCGGCGGGAATTTGGGAGCTTGACCGAACCCGCCATAGATCGCGTCGAAGTCCGCTGAAAATTGCTCGACCGCAGAGTCAAGCTCCTGTTGCCCGACCGTCGTGGGAGCGGGGACGCGCATGGCCGTTTGCAACCGGTCGGTAAAACGCGTGGCGCTTTCGGCAATGGCGGCACGATCGTGTTCCCAGCCTTCGGCGATCTTTTGGAGAACCGTCCCGAAGCCGGGCCGGCCCCATTTGTCGGTCGGGGGGAAGTACGTGCCCGCAAAGATCGGTTGTTGGTCCGGCGTCAGAAAAACCGTCATGGGCCAGCCGCCGTTTCCCTGATTCATGGCGATGGTGGCTTGCATGTAGATCTCATCAAGATCCGGGCGTTCCTCACGGTCGACCTTGACGCAGACGTAATGGCGATTCATGAGCGAGGCGATCTCGTCGTTCTCAAACGATTCCCGCTCCATGACGTGGCACCAATGACAGGCGGAATACCCGATAGACAGCAGAAGGGGTCTATCCTGTTCCTTGGCCAACTGGAGCGCTTCCTGACCCCAGGGATACCAATCCACGGGGTTATAAGCGTGTTGCAGCAAGTAAGGGCTCGTCTCGTGAATGAGACGGTTCGGAGGCCGCGTCGAGTAAGGATCGATCATGGAACCGACAGTAGCACCGGGCGAAAATAGGGGTCAACTTGAGTCGCTTGATCCTTGTTCTCAAAACCCTTTTCGCCGGCGCGATTGGATGTTGAGAATCCGAATCTGAGATTTTGAGAAGGATAATCAATGTTAAGTATGAACACCTAGTATTTTCTATTGACATAGGCAAAGAAAGGGGAGTAACCTGAAAGCAAGTCGAGAGTGGAAATTCAAGGATTTTCATGATTCCAGGATGAGAGAGTATTTCTAACCAATACAAGCCAAGCCGGACTCAAGGAAAGGAGGCCGCGATGAAAGCCAAAGAGGGAGTTATTGATCTTCTCAACAAACTGTTGACCGAAGAGTTGACGGTCATCAATCAATATTTTCTGCACGCCAAAATGTGCAAGAACTGGGGCTATGACCGATTGCACCACCACGTGTTGGATCGAAGTTACGGGGAAATGAAAGATGCGAAAGAGGTAATCGACCGCATTCTGTATCTGGAGGGCCTTCCGAACATGCAGCGGCTCGGAACGGTCAAAATCGGAGAAACCGTTCCCGAACAGTTGAAAGCGGATTTGGACAAGGAAAAATCCATGGTCAAAATGCTCACCGAAGGCATCCGGCATTGTACAAAGGTCGGGGATTTTGCGACGCGTCACATGCTCGAAGACATGGTGAAGGATGAAGAAGAGCACATTGATTGGATCGAAACGCAATTGGAAACCATCAAGCAAGTCGGGTTGGAAAATTACCTGAGCGAACAGATCCACGAAGACGGTAGTTAAACCGTCGTTCGTTACGCTAAAGCCTTGAAGGGGAAAAGCCGGATTTTGGCTTTTCCTTTTCAAGGCTTTTTGTTATGTAATAGGAGAACAACAATCGTTGTTCCCTGTTTTTGCCCCTAACTAAGGGAGTTGGTACGTGGCATTGACTCAATCGACGATGTTGGCGTTGGGAACCATTGTTCCCGATTTCGAATTACCCGATGTCGTGTCAGGCGAAATGATCGGTCCCGGCCAATTTGCCGGGCAACAGGGGTTGCTGGTGATGTTCATTTGCCGGCATTGCCCTTACGTGGTTCACGTGCAAGAAGAGTTGGGTCGATTGGGGCGGGATTGTGCCGGGAAATCCCTTGGCGTGGTTGCGATCAGCAGTAACGACGTGGACAACTATCCGGATGACCATCCCGATCGGTTACGAGCTATGGCCCGGGAACTGGAGTTCACCTTCCCTTACTGTTACGACGAAAACCAGGCCGTGGCCAGGGCCTTCACCGCGGCTTGTACCCCGGATTTCTTTTTATTCGACAAGACGCGGAAGTTGGTCTACCGGGGGCAGTTGGATGACAGCCGTCCGGGGAACGGGAAGCCGGTGACGGGAAAAGATTTGCGAGCAGCCATCGATGCCGTCCTGGCAGAAAAACCTGTGAGCCAGGATCAACGTCCCAGCGCCGGGTGCAACATCAAGTGGAAGTAGGGCCAACCCCGCGGGTTGTCTTCATCGATTGTCAGCGCCTCCAGGCAAACAATTTCCCGAGTAATCGTTTCTTGCTCTCGGTAAAGGTAGTTTTTCTCCAGGCATTGGCCACTTTCTTGATGACTTCGGCCTGAGTGGGGTAGGGGTGAATCGTGCCGGTGATTGTTCCCAAGCCCAGTCCTCCTTTCATGGCCAACGTGAATTCGCTGATCATGTCACCGGCGTGGGCCGCGACGATTGTCGCACCCACAATGACGTCGGTTCCTTTCTTGACGTGCACGCGAGCAAACCCTCGATCCTCGCCGTCTAATATCGCTCGATCCACTTCGTCGAGTTTGAACGTAAAGGTATCGACCTCGATCCCCTTGTTTTTCGCCTCGGCTTCATACAGCCCGACGTGTGCGATTTCCGGGTCCGTATAGGTAGCCCAGGGGATAATGAGCGAATCCGTTTTGGCGTACCCCAACCCAAGGGGATGTGGGAATAAGGCGTTTTGAATGACGATTTGGGCCATGGCGTCCGCAGTATGGGTAAATTTGAACGGGAAACACACGTCCCCGGCAGCATAGACGTTGGGATTGGTCGTTTGTAATCGATTGTTCACTTTCACGCCGGTCCGTGTATCATACTCCACTCCCGCCGTTTCGAGTCCGAGATCTTCCACGTTGGGCGCACGTCCAACCCCGACGAGTATCTCATCGACCACGACCTCGTGCTGTTCACCATGGCTGTTGTAATGCAGGACTTTCTCTTGTCCGCGTAATTCGACGGTCGTGATCCGTGAATCAAAGACAAAAACGACGCCGTCTTCAGTCATTTGGGTTTGGACGATTTCCGCGGCATCCGCGTCTTCACGGGGAAGAATGTGTCCGGTTTGTTCGAATAGCGATACGCGGCTGCCGAATCGGGCAAACGTTTGAGCCATCTCACAGCCGATCGGTCCGGCGCCGATGACGGCCAGGCGTGGAGGGAGCTGGGTTAAGGAAAAGACGGTTTCATTCGTCAAATAGCCTGTTGCTTCCAGTCCTTGAATAGGCGGGGCTGCCGCGCGGGCACCGGTGCAGATGGCGGCTTTCGAAAATTGAAGCGTGGTGCCATCCACGTCGATCGTGTTCGCATCGGTAAAACGGCCTGCGCCCATGAACACGTCAACGCCCAGGCTGGTAAAGCGATGAGCCGAATCCGTTCGGCTGATGCGTGCTCGAAGTTTCCGCATTCTTGCCATGGCGGTTCCGAAATCGGTTTCGACTCCATCCGGAATGGTCACGCCGAATTCCCGGACGTGTTTCATTGCGCTCCACGCACGGGATGCACGAATGACACCTTTGGACGGGACGCATCCGACGTTCAGGCAATCCCCGCCCATCAAATGCCGTTCGATCAGGGCGGCCTTCGCGCCAAGCCCGGCGGCCACCACCGCGGTGACCAACCCGGCGGTCCCAGCCCCGATGACGACGATATTATATCGGCCGGTGGGTGTCGGGTTCGTCCAGGCTGGAGGATGGACGTTCTGAACGAGTTGCTGATTAAACTCATCCATCGGGGCTATGGTCACGGATTCGTCTCGATGATTGTCGGTCGGCATGATGCTTCCTTCCTTACGATGAAGTTTTCCTTTCCACGAATTTACGATGCAGTATGGGAATAAGGGCCAGCAACCCCAAGAAGGTAAACGCCAGCAACACGGGCGGTGAGGCAATTTCCGCCAGTGAGTTGATGGATCCAAGTTGTCTCCCCGCGAACGCGTAGACAAAGCTGCCCGGGATAATGCCAATGGAGGTTCCGATGACGTAGGTGCCGAGCGGCATCCGGGTCAGACCGGACACGAGATTGACGAGAAAAAACGGAAAGGCCGGGATCAGTCGCAGGGTCAACAGATAGCTGAAGGCGTTTTGGGCGAATCCGGCTTGAATCGGTTCAATGCGCTCGCCAAATTTGCGTTCGACCCAATCGCGTAAGACGTATCGTGCAGCTAAAAACGCCAAGGTCGCACCGGTGGTGGCTCCAATGTTGACGAAGATCGTTCCGAGTATGCTTCCGAATAAAAAGCCGCCGGCCAGGGTCATGATGGCTCCGCCTGGTAACGAAAACGCGGTTTGCAGGATATAGATTGCCACGTAGAGGACGACCGCGGCAGTAAAGTTGGCGTTGGTGTAAGCCAATAAGTCATCTCGGTTGGCTTTCAACGCTTCAAGAGAAATATACTGTCCAACGTCGAAATAGAAGAATGCCCCAAGCCCCAGTCCCAGGATGCCAAGAATAATAATCTTCCCGAGAGGTGGTGAGTAAGATTCAGAAGAAGGTGAGTCGGTCATTGTGACCTCCATGTTGTCATCTTTACGGTGACCCTGCCTCGTGTGGGCACGTCGTGCGCTATCTGCAACATTATACAGCATGAGCGCCGAGTTGCAGTCTGTTGAGTGTGTTCGTCCTTACATAGGCATGCGTCGGTGGAAAAATCGGTCGAATTGCCTGTGCCTTAGACGGCAGACCGTGAGTTAATCTGCCCGGCTAATTCCTCGGCAGGATACGTGATGATCTCCGCCAGGGTCGGGTGATAATGGGGCATCCGCACAAGATCGTGAACGGTCCCATGATAATACATCACCGCAATCAGCTCGTGAATCAATTCCGCGGCGTCCGGGCCGACGATATGGGCTCCCAAAAGTTTTCCGTCTTCCGGGGAAGCCAGGAGTTTGACATGGCCGTGAGTCTCGCCCAAGGTCATGGATTTCCCATGGTCGTCAAAGGGATACGAGGCGAGATGATACGGAATCTGCTGGCGGAGACAGTCCTTTTCGCTCAATCCGACGCCGGCGATTTGCGGGTCCGTAAATACGACTTGGGTTTTGAGTCGATCATCATAGCGGCGTGATGGTGCCTGCGAATGGACGGCGTTCCACCCGGCGATTTCTCCTTGCTGAATCGCAATATGCACGATTTCATGGAGTCCGTTCACGTCGCCCACGGCATAGATGTGCGGCTGGCTGGTTCGCATCGTGTCATCGACGATCACTTTGCCCTGACGCACCTCTACCTGAGCCGCGTCTAAGTGCAACCCGTCGATATTGGGCCGTCGGCCGAGTGCTTGGAGAATCGCCTCCGCGGAAATGGTTGTCTCCTCTCCGTTGTGGGTCAAGTGGGCCACTTTTTGCGCACCGTCTTTGGCAAACCGATGCAGCCGGGTATTGGTCAACACGGTCATGCCTTCTTCCCGGAATCGTGCTTCCACCGGTCGGGCCAAGTCTTCATCACCTTGCGACATGACGTGATCGCTCCGTTGAATCAGCGTGACAAGGGTCCCGATACGCTGGAAGAATTGCGCCAATTCCAGGGCCACGGGCCCGCCGCCGAGCACGATCATGGATGGCGGGAGGTCGTGGAGTTCCAAGGCGTCGTCGCTGGTGAGATAGCCGACCTCTTCGAGTTCGGCTATCGGGACGCGGGAAACCACGGACCCCGTGGAAATGATAAACGCCTTGGCTGTCAGTTTGTGCGTGCCCGCCTGGACTTCGTAAGGAGAAAGAAACGCGGCGCGTTCCTCGTATAAGGTGAAACGGGGATCTTGTAATGCGTGAATGCGGTCATCGGCAAACTCACCGATGAGGCGAGCCTTGCGATTGATGATGGCGGAGAGATCGGCTTTTGCGGGAACCGGCTTTAATCCGAATTCTTCCGCGCGTTTCATGAGCGACATGACGTCGGAGGAGCGCAGGATCGTCTTGGTCGGCATGCATCCGCGTAAAATGCAGAGTCCCCCTAACGGCCCATGATCGATAATGCCGACGTCGGCGCCTTCATCACGCGCCGTACGTGCCGCGGCATACCCTGCGGACCCTCCTCCGATGATGACGACGTCATGCGTCACGGCATTGCACCTTTCGATTCGTCCTCCTGAAGAGGCATGGTAGCGGAAGCGCCTTCCGTGTACAATGCCGTATCTTCCCCAAGAGATTGGTTGATGATCGATGACACCGATTGCAAACGGGCGCGCGTGCCGGTACGTGGACGTGGTCGGTCTGTGGTGCGTGTTGGGGTACGTTGCCCTCGCCTTTCTGTCGCGGCGACCCGGCGAACCCGACCTCCTGGCGTTCTTCCTCCTCGTTGCGTGGACCGGCCTGCCGGTCTTCAGCCTCTACCTGTACTTCCACCGGTGTGACGAACCGTTCCCACTCGGCCGCTTGATCTTCTGGGCGGTAATCTTTCGGATCTGTGGCTTGGTCGGCGGACCGTTTTTCGAGGACGACTTCTATCGTTACCTGTGGGACGGCTACCGTTTTGCGACGATCGGCACACCCTACGGCGCCGCCCCGGAAGCGTTCTTCACCGACCCAGGCGTTCCGGCGGTGTTTCACAGAATCCTGGACAATATCAACAATCCCGAATTACCCACTATCTACGCCCCGGTCACGCAGGTCGTCTTCCTGCTCGGCTACTGGTTGAACCCGGGCAGCGTCACAGTCTTGCAGTCGATCCTGATCGCCGTTGATCTCGCGACCATTGCGCTGCTGTTGCGCGTGGCCCCGGCAGGGAACGTCATGCTCTACGCGTGGTGTCCGCTGGTCGTCAAGGAGATCGCCTTTACCGCGCACCCGGACGGCATCGGTGTCGGCCTGTTGCTGGCGGCGATTGTGCTGGCCCGGGGTCATCGCTGGTGGGGTGCCGCCGTCTGCCTGGGGATGGCCGTGGGGAGTAAGATATTCGCACTGGTGCTGGTACCGTTGGTGCTGATCGGCGCGAGCTTCGGGCATTGGGTGCTGTTCGTCGTCACGCTGGCGGCGTTGTATGCACCGTTCATCCTGTACGGCGGCACGGACTTCGAGTCGCTGCTGGTCTTTGCGCGCGAGTGGGAGTTCAACTCGGCGGCATTCGGTTTGCTCACCACCGTCTTGCGGCCGTTCGAGGCCAAGCTCGTGCTGGGCCTGTTGTGCGCCGTCTTCTGGGGACGCTACTATTTCCGATATTCCCGGAGTAATGCACGTGAGGTCCCGCGAGGCGACTGGCTCTATGGCGTGTTGCTCATGGCCTCGCCGGTGATCAATCCATGGTACCTGCTCTGGCTGCTGCCGTTCGCGGCGGTCGCGCCGAGCGTCTCCGCGTGGACGGCCTCCGTCGCGGTCTTTCTCGGCTACGTGATCGGGCTCAACCTGAATGACGGCGATCTGCAACCGTACCAGCAGCCGGTGTGGGTCCGGCCCCTGGAGTTCGGTCTGATCCTGCTGGCGCTGGCTTATGACCTGTTCCGGCGGCGGGCGACCGGTCTCGGCGCAGGACACAAATTGATGGGGTGACCGGATGCGATGTATAAAAACCTGAGCGTCGGGGCCGTGATACCGGCATGCGACGAAGAAGACAACGTGGGCCCAGTGGTCACCGCGCTGTTGGATCTTCGTACGGATGCCGGACACCGCGTCCTCGACGACCTCGTGGTGTGCGACAATGGATCGACGGATGCCACGGCGGCGCGCGCGCAAGCGGCGGGCGCCCGCGTAGTCGCCGAGGAGACGCCCGGCTACGGCATGGCGTGCTTGACGGCGATCGCCGCCCTCCATCCGGTGGACGTTGTCTTGTTTGTCGACGGCGACCAGTCGTTTGAGATCCGGCAGGCGCTCGATCTACTGGCCGCCATTGCGAACGGCGCCGACCTGGCCATCGGTTCCCGCGCGCTGGGACGGAGAGAACCGGGCGCCCTGTCGGTGCCGCAAATCGTCGGCAACCGGGTGGCGGGCTTGCTGATCCGGCTGCTGTGGGGGCGGGTGGTCACCGACCTGGGTCCCTTTCGGGCCATTCGTGCGGATGCCCTGCGACGGCTTAATATGCGCGATACTGCCTACGGTTGGACGGTGGAAATGCAGGTCAAGGCGATCCAATTGAACATGCGAGTCGTCGAAACGCCGGTGAATACCCTGCGGCGGCGTTTCGGCATATCGAAGGTTGGGGGAACATTGAAGGGCGTTATCGGCGCCAGTATCGGAATTCTCGGGATGATCGCACGGTTGCGATGCCGGCGCGCCGATTCCGGTAAAACATGTGACAACAAGGAGGAAAAAGGGCCATGAAGCCAATCCTGATTACAGGGCGAACACACAGGTTCGCCCCTACACGCGCGAGACGCTGCCTGCTGATTGCCGTAAGCCTGCTCGTGGCGACGCTGCTTGCCGTCGCCGCGCACGCCCAGTCCGCAAAACTGATTCCGGCGTGGGACGCGAGCAACGAAAACAGCGTTACGCGCATCGATCACACCGCCTGGCAGGAGATCCTGAACGACTATCTGCGTATGCACGACTCGGGCGTGAATCGCTTCGATTACGGAGCGCTCAAGGCCAATGCAGGGGATTTCGCCAAGCTGGCCTCGTATCTGGCGTCTTTGCAGTCGCTCGATCCGCGAGACTATTCCCTGGTGGAACAGAAAGCGTACTGGATCAATTTCTACAACGCCCTGACGGTGAAGGTCGTGGCGGACGCGTATCCCGTGAAATCCATCAAAGACATCAGCGAGAGCCTGCTGGGTAAGTTGGGAGGTATCTTCGGCGGGCCCTGGGACGACGTGCACGCCAACGTCGCCGGCCGGGACCTGACGCTGAACAACATCGAACACGGCATCCTGCGACCCATCTGGCGGGACAACCGAATCCACTACGCGGTCAACTGTGCCAGTTACGGCTGTCCGAACCTGTGCCCGACGGCCTTCACCGCGGACAATACCGAGGAATTGCTCGATGCCGGCGCGCGCGCCTACGTGAACCATCCGCGGGGCGTTGATTTCGTGGATGACGACTTCATCATCATTTCAAGCATCTATAAATGGTACGCGGCCGACTTCGGGGGCACCGAGAAGTCGGTGATCAAACACCTCGTCGAGTACGCGGACAAGGCGCTCGCGGCGCGCCTGAGGAAGTTCGCCGGCTCGGTGGACTACGAATACGACTGGAGCCTGAACCAGCCCTGAGGCTGGTTCAGGACATAGGGATCAGACAGGATCAGAAGGTGTCGAATAGGTAGCCTATCGTCACGCTGAACACTTTGGACTTGGCCGTATTGCGGCCGTCGATGACCTCGCCGTACGTAATGCCAATGTTCGTTTGGTCGGATACGTTGAGGCTCACTGTCCCGCTGAGGAACTGGATATCTTCCTCTACCTCGGGGAAACGGGGTGCCGAAAATTCGGGACCGCCGATTTGGAGGCCGGACTGTGCGTCAACCAGCTTGTAGTTGACACTCAATCCGATGTTGTCTAACAGCACGCCGCCCGACAAATTCAGGAAGAGGTCCTCCGGGACGTTCTCGTCGCGGACGCGGTATCCGACCTCGCCGGATACGGCCAACCAATCAGCCAAATATTTGCCGGCCAGGGCCGACACTTCCAGGCCGCTTGCTCCGTCGCCGATGGCATTAATGGCGCCCGTTGTGTAGGATCCGGCGATGATCGCCCCGGCGCGCAGGGCGACGGTCGGCAGGGAGGGATTCACCAGTTCATCGGCGATGCGCCACGTGACGCCGATATTGGTGTCCGTCACGCCCGAGTATTTATCCCTCCCTCACGTTGCTGCCGTCCCGGGCCCTGCCGTGGCGTAGCTCCTGGCAGCACCTACGCGGACGTCGATTGCGACTGCATCAGACCAGCCGTACATGCCGTTCAGCCATACGGTATGCTGACCGAGGTTTGCGCCATTGCCTGGAGTTGGTCTCTTTGTCGCCCTGAAGTATTCGGTTGCGTTCTGGGAGACGTAGGAAAAGTTGACGAATCCGGCGCCCGGCGCGGGAAGCCAGGGCGACACCCCGTCGGCGAAGGCGGATGATCCCATGGCCGTCATGACTATAACCATGACGGCCATCACTGTTGCTCTGTACATGGTGACGTTCCTCCGTTTGTATACGTCCATGATGCAACCGACCTCCGGTCGTCATTCCCGCGAAGCGGGAATCCAGGAGGGTCTGAGGCCAGGGGCAGGCGTTGTTACATTTTGAAGCGGCGCTTCAAATAATAGTGGACGAGTTCCTGTTCATCCGGCTTCCCGTCGCACCCGGCGGCACGGCTGCCCGGGCAGAGCACGGCGATGTGCTCGTCGTCCGGGGTGCCCGGCTTGTTCACCGCGTCACGGGCTTCGAGGCTGTTTTTCAAACTCATGGCGCGCTCCTCGGTCAAATCAGCCGCTTGGAGGGGACAGGACGGGCACACGAGCTTCTGGAAGGTGAGGGCCTTGCCCATGGCGTAGGCGCTCCTGGCGCTGATCCCCTGGCCGGTCGAAAGGGAACCGGATGCGTAGGCCGATGCCTGCAAGAGGCCACCGGCGATGATCATCAACGTGAGAAAACCGATCGTTCGTTTCATCTGGTGACTCCTCCTATGAGAGTAAAAGAGCGTCGTGAGATTCAGAATCAAACGTTCTGGGATAATAGTATATGCACGAAATACTGACAAGCCCACGTTTCAGTTCAAATTCAAACGGACGAGTGGCAGCTCGTCATCATATTGCTATCTGTCCGTGCATGGTGACACAATTCAGGGAAAGGCGGGAAGAGTTGCAAGAAAAACCATCGGAGGGAAACGCATGCATCGAAGAATAAGAATGGGCTTTCTCGTCTTGGGATGCTTCTTGGCGATGGTGACGGGATGTGCCACGCCGTCCGGTCCGCTCGCCGTCCTGCCGATGACGAGTCCGGCCGCGGCTCACCATAACCTGGAAGGGATTCAGCAGTATGATGCCGGGAAGTGGCAAGCGGCGAAAAGTCGTTTTGAATCTGCGATTCAGGCAGATCCCGATTTGGCGGAAGCCCATTTCAACCTAGCCCTGACGTTTCACAAGCTGGGCAGTCACCGCGAAGCCACCATCCATTTCAAAAAAGCGAGTGAATTGGCTCCGGCGAATAAAGAAATCGTGGGATCCCCAGCCTATCGCAACCATCTCGGTCTGTCCTCGACCCTGGAGAAGCACCTGAGCGGAGGCTACCGGTATTGAGAATCAGGCGATTTCAGGCCGCGCCTTGATCATGAAGCACACATCCGTCCGGTCCTATGTTCTCGTGGGTGTTCAATTCGCCTGTATTGTGGCGATCCTGGTGTCCGGCCCATGGATCGCCCGGCATGGATGGTTCTTCACGTTGGAATTGTTGGGCATCCTGTTGATGACGTGGGCGGTACTCAGCATGAAGTTGACGTATGTCAACGTGTTCCCGGAGGTCAGGGCCGGAAGTCACCTGGTGACCACTGGCCCGTATCGATGGATCAGGCATCCCATGTACACGGCGTTGCTGTTGATCACGCTGGCGTTGGTGTGCGAGTCGTTTTCATACTGGCGAGGGGTTTGGTGGTTGCTTTTGAGTGCAGATTTGATGGTGAAGCTCTCCTATGAAGAGAGGTTTTTAGGGGAAGTCTTTAACGATTATGAGGCCTACAGGTTGCGGACGTGGCGACTTGTCCCCTGGATTTTCTGAAAGCCTCGTTTCCGAACACATGCTTCTACGATTCCTTGTTGGTCGGGATTTCTGTATGAAAGCGAAAAGATCGTCGCGATGATTTGTTTTCAAACCAAACCCGACGCGGTGTTTGAGGCTATTTTGAAAGAAGCCTTCATCAGCGAAGCATCAGAAATCCAGTTGCTGTCGGACGACGGGGCCATCGATTCCTGGGAAGGGCTCTATCCGGAAACCTCACAACGGCTCTGTCCTTATGAGGCGGTGCGCGTGCTGGTCCAACTGTCGGTCGCGGTGAATGATTCACAAATCTTTCGTTTAACCGATCTGCACTGGCTTGTGCTGTACGAAACGTTGAAGAATTTTTGTGCGACTCACAACGATCTGCTCGATGATTTCGACCAGCGGACCAGGCCCGTTGGAGATTACAACCTTGGGGAAGTGGATGGAGAGGCGTTGGTCAACATTTATTTTTGGGATACGGACTTTCTCTTGTGCAATAGAGAAGGGACGTGGGGCGACCGGCAAGCAAACGACCCCCTTCAGCGTGATGGTATGGAGGAGGACCCGGGAGAGCAGGTTGCGGCCATCCCGGCCCTGGAACCCGTCAGTGAGCCCGGGTGGCTTGTGAAGGAACCTCAAGAATACTTCCGGGCAGGTTCCGTACGGTATCCGGATTATGGCGATAGGTAAGGCGGGCTAATCACTCGTCCCGCAGGAGATGCACGAATAAGCCGTCTCGGAGCTTGGGTTCGAACCACGTGCTCTTGGGCGGCATCAGGCCTTGGGCATCGGAAACTGCCATGAGTTCGTCGACGGTCGTGGGGTACAACCAGAACGCGACGGCCCACTCTCCTGCATCCACCTTCGAGGCCAGGACTTTAGGCGGGTGGATGCCCCCGACGAAATCGATCCTCGGATCGGACCGCTGATCCGTGATTCCCAGCCGTGGAATTAACACTCGGTCAGTCAACACCGAAACAGCCAAGGCGTTCACCGGATTCTGCTCCATTCCTGACCGTTGTTCTGGCGTCAATTTGGGAAACGCACGATGCCAACGGCCTCCCAGGTACATGTCAAACCCGGCTTCCGGAGCCTGTCCCGGTTGGGTGGTGGGTTGTAATTCATAGTCCAAGGCCAGAGCCTCGAGAAATCTCCGTGGGATGTATCCATTCAGATCGCGTACGACGCGGTTATAGGGCAGGATTTGCAATTCGTCGTGTGGAAAGATGACACACAAGAATCCCTCTTGGTGCGACCGTGACGCACTTTGGGCTTGTGAAGCTCGTACCCGGCTGGCGGCGGCAGAGCGGTGGTGTCCGTCGGCAATGTACAACGCGTCAACGTTCTTGAAATCTTTGACCATTTTTTCGATGGCCACGTGGTCGCGCAGGCTCCAGACGGTGTGCTCCACGCCGTCCTCGGCGGTGAATTGAGAATCCGGCGCTGTGGTCGTGATGCCCGTGAGCCAATTTTCGAATTGGACCGTCCGGCGGAAACACAAAAGGACAGGCCCGGATTGCGATTCGTGCGTTTCGATCACTCGCACGCGGTCGTTTTCCTTGACCGGCTTGGTCAGTTCGTGTTTCTTGATGATTCCACGGTCGTATTCGTCGATCGAGGCGAGTGCGACGAGACCGGTCTGTTCATGGTTCTCCCACCGTTGGCGGTACACCCCGAACATGGGGTGGGGTTCCCGGGCCAGGATGCCGTCTTCGAGAAATTGCCGAAGGTTGGCGGCTCCTCTTTCGTAGACTGCCGTGGAATAAGGATCAATGCCGTCAGCCAATTCCAATTCGGCTCGCCCAATCCGGAGAAAACAGTAAGGATTGTCGCCGGCAATGTTCCGTGCCTCGTCCAGGGAGACGACGTCATAGGGAGGTGCAGCCACTCGGGCGGCGTATTCGGGTTTGGGCCTGACGGCACGAAAAGGCATGATAGTTGCCACGGGTTCTCCTTTCTGCGTTGATACAAAGACGGGCCGTAGGTCTGATTTGCGTAGCGTAACCCGACAATCCCATCTGCGAGGCTACTTCATAAATGCAAAATCAACCGGGAGTCGACCATTTGGCGTAATGGTTACGCGCTGTTCTTTCATGCCGAGGACGGGGTGCCATGCCACCAGGTTGTAGTCGCCTGGCGGGACTTGGCCGATCTCGAAATTCCCGGACTGATCCGAAATGGCGTAATAGGGGTTCTTGACCACGTACAGCCAATTTTCCATAAAGTCGTGACGGTCACAGGTCAGGCCCACGGCAACGGCGCGACGCAGTTTTTTGGCGGGAAAGATTTTTTCCGTCTGCCCCTGGGCTCGGAGACTCTGCGTGTGCAGCGTTCTCATGATTTTGGCTTTGCGGCCCTTTAACGCATACGTATGAAGCGTGTGTTTGATGGCATCGTGATTGACGAACTGGACGGCCTCATCCGCCATGATCACGCCGGTGAATGGGCCGAAGCTGCATTTTTCGAGTCGAACGCCAAGGTTCAACGCGTTTCCGCCGGCATACTGAAATTCTCCGCGACCCTGTCCGGTGGCCGTGTCGTCATGCGAAGAAAAAGGCTTGCCGCTTTCCACGTCTTCTAGTGCGATGACCACGCCTTTCACCATACCGTCGTGTGCTTCGAGTTTGGTCAGCACGCGCTCTGCTCCACAAATCTCAGGCCCGTTCCTGACTTCAAAACGTCTTGGGGCATGGGAGAGGGTGCCCGTGAAGGCCACCTTCCCCGTGATGGTCGCCCCGTTTTCGACCTCAACCACGTCGTAGGCAAATCCCACACTAGCGAATACTGACAATACAACAAGAGAGAGCCAGCTGATTTTACGGATGCGGGGCCACATGTGGTATCTCCTTTTCAAGTATATTGTACTCATCTTTCTCATCGGCAAGTGGCTGGAATCAATAGACCGCCTGCCATCCGAACGTCACGACCGAATCGGTCTCAAGCTGCCCGTCCAGGTACTGGTAGAGCGGGAATCCGCCTTCCACGGCCAGCCGGTTTTCCAGACCCATAAAATCAGGGAACAGGACATTGAGGCCGAACAGGACATCCAGGCGTTGGCCGCCCAACAGGTCGGGAAATGCCGTTTGAACGATCCTCATTTGATTCATCGGGTGATTCGTACGAATTTTCGGGTCCATCCCATCATAGGCTTCCCAATGGTTCCAACTCAGCCGGACCGAACTGCTCAGCGTATCGGGGATCACTTCATAGGCACCATGGACGTTGATGGTATAGGCGTCACCTTTGGAGAAGTCATTGGAATTGTTGCCTGCCCGCAAGGTGCCGATGGCTTGAATCCCCCAGGTGGCGCGACCCATCTCCCCTCCGTACGTGATCCCGGGGTAAAAATCGAAGGTTCCTGAACCAAGATGCATGGGATAGGGCAATCGGATGTTTCCCATTGGTGTCTGGTCCGTTGGCTCAATACTTCCCGTCGGTACACTCATCGACAGGTTGAAGTGAAACCGATGGGCCCCGAGGCTCGGGGCTTCGACCGCCCAGAGCCGCCAAAGCGATCCGAACCGGATATCGCCGAACCCTTCGGAACGGGTCGTAAATTTGCCTCCCATACGCGTCACGTGATCCATGCTGTTGTTCAGGTACGGCACCATGAGCGTCAGGGTCACGGTGTCGTTCCATCCATACATGAACCCGAACATGTGCATCCACATGCTCATGGATTCGGGCGCCACCAGATATCCGCCTGGAACGGGTCGCCCCATCATTGTCACTTCATCAGTGGTCAGTCTGTCGGTTCCGTATCGGTTTCCTTCCATGAACATGTGCATCAAGCGATAGGAGAACATCACTTCCCCCGCTTCATGCGTGTGATCACCCATCATGCCGATCGGCGCATGGGCATTCGGCTTGTCGTCGGTATAAAAGTTCCCTGTGGTCAGTTTTTCTCCTTTGTTCGCCAACCCCTCGGCCAGTGATTCCTCGACGTCATCGAGCAGGCCGTCCAATAAAGCCGCGTGGACCCCTTGAGTGCCGGCCCACGCGGTGCAGCATAAAAAAAGCAAACATATGATTCCCGGTTTCACCGGGTCCAGCACTCCGTCCATTTGCAAACCTCTTCTCGCAAAACATGAATGAAACTGATGGTGTCAATCCCTCAGAGCGAGTCATCAAGTCCTCCGTTAGAAATGGTAGCGAACGGCATTTCCGTTGAAGGTTCATCCTTCGACGGAAAAACGTTGCAATGAATTAAAGGGAAGACTTGAGACTAGAAACGGGGAGGACCGCGAGAAAAGCGAAGCGTTGGAACGGTCAGTGTGACAGGATGAACGTTGGAAACTTCTAAGACGTGTAAAACGGTCAGCGGGGCGTCAAACACGGGCTCGGCAACGCTGACCACCTGGCCCGCCGCGCACATGAGTGAACAGAGGATAGTCGAATGGGTGGCCGCATTATGGTGAACGTGGTGCAGGGAATGGGCGGCAGCCTGACTGGAAACCACCCCGCTCATGATCAGGAAACAGGCTAGAACTCCGAGAATCAGCCATGTGCGGGATGGACGAGTCATGACGGCAGTCACCTTGGTTTCAGCATAGGCAAGATCCGGCCAAGTGTCAAGAGAGTCGTAGGTCTTCAAGCCGTCCCTTATTTGTTGTATTCTCTAGAATCAAAGGGAGGATTTTAGGGGGTCATTGCACGTCGCCATGGGCATTTCGATCTCTGAAAGTACGAACGTTTTTCATGTGCCTTTTTCGTCACCCAATAATGACGGCACCCCCGAAGCAGGTTTTGTCGATGTCAAAGCGCACCCCGAGTGGATTCCGGTGCTTCCTTCCTGTATCGGGTGGCCTGAAACCCAATCCCTCTTGAAGCTGATCAATGCCCCGGAATCACCATTGATGAGCCTTGCTGCTGCCCAGCATTTCGTCGCCGGCAGTCCAGCCAACCGTCAACTGGCGTCCTTTGTCGTGCTGTGTTTTGCTGACCCATCTGATCGCGACAAATCAGCCATCAGGAATATGGCCGATTTTTTGCGGGCCAGAATAGACGAACTGATGCACGTGGCAAGTGACAGGCTAGAGCAGCGGCTGGACGTAGAAATCCGGTTGGAACTGCAACCAACCCGTTTTCATCTTCATGGCGTAGATGGATGGAGCCTAGCGGTGATGACGTCTGTCTGCGCAGACGAGACTCACGAGGCGCGAAAAATTTGGGGGATTGTCTTGCGGGTGCTGGAAACAGCCTTGCAGGCCTACTATGAGGAGGGTGAATAGGGGAGAAGGCTCAAGCCTTGTCCCCTATCTCCCTGATAGCGTTAGCGATCGTGTCGTCCGCCACGGCCACCACCAAAACCACCGCCGCCACCGCGTCCTCCTGGCCTGGATTCTTGCGGCCTGGCTTGATTCACGGTTAACGTACGGCCGTCCAATTGGGTGCCGTTCAACGCTGTAATGGCTGCCTTGCCTTCCTCTTCCGAGGGCATTTCGACAAAACCAAAACCCCGGGATCGTCCCGTGTATTTGTCGGTGATGATTTTTGCCGAATCCACGTTGCCATGTTGGACAAACAGATCCGTTAATTCCGTTTCGGTTGTCGGATATGGCAATCCGCCCACATAAATTTTAAACGGCATAGAACAACTCCTTTGAAAGTATTGGGGATTTACACTCGAAAAACAGGAAAGGAGGGCCGAAGACGCGACTGAAGAAAGGCGGCTTGGTCAGCTTTCGATCAGATTTCCGATTGCAACCTCGATTAATAAATGGCCACGTTTTTGCAATGCAACGCAGACCACTATCTGTAGAAAAAACACGATAGCACATTTTTTCCAAGAAGACAATAGAGCCACAAGAAGGCTTCTTGTCCGAAAAGGCTTCCGATCCGGATTGATCCGTCGAACGTGATGTGTAACCGGCGCTGCCTTTATGACTTGGCCTGATTGCCGAGTCGGACCAGCGGGCGTTGGGCGTCGAGGTCGGCGTAAAAGTCCTGGCCCTCGTGATTGATGACGATGAAAGCCGGGAAGTCTTCGACTTCGATTTTCCGCACCGCCTCCATACCAAGATCCTCGAATGCGAGGACTTCGACTTTTTTGATGCTGTGTTCGGCTAGCCGTGCGGCAGGTCCACCGATGGAGCCCAGATAGAACCCTCCATGCTTCCGGCAGGCCTCGCGCACTTGTTGGGAGCGGTTGCCTTTCGCCAGCATGACCATGCTGGCCCCTTCGGCCTGAAATTGATCCACGTAGGAGTCCATGCGCCCGGCGGTCGTGGGGCCGAAGGACCCTGAGGCATAGCCTTCGGGTTTCTTGGCGGGGCCGGCGTAATACACGACGTGGTTTTTAAAATATTCGGGAAGGCCTTTTCCGGCATCCAGTTGTTCCTTCAGCCGGGCGTGGGCGATGTCTCGCGCGACGACAATGGGACCGGTCAGCGATAACCGGGTAGCTACCGGATGTTCGCGCAACTCCGAGAGGATAGCCGTCATCGGCCGGTTCAGGTCGATCTTAACGACCGTCTCGTCCAGGTCCTTTTCACTGACGTCCGGGAGGTAGTGCGCGGGATTCGTTTCGAGCTGTTCGAGAAAGATCCCGTCTTTGGTGATTTTGCCCAGGATTTGGCGGTCGGCCGAGCAGGAGACGCCCAGGCCCACGGGGCAGGATGCGCCGTGACGAGGGAGGCGAATGACCCGCACGTCGTGCGCGAAATATTTGCCGCCGAATTGGGCGCCGATACCGGTCTCAGCGCAGAGTCGAAAAATTTCCTTTTCGAAGTCGCGGTCCCGAAACGCACGACCCAAATGGTTCCCGGTGGTCGGGAGATCATCGAGATAATGGCAGCTCGCGAGTTTGACGGTCTTCAAGGTGAACTCCGCGGACAGGCCCCCGATCACGATGGCCAGGTGATAGGGCGGGCAGGCCGAGGTGCCGATCGTGCGGATTTTTTCCGCGACAAAGGCGAGCAGGGATTTCGGATTCAACAGGGCTTTCGTCTCTTGATAGAGAAAGGTTTTGTTCGCCGACCCGCCCCCTTTGGCGATAAACAGGAAGCGGTATTCCGCCCCGGATTCGGCATAGAGTTCGATCTGAGCCGGGAGGTTCGTGCCGGTATTTTTCTCGGTATACATATCGAGGGGCGCCATCTGCGAATAGCGCAGGTGGCGTTGCGCGTAGGCGTCATAGATGCCGCGCGACAGCGCCTCGGCGGCGTCACCCGTGGTGAATACCTGCTGTCCCTTATACCCGACGACGATCGCCGTGCCGGTGTCCTGACAACCCGGCAACACCCGCCCGGCGGCAATGTTGGCATTCTTCAGCAGTTCCAACGCAACGAAGCGATCGTTCTCCGAGGCTTCGGGGTCGTCCAGAATGTTGCTCAATTGTTTGAGGTGACTCGCTCGCAGTAAATGTGCGACGTCATCCATGGCTTCACGCGCCAGGAGCGTGAGCGCTTCGGGCTGAACGGTGAGGATCTCCTGTCCGTCCAAAATAGTGGTGGCGACGTGGTCCGACGTCAACTTGCGATACGTCGTTTCATCCAGCCCGTGTTCGAAGATCTCCTGATACTGAAATTCCATCCAGCGTAGCTCCTGTTCTCGTCACAAGGGGGTATTTTGCTTCCTGCAATTCCTCACCGGAGAACGTTGTCGGCCATCGTTTCTCCAAGGACTCAATTTTGCCACACTTGAGCGTACGAATGCACCTCAGGACAGGCTTCGGCAAGCGCAATATTTAGGATGACTACGCTGGTGTTTTGTGCAGGAAACCGGATTCCCGCCCCCGATCGCAGTCGAGGGCATGCTTCCACGGGAAGGGCAGAGGGGGATGGCGACTCAACTTTTATCCAACGGGAGGAGCCCAATCTTCGTCACGTCGCTCCTTTTGTGCTTCTTTGTACGCTTTCTCGTCTTCTTCCAATTTGTTGGCTGCCTGGATGTCCAAGATTTCTTGCGGTGAGAGATACTTGAGGGCCGTCCCGACCAGGATTTTTTGCTGAATCGTTCCCTTGATTTGAATGTCGATAATGGCATTGGCGCCGATCTGTTGAGCCCGTTCCAGCAATTCAGCATGTAGCACATCCCAATTCATCGATGATGTTTCAGGTGGTTGTTCCACTTCCAATTCCCCTAATTCCTTGTAGGGAATGACGGGTAATTCATCGAGAACCTCGACTTTCTGATTGGAAGGTCCGTTCACGCCGGTTTCCGTGATCGGCACGGTTTCAGAGTCTTTTGATTGAGGGGCCCGTGCAGCATTGACGTCAAAAGCTTTGAGTCGTGCGCTGGCCACGGCCGCTTCGTGAGGGTTGCTGCTCGCAGCCATCCGTTTGAGTTTTTCAACCCGTTCGAGCGCTTCCTTGAGGCTCATCTTGGCCCCTGGTTTCCGTAGTGCGTTGATTGGCATGAACAAGACTCCGTGAAGAGCGAGAAAAGAAGAGGATGTCAGATCAAGGAAATTTCAAGGTGCCTGATATGCAATGAACGTGCGGGAAGAAGAAATGATCTTCCTTATGCGAAACTGAATTTCTACCGACCGGCAAAACCAAATGTCAACCGGCGAGTGTCAGGAAGAGCCCTCCTCTTTAGGCGCTGTCCATGCTGAGCGCGATAGCATAAATCCCGAACTGGGCGACCCAATGTCCATACTTCTTGTAGTCGTCACGCCAATATTCTGGATGGTTCATCTGTGTCACAAGGTGTCGAACGTACTGGTCGCGGTACCTGGACTGTCCCGTGTATTGAAACAGATCCCACAATCCCCAGCACCGGCTGAAATTGAGGCCGGCGGAATGCGGGACGGTCGGACGGTGGACGGGTTCCAACTGCAAGTCTTGTGCAAGGTACGCGCGTAACCAAGGGGCAGTCTCGTTGCCAGGAAGAATGGCGAGAATCGCTCGTATGCGTTGCAGGGCGGCCGGGAAAAATTCATCGGTCAGGTCGTCGCAGGAGGAGGGGAGAGCCTGGTCGAGGGGTAGCAATCGCTCCCGTGTAAACACGGATAAGGCTTCAGCCAAGCCGATGTCATTGTTCCATTGAGCCCACTCCCATACATTCAATACGGCCCAGGAGACGTTGCCATAGGCGCGGTGTCGGGCATGAATCACTATTTCGTTGTCGGACAGGGAAAAGAGCCACTGTTCAAGCCGCCGTGCCAGTTCCGCGGCGATTGCCCGCAAATCGTCTTGCTGAAAAAAACGCTGGCGATCTTGAGCCAGTTTCAGGAACCACGCGTATCCATAGGGAAGTTCCCGGTTCAATTCACCGTTCCGAATACAGACGAGTTCCCGGTCCAGTTTATCAGGGATGAGCAAGGATTCAGCCAAGTGCCTCCACTGGGGCTCTCCCGTTAGCCGGGATACGGTCAATAAGGCATAGAGTCCATGGACACAGGAATGCCAGTCAATGCAACCACGAAACGCAGGATGAGTGGTATCCTGGCGCGTGATGCCCTCGGCAATAGGGATGGCCAAGGCCGACAGGTAGTCAAATCGGGATGCGGAGAACGATTCCCAGGAGGTGGGTGAATGGTTTGTATGGCTGAACGTCATCTTACCTGGGCGGAAGCAGAGGGCCTGCCCAAAGCCCTTTCACGCGTTGAACATCCACTAAATTGTTCGGGGGACCCAAATCGGCCATGAGTTTGGTGTCGATACGGCCATGTTCCACAAGGAGAAGCTGTGGTTCAGCGACGCCTTGTGGCTTAAACCAGTACCATCCCGGACAGTCCGGAGTCTTGTCGGTCCAGTTGGGGATCATGTGTCCGAGCTCTCGCTCGATCTTTGCCTGCACCTGGTTGGGATTATGGTTGCCCAACAGCGATTTCAGCGAATCGTAGAGGGCTTCGGCGTGGATACGTAAAGACATACGACCTCCTTGGTCTCTGTTCTTCTTATGCCATCCCCGTCACGAGGAGTAAAGAGCAAAACAGAAGGTCATGGGTAGAAATTTGGAGTATACTGGAGAAAACGGAACGGATAGCCTGGGATCACAGCCACGAGGAGCCAACGACGATGAAGAACTTGCCCTGCTGGAAAACATTCGCGCTCACCATTGCGTGGGTGCTGATCAGTGGTCCTTTGTCCTGGGCGGATTTTCGCCTTGGCGAAGATGCCTATCTGGCGCAGGATTACGAAACCGCGATGCGGGAATGGGCCCCGCTTGCTGCCCAAGGGAATGCCGAGGCCCAAAACATGGTGGGGTACATGTATCGGTGGGGGCAGGGCGTCGCACAGGATTTCGAGACGGCCCGATACTGGTATCGGTTGGCGGCTGATCAAGGTCATCAGAGCGCGCAAAATAATCTGGGATTACTCTACCGTTATGGCCTGGGTGTGCCGAAAGATTACGCTAAAGCGTTTCGATGGTTTCTGAGGGCGGCGGAGCAGGGTAACGCGGCAGGACAAAATCACGTAGGGCTGATGTTCTACAAGGGCGAAGGCGTCAAGCAGGATTACATCCAGGCCTATCAATGGGCCTTTCTGGCAGCGGAGCAGGGGATGGACCCGGCGCTGGAAGCCTTGTCCATGCTGGAACAGGAGATGACGCCCGCGCAGATTGAAAAAGCCGAAGCTTTAGCCAGGGCCTGGAGACCGAAGGGGCCGGAGACGGTGTTGTAGTGGGAGAAACTTTCCGTTTCAAGCAGGCCGTCTGCTCTTCAAAACGTTCCTGTCAGTACCCTTCCCGTTTGATGCAGGAATGAGCGATCTCGATCTGTTGTCTTCCACAAGATTGTGTGAACAGCCGATGATACGAGGCCGAATCCGTCACGGCCGCTACGTGCAGTTGGTGACAAAGTTGAATGGTATAGGTCAACGCTGCGCTGGTTTTGACCAGTGCCCATCCGTACTCAAAAGCCGGGTCGTCTTCGTGATGGATGGATTGGCGACTCAGGGCTTTGACCGACTCCACCGAAAAAGGTTTTTCTTGCCAATCCGGTGTCCCGAATGCGGGCAAAGACGAGCTTTCTAGGGAGTCCCCTCGCTTTTGAATGTCTGATTCATCAAACAACGTACGCTGAAAACGATAGTCATCCGACAAGGCTTCATGAAAAATGGAGCGCCACGTTGGATCGGCTAAATCCTGATCCACTGCCGCCATCGCATCCGGATGTAACGTGCCGCTGACATTGTGGCCTTGGATGATTCGACCTGCTTCCAGAAGTTGAGGATAGTAGTCGCCCATGCGATCGGGAAAGGCCGTCGTTCCCATGAATGACGTCAGGCGCAGGGCCATGAAATCGCGAAAATGCACAATCGCATATTCTTTTAAGAGAAGCTCCAGGGTACGCTCATGGCACAAGTGGAAGGGATAATACAGTGCGTCCATAGGTGTTTAGACGTTGAACTTGAAATGACACACGTCACCGTCCTTCATCACGTAGTCTCTGCCCTCGGAGCGGATGAGACCTTTCTCTCGCAACGCTTGCTCCGACTGGTATCGATCCAGATCCGTGAAGCCGTACACGTCGGCTTTGATAAATCCCTTTTCGAAGTCCGAGTGGATCACGCCGGCGGCTTGGGGTGCTTTGGCTCCTACGGGGATCGTCCACGCCCGGACTTCCTTGGGGCCCCCGGTAAAATATGAGCAGAGTCCCAGCGTGTTGTACGCAGCCACGATGACCCGTTCCAGGCCGCTGTGTTGCATGCCCAGGTCAGCCATGAACAGGTTGCGGTCCTCGTCGGACAGCTCGGCTAATTCACTTTCCAGTTTGCCGCAGAGTACGACCGATTCCGCCTCGCGTTGCTGGACGAACGTTTGAAAATCATCCACAACGGCCGGGTCCGTGTTCTCGTCGGCATTGCCGACGTACAGGACGGGTTTTGCGGTCAGCAGGAAGAAACCCTTGAGACTTTCGGGGGCAAGTCCTAGTGTCCGTGCTGGTTTGCCCTCTTCGAGTGCCGTCTTCACGATATTGAGTAATTCCAAGGTCTCTTTCGATGCCGTGTCTCCGGTTCTGGCCTTCCCCTCGACCTTGTCGAATTGTTTCGAGACACTTTCGAGATCGGCCAGCATCAATTCGGTCTCGATCACGTCGATGTCCCGCTTCGGGTCGATGCCGTCTAACGTGTGTTCGACATTGGGATTCTGAAAGAGACGGACCATGTGCAGGATTGCGTCGACTTCCCGGATGTGGGCCAGGAATTTGTTGCCGAGTCCCTCGCCTTGCGCAGCGCCTTTGCCCAGGCCGGCGATGTCGACAAACCGGCAGAAGGCGGGAGTCGTTTTTTGCGGTTTGAAGACGTCCGTGAGGCGGGTCAGCCTGGAGTCGGGAACGGGAACGACGCCGAGGTTTGCTTCGATGGTGGTAAAGGGATAGCTCGACGCGGCCGCGCCTCCTGACGTCAGTGCGTTAAAGATCGTCGATTTGCCGATGTTGGGGAGCCCGACAATGCCAATTTCCATGGGAGACGCATCCTAGCAAACCGGTTCCGGCCACGGCTAGTGGGGATTGTAACTGTTCACCTCGCAGGTCTCTACCCCACCTGACCTTCCCTTACAAAGGGGAGGGACAAGATGGGCATGCCTTTCTGACGCCCCTCCTTTGTAAGGAGGGGTAAGGGGAGGTAGAAGATTAGGTCTGCCAGTTTCCCTTTATTATCAAACGGTTATGTTATGAAAGGACAAGGTGTCATACGGAGGAAACCTGAAATTTTTCGGTTGTTTTTAGAGCCATGCCCTTGATTTGCCGCAAGAATTGGTTATGAAAAAGAACATAAACACGCGGCACGTTGCGGAACAATCCATTTAGGCCCGTTCCTGGATACTCCGGAACAGTCGCGAACAAGGGGGATACCATATGAAATGTCCACGTTGTGAGGGTTTTATGATCAGGGATCATTTTTATGATCCGGATGGTCCTTTTCTTCGTATTGAGACCTTACGGTGTCTGAATTGCGGGGAAACGGTCTATCCGAAAACAGCAAGACAATCGGTACCGGACCGAGGCAACAGAAAGCCCGCCTCTCAAGCTGCGTAACCGTCGTGGGCATCGGTCATCAGAAACCCGTAGAGGTGCATCATGCGTCAAGCCCCGTTACCCAGTGTTACAGAACCTGAAATTGATCAACTATCGTCGGTGATGGCGGCCGAGGATGTCCCGGTTCGTCTTCCGCAGGCTCCCTCACGGCGGGAGGGCGCGATTGCTCCTCAGAAGGAAGAGGGAGCACGTGGACCGACCCAAGTGTTTTTGAAGGAGATGGGTCAGGTTGCATTATTGACGCGTGAAGAGGAAGTGCGGCTTGCCAGACAGATCGAAGCAGGTAGTGCTGAAATGGCGCGAGCCGTCTACGGACTCCCCCTGGTTCTCGATCGCTTGGAGTCACTCCGTGTGTCTTTGCAGCGGCGTGAGATTCCCGTGTCTGCGGTCGTGACCCTCGACCGCGGGTCCGGTGAGCAGAACGTTGAATCTGCGGGTGCGGAACAGGAGGACGTGCGCAATCGAACCATGAGTGGACTATCGGCCATCCGGCGCGCCTCGAAACCTCTGCAAACGTATTACCGCGACAAATGTGCCCGTCCGGCGGCAAGAGATGCTTCTCATACGTTGAAACACGTGGAGTCCACTCGACAACGCATTGCCGCTCGGGTCAAGTCATTGCATTTTACGGATGAATATCAGGGCCGGCTGCTGTCCCGGGTCAAGACCCTGGCGAACGAACTTCGTTCAGATCGGCAAGAAAGTTTGAAGAACGTTGAGCAGAACGTCCTGTTTATGCCCGTCGGCCTGTTCCTGGAACATGTGGACAGGATTGAACAGGCTGAGCGAAACATCGCAGACGGGAAAAACAGGCTCATTCAGGCCAACTTGCGATTGGTGGTGAGTATTGCCAAACAGTATCTGGGACGCGGCCTTCAATTTTTGGATCTCGTTCAAGAAGGAAACATCGGGTTGATGAAGGCCGTCGACAAGTTTGAATATCAACGCGGGTACAAGTTCAGCACCTATGCGACGTGGTGGATCCGGCAACGAATGTCGCGTGCCATTGCCGATCAGGCCAATACGATCCGGGTTCCGGTTCATATGCACGAATCGATTCAAAAATTGAACAAGGCGTCGGCACGATTGGTGCAACGCTACGGGCGTCGACCCACCGTTGACGAATTGGCCGAACACGTGGAGTTGTCCGAGGAGAAGACCCGGGAAATGATGAGCTACCACAAGGAGCCTGTGTCGTTGGAAACCCCGGTGGGTGATCAAGAAGAGACCCGGTTAGGTGACCTTCTCGAGGATCGGACCGTCTCTCCCCCTTATGCGGCTGCCCTACGGTATGACACGCGGCGCACAGTGGATAAGGCCTTGGGTGTGTTGACGCCGAAGGAAGAGTACATCATTAAAAAACGATTCGGGATCGGGTTTGCCAAAGGTCATACCTTGGAAGAAATCAGCGAAGATTTTGGCGTGACGCGGGAACGCATCCGTCAAATTGAAGCATCCGCCCTCAGGAAATTGCGCCAACCGCAATGTCTGGAATTGTTGCAAGATCTCGCGGAAATGAATTAAGCGTTGGCATGTGCATGGCCGACGCCATCTGGATTTTTGATTGCGGATTGCGGATTTTGGATTGGCGTCATCTGTGTGCAGTCGGAGTAGGTCGGATTAGCGGAGCGTAATCCGACAGCGTGGCTGATTCGTTGAGAATTGTCACCGCTTCCCCGTCTTTGTCAGACAACCCCCTCAATCCCCCTTATCAGGGGGACGGCAAGCAGACAATTCCCTCTGAATTTCGAGCCATTCCCTTCCTATTTGTGTTAGAGTTCCGGTATTCCTTGTCCTCGTTCAGACAGGCCGAAAGGAGGGGATTCTCATGGGCGCAGAAATGCAGGTCTTCGGCACCCTCGCCGCTTTGCTGGTCGTCAGCATTGCCTTAGTGGGGTTCTTGTACCTCATCCCCATTCCATTATGGATTGCGGCCTGGGCCTCGAATGCGTACGTGGGGCTCCTGACGTTGGTCGGCATGCGGTTGCGCCGGGTGCCGCCCGGCACCGTGGTCACGGCGCGGATCAGTGCGGTCAAGGCCGGCCTGGAGATTCCCACCAATGATCTCGAAGCCCATTTTCTTGCCGGCGGCGACGTCGTGAAAGTGGTGAATGCCATGATTTCCGCGGACAAGGCGAACATCCCCATGCCCTTCAAACGTGCCGCGGCCATTGATCTTGCCGGTCGCGACGTGTTGGAAGCCGTGCAGATGTCCGTGTTGCCGAAGGTGATTGAAACGCCGAGGATTACGGCGGTGGCGAAAGACGGCATTCAGCTGATTGCCGTGTCACGGGTCACTGTTCGAGCGAACATCGATCGGCTTGTCGGTGGCGCCGGGGAAGAGACGGTCATTGCCAGGGTGGGTGAGGGCATGGTGAGCACCATAGGCTCGTCGGGCACGCACAAGGACGTGTTGGAAAACCCCGATGAGATCTCGAAACACATTCTCCAAAAAGGGTTGGACGCCGGGACCGCATTTGAAATTCTATCGATTGATATCGCAGACGTGGACGTGGGTGAAAATATCGGTGCGAAGCTGCAGATCGATCAAGCCAATGCCGATAAGCAAATTGCGCAGGCCAAGGCCGAAGAACGGCGGGCCATGGCCGTGGCGTTGGAACAGGAGATGCGGGCCCGTGTGATCGAAGCTGAAGCGGAAGTGCCGCGTGCCATGGCCGAGGCGTTTCGGAAAGGCAACATCGGGATCATGGATTATTACCGAATGAAGAACGTGCAGGCCGATACTGCCATGAGAGAGGCCATTGGGCATGAGGAAGATGAACCGGAGCAAGGCAAATCCACATGAGGCGATAGGATGAATGTTGAAGCATTTGTCTTTCTTGCAATCGTGTTGTTGGTTTGGTTTTTTGCCTCCATCGGGAGTTGGTTGCGTGAACAGATCGAGCGATATTCACGATATCAAGAGGAATTTGAAGCCCGCGAGGCGTTTTCTCCTTCTCCGGATTCCGAGAGCGTCCAGTTCGAAGAGGTGGCGACTGAGCCGCCGAAGATTACCCCCCCACGCGATGTTGCCCGGGCGGGGCTGCAACGTCCCGCCCGTTTACGGTATCGCAGCCGAAAAGCCGCACGTCAGGGTGTCATCCTGATGACGGTGTTCGGGGCGTGCAAGGCGCTCGAACTCAGGGATGAATCCTGACGGACGTTGGGTCGATCATTTGGCATGGATATTCGATCCAGTGTGTTAGTGACGGATTTCTATCAGCTCACCATGCTTCAAGGCTATCTTGAACAAGGCATGGAAGAAACCGCAGTCTTCGAATGTTTCGTGAGAACGATGCCCCCGGAACGGGGGTTTTTTATTGCCGCGGGCTTGGCACAGCTTCTGGAATTCTTGGAGAATGTTCGTTTTACTCCTGACGAGTTGGAATGGGTGGCGAACAGTGGCCGATTCAGCCGGTCCTTTGTTGAATATCTGGAACGGTTTCGGTTTGCGGGGGATCTTCATGCCATGCCTGAGGGCACCGTCTTTTTCGCGAATGAACCGATTGTCCGGGTCACGGCCCCGTTACCTCAAGCACAGTTGATCGAGACCCGGTTGATCACCTTGCTTCACTATCAGACGTTGATTGCATCTAAAGCCGCGCGGTGCGTCCTCGCTGCTGCCGGCAAACCCGTGATCGATTTCGGCTTGCGACGATCCCATGGAGCCGAGGCCGGGTTGCTGGCTGCCCGGGCCAGTTACCTGGCCGGATTTGCCGGCTCGGCCACGGTCCTGGCCGAGCCTTTTTTTGAGGTGCCGGTGTTCGGAACCATGGGGCATAGTTTCGTGCAGGCCCACCGAGCCGAACGTCACGCCTTTGAGCATTTTGCCGATGCGCAACCTGACAACGTTGTTTTGTTGCTCGATACCTATGACACACAAAAAGGAGCCCAAACCGTGGTAGGGCTGGCCCCGCGTCTGCGGGAAAAAGGCATTACGATCAAAGGGGTACGTCTCGATAGCGGAGACCTGGTGGATCAGGCGCGCCGGGTACGACGCATTTTAGACGACGGTGGGTTGGAAGATGTGCAGATTACGGCAAGCGGCAACCTGGATGAAGACGCCATTCAACACCTTGTCGCGGCGCAGGCTCCTGTGGATCTGTTCGCCGTCGGGACCAGACTGGCGACTTCGGCGGATGTGCCGTATTTGGACTGCGTCTATAAGCTGCAGGAATATTCCGGGAAACCGTCACGAAAGAAGTCAGAGGGCAAGGAGACGTGGCCGGGTGCCAAACAAGTTTACCGCCACTACGATCAACGAGGACGTATCGAGCATGACGTGGTGACGATGGCTGCCGATACGCAAGAGGGGAAAGCGCTGCTCCGGCCGGTCATGGACTCCGGCAAGCGCAGTGAGAAGTCCCCCTCACTCAATCAAATCCGTGAACATGCAATGGTCGAACTCGCCACGTTGTCTGACGAGATACGCCGATGCCGCCAGGGGGCCACCATCCCCGTGCAGATATCTTTTGCCTTGCGGGATCTCGCTCGCGTCGTGGACGCTCGGGACGAAGTCGGGTAGGGGTGAAGAACGTACGCTTTCTGCTGTGGAGACGGGCTAGGTCCCGACCTTGACGGGAATGACTTTGACGCGGACCCGGGTTAAGCCTTTCTTGTGGAATCCCAGTTTTTTGGCGGCCCCGTAACTCAAGTCGATAATGCGTTTCCCGGAGTTCGGGTTGTTGACGCTGGGGAACGGACCACGATCGTTGACCCGGACGACGATTGATCGACCGTTGTCCAAGTTCGTCACTCGGACGTTGATCGGCAACGGCAGGTACTTGTGCGCGGCGGTCAAGGCCATGGGATTAAACGCTTCGCCGTTCGCGGTCATGTGTCCCCCGCTTTTCCGCCGGGTTTCTTCTCCATACCATGACGCGATCCCCGTCTCTTCATAGCGTTGGGCCTGCCGGACGCTCATGGGCACGTAGCGTCTGCCGTGCACTACATAGGGAGCCCATTTGACGCGACCTTGGCGAATGGCTTCCTTAACCGGCAACCCGTCGATCGTTTCGATTTCATCATGCATCAGGGGCCAGTCGAATGGCGCCTGTACGACCTCGAACGTAAATTTTCCAACCTGGTAGACGGTCTTGACGGTTCCGGTCGTCAGGTAATAAACCCCTTTAACCGTGCCAGCCACGACATCGTAAGTCGTTTCCACGACCGCACAGCCGGGCAGGAGCAGGGCGAAGACGAGAAGAGCGCTCAGGAGGATCAGCCGCGTCTGTAAGGAAACCAGCATCTTAGTTATGGTGATGAGATGTTTCCGGTGGTTCGGGGAAAGGTGCAACGGAATTGTACGGGCCTTCTGTACTTGACGTTACCTTCATGACCACAACCTGTAGTTGTTCAGCGCAGAAAATAGTGAAGTCCGCCTACAAGATATAGAATAAAACCTAATTGTACACTTTTTCGTAACGGTTTCAACCCCCACGTGCTGCCTGACCGGTCGAGGAGAATGATGCGCGGTCGGCTAACCGGACGCCTTATCTGGAAAAAGATAGGCTAGGTGGTATAGGAGGCGTTGATTTTCACGTAATCGTAGGAAAGGTCCGTGGTCCAGAGTCTGGCGGAACCCCGTTTATTCCCCACTGAGAGCGTCATGACGTATCGTTTTTTCCGCATGATCCGTTGCGCCTGTCGGTCCCCCGGTCCTCCGACCGCTTGGCCGTTCTCTACGACTCGAGTCCTGTTGAATGCCAACCAAAGCTTGGAAGGGTTGAAGGTCACGCCGGCCCGGCCGGCGGCAGCCACGATTCGACCCCAGTTGGGGTCCTCTCCGAAGACGGCGGTCTTCACCAACAACGAAGTCGCAATGGTTTGAGCAATCTTCTTCGCTTCGTGATTGGTCTTTGTTCCGCGCACGACAATCTCGACGATTTTGGTAGCCCCTTCCCCGTCCTGGCAGATTTGAAGCGAAAGCGACAGGCAGACGTCGTACAGAAGGGTGTAAAATTGTTCCCATTGGGGGGTGCCCATCTGAATCGCCGGATTCCCGGCGCGTCCATTGGCAAGACATAAGACCGTGTCGTTCGTGCTCGAGTCCCCGTCGACGGAAATACAGTTGAAGGTGTCGTTGACGGCTCGCGTCAATGCGGCTTGCAGGGCCCGCGGGGCAATCGCGGCGTCGGTGGTGAGATAGGCCAACATGGTCGCCATATTGGGATGAATCATGCCGGAGCCTTTGGCCATCCCTCCGATCGTAAGCATCCGCTTCCCGATCTTTGCCTGCAGGGCGACTTCTTTATGTATGGTGTCCGTCGTCATGATAGCCTGGGCAGCCGGTTTATGACCGGACCGGCTCAGGATGCGGCTGAGAGGCGGGACGGCTTCACGGATCGCGGACATCGGCAAAGGGCGGCCGATCACTCCCGTCGATCCCACAAACACCGAAGAGACGGGCAGGCGTAAGGCCGTGGATACGAGCCGGCGCATTTCCATGGCATCCGATAGCCCTTGTGAACCGGTCAATGAATTGGCGTTTCCACTATTCACGAGAATGGCTTGCCCCGTGTGCTGTTTGAGTTGCCGGCGACCCAAAAGGACGGGCGCTGCCACGATTCGATTTTGCGCGAACACTCCCGCCATGACCCCGGGGTGGGTGGACGCCAAAAGGGCGAGGTCCAGCACAGGCGCCGGTTTGATACCGGCGTGAATCCCCGCGGCAAGAAAGCCGGCCGGGGCCGTGACGCCGCCTTTAGTCTTTTGTACGTTCACAAGGAATACGGATTGTGAGTGAGGAACATCGGTCCGGTTGAGTCTATGGAAAAATCCCTGGTGACGTCAGAGCCGTCTCTTCGGGAAAGCCCATCATCAGGTTCATGGATTGGATGGCCTGCCCAGCCGCACCTTTGACCAGGTTGTCCAAGGCCGATACGGTGATGACGTGGTTGGTGCGTTGATCCACAAAAACTCCGATGTCGCAAAAATTCGATCCTCGAACGTGGGTTGGACTGACTGCCGTTGACTCTTCCCGGATTCGGATGAATCGTTCGTTTGCAAAAAAGTCCTTGTACAACGCCGTTGCCTTGGCGTTCGTGAGCGGTTTCCGGAGTTTGGCATAGGCCGTGCTGAGAAGCCCGCGGTTCATCGGGATCAGATGCGGAGTGAATACGATATTCACGTTCGCCTCTTTCCGTCCGTGAATGATGCGGTTCAGTTCCTGTTCAATTTCAGGGGTGTGCCGGTGTCGGGCAATATTGTAGGCCGTCATGGAGTCATGCGCTTCCGGAAAATGGTAGGGCAGGGCCGGGCTTCGTCCCGCCCCTGAAATGCCGGATTTCGAATCAACGACAATGGTATCCGTTTGGATCATCCGATGGGCCAGCAATGGAGCCAACTGCAGAATAGCCGCGGTCGGGTAGCAGCCCGGCACGGCAACCAGCTGAGCCTGCCGGATTCGTGCCCGGTGAAGTTCCGGAAGCCCGTACACCGCCTTCTTCAGCAGCGCGGGCGACGCATGCGGTGTACCGTACCACTGTTCATAGATTTCCCGCTCCATCAGCCGAAAGTCGGCGCTCAGGTCAATCACAGGTTTTTTGGCTTTGACGCATTCGGTCACCGGCTCCATGGATTTCGTATGGGGAAGTGCTGAAAATACCAGATCGACCTTTTTCAGGATGGGTTCGACGTGCAGCGGCGCAAAACGAAACCCGTGAAACGTTTCGAGGTGTGGGAACAGGGACGTCACCGGAAGGCCGGCGGATTTGTCCGCCGTCACGTTGGTGACCGTGACGTTAGGGTGACCGCCCAATAGACGTAGGAGTTCCCCGCCAGTATACCCACTGGCTCCCAGTACGGCTACTTTTAATCGAGATCGACGCATTGATGATGACTGTCGCCTTGCCATACATGAATAAGACGAAAAAAGGGAAGGCAACGAAGCCTTCCCTTTTTCGCAACCATTGTCAGAATCCGCGCGGTTAACGCTTGGAATATTGGAATCGGCTTCGAGCGCCTTTTTGTCCGTATTTTTTCCTTTCTTTCACACGGGGGTCACGTGTCAGCAAGCCGTCCTTTTTGAGGATCCCGCGAAAGTCCGGGTTCACTTGGACCAAGGCTTTGGCAATCGCGTGGCGGAGGGCTCCGGCCTGTCCGGTTCCGCCTCCACCGCAGACCGAGGCTTTAATGCGAAATTGTCCTCGTGTGTTCGTCACTTCAAGCGGCGCTTCCACCTGCATGCGATGTGAAAGAAGGGTGAAATAATGGTCAAGCGTGCGGCCATTGACCGTAATGTCCGGAGGACCCGGTTCAATCCAGGCGCGTGCGATCGCATATTTGCGTTTTCCCGTAGCATAATGACGTTGACTAACCATTGGTAAGGCCTTTCCTCTATACGTTTAGCAAGATACTGTTATGACCAGGGCTCCGGACGTTGTGCGACATGTGGGTGATCCGTCCCAACGTAGACGCGCAACTTTTTAGCCATTTTTTTCCCTAACGGACTGTGTGGAAGCATGCCCCGAACGGCTTTGGACACGATTTCCGTGGGGGCTTTTTTCAAGAGATGTTCGGCGGTAATGGATTTGATCCCCCCGGGATATCCGGTATGGTGATAATACGTTTTCTCCTTCAATTTTTTCCCGGTCAGTCGAATCGCTTCGGCATTGATCACAATCACGTGGTCGCCCGTATCGACGTTGGGCGTGAACGTCGGTTTGTGCTTGCCGCGGAGAAGCGTGGCGGCTTGAGTCGCCAAACGACCGAGCGGAATCCCTTTGGCGTCGAGAATATACCATTTCCGGTCGATTTCATCGGGTTTTGCTTGAAAGCTACGCATCAGAAATTCTCCATGTTTCAGTCTACGATCATGTTTCGGACGTCCCTGATTCTTTGGGATCGAGTTTAGCCAGCCAAGCCTCCAAATTATCGCCAGCTCTTCTTTTGAGGACGTCCTGTGTCACGTAAATCGGACATTTGGCCCTCAGGGCCACGGCGATGGCATCGCTTGGCCGGGCATCCACTGTGCGTTCGAGTCCATTCAAAGATACGTGCACCGTCGCATAGTACGTGTTGTTTTGGACGTCCGTCACCACGACTTGAGAGATTTTCATGCCCAGGTGCGTCGAGAGACTCGCAATCAAATCGTGACTCATCGGTCTGGGGGGAACCACGTCCTCCAATGCCAAGCGGATGGAGGTCCCCTCGGCCGTGCCCACCCAAATGGGAAGGACGTCGGCATTGTTTTCGTCCCGAAGGATCACGATCTGGGTCTCCGTATTGGGGTCAACCAGCACTCCGTGAACTTTTAACGGGACGAGGTCGGTATTTTGTTCCACGCTCATGGACGTTGCGAAAACGGGTTCGGTTCAACGAAAAAACGATAGCAAACGTTAGGTTTCGAATTTGCCGAAATCTTCAGGTTTTAAGTTTTCGAGCCAGCGCTCCAATTCCTCGGAACTCTGTTTTTGTAGGACTTCCTCTCTGGTAAAGATCGGGGCTTCGGCGCGCAAAGCCAAGGCAATCGCATCGCTGGGCCGTGAATCAATCGAGTATTCCGAATCGCCGTACCAGAGATGGATTTTGGCATAATACGTATTATCTTTTAAGTCAGTGACCACGGCGCTCAAGACTTTGGCGTCAACGTTGTCCAAAATCGATTTCATGAAATCGTGTGTCAGAGGACGGGGCGGGGCAATGTTCTCCAACGCAAAACTGATGGCACTCGCTTCGGATTTCCCGACCCAAATCGGAAGCATATCGGAATTCTGTTCGTCCCGAAGGATGACGATATAGGCGTTATTATAGGGGTCAAACAACAGCCCCCGCACGTTCATTTGCGTAATCATACCTACCATCCATTGATTGCAGCAATGATGGGCGCAATCCGAGTTAACGTATCATTCAGTTCTTTCTCATGTCAATTCAAATGCGGAAATAGCGATTTCCTGGGAGAGGGCAGGGTGAGGCGGGCATCAGAGCGGACCGGCCGGCTTATGTTCGCAATGGATCAATCACCGTGAGAAAAGAGAACCGGTGAAAATCGGTGTCGCGAGTGCAGATTCGGCTGATCCCGTGTTCGCGCATGAGCGCGGCCGTGTGAAGGTCGTGCATAAAGTTACCCCGAGCATCGGGCAGTTCACGCACGACGAGACTCAAAACGTCCGCATGTCGTGCCGTCGGCACAAGCACGTCAATCCCTGGTGACGTCAGCAGGAGTTCAAGGAATCGCCAAGCATCCTTGGCATTCCACGGTGACCGAAAGACCCGGGGATGGGTGCTGACGCGAAGGAATTCATAACAAATATTCCAGGTCAGAAAGTCAGGCGCCGGATCATCCAGGCACTGCTCGACCAGGGCACGACACGGCCGATGGAATTCGGATTGTCGGTCGGCGGCGTACAAGAGGATGTTGGTGTCGAGGACCAGCAATCAGGGTTCATCCATCGCCGAATACAACTCGGCACGATTCGACACGTCCACGAGTGCCCCACCACTGCGCCAAGTCGGGAGCACCGGGCGGGCGTGTCCCCTGTCCTCGACGTGAGTAGTCTCGGCCAGAATGCGTCGCAGCGCCGCTTCCACGAGTGCGGAAATAGTCGTTCGCCGCCGGGCCGCCTCTTCACGCAATCGGCGCATCACGTGGTCGTCTATGTTGAGCGTTGTCTTCATATGGATAACCATACGCAAGATATGGATAACCGTCAAGCTCGGGTAAGTCTTTGGATCCCCGATCAAGCCGGGGATGACAGGAGGGACGACGAGGCCGGTTATACGGCCGGAAGGTCGTAAGAGGAAAGCAATTCCTGGACATGGGGAAGCACGTCGGCCGGTTGGAGTGGCACCACTTCCCCGGTATCGCGCCGTTTCAGTTCGACCACGCCTTGTGCCAGGCCTCGGTCGCCGATGGTGAGATGAAACGGGGCCCCGATCAAGTCGGCGTCGTTAAATTTCACTCCGGCACGTTCATCGCGATCGTCCCACAAGACTTCCAGGCCTGCTTCGGTGCACGAATCGTACAGCATGCCGGCGGTTTTCACGACCTGCTCCGAGGCCGTGACCGGCAACAAATGGAGGTGAAAGGGCGCAATGGGCACGGGCCACACCATGCCTTTGTCATCATGGTTCTGTTCAATGGCTGCGGCGGCGGTCCGGCTGACGCCAATGCCGTAACACCCCATGATGGCCAACGTTTCTTGTCCGTCCGCATCCAGAAACGTCGCGTTCATGGCTTGGCTGTACTTCGTCCCCAGCAAGAAGACGTGGCCGACTTCAATCCCTTTCGCTTCTTGTAAGCGGTCGGCGCTCCTGGGTGACTGGTCGCCGGCTCGGGCTTGGCGCAGGTCGAGAAACGCCTCCACGGTAAAGTCCCGATCCCAGTTGACATTGATCAGGTGGGTGTCGTTCTTGTTCCCGCCGACGACGAAGTTCCGCATGGCCTTGACCGCGTGGTCCGCGATGATTCGGATACCCTTGAGCCCGACGGGACCGGCGAAGCCGACCGGCGCGGACGATACCTTGCTCACGGTTTCTGCATTTGCCAGCGTGAGCACCGTCGTTCCCAGGAAACGATTGATTTTGATTTCATTCGCCTCGTGGTCTCCACGAATCAGGACCGCAATGACGTCACCAGTCGGTGTTTGGTAGAGCAGGGTCTTGACGAGTCGATTGGGTGAAACCTTCAAAAAGGCACAGACCTCCTGGACGGTTTTGGTCCCGGGGGTCTGCACGGCTTCGAGGGCGAGCGGAGCCGCCTTGTCCTCTTCCGGCGGAGGCGGCACTTCCGCTAACTCGACGTTGGCGGCATAGGACCCGCGTTCGTCGTACACGATCGTTTCTTCTCCGGTCTCGGCCAAGACCATGAATTCATGCGACATGCTGCCGCCGATCAGTCCGGTGTCCGCCTCGACCGCGCGGAACGTGAGCCCGCACCGTGTAAAAATTCGCTCGTACGCGTCGTACATTTTTTGATAGCTGAGACGCGCGCTCTCTTCATCGGCATCGAAACTGTAGGCGTCCTTCATGATGAATTCGCGCCCGCGCATCAAGCCGAAACGGGGTCGGATTTCATCGCGGAATTTGGTTTGGATCTGGTAACAGTTCATGGGAAGTTGCCGGTAGGAGCGTATCTCACGGCGAAAGAGGTCGGTGATGACTTCTTCATGTGTGGGGCCGAAACAAAAATCGCGGTCATGCCGATCCTGGCATCGCAGCAATTCCTTCCCGTAAAAATCCCACCGTCCGGTTTCACGCCACAATTCGGCCGGAGAAAGGATCGGCATCAGCAGTTCCTGCGCCCCGGCACGATTCATTTCCTGGCGAATGATACATTCGATTTTCTTGAGGACGCGCAGGCCCAGCGGGAGATAGGTGTAGATACCGGCCGCAACTTTTCGAATCATGCCGGCGCGCAGCATGAGCCGGTGGCTGATGACTTCAGCCTCACCCGGGGTTTGACGAAGGGTTGGAATGAACAGTCGGGTCGTTCGCATACAAGAGGTACTCCTTATCGTCCGTGTGTACTCACTCGTTCATAGTTTTGCCCTCACCCCAGCTTTCTCCGGCGTTGGGGAGAGGGGGGCTCTTCCGTTCCCCTCCTTTGTAAGGACGGGGACTTTTTCTGAAGAGGGAAAAGTCGGGAGGTAGAGTAGCCTTCGTAGGTCGGGTTAGCCGCAGGCGTAACCCGACAATTCCCACCGTTGAACGATTCCGTTACTGCTGTCGGATTACGCTCCGCTAATCCGACCTACAAGGACTGGCGCCTTCTGGGTATGCGACGATTCTACCCCACCTGACCTCCCCTTACAAAGGGGAAGGAACGGTGGCTATATATAAATGGTACCGTTCCAGGATTCAAGCGTCTTCCGCTCCGGGGCGTGTCGCCAGCAACAGGATGAGCGATCCTGTCAGGGTTGCCAGCAGGGACCCGGCGAGGACCGCGGTCTTGGCGGCTTCGACCAGCGCCGCGTCGTCGAAGGCGAGGGTGGCAATGAACAGGGACATGGTGAACCCGATCCCGGCCAGGCAGCCCACCGACGCGACGTGCCAGAGACCGATCCCCCTGGGGAGTTCCGCAATGCGCAGCATCACGCCCGCCCAGGCGAACAGCCAGATGCCCAGCGGCTTGCCGATGACGAGACCCAGGATGATGCCCAGGCTCATCGGCTCGGCCAGCAGGTAAAGCGCCTCGCGTTCCAGGCTCACGCCGGCGTTCGTCAGGGCGAACAGGGGAAGGATGGCGAACGTCACGAACGGCATGAGCATATGTTCGAGTTTCTGCAGGGGGGCGGTGGCGTGTTCCGTCAACTGCTCCATCGAGTGCACGATATGGTGCTGCCGGTCGGTCAGCAGGGTCCTGTCCGCGGGCAGTCCGGTGTTCCGCAGTTGTTCCAGCAGGTCCCGCGTCCAGTCGTGCAGTTGCCGGGCGTTGATGACGGTACGTGCCGGAATGGTGAACGCCATCAGAACGCCGGCGAGGGTCGCGTGCACGCCCGACTTGTAGAACGCCACCCAGATAGCGAGCCCGATGAGGAAGTAGAAGATCGGGTTGCGCACGCCGATGACGTTGGCGCCGATGGACATCCCCAGCAACAGGCCGCCGACGAGCAGGCTTCCCGGCGCGATGGCGTCCGTATAGAAAATCGCGACCATGACAATGGCCCCGATGTCGTCCACGATAGCCAGCGCGGTAAGGAAGATCTTGAGTGAAAGCGGCACCGGAAAAACCGCCAGAATGCCCAGGGCGAACGCGATGTCCGTGGCCATCGGAATACCCCAGCCGCGGGCGAACGCCCCGTTGCCATTGAAGGCGAAATACACGAGGGCCGGCACGGCCATGCCGCCGGCCGCGGCGAGGACAGGCAGGGCCGCCTTCCGGGGATTGGCCAATTCGCCGGCCAGCAATTCGCGCTTGATCTCCAGACCGACCACGAAAAAGAAGAGGCCCATCAGGCCGTCGTTGATCCAGTGGCTGAGGGATTTGTTCAGGCCGAACGGTCCGACGGAGAGGGCGAGTTTCGTCTGCAGCCAGTGGTGATAGAATCCGGCCCAGGGCGAGTTGGCCCAGGCGACGGCCACGACCGTGGCCGCCAGCAGCAGGAGGGCGCCTGACAGTTTGTGAGCGGCGAAAATCTGGAAGGGCCGCGCAAGACGGTCGGCCAGACTCTCTTCGATGTTCCAGGACGGTTTCATGAATTGGAAGCGAACGCGCGCGCGGGCATTGAACGGATTGTCGGGTTACGCCTTCGGCTAACCCGACCTACGGGACCGTTCTCCTTCTGTCATCCTCGACCCGATCGGGGATCCAGGGTCTTTGTCTTTTGTATTCGTAGTAGGTCGGATTAGCGTAGCGTCATCCGACAAATCGGCTGAATTATTGAAGCAAGCGTTGGATGTCATTGAAAAACGCGAAAATCATAATTCCGAACAGCAGCACGATTCCCACCTGTTGGGTGAATTCCCGTTGGCGTTCGGCAAGCGGACGGCCCAGGATCGCTTCGCAGGCAAAGAAGAACAGATGGCCGCCGTCCAGGACGGGAATAGGCAGGAGGTTCAGAATGCCAAGGTTGATGCTCAGGATGGCCACGAAGAACATGACGTCGGGGAGGCCGCGTTCGGCAGCCGTGCCTGAGGCACTGGCGATCATGATGGGTCCCCCGATGTTTTTCGAGGAGATTTCGCCGGTCAACATTTTGTAGATGCCGACGACGGTGAGTTCGCACCATCCCCACGTGGCTTTCACGCCCTGGACCACGGCCGTGAGAGGGGAGGACGCGCGGATCACCGATCGTCCCGACCCCATAATGCCGATTTTTCCGATCGTGGTGCGTGTGCCGTTGTCCGTGACTTCATGGGGTGCGGGAATGATCGTCAGCGTGACAATCGCGCCTTCACGATCAACCTGCATGGTGAGAGAATCGTTCGGGTGAGCCTTGATGATGCGGGTCATCTGCGACCAGGTCTGAATCGTTTCTCCCTGAATCTCGAGGATGCGGTCACCTTCCTTGAGCCCGGCTTCGGCGGCCGGCATATCCGGCATGACGGCCGTCACGATGGGAGCCGCCTCCTCAATGCCGATGACGTACAGGGGGTGCTCGATGTTCTCCGGATCGTAGAGTTCGGGCGTGATGAGGAAGGCTTTCAGGGCGTCGCCCCGGCGAACCTCGACGGTGAGCGAACGTCCGTTGCTTTCGGCAACCGCGGCATAGACCTCATTTTTCGTGGTGATTTCCTGTTCATCGATTTTTGTGATCCGGTCGCCGACGTGAAGGCCGGCTTGGCCGGCCGGCGAGTCTGCCCTGATCGCGTCGATCGTGGGGATGAGTTCGTCGAACGTCGGGATGGGCAGGGGAGCGCCCACGGCCAGCCAAGCTGAAAAAATCAGGTAGCTCAGGAAAAAATTGAATCCCGGCCCGGCCGCCACGATGAGGGTCCGTTTCCACAAGGGTTTGTGGGAAAACGACCGGTCCCGCTCCTCTGCCGGGACGGGTTCGCCGGCGTCTTCCCCGAACATTTTGACGTAGCCGCCAAGGGGAATGGCCGAAACGAGATATTCGGTATCCCCGATTTGACGGCTCAGCACTTTCGGTCCGAAGCCCAGGGAAAATTTCAGGACTCTGACCCCTGCCCAACGGGCCACGATAAAATGTCCAAACTCGTGAAAGGTCACGAGGACACCCAACACCACCAAAAACCACCAGATCTTTTGAACGACGACGTAAATGATATCAGGAGACATGGCGTAACTCGTGACGATGCAAAGAAGCGAATGTTTGTATCAGGCTAAACTGAGGATGAACGCCGAGGCTTTTTCCCTGGCCCAACGATCGGCCTCCAAGGCATCCTCCAATGACGTGAGCGGTTGCACGTCGGCACATTGTACGGTTCGCTCAATGACGTTGGCAATGTGCCCGAAGGGGAGCCCATGATACAGAAACGCATCGACGGCGGCTTCATTCGCGGCATTGAGAATCGCCGGACAGGTGCCGCCACGGTCCAACGCCTCATAGGCCAACCGCAGACAGGGAAACCTGACGGGATCGGGTTGATAAAACGTCAATTTGCCGAATTTCCATAAATCCAAAGAAGGCGGATCCAGGGGCACGCGTCGAGGGTAATCCATGGCGTAACTGATCGGGGTTCGCATATCGGGCAATCCCAATTGGGCGATCACCGACCCATCGCGATATTCTACCAGGGAATGGATGATACTTTCCCGGTGAATGACCACGTCGAGTTGCGCGGGTGGGCAATCGAATAGCCACCGGGCTTCGATGACCTCCAGCCCTTTATTCATCAGCGTCGCCGAATCCACGGTAATTTTCGCGCCCATGTCCCAATTCGGGTGTTGGAGCGCCTGCTCGGGCGTGGCGGTCTCCATGTCTTCCTTCGTGCAGTCCCAGAACGGGCCGCCGGAAGCCGTCAGGATGATGCGGCGGACGTCCTCGCGCCGATGGCCGGCGAGCGACTGAAAAATCGCACTGTGTTCACTGTCAACGGGGAAAATAGGCACGCCTTGGCGGCGGGCTTCCTCCTGCATCAGTTGCCCGGCCATCACCATGGGCTCCTTGTTGGCCAAGGCCACCCGGCGGCCCGTGCGAATGGCGGCCATGGTCGGGACCAGGCCGGCTCCCCCCACGATGGCCGAGATGACCAGATCACTCTCCGGCAGGGAAGCCACTTCCCTTACGCCGTCGGGACCGTCGAGGACCTGAACGGCCGGATCGTCCACGCGGGAACGGAGGCGTTGCGCCGCCGCGGGATCGGCGAGGGCCACGAATTTCGGACGAAACGACCGGATCTGCTGTTCCAGCTTTTCGTCACTGTGTCGGGCAGCCAGTCCCAGGATCGAAAATTGATCCGGAAATTTGGTGACGATGTCGAGGGTACTGTCTCCGATGGAGCCCGTTGAGCCGAGTAGCACGATCTGTTTCATTCGACGGAGTCTTTCATGCAGTCCCTTTTCCTTCCCCGTTTTTGTCAGACAACCCCCTCAATCCCCCTTATTAGGGGTACGGCAGAGTTCCTTACCCCCCTGATAAGGGGGGCCAGGGGGGTTCAGAACGTAACCCGACGATCCGTTAATCTGTCGGCTAATCCGACCTACTGCACAAACGCCATATAATAATAAAAAACCGGCGCGTTGAGAAGCAGGCTGTCCACGCGGTCCAACATGCCTCCGTGCCCGGGAATCAAGGAGCCGGAATCCTTGACGCCCGCGTATCGTTTCAGAGCCGACTCGGAGAGATCTCCCAGGAGGCCCAGCACGGTGAACAGTAAACCCAGTATCAGACAATCGACCGGCGTGACGGTCGGGAGAAACCAGACGTGCCCGAGCCAGGCGATAAGAGGAGCCACAACCAGGCCCCCAAGAAACCCTTCGACGGTTTTCTTCGGGCTTAATCGGGGCGCCAGGGGCCGTGATCCCCACGTTCTCCCGACGTAGTACGCGGCGGTGTCACCTGTCCACGTCACCAACAGTACGAACAGAACCAATAACGCCCCGTCGTTCTGGTTTCTCAGCCAGAGAAAGTGTCCGAGGGTATATCCGATGTAGAGAATCCCGAACAGGAGAATGAACATGGAAAGATGGCGGGACCCCGAAGGAGCCAAGCTGATCTGGTAACAGAGAAGGCCCACGAGGGTAAGTAAGAGAGCCAGAGAAAAACTGAGAACCGTCGGCCACTGCATGGCAATCAGCAGAAGCAACGCTCCCGGAAAACCAACGAGGGCGTGCCGAGCCAGGTGCCGCTTCTCAAAGAAGAGTCCCAGGAATTCCCATTGCGCGAGCAGGACGGTGGCGGTGATGAAAACAAAGAACGCCGCCGGCGGAAGATACCGGGTGAGAACGTACAAGAGAGGAAGGAAGACCAGAGCGGAATAGGCGCGCTTGGAGTCAAACCTCAACGTGGACAAGCGAACGATATGGCGATCCGGGTTCTTCGACGGGCTCCTGGAGGCGGGCTCAACCACATTATTCGTGCTCACAGCCTGTTTTGAGGAGAGACGCCATGCGGAAGACGACCGAAACGACGATCCCGTTTTTGGTAATCGAGCAGCGCCAGCAACACGTCGCGTCGTCGGAAGTCTGGCCAAAGGGTATTCGTAAAATAGAGCTCCGTATACGCGATTTGCCACAGCAGGAAATTGCTGATTCTCGCTTCCCCGCTCGTCCGAATGAGGAGGTCCGGATCCGGAAGACCGGCCGTGGACAGGTACTGCTCGAATTGGACTTCATCAACGCGTTTCGAAGCTCTCCCTCCTTGAATATCGTCGATCAGACGATTCGTGGCGTCGACAATCTCGGAGCGTCCTCCATAACTGAGGGCGATCATGACGGTGCGCTCGGTGAAATGCGCGGTCTCTTGGGCGACGGCGTGCACCAGGTCTTGCGTGGAAGCAGGAAGCTCGTGCAGCAGGCCAATGGGGAAAAATCGTGTTTTGCGTTCGTGAAAGGTCTGCCGCTCCTGAAGAAGAAATTCTTGAAGGAGCGTCATGAGCAAAGCGATCTCGGCTTGAGGCCGCTTCCAGTTCTCCTGCGAGAACGCGTACACCGTGACAATGGGAATCCCCAGCAGGTAATAGGTATTGAGCACTTCCCGGACGGCAATCAGCCCTTCCCGGTGTCCGGCTATACGGGGCAGCCCCCGCTGCGACGCCCAGCGGCCGTTCCCGTCCATAATCATCGCCACGTGACGGGGCAATGTTTCTTGATCCAACTGGGAGAAGAGATCGTCTTCCGTGAATTCCGCAAAAGACTGGGTTGAATGGAGCGGCATCGGTATTGGTGAAGGAGTTCGTCGTGCGATGAGACAATGGGAAATAGTCTAATCGTGAGACATGGCCTTGTCAAATCAGAATGTGTGAAAACAGCCAACGTCACCTCGAATCCGTTATTCTGGGGAGACCGTAGATCGGGGTGGCGTAGCGTCAGTGTAATTTGTTCCCCGTCTTTGTAAGGAGAGGAGAGGAGAGGAGAGGAGAGGGGAGGTAGAGGCTTTCTTGCGCAAATTTCAGCGGGCATGTTAAGTGTAGGACCATGTCTCAGCAGGTTGTGAAACTCGAACAGTTCGCCCTTGAGGAACGTGAGGTCGAGCAGGCCCTGGCCCGGGTAAACGTGCGTGCCGTGGATTACGCGGACATCTACTTTGAATCCACGATTTCCGAATCCGTGTCCATGGAAGAAGGTATCGTCAAACGCGCCGTCAAAAGCATTTCCCAGGGAGCCGGGGTCCGGGCAACCTCCGGGGAAAAAACCGGGTTTGCCTATTCCGACGAATTGTCGCAACGGGACCTGGAACTTGCCGCGGATACCGCACGATATATCGCCGACTCGCCGAAAGGCGAGGCCCCGGTCCCCGTCACGCATCGTCCAGCGGGACTGCACAATCTCTATCCCATTGAGCAGCCCTTGACCGACGTCGACACACAGGAGCGCGTGGACCTGCTGAACCTGATCGATCAAGAAGCGCGTCGCTATGATCCTCGTATTACGAAGGTGATGGCGTCCTTCAATACCGACCATAAAATGATGCTGGTGGCGACCACCGAAGGGTTACGGGCCGGCGACGTGCAGCCTCTATCCCGGCTTCAGGTGACGTGTATTGCCGAAGAGGGGACCAATCGGCAGGTGGGCACCTTTGGCGGAGGCGGGCGCGTGGGCTTTTCCTTCTACCACGAGCAGGACCGGGCGCGATCGTATGCTCGGGAAGCCGCCCGGCAGGCCATCCTGAATCTTGGTGCCGTGGACGCGCCGGCGGGCGTTCTGCCGGTGGTGTTGGGCAGCGGCTGGCCTGGAATTTTGTTGCACGAGGCCGTGGGGCACGGCCTGGAGGCGGATTTCAATCGCAAGAAGACGTCGGCGTTCAGCAACCTGATCGGTCAGCGCGTGGCGTCCGACGTGTGTACGATCGTGGATGACGGGACGTTGCCCTTCAGGCGGGGGTCGCTCAACATCGACGATGAAGGCACGCCCACGACCAGGACCGTCCTCATCGAAGAAGGAATCCTGTGCGGGTACATCACGGATCGTCTCAATGCCCGGCTGATGGGCATTCCCCTCACCGGCAACGGCAGGCGCGAAGATTTTCGAAGCCTGGTGCTCCCGAGGATGACCAATACCTTCATGTTGGCCGGCACATCCGAACCCGAGGATATTCTCCGATCCGTCAAGAAGGGCTTGTATGCTGTTTCGTTCGGAGGCGGCCAGGTGGATATCACGAACGGCAAGTTCGTCTTTTCGGCGAGTGAAGCTTATCTCATCGAGGACGGGAAGGTGACAAAACCAGTCAAAGGGGCGACGCTCATCGGGAGCGGGCCCGACGTCCTCAAGCAAGTGTCCATGGTGGGTCACGATTTGCAATTGGATTCGGGTATCGGGACCTGCGGGAAAGAAGGCCAATCCGTTCCAGTCGGCGTCGGGCTGCCCACGATTCGAATCGACGAGATTACGGTGGGAGGAACCTCCACGTAACACCGTCGCGTAGAAACCTTCAAAACGCTATCCTCAAGTTTAATCTCAGCTGCCTTCATCATGCATGAATCTCCGGAAGTCCTGAAGACGCTTGCCGCCGAGTTGATCGACCGGGTCAAAGCTCATGGGGCCACGGAAGCTGACGTGCTGGTGGCGGAAGGGGATTCCGTGTCGGTGCAGGTCCGGTTATCGGCCGTCGATCGTTTGAGCAAGGCACGTGAAAAGAGTCTGGGGATTCGGGCTTTTTTCGGGAAACGGTCCGCCAGTGCGTCCACCTCGGATTTTTCCGACACGTCGCTCGAGCAGTTGGTTGCCGATACCTGTGCCCTTGCAAAGGCTGTGGCTGAGGATGAAACGTCGGGACTTCCCGAACAAGCGGCTTTGGCGACTGACGTTCCGGATTTGGATCTCTATGATCCCACCACGATGCCCGTGGAAGAAACCATTCACATGGCGCAACGCGCGGAACAGGCTTCCATGGATGCCGATCCCCGCGTCACCAATTCGGAGGGGGCCGAGTGTGGTTCGGCCTCTGGTGCGGTGGTGCTGGCCAACACGCATGGGTTTCTGGGGTACCACCGGAGTTCCCGGTTTTCCCTGTCCGTGGCACCCGTGGCCGAAGGTCCTGACGACCAGGGCATGCAACGGGACTACTGGTATACGGTCTCGCGGAAACGGCATGAATTGGAGGACCCGGAGACGGTCGGACGAATCGCGGCGGAAAGGACGCTCCGGCGCCTGGGGGCGCGAAAGGTGGGGACCCAACGGGTTCCCGTGATTTTCGATCCCGAAACGGCGTGCAGTTTGTTGGGGCACCTCGCGAGTGCGGTCTCCGGGTATGCCCTGTATAAAGGCGCTTCGTTTTTACTGGGGCAGTTGGGAAAGCCCATTGCCCCGAAACACGTGAACGTCGAAGACAACGGTCGTCTGCCCGGCAAGATCGGGTCCCGCCCGTTCGACGGGGAAGGGCTGCCGACCCGCAAGACGTTGATCCTCAACCGGGGCGTGCTGTCCAGCTATCTGTTGGATACGTATTCCGGAAGAAAGTTGGGCATGGCATCCACCGGCAACGCGTCCCGAAGTATCGGTGACAACCCGAACGTATCTCCGACGAATTTGTTTTTCCATCCCGGTGACGCGTCGCCCGAGGAGATCATTCGATCCGTCACCCAAGGGTTGTACGTCACCGAGTTGATCGGGTTCGGCGTGAACATGGTGACGGGAGACTATTCTCGCGGCGCCTCCGGCTTTTGGATTGAAAACGGCGAATTGGCCTATCCGGTCGAGGAAGTGACGATCGCCGGCAATTTGAAACAGATATACCAGGATATCGAGTCGATCGGTAATGATTTGGTGTTTCGAGGGAAGCTGGCGAGTCCCACCATACGCATACGCGAGATGATGGTGGGAGGCCATTGAATGCACGAGTAAATCGAAGGAGTCGGTATGCCACTTGACGTTGAAGATGGAGCCAAAGCCTTGCAGTTGGTCACCTCGCGTTATGATCAGCGGGAATGGCGAAAAAAAATTGAAAAAATCCTGAGCCTCCCGCCCAGCGGGTTCGAGGATGCCGCGCAGCGGAAAATTTTCGTCTATTTCAAGCTGCAACTCCAGGCCTATAAATCCCGGCGCGCCGACCCGCCGTCCTGGATCGTCGGCGGATACGCGACCAAGGAAGTGATCGAACGCGCGCGGTTTCGGCCAACGGATATTGATCCGGACGTGACCGAGGCCGACGTGTCTTTGTTGGGAGTCGATCCGGGTGCGGAAGTCGATGAAGTGTGGTGGGAAGACATGCTGGTCAAGTGGTTCGAGACGCCGGAAGAAGATCTCGAAGAACCAGGGGAACCAGGGGAACCAGGGGAACCAGGGGAACCAGGGGAACCAGGGGAACCAGGGGAACCAGGGGAACCAGGGGAACCAGGGGAACCAGGGGAACCGGTGCGCTAGGTGCTGACTGGCTCCCCGATGACGAACGTCGAAGACGAGACGAAAGCCTGCGGAGACAAGCGTCGAGGGCAGGTTCGGCTTCGGGTTCTCATCGAGTAGTCGTAGATCCCTAAGGGAGGTTGCTCAACAACCCCGAATCTGCTATGAGTCGGATTGCCACCAAATATCAACGTATCGAATAAGCCAGAATGTGCTGGGTTCTAATCCTCTGATGAGCGAGAAGGCGTTACAGGGCAAGCGGATCGTTCTCTGTGTGACGGGCAGCATCGCGGCTTATAAAGCCGTGTCGCTGCTTCGGACCCTTGTCGAGGAAGGTGCGGAGGTGTCCGTGGCCATGACGTCGTCTGCCACGCAGTTCGTGGCACCGTTGACTTTCGAAGTGTTGTCCGGCCGACCGGTGCTTCAACGGCTCTTTGCCGATTCCCCACCCCTGCCGCACCTGAGGGCGACTGAAGAGGCGGACCTGATCCTCGTCGCACCGGCGACGGCGAACTGCCTCGCCAAATGTGCGCTGGGTTTGGCGGATGATCTGGTGAGTACGTTGTTCGTGGCCACCCGCTGTCCGATCGTGATGGCTCCGGCCATGGACGGCGACATGTGGGATCAGCCTGCGCTGGCGGCGCATACGCAGACGTTGCGCGAGCGTGGGATCATGGTGTTGGAGCCAGAGGAAGGCCCGTTGGCGTCCGGCCTGGTCGGAAAAGGCCGGTTGCCGGCTGAACACGTGATTATGGAGGCGGTGCGTTCCCGTCTCGCTCTTCGGCGGGACTGGTCCGGGCAGCGGGTCCTCGTCTCGGCCGGCCCCACGCGGGAACCGATCGATGCGGTTCGCTTTATCACGAATGCTTCTTCGGGAAAGATGGGATACGCGATAGCAGACGCCGCGGCCCAACGGGGAGCGGACGTGTGGCTTGTCAGCGGGCCAACGGCATTGCCGCCTCCTGCCAACGTGACGCGCGTGTCGGTACTCACGGCCGACGAGATGGCCCACGCGTTGGATGCCCGGTTTGCGTGGGCCACCGTTCTCGTGATGACGGCCGCGGTCGGGGACTTTCGGCCCCGGTATCCCTCGTCCGCAAAGGTCAAAAAACACGAGTGGACAGGCGAGCCCTTGGCTCTCGAGCGGACCCCGGATATTCTGCAATCGTTGTCAGGGAAACGAACGCACCAAGTGTTAGTCGGCTTCGCGGCAGAGTCCGAGGATTTGCTCGCCAACGGCCGCAAAAAACTCCAGCAAAAAAACCTCGATGTACTGGTGATAAACAAGATTACGGGGGCGCAGTCGGCATTTGGCAACGAGAGCAATGAGGCCATCCTCTTCCCTCGTCACGGAACACCCATGCCGCTCGAACGTATGCCGAAACGTCTCCTCGCCGATCGCATTCTGGATACAATTAAGGAGCATTGCCTCAGTTCTCCACCCTCTCGTGTTCAGCAACCGCCTGAAGGCATCCGCCGGATTCGGTGATGCCGGGGTCCCCGCCTTGACGCGCAAAAGGCCGGGTTCAGGAAAGAGCCCCACTCCTCCGCTTGCTACCCTTTAATGAGTCGGCGAAGCTGCCGAAGCCTTGGCGGGCCGTCGTGGTGAAAGCTTGTCGTGTGCTCAGTCCTCGGATGGAGCTTTGAATTGTAGGGAAAGGGAATTGATGCAGAATCGTTGGCCCGTTGGCGCGGGGCCATCGTCAAAGACGTGTCCCAGATGGGCATCGCAGCGGTTGCAGGTCACTTCTTCCCGCGTCATCCCATAGCTGTGGTCGGCTGTGGTATGTAGGGCCTCTTCATTGGCGGGTTGCGTGAAACTCGGCCATCCCGTACCGGATTCAAACTTATCGTTCGACAGGAACAGAGGCGCCTTACAGCAAATGCAATGATACGTTCCTTGGGCCTTATGGTGGGAGTAAGTGCCGCTAAAGGCCGGCTCGGTTCCTCGTTGGCGGGTTACGTAATATTGTTCCGGGGTGAGTTGTTGTTTCCATTCGTCCTCGGATTTGTGAATTTTCTCAGTCATGTTCCTTCACTCCGGCCCCCGGATCGAGTCCGGGGCAGGCTCTCTCCCGGAAGGAGAGGGAGACGTTGATGACATAAGGGCCTTTTTCTGCACGGCGTCCAGGATCAACCGATCATCCGTGCCGGCGTTCCAGACGACGTTCAGGAATTCGGCCGGCTCCATATTCACACTCCGCAGAAACGGGCGGTCGGCCCCGCAGCCGAACATGATATCCGGTGAGAGTTCCCCGCGAAGCTTGGCACGGGCCTTGGCGATGATGCGGGGGAGCCATCGGTACCCTCCCAACGCGGCATAACCGGACGGAAGGGTCGCCGAAGGAATCGCCTTGTCAGAGGGCTTTCCCTCTTGTGCCGTCAGAAAGTACGCGCGGCGGACTTCGGTGATGGCCGCTACGGTGTCGAAACTCGGCTCGCCGTCTTCAACCCAGTCCTCAACGAAATCATACAGTTCTTGGGCCGAGGTGCCGATCGAATCGAGAAAGGCCAAGGCTTCACGGCCGATGACCCGTTCAGGGCCTCGATCCCCCTCTTCAAACCGATGCAGGGCCTGGTCGTACATGGCGCGTAATTGGGAACGCCAGTCTTGCGCACCGTGGTCTTCAGGCATCGCGGTCACGTCTTCATTGTGCGGGCAAAACGGAGGCATCGTCAAGCCCGTGGTGTTGTGCGGGGCTCTTGCCGAAGAACGGTTAGTCGGTCTCTAACGAGAGCGATACGGCTAGAGGATCAGTCGCGTTGGCGATCCGATGAAAGGTCAGGTACGCCATGGCCTCCTGACGCACGGTGACTCCTCTGGCCAGGAGTTCGTGGTAGGCGCGTGGCGTGAGCTTGCCTGCAATCCACAATTCGATGTTCTCAATGTGCCGGGCGGATTTCCAGTTCGTGACGTTTTCTATGGCTTCGGCGAGTTCGGCTCTCCAGGAAAGGTATCCGATAGGAAGCATGCCGACCAACGTGTGATCGCGTGTCAAGCCCATCAGCAGCCTGTCTTCAATCACCACGATTTCGTGAAGCGGCTTCACGTTTCGATGGTACGAGAGCAGCATTTCGGCCATCCGTTGGAAAAACAGAGCGTCCTCTTCAAACTCTGCCGACAGGGCGACTTCTAAAAAAGCTTTTCGATTGTTCACGGTCTCCATCTCGGAGAGCGCTTGGACCAAAACGGTTTCATGACGAGGAGAGTACCAGGGGTGATTGAGAAATATTTCGATGAGCGATTCGTCGATGTTCATGGTCTCGAGTTTTTCCCGGTTCAGTCGTCGAAGTTCTTCGGGCGTAGAATCGCGTAGCAGCTCGCCGACGGCGGTACTTAACGAGGTTCCGGTCAGCACGGCGCCAGCCGGCCCTGCAATGGGAATGGTTGCCAGTCGAACGGCCGTGTCTCCGGCATACCCTGCCAAACTCAGGCTATCGAGCTTTCTCTGCAAGACCGGGTTGGAGGAATACACGTCCACGTCAAAGAGATCGGCGACTTGTCGTTTGACGGTTGAAAGCCCGATCAGCTCTTCGTTCTCGGTGTCTTCGAATCGTCCTCGTTCGCCGGTTGTCATTTCTCCGATTCGTGTGGCCATATGCCATATGCCTTTGGGGACGGCCAAAATGGTTTCGGTGGGTTTCGTGAACAGGCCCAGCACAAAGTTAAAAGGGCTCAGGACCGCATGTTTCACTCCCGCGGCCAGGCTCTGGAGGTGATGTACTTCTGCTTCCATGGTTGCGATGGCCTGAATCTCCTGAATACGGGTGCGTAGCATTTCCGCCCCGTAGGCCTCGAATTGGCCATACGGTGAGGTGATTCTGAAACGGTGCGTGTAGCGAAAGGGAACCACTTCATCCAAGACGGTATGGTGCTCCCCTTGACGCACTTCAGGAGCGAGTAGATCTCTCGCGTCAAGGATGGACGGGGTTTCATATTCGGTGGTCGTGCTGGTCGGAGAATGGGGAAGCGGGGAAATGGCTGTGGCAAAATTTGCACACAGAAGTGTGAAAAAGACGATGAGTACCAGGGTAGGGGCTCCTAGAGACCCCATAGGTATCCGTAGGGTAGAGAAAGTGTTTTGTCCGTGTTTTCGCATGGTTTGGCCTCGAAGTTGGACCCGTTGTTTTGTTTACTATGGCTATGTACTGCAAACTTCGTTCCAAAAGGTCGGCATCGGAACAAAAAAGAGGAAATCGGGCAGGTCGGGTTAGAGAAGCGTAACCCGACAGTCAGGAGGGGCGACGGGGCATGAGGCGTCCCCCGGCTTGGCCGGGGGCGAGCCTGCCGGCATTACGGCTTGATATAGATATAGCCTTGTTGTTGAAGATCGGCAATACGTTTCACGGCCACGGGATGTTCGGTAGGCTGAAACCCCGCTACGAGTTTTTCAAGCGGCGTCCCGAACAGTTTCATCGACACTTGGCACATTTCGGCGTCGATCCCTTTGTCCAGGGCGGCCTTGAGTTTGGCCTTGAGTTTCGGGTCAACACTGTCCGCCTTGAACAGTTCGAGGGCCGGACCATGGACCACGAGCTTCACGTCGATATTCTCCGGTCCCCCTTCGGCTTCGATGTGTTTGTTGATGAGTGCCATCGCATAGGTGGCCGTCGCCAGGTCCTTTCCGTCGACGTGATACAGCACCTTTATTTTTTCTTTGGCCATGACCAGGGCAGGGCCAAAGGCAACTCCGATGCCGACGGCTAATGCCAAACTAACAACAACCGAGCAGATCAGCGATGGTTTTTGAGAGGACATGGTTCCCTCCTTTAGAAGAAATGGTCAGACGGGACGAACGCTTACTTCCATAGAAGCATTATCACAGCTTATTCCGGAAACAAGCAAGGCAACGACACGGACACGCACAATGGCGTCAACGGGTTCCGTCGATCCATCGAGGCAATTGGAATAAGGTGTTCCATTAGGTAATTCCCGCCTCTTGTCCCCTGCCAGGGTACCCGCTAAGCTTGCCGGGTTATCCGGAAACGCTTCATGTCATTCATCGCCGATCTCCACATCCATTCCCGCTATTCCCGTGCCGTCAGCAAAAACATGGTCCCGGAGAGTCTCTACCGGTGGGCGCAGCTCAAGGGGATTACCGTCGTCGGAACCGGAGATTTCACGCATCCCGGCTGGTTCGCCGAACTCCAGGAGAAACTCGAACCGGCCGAACCGGGCCTCTATCGCCTGAATCCGGAACTTGCGGCTCCGGTGGATGCCGAGATCCCCGAGTCGTGCCGGGCCGACGTCCGGTTCATGCTGACTTCCGAGATCAGCAGTATTTACAAGCGCCACGAACGCACGCGCAAAGTGCATAATTTGATCTTTGCGCCGAGTTTCAGCGCCGTGGCGAACATGACGGACAAGCTGGCGCGCATCGGCAACCTCCATTCGGACGGACGGCCTATCCTGGGATTGGACAGTGAGGAGTTGCTGCGCATCATGCTGGAGCGCGCTCCAGACGCCCTGTTTGTCCCCGCTCATGCCTGGACCCCGCACTTTTCGGTTTTCGGGGCCAACTCGGGCTTTGATTCGTTGGAAGAATGTTTTGGGGAATTGAGTCCCCATATCCAGGTCATAGAAACCGGACTGTCCTCGGACCCGCCCATGAATTGGCGACTGACCCAGCTCGACGGCATTACCCTGATCTCGAACTCCGATGCCCATTCACCCAGCAAGCTTGGCCGTGAAGCCAACGTGTTGAACGGCGACTTGTCGTTCAACGGCATCAAGACGGCCTTTACGAGTGGCGACCCCGCGCTGTTTCTGGGGACGATCGAGTTTTTCCCGGAAGAAGGCAAGTACCATTACGACGGGCACCGAACCTGTCACGTCCGCCTGTCCCCGGAAGAAGCCAGAACCCATGACAACGTCTGTCCGGAATGCGGGAAGCCCGTGACGCGTGGGGTCATGCATCGCGTCGAAATGCTGGCCGATCATCCCACCGGCCACCGCTCCCGCAGGGCGTTGCCCTACTGGAGCCTGGTTCCGCTCGTCGAGTTGATTGCCGAGGTACGCGGAGCCGGAGTGAACACCAAGGGGGTGACCGAGGCCTACAGGCAGCTGCTGGCGAATTTGGGCAATGAATTCGAGATTTTGATGAACGTGCCCATTGCGGATATCGAAGAACATGGGGGAAGGCTCCTGGCCCTCGCGATCCAGCGCATGCGCGCGGGCAACGTGACGATTGCTCCGGGCTACGACGGGGAGTACGGAACCGTCTGCTTGCTGTCTCAAGAGGATCGGCACTCCCATTCCTCTCAAACATCGTTGTTCTGACGGGTTCCGTTGTTGCTGTAGTCCGTTTGAAGAGTGAGGCGTGTATGAACGTCGAGATCACCCGGTTGATCGAGAGCCTCAACGACCGGCAGCGGGAAGCCGCGCTGGCCGGTGACGGTTCGTCTCGCGTACCTGCTGGCCGAGCGGCGCGTGGCGCTAGAGGCGTTTCTGGTCGTGACGTTTACCACGCGGGCGGCGCGAGAAATGCGTGAACGGTTGGAACGGCTCGTCGGGTCTCACGTGGATCGGGTGTTCCTAGGAACCTTTCACAGCTTGCGTGTCCAATTGCCGCTGTCGTCGTGGTATTCGTAGGCGAAGCGAACGGCGATACGATTTTCACCAAACGTCCAGAGTTCCTTGATCAGTCGATAATCGAGTTCCCTGTTCCATTTCCTGGTCAGGAAGGCCTCGATCTCGGCACGCCCGTCCAGAAACTCGGCGCGGTTTCGCCATTTGCTGTCCGGGGTGTACACAAGGGCGACCTTATCGGGATCGCGGCTGTTCCACGCATCCTTGGCTATGCGACCCTTTTGCGTGGCTGTCTCTTCGATAAATGGAGGGAATGGCGGACGTGGCATCAGGTGTTCTCCTTGGGTTTCGTGGCGCACCCGATATTCTTCTTTAGGTCTGCTCAAATACACCGGCCTACAGTCCCGTAACGTGGACAATCCGGAAACGGTTTGCAACGACCGATGCTAGAACTTCCAGACGATCAACGTCTGCACAACGCTCTCATCAGTGGCTCCGTCGCCAAGCTTGTTCATCCAAAACTGATATTCAATGCCGAGGGAAAACCGGTCGTGCGCATTCCAACGCAATTGGGGTTGCGCAAGAATCCATGACTCGACTGTGCCGCCGAACTCGTTCTGACGCCCGCCGATATATTCCGCGTGACCTTCGATGCTGAAATTGACTCCGCCAATCTCGAAGGGTCGCATAAAATTGAAGTCAATCATGAATGAGTTGCTTTCGCTCGGCGCCCCTCCGGAGGATACGCCGTCGCTGTCGTCAATATATGCCGTGAAGTCGAGATTGGCGAACGCGAATCCGGCAAGGTCCAAGGACAGCCGCAGGCCGGGGAGATACTTCTTGATCCCGGGTTTGCGAGCCCAGTTGAAGCCGAGAATCACGCCGACGTCTGAAACAAGCCCGGCGCCAACCTTCCGGCCCGTGATCTTGCCAAGACTGAAGTTCGCGTACCACTCGCCATAGACGTCGAAATCCTGAAAATCCGAATCCTGGGCATCGAGCACGTCGACGAAAAAATAGTTGTCCCCGTATTGCCAGCCGCTGGCATGTTGCAGCGTATAGATAAAATGTTCCGCATCGCCGCCGCCGGCAAAAGTCGGCACAGCCAGGTTGCCGTATTGGAAGTGCAACTCGGTCCTGCTCCAGTCGAGAGCATAGGCCGGCTGCAGTAATGCGAATGACAACAGGGCCAACATCGGCCCATAACGGAGAGATTTCATTTGTGGCTGGTTCGGGTTATCCGGCGACCGACACCCTGGATGCGCGCTCGCCCAGGATGTAGCGAATAACGTCTGCGCAGTCGAAAGCGAGGGAAACAACGATCGTGAGCACAAATGCCACTGTCATCAGGTGCACTGGGGAGGATGATGCCAGGTTTGTTCTTCTCGAATACAGGTACACCAGTAACGGCGTCCAGATCAGAATGTGCGGAAGCCCCACGATACGCGTATAGCCCACTTGTGAATGCCATAGCAGCATCAGGATGGAAAGCACGATGCTTGAGGCGAACATAACTTTTCCTTCGCGCCGGGAGGATTCGTACCTCAGCAGTAGACCCGGTACGATGAAAATCGCAGCAATCATCCAGACAACCCAAAGCTGAACGACGATCGGCTGCGCGAGAACGTCGCTGATAAAATTTGTAATCATGTCCATGGTTTTTCCCAGGTTCAGCCTCGCATTTGGGGGCAACATGAAGCAAGATCAAGCCATCTAGAAGCTTCAATGCAATTCCCCACTTACATGGTCAGAACACTCTGCTATGATATCTCCTATAACAAAACCTGCTTAGGTGCATCATGGAATATCCGATCGTCATAGAACAAGACCCGGAGGCTGGCGGATATGTCGTGTTGTGTCCAACGCTAAAGAGGTGCGTATCCCAAGGCGAAACCGAGGAAGAAGCCTTGGAAAATATGAAAGACGCCATAAAAACCTATCTGGAGAGCATTGAAAAATTCAAAAGGTTGAAAAAACCAAGAACCGTCGAAGTCAGTGTATGACCAAGCTTCCCCAAGTGTCACATGAACGTGTGGTGAGAGCCCTCAAACGTGCCGGATTTTACACGCTTCGAGAAGGCAAACATGTTTCCATGACAGATAACAAGCCTATCGTCATCATCTGTAAATGTTCAGTCATTCGTTGACAGCATGCAGGGCTGACTCCAAAAGGGAAACTCGGAAAAAAGGGCCAGCTTGTTTCTGATGCCGACCTGAGCCTCTTCTGCTCGTGGCGTCGTAGCTGGCGAAGCGGTCGGTCGGCGGAAGAGCTGAACCCCCCTGGCCCCCCTTCTCATGGGGGAAAGGGGCTCTGCCGTCCTCCTGATAAGGAGGATTGAGGGGGTTGTCTGACAAAGGCGAGGAAGGAAAGGCAGACATTGTCAACGAATGACTGAAACACATACAGGAATGACAGCGCGGTGAGAGGAAATGGTCAACAGATGAGTGAATACGTACGATACCTCTGAAGGGTGAGGCCTACATGAACGTCGAGATCAACCGTTTGCTCGAGGGCCTCAACGACCGGCAGCGGGAAGCCGCGCTTGCCGCGGATGGTCCGGTGCTCGTCGTCGCGGGTCCCGGTACCGGCAAGACCAAAACGTTGACGGTTCGTCTCGCGTACCTGCTGGCCGAGCAGCAGGTCGCACCCGAGGCGTTACTGGCCGTGACCTTTACCACGCGGGCGGCGAGAGAAATGCGTGAGCGATTGGAACGGCTCGTCGGGTCTCAAGCGGACCGGGTGTGCCTGGGAACCTTCCATAGCTTGTGTTTTCAATTGCTGCGAGCGGAAGGGCATCGGCTCGACCTGCCGCGGGATTTCGGCGTGGTTGATCGCCGTGATCAGGTGACGATGATGCAGCGGGCTTTGAGGCGGCTGGGACAGCCGGACAATGCCGCCCAACGGAGGCTCCACGACGTGTCCGCGTTCCGCCATCGACAGGCTACCGTCGATCCGCCGGCGGAAGACGCGGGCCTGGCTGAAGTGTCCGAAGCCTATCAACGGCAATTGCGAAAGTGTGACTTGCTGGATTTCGATGAATTGTTGTTGCTCTGCGTGCGGTTGCTCGAACGCTGTGCAGACGTCCGGGAAAACCTCCAACAACGGTTTGCGCATGTGTTGGTTGATGAATATCAGGACGTCGATCCGGTACAGCAGCAATTGTTGCGGCTCCTCGTCGGCGACCGAAACCACCTCTGGGCCGTGGGAGACGGCGATCAGGCGATCTACGCGTTTCGAGGCGCGGAATCCGAACACCTGTTACGGTTTGAGCAGAGTTATCCGAACGGGCGAATCGTCACGCTGGAACAGAGCTATCGCTTCACGCCGCAGATTGCGGCCGTGGCTTCACAAGTCATTCGGCGGAACGTGTCCAGACGGTCCTTGGCTTTGAACACCGTGAATCCGTGCGGGTTGCCGGTTCACGTGGTGAGCTTTCCCGACGAGCAGGCCGAGGCCGCCTGGATCGTCCGGCAGATCGAGGAACGCGTCGGTGGGACCAGTCATTATCAACATTACAAGGGGAAGGTGGCCGATACCGTAAGCCGGCGGGATCAAAGCTTCCGGGACTTTGCGGTGTTGTGCCGGCTTCATGCCCTGACGAAGCCGCTCCAAGAGGCTCTGAGAAATTCTGGTATTCCGCATCGGGTCGTGGGAGAAGCCCGATTTTTTGACAAGAAAATCGTTAAGGACGTGCTGGCATACCTGCGGGTCATCCAAAATCCGCACGACGACAGCAGTTTCGCGCACGTTCTTAATCGTCCGCCGCGGGGAATCGGCGGGCAGACGCACGCGGCCCTTGAAGCCGAGGCCGAGCAACACGGTCTCTCGCTGTGTGCCGTCTTGGGAAGATCCGTGCGCCTTTCGTCGTCTCAAATGAGAGCGGCCAAGTCTCTGATGAAGCTCATTGAAGACGTGCAACAAAACAAGGAAGAGAAACCCCTTTCACAGTTCATTGCGTACGTGGCTGACTTCACGGGCCTTCGGGAATGGCGGATGGAACAGGATCTCCGTCATGAAAGCGACCTGTTGCTGCTTCGTTCGATCGCCGCGAAATACGATGAGGTGAACACTGAAACCGCTCTTCGGCAATTCCTGGAAGAAGCCACTTTGGCCGTCGCCGTCGATGACTATGATGCCTCCATCGACGCGGTGAGCCTGATGACCATTCATGCCGCCAAGGGATTGGAATTTAGCGAAGTGATGCTATGCGGGGTCGAAGAAGGAAGCCTGCCGCGCGAAAACGGGGACCTCGAGGAAGAACGCCGGCTGTTGTACGTCGGCCTGACTCGCGCCAAAGAACGAGCGCATCTCCTCCACTGCCGCAGCCGTTTTCTATTCGGGACCCGCCGCGACCGTGAAGCCTCGCGATTTCTTCTGGAATGTGACGAGAGCCTGAAAGAAACCACCGTCATCTCCAGCCGACCTCGACGGTCGAAACAGGAACCGGATCAACTCTCTTTATTGGGGTGAGGACGAATCACACTCTCCGTCAGTGCAAACGACCAGCGTGGTCATTCTGAGCTTGCCCTGAGCGAAGCGAAGGGGCCTAGCGAAAATCTCTCCTTCAACCACCGTCATCGGGGCGATTTTTCGCGAAAACGCGCCCTACTTTGGGGCGATGGTGGCGTTTGTGGTGGTCAGTCTGCTGACGAGTTCCGGGGAGGTTACGGCGAAACGGCGGGAGTATGACGAACTCCTCGAATTGGCGTCGAAAAAAGGTCGGTTCTCAGGTACCATTGACTCGGGTTGACTTCAACGTCTTGGAGAATCATTGAGTGAGCGATAGCGACCGTCAGCGAAGCCGTTCTCCCCTTCGTGGGCTGCTGATTGCACAATTCTTCGGGGCGTTCAATGATAATGCCTGGAAGTTGATGGTCGCGTTGTTGGCCATCAAACAGTTGGCTTCGCAGATCGGGGCGGGCCCGGAATTCGAGGCCGCGTCCCAAGCCCAAACGACCCTCACCTTTGTCGTCTTCACCTTGCCGCTGATGGTCGTGTCCATCTTTGCCGGTGTCTTTTCGGATCGGTTCAGCAAGCGGTCCGTCATCGTGGTCATGAAGGTCGTCGAAGTGGTGCTGATGGCCTTGGGTACCTGGGCCCTCTACCATAATCCATCCGGGGGGATACTGCCGCTCATTGTATTGGGCGGCATGGCCGTCCAAAGCGCGCTTTTCAGCCCGGCCAAGTACGGGATCCTGCCGGAACTGCTTCCTCACGAACGATTGGCCGTCGGGAACGGGCAACTGGAATTGTGGACCTTTCTGGCCATCATCGGCGGGACGGGGACAGGAGGCCTCTTGCTACAGGTGTCAGGTGCCTCTCCCTGGTTGGGTGGGGTGGTGCTGCTGGTGTTTTCGGTCGTGGGGTTTGCCGCGTCTCTGATGGTGCCTGCCGTCCCGCGGGCTCGTGATGAAGGCGGGTTGAGAGCCACGCTGCAAGGGGCATGGCGAGCCGTTCAAGCCGATCGCGTGTTGCGATTGGGTATTTCCGGCAACGTCGGCTATTGGACCATCGCCAGTTTGGTGGGTCAGGACGTCCTCGTCTACGCCAAAGCCGTGTTGGGGTTATCTGATTCCTTATCGGGACTGCCCTTGGCGACGTTTGGGGTCGGGGTCGGCTTTGGATCGGTCTTGGCCGGAAGACTCTCGCATGCCAAAGTCGAAGTCGGGCAGATCCCCTTGGGTGCGGTCGGTCTGATGCTGGGGTTACTCCTGCTGGGCACGCTGTCCCCGGGATTGACGGGGACGTTGCTGGCTATGGGGTGGTTGGGGTTCTCGAGCGGGTTCATTCTGGTTCCGATCAACGCCCTGATTCAATGGCGTGCGCCGCAGGATCGACGAGGCGCCGTGATCGCGTTCGGCAACATCTTTGTGTTCGGCGGTATCGTGGTTGGGTCTCTGGGCTCCGGGACGTTGTCGTTCGTCGGCCTCAACGCCAGTGAAATTCTGATTGCCGCCGGGGTGGCTGCGGCAGCCTTGATGGCGTGGACCGTGTGGCTTATGCCTGAAACCTTCATTCGAATGGTGTTATTTCTGGTCACGCACACTCTCTATCGACTTCGGGTCGTCGGACGGGAACACGTGCCCGAACAAGGAGGCGCATTATTGTTGCCGAACCACGTGTCATTCGTGGACGGGTTGTTGCTGCTGGCGAGCATCGATCGTCCGATTCGGTTTTTCGCCGATCGACACTACTACGAGCTTCCCCTCCTGCATGGGGCGGCACGTCTCATGGGAGCGATTCCCGTTTCTGCAGATGGATCACCGCGGGAGATTCTCCATGCCCTCCGCGAGGCCGGTCGCCGGCTGGATGAAGGGGAAGTCGTCTGCGTCTTTCCCGAAGGGCAAATTACCCGGACGGGTGGTCTCTTGTCGTTTCGTCAGGGATTCGAACGCATCGTCAAGGGGCGGGAGGTCCCCGTGATCCCCGTTCATCTCGATCGGATATGGGGCAGCGTCTTCAGTTTCGTCGGCGGAAAATTTCTGATGAAACGGCCGGAACGCGTTCCCTATCCCGTCACGGTGTCTTATGGGGCACCCATGCCGTCGACCGTCACGGCAACCGACGTCCGGCAGCGCGTGCAGGAATTGGGTGAGGAAGCCTGGCGCCATCGAAAATCCGACCGGCGGCTGCTCCATCATTCCTTTATTCGTGCGGCTCGTCGCCATCCCCTGCGGTTTGCCTTTGCCGACGCGACCCGGCCCAGAGTCTCGTGTCTGGAATCGCTCGCCGGCGCCGTCGCGTTGGCCCGGGCGCTCCGCCCGCACTGGATGAACCAGTACACCGTGGGCATTCTGTTGCCGCCCAGCGTCGGCGGAGCATTGGTCAATCTTGCCGCCACGTTGTCGGGACGCACCGTCGTCAATCTCAATTACACGGTCGGGCGAAGCGGGATCGAGTCGATGGCCAGGCAAGCCGGTCTCGAAACGATCGTGACGAGTCGCGTGTTCCTTGAAAAAGCCAATCTTGAAATGCCCGAGGGTGTCAAGATCGTGTGGATCGAAGAGGTTCGCAAGACCATTGGAACAGCCGAACGATTGAAGGCGTTTGCCCTGGCCCTGTTTGCGCCCATCGGCATGCTGGAAAAGGGCGTCGGTGCGATCAATCGTCCCCAACTGGATGATCTTGCGACGATTATCTTCAGCAGTGGGAGCACCGGAGAGCCGAAGGGAGTGATGCTCAGTCACCTCAATGTTGATGCCAACGTTGAGGAGGTCATGCAGCTTTTTCATGTCGGGCCTGCCGACCGCATACTGGGCATCCTGCCGTTCTTTCATTCCTTTGGTTACCTGGCGACGTTGTGGTTGGCCGTCATCCATGGTGTGGGCGTGGTCTATCATCCCACGCCGTTGGACGCGGGGGGCATCGGCGGTCTTGTGGAAAAGAAGCGGGTGACGATCCTGATTGCGACGCCGACCTTTTTGCAACTCTATTGGCGGCGATGCCTGCCGGAACAGTTTGGCTCGGTTCGCGTCGTCTTGACCGGTGCCGAGAAATTGTCGGAACGTCTTGCCGCCGCGTTTGAGGAAAAGTTCGGGATCCGTCCCTTCGAGGGGTACGGGGTGACGGAATGTTCTCCCGTGATTGCGGTGAATTGTCCGGACTTTCGTGCGGCGGGATTTCACCAGCCCGCCTCGCGTCGTGGGACGGTCGGCCGGCCCTTACCGGGCGTGTCCGTCCGCATCGTCGACCCGGATTCGTTTGAACCTCTCCGGGTCGGAACGGCAGGCATGTTGCTCGTCAAGGGGCCCAACGTCATGCAGGGCTACTTGAACCGTCCCGACCTGACGGCCGGGGTCATGCATGACGGGTGGTACGTGACAGGCGATATTGCCCTCCTGGATGAAGACGGGTTCCTGACCATTACGGACCGGCTGTCCCGTTTTGCCAAAATCGGCGGGGAGATGGTGCCGCATGGCAAAGTCGAAGAAGCCTTACAGCAGGCTGCCGAGTCCGACGAGCAAGTGTTTGCCGTGACGTCCATCCCCGATGAAAAGAAGGGCGAGGAATTGGCTGTTCTGCACACGCTCGACGAAGCCGTCATTCCCGTTCTGTTGGAAAAAGTCTCGGCGAGCGGGTTGCCGAATTTATTCATTCCCCGCAAAGACGCCTTCGTCAAGGTCGAGCAACTCCCGGTGCTGGGGACGGGAAAGTTGGATTTGCGTGCCCTGAAACGAATCGTGTTGGAGAATCTCTCAGCCGGTTAGGCCGGCGTCATCGGTGCCTCGGAGAAAGCGTATGACCGATCCCTCTGACACGACGCCGTCGTCGAAGAACATGATCGATTGTCACGTGCATTTGGCCGCGCTCCCGGAAGGGAACAATGGCTGTTACATTTCTTCAAAACTGTTGAGGAGCCCACTGTTCCGGTTTTTGATTTGGAAGCATGGGCTGGATGTGAACCATCCACGCGACGCCAATCAAAAATACGTGGATGCTCTGCGCAATGAATTGCGGCAGTCGCTTCACGTGAAGAAGGCGGTGTTGTTGGGAATGGATGGGGTCTATGACAACGGCGGAAACCCGGATCAATCGGCGACCGAATTGCTGGTTGGAAATGATTACGTCCTGCAATTAGCCGACCGGTTCCCCGAGACGTTTTTGGCCGGCGTGTCCATCAATCCGCAACGACGTGGTGCGATCGAGGAATTACACCGGTGCGCCGACAAGGGGGCCACGTTGGTCAAGGTGCTTCCCAATACGCAGCAATTCGATCCGGCGAATACCCGGTACAGGGCGTTTTATCGGGCGATGGCCCAACGGCGCGTTCCCTTGCTGAGCCACGTGGGCTATGAGTTCAGCCTGATGGGCAAGGATCAAGCCGCCGGGGACCCGAACCGGCTTCGGGTGCCCCTGGAAGAAGGTGTTACGGTGATCGCCGCTCACGCGTGCAGCTACGGCTTGATGATCTATGAAAAATTTTATCCCACGTTGCTGGAATTGATTGAGACGTATCCGAACTTCTATGCGGACATTTCCGCCCTGACGCTCCCCAATCGGTTCAGGATGCTCCTGCGCTTGCGTGAGTGCCCCGAAGTGCACCGTCGCCTTCTGTTCGGAACGGATTATCCGCTGTCGGTCTTTCACCTGCCGGCATGGGGCCGAGTTGGGATGGGGACGTTGCGGGACATCATGCGCACGAAGAATCGGTTTGACCGGCAGTTCAAGGTGTGTGAAGCGTTGGGCATTCGATTCCAGTCCTTCGAGCAGGTCGTGAAGGCCTGAACGCCATGGATCAGCAAGGAGTCAGGCCAACATCGGGCGATCGCTCCCGCATTTCCAGCACGAGGTGAAGTCTTTCTCGTGCGACTCTCCGCAGCGGAAGCAGATCCAGCCCGTGGATTCAGAGGGCTTGGCCGTACGCCAATTCTCCAAAAATTGCTGAGCTGCGGCATAGTCGGCGTCGTTCAATACCCAGAGTTCGGGGAACACTTCGGCAAAAGGGACTTCACCGGCCAGGGAGGAACCCCGTTGGTTCTTGATCCAGGATTGAATGCCGGCTTGATCCAGGATCTCTTTGAGCGATTCGACTTCGACTAAATTGGGTGAGACGAATAATTTCTGCATGGTCGGTGTTCGATTCCACCCCACCCGCATTCCTTTTTCGGAAATGCGCCCCTTACAAAGGGGAGGAAAAGTTTCCATCAGAATCTCAGGCGTAGAAGATGAACGCCAGTCCCGTCAGTGCGAGTCCGAGAGCGGCAAGGCCGATGATCAGCGTGCGCCACAGAATCGTTTGCAAAGCATCGACTTGTTTCGTCAATTTCTCGATGAGTTCGAGTTGTTGAGCCAATCTTTGCTCCATTTCCGCAATGCGTGCCTGGAAAGGCTCCTCGCGTGGTTGGGGCTCTGCTTGCTGCTTTTTGAGGGTCGCAACGGTGGAGACGATGTCGGGAATGTTGGGGGCAACTAATTGAAACAAAAATTTGGCAATGGGCCATGCAACGGGCATACCGAATTGTATCGTTCTTCCGAAAAAAAGAGAAGTAGTTTTTGCTTAGCCCGGACTTCTCACCATCCGGCGAACCATGCGGCGTTCGTCGGCTTCGGTCTCGACTGTTCCGTCCAATCGTGCATCCAAAAGCCAGTCCAGGATTCGGTTGAACAGGGGGCCTGGTTCGAGACCCATCGCTTTCAAATCGTTCCCTCTCAAGACCGGTCTGACCCGTCGATAAGTAGTGAACTGATCGGAAATGTTTTGTTTGGCCCGTTCCGAGCGGGTTTTGGCCATGAGAAAAATCAGCGTCTCATCCGGGAGGTTGCGGAGCGTCCGGAACGTGTCGGACGGTTTATCGGTCCGGTCGAGGGTCCGTAACAGACGAGCGCCCTCTTGGGCCACCCACAAGAGGGTTTGGGCCTGGCGCCGGGGGAACGTCAACCGGGCCAGGGTTTCTTGTACGGCGGGTTGAGGAAGATGATCCAGCAAGGCCATGCCATAAACGACCCATGGAGACGTGAGGCGCCCGAGAGAGAGCCTGGCATACCATTCGACGGCTTTTTCGGCGGCGTTCAGGAGTCGAGCGAGGCCGGGAGACCATTTCAGTCGTGGGTGAATGAATTGAAGCAGGTTGAAGTCCGCCAGCCTGGCGAGAATGTTGACTGGCTCACGTTCCGACAACACGTGAAGGAGTTCGGCCGAGAGCCGGGATGGGGAGAGGCGGTGAACGAGTCCCATTTTCACGGCTTCCGTCATCAGAACGGCCGTGTTTCTGTCCAATTGAAACCCCAGGCGTTGTTCATACCGGATGGCGCGGAATACGCGGGTCGGGTCGTCGATAAAGCTCAGCCCGTGCAGCACGCGAATGGTTTTGTCCTGCAAGTCACGGCGGCCGTCGTGGCAGTCCACCACTTCACCGAAACGGGAAGCGTTGAGCCGGATGGCCAGGGCGTTGATCGTAAAGTCCCGTCGGCAGAGGTCTTCCCTGAGGGAACTCGGTCGCACGGTCGGAAGCACAGCCGGAGAGTCGTATGATTCGGTTCGAGCCGTGGCCACGTCGAAGGTGTGTCCGTCCGCGAACGCGACGGTAGCCGTGCCGAATCGTTCATGGATGGCAACGCGAGCCTTGTCTCGTTGGGCAAGGGCTTTCGCAAAACGAATCCCATCGCTTTCGACGATCAGGTCGACCTCGAAACGTGTTCCGGACCTGCCCTCGGGATTCGGCGCGTCGAGCAAAAGGTCGCGGACGATTCCCCCGACCACGTAGACGGAAACTCGCTGGCGGTCAGCCGTCTCTCCCACGCCTTGTAAGAGAGAGAGCAGGTATCCGGGTAATCGTTCCTTCATGAGGGAGCGAAGCCGGCGGTGTTTGTGGGATTCGGGTAGCGGGGTCACGTAAGATTTGCGTCCGTAGGGGACGGCCCCTGTGTCGTCCCGAAGAAGAAAGTGATCAGCCCCTGGAACCCAAAACTCGGTCCAGGTTGAACGCGGCGCTGATCAACGCCAAGTGAGTAAAGGCTTGCGGGAAGTTGCCGAGACCTTCGCCGTGGTGTCCCGTCTCTTCGGCATAGAGCCCGACGTGATTGGCATAGCCCAGCATTTGCTCGAACATCAGCCGGGCATCATCGATCTGGCCCGCGCGGGTAAGCGCTTCGACTAACCAAAATGTACAAATGTTGAAGGTGCCTTCTTCGCCCTGAAGTCCGTCTTCTGTTTCATTGACGTTATACCGGTATACCAGAGCATTCGCGACCAGGCCCCCTTGCTCCGGAGACTGGTTGATCGCTTCCAGGGTCCTGAGCATCCGGGGATCGGTCGGGGAGACAAAAAAGACCAGGGGCATCATGAGGTTGGCCGCGTCAAGGGCGTCGCTGCCGTACCGCTGAACGAAGGCGTTTCTGGTCTCACTCCATCCTTTTTCCATAATTTCTTCATAGATGGTATCGCGGACTTTCAGCCACCGGTCACGATCCGCTGGAAACGAGCGCCTGTCGGCGAGGCGCAAGCCCCGGTCGACGGCAACCCAGCACATGAGTTTCGAATACAGGAAATGTTGCTGGCTGCCCCGGACTTCCCAAATCCCTTCATCCGAACGCGTCCAGTTGTCACATACCCAATTCACCAAGCGACGCAAATGGCTCCAGAGATCATAGGAAATCGGGCTGCCGTATTTGTTGTAGAGATACACCGAATCCAATAATTCACCATAAATATCCAATTGGAGTTGATCGTAGGCACCGTTTCCCACGCGGACGGGACGAGAGCCCATATACCCGTCGAGGTGAGACAAGGTTTCTTCATTCAAGGCATGGCGGCCGTCGATGCCATACATGATTTGCAACGAGCCGTCGGGATTGAGTTCATGACAGCGTGCTTCAAGCCAGCGCATGAATTTTTTCGCTTCTTCCGTGAACCCGATGCGCAAGAGCGCATAGATGGTAAAGGCCGCGTCACGAATCCACGTGTAGCGATAATCCCAATTGCGTCCTCCTCCGATGCCCTCCGGCAGGCTGCACGTCGGAGCGGCGACGATCGCTCCCGTCGGCTCAAAGGTGAGCAGTTTGAGGGTCAAGGCCGAGCGTTCCACCATTTCGCGCCAGCGACCTCGATAGGTACATTGGGAAAGCCATTGCCGCCAGTAGACGACGGTCTGGCGGAAGAGTTTGTCGGCCTGGTCTTCGGAGACGGCCTTGCCACAGGCATCGATCCGCTCCACTTGTTGAAGGGAAAACGTCAATTCGTGACCTTCCTGTATCGCAAATTCGGCGACAACACCGTTGCCCTCCCGTTGCAAAGGAATGGTCGATCCCAGCCACAAACTCAGCCCCGGGGCTTCGAAATAGGCGCCATCGGCTGTCAGGGTCGTCGTGTGGGCGTCTCGAGCGTAATTGAAGGCGGGAAAACACTCCAGGCGAAACGTCACGTTCCCGCGAATCGCCTGGACGCGGCGAATGATGCCCTGGTAGCCGGCTTCAGTGGCTTTGAGATCGACCGGCATAAAGTCGACGACTTGTCCCACGCCCTGTTCGGAAAGAAACCTCGTGACGAGAATGTTTGTGTCCGGCCAGTAGTACTGCTTGTGCGTGGCCTCATTGCCGCGGGGTGCGATTTTACACCACCCGCCTTTGCGGTCATCCAGGATGGCGCCGAATACGCTTGGTGAATCGAAGTGAGGAGAACAGAACCAGTCGATTGAGCCGTTCACGCCGACCAACGCACTGGTTCGCATGTTGCCGATCAGGCCGTATTCTTCTATTGGCAGGTAAGGCATACGTCACTTATACGTGTTGATTCATTCGCCGGCCTCTCCTTCTGTGCCCCCGAGGCTTCTCGCAGTTGTAGCGGCGGCATCTTATGCCGCCTGGAAAGGCCCCGGGGAAGCAGGGCCCCGTAGGTCGGGTTAGCCGTAGGCGTAACCCGACAATTCGCACGTCCGTCGGATTACGCTTCGCTAATCCGACCTACCCACTTACAAAGGGAAGGAAAAAGACAGATCTTCTTACCGGGTCTTTCTCCTGACAGTCGGTTTACCCAAGACGCGAACGGGTAGTCAAGCAGAAAATCAAGGGCGCTCTCATTGTACGTACACGACGGCAACCAGGGTCAAGATCAGGGAAGTGCCTCATGACGTGTTCCGTTCACCTACTTTGCCGGTGCCTTCCAACCGTTGCCCGTTTCGTTTACACTATTTCGCACTCGGACGTGATGAAACATTCTGCCGGAAAAGTGAATCATGGATAAGAAAACCCGGAAGCCAACGTCGGGCGAGCAGAAGTCAACAGCCTCGACAAACGACTTCCGTATCACCACGAGGACAAAAGAGCCACCGACGCGACGTGCCTTTTTGACCGGAGCCACGTCACTCCTGGGGACGGCCGCAGCGCACGTCTTGCTTGCGCCCTTTCTGGGGCACGCGGCAGACGTTCCCGACGATCCCACCCGCGTGCCCGGCGTCCCGGCGACGGAATATGGGCGACGCTCACCATTCGAACGCTCCAAGCGGTTGGCCAAACCACAGCGTTCGAGAACGCCATTGCAAGACTTGCACGGCATCATCACCCCGTCGGCCCTGCATTTTGAACGCCATCATAACGGCGTGCCGATGATCGATCCCGCAAGACATCGGCTCCTGGTGCATGGTTTGGTGGAACGACCGTTGCTGTTTACCATCGACGAGTTGAAACGGTTCCCCGCGACCTCGCGGATCGTCTTCGTCGAGTGTTCGGGCAACAGTGGCAAAGAATGGAAAGGGCCGAAGGGCAAGACCGCGCAAGAGATCCATGGCCTGACCAGCACCAGTGAGTGGACGGGTGTTCGACTTTCGACGGTCTTGGCGGAAGCGGGTCTCACCCCCGGGGCCACCTGGATGTTGGCCGAGGGGAGTGATGCCGCGGCGATGACGCGGAGTCTTCCGTTGGACCGGGTGCTGGATGAAGCCCTGTTGTGTTATGCCCAGAATGGGGACCCACTCCGTCCGGAGCAAGGCTATCCCCTGCGCTTGTTGGTGCCGGGCTTTGAAGGCAACACGTGTATCAAATGGTTGCGACGCCTGAAGCTGGTTTCCGCCCCAGTGATGACACGCGAAGAAACGTCGAAATATACCGATTTGATGCCGGATGGGACCGCGCGTCAATTCACCTTCGACATGGAAGCCAAGTCGGTGATCACGGTGCCGTCCGGCGGCCAGCGATTAAAAAAGCCGGGCTACGTTGAAATCCGGGGTTTGGCGTGGAGCGGGCGTGGCCGGGTCGAGAAAGTGGAAGTCAGCGTGGATGGGGGAAACAGTTGGCGGACCGCGGGGTTACAAGCCCCTGTTCTGCCGAAATGCCACACCCGGTTTTATCTCGATTGGTGGTGGGACGGCCGGGACGCCATTCTTCAAAGCCGCTGTATCGATGAAACCGGGTATCGTCAACCGACGCATCAGGAGTTGGTAAGCATCCGGGGGACCAATTCGTACTACCATTACAATGCCATCCAGAGCTGGAAGATCGACGAAGAAGGGCAAGTGTCAAATGTCCAGGTGTGAGGGGGCTACGAGCGTAGCGCCAGTTCCCTCTCCCCTGTGGTGGGAGAGGGTCAGGGTGAGGGGGCGAAGCGTTTTTTTTGTGCTGCTTGTCATGGTGGTGGCGGGTCCGGCTGATTCGTGGGGGACATCGAAGCGTGGCCTCTTTCATCTTGGGCGTATTGCGACCCCGGAGGAGATTCAAGCCTGGGATATTGACGCTGCGCCGGATGGCGAAGGCTTGCCGGCCGGCAGGGGGACGGTGAAGGAAGGAGCGGAAGTGTATGCCCGGCACTGTGCCAGTTGTCACGGCGCGACCGGGGTGGAGGGTCCCAACCCCAAGTTGGTCGGCGGGCAGGGGACGCTGGCAAGTGAGCGTCCCTTGAAAACGGTCGGCAGTTATTGGCCGCATGCCACGACCTTGTTCGACTACATTTATCGGGCGATGCCGTTCGTGGCGCCGCAGTCCCTGACGTCCGACCAGGTCTATGCCGTGACGGCCTGGATCCTGTTCGAAAACGGGCTGCTGGAAAAAGACGCAGTGCTCGACCGGGAGACGCTTCCCGAGGTTCGAATGCTGCATCGCAATGGATTTGTGCCGGATCCTCGTCCGGACGTGACCCCGGCGGATTCTCGTGAAACAACCGCTTCCTCACTTGGCGAAATTGATTTTCCCACCTCGGGTTCTCCGGAGGCTCAACAGCCGTTTCTCCGGGGAGTGTTGTTGTTACACAACTTTGAATACGACGACGCTCAGGTGGCGTTCCGACGGGCGCAGGAACTCGACCCTGGTTTTGCAATGGCCTACTGGGGAGAGGCCATGACGATGACCCACCCCCTGTGGGGCGAGCAGGACGTTCAGCAGGCCTTGAACGTGTTACGGCGACTGGCTCCCACGTCAAGCCGCCGAGTGGCCGCGGCTCCCACCAAACGGGAACAAGGGTATCTGCGAGCGGTCGAGGCATTGTATGGGGAGGGCGACAAGAAACAACGCGATCAGGCGTATATGGCTGCCATGCAGACCTTTGCCCGGCAGTTTCCCGGAGATGATAACGCCCAGGCATTCTATGCGCTGTCGATTTTGGGGTCCGCGCAGGGCAAACGGGTGGAGAAACTCTACCTGGACGCCGCTTCCATTGTCCAAGACGTGTTTGAAAGAAATCCACGCCATCCCGGCGCCGTTCATTATTTGATTCACGCGCTGGACGATCCGGCCCATGCGCACGGGGCCTTGGAGGCGGCACGCGTTTACGCCGGTCTGGCGCCGGCGGCCCCTCATGCCCGGCACATGCCCTCGCACATTTTCATGGCGTTAGGCCTGTGGGATGACGTCATTCAAGCCAATGAAAAAAGCTGGACGGCGGGTGAGCAACGGAGAATCCGCAAAGGATTGAGCGTAGCGGAGCGTTCCTATCACGTGGCTCATTGGCTGATGTATGCCTTGCTCCAGCAGAGTCGAGTGGACGAAGCCCGCCCCTTGCTTCGCATGATTGAGGAAGATGCCGAACGGGTCAAGTCCGGGTCCTTGCAGCGATACCGGGCGGCCATGCGTGCAACGTACATCATGGAGACCGAGGAGTGGGACGTGACCGGGCTCGATCGTGATCGATCGACCGTGCGGTTGTCCGCGGCGATGAGCGAATTGTTCGCCATTGGGATGAGTGCATTCCAAACCGGACAAGGGGAAGTGGCCGACCGGGTGCTGGATCAGTTCCGCCGTCAAACGGATCGTGCAAACGGCGAGGACCCGGCGACTCACGGGCGACCAGTGACGGTGATGAAGAACCAACTTTTTGCCATGAGGTTGCTTGAGGCCGGAAAGGTTGACGAAGGGCTCGCGCTGTTACGGGAAACGGCTTTCTTGGAAGATGCCATGCCTTTTGCCGCCGGCCCGGTGTTTCCGGTCAAGCCGACGCATGAGTTGTTCGGTGAAGTGCTCTTGAGCCTGGGAAAACGGGACGAGGCGCGGCGTCAGTTTACATTGGCCTTAGAACGTGCGCCCAACAGGAGGTTGTCGCTTGCGGGGTTGACGCGGGCGACGACTCGCTGAATGGTTTTGGAAAACGGGGTCAGGGACTTTTCGAAGAAACCGAAGGCTTGCTCGTCGGCAGAAAACGTTTTTTGAGGTTACCCCACGTGGGGAGATTGACGGACGTCAGAAAGACGCGAATGTTGTGTAAAGGGACATTGATGGATGTCACATAGGCTCGCATTTTGTGCAACATGCGTGCGCACAGGGGCGGAACGGCGTGAATGCCGCGAGCAATACGTGTGTACATAGAGCGGATGAGTTCGTTCCAACCCGCGCGAATGGATGGCAATCCCTTGATCTTCGGGCGCCACTCGATGGCGCCATACACGCCCAAGCCTGCCAGGAGCCCGGCTAAGATCGGGGTAGCCGCGATGGTGTCGTCAAGATAGCCCATGACGCTGAAAAACCCGAAACCCACACACCACAAAAAAACGATCACGTATCGAAGAGCATTTTCCATCAGGATTCCCTTCTCTTCATTGTGCGGCTTTTGTGACCGTCCTGCAAGTCAGGGGAGCATTATACCGGTTGCCCGGTTTATGACTCGTTCTCGATGGCGGCGATGCGGTCTTCGAATTCCTTGGCGTCTTTGTCCCGATTGGTCTTCCTCAACAGCGCGACATAGTTCTTGAGCGTGCGGGCAACGACCGGGTGCTCCTTACCCAAAGCCTGTTCGTTGATCACCAGGGCCCGGGTGAAGAGGGGTTCGGCTTTCTCGTACTTTTCCTGCAAAAAGTAAATCAGCGCCAAATTGTTGGCGACGTTGGCGACTTTTTTATGGTCCGGGCCGAATTTTTTTTCGTTAATGTCCAGGGCGGCGACCAGGAAGGATTCGGCTTTCTCGAATTGCCCCTGCAGGCGATAGAAGTCGGCAAGCTTGGTCAGGCTGGACACCAACCGCGGGTTGTCCGGACCAAACGATTTTTCTGTGATGGCGAGCGCCTGCTTCAGAAGCCCTTCGGCTTTGTCGTGGGCTCCTTGGGCCACATGTATGAACGCGAGGTTATTGAGGCTGCCGAGTAGACCCGGGCTCGCGTCTCCAAATTGTTTCGTATTGATGGCCAGAGCGCGTTCCAGCAACGGGATGGCTTGCGCATAGTCCTCTTGGGCCCGGTACAGAAGCGCAAGATTGTTGAGCCGTTCCACCAGCGCCGGGTCGTCCGGTCCCGTGGCGTTTTCCGTAATCGTCAGGGCCCGGATCAAATGCGTCTCCGCTTGGGCATAGTGTTCTTGCGCGGCCAGGACGCCTGCCAGATTTTCGAGATCCAGGGTCAAATCAAGGTGGTCCGCTCCGAGTGCCTGTTCACGAACGTGTAAGGCCCGTTCAAAAAGGGGGAGGGCTTTCTCATAGTGTTGTTGCGCGTAGTACACGGCCGCGAGATTACTCAAGCTGGCGGCGAATTGAGGATCACGGTCGCCAAGAATCGTTTCATTCAGGCTGACGGCGCGACTCAACAGCGGTTCGGCCTGTTCATATTCGCCCTGCGCGTCATGGAGCCCGGCCAGTTTCGTCAGTGTTCGGGGCAGCCGGGGATCCTGTTCCCCGAAGGCTTCTGCTTCCGTGAGCGCGGCGACGTACTGTTCCCTGGCCTCTTTGATGCGTCCCTGTTGGAAGAGAAGATCACCCCGGTCCACGTACCGGTCCCAAGGGGCTTGTGCGTCCTCGCATCCCGTGAGGCTTATCACCCCAACCATGCATACGGCTACCAACCCTTTCCAACAACCATTCAGCATATCGTCCACCTTTTTCCGGATTTATAAGAAGAGAGAGGAGAACCCTCTCACCATTCGTAGCCCGTCAGAACCTACGCTCTCTGATTGTAAAGAGAGAACCGGCCTCGTGCCAACTGAAAAACGTGGATGGATCGGGATTCTTCAAAACAGATTGAGTTGAGCCGTTGGTGGCCTGGTGAAGGTGGCGGGAACGGCATCGTCTCGTTCGAATTGATGAAAGCCTTCTTTGCGAAACGCCAAATCGAATAATTGTTCGATGGTTTGCCACGTCGAGCCCCGTCCTTGATGACGCGCGAAGAACCGTTTTTCTTCCAACGTACCGCCCCTGGTCTCTTTCAGGCGATTGGTGATTTTACCGATCCGGTCGGGAAAAGCTTCGGCCATGCGTTCCAGAAACACCGGTTGCACGTTGTCGTTGAGCCGTAACAGCGTATAGGCGGCGCGCGTGGCGCCGGCCTGTCTCGCGAGGTGAAGGATCTGCGGGATGTCCTGTTCGTTGAGCCCCGGAATGACGGGGCCGATCATCACGGCCGTGGGGATGCCGGCTGAAGACAGGGCGGTCATGGCCTCCAGACGTTTGGTGATGGAGGGTGTCTGCGGCTCGACTTTTCGAGCGACCGCGTTGTCGGCAAAGGGGATACTGAAATACACGCGGACCCAGGCTTGTTCGTGGAGGGTGTGCAGAAGATCGAGATCGCGTTGGATGAGTGCGGCTTTGGTAATGATGGTGACGGGGTTGCGAAATTCAGCGCAGACGGCCAAACAGGCGCGGGTGAGTTCATGCGTGGCCTCCAGCGGTTGATAGCAGTCGGTGTTGCCGGAAAAGACCACGAGTTCGCCTTTCCACGAGGGTTTCAAAAACGCCGCACGAAGCGCAGCCGCCGCGTTGGGTTTCACGATGAGTTTGGATTCGAAGTCCGTCCCCGCGCCGAATCCCCAATATTGGTGACTCGGACGTGCATAGCAGTAGGCACAGGCATGGAAGCAGCCCCGATACGGATTCACGCTCCACCGGAAAGGCAGGTCGGGGCTGTCGTTTCGGCTCAGGATCGCCCCGGTCTTTTCCTCAAACACCTGAGTCTCGACGTGTGGCGCCGGTTCGAGGAGGTCCCTGTGCTGAGAATCAAACGGGTTTGGCGGGTTGGCGATGGACTTCATGGGTTCATCTCTCGGCGGGGGAGTCGATTGGCTCCAATCTCACGGCCCATCATACCTCTCCACGTTACCTGGAACCAACCATCTGTCATGGGTTCCGAACCGTTGTTTCGTCCCGACCTACTCACTCAGGCCGTCGAAAGACAAAAGCTCCTCCAAAAGTCAAGGTGCCCCTCGCTTCTTGACGACAGTATGGCAGGAAATGATAATGCACAGAGTCTGACCATCATGCGAAGGGGGTTCTGCGCCGTGAGTCCGAAATTGCAGGAAGAGTTGCTCAAGGAGATGGCTCGGCTATCGCAAGAAGAGCAACAGAGGGTAATTGCCTTCGCGAAGAGCCTGGTTGCAGGGCCCACCGGGAAGGCCAGGAAGGACTTGGCGAGATTCGCCGGAGCGATTGACCCGGAGGATCTCAAGCAGATGGCCGCAGTCATCGAGGAGGGCTGCGAAAGGATAAACGAGAGTGAGTGGTAGTGTCCTCTTGGACACCAACATTTTGATCGGTATCCTCGCGAAGGACGAAGCCATTCTTTCCCGTTTGGTGGAAACAGAAGCAGTTTTTCTTCCAAGCATCGCACTTGGCGAACTGTATTTCGGAGCATTTAAGTCAGCTCATCCCGATGACAACGTCGAACGTATTGACCGTTTGGCGGCTTCCACGGCCATCCTCTACTGCGACGGCACGACTGCTCTGTACTATGGACGGATCAAGGCAGGTCTACGCGCAAAGGGCCGGCCGATTCCTGAAAATGACATCTGGATCGCAGCAATCGCGCAACAACATGGCTTAACTGTCGCCTCCCGAGACCTGCACTTTAGGGAAATCGAGAACCTGCCTGTCGAGGAGTGGTGAGCAGCGAAATCGGCAGGTCGGTGGCCGTAGCGGTTCCTTCCGGCTTTCCTTAAGGCTCTGATAAGTCTCTTGCCAGGGATTCGCCCTCTATTGCATTGATTTCGACCCGTTGTCTCGTCCCGCGCATTGCGGTAGACTTCAATCTTTCGATTTATTCTCTCCTGAAAACACATCGTTGGCTGCCCCCGTAGCTCAGGTGGATAGAGCAACGGTTTCCTAAACCGCAGGTCGGACGTTCAAATCGTCTCGGGGGCACCATGTTTTGATAGTAGGTACTATGAGTGAATCCCGCGTCTTCTGTTCAAATCAGACCAAACCGGGACACACGGTTGATGGCGGATCAGCCTGATGGGTATTGTCCGGAGAATGAAGGGAGACCTTACCATGCTGCGTCATGTTCGTCTGTTCGGCGTTCTTGTTTTCATCCTTGGGTTCACCGGTAACGCCTGGGGCCAGAATTTCAGCGACGTCGTCGTATTCGGTGACAGCCTGAGCGATTCCGGCAATGCAGCAAGGCTGCAACCACTGCCCGAGGGTACAAGCTTCACCACCAATCCCGATCCGGTCTGGGCCGAGATCGTGGCAGAAACCTTCGGCGCGTCGGGCGTGAACAATCTCGCCGGCGGGGCGAATTACGCTTTTGCCGGGGCCTGTGTCAATCCGACTACACCCTGCGATACCGACAAATTGCTGCCTTACCTGAGACCGCCTAGGGTGACGCAGCAGATTGGCGCATATCTCTCCTCTCGTAGCGATCAAGCCGACCCGAACGCGCTCTATGCCATGTGGGGCGGCGCGAACGACGTTGCCGACTCCTTGCTGAATGATCGGGCCAATGCTTCGCTCCACACGGTGGAGGCTGCAAGCGTCAACATCGCGCAGATACGGCGTCTCCAGGACGCCGGTGCCAGCCACGTCCTGGCGTTCAACCTGCCCGATATCAGTAAGTCCCCTTATGCCATCAACCGGAGTCCGGTCGTTCAGGGAGCATTGACCCAACTGGTCACTGCCTATAACGAGGAGCTTCATGCCGGCATTCGCGAAAGCGAGAATGGTATTGTTCCCGTTAACGTGTTTGCCTTTTTCAATGAAATCGTCGAAAACCCCGGGACGTACGGCTTCACCGATACCACCGGCACGGCCTGCGGGGAGCCGGATGCCGTTCTTCCGGTCTCGATCTCGTGCGGTCCTGAGGGCTCCGGTTTACCCGTGACCTATGAGTCCGGCGCCAATGAGCAATATCTGTTCGCGGACCGGAGCCACCCCAGCGGCGCGATGCATGCGATGATCGCGAGCGCAGTCACGTCCACGCTGGCGGCGCCGGTCCAGGTGTCGCTCGCAGGCGAAGGGGGTGTTGAAATGGCGGGGATTCACCGTAGCGCCGTGTCCGTCGAGCGGATGACGGATCTCGGGCTCGACCGTGCGGTCGGGAGTTGGCGCGCCTACTTAACGGGACGCATCGGTCGTTATGAACTGGATGCTCTGCCGCGTCTCGGCGAAACGCAAGCCGACGTGCAGGTGTTCACCCTGGGGGCCAACCATCGGGCGGGAACCAACCTGTGGTGGGGCGCTGCCTTGAGCTATGGCTCGTATAACAATGATGCCTCGGGTGCGAGTCTCGACAGCACGGCGGTGATCGGGTCGGTGCACGGCACGTGGCGTCGTGGCGGCCTCTACGTGAGCGGTGCCCTCAGCGCGGGCAGCACGTCGGTGGACGTCAATCGCTCGATCCCTCTCGGCCCCGCGGTGCGTGCCGAGCAGGGCTCCACCAGCGCCGGTCAGTTCGGGGCGGAATTCGACGCCGGCTGGATGCTCGGTGATCCCGACGATCTCCAACACGGTCCCTTCCTGGGTTTGGCCTGGCTGAATCAGTCGGTCGACGGGTACCGGGAACGCGGCAGCTTGTCCACCGCGATGAACTTCTCCGGCTTCGACCGCGATTCCCTCATCGCGCATGCGGGCTACCGCGTCACGAAAACGCTGGCCTTGGACCGCGTGGGGCTTCGTCCCTATGCCAACGTCGCCGTGGCGAAGGAATTCAAGGACGATCCCATTTCGGTTACCGCGGGCTCCAATACCATGCCCGGACGCTTCACCCTGTCGGGCTTCACGCCGCCACGCCACTGGGCCAGCACCGACCTTGGTCTGGTCGTGAACCTGTATGAGAAAGTGAATGTCATCGCCGGATACACCGGACGACTAGGCAGCGAGTCGCGTCAGGACCACCGGCTGAACGTCGGTCTGGGCGTTACCTTCTGACTTATATGAACTGAAGAGTGGACGTTTTTTGCTCGCCGTAGTTCAATCGGAGGCACCAACCTTTGGCATTATGAAAAACTATGTTTTAGAAGTTATTGAATGTCTAGGGTACGAGGATCTTGCCACAACTTAGTCTGAGAGGCGTCAATCTCTAGAAGCAATTCTTCCTGCTGATCATAGATTCCACAAAGCGTGCTTATTGCCTTCATGCCTTCTAAAAGCATTTGAATGCCAGTCAAAAGAGTGAATGGCAAATCTTGGTCACTTGGTCCCCACTCAAAAGTTGAAGGGGTTTGATCCTCAGTGAAACTTAATAGACTTTCAAGTGAGTGTGGTGAAGTATGTACGGCATCACTAAGCAGACGATACCGTGTGTCATACATTGAACTAAGGCCAGATCTTTTTGCAATTTCTGCTGCTTTCAATCTTTTCCAACCGTTTTTCTTAATTTTCTCTTTCAGTTCTGTGTAAAACTCAGGATGGGAATTAGCATAATTCCTGAGAGATTCAAAATTCGGATCAGATGTGTGGGCAGCTACCTCGAACAGAGTGAGTCTGCGGACATGATCACTCCCAATATATTCGTCTAAAAACTCTTTTTCCTTACATAACAGATTGAGAATAAACAATGATTCAAGGCCTCCTCGCAGAACAATTTTTGAATCAAACATTAAACCATGTTGCGCTAGAATAGCCACGGCCTGAAAAGAATTTAGTAGACGAATAAATAGGGCTACTGCTATTACTTTTTGTCCGTCCGTGCTAGGAACTTCGATGTGAAATTTCATCTCGTGGGCAATCCTATTTGTCTTACGATAGAGTTCGAAGAATGGAGCATATTTGCTCTCAACGGAGCTTTTAAAATCGGTAACGGTAATTGAGTCTCCCAGAAATCCTTCTTCATTAAAATCCATAAGAACTCCCCTTTCTTATGGCCAAGATCAGGGCGCTTGGAGTTGGTGGGTGGGTTGAATGTTGATGCGTTCGCCGAAGGTGTCGAGCGTTCCGATTCCGAAGTGGGGCTTCTCAACCATCGTGGTATGGGCCATCCGACGGTCCGTGGCGTTTTCGAATTCGAACCTGACTTGGAGGGTATCGTTGGAAAGGACGACGGCCTTCATGTCAAGAATCCCGCCCATGCCCGGGTGCCAGGCAATCAGGGTGTAGACGCCTTCCGGGATATCCGAGATGGTGAAACGGCCCTGGGCATCCGTCACGGCATAATAGGGATTCGTCACGGCCACGCCCCACGTCTGCATGAATTCATGAAATCCGCATTCCAGGTAAAAGACGCGCCGCCCTTTGGTAAAGGCGATTGTATCCACGAGCGGGGTGCCCGGGAGGTGGTCGTGGGCCCCGGCGTTGGTGTGATAGGGGTTCATGCGCAACGGGCGATGAAACATCACCTCAGATTCAAACGGCGCGACTTCGTACATCTGAATGTCGTGAATCACGGGGTCCATGTTTACGATGCGGACGTCCTGGTGGTTCCGTACGGCCATCACCGGCGGAGCGAGCGTACAGTCCCGGGCTTCTATGGTTGGCGGGGACGAAGAAAACGGTTTTCCCCGGTGAACGTCTTCCAACATGACCACGGCATGTTGCAGTCCTCCGTCTGACGAAACCTGAAACTGGTCAAGCAGGCGCCAGACCGTACCGGTGGAAATGCGACCGCAAAACACGGGTTCGGGATAGGTAATGAGATTAAAGGCTTTTGGGGGCGGCGCGGGACCTTTCAGGACGACCTTGCCGGAGACGTTTCCGCCGTTGGTCACGGGCTGCTCGGTATAGGCCCACCCTGGAGAAGCCATGAACGCGATGATGAGGACGCCGAACGATTTTATCGGGACAGCCCTCATCGGAGACCGGGTGTGACGTAGTGTGACGTATGAAGAAGACACGACCTGTGGGTGTTTTTGCCGGGACGGAAGAATCTTGGGAACCGCCGAGCCCCGATCAGGCAGATCGGGGCTCAGGCAATCCTTTTATTTCACGCTCACCCGGAGGCTACTACTATCCTTTTTGGGGCGTCCCTGTTTGGCCCGGGTTCGGGCGCGGGTGTTTAACGCCGTGTCGTCCGTCAGATAAAAGAATTGGTCATCTACCGAGAGCTTGTCGGACCAGGCCCGGCAGGCGTCGCACATTCTGATTTTGCGTCGGTCCGGACTCCAAAAGCGTTTTTCACAATGACAGGCTTTTCCGCAAAGACAACTCACCCAGCCGGCATAAGGAGACGGCTCGGGTTCGGGAATTTCTTGTTGATCCACCAGTTCCCGTGCTTTTTCGACGGCACGTGCCCATGACCCCCAATGCCGGACGAAAAATTGAACCGAGTACGCTTTTTCTTCGGCCAGATCATATTCCAACTGTGTCAGGTGAGTACGGCCTTCCTGACCCATGAATCGTGCCAATTCCTGCAAGGCTTGGTGTCGTTTCCAGGCACTGAGCGGTTCCAATGATCCTCTGCCTCCGCCCGTAGTTTTACTTTTTGGCATTGTTCAACCCCTTACGTCTATATCCAACCGGTTTGCTAAAAAACAGGCTGATTCCGTACCGTTTCCGACTGCACGTACAAAGCCTCTATCTTTCCTTGCATATTCCATTATTATAAACACATCACGGAGAAAAAGTAATGTTGAGCCTTAAAATTTAGACAGAATAACATGAATTTCAGCATAAAGCTAGGAAAAACCGGAAAAAATCTCGATGGCCCAAGTTGGAAACTAAAGGTCTGTCGTTCATGACAAGAGTCTAATAGAAATGGTATGTAAGGTCAAGTGCTTAGATAGCCGTTGAGAGAGGCGTTCGTTGTGGTGCCTGATGCACACGCGTGTATGGCAAAATAGGTCTTGAGCGTGGGTTTATCCATCGACAGAGAAACATTTTCCCAAGCGGATTACGTGCTGTTTGCCGAACGTCTACAGCAAAGTTTGGTGGTGCTCCGGGATTTGCTGGATCGTCCCGGGTTCGGAGCCGGCCCCAAGACGCTGGGCGCCGAAATGGAGCTATCCATTGTGGACCGGGAAGGGAGTGCGTATCCCATTAACCGGTCCGTGCTGGCCGGAAACCTTGATTCTTCGTTTCAATTGGAATTGGACCGCTTCAATCTCGAGTACAATACGTCCCCGGTTCCCTTGGCCGGAACGCCGTTCAGTCGCATGGAGTCCGAGTTGATCCAAGCCCTTGACACACTTAACCGCCTGGCGGGGGCCCGGGGAGGACGGATCGTGCCGATCGGCATCCTTCCAACCTTGATGGAGGAGGACTTGCAACCGGCGGCCCTGACCGACCTCCCTCGGTATCGTGCGCTCTCCGCCGCCCTGCGTGAATTACGTGACCGGCCGTTTCAGGTCCGCATTAATGGTCTCGATCCGCTCGACGTGACCTGCGACGACGTCACCTTGGAAGGAGCCAATACTTCGTTTCAGGTGCACCTCCGGGTCCCGCCGTCGGAGTTTGCCTCCCTGTATAATGCCGCTCAACTCGTCAGTCCCATCGTGGTTGCGGTGAGTGCCAATTCGCCGTTGTTTTTGGGGCACCGCTTGTGGGACGAGACGAGGGTGGCGTTGTTTAAACAATCCGTCGATAGCCGGCCTCCCCAGGAAGGTGACTGGCATCTGCCCGGGCGGGTATCCTATGGGTTGGGGTGGGTGCGCCAGGGCGCGTACGAACTCTTCGCCGAAGCCGTCGGGCTGTTTCGTCCGCTGTTGCCGGTTTCGAGTGATCAGCCTCCATTGGAGCGTCATCAACAGGGGACGTTGCCGTCATTAGACGAATTGCGGTTGCATCAGGGCACCGTGTGGCGGTGGAATCGGCCGGTCTATGATCCCAAAGACGGCGGCCACCTGCGCATCGAGTTCCGGTCGTTGCCATCGGGTCCCACGCCCTTGGACATGGTGGCGAATACCGCGTTCCTGGTCGGAATGGTTCAGGGCCTCTCGTCGCGGATGGACGAGCTGCTCCCGAGTTTCCCTTTCGAGTATGCGCACCACAATTTCTACCGCGGGGCGCAATTCGGCTTGGACGCTATCCTGTTGTGGCCCTCTACCCGGTATCCTTCGCCAAAGGAGGTGCCGGTGTGCAACTTGGCCTTGGAGATGTTGCCGGTGGCGGAACGGGGATTGTCTCAATTAGGGGTCGCTGTGCAGGAAATCGATCGAATGTCGGAGGTCATTCGGACACGGATTGAACGTCGCTGTACGGGAGCCCGCTGGCAACGCCGGATGTTGGATCACCTGGAAAAACGTACCTCCCGCCGGCAGGCGGTCGCCGCCTTGCTGGACCAATACCTGGAAAAATTGGCGCAAGGGAGGCCGGTGGGAGAGTGGACGGTATGAGTCAGGTCACGACCGGGGAGTGGGCAAACCCCAAGGCCCAGGACGTGGGTGCGACGGTTGAAGAATTCCTGACGCGCCTGGGTGGTCCGACGTGGATTTTTTTGCCCGGGCAGGATCCGTCTCGGACGCGGGCCGTGACGACCTTGTTGCACGGCAATGAACCATCCGGGGTGCGGGCGATCTTTCAGTGGCTCCGTTCCGGGACCCGGCCTCATGTGAATCTCGCTTGCTTCATCGGGGCCGTGGATGCCGCGTTGGCGGAACCGGGATTCGCCCACCGGCATTTGCCGGACTGCCGTGACCTGAACCGCTGTTTTCGGATGCCGTTCGAGGGACGTGAAGGCCGGATGGCGGCCGGGGTTCTCGACCGGTTGCGCGCGATCAATCCCGAAGCGTTGATCGATTTTCATAATACGTCCGGACGCAGTCCCGCATACGGCGTCACGACGCGTTTGGGTGAACCGCAAAAAGCCTTGACCGCTCTGTTCTCGGACCATTTGATCGTGACGGATCTGCGGCTGGGGACCCTGATGGAAGCCATGGAAGACGATTTTCCCACCTTGACGGCCGAGTGTGGCGGTGCCGGCGATGCCCGGTCCGATGAAACCGCGATGACGGCGCTCCGGTCCTATGCCATGGCCAAATCGTTATGGAACGCTCCCCATCGGTCTGCGCAGGTGAAAACGTTTCATCATCCCATACGGGTGTCACTCGAGGCGGGGAAACAGGTGGCGTATGGCGCCTCTTCCCTGTTCGACGTTGATCTGACGTTACGGAAGGATGCCGAGCAGTTTAACTTTGGCGTCCTGAACCAAGGAGAGACGCTTGGATGGGTCCGGGGTGACTCTCTCGGCGTCGTGGTCGCCCGTGATGCCAAGGGGCGTGATCGAACCCGGGAGATGTTTGCCGTGGTCGATGGCCGGCTCGTGGTGGCACAGCCCGCTCGCATTATGATGATGACGACGAATCCTCACATTGCCGTGAGCGATTGTCTCTTTTATTGTCTGCCCGTGTCATCCTCCGAATGAGGTGAAAGGACGCCTCGCTAATCGAGTCGTCGCCAATCTTGTCTGCCATGGCCGGATCTTCCGAGCACCACGAGGCCGAAGCCAAACGGAATCCGTTGATCCCCGTGGGAGTGACCGTTCTGGCCATTCTGGTGATCCCCCTGTGCATCTATTCGTTCGGCCCCGAAGGCCCGATCAAAAAAAATCATGTGGTCTTTTCCACCGGGCAGCATCGCGCCTATTTTGCGGATGAAAGCCAATACGATGAGTATCGCGGCTACTGCATTCTCCAGGCCCGCGACCAGTTGCTGGTTGTGGAAAGTGCGGAGGCTCGTTCGGATGGGAGTTACCTGGCTCGAACGCTGGGGACGAGTAAAACGGAGTTTCCTGCCTGTCCTTCGCAATCACTCGTGATCCTGTACGAGCATCAGATCACCCTGAGGCCGGACACCTGGGGCGGGCTTCAAGATGCCCTTGGCCGGTTCTTGTCGTCGGGATAAGGCGGGCGAATCCGTCCTTCTTCACCTTTTCTTTTTTTGTCATCCCTGTATGTGTTCAGTCATTCGTTGACAGAATGAAGGACTGACTCCAAGAGGGGAATTCGGAAAGAAGGGCCGGTTTGTTCCTGATGACGACTTGCGCCTATTCTTCTCGTGGCTTCGTATCCGGCGAAGCGGTCGTTCGGCGGGTGGTTGTGGTAAGAGAGGAACCCCCCTTGCCCCCCTTATCAGGAGGGAGGCTCTAACCAGTCCCCCTGATAAGGGGGATTGAGGGGGTTGTTTTACAAAGGAGAGGAACCGGGGCACAGAAGGAAGCAATCGAAATTGTCAACGAATAAGTGAACACATACAAGAATGACGGGTTATGAAGTGGGTTTCAGTTTTGCGGTGAATTGCTGGCGGAATTTTGCGAGCTTGGGAGCAATGAGGTAAGCGCAGTAGGGTTGGGCGGGATTACGAATGAAATAGTCCTGGTGATAGGCTTCCGCCGGGTAAAACGGCTGGGCCGGTGAGACTTCCGTCACGATCGGAGAAGGGAAGACGTTGTCCGCGGTCAGGGCGGCAATAAGGTCCTTGGCCGTGGCGGCTTGTTCCGGGGAATGGAAAAAGATCACGGATCGATATTGCGTGCCGGCATCGTTGCCCTGGCGGTTGAGCGTCGTGGGGTCGTGCACGGCAAAAAAGATTTCCAGCACCTCGCGGTAAGCAATGACGGCAGGTTCGAACGTCACCTGCACGACTTCGGCATGGCCGCTCATGCCGGTGCAGACCGCTTCATACGAGGGGTTGGGGTGTTGCCCGCCCATGTAGCCTGATTCCACGGCTGTCACGCCCCGCACGTGCTGGAACACGGCTTCAATGCACCAGAAGCATCCCCCCCCAAGGGTCGCAACATCTTTGCCGTTATCGATCGCGCCGGTCATGCGTCTGTCGGTTTCAGTTCATTCTGCCAGGACATAAATAATCATTATACTGTTTTCAGACCATGCGATGCGACTGTCCCGGATAGGTGTTTGAATCGTGCCGAGAAATTTTCCGCCCGGCCGCTTTCTTCTTTTTCTCTTGCGTCGGCGCGCGTGTTTATTTACGGTACTCGTCAGAGCATTGCTCTGGCCTTGGATGCCGGGTTCGGGACGGCACAGAGGTCTTCCCCACAAAGAGAGGCGTGGTGAGTTCACTCCTGCTCCGATTATATAGAGAGATCGTGATCAATCGGCCAGTCGTGGCATTGGGGCTGGTGGTTATCCCGGTGGTGTTTTTTGCGTCTTACGTGCCGGATCTCAAACTCGACGCGTCCTCCGAATCGATTATCCTCGAGCACGACGAGGCGCTGAAGTATTATCGGGCCAGCCGGGACATCTACGGTTCGGATGATTTTCTCATCGTCGTTTACACACCGCGTGACGACTTGTTCGCTCCCGCTTCGCTCGCTCACCTAAAAGAACTTCGTAATGAATTGGCCGGGATGGACTCGGTCGAAGCGGTCCTCTCGATCCTGGACGTGCCGCTCGTCAATAGTCCGAAAGTGTCCCTTGCGGAATTGAGAGACGGCGACGGGATACGGACGCTGGAGACCCCGGGTATCGATAAGGAACTCGCCAGAAAAGAGTTTCTGGAAAGCCCCATCTATCAAAACCATATCATCAGTGCGGACGGCCGCACGACGGCGCTGCTGGTCCTTTTTAAGGTAGATACGACCTATAACACGCTGCTGAACAAGCGAAACCGGTTAAGAGAGAAGGAAGCCGAGTCGGGACTCACACCGGAAGAAGCGGCAGCCTTGCAGTCGGTCGAGCAGACCTTCCACGAATATCACGCCACCGTGACCGCGGCCGAAAACAAGGATACTGAAGTCGTCCGCGGCATTCTGGACAAGTATCGTGACCATGCCCAATTGTACTTGGGCGGAGCGCGTATGATCGTCGCCGATATGATCAGTTTTATCGAGCACGACCTGACCACGTTCGGCGTCGGCATCCTCGTGTTTTTGCTGGCGGCGTTGGTCTACTTTTTTCGGGCGTTACGCTGGGTGCTGTTGCCCATGTCCTGCTGCCTGATTTCCGTCATCGTGATGATGGGCTATCTGGGGTTCATGGACTGGAGGGTGACAGTCATTTCCTCCAATTTCGTATCGCTGTTGCTCATCATCACCATGTCCTTAACCATCCATCTCATCGTGCGCTACCGGATTCTCAATGAGGTACGCTACCGGATCCTGAAAGAGGAAGCCCCGAAGGTGGACCAGAAAACGTTGGTCTTTTACACGATGAAGGACATGACGAAACCCTGCTTTTATACGGCCATTACGACGATCGTGGCGTTCTGTTCGCTGATCGTCAGTGACATCCGGCCCGTTATTGATTTCGGCTGGATGATGACTATCGGCATTGCCCTGGCGTTCGTGCTGAATTTCCTCTATTTCCCGGCGGTGCTGGTGCTGCTGAAGCCGGAAAAGGTCCATCTGCGAATGGATGCCACCAAAGCGTTTACCATGGCGGTGGCCGACTTCACGCTCAAATACGCCAAGCCTATCGTGGCGGCCTCCGTGCTGGTGGCCGTGCTGGGTGGAATGGGTATCGCACAACTGGAGGTGGAAAACCGGTTTATCGATCATTTCAAAAGCACGACGGAAATTTACCGGGGCATGGAATTGGTGGATACGAAGTTGGGGGGAACCATTCCGTTGGACTTCGTGCTTGACGCCGATGAAACGGATGCCGCCGCCCCTGAAGAGACCGGCGACCCGTTCGACGATCCGTTTGAAGATCCGTTCGGCCAGGAAGAGGGGGCGAGCAACGAGAGTGCCTATTGGTTCAATGGATACCGGTTGACGCAGATTGAAACGGTCCACGATTACCTCGAATCGTTACCGGAAGTGGGCAAAGTCCTATCCCTGGCCACGAGCATGAAAGTGATCAAGCAGTTGAATGACGGCCTGATGCCGGATGACTATGAATTGGCGTTGCTGAGAAAATATGTGCCCGAGGACGTGAAGGAAGCGCTACTCGATCCGTATCTGTCTCCCGATGGCGACCAAACGCGTCTGACCATGCGCCTGATCGAATCCGCACCGACGCTCAAACGAAAAGAATTGATCGAGCGCATCCAAACGTACCTGGTCGACGAAATGGGATTTGCCGAAACGACCGTGCATCCCACCGGCATGGCGCTCCTCTACAGCCATTTACTGCACAGTCTTTACAGGTCTCAGATTTTGACGATGGGCATGGTGTTCGCGAGTATTCTTCTGATGTTCATCGTGCTCTTTCGCAGGGTGTCGTTGTCGATTGTGGCGATCCTGCCGAACCTGTTGGCGGCCTGTGCGGTGCTTGGACTCATGGGGTGGTGGGGGATTCCCCTGGACATCATGACGATTACCATCGCGGCGATCACGGTGGGCATCGCCGTGGATCACGCCATTCACTACATTCACCGGTTCCAGGTGGAATTCGTGAGACATCAAACGTATCGGGAAACCGTCGTGGCGTGTCACGGGAGTATCGGCCGCGCCATTTATTACACGGCGCTCACGATTACCGTGGGGTTCAGCATTCTGGCCTTTTCCAACTTCATCCCCACCATCTACTTCGGGTTGCTCACCGGCTTTGCCATGATGGTGGCCCTCATGAGTAACCTCACCCTCCTGGCCGCGTTACTCATTATCGTGAAGCCGCTGGGCAAGGAAACAACCTGAACCCATCCCTTTTGAACGAGTGTTCATACGGTCCCGGCGGGACGGCACGGGGGCCGTCCCCTACGGGGCTGAAGGGGCGGTTTCCCTACGTCGTTTGATGCGTGATGATGATGTGCTCTTTGGAGTTGGGCACCGCAAGGAGTTCGCTCCGGCCGAACCCGGCGTGTTGAAACATAGCGTCCCATTCCTTGAACGTGTATGCGTCGCCTGCCGGCGTCGTGACAAGCATGATGAGGGCGAAATCCGCGGACGCCGGGCTGATCCGGTCGTCATTCGGGACAAACTCCAACGTGATCACCCGGCCACCCGGCGCCATCGAGGCCCGGAGCTTTCGGAGAAAGTCCTCACATTCCGGGATCGCGAAGTGGTGCAGAAAGTTGGTCAACAGGACGAGGTCATACCCCTCACCCAATTCGACGTCGAAGGCGTTGCCGGCAATCGTTTTATAGCGGTTTTCCAGAGACGCGGCGTCGGCGTTTTCCCGGGCCACAGTCAAGACGTTGGGCCAATCGACGGCGGTGACTTCCGCGTTCGGAAACCGTTTTGCGATCTCGATTCCGAATATTCCATGCCCGGCGGCCACGTCCAGCACCGTGCGGATCGTCCCGCCCGTGGACACCAGATGCTCGGCGATCCAGTTGGCCGGTCCGATCATCATGGGAACCATCGCGCGGGCAAAGGTGACCCACTCCGAAAATTCCTCGGCTATGGTCCCCTGGTCATTCATCGCCGTCCCGCCTTTGCGCACGGCCTCGGTGAGGTCGCAGAAGCCCTGAAACAGCGTCGGACTGAGGAGGAACTCCAGGGTCCCGCCGAGGTAGGCCGGCGAGGTCTTGACCAGAAACACCGCCGAATCCTGGGTGAGGGCGTACGTGTTTTCCGATTTCGTGAGAAATCCGAGCATCACCAGATAGTCGACCAACATGCGCAGGCCCCGCTCCGAGGCGTTGCACCGGTCCGCCAGGGCGGACGTGGTATTGTGTCCTTCCTTGATGGCCGTGAAGACTTCCAGATCGACGGCGGCTCTGATCGAGCAGGTACGTTGAATCGCAAAAGCCGTTTCGAGAAACAGGATCGGAGACGGAGATGGAGATGGCGCTTGAGTCATGGTTCTACCTTTTTGCCGTAAGATGGTTGGAAAAACTGATATGTCGGAAAGAGTCGGTGATGGTCAACTGTACCATATTGTGAAATTTGTTTCGCAAGGGCTGGGAATGGCGGAAGGACAGGCGGGGAATTGGCAATGTTCATTCATTTACCGACAGAAAAGTGCATACTACTACACGCTGGGATACAACCTCGTGGCGCTGAAAATCCTTCCTGCCTTACCGTTGGCTATACCAGCGGAAGCCTTGGGATTCCTTATAGGCGGGGCGGTGAAACCCTCCGGGTTTCTCCAGGATCAGGGCTTTGAAGTCCCACAACCCGAACCAGGCCGGATCGAGGACGTTGTGGTAGTGCAGGCCGGTCAGTTTGGTCAACGTCTCACCGAGCGTGTCCTTTAATTCCGATTCGGTATAGGCCCGCACGGCGAACGTTTTGCCTTCGGCTGCCTGCAGGCGTCGTATGGCATAGGCGGCGCCGGTACACAGGACTTGTGTATCCCGTCGAATCGAGAGGAGTTGCGGCAGCGCGCAGTATTGTTCCCGAAATCCGAGCCATCGGGCCGCGTGACGGAGGTAGGTAAATTGCACTTCGTATTCCGTATGGCCGGGGAGCCGCACGGGGTCAGGCCAGCCCGAGTCGATTCCGAATTCAATGAGCAACGCCCGCCCGCCCGGTTTGAGCACGCGCCAGAGTTCGTGCAGGAATTGAATGGCGCCATAGTTGAAGATCGCTTCGTCGGGATATGGGGTGTCCAGGTTCAAACGGAGTTGTTGGATGAGGTCCAGGCTTTGCTGGTGTTCGGGCGTTGCGCCCTTGCGCGTCTCCAGTTCTTCCCTGGACAGGTGGATCGGGGTCATATCCGCGAGGTTTTCATTGTCGATGACCAGGTCCACGCTGGCCTCGGCCAGGGGCAACTGTTCCGCGTTCGCGTTCAGGATGCGGGCATCCCATCCTGCTTTTTTGGCTAAAGTGAATTGGGATTGCAGAAAGGCCCGGGTGAGGTCCAGAAAGATGTATTCCACGCCGCGTCGTTCAACCGGCGAAAATTCTTTTGCCATTTTTTGAGACAGGTACCCCAAGCCCGCGCCCACCTCCACCACTCGCTGCGGTTTCGGACTCCACCAGCCCAACTGCCTGAAGGTCTTGGCGAGCAATTGGCCATAGGAGAGTCCGTGCAGCGCGTCGCAGGGTTCCCGGAGGAGATGAGAAACCGTGGTTTCCACGATTTCGAAATGGCCGTGATGGCTTTGTATGCCTTTATGATGAAACTCCGTGAGGTGCTCCTCGCTTTCGACTGCCACGTTTTCATGCCATTGTTCACGCACCTTCTGGAGGAGCAGATCCCACTTCGCGTTGACGCTGTGCCCGCTTGGCGGTTCCGTCCCGAAATAACACAACGAATAGCGGGGCAAGGACCACCGTTCGAGAAACCACCGGCCGGTTTCCTGATCGGCGCCACAGACCCATTTGCCGAACTGCTCGAGGAGCGCGCTGATCGACAGGCGGCCATCCATGGCCCCGAGGAGAGAGGCGCCCATCCGGTTCAGCCGGACCAGGGGCAGATCTTCATCCAGGGGAGTGACCCACCATTCATGCGTCCCATGTTGGTAGACCACGAGGTCCGGCATGCGCCAGGCCCGTTGTTGGAGAATCTCGCCTTCCAGGGCAAGGGGTTGAAGGGATGGGACAGGGGAGGTGGTCATTCTTCTTTCCCCTCTCCCTCCGGGAGAGGGTAGGGCGAGGGAGAATTAATCACACGAATCGGCGGGGTTGGCATCAAAGACCATCCGATACATGCCCGCCCAGAACTCCGACCAGGCATCGGCGGCTTCGCGAGCGCCTCTAGCCACTCGGTGCAAGTCGTCCCCGGACCGGGCCGTCTTGCGCACGGCCTCGACCAACCAATTGCCGTGGTGTTGTTCTTCAGCCAGGTGCAACGTGAAAAATTCCAGCTCCCCGGGATGAAATTGTTTATAGTGTTCGAGGCCCGGTACGAAATATCTGAATTCGGACGCCGCGGTGGTTTCGACGGCCAAGGCCGCGCCCAGCGCGGTCAAATGTCCGGAGTGAAGGAACATTCGCCGCAATGTGTCGAGGTACGTCGTCACTTCGGGGATCGGGACGGTACATTGGAGATCCTGCGGCTGGAGCCCGATGGAACACGCAAACCGCTCGAGTTGCCGGATGTGCACGCGGTCCGGCGACCCGCTGCCCAACTCCGAGTACAGGGTCTTGGCCAACTCGGTTCGCATTTCGATCTCGTGAATCGGGGTGTGGTATAGCAGGCCTTCCAGGACCTTGACGAAATGGAAGCAAAAATAATGGTATTGCCGGATAAAGGCCCGGAGTTGTCGAGGTCGAAGTTGTCGAGACTCGAACGTTCTGAAAAACTCGTTGGTATTGACCGGGTGTGCCTGGAGTTCCAGGACAAGCGATTCGACGTCGGAGGGGGTAGCTTGAACGGGGCTCATGCAACTCACATCGGAAACGGCCTCTCACCCATCATCACGATGACGTGATCCAGATTACACGATGCGCCCGGGCCGTCGCAAGGCGGCAAGGGTCCCAAAGACGAGATTGCGGCTGCATCTCACGTTGACAATCGCACTCCTGCTACACGCACAATATACGATGCAGCATTCCGGGAGTCACTGGGGTCGCAGGTCATGGTTCATTCGTCGCTTCTTGTGTGTGGGGATAGTGGGACTTGTCGGGCTGCCAACCTGCGGGTTCGCGAGCGAGAAGCCCGCTATCCAATGGTTGGGATGGGGTGCCCAGGCATTCGAGCGTGCGCAAGCCGAAGACAAGCTGATCCTGCTCGATCTAACGGCCGTGTGGTGTCATGCCTGCCACGTGATGGATGAGACCACGTACGTCGATCCTGCTGTGGTCAGGCTTCTGAATGCCGAATTTATCCCGGTCCGGGTCGAAACCGATCAGCGTCCGGATATTGCGGCTCGGTACAGACGCGGGGGGTGGCCGACTACCAGCGTTCTGCTCCCTTCCGGAGAGAATCTCTTCCAGGCGAATACTTTAACTGCCGAAGCCCTTCTCGAAGTGTTGCGCACGACGGATGCCTTTTACCGGGAACATAGACTGGATATGATTGAACGCGTCGCTCAGATATGGGAGCAGGTGGAATCGGCACAACGGGCAAGCCGGCAGCCTCACGGACGCATACACCCGTCGATGTTGGCCCAAATGCTTGACCTGATGAAGCAGGAGTATGACTCCGAGTCCGGCGGGTTCCGAGACGCTCCGAAATTTTTTGAACCCGAGGCCATCACTTTGGCCTTCTCCCGTCATTTTTGGCATCGGGATTCGGAGTGGCGGCGGATGGCGTTGTTTACCCTGGATCAGCAGTTGAAATTGTATGATCCCGTCTGGGGCGGGTTTTTTCGCTATGCCGAAGAAGCGGATTGGTCCGAGCCGCATTATGAAAAGCTACTTTCCATCCAGGCGACCAACCTGCTCAATTATCTGGAGGCGTATCAAATTACCGGCCTGGCGCAGTATCGCCAAGTCGTGGAAGGAACCATGGGTTACGTCATGCGGTTTCTTGCCAACCGGGAACGTGGAGGCTTTTATGCGAGTCAGGATGCCGACGTTCGAAACGCCGAGCGTGCAGGCGCCAACCTGCCCGGGAACGAATTTTTTGTCTTGGACGAATCCCAACGCTTGGCCACCGGCATTCCCTTTGTGGACCGGACGGTGTTGACCGACTGGAACGCATTGATGATCAAGGCTTCACTCAGGGTTTCACAGGTACTGGGAAGCACGCAGGCGCGGGAGTTCGCCCTCAAAACCCTCCAGCGGCTGTACAAGGAACGCTATCAACCCGGGCGTGGCTTGGCTCATCTCCTTCATGACGGTCATCCCAAGGAATTCGGGTTGCTCGCCGACCAGGTCTTTTTTGCGGACGCCTTGCTCGAAGCCTTTGTGACCACCGGCGTGTCCCATTACCTGGAACAAGCCGAGACGGTCATCGAGGATGCCATCCGGCTGTTCGAAGACGGCCAGGGAGGGGGATATTTCGATCGGACGCCGTCTTCTTCGTCATTGGGATTGTTGAAATTTCCTCATAAGGATCTCTCGGTCAATGCTGCGCTGTCTTTGGTCTTTTCCGACTTGTTTTATCTCACCCACGACCTTCGATACCGGGAAAAGGCCGAGAATGTCCTGCAAATGATCGTAGATGCCGGCTCTCTGCCGGTTGCCCAAACGGGTCGTGCCATCCACCGGTTCCTTTATTACCCCGTTCACATTGTCGTCGTGGGTCAAAAATCTCAGGCGGAGGCCCGACATCTTTTTGACCGCAGCTTGGCCATGTATGCTCCCGGGAAGTTGGTCAGATTCTTGGACCCCCGCGCCGATTCCCTTTCCCTTGGAGAGGTCACCTTCCCCAAGGTGTCCGGCCCGTTTGCCTACGTGTGCACCGAGCGATTGTGCTCCAGCCCCATTGCGCGGGCCGATGAGTTGCCGGACCGTTTCCGGGAAATGTTCACGGCCCTCACGGAGGCACGGAAACCGTTTTCGACGAGGAATGGTCCATCTACCTTTAATGTCCGTTAATCCGCTGTCACATAGAAAATATGCTAAATGAATCCGACGAGCGAGGTTGACTTGACACCCTCATTTCAGGTTGTTATAAACAAAGATTGTTGCGTGGAAGAAGATTCGAGGAACTTCTCGCCTATCGTATGAATTTGAGGCGGCCCGGGAGCTGAAAGCCGTCAGGTTTTTCCCACCGACTCGTAAAAAAATTATTCTCAACCAGGAGGAATATCTATGAGGAATCGTCGCTCGCTTACTTTGTCTGTTTTCCTTGGTGGATTGCTGGTTGCAATGCCACTGATTGCTCAAGCCGGCGGAACCATCAAGGGGAAAGTCATGTATTCCGGCAAGCCGATTGCGGCAAAGGAGTTTGCCTTTTCCAAATTTCCCAATCCGGCTTTTTGCAAACAGAATCCCAGTCAAAAAGGGGATGACACGCGTTTGTTGAAAGAAGTCGAAGTGGACGCCAACAAAGGGCTCAAGAATGCGATCGTGGCGGTTCGCGGCATTAAGGTCAAAGGCTTTAAGTCTACACCTGAAGTGATGGCCAAATTGTGTGAGTTTCTGCCTTTTACCGGAGTGCTGGTGAACAAAGGGAATTTCATCGTGGAAAATGGCGATGCGGATGCCAATGATCCCAAGTCCAAAGAAGGGGTGTTGCACAATCCCCATAGCTTTGACGTGCTCGGTGCGAAATCTTCGACCCTGTTCAATATCGGGTTGGCCAAAAAAGGCGATAAGCTGGACAAGAAAATCAAGATGCGGATGGCCAGAAAAGGGTCCGTTCTCCGGTTGCAATGCGACCAGCACGAATTTATGCAAGCCTGGTTTTTGCCGGTGACCAACGGCCATTTTGGCAAGTCCGGTGGAGACGGGTCTTTTGAGATCAAGGACGTCCCCGCAGGCAAACACAAGGTCCTGGCCTGGCACCCGGTGGCCGGCAACGTGACCATGGAAGTCGAAGTCAAGGATGGCGCGACCGTTGAAGCCAACTTCGACATCAAGAAGAAAAACAAGTTCAAAGGTAAGTGACGTTTTCGTTTTCGGGAACATTGAAAGGGCGGTAACGGTTTCTCGTTGCCGCCCTTTTTTTGTCGCGTGCTTTGTGTGTTCCCTTGCGTTCGCCGGTTCCTGCCCGCTACTATCTCAATAGATTCAACCGGTTTCTGCTTTTCGTGTCGGCAAGGTTAAGGATTTGTCGTGCCTCGGGAGCTCTCTCTCGCAGAAATATTTCAGATCGGGTATTACTGGGAGACGAAAATTCTCCTCACGGCGATCAAGCTGGATCTGTTTTCGGCCTTGGATGGCCGTTCCGATTCTCCCTCTGACTTAGCCCATCGTTTATCTCTCGATGAACGGGCGTTAAGCCTTCTCTTGCACGCGTTGGCCGCGATGCGGATCCTGACCAAACACGAAGGGCGCTTTGCGAATACCGGCGTCGCCCGGAAACATCTGGTGAAAGTCAGCCCGGACTACGTCGGTCACCTGCTGGTTCTGCACGATTCGGAATGGATGAATTGGGGGAAACTGGAAGAGACCGTCCGAACCGGTGTGTCTCCGGTCCGCCGGCACGTATTTGAAACCAATCCGGAAATGGGCGCCAATGTGTTGGCGGTGTTGGATCGGATCGGCCGGGGGAGCGGGGGCAATTTCGCGAAGTTTCTGCAACTGGACGGCGTTGAACGTATGCTGGACGTCGGCGGGGGAGCCGGGACGAATGCGATTGCCTTTTGCCGGGAATATCCTCATCTCAAAGCCACGGTGTTTGATCTGCCTTCGACGCTCCAGGTGACCGAACGGTCCATCAAGGAAGCCGGGTTGGAAGATCGTATTGCCGTCATGCCCGGTAATTTCAATACGGATTCATTGGGGGGGCGCTATGATCTGGTGCTCTTGTCCGATGTGCTTCATTACCAGGACGCGCAAACCAATGCCGGGTTGGTGCGCAAAGCGTTTGCTCATTTGACGGACACGGGTCGGTTGGTGATCAAGGATCGCTTTTTGGACCCGGACCGAACGAGTCCGGCCTGGACCACGGCATTTGCCGTGCATATCCTGGTCAATACGGAACAAGGGGAATGCTTCACGCCTCAGGAGGCCATGGAGTGGATGACTCGTGCCGGCTTTGCATCCGTCACGGAACTGGAACCGCGGGCGATTGTTCAGGGAATCAAATCAGGAGAGAATTAAATGGCTGAATGGTTACGAGAGCCGGGATTTGTCGGGACGCACGCCACACTGGGGGCCGATATCAGTCAGTTGATGGCGACGTTGTTCACCGGATTATTTATCGTCGGGTGGATACAGGCCAAAAAGCGTAATGGGAGCGGTCATCATTGGTTGATGCTTGGCGGGATGATTGCCATGCTGGCATTTTTTACGAGTTATTATTTGTTTCGTCAGCTTGGCGTGCTGGCTTTTGAAGGAAAGGAAGGATTCGGCGGGTCACAGGCTTTGTATGACAACGTATTCGTTCCCCTCTTGACCGTTCACATTCTTTTGGTTGTGATCGGACTCATTATGGCCATTTACATGATTGTCCTGGGATTTCGCTCGCAAACGTTTATCAATGGCCAACGCAAGTTGCACGAAGCCATCCTCCAAACCACCGGAAAAAAAATAGCAGTCATATTTGGCGGAGTGACGGCTCTTGTGTTGCTGTTATTTTTCAGTCGCGTGGCGGCCAGCGGGTTTTCCATGGGCAAATTCGGCGTCTATCTCGGATTGCTTATTCTCATTGCCTTGGTGTTTGGTGTCGAGGTGGCCATCCAACGCTTGTGGCCGAACGGTGCGCGACGTCATCGAATCCTGGGCCGGTTTACCATGGTGGTGTATTGCGTGTTGTTCCTGACCGGCAGTATGACGTATACCATGTTGTATATTTTGTATCCCGGAAGAATCGGGTAGTCCCGTGATGCAATGCGCTTGCGGCTCGGATTTTCGATATGAGGCCCTTGAAGAATGGGAAGACCTTCAGGTCTTTCTTCGGTATCGCTGTGACCGGTGTGGGTTTCATCTGGGAATCGAGACGGACCATCGAAAGGCCAGTATGTTTTTCGACCGTCCGGCTTGGACTGATGAGGCCCAACATCGTTTGGACCGGCTGCCACCGTACGTAGAGCCTCTCGTCCGGCAGGAGGTGGAAGACTATGCAGATCGAAAGCGGATCACAGTGGTGTCTACCGATCTGATGACCGAAGCCGGGAACCAAGGGATGGTGTCGTGGCATCCTGACGCGAGACGTCGTTTAACCCGAATCCCGGGACCGGTTCGTGCGATGGCGCGCGTGGAGTTGGAGCGTACGGCTCAGGACAGAGGCCTGTCTGAAGTCACGGTGGCGTTGATGGAAGAAATCAAGACCCGCTATTTCGGTCTGGCGACTTCGAGGTCATAACGCGCGAGGTGTCTCCATGCCGGCAAAGGATCACTTATTCGTTGACAATGTCTGCCTTATCCTTCCCCTCCTTTGCCTGCCCTGAGCGAAGTCGAAGGGTCAGGAGGGGTAAGGGGAGGTAGAGAGCTTTTGAGAGATTCCGATGTTGCATCGACTCGCGCTCCGAGTGATTCCCCAACTGAATGAGGCTGTCACTGAAGCCGACGTTCGAAAGCGGAAGCGTTGGGTGATGCTTCTTCCGGGGTTCGTGGCGTTTATCCTCTACCGTCTCTCAAAAGACGTTCTTCCGCTATCGGACCCGATGGCGTTGTTGGCGATGAGCGGGGTCCTTGCGACGCTCACCGCGTATTGGGCGTACGCGAAGGGACGTCAGCAGACGCTTGCCCAGGTTTGCCAAACCGATGGTCCCGGCCGCCTTCTCTGGGTGGGTGGATGGATCGGGTTTGTTTACGGCGTGCAGCTTTCGTTGTTGGTGTTGGCGATCCTGGCCCTCTTTGCCAATTACAATTTTCTGCTTCATCCCGACGGGCCGGCTATGATGGCCCTGATTATTCCCTGTACGGCGGTCACCCGGGACGCTTTTGAAATCGGACACGTGGTCCGCATGGAATCCCAGGGCGTGCGCCTGGTGACTTTTCCCGACGGCCGGTCGTTTCGCGAATTACTCCAGCGTGACTTTTTACATCTGGCCCGATGGGTGGGAGCGGGGTTGGTTGCCGGTGGTACGACGGCGGTCGTGTTTCGACTCGGCTGGACCGGCGACGGAAGTGATGTCGGACAGGCGATTCTGATTTGTGTCGTGGCGGCGTGTTTCGCTCACGGAGCTTTTCTGTCCGGAAAATGTCCTCTGGAAGATTTCTCGGACCGCTTCAAAATACCATCATGGTGGGAAGCTTGCCGGTTTTGGCTGTGGCCCTGTTTGACTTTTGCGTTTACATACTATTTAGTGCAATTTGGCCTCATTGCGTTTGTGTTGCAGGTTGAGGAGGTGCCCCTGTTCGTTCATTTGGCCGTTGGTGGAGTGACGACGGGGATGATGGCGGGGTATGGCTACTTTTTAGGCGCGCGGGTTTTTGTAGAAGCGCAAACGCAGGGCGGATTCTCCGAGGGTTTGAGACGTTGTCCGTTCGTAATGGAAATTTTGGCCAAAACCGGGTGGGTGACATCGGGACCCAAGCCAAGCCCCGTTGAAATCAGGCAGGCAGAGCCCTCCCGAGACATGCTTCCATGAAATTGTCCATTTTCCTGTTGTGCGTTCTGGGCTGTTCACTGCTCGCGCCAATGCCGGGGTGGGCCGGTCCGGATACACCTTCCCTTACTGAGGACGTCTATTATAAGACCGGCGGAATCCCTCAAGGCCCTCCGGCCGCGGAAACCGGAGCCACTTACCCCCACTGGCAACCGCTCAATAACCGGATCATCATCTGGCTCGTCACACAGCAGCATACCTATTTCGGCGGATTCGTTCTTGCCCTGCCGTTGTTTGCGTTTCTCCTGGAATTCTTAGGCCTGACCCGTCGTGACCCGCAGGCAGCCAAACGCTACGATGTACTCGGTCGCGATATTCTTCGCGTCGGGGTCCTCTCGCTCTCGGTCACGGCGCTGCTTGGCAGTGTCATGCTTGGCGCCTTTGTGACGTTCTATCCCGCTTTTATGAAATACATGGGATCGACGTTTAAGCAGATGATGCCGTTGTATGCCTCGGTGTTTTTAGGTGAATCCTTTCTCCTGGTCTTGTACTACTACAGTTGGGACCGTCTGGCCCGGGGCGCCGGGAAATGGGTGCATCTGTCGATCGGGGTCGTCGCGAATGCCATGGGTGTGCTGTTGCTCCTGTTGGCCAACTCATGGGCGTCTTTTATGATGGCGCCTGCAGGGGTGAATGCCGAGGGCCAGTTCCTGGGGAACGTCTGGCATTTATTGCATTCGCCGTTATGGAATCCGCTCAATGCCCATCGGTTCCTTGCGGACATCATGTCCGGGGGCGCCGTGGTCGTGGCCTATGCGGCGTATCGGTATTTGAAGACCCGGGTCCAGGAGGAACGGGCGTATTACGATTGGGTGGGCTACGTGTTCATTGTCGTGGTGGTGTGCGCCTTGCTCCCCATGCCTTTTGCCGGGTATTGGCTAATGCGCTCCGTGTTTGAGTTCCGTCAGGAGATGGGTATGACCATGATGGGCGGGTTGTTGTCCTGGCTGTTCGTGGTTCAAGCCACTACCATCGGCGCACTGTTTCTCGGCATCAACTATTACATCTGGCAGTCCCTGGGACGGCTGCGTGACGGAGAACGGTATCATCCCTATTTCAAATTCATCCTCGGGGGGCTGATGGTGGCGTTTCTGGTCTGGTTCACTCCTCATACCATTGCCATGACCCCCAGCGAAATGAAAGCCATGGGCGCGGCGCAACATCCCGTCATCGGGCAATTCGGGGTGATGTCCGCCAAGAACGGCGCCATTAATATCATGATCTGTCTGACGGCCTTGAGCTACCTGTTGTATCGGCGCGCCAATCGGATCATTACCGTCCCGTGGGCTGCGGTGGGTAACGTCGCGATCGGGGTCTTGTTCATCGCGGGCATGGCCAATATCGTATGGGTCGCGATTTACGGGTTTTTTATTCCCGCCCATATCCGGGTGGGTTTGTCCATTCCACAGGGGGCGACTACGGCGACGGTTCTGCTCGGAGGGTTGGTGATCAACCATTTTCTGTTGAAGGGGAGCGAACTCCGAGGTCCCATCCAATGGGGCAGGATCTCCGTTCGAGGGATGGTGGCGTTGTTCGGGGTGGCCGCGACTTTTTCCTGGGTGATGGGGTTGATGGGCTATATCCGGTCAGCCGGGCGGTTGGGGTGGCACGTGAATGAACTGATGGCGGATCTGTCCCCTTGGGCTTTTACCCCTCCCATTACTTTTGCCGCCAAAATGGTGACGATCAACATGGTGTTGTTCTGGGTTTCGGTGTTTTTCATGTTTTGGTTGGCCACCCGGGACAAACAGCCGGCCCTCGTGGATCAGGATGCCCCGGCCGAAACCGGAAACGTCTCTTTCGTGCAGGCGTTCTCAAGAGAGGAGTCGGCATGAGGACGGGAAAGATACTCAGGCAATGCTTTTCCCTACTTGTGCTCTTCGTTCCCTTTTTCACCGCGAGTGGGCCGGCTTTCTCGCAGGTGGTGACGCTCGAAAATTTTCAACATCCGGATGAGGAGCAGTTCCCGAAAGGATGGGACGGGTCACGAAGTACGATCACCGCAAAAGCGGCCTATGCCATTCACCGTCAAGGGGACACCGTGTTCCTGAAAGGCAAGGGGGCGAACCAACGGGTGTATACCAAGAACATTGATTGGGATCCTCGGACCCACCCGATTTTGAAGTGGCGGTGGCGCCTGCACGTCGTCCCTGAGAAAGCCGAGTTTATTGCGGCGATCTTTGCGAACCTGGATACCGATTTGATGTTTATCCCGGTGTCCACGAAGTACGTCTGGAGTGGCACGAAACCCGTGGGTTCCGTGACTGACGGCGGGTTGTTCGGCGCGGCGGAAGTCGTGGTACGTTCAGGCTCGCAGCCGTTGGGTGCATGGGTGGAAGAAGAGGTCAATGCCTACAAGGATTTTCGAGAAATTCATGACCACGAACCGGCTCCCAAGGCGTGGGGCATTTCGCTGCAAAGCGGCCCGGGCGTGGAAATCGATTTCGGTTCAATCGAGGTTCGTGCGGAATAACGCCTTGCGTCCGTTTGGCGATAAGGAGACCGCCGATTTCTAAGGGAACCATGATAGACGTGCTTCTCGGCGTGGCGGTCATGGGGACGGTCGGGGTGCTCATTGGAATCCTCCTGGGCGACTCTTTTCTGTATTTTGCCGCGGGGCTGGGGGTCATGTTAGGGATCGGGATCGGCCTCATTGGCGGGCGGCGGTTTTTTTTCGGAATTTTTGTCGGAACGGTTTTAGGGGGGCTGCTGGCCTGGGGCGTTTCCGGCCCTGAAAACATTACGGTCGGCGCGGGGTCCGGCGCGGCGATGGGCGGATTTTTGGGGATTTGGGTCTCGATGTTGATTGACGTGTTTTGGCGGAAACAGGTGGAGGCCTCTTCCGACCACGAAGGGTAGCGCCTGGACAGGAAGAGCGGGCGGTTGAACCCATATCGGGCATAGGAATCAGAATCATGGAAAATCGCGGGGTGCTTATCGGCTCCATCATCTTTGTCTTTGCCTCGTTTATCTTGATGATGGTCATGCTGATCTACGAAACGTACAAGGGGAAACAGGAGTTGGACCGGCTGGTTTCGAACTCGCAAACGGCCAAACCTCGGGTCATCACTCCGGTGAAAGTCAAGGATTTTTCGATGTATCGTACACTGGTCGGCGATGAAGGCCGTGAGATGGTCGAAATTCCCGAAGGGCCTTTTACCATGGGGCATGATCAGGAGGATCCCGATGAAGCCCCTGCGCATCCGGTGTACGTGCGGACGTACTTTATCGATCTGAAGGAAGTCACCCAGTCGGAATATGCGCGTTTTGTCAAGATGACCAAGCGTGCGCAACCCCAGGTGCCGGTCTTTGAAGAAGACATTGCCAAACTCGTCGACCCGGATTTTCCCGTCGTAGGCATTGGCTGGAATGATGCCTTTGCCTATTGCCGGTGGGCGGGAAAGCGGTTGCCGACCGAAGCTGAATGGGAGAAGGCCGCTCGCGGTGAAGGCCGACGACTCTATCCTTGGGGGAATGAGTTCAGCTATATGGTTTCCAATATTGACGGGGAGGACGATGGGTTCAAGTATTTGTCGCCCGTGGGCTCTTTTGAAGGCGGGCGGAGTCCGTATGGGGTCTACGACATGACGGGAAACGTTGCCGAATGGGTTGCGGATACCTATGACCCTCAATATTATCAAAATTCACCATTTCGTGATCCTCCCGGTCCGGACAGTACGGAATTTAAAGTCATTCGAGGAGGAACTTGGCGTGATTCCAAACTCAACGCGAGATTGACCAAACGGTTTTCAGCCAAAATGTGGCGAACCGACGCGACGATCGGGTTTCGTTGCGCCAAAGACGTCGAGGCCGTCAAACAAGTATCCTGACGGTGCCAGCGCAGAGGCTATCGAGGTTGCGCGACCATGGATGGGAGATTGAAACTGATCCTGCTTGCCGTGATTGTATTCATGGTAGGCATGCCGGTATCGGGCATTTTGCGTGGGACCAAATCTCCTCCCCCTGATCCCGAACTTGCGGAGGTTGTCGAATCCGTTCCGGCGACCGGGTCTTCTCCCTCCGCCCCACCCCAGCCGATCATCCAAGAAGAAATGGTGTTTATTCCTTCCGGGCAGTTTATTCAGGGGACCAGCCAGGGCGGGTTTAATGAACGTCCCGAACGTCTCGTGACGCTTGAGGGATTTTGGATTGATCGGTATGAGGTGACGAACCACCACTATCTCGCCTTCGTGGAGCAGACCGGGCATCGAAAACCAGGCCCCCCGTCCCGCTATGCCAAACGGCTAGCCCAATTGCGTGGGCCCAATCAGCCTGTTGCCTATGTCTCCTGGTATGATGCCGATGCCTATTGCAGATGGAAAGGAAAACGTCTGCCCAAGGAAGCCGAATGGGAAAAGGCGATGCGAGGGATAGACGGCCGGTTGTGGCCCTGGGGAAACTCTCCGAGAATCCACAAGGCCAATCTGGGAGGGCGAGAAGATGGATATGAAGCCACGGCCTCCGTTGGCTCGTTCCCATTGGATAGAAGCCCTTTCGGGGTGCATGACGGTTTTGGAAACCTGATGGAATGGGCCGACAATTGGTATGAAGAGCAAACTCGCCATCACAGTGAACCCGGAGAGGCGAATTTTGCCGATCGTGGGGGGTACAAGACTCTTCGGGGTGCCGGGTATACCAGCCATGGAAGCGACTTGAGGATTACGGCTAGAAATTTTATGGTTCCCGATTTTCGGGATGAAACCATAGGCTTTCGTTGTGCCGCTGCGTCAGAGCGGAAGACCCCGGACCGCACGCTGGCCGCTGGTCCCCAGGATTAGCGACCCTCTGATTTATTGTGATAGCGGGATGCAGGGCAAGGCGGCCCGCAACGAAACCCGAGACATATCAGGTGGATAGTCGAGGGTTGAGCGAGGACACAACACAGCCCTGCGCCCGATGGTGCAATAAGGCAGAGGGTCACTAGTGAAGGCTAGAGAAAGTCAAAGTAATACAGGATCAAAAAGACGGCTAAAAGAATGTTGACAACCATTCCGGCCAACACTATAATGTCGAACAATTTTGCATTATTGCGCATGTGTTTTACCATCTTCAGGAAAAGATGTGTGTTCAGTATCACATCGTGGAGAAATGTGTCAAGCGTATAATTTATTAAGGTCAAACATTTAGAGGGAAGATTAAGATGGCGAAAACTGATCCATTTCCAATCAAGCTGGGCAAAGGGATATTCTATGTGACCTGTGCCCTAAGTTTGTGGTTTTTTTATTGGCTTGCCGGCATCCAATGTCCTTGTTGAAAAAAGGAACTGAGAGATAAACAGGAGGTTTTCATATGCAGACGGCTCTGTACCTCATCATTTCGATCGTGATTTCCGTGGCATATTTTCAGTTCATCGACTGGGCTCTGATGGATATGCAGGGCTTGGATTATTTCTATATTCTGAGGTGAGAAACATCATTATCAGCAGTCATCCTGAAAAACTGGACAACTATAAAGGTTTATTGTTCTTTGAATAATTTCAAAGAAAGAAGGAGGTTGGTCATGGGTCGCCTCAAAAGTAGACAGGCCGGGAAGAAATTCCTGGCAGTCACTGGTCTTTTTGCAATGGGAGTCATGCTGTTACTCCCGATTTTTGTGGCACTGCCGGCCTTGGCCGGGGGTGCTCCCGCAGCAGGTGGGCCGCCTCCCGATGTCGTGGCCGCCCAAGAAGCCGAAGGGGTGGAAGGCGAAGAAGTAAAGGTCGAAATCGGGAGAGACGTCTACTACAAAACAGAGGGCCCTGCCGTCGGTGCGCCGGCTCCAAAGACTGCCGATACGGAAGAATTTTATCCGCGATATAACTTCGAAAGCCGGGTCCTTCTTTGGGTGGCCAATCAGCAGCATCTGTACTATGGTAGCTTTGTGTTGGCCGTGCCGATCTTCTGTATGTGTATCGAGTTTGCCGGGTTGGTGAGCAAAGACAAGGCGATGGCGAAGAAGTATGACCAATTGGCATATGACTTTGTTAAAATCAGCCTGACCGCCTACTCGCTGACTGCCATCCTCGGTGGTATTCTCATCTTTACGTTCCTGACGTTGTATCCTGCCTTCTTTGGGTACCTTTCCAGCATTTTCCGCCCCGTGATGCATATCTATGCCTTGATGTTCGTGGCGGAAAGCGGAACCCTCTACATCTATTATTATGGATGGGACAAGATGAAAGATGGGTTGTTGAAATGGCTCCATTGCAGCATGTCGGTGGTGTTGAACGTCATTGGGACGGTGTTGATGTTCCTGGCCAATTCCTGGATTGGCTTTATGATGTCGCCCGCAGGCGTGGATGAGCAGGGACGCTATCTGGGAAATATTTGGCATGTCATCCATACGGCGCTCTGGAATCCTCTGAACGTGCATCGGATTCTTGGGAATATGGCCTTTGGTGGTGGCGTGGTGGCGGCGTATGCTGCGTATCGGTTCCTGTCGGCAAAGAACGATGAAGAGCGTGCCCATTTCGATTGGATGGGATATATCGCGATGTCGCTGGGCGTGGCCTTCCTGATCCCCCTGCCGTTCGCCGGCTATTGGCTCATGCGCGAGGTGTATGCGTACCGTCAGCAAATGGGAATTACCTTGATGGGCGGGCTGTTGGCTTGGTTGTTCATCATTCAGGCCACCATGATCGGCATCCTGTTTTTGACGACGAACTATTATCTCTGGCAAGCCCTCGGAAGAATGACCGGGGGAGAGAGGTTCCAGCGGTATATCAAGTATTTTGTGTTCATTTTAGTCGTCGGACTGTTGGTCTTTATCACTCCCCATACCATCGTGATGACTCCGGCTGAATTAAAGGCCATGGGAGGCCAGCAGCATCCGGTGTTAGGGAACTATGGCGTGATGTCGGCTAAAAATGGGGGGATTAACGCGATTATCATGACCACGATCGCCAGTTTTATATGGTATCAGCGTGGCAATAGAGTGCCGGCGGTGAAGTGGGCAAAATTCGGAAATATCTTCCTGATCACCTTCTTCGTGGTGGCCCATCTGAATAACATTTGGGTGGCCTGTTACGGGTATTTCATCCCGGCGAACGTTCGAATCGGCCTCTCTGTTCCGCAGGTGGCCGGAACGCTTTCGTGCTTATTTTTCGGATCGGCGTTAAATCTGGCGATGTTGAGTAAGTCCAGGGAACTCGGACCGATTCGATGGGGTCAGATCGCGCCACGTTCACAGTATGCCCTGATTATGTTGGCAACGGCCTTTACGTGGATGATGGGATTGATGGGGTATATCCGGTCATCGGTGAGGTTGTTCTGGCACGTCAATGAGATTATGCGGGACAATTCGCCTTGGGCGTATACGCATACCATTGGGTTTGGGGCGAATGTGATCTCCTTTAACGTGTTGTTCTTCTGGATTACGATTCTGTTTGTCTTTTGGCTTGGAGCGCTGGGTGCCAAGAAAGCGCCCGTGCCCGCGACGCAACCCGTTCCGGGTGCCGCGCCGCAACCTGCAACTGGTCATTAATCATTAACTTTGCATGAAATACGTAATGTGAGGCTATCCTGAACGTAACAGTCAGGGTAGCCTCATTTGTGGAGGGGCAAGGTGGTTGAATTAATTACGGAAGCGATCTCGATTGGATGGCCGGCATTCGCCTTTTTGCTAGGGCTTTTGGTGTATTTTCAGGCGAAATTGACCGACCCGGTTCAAAAGAGAAATGTCACGTTTAAGACGTTTATCGGTATGCTGTGCGCGTTCATGGCCTTTATGGCCATTGCGAATTACAAGAATAATTTCTACGGGGAAAGCCGTCTGCTGCCCGTCTCATTGGTGATGATTACCTGTTTGGCCTACATTATGGGTATTTACTTCACCAATATCGGGGCCCTGATGAAAATTGGCGGGTTCATGTTTTTCGTGGCTGCGGCGCTGTCCGGGTATGGCAATTGGTTGCCTCAGGTAGAAGGAGGATTCCCTCCCCCAGAGGTGAAGTTGGACTTCCAGAGTATGACTCCTCAGCAACTGGGCGATGAGGGTGAAAAAATCATTTTTGGCGGTCTTGGCCAAAGTAAGGTCCAGGGGGCTATCGGGAAGGGCCAATGTCCCTTGTGCCATGGGTTCAATCAGGGATTCCTGAGTGAACGGGCTCCGAATCTTTGGGACATTCCGGCCCGGGCGGAAGAACGGTTGAAGCACGAAAAATATCATATGAACGATCCTGCTTCACGGGATACGGTGCAAAAAGAGTCGTTTGAGGGATCGGGGACAGCCACGACCGGGCAGGAATATATCGCCGAGTCACATGCCTGTCCGAATTGTTTCGTCGTGCCGGGATTCGGCGTGAAAGGAACAAACGACACGGAAAGCCCCATGCCCAGAATTCACAAGCCGCCGATTTCACTGACCCTTGGAGAATTGGCCGCGGTGGATACCTGGCTGTACGTTCGTGAAGGGAAGGAAGCACCGACGTACGAGGAAATTCAAGCGTCGTATGAAAAATTCATTCCTGAAGGAGACCGACCTCAGGCAAGTTCCGGGGATGAAGCCGCAGCAGGCGGCGTGCTGGCTACCGGTGAGGAGCCTATTACGGATCTCTTCATGAAAGCGGGTTGCCCTGCCTGTCATACGATTCCCGGCATAGAAGGAGCAACCGGAAAAGTAGGGCCTTTGTTGATGGAAGGGAGTAATGCTCCGCAACGGTTGAAGGATCCGGGGTATAACGGACATGCGACGTCGACCCGTGAATACATCACCGAGTCGATTTTAAATCCCAGCATGTACGTGGTGAAGGATTTTCCTGACAATCAGATGCCGAAAGATTTCGGGCAAAAACTCAGTGCAGGGGCCGTCAATAAAATCGTGGATTATCTGTCCAGTTTGAAAGAGGGACAGGATCTGCCTTCGATAGAAGATTTCAATTAATCCTTAAACTCTGTCATTCAGAAAACGGGAGTTTAATACGATGACCTGGTTAAAGTTAGTCGAAGGCTACATGCCGATGCAGATGATTTCGGAGTTGGCCGGTTCGATTTTGGTGTTTGCGTTGGTGAATTGGGCGCTGAATCGGGCGGGCATGGGGATTCCCAAGTTCTGGGCCGGAGTCGGGGTGTGGATCTACATCCAGCTCTATCTGAAGTACCGTATTTATCCGCCAATCCCGTTTAGTGTGCGGGCCATCTACGGCACAGTGTCGGGGTGTGGGATATTCATGTGGGTGTCCGGCTCGGAAGGCGAGTGGCAGGAGTTCAAGCGGCCGATTCTCAACGTGATGGATGGGATCAGCGGCTTTCACAAGGGCATGCGCACGGCGGCGTTAATCGTGATTCCCTTGGCGTTGGGGGGCTTTGCCTACAGTTCGTTCTTGCCCAGTTTTGAAGAACCGATCGAGTTGCGTACGGTGCATCCGGCGCCGCCGGCGACCACGAAAGTGCACGGCAGGACCTTTGTGCTGCAAGTGGTGGAGAATCCCTATCGGGTGAACAACGATGGCAAGTACGACCAGGCGTTTACGGATGCGCGGATCGTGGAGCAGGCCATGGGGCGGTTGATGAAGGACGTGAACGACCCAAACTACAATCCCTGGGATCCCAATGCGGAGGGCTACATCAAATACGTGCGGGAAGGCGGCGAGATCTTTTTTCAGAACTGCCACTTCTGTCACGGAGACAATTTGAATGGCCGGGGGCTGTGGGCCTATGCGTTCAACCCCATTCCGGCGAATTTCACGGACGCGGGCACGATTGCGCAGTTACAAGAGACGTTTGTGTTCTGGCGGGTGTCGAAAGGTGGGATCGGGCTGCCGGGCGAAGGATTCCCCTGGGCTTCGGTCATGCCGCCGTGGGAGCAGCACCTGACCGTAGACGAAATCTGGAAAGTGGTGATGTTTGAATACTGGCACACGGGCTACTATCCCCGGACCTGGGATTAAGAGGAGAGGAGCGGAGACGACCCATGAGCAAGAGCAGATATGGAATCAACGTCGCCCGGTTGGGCGTGTGCCTTAGCCTCAGTGTCCTGCTGGGGTTGGGGTTGCCCCTGAGCAGCGGTGCGCAGGAGGACCTCCCGGAAGGCTTCAAGCAGCAGGGCTTACCAGCGCCCTTGCCGGCTGAGCAGATCGAAGCGGGCAAGCGGGTCTACTTTACCAAATGCGTGTGGTGTCACGGGGTGGAAGGGGCCGGGGACGGCCCGGGGGCGGTACGGCTCTGGCCGCGGCCGCGGAACTTCAACGCCGGCACCTTCAAGATCCGGCACACGGCCAGCGGGCAATTACCGCTGATCGACCTGGACCTCTTGCAAACCGTCACGCACGGGCTGCCGGGGTCGGCGATGCCGTCGTGGGAAGGCATTCTCACGGAGCAGCAACGCAAGGACGTGCTGGCGTTCGTGACCTCGCAATTGGTGCAGGACCGGTCGTGGCAAGACGAAGAATTTGAAGAATTTTTCGTGCTGGAGCTGGATCAACTCGCCCCGAAAGAAGGCACACCGGAGTCCATCAAGCGGGGCTCGGAATTGGTGGTGGAGAAGAAATGCATCGAGTGTCACGGGCTGGAAGGCCGGGGTGACGGGAACGCGTTCAACCTGAAGGACGATTGGGGCTTCAGCATTCAACCGGCGGACTGGCACAAATGCTGGAACTTCCGGGGCAGCCGGCAAGATCCGTACAATGTGAAGAACATTTTCCGTACCTTCTCCACGGGACTGAACGGCACCCCGATGCCGTCGTTCGCGGACAACACGAGTGTGGACGAACGGTGGGACATCGCCAACTACGTCAACTCGCTGTGTGAGCGGGAGCAGGAGATCAAAGCGCCGCAAGGCACGGTGACCGACGAGATCGCGCTTACCTTCTCGACCTCGCAGCCGCTGGGGATCGATCCTTTAACGGACAAGCCCAAGAGTAACTTTGTGGTTCCATCGAAATTCGTGGAAGGTGACCTCCCCACGGACGAACACGACGAGCGCTGGAACCTGATTCCGCGGCGGTGGATCGCCATGGGCGGGCAGATTACGCATAAGCCGAGGAACTTCGTGAACCGCATTGACGATATGTGGGTGCGAGCGTTGTATAACGAAACGCACATCGAGTTCATGTTCCGGTGGGACGACCGGACCAAGAGCATTCAAGAGGATGAAGTGGACTGGGATCCCACGGAAGTGAACCTGGAGGATTATGGGGTGGAAGAACAAGCGCCGCAAGGCACGACGTTTGAAGAAGACCCCTTCCATCAGGAGTCGATTGCGGCCAAGCAAAAAGACGGGTATGCGGTGTACAACGACGGAGTGGCCTTCCAATTTCCCATCAAATGGCAGGAACTACCGGCGCCCAGGAAGCCACGGTATTTCTGGGGGGACGAAAGATTTGCCGCCGACATTACCAAATGGACGGCGGATGGGACCCTAGGGGTGTACGAAGGCACGGGCTGGGATGAAGACTTCACCGAAGTCGACTTTCAGGAGGAAGTCGAAGTGGTGAAAGCCGAGTGGGCCAACGGGCAGTGGACGGTGATCGTCAAGCGACCCTTGAAGGGGGACTACGACGAAGTCGCGTACCTGGAGCAGGGCAAATACATCCCGATGGTCTTCTTTGCCTGGGACGGGCACAACGGGGACGTGGGCCGGAAGATGGCGGTGTCCGCGTTCTATTACCTGGTGATGGAACCCCCGATTCCGATGAGCACGTACATCTATCCGGGGCTGATTACCGTCGGCATCGTGATTATTGAAGGTTGGGTGTTAGGGCGGCGCGCCAACCGGCGCAAGGCCAAGGGCCACGCCTGACGCCGACGCGCCAGATATGCTACGGAAGGGGGGTGGAACGCAATCCACCCCCCTTTTTTTGTTTGTTAAGTGAGTGACAAGGTGATTGGAGAAATTTCAGGCGTAGTTTTAGCCGGTGGGAAGAGCAGAAGAATGGGGGTGGATAAACGCCATTTATCTGTTCATGGACAACCGTTATTAGACAGGGTACTCTCGGTTTTGCTTGGTGTCTTTCCGGAGGTTTTGTTGGTCCTGGCTGAAAGGGATCTACCAAGACAAGACGAGCGAATAAGAATGGTGACTGATCTGATACCGGGTTGCGCAGCCGTGGGTGGGTTATATACAGGGCTGTATTATTCCCGATACCCCCGGGTATTCGTTGTAGCTTGTGACATGCCGTTTATAAACCCGGATGTCATTGAGTTTTTTTCTCAAAAGCTCGAAGCAGCGGATGTAGTCTTGGCTCAATTGGTAACTGGGCTTCAGCCTTTACACGGGCTGTATTCTAAAAAATGTCTTCCGTTTTTGAAGGAAATGATGGATGCCGGAGAGCTTCGACTCCAACATATTGCAGATAAACAGGGCCTTGTTGTGCATCGTATTCCAGAGTCGGAAATTAAAAGCCTGGATCCGCAACTCCTTTCTTTTCTGAATTTGAATTCTCCATCTGATGTTGAACTGGCGAACAAGATCAACCCTTGCTAGTTCCCATTCATAGGCAATTCATCGCACGGCAAACTGTTTTGTTCATCCATCCCGGAGCTGTTCAGCCCGATACAAGCCAACAAATACCGATGACGGAAGAGGTCCTTTGCTTGCGAGGCTCAAGGAGGCTGTGTTAGATTTCCAGCCCGCTTCTCCTCCTGCTCATTTATTCTCTATAGCGTTATGTCTGCCGGAATTGTTCAAAAACAGGTTGCCTCTGCCATTGCCAACGCTCTCCTGGAAGCGCAGCAACAAGGGGCCCTGCACTCAACGAATTTTCCTCAGCCCGTGGTTGAATTTCCCAAGAAAGAAGAATGGGGAGATTTGTCCTCAAGCGTGGCCATGGTCATTGCGAAACAGGAAAAACGACCGCCGCTGGAAGTGGCACGGGTGATCGCCGATCAACTCCAGACCTCTTGCACTTTTCTGGAAAATATCTCAGTGGCACCACCCGGATTCTTGAATTTAACTCTTCGGCCGGACTGTTGGTTTTCGGTGCTCGAAGAGATTGAGCGAACGGGCGACCGGTACGGGCACAGTCAGATAGGACAAGGGCAACGTGTTCTTTTGGAATTTGTCAGTGCCAATCCCACGGGTCCGCTTCATATGGGACATGGACGCGGGGCGGCCCTGGGTGAAGCCTTGGCCAGATTGCTGCGGTCGGCAGGCTATGAAGTCGATAAGGAATACTATGTCAATGACGCGGGTCGCCAGATGAAACTGTTGGCCGACTCGGTGTATGCACGGTATCTTGAACTGCATGGCCGAGTAGGTTCTTTCCCCGAGGATGGCTACCATGGAGACTATATCAAAGTTCTTGCTCAAGCGATGGATCAAGAAAAGGGTGCAGACCTTTTGGATCTGAATCCGCAGGACGCTCGACGAGAATGCGGCCAATGGGCTTCTCAGGAACTCGTGCGAGCCATTCAAGAGGATCTTGCACAATTCGGAGTGGAGTTCGAGACCTGGTATAGCGAGGCGTCGTTGTTTGCTTCGGGGAAAATACAGACCGCTCTCAATGAGCTGGAACAACGGGATTTGGTGTTTGCCCAGGATGGCGCAACGTGGTTCCGGTCTTCTCGATTTCAGGATGAAAAAGACCGCGTGGTCTGCAAGCAGGATGGTGACTATACCTACTTGGCCTCGGACATCGCTTACCATTTCGACAAGTTGCGTCGGGGCTACGGATGGTTGATTAATATTTGGGGTGCGGACCATCATGGATACGTCCCGCGCATGCAAGCCGTGATCAAAGCCTTTGGCTATGGCGACGATTGCCTGCGGGTGGTTTTGGTCCAAATGGTGCGTCTGTTGCGGGGCGGGAATAAGGTTGAGATGTCCAAACGGGCCGGCGAATTTGTCACGCTTCAGGAAGTGGTTGATGAAGTGGGTGCCGATGCAGCTAAATTTTTTTTCCTGATGCGTCGCTCTGATACCCATCTTGAATTTGACCTCGAGTTGGCGAAGAAGCAGTCCAATGAAAATCCCGTCTATTACGTTCAGTATGCTCACGCGCGACTTGCCAGTTTATTTAGGACAGCCCAGGAACGCGGCGTTCGTGTGTCTCCGGTGGGCGAGGCTCCCTTGTCCGCGTTGGTCCAGCCGGAAGAAATCCGGCTGATGAAACAGTTATCGGGGTTCCCCGAATTGCTTGAAGCGGGTGCCAAGGCCTTGGAACCCCATCGCATCACGTTTTACCTGCTCGAACTGGCAGGATTGCTCCATGTTTTTTATTACAAGCATCGCGTCCTTCCGCCGAGAGTCGAAGACGTCAAGAGTGAAGAGTCCGGTGATCTTGACCACGACGGGGAAACGAATGAATTGGTCCGGGAAGACTTGTCCCGTGAATTGACCATGGCCAGATTAGTGCTGTTAAAGCAGGTTCAAACGGTTATTAAGAATGGACTCCGTTTATTGGGAGTCAGTGCTCCGGAAAGAATGTAAGGCTTGTTCAGATGTTGCGTGGATGAGGAGAAGTCGGGTTTCCAGTTTCGAGCAGGTATTATCATTTACCGATTGTTGACGAAACGTCGATTGGTTGAACATTCATGGTGATTGACTTCTCCGTTGTCCAGCATGACCCGCAGTGCGCTGCCCGTTCCGCCGTTCTGGCTACCCCTCATGGCACCATTGACACGCCGGCGTTTATGCCCGTCGGCACGCTGGGAACGGTAAAGGGGATTGCTTCCGATGAACTTCGGGGGTTGGGGTTCGGGTTGATGTTGAGTAATGCCTATCACTTGTACTTGCGACCCGGTCATCGCCTCATTCAAGAGCAAGGAGGGCTTCACCGATTTATCGGCTGGAGCGGTTCGATTTTAACGGATAGTGGTGGCTTCCAATTAGTCAGCCTTGCGGATTTGCGGCAGATCACGGATGACGGGATTGTCTTTCGGTCGCATGTGGATGGGTCCACACACCATCTCACTCCCGAGTTGTGTATGGACATTCAAATGGCTCTGGGATCGGATATTATGATGACATTGGATGAATGCCCGCCCCATCCGTGTTCAAGAGAGCAGGCCCGGGATGCGGTCGTGCGGACGACGGCGTGGGCAAAACGCTGTGCCTTGGCTGCACGTGGTCGTCAGCAAGCCCTGTTTGGTATAGTGCAGGGCGCGCTGGACCCCGATTTTCGCCGGCAGTCCTCCCGTGAGTTGGTTGAGATAGGATTTGATGGATACGCCATTGGTGGTTTATCGTTAGGAGAAGATAAGCCTGCCTTGCTTGACATACTTGAGATGTCGGTCGCCGAACTTCCCTCCTCCCATCCGCGTTACCTGATGGGGGTCGGTCTTCCTGAAGACCTTGTCGAAGGCGTTATGCGCGGTGTGGATTTGTTTGACTGCGTGATCCCATCGCGTCACGGGCGGACGGGATGGTTATTCACGACTCAGGGACGGGTTTTGATCAAACATGCCGAATATGCGAAGGATGATGCACCGATAGACGCGCAGTGCGCATGTCCGGTCTGCCGGAAGTATTCCCGAGCCTATTTGCGGCATCTGTATCTGTCTAATGAAATGTTGGGAGTTCGACTCAACACCATTCATAATCTTTGGTATTATCGAGAACTGATGGATACGATGCGTGCCGCGATTCGAGCCGGAGCCTTTCTTGCATTTCGCCGGCAGTTCTACGAACAACGCCGTCATGACGCGAAAAGCGCCGCGTATGCCGAACTGGTCGGCGTCGGTGCTCCGGTTGTGGTTCAGGGAGCAAAAACAGGAAAGGATGGGTAAATGGGAATGGACATGGCCTCGCTAGCCTGGGCACAGGCAGGAGGGGCACCGGAGGGAGCGGCGGGGTTGGTTTCTCTGGTTCCTTTCATTTTGATTTTTGTCGTGTTTTATTTTTTATTGATCCTGCCGCAGCAGCGGAAACAAAAACAGCATAAGGAGATGATCACCAAGTTGAAGAAGGGCGATAAAATTATTACGTCCGCCGGTATGTGGGGGGGCATCACCCGGTTGGAGAAAGACACCGTCACCGTGCAAATTGACGATAATACAAAAGTCAAGATTCAACGTGAGAATATTGCCCGAATCCGGACGGATGAGGAAGGGTAGAGGACAAGCATGAAAAAAATTCGTGGTCGCTTGCTCCTCGTCCTGTTCCTGTCCGTGGTGTCGTTTTACCTGTTTCTCCCCTCTTGGCCGGGGTTGTACGACCGGATCCCGGAAAGCGTGAGGTGGCTGATTCCCCCTCGTGGCGTCTCGCTCGGGCTCGATTTGCAAGGCGGTATTCATTTGGTGTTGGAGGTGGAAGAGGATCGAGCCGTTGAGATTGCCGTGGACCGGACCGCCAAAGCCATGCAAGACCTGTTGACGGATCAAGACATTGCCTTCGACAAGATTGAACGAGTCGGCAGCCTCCAAGTTCAGCTTGATGTCTCGAAAGACGGAGCGGTTGAAGAAACCGCAGAGTTGATTCGTGATGAGTTCCCCTCCTATTTCCAGGTTTCACTGGAGGGCCGCACCTTGGTCGTCGAGCTGCTCGACAGTGAAGTGGATCGGATCAAGAACGCCGCCATCAATCAGGCGTTGGAGACGATTCGAAATCGCATCGATCAGTTCGGCGTCACGGAACCGCTGCTGCAACGCCAGGGACGTAAGGAGTTGGTGATCCAGCTCCCCGGAGTCAAGGATCCCGAGCGGGCGAAAAGCTTGATCCAGGATACCGCCTTGCTGGAGTTCAAAATGCTCGACGAGGACAATCAACCGGGGCTCGGGCTACCCTTGCAAGTTGAACGAAGCGAAGAATCGAGCATTCGAGAGAAATTTGCCGACAAGGTTCCCGAGGGTTCGGAAATTTTGTTTGAACCTATCGCCGATCCCAAGGGCGGGATTCCGGTGTTCAGTCAGCCGTATCTTGTGCGAACGGGGGCGGTGTTGACCGGAGACGTGTTGCAGGACGCACGCGTCAATTATACCGAATTCAGCGAAGTCTACGTCGGGGTGACGTTCGACAGCAAAGGTGCGAAAGAATTCGGGCGCATTACCAGTGCCAACGTCGGGAAGTTCATGGCGATTGTCCTGGACGGCACGGTTTACTCGGCGCCGCGTATCAACGAACCGATACTCGGGGGACGGGCTCAGATTACCGGAAACTTCACCACGGACGAGGCGAATGACTTGGCCATCGTCCTCCGGGCCGGTGCGCTGCCCGCGCCGATGAAAACGGTGCAGGACCTGACGGTAGGGCCTTCGTTGGGACGGGATTCCATTGAGAAAGGCCTGAAGACCACGATGCTTGCCGGCCTGATCGTGTTGATCTTTATGGTCATCTATTACCGGCTGTCCGGGGTGATTGCGGATGCGGCCTTGGTGTTGAATCTTCTCTGTTTGCTGGGGGCCTTATCCGGACTTAATGCCACGCTGACGTTGCCAGGGATTGCGGGTATCATTTTAACGATCGGGATGGGGGTAGACTCCAATATCTTAATCTTCGAACGTATCAGGGAAGAACTGCGGCAGGGGCGCCCCGTCAGGTTGGCGGTCGATGCAGGGTATGATAAGGCCTTCTTGACGATTGTCGACTCCCACGTCACCACCTTGATTACCGGGTTAGCGTTGTTCTTATTCGGGACCGGGCCCATCAAAGGGTTTGCCGTGACCCTGTGTCTGGGTATTGCGATCAATCTGTTTACGGCGTTGATCGGGACCAAAGTCGTCTTTGATCTCATCAATCGCCGCAAGTTCGAACGGTTGAGCATTTAGCGGATCTTGAGGCTGAACATGTTGGAAATTATTGGAAAAACGAACATCGATTTCATGGGGAAGCGCCACGTGGCCTTCGGTGTCTCCGGCCTGCTGGTGTTGCTTGGGTTGATTGCCCTCGGTCAGATCGGGACTGGAGCCGCCAATCTCGGGATCGACTTTGCCGGCGGCACGGCCGTCCAATTGAAGTTTGAGAGTGCGATCGGGATTGAAGAGGCCCGTCAGGCGCTGGGGAAACACGGCTTACAGGAAGCGGAACTTCAGGAATTCAGCCAGGATCATAAACTCCTGGTTCGCGTGAAGACGGAAGACACGCTCGAACACAAGATTGCGGAACAAATCGTAGAGGTATTTGAACGGGAATTCAGTCACAACACATTCGTGATCGATTCCAGCACGGAAATCGGCCCAACGATCGGGCACCGCTTGCAACAAGACGCCTTGCTGGCGATCACCATTTCCCTGATCGGGATCATCCTCTACGTCGCCACGCGTTTTGAACTGCGATTCGGCGTGGCTGCGGCGATTGCGACCTTTCATGACGTCTTGGCCGTCCTAGGCATTTATTATCTCCTCGACAAGGAAATCACCTTATTGGTCGTGACCGCGTTGCTGACCTTGGCCGGGTACTCGCTGACCGATTCCGTTGTGGTCTTCGACCGCATTCGAGAAAATCTGCGTGCCCGGCGGCGTGAGACCATCTTGAACATCATTAACGCCGGGATTAATCAAGTGCTCACCAGAACCGTCATCACGACCCTGACGGTGGTCTTGGTGTTAGTCCCTTTGACGCTCTTTGGGGGTGAAGTGCTCCATGATTTTTCGCTGGCGCTGTTGTTGGGCGTACTCATTGGGACGTATTCCTCCGTGTTCGTGGCGAGTCCTCTCCTGTTGATATGGCCCGGTGGCAAGGGCCGACTCTTGAGTCGAGGTACCTAAAGCCACCGCTGTCTCGTGTTGCAATCCTTGACATGGATTGGCCTCTCTGAAACCATTCTCTTGAAAATTCATAGGTTACGCACCGGTCCGTCATTTGGGGGATCACGGCAATGAAACGGTGGATGTGGTCACAGAGTCTCCAGCGCAAAACGATTCTCGGAATGGTGCTGGTCGGACTGCTCCCTCTTGTTCTGTCGTTGTTTCTGACCTATGTGGAAGAACGCCGAGCCTTGCGAGAAATCACGGGTTCAAACTTCAAGGGCATTGCCGTTGAAGTGGCGCGAAAAATTGAGACGCAAATCATGCGGGGCATTAATGAGGCCCAACAGTTGGCCACCATCCCCTTTATTCGTGCCGCGGTGAAGGAAGCGAATCGGAGTTACGAAGGGAGAGACTCCGAAAAAATCAAGGCTTTCATCGAAGAATGGAAAGAACGGTGGCGTGCGCGACAGAACCCTCATGAATTTCCCGTCTTTGTGAACCGGATTGCGACGAATTATCTGGTTGACTGGCACGCCATCAGAAAGTCTGACTATTTGGGGATCTTGGTGACCGATAACCAAGGCGCGTTGGTCCTCAGCTCCCTCCCGCAGGTGCGATTTTATCATGGTGCGACGGAATGGTGGAAAGCCGCGTTTCAGCAAGGACAAGGGCAGATTTACGTGAGTGATTTAACCTTCGATCCCTCCTTTGGCACCCACGTGCTGAACGTGGCCGTTCCTATTTTTGATCAAGGTCGTGACCGGGTGTTGGGGACCGTCAGTATCCTGCTTCGCCGGGATTCGTTGTTTCGTTCGATTTCCGAGGTGACCGCGGGCGTCACCGGCCACGCCATGCTCATCGGAGTGGATGGGACTCCGTTAATTTGTCCGGTCTTGTCGCTGGAGCAACACACCGTGACTCCGGCTATGGTGGCCGCTATTAACGAAGATCAGGCCGGGTGGGTTCAGGTGACGCAGGACACCCATGGCGCGAGGGATTCCCTGGTTGGGTATGCCCATTTACGGATTCCGGAAACCCTGGCGTCTGAAAGTTTCCGGGGCAGACAATGGCTGACGATCGTTCGGCAGAATCCCGAGGAGACGTATGCCCCCTTGCAACAGTTACTGGTGAAGGTGGCGATGTACGGCGTCGTGGTGTTGGGCATTTTGTGGTTGGCGGGACTGATCGTGGCTCGAAAAATCGTGAGCCCGATCCAAACCTTGCATGAAGGCGTGCAGCGAATCGGTGCGGGCAATTGGGATCATCCCCTCGTGTTGAAAACCGGCGATGAGATTGAAGCGCTTTCCCATGCCTTTAATAAAATGGCCGTCGACCTGAAACAGTCGTTTTCGCAATTGAATACGCAAATGGAAGAAATTCGTCATCTCGAGGAACGGTATCGTGATCTGATTGAGAATTCTCCCGAAATGATTCATCAAATCGACAAGACCGGTCGTTTCGTTCACGTCAATAAAACCGAATTGGAAAAATTGGGATTTACGTTGCAAGAAATGCTCTCGATGCACTTATGGGACATTCTCCCTCCTGAAAGGAAAGCGGAAACGCTTGAATACGTCAATCGGTTGCCCGAGCAACCACGGAGCACCATTGAAACGGTGTTTCTCACGAGACACGGGACCCCGATCGACGTCGAGATTCACTCCACGGCTCTGATTGATTCGGAAACGGGCGACTTGGTGTACACGCGTGCGTTTGTCAGAGATATTACTGAACGGAAGGTGCTGCAACGACAGATTGACCGGTATACCACCCAGCTGGAGCAGGCGGTGGCCGACCAAACGCAACAGCTCTCCGAATCGGAAAAGCGGTATCGCGTGCTGTTTGATCGCTCCGCGGATTCGATATTCATGGTGGATCCATCTGGTGTCATCGTGGCGGTGAATGAACGTGAACAAGAGATGTTTGGCTATGCGCAAGACGGATTGCTCTCTCAATCCTTACTGATGCTCGTGCCGGACTCGTACAAGGAGACGGTCATGCGGTTGTTGGAAACGGTCGTTTCCAACGAAGAGAAAGTCCCGGCCACCGAATTAGAAGTGTTTGACGCCCTGCAGACGTTGCGGTCGGTGGAAATGGACGTGATTCGCGTGGGAGAAGGTTCGACGTTGTCGATTATGGTGCAGCTTCGTGATATTACGGAGCGAAAGTTGTTGGAAGCGCAACTCCAGCGGCATAGCGAAGAACTGGAGGAGAAAGTTCAGGCACGGACGCGGGAGATTCAGAAAACGCAAAAGTACCTGGAAAGTCTGCTTGAAAATGCCAATGACGTGATCTACACCCTCGATCGCGATCAACGATTTACCTACGTGAACAACAAGGTGGAGAATTGGGGCTATCGTAAAGAAGATCTGCTAGGGCGGCCGTTTTTGACTCTACTGGCGAAGCGTCACCGCGGGCGTCGTTTGAAAGACATCCTCGAGTTGGACGTCAAACAGGAATATGAAGTGGAGGTGATCAGTCAAAGCGGGGAGCTTCGGTCGGTGCTCGTGAGTGTCTCGCCCCTGGAAAATGAACGGCACAGCGTCATCGGGGCCTTGGGTATTGCCCGGGATATTACGGACAGAAAGATCATGGAACAGCAATTTCGAAACACCGAGCGATTGGCGTCCGTCGGGAAGCTGGCTGCCGGGGTTGCGCACGAGATTAACAATCCGTTGGGCGGAATTTTAAATTGTCTCTATAATATTCGGAAAGGGAGGTTGCCGGCCGAGCGCCAGGAAGAATATTTCACGTACATGGAAGACGGGCTTCGGCGCGCACAAAAAATCGTCCGGCAATTGTTGGATTTCTCCCAACAACACGAGCCGGAATTTTCCATGAATGACATGAACGGGCTGGTCGATCGCGTCCTGGTCCTGACGAATCATGCCATTGTCGAGAAAAGTCTCCAGTTACACAAAGTCTATGAACACGACCTGCCGCCGCTGTTTGTCGATCCGCAAATGATCGAGCAGGTGTTGACCAATTTGATTCTCAATGCCGTTCAGGCGACCGACGAGGGCGGGGCGATCATCCTGCAAACCCGGATCGCCCACGAGCGCTGTGAGATCGATGTAGGGGATACCGGATCGGGCATTGCCCCCGAGGTTCGTCCCCATATTTTCGATCCTTTTTTTACCACGAAAGGCACGGGCGAAGGCACGGGCCTCGGCTTGTCGGTGAGTTTGGGAATCGTTGAACGACACGGTGGACAATTGACCGTGGAAAGTGACGTCGGCAAGGGAACCGTCTTTACCGTGAGTCTTCCCTTGGGCGCCAACAGGGCCGCGCTGGCCAAGGTCTCCTGATGACTCGATCGGTCTTGATCATTGATGATGAGCCGCTGATGAGGTTGTCCGTGTTGGATGCGCTGAAAGCCGAGGGGTATCAGGTCCAGGAAGCCTCCAATGGTGAGGAAGGCATTCAAAAAGCCAAAACGAGTCGATACGATTTGGTGATCACCGATTTGAAAATGCCCGGGAGTGACGGTCTCCAGGTTGTACGGGTGTGTAAGGAGTGTTCTCCTGAAACCGAGGTCATTGTGATTACCGCACACGGGTCGGTCGATACGGCGGTCCAAGCCATGAAGCTTGGGGCCCATGATTACGTCACCAAGCCTTTTTCCATGGATGAATTATTGCTGACGGTGGATCGAGCGACCAAGGTCCAGGCGTTGCGGCAGGAAAACACAGCCCTTCGACAGGAACTCGAAGGAAAATTCAATGTCGACGGCATGGTCGGCAAAAACGAGCAAATGCGTCAGCTCTTGGAAAAAGTCAAACTGGTGGCCACCACGGATGCCACGGTGTTGATTTTTGGGGAAAGCGGAACGGGGAAAGAGGTCATTGCGAATGCCATCCATCGCAACAGCCCACGCTGCGGACAGGCCCTCATTAAAGTCAGTTGTGCGGCCTTGCCGGAAACCCTGCTGGAAGCCGAATTGTTCGGGCATGAGAAAGGCGCCTTTACCGGAGCCTTGAAGCAACGACTGGGGCGGTTTGAATTGGCCCATAAAGGTACCTTGTTTTTGGATGAAATCGGGGAAATCGCCCCGATGGTACAAGTCAAATTACTCCGCGTCTTGCAGGAAAAGCGGTTCGAACGGGTAGGGGGGACGGAGACGATTGAAAGTGACGTTCGGCTGGTCTGCGCCACGCAAAAAAACTTAAAGGAAGAAGTCAAAGCCGGACGATTTCGAGAAGACCTGTTCTATCGCCTCAACGTCGTGCAGGTGGCCCTTCCGCCCCTGAGGGAACGGAGGGAGGACATTCTGATTTTGGCGAATCATCTTCTCCAACGGAGTACGAGTCGGGTCCAACGGACCATGAAAGGATTTTCGCCCGCGGCCCGGGACGTGCTCCTCCGGTATTCCTTTCCGGGAAACGTGCGTGAACTGGAAAATACGATTGAACGCGCGGTGGCGTTAACGCAGGAGCGGGACGAAATTCAGGTGTGGGATCTCTGTGGCCAGACCGGTTGTCCGTTCTTGGGAGGGGCGCTGCAATCGGGCTGCGGGTTTTGTCAGGAAGGGTTGTCGAACGTCACGGACACCCAACCCCAAGGCACCCTGGCGGAGGTGCGGGAACGTTGTGAACGGGAGTATATCTTGGCCGTGTTGGCGCGGGAAGGGTGGAGTCGAACCACGGCGTCGAAATCCTTAGGTCTTTCGCGAAAAGCCTTGTGGGAAAAATGCAAACGCTACGGCATCGTCACGCCCGACGCCGATGACGGCGACGAATCATCCGACTAAGCGGGGGCGCGGAACGCGTTCAGTCTTCTGACCCGTCTCCGCCTTTCCACAGTTTGACCGTGCGGTCCCAGGAGGCACTGGCGAGATGCCGGGCGTCTGGGGAAAACGCAATGCCCCGGACAGGGCCCTTGTGGTCCTTGATCACGCGAACCTGTCTTTTGGTCTGAATGTCCCACATCTTGATGGTGTGGTCGTCGCTGCAGCTCACCAGGAGTTTCCCATCCGGAGAAACGAGCAACCCTCGCACCCATTCAGCGTGCCCTTTCACGGTGTGGACCTCTTTCATCTCGGGCATCTCAAAATATTTGATCGCCGTGTCCCGACTTGCGGTGATCATGGTCTTGCCATCCGGCGTAAACGCAATCGCTCCGATCCAATATTCCATCGGTTTTTGGAACGCGCCAAAGTCATCGACAAAAAACCCTCGCTGTTCGGTCTCTTCATCGTCGGGCTCGTCACGCCAATGGCCGTTATGCACGAGTTTCTCTTCCCCGCTGGGTAGGACTTCGTACAACTTCAATTTCCCGATGTCGCTTCCGCCGACCAGATGAACGCCATCGGGAGAAAACGCGGTGCAGACCGTCCAATGATGGTCATATTGATCTTTACCCAGGAGCGTCATGACTTCGGTGCCTGTGGTGATTTCCCAGATTTTGATATCTTTATTCTGTCCGGCCCTGGCCAGCATCAGGCCATCCGGGGAGAAGGAAAGGCTGGAGACTGCGTGATCATATTGAGTAAAAAGAAGCCGTATCGTCTCCCCCGTATGAAGATTCCAAAGCCGGATGGTCCTGTCGTCACTGCCGGTGGCGAGTACCTGGCCGTCCGGACTGAAGGCGACTTGCCGGATATCGTTGGTGTGCCCTTTCAGGGCTTTGAGAAGGCGACCGGTTTCAATTTCCCAGATGCGGAGAAACCGATCCGCGCCTCCGCTGACGAGCATCAAGCCGTCAGGGGAATACGCCACGTCCCAGACGCCGTGAGAATGGCCCCGAAAGGTCCGGACTTCGTGGATGCCCGCCTTCCAATACTCGAGGGCATCGATGGGAGGCAGTTCAGGTTTCGGCTCTTCCGTGAACGTCGAGGGTGCACTGTTTGGGAGCAGGGGTTGATTCATAGAGCGAACGTCCTTTCCGTGTGATCCATGCCATCGGAGGCCTTGCGTATGAAAAAGAGGCCTGACTATAATGATGGCGATGTTTCCGGAGAAGGATACTAGCGAGCCGTTACAGGCGTCGTCAAGCAGGTTCGGGATGCGACATCAGACGTGCTCGCGGTCGTAATCCTTCCATGAGGAGTCGAGACAGGTAAGGAGTGACAGGATGGACATTCGATTTCAGCCGGCTTTGCTTCAAGAGGTCATTGATTCGTTCGCCGAAAAAACCGAGCGGGAGGGGGACCCTACCTATTACAACGAGTTCCATGAATTAGCCGATCCCGTTTACGAGAAATTTTCCCTGGACGACCGGGAACCTGAATTCAAGAAACTCTATCAACACCTCTTTGCCAAGTGGGGCTTTGCCGATATCTTGAGAGATGGATTTTCGGAATTTTCCGACTTGAAGGAAAAGGTGGGCATTGTCCTCGTTCGAGGCGTGCTGAAAGAAGATCAGGAAGGTGTGGACGTCCTCAGAAAATGGGGGACCGTGGAGGAGAAACTGGCTCGTCAATTTGAGGAGAAAGGTCAAAAGGGCGTAGGGATTAAACTGATTCCTCGACGGTTTTACGATCCGGCCATTAACAGGTATCTCCGCCATGAGTTCACGCATATCTCCGATATGCTCGATCCCGCTTTCGGCTATGACCCTGATACGAAAGTCGGCATGAATCCGGGTGAAGAGCATCTCCTCCTGAATCGGTATCGCGTCCTGTGGAGTTTACACGTCGATAGTCGAATTGCCAGGTTGGGGAAGGAACCGATGTTCAGTCGGGAATACCGCCTGCGGGAATTTCGTTCCTGGTACCGTAAGATCCCTCCCACACAAGTTGAGTCGGTATTCGAAGGACTCTGGCAGACGGAATATTTCACCCATGCCGAATTAGTGGAAATGTCTCAAGACACCGTCCGGGTGATGGAACGGGCGGTTGAAGTCGAAGAAGGTGAATTGCCCTCGGAGGTTCCTGCCAAGCCCATGCTGATGCCCGGGTTTCCGTGTCCGCTCTGTCGATTCCCCACCTATTCGTGGGTCGAGGATCTTGAAGAAAAAGTCGAACCGTACGTACTGGATTATATCAGGGAAAATCATCCGGGCTGGGACGTCGAATACGGTGCGTGTGATCGCTGCGTGGAGGTGTACAGGCTTCGCGCTGCGGGCGTCGTCTAGGACATCGGACTATGCCGCTACGCCTCCCGCAGGTCGGTGAGGGATCAACAGAACGACGTGCTTCAGTGCTCAACCAGTTGACCAAATGAAAGAAGGGCTGGTGTATGGCACAATCCCCTCCAGGGTCCTCCAAAAATCCTGAGCCGTCCTACGGGCGCAGGAATTTCCTCAAACAGAGCGTCGTGTCCCTGGGTGTCACGGTGCACGAGTACGTCAAGCATCGGGACGCGGAAGATCCCAAGGCGGAACAACCGGAAAAAAGACGAACTGACTGGTTGCGGCCCCCCGGTGCCCTTGAGGAAACCCAATTTCTTGAGAGTTGTACGGGCTGTGGTGAGTGTGTCGCTGCGTGTCCCCATGAAAGCATTCGCATCCTCGAAGCAAGTCATGGCTCCGACGTTCTTGAGCGGAGGGAAACCCCCGTCATCTATCCGGATGAACAACCATGTTACCTCTGCGAGGATTTCCCATGTATTGCCGCCTGTGAACCAGAGGCGCTTCGGCCGGTCGGCACCCTCAAAGCCGTCAACATGGGAACCGCCGTTGTTTCTCAACGGATTTGTACGGCCGGGCAGGGGTGTAATGCTTGCGTGGCCCAGTGCCCGACTCGGGCCCTTGGGATGGATTTTGCTTCGCTATCCATTCGGGTTGAGGGGGACTTGTGTGTCGGGTGCGGGATTTGTGAACATATTTGTAAGACGGTGAATGATCATATTGCGATAAAGGTCTCCCCGGCGAGATTAGGGACATTGTCTTAAGTTGAGAGGCGTACGTTTCTCGACACTCCATTGGGAAACGGAAAGAAATCTCCGAATTGTTTCCGAGTTCCGCCTCATATTTTTAACTGGTTTTAGACCTTGACTTCGATTAGCAGTTGTCCTATTATCTGTCCGCACTTCTGGTGGAGAGGAGTCTCAGGAGGAGCGAGGGTTATGACAAAGCAAGGGAACAGAGACGCTTTCTGTTGACGGAAGAGGAGGTTTATGGCCACGAAAGGCACGGAAAACGGGAGATCATCAACATCTTCCGTCACTCAACAAGTTGGGTCGTCCTTGAAAGATTCCCCGGCCGTTGAACGGGCTTTAGCGAGAAGTAAACTGTATCTTCTTTTGTCCTGGAGTTATCTTTATCCCGAAGATGATGAATTTTTGGATTATCTGCAAAGTGGAGAGTTGGTCGAGGATGGACGAGCCGCACTCAATAGTTTGAGGGCAGCCTTGCCGACTCCCATTGATAAAGAAACCGAAGAAGTTTTACAGGGGATTACGGACCATTTCGACGCGGTGGAGCATTGGGTGTCGTCGGAGGGAGTCAATTGGGACATCCAGGACCTGAGGGATGAACATCGCAGGGTGTTCAGTAACGTCATTGCCTTGGACTGCCCACCGTATGAAACCCTGTTTGGTAATGATCACGTGTTTGGCCAATCCTACGTCATGGGAGACATTGCCGGATTTTATTCGGCTTTTGGCGTTCAGCTTTCTCAAGACATCCATGAACGTCTGGACCATTTGAGCGTGGAACTCGAGTTTTTACATTTCCTGGCCTACAAGGAATCTTACGCGTTGTGCCATGATGGTCCGGAAAAACTCAAAACGGTGATAGAGGCCGAGAAAAAATTCGTGAAGGAACACGTGGGGAGGTGGGTTCCTCTGTTTTCCGGCATGTTGAAGAAAAAAGCGGAGTATGGTTTCTATAAAACCGTTGCGGATTTGACTGCCCAATGGGTGGCTTTTGAAATTGCCTATTTGAGCGTGACTCCCCAACCCTACTCCGAAACGGACTATCGTCCGGCTAATTTTGTCTCTCCCGAAGGGACATCTTTTGAATGTGGGGCGCAGGACAAGGGTAATGAACTGAGTCTCTTGATGAACGAGGTTGGGGCTCAGGAATTTTTGGATAAAGAAAAACCGGAATCGGGTCAATCAGGCACGGCGTAGACCCAAGACCGTGAGGATGTGCGACAAGTTGTTGTGTGGTATCTGTGGTGCAGTTTTAGAGGAAGTAGGTAGTCCGCAGTCATTTTGTTTTAATCTTTATCAAAGGAGGATGCGTCATTATGAGAGTGGTGCAGACGCGTAACAAAGGATTGGTGTTCGGCATTCTTCTCTCTGCCTTGGTCGTCGGCGTGCTGTTGACGATGGGGCAGGTTCCGTTGGCGGTCAGCCAACCGGTGACGATTCCAGTGGGCAGCATTAGCGGGCCGATCCCCATGGACGCGGCCAACCCGGTGTGGGAAACGGTCCCGGGGATTGTGGTGCCCTTGAGCGGCCAAACGATTACGACGCCCATGCATCCCAACATCTCGGTGAAGACCGTCATGGTCAAAATGGCCACCAACGGCAAGGAGATCGGGGTGTGGGCCAACTGGGGGGATCAAACCCTGAACAACACCGTCATCGGGCCGCAGGATTTCCGGGATCAGGTGGCGGTGCAATTTCCCGTCCAGACGGCCGGCGCGCCGCCGTTCCAATGTATGGGGCAATCCGGGGGCACGGTGAACATCTGGCGCTGGAATGCGGAATGGCAACGGGACATGGGCGCGGGCGTCGCGGGGATGTGGGACGTGGATCAGCAATATCCCTCGATTGCCTGGGACTTTTACTATGAAGAGCCGGCGGGGGGCGTGACCTATCCGGACCGGATCGGCCGGAGTTTGGGGCCGTTCAATCCGGGGATTTGGTCGGGCAACATCATGTCGGATCCGGATTTACGGACCAGTTCGGTGGAAGATTTGAATGCGAACGGGTTCAGCACGTTAACGACGCAGGCGTCGCAGGACGTGATGGGGAACGGGCTGTGGGAACCGTACGGGGCGTTGAAAGGCGGTTGCTGCAGCGGGCCGACGTGGCGCGTGGTGATGAAGCGGTCGCTGGCGACGAATGACGCGAACGACGTGCAATTCGGGGCCGGAGCGAGCATCCCGGTGGCGTTCGCGGTGTGGGATGGCCAGAACGTGGAACGGAACGGCATGAAGGGCATCTCCACTTGGTTTACCGCCAAGATGCCGTAAGTTTTACTGAATCTATTTGCAATTGCGAATTGAAGAGACCCTGGGGTCCTCCTGATAAGGATGGAGGACGTCAGGGTCTTTTCTTTTTACGTCTGGAGTTCTTGAGAGTCCTCTTGTGCAGGAACTTCCAGGCTGTCGAAGCTGCATCCGTCCTTTCGGTAAAGTTGCATAAGAAACCGGAAGCCGTGTATAAGAATTATTGAACGTTCAGCGCATAATCGTACGCGCGAAACATGGTGATGAGGTCCATCTTCATGGGATACGGGAATACTTTAATTAAGGAGGCAATGTGAAAATCTCTTTGCTATTTCCTCCAAGTTGGCATCCCTCACAGCCCTATTTGAGTCTCCCGTGCTTGACGGCCTTTCTTGACCAGGCCGGGATTGCGGATAAAAGTCAACGGGACCTGAACATTGAACTCCTCGATACGATTCTGTCGAGAACGTATGGCTTGGAAGTCTATGAGAAGCTTGTCGAAAAGCTGAAGAAATTGGAGCATTCACGTGAAGGAGAGACGGGACCGGGAAGTGATGAACATTACGGCCGGATTGTGGAAGCTTTGGAGCGGTTTCCCCATTTGATCGATCAAATCGAACCGGCCAAAGCTTCACTACGTGGCGAAGAATTTTATGATATTGAACGTTATCGGGAATGCCTGTTTTTAATCGACCGTTGGTTGGAAGTGGTGTCTTCGATTTATTTCCCAACCAGGCTTACCGTAGTCGACAACCAGTTTTCCTATTCCATTTATTCTTCTCGGGACATTCTCAAAGCGATCCACGATGAAGAACAGAATCCGTATCTGGACTTGTACCGGCGATATTTCCTGTCTTCCATCGTCGATGAAAATCCGGAGTTGATAGGCGTATCAATCACCGCGACGTCTCAGATCATTCCCGGCCTGACCCTGTGTCGGCTCATCAAGGAAGCGAATCCTGACATTCACGTGACCGTTGGCGGCAGTATCTTTACCCGGCTCGTGGACAATCTGCGTCGATGTGAACGGCTGTTCCAGGTGACGGATGATTTTATCGTCTTTGAGGGAGAGACGGCGTTATTGGAGTTGGTGAATCAATTGGAAGGGAAAAAGAACTTTGCCAAGGTTCCGAACCTCATCTATCGGGACAACGGAAAGGTTATTGTCAATCAGCCGTTTTATTCCGAGAATCTGGCGCAACATCCGGCTCCCAATTACGATGGATTTCCTCTGGACCGGTATCTGGCCCCCAAAACGGTCTTGCCGGTGCAGTTTTCACGAGGTTGTTACTATAAGGACTGTGCGTTCTGTGCTTTGACGTTGGACCATCAGAATTTTCGCCAAAAAGATCCCATCAAGGTGGTGGACGAACTCCAGGCGCTTACTCAAAAATATGACACGCCGTTTTTCTTTTTTACGGATGAATGTCTGGCGCTCTCGCCCACTCGCCGGTTATGCAAGGAAATTCTGAAACGACAACTCGACATTCAATGGACGGCCGAACTTCGTTTTGAAAAAAATCTCTCAAGAGAATTACTGACCTTAATGCGGGACGCCGGATGCCACAAAATTGTGTTCGGCTTGGAAACCTACAATAAGCGCATGATGGATTTCATGCAAAAAGGCATTACCCAGGAGAACGTCGACCGGATCTGTGCGGATTGCGTGGACCTGGGTATCGGGGTGCATTGCTATATCATCGTCGGCTTCCCGACTGAAACGGAAGAGGAAGCCCGGGAAACCATGAACTTTATATTGGAGAATTCAAAGCTGAATTCGTCCTATGGGTTTTCCTGCCAGCCCTGTCTCTTTGATCTTGAAAAAGAAGCCCCCATTATGAGCGACCCGGGAGGCTACGGGATTCAGCGCATTATGCGACCGGCCGCGGAAGATTTGAGCTTGGGTTTTTTCTATGAAGTCAAGCAGGGCATGACGCCTGAAGAGGCCGAAAGACTGTATCAGCACGTGTATGAAAAAGTCAGTGGAGTGGTCGTGGAATTGCCGTTTAATTATTCGATGGCCGATGGATTGCTCTACATCGCTCGACACAAACAACAACATGCCCCGGAATTCACTGCCGTTTCATAGTCACGAAGCGCCGTCCGTGTGTTCTCAGTGCTGATCTGACGGGAAAGAGAAGAAAAAGGCGGAACGGATATGACGGCAGCGCCGACATCGGGTCACGAAAGCGGACCCTCCACGAATCCAGGGATCCTGTTTGAATATGCGTTGAAGGTTCTCCTGCTTTCGGCGTTTCTGGAACTCGTTCTTTATCGCTTGGCCTCCCGGTTGGGCATGCACATGGCCAAGCTCGCCGAAAAATCCGAAGCCGTCAGGCTGACGTTCAAAACGCTTTCCTCCCTGGGATTTGTTCTTCTCAACGTCACCTCTATTCTGCTGTTCCTGGTCCTATTCATTTTGCTGATTCAAAAATTACGCGAATCGGTGTGGTCGGGTCGTTTTGACGGGTTCCTGGTTCCGGCCGTCTCATTGCTCGTCATATTGACCGTGGTCTATCTCCTCTTTCCACCCGCTATGTTGGGAGCGGTCGTCTATAATCTCGTGTCGTTGGTGATTCTTTCCATCCTGATGGCGGAATTTCTGGTGACGCATCGTCTTTGGGCGCAACGTGTCACCGTGGGGTGTTTTTTGTTGGGCATTTTCGGATGGATTTACTACCAGACGGTGTCCACGACCTATGGGTTATTGGGCATTGTCGCCGCGCCGCCTCTCGTCCATGAAATCAGTCGGGGGGGCGAAGCCCTTATGGTCTTGGCGAGTATCCTGGTTTTGTGGTCGTACGGCAGCACGTCGCTCTTTACCAAAAATAAAACCCAACGGAAATGGGCCATGACCCTTCTTCTCAGCGGGATCGCGACCTTTTTGGTGTTGCTCTACATCGATTTTTTCCTGTCACTGTATAGCTCCACGCTTGCTGAAGATGCGAGAAAGGCAGGGCAGGGGATCGGCTGGGTGTTTCAAATGGGCATGGGGTACACCTTTTATTTACCCTTTGCTCTCTATATGGCAGGCTTTACCTGCTGGGCATATACCGTCATTAAACTGGTGTTGATCGGTCGTTTGGCGGGGTATGGGTTGGGATTGATGTTTATGGCAGGGTATGCCTTGCAATTGTCACATTTGACGTTAATGGTGGTTGTTGGATTCATGCTGATGACGCTTGATAAGCGGGGCACGCTGGGAAAATTACGCACTAGAGCAGGAACGGTGGCCTATTCCCCGGTGACTCCTGCGTTCAGTCAAATACGTTGAGAGGATATGTAACGATTATGGAATCAGAACGTGTCGCAACAGAGCAAGAGGGCGGGGTGAGTGAGCCGCAGGCGCAGGAGCAGGAGCAACCGTTGACTCCGGATGAAGAGATTGCAGAACTTGAAAAATTGCTCAGTGAAGAACCTGACGATTTTCAAGCCCGTTGCCGGTTGGGCGAATTGTATTTTGGAAAAGGGAAACTGGAAGAGGCCTTGACCGAAGTCAAAAAGGCCGTAGAAATGGCCGAGGGCTTGAGAACAGAGATGGACCGCTCCCTGGCCATGTATTATTCCAACCTCGGAACGATATACGGTACCAAGGGCATGATGGACGATGCCCGTCCTCAATTTGAGCGGGCGTTGGAGTTGAACAAATATGACGTGTTGGCCTTGTTCAATTTGGGAAGGCTCCATCACGATAAGAAAGAATATATGCAGGCAAAGGAGTACTTCGAACGATTAATCGAAATTACCCCTGAAGATCCGATTGCCTGGTATAATTTGGCAGGAGTCTATGAACAGTTGGATAATCCGCAAGTGTCGGATTACAACACCCTTGATATGGCCGTCCAAGCCTATATGAAGGTGCTGGAATTCGACCCCAAACATTTGGAATCCAGTTTTAAACTCATGGACATTGCGTTTACGTTGAAAAAATCGGACATGGCTGTAAAAATCATGGAAGAAGCCGTTGAGCACAGCCCGGATGAGCCGCTGGCGTATTACAACCTCATCAATACCTATGAGAAGTGTAAAATGTTTGAACAGGCTGAAGAGGCTCGGCAACGGTTAAAACAAAGGTTTGCGAAACGAGCCCGTGAATAAGGGCATTCTTGTCTCAAAAGGAGAAATCCATCATGTTTGGAAGTTTAGGCTTTACCGAGTTGATTCTAATACTCTTCATAGTTCTGATTATATTCGGCGCTGGGAAATTGCCTCAGCTTGGTGAGGGGGTCGGGAAGGCGATAAAAGGCTTCAAGAAATCCGTGAATGAAGCCGAAGCCATTGAACACGAAGCGCACAATATCGCGGAGCAGGAGACCCAGGCTCAGGTGAATCCGCAAGGTGCAGACGTGGCGCCACCGCCGGCTCCGCAAAGTGATCAGACTGTTTCTCCAATACAAGCCTCTCAACCAGAACCGGCTCAGACGTCGAAGAGTTAACTTTCTGCGGTTCTGACGTGAGAATACAATTCAGGAGTGTGGTATGGAAACGAGCGTAGAGTCACCGGTTGGAAGAATTGAAACGTTTGCGGGCAATGGGAAATCTCGAAGTACAGGTGACGGGAAACGTGCGAAGAAAGCCGGGATTCCCTTACCGAATCATATTTGTGTCGACAAGGAAGGCCGTTGGCTCTACATTGCCGAAAACGGGTCGGACCGGGTTCGGCGGGTCGATTTGGAGGCCGGGACCATTCATAACTATGCAGGCATTGGAGAAACGTGTTACAGCGGGGATTACGGTCCTTGTGGAGAAGCGGGTCTGTACCTGCCTTTGAGCGTGGCGATTGATTCCAAGAACGACTTGTATATTTGTGATTCCGGAAGTAACCGCGTTCGCAAAGTCGATCACGAGACCGATATTATTACGACGGTCGTGGGTTCCGGAGACTCCGGCTTTAATGGTGACGGCCCGGCGTTGGAAGTTAACTTGACCTATCCCGGGGCGATTGCCTTCGATCCGGAAGACAACCTGTATATTGCGGATACCCAAGCCCACCGTATACGAAAATACGATCCCCGAACAGACTTGGTGACTACCATTGCGGGGACGTGGTCCAGAGCCGATGAAGACTGGATCAGTCCATTGACCGCACAAAACCTGGTCGTGCTTTCCGGTGACGCGATTGGTATTGACTTCAGCGATGATCAGGGATGGCTGCGCCCGCAATGTTCGGACAACTTGGATCTGTCCCCCTACCTTGACGACGGTCGACCGGCGCTCGAAGCGAAACTTTGGGACATCGTGGCGATTGACGTGGACTCGCGCGGGAACGTGTTCCTCACGGATAAAGCCAGTAACCGCATCCGAAAGGTTGACGCACAAACGGGTATGATTTCGACCGTGGCAGGGGTGTGTCGTTTTGGGTATGATGGAGATGGAAAGCCCGCGGTCAGGTCCATGTTGAACGTGCCGGAGGCGGCCATTGTCGATCAGGAGGCGAACGTCTATATTGCCGATTCGATGAATCATCGCATCCGTAAAGTAGATCCCGCCACGGGACTGATCGAGACCATTGCGGGGAACGGAGACAGCGGCTACGACGATAAAAACATGGGAGGGTGTGGCGCCGCGCGTTTTGTGGCCAAAGAAGACGCAGGTATGTTGAAACATGGTGACGGGAACCTCGCCGTCGATGCGGTGGTGAATGCCCCGTCGGGCTTAGCCCTTGACGGTCAAGGCTATCTCTATATTTGTGAGCGCAACGAAAATAAAGTCCGGCGAATTAAACTTTGGTAAGAATGTCAGATGAATGAAACGGTGTGTCCAAACGATGGAACCCATCTTGTGAAATCGAAACGAACCCTTCCCCGCTCTCTGATCGTGACGGGATCAGGTATTCTGTTGCTGGCGGTGGCGCTTGGCTGGCTCGGTATTCCCGCGGTGAGCTCGCAAGGGATTGTCATTCGATCCCATTTTACGGAAGGTGCGATTCCGACGAAGCCGGATGATGCGGCATGGGAGACGATCGCGCCTATTCCCATTCCGCTGAGCGGCCAAATCATTACTCGACCTGTTTGGCCCGAACCCAGCGCCAAAGTCATCTCGGTCCGGTCGATTCACAATGGCACAGATATCTCATTCCTGGTGGAATGGCAGGATGCGACCAAGAACGAACGGCTGACGCCCGGTGTGTTTCGTGACGGGGCGGCCTTGGCCCTCCCGCTGGGGAATGCCCCGGCGTTTTTCTGTATGGGGCAATTGGATCACTACGTGAATATCTGGCATTGGAAAGCGGATTGGCAAAGCGACGTGGATCGCAGAAAAGCCAGGGCTAAGGAAAGGGGACGAAAAAGAAGAGGCATTCGAAAATTCGAAGTGATCCCGCGCCGGCCCTCCTCGGTCGAAGATCTCATCGGTGGCGGGTTCAGTACGTTGACGAGCAAGATCCGGCAAGGCAAGGTCAAGGGCGAAGCCGAATGGAAAAGCGGGTTTTGGCGAGTCGTCATGAAGCGTCCATTGACCAAATCTGGAGATGATACGGAGAATGAAGCTCTCCTGGTCCCCGGCCGCATGCAAGCCGTGGCCTTTGCCGTCTGGAACGGCGAGAATAAAGAAAGGAATGGACAAAAAGCGGTGGCGTCGTGGCTCCAACTGCTGGTTGATCCCGTGGGTGGCCCAATGGCTTCGACGAAATCATGAGTCATCGGTAGCCCAACGTTTTTCTCACGTGTTCCTGTTATCTCCCTACCATGAAGGTCGAAAGATGATGGTCCGATGGGCTCTCAGTGTCGTTTTGATGGTGTGTGTCAGTGGCCTTGTGCGGTCGCCCGTTCTCTCTTTTGCAGAAGAAATGACGGAGGACCGTGCCTATGCCTTGGCGGAAGAATTTGGGATCGACGTTGGCGAAGTCGATGAGGAGATCAAAGAATTTCTTGGCTTGAACAAGGCGGAAGGCGTGGTGGTCTTTGGGGTGATCGGAAGCTCGCCGGCAGATCGTGCCGGTATAAAAGTCAAGGCCGTCATCAAAGAAGTGGACGGAAAAGACATCCGCAACATACTGGAGTTGGGAAAGGCGCTTGAAAAGGCGATGCCGACTCAGAATTTTTCGGTGGCGACGTTTGAACCGGCCGGTATCGATGACCAGGGCGTCGGTGGTGGAATGAACTTCCACTTCGTCCGCGTTGAGAAAGATTAGTGAAAACCATGGAAGCTTGTGGAAGCAATGGGAACTACACGAAGAGACGTGGAAAAATGAGAGGCCGCTTGCTGATGGTGCTGATGGGAATCCTGTGGGTTTCACTTCCATGTGCAAACGCACAGGAGGCCCCGAAAGTTCCTGAAAGCCACAAATGGATCAAGGAAATTGAAGAAGTCTTTTTGCCTTCCGATCATTGCAAGCAATGTCATGATCGTCACTACGAGGAATGGAAAGGGATGCGGGAGCAAACCCCCGACCTCAAGACGTTCGGGCGCGTGGATGGGGCCCTCTTGCATGGGACCGCGCTCACGTCTCCCGTGTTCAAGACCGTCCTCGGCCTGTGGCTGCAAACGGGACCGACCGCGGAAGAAAAAACCCGATGCCTGTCGTGTCATGCCCCCGCGGTCACGATCTTTCCTCAACATACGGAAAACATCATCGCGCAGGTCTTGTCGGAAAAGCCGAAAAAACGAGGCAGACGAGCGAAGAAGACACACGGGGTGGAAGGGATCAGTTGTTCGTCCTGTCACTTGATCGATTCGGTACGTGAGGATACTACGGATTTTCCCGCGTTCAAAATCAATCCAGGAAACACCTTTTTCGGGCCTTATGCCGATGCCGAAGAAAACCTCGTGCATCCCTCGAAACAGGCTCCGGTGTATAAGGGCGCTCAATTTTGTGCTTCCTGTCACTTCAGTAAAGTCAAGGACGTGACCAAGGCCGATTTGCCCGGACAGATTCTGAAAGGGACGATTTGTCAGGATTGCCACATGGAACAGTCGACCGGGAGCTCCACCTCCAAACGTGGCTCGCTGACGCGGCCCATCGGACGACATTGGTTTCAAGGGATTGTGATCCCGGGCATCATGCTCAGCAATCGAAACCTGCAAGCCGAGTGGTTCCCACGGGTGGATCTTGAGGTCCTGCAGTCGGGGAACGGCGTTGAAGGCAGGGTGTTGGTCAGGAACGGGAGTCTCCCCCACGTGTTTCCCGGCGGAGACCCCGTGCTGAAGCAGTTTTTCGTGACGGTGACCGTCAAAGACGCCGATGGGCACGTTCTCGGCACCCAAGAGGAGCGTTTCGGATTGCCGTTTGAGCAAATCCTTCGTGGGCCGATTCCGAACCCGCTCGTCAACGGCGGAACAACGCGGAAAGTCCCGTTCTCCATACAGGTCAAGGAAGGCGCCTCGCCGAGTTACGTGGAGGCCTCCTTGAATTATGCCTTGATCCCCAAACCGAGCCAGGCATTGTTTGACCAATATCTCGGAACCCTGGAACACAAACGGGAGAAAAAGAAAGCTGCGGAGATCATCGAGGATTATTCGTCGCCGCGACTCCTCACGTTCCGGACGAAATCTTTATAATTGGCCACTCATTACACGGATTCCAAGTTGATCGATCGAGGGCGACTCCATGCATAAAATTTTCCAGGCAATAGGTTGGGTCATCGGCGCGTTCGTGGCGATCACGGTGCTCGTGGTTGCCGTTGATGTTCCGATGCCCCCGACCGTGGGCGCTCAGAAGAGCACAAAGAAACCGTTCGCAAAGGCGTTTCCCGATTCCCAGAAATGTAAGCGGTGTCATTTGCGGGTTTTTGATGAATGGGAAGCATCCGCCCAATCCCGGTCAATTCTGAGTTCTCCCTTTCGTGTCTCGTTGGAGCGTTACCGGGAGACGTCCGGTGATAAGGAAGGCAGAATGTGTTTCCGCTGCCACGCGCCGAGCGTGCTGGAGTATCCGGACCATACGAGTGTCTATATCAAGGAAATCGCATCCGGTGATCCCAGGTTGGACGGAGTTGGGTGTTCTCAGTGCCATTTGATCAAAGACGTGGATCCCAAACAGCATCCTCCGCATCCGATCTATCAACTGGAACGGACCGTTTTCGGCAGCTATAAAAAGCCGGTGGAGAATCTGGCGCATCAATCCGTTCCCACGAAACTCTACAGCCAGTCACGGTACTGCGTGACCTGTCATGAAAATTTACCGGGCCATGAAACACTTCCGGACTTGCTGGGACCCTGGCAAGATACCAAAACCCAAAAGACAGGCAAACAGTGCCAAGCATGCCATATGCCGGAAGCCTTCGGCGAGTCGGCCAACGGGGAACGGAATCGCAAAATTGCGAACCACAGTTTCCCCGGCCGTTTCGGCAAGGTGCGTGCCGATGCCGTGAAAGTGGAAGTCAAGACCGCAGTCAAAGGTAAGGAATCCGAAGTCACGGTCGCGGTCCAGAGCCTGGTCCCGCATAATCTGCCTTTACCCCATCCCGGGTGGTCTCGCGTGGAACTCAATTTAACGATCCTGGGAAAAAATTTGCGAAAAGTCTACGTGGAAAAACGCTACTATGAACGGGTGTTCGGAACGAAAGACGGAAAAACCACCGTCTTCGACTTTGAAGCCGGCAAGGTTTTGAAAAATAACGTCCTTAAACCTGAAGAACAACGGATCGAAACCTTTACCTTCCCAACTCCTCAGAATGCCCCATCCATGGACGTGATCGTCACCATGACCTACGCCCCGATTTATGGGCCTGACGCGTTCGTGAAAGACGTCGAACAACGGGCGGCCTTGGGGAAAAAAGATCGTGCCTTTCAGCCCGTCCAAATCATTCGCTATGAAGAAAATATTATTCTAAAGGACTTTGAGAAAAACGCAGGGTAAGCAAGGGCGTACCCGTGCAGACCCGGTGCACGTCCCTCGACCCAGAGACCGTGAGGTATCAACTGGGTGGCAGACGAGTGGGGCTCAGACCTTGAAGTCCGTGGTGGAGCAAGTGGTGGTGGATCGCTTTGCCCTCAAGCAGTTGCTGGGCAACTCGTCCTTTGTTTTGCCTTTTGCCTCAAGGACAGTGGCAGCGGCCTGAAGCAGGTGCTCCTGTGGGGAGTGGCACCTACACGAACTTGGAGAGTCGGCATGATCCAGGTCTGGAGTGGGACGGGGACTTGTTCAGTGCGCGGGTCTGGGCGGACGGCTGCAGATCGAGTGGCGCTTCCGACCAGGGGTGAGCCGGGTTGCCCCCCCTCGCGTTTGCGTAGGAGATGGCCGGCGTGCAATCGGCTGTTCCAGGCATCGGCATCGGTGTCTCAGGCCAGTGTTGGGTGTGCGAAAGGATCTTTCGCTTCTCTTCAACGGCGCGACGACGTCATCTCCACGATAACCTTTAACGCGCCTTTTGTTGCTGCGTAAGCAAAGGCGTTGATGATCTGCTCAAGTGGAAAACGTTTGTGGATGAGTGATGGTACGTCAATGGCGTTTTCCCGCAGCAAGGCGATTGCCGGCGGGAATGGACCGCACCGCGAGCCTACCACGGTTATTTCATGAACCACGAGCGAGGTCACGTCCATGACGGTGTGCCCATGGTAGGTTGATTTGAGCACGATGATTCCCCGGGGACGAACGTATTCACGGGCCAACGCGAATCCATCTGGTGTGCCGGTGGCCTCGACCACGATATCGAATCCTCGAGAAAGCGAGGCAGGCTCCTGACTCGTGTGAATGCCGCGAGCAGCAAGGATCTGCAATTTTTCCGGATGGCGTCCCAAGGCCGTTAAACGGCATCGAGTGCGATGCAGGACTTGGGCGCATAACAACCCCAGTTTTCCATCACCGATGACCAGAACCCGGTCTGTTGCGTCGACAGAAACCTGTTCGAGAATTTGGCAGGCCGCGGCAAGGGGCTCCGCGAACACGGCCTGATCGTTGGTGATCTCGTCGGGAAGGGGATAGAGGTTTTCTGCAGGCAGGGCTAGAAAATCGGCGAAGGCTCCGTCCCGGCGGTCGATGCCCAGGGTCGTTCGATGCGGGCAATGGGTCGGTCGTCCGGCTTGACAGACCGGGCAGATCCGGCAGGCCGCGTTGATTTCACCCACGACCCGCTTTCCGACGAGGTCGGGGTGGTGTGGGGCCTCGTCAACGATGCCGACGAATTCATGGCCCGGTACTCCTTGAAAGTCCATATAGCCCTGGACCAATTGCAGGTCCGTGGTGCAAATGCCCGCCTGGATGACCCGAACGACGGCTTCGCCGTCGGCCGGCACAGGGGTGGGGTATTGATCGCAATATTCCAGGCCGGAACGTAAGGTCAGTGCGTGCATATGGTCAAAAGTAGCTGAGTTGTTCATTCATTGGCTGATCATTTCCCCTCACCCCAGCGCTCTCCTACTAGGGGAGAGGGTGCTTCGGTTCCGCGCCGTTGTGAGGAGGGGTGAAGGGGCTTTGGCTTGCTCCGAACTTGATCTGAGGGAGAGTCTGGTCAAGCCGCCATTCAGTTTTCCCGCCCACTTTCAACGCGTTCTCGATTTGTCTTTGAACAGCCGAAAGAGATTAGTGTAAAATCGATTAATGAGGCGTAGTGGCCTTTTCGGGAAAGGGCCAAGCGTGCGCGATCCTGTGTGGACCCGCGTTGATGCTGACCTGAGACATTAACATTAAAGGATAAACTTTATGATTATGGAAACTTTACACGGGTGTCGCAAGGGGAAATGTTTATTCGGTCTCGCTGTATTGGCCTTTGCGGGGTTCATGGCGGTTTTTTCCCCCCAGCAGGCATCGGCAACGGTGCCCGAAGCTTTTAGCAGAGGATTTTCCGACATCGTCGCGAAAGTGCAACCTGCCGTGGTGAACGTCGCGGTTGCAGAGTCGGCCAGGTCCAGGGGACCCAGACGGTTGCCTCCGGGCCCCTTTGGTGGCCCGCCGGGTCCTCCTGGACCTCCCATGCCACCGCCCGGTCCTCCCGGCCGACCGCCGTTCGGCCCTCCCGGCATGAGCGCCGGGTCCGGTGTCGTCATCAGTCCGGAAGGGTACATCGTGACCAACAACCACGTCGTGGAAGAATCCACGAATATAACGGTGACGACGTTTGCTGGAAAAGAATATGCGGCGAAAGTCGTGGGGACTGATCCGAAAACCGACTTGGCCGTGATCAAGATCGAAGGAGAAAGTCTCCCGTTCATTTCATGGAGTGCGCAGGAGACGATCAGGGTGGGCGATTTGGTCCTGGCCGTGGGGAGCCCCTTTGGCCTGACGTCGTCCGTCACGATGGGCATTATCAGCGCAATGGGTCGGGGAAACGTCGGAATCACGGAATACGAGGATTTTATCCAGACCGACGCGCCGATCAACCCCGGCAATTCCGGTGGGCCTCTCGTGAACATGGCGGGTGAAATTGTCGGCATCAACACCGCCATTTTCTCGCGCACCGGCGGCTCGGAAGGAATTGGGTTCGCCATTCCCGTTGATATTGTCCAAGACATTACGAGCAGCCTGATCAAGAACGGACGCGTCGTGCGAGGATGGATGGGGATTGCGATTCAGGAGTTGAGTCCGGCCCTGGCGCAATCGTTTCAGTTGCCGGAATCCCATCGAGGTGGCGTGCTGATCAGTGAGGTGAATGAAAAGGGTCCATCCGCGGGCGGCGTGTTGCAACGGGGAGACGTGCTGCTTGAATATCGCGGCAAAACAATTCGAGACGTCAATCACCTCCGGAATATCGTCGCGCGGACGCCGGTCGGCTCCGAGGTTGAAATCACCGTATTGCGCAACGGCAAAAAAAAGACGCTGACCATGACAGTGGGAGAACGGCCAACGGATGAGATGCTGGCCAGCGGAAGAGGGTCCTCTCCTCCCATGACAACGGAAAAACTCGACAATGTTCTTGCCGGATTGGACGTCGGACCGTTGACGGATGAACGAAGGAAACAACTGAACCTCCCCGAAGAGGTTGCCGGCGTCGTGGTGAATGAAGTGAATCCCGGCAGCGCGGCGGAAGCAGCAGGTTTGCAACAGGGGGACATCATTCAGGAAGTGAATCGGGAAGTCGTGAAAAGTCTGGCCGATTACCAACGGGTGGCTCCCATGATTGAAAAAGAGGAGTTGGTCGTTCTCTTTTTAAGCCGAAGAGGGAATAATCTCTTCGTGGCGGTCAATCCAAAATAGCGTGCTTGTCATGCCGGGTCACGGCCACTATTGATCGATCTCCGGGGCGGAAGTAAAGAGTCGTACTGAGACATGGCGGAACAATCAAAAGTTACCAAGTGGTTGCAGGACAAGGTCTTTAATCCTCTCGAGGATAAAAAGATGCCGGTCATGCAGCACTTGTTTGAATTTCAGGCAAGGCTGACGAAAGCGGTGGTGGTCGTGGCCTTGTTTTTCATCGGGACGTTTTTCTATGCCGATACCCTGGTGCAATGGTTGCGGATTCCACTGCAGAACATGTTTGTTCCCGGAAGCCTGGAATGGGTCCCGACCGATCTGCCGAAGATTCCCTTTATCTTTCTGTCGCCGGCTGAAGCGTTGTGGCAAAACCTGAAAGTAGCGGCCCTGTTTGCCCTGGTGCTCGCAACGCCCTACATTCTGTGGGAAATCTGGTCCTTCGTGGTTCCCGGCTTGCACACACAGGAACGCCGGTTCGTGGCGCCGTTCGTCCTGACGAGTGCCGTGGCTTTTTATTTGGGATTGGGATTCTGTTTCTTTTTCGTGTTGCCGTTTGCCCTGAACTTTCTGATTTCCTACGGAGTCCAGGCGGGGTTCATTCCGCAACTGTCGATTGCCAGTTACGTGGGATTCGCGCTGTGGTTACTGGTGGTCTTCGGCCTGATTTTTGAAGTGCCGCTGGCGCTGACGCTTATGGCCAAATTGGGATGGGTCGATGCGCCGTTTTTGAAGAAATACCGGAAATGGGCTTTTTTGGGGTCGTTTCTTTTTGCCGCACTGCTCACGCCAACCCCGGATCCCTTTAATCAATGTATCATGGCTTTGCCGATGTACTTTTTTTATGAAGTCGGCATTATCAGTGCCGGGTTTTTTAAGAAAAAAGCAACGGAAGAGGTCAGTGAAACCGAAGAGAAGGTTGACACAGGCTCCTCGTCAAAGGATTCCGGCGTGCTGCAGCCCAAAACGGCTGGTCCCGATGACGAGTACGTGGGTGTGCCCTGACGTCTTTACATGATTGATGTTGCGGTAGTGGTCATCAACAGCAAGATCTGTTCCGGAGAAGCGGAAGATCGTGGGAAGGAAAATCTGTGTCGATATTTGGAAGACCATGACCTTCGTCTCGTCGGGTATGAAGTCTTGCCGGATGACCGCGCGGTCATTCGCGAGCATTTGGTGAGCCTGTGCGAGAAACAGGATCTTCAGGTGATTTTCACCATAGGAGGAACCGGGGTGCGGCCCACGGATTGGGTTCCGGAAGCCACGCGTGACGTCATCGAGAAGGAAATCCCCGGCATCGGAGAAGCCATGCGGGCGGAAAGTCTAAAAAAAATGCGGACGGCCATGCTATCCCGGGGAACGGCCGGGATTCGCGGTAAGACCATGGTGGTGAATCTGCCGGGCAGTCCGAAGGGTGCGATAGACAATGTATCGACGTTTCTTCCGATTCTCGATCATCTGGTTGGAAAGATATCCGGTGCGTCTTCCGGTAAAGAGGGAAAAGGAAGGCGCGCAGAATGACAGTGGAATTGATTGCAATATGAGACTTGGAGGCATTCATGAGTCCTGAATTGAAAATGTTTCAACCTTCGACAACAGAAGGCGATGCCTGTACGTATATGTGGGCCTGCGCGATTTGTGATGAAAATGAAACGTGCCAAAAAGACAAGGAAGGTCATAGCCGGTGGTTGGTGGCCAAACGCATGGAGCGGATCGACTACAAGATCCTCGTCATGAGTAACAAGGGTGGAGTCGGCAAGAGCACCCTCTCCACGAATCTGGCCGTCAGCCTGGCATTGAAAGGCTATGAGGTGGGTATTTGCGACATGGATATTCACGGTCCCAATATCCCCAAAATGGTCGGAGCCGAAGGGGAACGTCTCAAGATCAGCACGGGTGGCGGGATCATTCCTCATCAGGCTTACAACATGAAAATCGCCTCGATGTCGTTCCTGCTCCAAAACTCCGATGATCCCATTATCTGGCGCGACGCCTATAAATTCGAATTCATCAATCAATTACTCGGCGGCGTCGAATGGCAGGATTTGAATTTTCTCATCGTGGACTTGCCACCGGGTACGGGCAATGAGTCGGTCACGACGATCGACCTGATCGGGGAGGTGACCGGATGTGTCATCGTGTCGACCCCGCAAGAGGTGGCGTTGCTCGACGCCCGGAAGTCCGTCACCTTCGCAAGGGACAGTGAATTGCCGATTATCGGTATCGTGGAGAATATGAGCGGTCTCGATTGCCCGCATTGCCACCAGCATATCGAAGTCTTTCGACTGGGTGGGGGAGAAGCGTCCGCCCACGACATGGGCGTTCCCTTTTTGGGAAGAATTCCGCTGGATCCCGACGTGGTGAAGCAGAGTGACTACGGCGAACCCTATGCCCTGTTCCATTCGGATTTGCCGACGGCCGACGCGTATCACGGCATAGCCAATAAAGTCGACGATTTTTGCAAGAAAAAAGGGTCGCTGGTGGAGATTGCGACCAAGAGCCCATTCAAGAAAAAGTAGAGACGCATGGACGGGTTGACCTCTCTCACAGAAGCTCAAGAGATCGTATTGGACGCCGCCACCCCATTGGGGTGCGAGAAAGTCGGATTGCTGGACGCCTTGGGACGGGTGTTGGGTGAGGACATCGTCGCGCCACGGGATAATCCTCCATGGAACAATTCGGCCATGGATGGGTTTGCCGTCCGGTGGGAAGACATCAAAAAAGAACACGAAATCACCAAGCCGGCGGAATTGACCATCGTCGAAGACGTGCAGGCCGGGCAGGTTGCCACGAAATCCGTAGGCCCCGGTGAAGCCATTCGCATCATGACCGGCGCCCCGGTTCCGGACGGAGCCGATACCGTGGTGCGGGTCGAATTCACGGAACCGTCCGACGCCAGCGTCAGGATTTTTCAGCCTGAACCCCAGGGTGCCAATATTCGTCCAAAGGGTGAAGACGTCAAAGAAGGGGAATGCATCATTCCCAAGGGCACCCAATTGCGCCCTGCGGAAATCGGCATGCTTGCGATTTTGGCGAAATCGTTCGTGTTGGTGCATCAACGTCCCAGAGTGGCCATCCTTTCAACGGGTGATGAACTCGCTGATCTCGATGAAAAATTCGATGAGAATAAAATCGTCAACTCGAACAGCTATGGCATTGCGGCCGCGGTTCAAGAGGCGGGTGGGATACCGCTCTTGTTGGGCATTGCCAGGGATACGCCCGAATCCCTCAAGGAAAAGATCTCGCAAGGATTGGGCTGTGATATTGTCGTTCTCTCGGGCGGCGTGTCGATGGGCGACTACGACTTCACCAAAGTCGTGTTCGCGGAACTGGGAGCCGACATGCATTTCTGGAAGCTGGCGATTCGTCCGGGACAACCCCTGGCCTTCGGCAAGATCCAGGGTAAATTGGCTTTCGGGCTACCCGGGAATCCCGTGTCGTCCATGGTCACGTTTGAACAGTTGGTTCGGTTGGCGGTCATGAAGATGGGAGGCTGCCGGCATCTGGTGCGTCCGGTGGTCGAGGCCGAATTTCAGGAAAAGTTTTCCAAACATCCTGATCGCCGGCATTTCCTTCGAGGGATCCTGGAACAACAAAACGGAAAACTTACCGTTCGCACGACCGGACCGCAGGGTTCAGGGATTTTGACGTCCATGGTCAAGGCCAACGGGTTGATTGACATTCCCGAAGACGTGGAAAAAATCAATCCAGGCGATACCGTTCGCGTACAAGTGCTCAGCAAGGATTTTTAACCCATGGCACCACCTATCCTATCCTTTGTCGGACGGTCGAACAGCGGAAAAACCACGTTGATTGAACGGGTCATTCCCGAACTCACCCGCGCAGGGTACCGGGTGGCAACTGTGAAGCACGCGGGACACGGGTTCGAGTTGGACACGGAGGGCAAAGACAGTTGGCGCCACAAGCAGGCCGGGGCGCATGCGGTCATCGTGATTTCCAAGGGAAGTCTGGCCATGTTTGCCGACGTCTCAGAAGAAATGAAGGTCGAAGAGGTGCGAGACCGGTTTTTGGACAGCAGCACGGATCTAATCATTGCGGAAGGGTGGAAAAGCGAAGGCTACCCGAAAATTGCCGTGGTTCGTGAACAACTGGAAGAAGTCAACGTGGCCGTGGACGGGTTGTTGGCCATCGTCTCGATGAAACCCATAGAATCATCCGTTCCGTGCATTGATCGCGATGATATCGCGGCGCTGGCCAAGCTGATTATTCAGCACTACCCCAAGCCCCCCTCCACTTGACATGAACCGCAGGACCGTCATCGTCCTCCTGGTCGCTGTCGCGTTCCTCGGTCTGGCCGGGACGGCGGCAATCCCCGTCACCAACCATCCGGAATTTTGCGCGTCCTGCCATACGATTCGTCCCTCGGTCGACAGTTGGAAAACGTCGTCCCATAAAGACGTCACCTGCGTGGCGTGCCACGTTCGACCGGGCCTGCAAGGGTTTATCGAAGATAAGGTGTATGCCGGCCTGAAAGACGTGGCGGTCACGTGGTTCGGAACGCCGACCGAGCCCCATGACTTGCAAGTTCAGGTGGATTCAAACGTCTGTTTGAGTTGCCATCGTGCGATACTCAGGGTGTCGGAAGTGTCAACGAGGGACCTGCCGAAGCCCGTGAATGATATCGGCTTAATCATGAGTCACCGGAAACACATGGAAGCCTTTCAGAAACGCGGGCAAGGGGAAGGTTGTACGACCTGTCATGCGCGCGTGGTCCACGGCAAGCCCGTCAAGGGCTATCCCATCGTGATCCCACGGGGGCACGTCAAGTTGGACATGCAGCCGCACCATCCCGACCATCCTGAAGGTTCGGCGTTATGGAAGTCGGCATTGGCAGATTGTGTGCGGTGCCACGATAACAAGACCTCCTACGAAGGCAAGGCCCTCAGGAAAGATTGTGAAATCTGTCATCTCCCGGACAAAATCGGAGACTTCTTGTTTTAACCCCACGTAGACGGTACTCATGACGGGACCCATCGTTCGCGTTCAAAACCTGACCAAGCGGTTCGGCGATTTCACCGCGGTGGATCACGTCTCGTTCGAGATTCAACCCGGAGAAACCATTGGCCTGCTCGGACCCAACGGCGCCGGGAAAACCACCACCTTTCAAATGCTCCTCGGGGTAGTGACCCCCACGCATGGGATGATTGAGATGTTGGGACTCGATCTTATGCACCATCGGGAAACGATTCTCCGGCAGGTCAATTTTTCATCCACCTACATCTCGATGCCCTATGCCCTGACCGCGGAAGAAAATCTCCGGGTGACGGGTCGGTTGTATGGTGTATCGGATATCGAAAGGCGAATCGACGACGTGGTCAAAAAACTCGAAATGGAAGACATGCGCCATAAAGTGACCCGTAAATTGTCGTCCGGACAAATGACGCGACTGACGTTGGCAAAGGCCGTCCTGACCGAACCGAAAATCCTGTTTCTCGACGAGCCCACGGCCAGTCTGGACCCGGATATTGCCCACAAGGTGAAAGGGTTCTTGAAAGAATATCGTGAGACGTCCGGCCTGAGCATGTTGTACACCTCGCACAACATGCGGGAAATAGAAGAAATGTCCGACCGGATCGTGTTCCTGCAACGGGGGAAAATCATCGCCGAGGGGACCGCCGAAGAAGTCATTGCCCAATACGGCGAAGACGACCTCGAACGAGTCTTCCTCAAAATCGCCCGTGAAAGTTGATGCTTGTCTAGGATAACCACCACATGAATATCGGTCGTATCACCGCACTGATCATCAGGCATTTGTTTCTCTATCGCCGGAGTTTCCCGCGGTTGTTGGAGATCTTTTACTGGCCCTTGTTGGATCTGGTGGTGTGGGGATTCATTACGATATATCTGGCCCAGGAAGGGAAGGGGATGCACGGGGCCGTCGTCTTTTTTCTGGGTGCGCTCATTTTCTGGGACATTTTGTTTCGGGCGCAACAGGGGATCACCATTTCCTTTCTCGAAGAAATCTGGTCGAGAAATCTCATGAATTTATTCGCCAGCCCGCTCACCGCCGGAGAATTCCTGGTGGCGATGATGGCCATGAGTGTCTTCAAGGTCGCCGCCGTTTCCATCATCATGGCGTTGGCCGCTTTGTTCTTTTATTCCTATAACGTCTTCATCATGGGGCTGACCCTGATCCCGTTCATCTTGAACCTGATTGCCTCCGGCTGGCTCATCGGGATCCTGACCACGTCGGTGATCATGCGATTCGGCCAGCAAGCCGAAGTCCTCGCCTGGGGGCTGGTGTTTCTGTTCCAACCGATCTCCTGCGTGTTCTATCCGCTGTCCGTGCTGCCGAGTTGGCTGCAACCGTTGGCCTTGGCGAATCCGGCCGCGCACGTGTTCGAAGGTATGCGGGAGGTCTTGTTGAATCAGGTCGTGCCGTGGTCACATCTATGGTGGGCGATGGGCCTGAACGGCCTGTATCTGCTGCTGATGATTGCGATCTATCAATACACGTTTTCCGTGTGCAAGGATCGCGGCATGCTGGTCAGGGTCGGGGAGTAGCGCGTCGTTGGTTCCTTAGTAGCGTCGCAGGGCAGGGATCTTCGTGTTCCATAAGTGCATGCGCGCGACGCGCCAAAGTTGTTCCAGCACGGCATTGAGATCAGGGGCTGAACGGGTCAACAGTTTCACCACCAGGCCCGGCCCTGAAGGTTCTGATACTCCTCCCAACACGTCGTTGGTCTTCTTCTCGAATATCGTTGTTACATCGTTCTTGATCCGTTCCCACGTTGGCGATGGAACGTTATCGCTGACCATGAAGAACGATCCCACGTAATTCCACTCCCTGGTAAACGGCAGGCATGGATTGTCCTGGCCCGGTGAGAGGCAATACCGCTCCTCGAGGGAGTTCCCGTCCGAAAGCCGGATCGTAATCCGGTTCTCAAAAGAGGAAAATTGCCATCGTTCGCCGCGGACGACTCGCCCGGCTGCCAGGGCGTCCCAGAGGATGAGGGACGCGCCCGTGTCGAGTCGTACGGTTATGGTTTGGTCAAAACGTGACCCTGCGAATGGAATGACAGGTTCGGGCACCCATTCACAAATGGCGTTGACCCCGACGCGCAGGTCGATGGACTGGCTCGCGGGCTTGTCCAGCGTTCGATAGACTCTGGTGGCCGAAGGGGTTGTGAAGAGCACGTGTGAGTCTTTCCCCAATTCTGCCTGAAGAAAGCACGTATCTCCTCCAACGAATCCTCCAGACGGATTCGTGAGGAACGTCGTTGCACACCCCGTTTGGTCAAGGTACAGGGGTTGGAAGAAATACCAGGGGTGGGAAAATCGTGAACGGGTAAAAACGGTCTTACCGTTTCGATTGGCACATTCAACGAACAATTCACCTTTTCGCGCGCGAGCAGATCCCTGAGCGAATGGTGGATGTTGCGGAATCAACACGGGATGTTGTTCGACCTCACGTAGTCCGCGCATGGGCAATCAATTGGTGGAACGCGGTCGAACCTGGCGTTCCACCCATTCCGCCACGCGGCTGAGTCCTTCTCCTGAGTGCAGGTTGGTGAAAACGAATGGTCGTTCACCACGCATGTGACGACTGTCCCGATCCATAACGTGGAGGTCGGCTCCCACGTGCGGGGCCAGGTCGATTTTATTGATGACGAGCAGCCCGGACCGGGTGATGGCCGGTCCGCCTTTTCGTGGGATCTTGTCTCCCGCCGCCACATCGATGACGTAGATGACCTCATCCACCAGGTCGGGGCTGAAGGTAGCGGCCAAGTTATCTCCTCCGCTTTCCAAAAACACCAATTCCAGACCGGGGAGACGGTTGACCAGTTCCTCAATGGCGCTTTGATTATGGGAGGCATCTTCGCGTACGGCCGTGTGGGGGCAGCCGCCGGTTTCGACGCCGAGAATCCGTTCTTCGGGTAACACGCCGCGCCTGGTCAGAAACTCGGCGTCTTCTTTCGTGAAAATGTCATTCGTCACGACCGCGAGTTGAACGCGCGATTGCAGCGTGCGGGCCAGGGCCTCGACCAAAGCGGTTTTGCCCGAGCCGACTGGCCCTCCGATGCCGATGACCGTGACGTTCCGCGTCCTTCGTGTCGTAGGCGCGCCACCGCCGGGTAGATCTTCAATGAGATGCATGGTGTTACGACCTGAACATTCTGGACGTCAATTGCGCATGCCGCATGGCGTAGATTTCCTGGATGGGGGTCCAGGCCGTCAATGGCGCGCAAGCGTCAATGTTTCGGCTGAGTTCTTCGATCAGGGGGATCCACGTCTCCAACAATCGCTGGCCTTCCCGCTGGCCGATGGGCAGTAATTTGTATGAAGCCGACACAAAGCCGACGCCGGCCTGATACAGAAACCCGGCGATAGCCTGTTGTTGAGTCCATCCGATCTGTTGAAAGACCAGGCCGAAGGTCACGGCCAGGTGTCCCGGTGAACGTCCCGACTCAACCGCCGTTGAGAAATCTTCAAGGATGCCCGGGTTGTCTTGCGGATGGATCGCATGACGTAACAGGCTCTGTCCCATCTGACGACTGGCTGCCCGTGTTTCCCGGCATAGTTTCATCGACTCAAGGGCCTCATCGACCTGCAGCACGCCTTTGAGATCGCTTTTGAAGGAAGCCTGGTAGGCTTGGGCCAGGGCCACGGCTTCGCAGGTGCCCAATCCCCATCGAAAATAATCGACCACGTATCGCTGCAGGTCTTCCGCAGTTTGGACGTGACCTTCCTGAACGGCGGTTTCCAAACCCGAGGAAAAGGCGAATCCGCCCGATGGGAAAAAGGTGTCGAGATAGCGGAACCCTTGAAGGAGCAGGCGAGTGTCCATGATGGCTTGCGTCAACGAATGATCACGAATGAAGCGCTAAAATAGAAAATACCGCTGCGCCATGGGCAGAACTTCCATGGGTTCACAGGTCAATCGTTGACCATCGGCTTTCACGACGTAGGTCTCGGGATCCACTTCGATGTGGGGCGTGGCGTCATTCAGTTTGAGATCGCGTTTGTCGATGCGTCGACAATCCCGAACGGCCACGACCCGTTTTTGCAGACCCAGGCGTTCGGGGATTCGGCCATCAATCCCGGCCTGTGAAAGAAACGTCACACTCGTGTTGAACGGGGCTCTCCCCCAAGCCCCGAACATGGGACGACTCAGCACCGGTTGCGGCGTGGGAATGGAAGCATTGGGATCGCCCATGGCCGCTTCGACCAGAAAGCCGCCCTTGACGACGAGATCCGGTTTGACTCCAAAGAAGGCCGGGTTCCAGATCACCAGGTCGGCTAATTTTCCGACTTCCACCGATCCGACTTCAGAGGCCATGCCGTGCGTGATGGCCGGATTGATGGTGTATTTGGCCACATAGCGTTTTGCCCTGAAGTTGTCATGCCGTTCCGTTGTCGGTTCGACGCCTGACGGCTTCAGGTGCCCGCGCTGGACTTTCATCTTGTGGGCGGTCTGCCACGTTCGCGTAATCACTTCGCCGATCCGGCCCATGGCTTGCGAGTCCGACGACATGATGCTGATCGCGCCCATATCATGCAGGATGTCTTCCGCGGCAATGGTTTCTCCGCGAATGCGCGATTCGGCAAAGGCAATGTCTTCGGGAACGCGAGGACTCAAATGATGACACACCATCAACATATCCAGGTGTTCGTCAATGGTATTCACCGTAAACGGCATACTCGGGTTGGTGGAGGACGGCAGGACGTTCGGTTCCCCGCAGACGCGGATGATGTCGGGGGCATGGCCGCCTCCCGCGCCCTCGGTATGAAAGGTGTGAATCGTGCGTCCCCCAAATGCACGAATACTGTCGTCCACGAAACCCGCCTCATTCAACGTGTCGGTGTGAATGGCGACTTGCACGTCATATTTGTCGGCGACGTCCAGACAGGTTGAGATGGCCGCGGGCGTGGTGCCCCAATCTTCGTGCAACTTCAGGCCGATGGCGCCGGCTTGGACTTGCTCAACCAACGCGTCGGGAAGGGAAGCGTTTCCCTTACCCAGAAAGCCCAGGTTGACGGGAAATCCGTCAGCACTCTCCAACATGCGACCGATGTTCCATGAACCGGGCGTACAGGTCGTGGCATTCGTGCCTGTGGCCGGACCCGTTCCGCCGCCCAGCAAGGTCGTCATTCCCGAGGACAAGGCTTCGCGAATCAGTTGCGGGCAGATGAAATGGACGTGGCTTTCGACGCCGCCGGCCGTCACGATTTTTCCTTCCCCCGCGATGACTTCGGTTCCGGGGCCGATGGTCATGCCCGGCGAAACGCCTGACATGAGGTCCGGGTTGCCGGCTTTGCCAATGGCGACGATACGTCCGTCGCGAATGCCGATATCCGCTTTGACGATCCCCCAATAATCAAGAATGATCGCGTTCGTCACGACGAGGTCCAGGGAACCGTTGGCGCGCGTGGCGGTCGGGGATTGTCCCATCCCATCCCGAATGACTTTCCCCCCTCCAAACTTGGCTTCCTCACCGGGCGTCGTCAGGTCCTGCTCCACCTCCACGAGAAGCTCGGTATCGGCCAGGCGGATTCGATCCCCCACGGTAGGGCCGAACAGATCCGCATATTGACGGCGCGGTATGTTCATGAGGCGTCCTCCTCGTCCATAAATCCCAGTTCGGCTGCACGCTTCAGCGCGTGGGTCTTGACCCTGGCATCATCGAGCGCGCCGTTGGTCAAGCCGTTGATGCCATAGGCAATGCGATTTCCTCCAAAGGCAACGAGCGAGACGTGTTTTTCTTCCCCCGGTTCGAAGCGCACGGCGGTGCCCGCCGGGATTTTCAGTCGAAAACCAAAGGCCCGTTCCCGGGAAAACCTCAAGGCACGATTCACTTCAAAAAAGTGGCAATGCGAGCCCACCTGAATGGGCCGGTCACCATGGTTCATCACCGTCAGCGACAGAGTCGGGCGACCGGCAAAGGCGACGATGTCGTCCGTACCCAAGAGGATTTCACCGGGAATGACAGGCGCCTGTTCGGCCGCAAGAACCCCTTGTTGTTTGGGCTTGCGTGGTTTTGCGACTCTTGTGCTTTTTGCCGTGGCGCGCGTGCGGGATTGTTTCGGTTTTTGAGGGGACGGTTTCGGTGGAGGCTGTTTTTTTGCCATGATCGAAGCTCCATCAGTGAAACATTTGCCTGGGACTTATGAGAAGCGCATACGCGAAAACAAAAACACACGAATTACAAGTTCCGGCATGAGGCGTGACGATGCCCCTGCCCCTGCCTCATCGGATGGGATTATGGACGGTCACGAGTTTTGTTCCATCGGGAAAGGTGCCTTCCACCTGAATTTCCGGCAGCATTTCCGGCACGCCTGACATGACGTCATCCCTGGTCAATAACGTTGCCCCATCACTCATCAGGTCGGAGACGGAGCGTCCCTCCCGAATGCCTTCCAGTATCGCGGCGGTAATGTATGCCACTGCCTCGGGATGATTTAACTTCAATCCACGGGCTTTTCGATCTTTCGCCAGTTGTCCCGCGACGTAAATGAGGAGTTTCTCTTGTTCTCTTGGGCTGAGATGCATGAGTTCATACCACCAGGTGTTGTTTAACGGCTTCCTCCGATAATTCCGAGACGGGGCCCGATGCCACTACCGCGCCTTTGGCCATGAGCACGAACGTATCCGCCAGGCGGGACGCAAATTCAAAATATTGTTCCACCAATAAAATAGCGAAACGGCGTTGAGTTTTAAAGCCTTCGATGACTCGCTCGATTTCGATGACGATTGACGGCTGGATGCCTTCTGTCGGTTCATCCAATAACAACAGTTTGGGTTGCGTCAACAGCGCCCGGGCAATGGCGACCTGTTGCTGTTGCCCGCCGCTGAGAACGCCACCGGGCCGGGCAAGCAGTGCGGGCAGAGCCGGGAAAAGCGTGTAGACGTCGTCATAGGCCGATTCGGCGGTTTGCTGGTTTTTAGCTCCTTGACGGGCTTCAAACCCCAATCGGAGATTTTCTTCGACCGTCAGATGAGGAAACAATTCCCGGCCTTGAGGGACGTACGCCACGCCCCGCGCCACCCGTCGATCGGGAGATTCTCCTGTTACGTCATCGTGATGCAGGTACACGTGACCGGTCCGTGGTTTGAGTAAGCCCATGATGGTTTTCAACAGGGTCGTTTTGCCGACGCCGTTGCGTCCCATGAGGCAGACGACCTGTCCCTCCGGGACATCCAGGGAAATATCCCGCAGGATATGACTTTCCCCATAAAACACATTGAGTGTTTCACACCGAAGCATCGGCTTCCTTTTGTCGTCCGAGATAAATTTCGATCACGCGAGGATCGTTTTGAATATCCTCCACGAATCCCTCGCACAGGACGGTGCCTTCGTGCAGGACCGTGACCGTTTTGGCGATTTGTCTGACGAATTCCATGTCATGTTCAATCACGATCAGGGAATGCTTCTTCGTCAGCGATTGAAGCAGTTCGCCGGTTTTTTCCGTTTCCTGCTCCGTCATGCCCGCCACGGGTTCATCAATGAGAAGCAGTTCGGGGTCCTGAAGGAGGACCATGCCGATTTCCAGCCATTGCTTTTCGCCGTGCGACAGTTGGCCGGCAAGCACGTCAGCCTTATTCGTCAATCCGATGATCTCCAAAGTCTGAGCAATTTTATCAGACTCATCGGAATTTAGCCTGGACAATAAGGTGGCAAAGACCCCTTTGTTCTTTCGACGGAGCGAAAGGTCGAGGTTGTCCCACACGGGGAGGGTGGTATAGACCGAAGGGGTTTGGAATTTGCGGCCGATGCCCAACGCCGCGATCTCATTTTCCCTGCGGCCGATCAGGTCCGTGGCCTGACTAAAGACGACCCGCCCGGAGATTGGTTGTACTTTACCCGAGATCACGTCCAAGAGCGTGCTCTTGCCGGCTCCGTTGGGCCCGATCACCACTCGAAGCTCCCGGTAGTCTACGATCAGGTTGAGCCTGTTCAAGGCCTTAAACCCGTCAAAATCAACCGTCACGTGGTCGAGATAGATAATCGACCGTTGGTGCCGGGACCCGATGACCTTTCGTCCGTCCGGCTGTTCTGTGGGAGCTGAAACGTGTTCGTCCATGGCAAACAATTAGTCGGTCCCTGCGGCGTTTTCGACTTTCGATTTCCCGAAAGGAAGCATCGCATACGCCTTCCGGAGTAGTCCCACAATTCCCTTGGGGAATAACATGACGACGGCGATAAAAAGCCCGCCCAGGAAAAAGGGCCAGAGTTCGGGAAAATGGTTGGTCAACGTGCTGCGCATGTAGTTGACGCCCGCCGCTCCGATGATGGCGCCCGAGAGTGTCCCCCGTCCTCCCACGGCCACCCAGATCACCATCTCGATCGAGGGGAGGACGCCTATCTGGTTGGGCGTGATAATCCCGACCTGCGGGACGTAGAGCGCGCCTGCGAGACCAGCTAACCCGGCGGAGATCACGAACACAAACAACTTGTAACTCGCGGGTGAGTACCCGGAAAAAAATACGCGCTGTTCGCAATCACGAATGGCGATCAACACGCGTCCCGCCCGGGATTGGGTGATCCACCGGCAGAGAAGATAGGCCAAGCCCAGGAACAGGATGGTCACCATGTACATGACGAGCTGGGTTTCAGGGTCATTCAACGAAAACCCCTGAATGTGTTTGAAGTCGGTCAACCCATTCGTTCCGCCCAGGTTGGTTTCATTGCGATTGAAGACCAACCATGCGACGAGTGCGAGCGCTTGCGTAATAATGGAAAAATAGACGCCGCGAATCCTGCTGCGGAAGACGAAGAACCCGAAAATTGCCGCGGCGGCCATCGGCACCAGGACTATGGCCGCCAATGAAAAGGTCAGACTGTAAAACGGTTTCCAAAACCAGGGAAGCTCTTCGACCTGGTTCCACACCATGAAGTCGGGAAGGGCATTGCCATAGACGCCCTCCGTTCCGATCCCCAACATCAGGTGCATGCCCATGGCATAAGCGCCCAGCCCGAAAAACACGCCGTGGCCCAAACTCAAGACGCCGGTATATCCCCAAATCAGATCAATCCCCAGTGCTAAAATGGCAAACGCAAAAAATTTACCCAATAGGTTCAGGGTAAAGTCGGACACGTGAAAAAGCGAATCCTCGGGCAATACATTGAGGAGAGGCACACCCGCGAAGAGGAACACTCCCACGATCCAGAATGCCGGACCTGCACCCACGTGAGCAGCCACGCTTGAGAGGCACGTCGTGAAGCGGCCTCGTGGATGGTCAGGAGTCAAGGTGTCGTCCTTTCAGTGCAAAGAGTCCGGAAGGCCGGATCTGGAGGAAGAGGATGATGAGCACGAGAATGATCACCTTCCCGTACACGGCGCCGAAACCGGGTTCCAATAATTTATTGAGTGTGCCGATGCCGAAAGCGGCGGTAATCGTTCCGGCGAGTTTTCCGACTCCACCGGCGACGACGACCATGAACGAGTCCACAATGTAATTCCGCCCGAGTTCGGGATCCACGTTTCCTACCAAGGTGAGGGCGCTGCCGGCCAAGCCTGCCAAGCCTGAGCCGAAGGCAAAGGTGTAGGCGTCCAACTTCCTGGTGGGAATGCCCAAGCAGGCGCTCATGTCGCGATTTTGTAAGACGGCGCGTACCCGAAGACCGATGCCCGTTCGAAACAACAGCAAATAGATGCCGGCGACGCAGAAAAGAGCCAGGAAGATGATGAAAAGCCGGTTGTAAGGAAGTTGTACGCCGACCACGACCTGTGCGCCGCCCCTGAGCCAGCTTGGGGCCTGGACTGCCGTGAGATCTCCGAAGATGAGGCGGGCGGTTTGGATCAGGACGAGCCCGACGCCCCACGTGGCGAGTAATGTCTCGAGGGGCCTTCCATAGAGGAATCGAATGAGCGTGCCCTCCAGGATCCATCCGATGAACGCTGCAACGAAAAATGCACAGGGGAGGGCAAAGAAGAAATAATAATCGAAGAGGTGTTCGCCGAGGTACGCTCTGAACCCTTCCTGCACGACAAACGTGGCATAGGCTCCGATCATCATCATTTCACCATGCGCCATATTGATGACACCCATGAGCCCGAAGACAATGGCCAGTCCCAGGGCCATGAGAAGCAGAATGGACCCAAGACTCAGGCCTTGCAAGAGCATTTCGATGCCTCGTGTGACGTCCTGCCATTTCTGTATCCGGCGACTCGCTTTTTCCGATTCGTCTTTCAATGTTTGCTGTTCGAGATTGTCGGCTGCCTGGTTTGCCAAGTCCTGTAAAAGCGGAAGGGCCGCGGCGCTGCGCATGTCGCTCAATTTCTGAATGGCCGTGAACTTCTTTTGCGGGTCGGCGCTTTCCAGGTTGAGTAAATGAATGGCCTCTTCCAGGTCGTAGCGAACCCAATGCTCCTTTTCACCTGACAACGCTTGCTTGAGGATGGGCAACGCTTCCGGCGTGCCTCGTGCACCAAGATCTCTGGCAGCGGCGCGCCGGGTTTCCTTGTCCGGACTGGCGAGCCCCGCTCTATTTTTGAGCAGGTTGATGACGGGTTTGATCAGACGTCGGACGCGCCGGTTCGTATTTGAGCGAAATTCTTCAAGTTGAGGAAGCAGGGCGGGATCGCCGTTTTTTAGGAGATAATCAGCCGCCATCTTTTTTTCAGGCCATGGGCCTTCAATGAGCGCGGTCATGGCCTCTTGCACGGTCATGACGCCGGACGATCCCGGAGGTAATTCCTGAGCCATGGCAAGGCTCAACACGGACCAGGAAAAAAACACCAGCCACGTGAACAAAACAGATATGAACGATCGTTTCATGATGTTGGGTCTCATCAATCGGCTATCCGAACCATTGTGCCCGACTCTCATGGCTCAGTCAGCACAAGCGCGGGTTCAGGGTCACGAGCCGACCCTGAACCCGCACCGTTTTACGCCTTCTTGTACGTGCCTTTGTGATTGACCCAGTCACATCCCTTATCAGGGCTGGTAAATTCACTCCAGGGTTCGGGTCGCACCAGGTCCGTTTGGGAAATGATCGTAAATTGTCCGTCTTTGCGAATCTCGCCGATCAGCACGGGCTTGTGGGTATGATGGTTCACCGCATCCATCTTCTTCTTGCCGCCGGGGGCCTCGAACTCCAGGCCGTACACGGCTTGGCGCACGGCGTCCACGTCCGTGCGACCGGCCTTTTCCACGGCCTGTTTCCAGACGTGGACGCCGAAATAGGCGGCTTCAATCGGATCGTCGGTGACTCGTCCGTTTCCACCCGGCAGTCCGTTCTTCTGACAATAGGATTTAAAGTCTGACACGAATTTCTTGTTTTCCGGCGTGTCAACGCTCTGATAATAATTCCAGGCAGCCAGATGTCCGACTAACGCGGTCGTGTCCATGCTGCGAAGTTCATCTTCGGCCACACTGAAGGCCATGATGGGCACGTCTTCGGACCGGAGACCCTGATTGGCGAATTCCTTGTAAAACGGCACGTTGCTGTCTCCGTTGATCGTGCTGATCACGGCGGCGTCGCCGCGTCGGGAAAATTGCCGTACGTTGCTGACGATGGTCTGGTAATCCTGGTGGTGGAACGGGGTGTATTCCTCGCCGATATGGGAAGCGGGCACGCCTTTGGCGAGCAGCATCGCCCGTAAAATTTTGTTCGTCGTCCTGGGATACACGTAATCCGTCCCCAACAGGTAGAATTTTTTGTAGTCTCCGCCTTCCTCGCTCATCAGATAGTCCACGGCGGGAACGGCCTGCTGGTTGACGGCGGCTCCGGTATAAAACACGTTCCGCGAACATTCTTCCCCTTCATATTGCACGGGATAGAACAGCAACCCGTTGTTGCTTTCAAACACGGGCAGCACGGATTTGCGACTCACGGACGTCCAACAACCAAACACGGCGGCGACTTTATCGACCAGGAGGAGTTGTTTGGCCTTTTCCGCAAACAAATCCCAATTCGAGGCGGGATCGACGATCACGGGCTCGATCATCCTCCCGAGAACACCTCCCGCGGCGTTGATTTCATCAACCGCCATCAGCACCACGTCTCTCAGTGAAACCTCGCTGATGGCCATTGTGCCACTCAAGGAATGCAATACGCCTATTTTAATGGGTTCTTTGTCGGCTGCATATGACAACGCGTAGTTTCCCAGGTTGCCTAGAAGCGCGGCGATGCCGAATCCCGCTGCCGTTTTTCCGGCGTCCGTGAAAAATTGGCGCCGGCTTTTCGCAGGTATTTGGTCGAGCGGGTTCTCCGTTTTGCTGGCCTCCGGAATGAGTGCTTTTGGTATATTCATGTTTTTCCTCTCTTTCAATGTCACGTTGTAATGTTGATTCGCTCTCTTCTCAGACAGTCGATCGATCGTTAGATCTGCCACTGAAGGGCCAGCTTGATGGCACCGACGTCGTCACCGGTGACACCTGGCGTCCAATTGCGTCCCTTCGTGGCAATATCGCCATATTGATAAAAGAGTGAAATCTTGGCGTTATGCCCGTCGATGATATAATTCGTTCCGAATTCAATTTCACTTCGACTGGTGCTGAAGTCCGGATTGTTCGCCGTATACCGAACATAAGGTTGCAATTGTCCGATCCCTAATTTTTGGGGAAAAAGGTACAACCCCGTCGCCGTCCAGGAATCTCCGTCGAACAGGCAAAAGCAGCCGGGGCCACCTTCGGCCAAAGCTTCATCGAAGGTAGCCTGAGACATTCCGGTATCAAACGCTTTATATTCTCCTTCAAAGGTCAGGACGCTCTTGTTCGGCAGGACTTTTTCCATCAGGAGATCGGTACTGTAGCCTGTGAAATCCGATTGATTGGCGGCTGTGCCGGCCCCGTCTTCGTGATGTTGTATGGCGAAAGCCAGGGTCAGGATGTCTCCGCCTTTGCCGTAATAGGTGCTGCTGGTGTAATAGCCCGGGTTTTTTTCCACGTCCCAGAAGTTGTAGCTGAAACGACCCGCCCAAAGCAGGTTGTCACCCGTATTCGGACGTCCAGCCATACCCGAATGATCGACTCCGTCAAACACGCCCACGACGTAGGTCAGCCGTTTGTCTTCGAACAAGGCTCCCCAGAGGTTCACGCCGTCGTCACGGCCAAACCGACCGGCCACGAAGTTGCCGAAATCCGACGGGTAAAACGGCGTCTTGTTGAAATCAAAAGTGTTTTGAAAATAGGGACCGTCGAGTTCGGCGCGATCCGACGGGACCAATTGCCGGCCGGCCCAGATATTGATGTACTGATTGAACTCGAATTTGCCGATGGCGTCGAGGACGATCATGGAGCCCTTGCTGTTGTCACCGAGGCAATTCGTACAGTCCGTGTTGAACTCGATTTTCAGGTACTTGTGAATTTGCCCGTTGACGTAGAGCCGCATATTCTCCAACCCAAAATGCTTACTCCAATTCTCTCCATCTGCTGCATTATTTTCCTGTGCGAAGAAATGGACTCGTGCCCCGGCGCCGATACTCAGCCACTTGTTATCACCGAATTCGAGTTTCGGACCGGCAAATGCAGGCAGTGCGATCAACAACATCGCGAAGAAAACGATATTGAACGTGGTGTATTTGAATATAGTCATGGACATCTTTCCTTTTTCTTTCAGAATCAATGTTGCAAAGTCGTCTTTCACGAACACCCAAGAAGCACAAAATCTTTCGGCATAAGGCTTCGGCAATGCGGGAAACACCTTTGTTTCCTTCGAATAGACGGAACGCACTGTTCATCCGTTTGTCGCTCTCTTTTTGCCGTTATGAATGAGATGGACAAAAAAAAACGCCCTTCTGGTTTAAACCACAAACCAAAAGGACGTCGATGTCCTTGCTCATTATTTGAGGCCGGTAAGGAAAACCCCTTCGTCTCCCTACCGTGCCGTCTTATGGTTGAAGGCTTATATCGGAATGGTTTTTAAATGTCAAGATAAATGGGAAAAATGAATGTTCTTGCCTGGATGCGGACGGTCTTAAGGATGTTCTTCTTTGCTGAACCGGCCGGCTATGATGATTTCATCCAAGGGGCGTCTGTCGTTCGGACGTTCCATCTCTTGAAGCTGAGGGGGTAAGGATTCCTTGGGCGCGCGCTTTCCAATGGCGATCATAGCCAATACTTCGTAGTTTTCGGGCACGTGCAGTTCTCTCCTGGCCTTCTCATAATCAAATCCCTGCATGCCGTGTACGACCAAACCCCGTCGTGTTCCTTCCAACGCCAGATTTTCCCATGCCGCACCTGCATCGAAGGCATACGTGGCGGCGGGTTTGTCATTACGTTCGAAGAGCTTTCTGGACGTGACGACGACCAAGGCAGCGGCCTGCTGCGCCCATGCTTTATTCCCTTCTGCCAGTAGGTCCACAAACGTGTCCCAGAACGCAGTTTGTCGCTTCGCATAGACAAAGCGCCACAGTTGCCCATTATACGACGACGGAGCCCAGCGAGCCGCTTCAAACAGCGGCATGAGTTCATCGTCGGACAGTTCCTCGCCGGTCATCGAGCGGGGAGACCATCGATTGACGATAAGGGGATGAATGTCATAGTTCGTCTTTCGCTGCTCTCGTACTTCTTCCGTCAGTGAATCGTTCATGTCATGCTCCTTTCATAGGTATCCGTTTTACTCCGCTGTCTGCCCCAGGGGATGAGGACCGGATTCTTTCAGCCGATCCAATCGTGCCTGGTCCACGAAAACCCACAAGCTCTTTTCCTGGGTCACCGTGACAGACCCGGGTTTCGCGCCTTTCGGTTTCCTGACGTTTTTCTTCAAGGTATAGATGACTTCTCCTTTTCCGCTTTTTCGCAAATCGCTGTAAAACAGGGCCAGAGTCGCGGCGTCCTTCAAGGTTTCAGGCGGAACCTGCTGTTTCTTTTCCAATTTGATGACCACGTGTGACCCCGGCGTACCCCTGGCGTGCAGCCAAAGATCGTCGGGTTTGGATACCTTGAAGGTGACGGCGTCATTGTCTTTGGCGGTTTTCCCGACCAGGATGGCTTGTCCATCCTGGGAGTAAAACTGACGGTAGGGTATGGCCGTTTGTCTTTTGAGCCCGGAGCGTTGGGGATCTTGTGGCGGCGGCACCGACTGTGCTGCCCGCTGATCATCCTCCTGCCTTGATGAGCCCGTCATTTTTCCACTTTCCAAATCCTGCAGTTCTTTCTGAAGTTTCACCAATTCGGTTTTCGTCTCCTCAAGCCGGGGCACCAGGTTCTTTTGCGCTCCGGTAAATTTACCATGTTTTGTGAAATAGTCCTTCAGGTTCCCGGGCCCGTCTTTTTCAGGGTTTAACGGAAGCGTGAGTTCGGGCAGTTTTTCATCAAAATAATCAACCACGGTCATTTGATCCTGCCCTTTTCGCAGGGTAGAGACGTGGCTTTTCAAGAGTTCGCCGTATCGGCCATACTCACGATAGGCACTGACTTTTTCAAAATCCTGTGTCAATTTCGTTATCCGTCGCTGCAATTTTTTGACGTGTTTGCGTAAGTGAGCAATTTGTTGATGACGTTGATCCTCGATCCAGGCGCTCTGTTCGGACAGGGAGTGAGCCGCTTCGATGCGTTCGGAAACGGGGAAATGTATCCCCTCGGCATCATGAACGGGCAGAAACGATTCCTGGGGCATTTCGTCGCCCCACGGGCAAGCGACGAGGGTAAACGGCTGCCCCACGATCTGGCGACTGGGCTTCAGGGAACGAAGCACCACGGTTTGTGCATTCAGGACGAAGATGTTGGCCGAGCGTCCAACGAGTGCGACAACCAGAAAGAACGCGTGCTCCCCTTTTTTGAGCTCGAACCAGACGATGCGATCATGAGGTGTCTGAGAGAGACGATGAATCTTGGCTCCAAGAATATGGGCGCGCAGATATTGACAGAACGATGGAGGAGTTGAAGCGTATGGGATTTTTTGAGTCAGGATATGCAACCGTCCGTATTGGGAATGGGCTGAGAGGAGAATCGAAAGAGAACGTCCAGGCCGGCGGAGAAAAAGAATGACCGTATCGGGTGTCGGCTGCTGTATTTTCTGGATGAATCCGCCGACGCAAACCGGTGCCATTTCAGTCAGGACGGCGTTCACGTCATCGAGGTTTAACACGATTCTTGCTCTTCAGATTTCATCAGGACAACGTGGGGCGTTCACGTCACTCTACCCCACCAGATTTTCTCTTACAAAAAAAGGTGAAAATTGTGGAAGGGAATCGCTAGTCAACGCCGTTACCGGAGAGGGCGGCTTTCATGCTGGCCGTGAATCGGCTGATTCCGTGAATCAAATCGGGTGAGTGTTGGAGTTCTTCGATCTTGCGGACGAGGGCGCTGCCCACAATGACGCCGTCGGAAAAGGCCGCGATTTGGCGGGCGTCGTCGGGTGTGGCAATGCCGAATCCCACGGCCACGGGTTTCCCGGCTTTCTTTTGGAGCGCGCGTACGTTGTGTCTAATGGAATCTTTATCTTGTAGCTTCGCCCCGGTGATTCCGGTGATGGACACATAATAGATGAATCCGTTGGTGCGTTTGATGACTTCGGCTTTTCTCGCCGCAGTACTGGTTGGCGCAAGAAGAAAGATCAGGCACGGGCCTTTGTCGGCGGAGGCTTGTTGCAGCGGATCAGCTTCTTCAGGAGGCATGTCGGGAATAATGACTCCATCAACTCCGGCTTGAATTGCTTCGTGAGAGAATTCCCGTTCCCCCATTGCCATAATGGTATTGTAATAGGCCATCAGAATGAGCGGGACCTGGGTTTTGGTCCGCAAGGATTTGACGGTCCGCAAAATACCGCGAAGCGAAGTGCCTTGTCGCAGGGCCCGTTCGGCCGCTTTTTGGATTACGGGTCCATCGGCGATGGGATCGGAGAACGGCACACCGATTTCAATCAGGTCGGCTCCGGCTTTTTCCAATGCCACGACCAGGGCTTCCGTATCGGCCAATGAAGGATCCCCGGCCATGAGATAGGGGATCAGCGCCTTTTTTCTCTGGCGGCGAAGGCGATCAAAGGTGGCGGTTATGCGATTTGAATGGGTAGCCATGTGATGAAGCTTACAATTGAATGCCCCGCATCTGGGCTATTTGGTTCACGTCTTTATCCCCGCGTCCCGACAGGTTCATGATCAGGATTTGGTTTTTCTTCATCTTTGGTGCCCGTTTCATGACTTCGGCAACAGCATGGGCGCTTTCCAGGGCGGGAATAATCCCTTCTTCGCGGGACAGCAGATCGAAGGCTTCCAGGGCTTCCTGATCGGTCGCCGAGGTGTATTGAATGCGACCGGAGTCATGGTGCATGGCATGTTCAGGGCCGACCGCGGGATAATCCAGTCCGGCGGATACCGAATGCGTGCTGTTGACTTGGCCGTGCCGGTCCTGCAACAGATAGGTCATGGTTCCATGAAGCACGCCCGGTACGCCACCGGCAAATCGAGCGGCATGTTTACCACTGGCCAAGCCCATGCCACCGGCTTCCACCCCGACCATCTTGATCCGGGTATCCTTGATAAACGGATAGAATAGGCCGATGCTGTTGCTGCCGCCTCCCACGCAGGCCACCAGGGAATGAGGGAGTGTTCCCTCCGCGGACAGGATCTGGCGTCGCGTTTCCCGGCCGATCACCGATTGGAAATCTCGGATCATCATCGGATAAGGATGCGCCCCCAGTACGGAACCCAGCAGGTAATGCGTGGTGCGCACGTTCGTGGTCCAGTCGCGCATGGCCTCGCTGATGGCGTCCTTGAGCGTCCGGCTGCCCGCGTCCACGCCGATGACTTTGGCTCCGAGTAAGCGCATGCGAAAGACGTTGAGCGCCTGGCGCGCCATGTCTTCCGTGCCCATGTACACTTCCGCTTCCAGTCCGAACATGGCGGCGATGGTTGCGACCGCGACACCGTGTTGCCCGGCACCGGTTTCCGCGATGATGCGCCGTTTTTTCATGCGTTTCGTGAGTAACGCCTGGCCCACGGTGTTGTTGATTTTGTGCGCGCCGGTATGACAGAGGTCCTCTCGCTTGAGATAGATCTTGGCTCCGCCCAGCGTCCTGGTGAGTTGTTTGGCGAAGTACAGGGGAGTCGGACGCCCCACGTATTGTCGCAAACAATCCTGGAATTCTCTTTGAAAACTGCGGTCCCGGCGAACTCTCGCATAGACCTTTTCCAGTTCCAGGATGGCCGGCATGAGCGTCTCGGGAACGTATTGCCCTCCATATTTGCCGAATCGGCTTTGTTTAACGGGGACTCGTGCCATGGCGTCTTATTGCCGTTTCAGAGAAAGAGGTTTTCCGGGTTGTAGGGACAGGACTCCGTGCCTGTCCATGGGGACGTTGCCTGAGCGACAGGTTTTGGATGGAAATATACCGGCTCGATTTATGACGACACAAGTTTCACGGCTTGAATGAAGGCCGTCACTTTGGCCGGATCTTTTTTGCCCGGACTGGCTTCGACGCCGCTGCTGACGTCCACGCCGTAAGGTCGCACTTTCCGGATCGCCTCCTGGACGTTTTCGGAAGTGAGCCCTCCCGCCAGCAAAAAGGAAAAAGACTCGGCGGCTTCCGCGGCAAGGGCCCAGTCCGCGGTTTTACCGGTTCCTCCATAGGCTGTCGTTGAAAAGGCATCCAGGATGAATCCCCGGACTCGGGACCGGCCCTTGTACTCGGCCATGGCGAAGAGGGTGTGACGGTCACGAAGTCTGATCCCTCGGATAACCGGACGGCCCAGGGCTTCACAATACTCCGCGGATTCGTCTCCATGAATTTGCGCAAGCGCCAACCCGCAGTCATCCATGGTCTTGCGGACGGTCTCGGGTTTCGCATTGACGAATACGCCGACGGGCAACACGAACGGCGGCAAATTGACCACAATGGATTTGACCACGTTCACACTGACGTTGCGCGGGCTTTTCCTGTAGAAGACGAAACCGAGCGCATCGGCGCCGGCATCGATGGCTTGCAAGGCGTCGATGGGGTTCGTGATCCCACAGATTTTGATTTTCGGCAGATACATGACTGATGAGCCGGCTACGGAGAAGGGTTGTTAAATCCAGCGGGTTCCTTGCGCAGGCTGTTGGGCTTCATTCTCCTTCCCGACCGTTCCTCGCAGGTCTTGAATCCTGGCGCCGATGTCATCCGCTCGAACCAGAGATTCGCCCACCAGCATGGCCTTGGCTCCGGCTTCCAAAATTTGCAAGACGTCTTCGCGTTTGTGGATTCCACTTTCACTCACGATGATTTTCTCGGAAGGAATCCGTGGGGCCAGTCGCCGGGTCACCGAAAGATCGGTCGAGAAAGTTGTCAGGTCCCGATTATTGATGCCGATCAGGACCGCGTCGGGAATTCGTTCCAGGACCGTATCGATTTCCGATTCGTCGTGCGTTTCAACCAGCACGTCGAGTGCCAGACCCTTGGCTATCGTATAGAAGTCTTCGAGCTGAATTCGATCCAAGGCCGCTACGATGAGCAGGACGGCATCGGCTCCATAGGCGCGTGCTTCATAGAATTGGACGTCTTCGATCATGAATTCCTTGTTCAATGCCGGCAGCCCCACGTGGTCCTTAACGCGGGCCAGGTGGTCCAAATGCCCTTGAAAGAATTCCTGATCCGTCAAGACCGACACGGCTGCCGCTCCGTGTTTTTTATACGTGCCGGCAATCTCGACCGGGTCGAATCGGTCCTTAAACTCCGGACGCATCAAGCCCTGGCTAGGTGAGGCCTTCTTGATTTCCGTAATCAGGGCCGGACAGTCAGGCGTACAGGCCTCCTTCAAGGCTTTGATAAAGCCAGACGGTTCGGGCCGATCGGCGATTTTCCCTTTCAGGCCGGTCAGATATCCGCGGCTTTTTTTTCGGCGGAGTTCCGACTTCTTATGTTCCAGGATTCGATCCAGGATCATACGGCGGCCCCATTCGAAAACCGGACAAGTTTCTGAAACTTCTCGTACGCGGCACCGCTATCCAATGCATTCGAGGCTTGGCCATACCCCTCCTTCAGGTTTTTGGCTTTTCCGCAGGCGACGAACGCCGGCGCGGCATTCATAAGCACCACGTCCCGTTTGGCGTTGCGATGCCCCTTGAGAATCTCCTGGATGATGACCGCATTGTCTTCGGGAGTCCCGCCTTGCAGGTCTTTCGGACTGACCCGGGTTAATCCGAAATCTTCAGGCGCAAGGTGATAACTGGAAATCCGTCCGGCCTTGCCTTCGGACACGTAGGTGAAATCGGTCAACGTGATTTCGTCCAATCCGTCCTTGCCGTGCAGGACGAAACAATGTTGGGTGCCCAAGCGAATGAGGACCTGGGCCAGTTTTTCCGTCAAGGCCTGATCATAGACGCCTAATACCTGGATGCCGGCGCCCGCGGGGTTGGATAACGGCCCCATGATGTTCATCAACGTTCGGACGCCCATTTCAGAACGAGGCTTGGCGCAATGCTTCATCGCCCCGTGGTAGAGCGGCGCGAACAAAAAGCCGATCCCGATTTCATCGACGCAGGCTTCCACCCGTTCCGGAGGCAGGTCGATCTTGACGCCCATGGCGGCTAACACGTCCGCACTCCCGGACCGCGAAGAGACCGACCGGTTCCCATGTTTGGCAACGGTGATGCCGCCTCCGGCCACGACGAAGGCCGCTGCGGTGGAGATATTGAAGGTATTGGATCGATCACCGCCGGTTCCGCAGGTATCTACGACCTGGGGATCTCCCACGTGGATCCGCACGGCCATTTCACGCATGGCTTTGACCGATCCCGTGATTTCCTCGACGGTCTCGCCTTTCATCCGAAGGCCCATGAGGTATGCGGCAATTTGGGATTCAGCCGTCGCGCCTTGCATGATCTCAAGCATGACGTCGTAGGCTTCTTTTTCCGTGAGGTTGTTGCCGTCAACCAATTTTGTGAGGGCGTCTTTGATCATGCCGTCTTCCCTTCACCATGACCGGAGTCCGGTTCAAGGAAGTTTCGCAATAGATCCATGCCGGCTTTCGTGAGGATCGATTCCGGATGAAACTGCACGCCTTCCGCACCAGACGGAAGATGCCGGAGGCCCATAATTTCGCCTTCCTCCGTGACCGCTGAAATTTCAAAATCATCGGGCAAGGTTTCCTTATTGACGATCAGCGAATGATACCGCGTGGCTTCAAACGGGTTGGGCAGGCCTTCAAAAATCGTCTGATTGTCGTGCTTGACCAACGACGTTTTGCCGTGCATCAAACGATCGGCACGGATAATTTCACCACCGAAGGCAAAGGCCAGGGACTGATGCCCAAGACAGACGCCCAACAGCGGAACGCGTCCGGCAAAACGTCGAATCACCTCCACGGAAATTCCCGCCTCGTTGGGCGTGCAAGGACCGGGAGAGATCACAATGCGTTTCGGATCCAGTTTCGTAATCTCATCAACCGTGACTTTGTCGTTTCGATACACGTCAATCTCCGCACCCAGTTCCCCGAGGTACTGAACCAGGTTGTACGTAAAGGAATCATAATTGTCGATCATGAGTAACATGCGATTATTCCAACCCCTGTTCGGCCATTTCGATGCTTCGCATCATGGCGCGAGCCTTGTTGCACGTTTCTTCGTATTCCTTGGTCGGGTCCGAATCGGCGACGATTCCCGCGCCGGCCTGAACAAAGGCATCCCGGCCCTTAATGACAATGGTTCGAATATTGATACAGGTATCCATATTGCCCGAGAAACTGAAATAGCCCACGGCGCCGGCATAGGGTCCTCGTTGCGTGGGTTCGAGTTCTTCGATGATCTGCATGGCTCGAATCTTCGGGGCACCCGAGACCGTGCCGGCCGGGAAGCATGCTTTCATGACGTCATACGCGTCCTGTCCAGGATTCAACGTGCCCGTCACCTGCGAGACAATGTGCATGACGTGAGAGTATCGTTCGATTTTCATGAACGGATCAAGCGCGACGGTGCCCGTTCGAGCCACGCGTCCGACGTCGTTCCGGCCCAGATCGACCAGCATGACGTGTTCGGCGCGTTCCTTCGTATCGGCTAACAATTCGTCGGCCAACGCCTGGTCCTCGGCGACCGTGGCCCCGCGCTTTCGCGTGCCCGCGATCGGCCGGACGACGACCTGGTCGTCTTCGCACCGGACCAGGATTTCCGGTGAGGATCCGACCAATTCGACTCCCGCCACCCGGAGATAGAACATGTACGGTGAAGGATTGATGACCCGTAACGCGCGATAGATTTCCAGGGGAGGCGCGTGGATCCTGGTCTGCCATCGTTGGGAGACCACGGCCTGCACGATATCGCCGGCCTGGATATATTCTTTGGTCCGCATCACCATTTTTTCAAAGGTGGCCTGAGCCATATTGGAAGTGAAGCGTGGAACGTGCCGGCGCCCGGAGGCTGACTTGTACCGCAAGGGGATCTTGAGCTTCGCAATCATTTTTTCGATCCGGGTCGTGGCATCCACGTAGGCGGATCTGACGTCAGATTGCCTGGAAGATGCAATATGCGCATTGGCCACGACTTTGATCGTATGCCGCACGTTATCGAAGATCAAAAGCGTGTCCGTGACGAAAAAGGCAAGCAGGGGCAAGCGGGCGGACTCCTTGGGATACTCGGGTATCGGTTCGAAAAATCGCACCACGTCATACCCCAGATAGCCGACGGCTCCTCCGACAAAGCGCGGAAGATCGGGCACATGTACCGGCTGAAATTCGTCCAGCATGGCCTGGATATGAGCCAAAGGATTGTGCCCCAACGGACGGGTTTCCGTTTTGCGACCCCTTTTGATGCGGAGGGTGCCGCCGTCTTCCCACAACACTTGTGTGGCCCCGCTGCCCAAAAAGGAATACCGCGCCCAATGCTCGCCGCCTTCGATACTTTCAAACAGGAAAGCCGTGTTGCCGGCATTGATTTTCGAAAACGCGCTGACCGGCGTTTCCCGATCCGCCAGGATTTCGCGATAGACCGGCACCAGATTCCCCATCGTGGCCAATTGGCTGAATTGAGCCAAACTTATTGAATAACAAGGCTTTTTCATGGTCGGCACGGTATCATGCGGCTTCAAAACAAGTCAATGAAGTACACAGGTGAGACTGGTTTTCCCTCTGAATGATCATCAAAGGCCGGCGCCCTACAATTGACCACACCAAATCTGTCGTTCTAAACGAAGTGAAGAATCTCTCGCTGAATAATCGAACGCCTCAACGACCCGTTCGCTTTGCTCAGGCCAGGCTCCTTGATCCTTCGCGTTGCTCAGGATAACAAGCTGGTCGCGTTACCTGCATGCGAGAATTGTCAGTGAATGAGCCAACCTTTACTATTCTGAATAATCCGGTTTTGAAAGAATGATGTCTCGCGCAGTATGACAGAAGGGAAACTGATTGTGGCATTATTAATAATTATCAGGCTGGGGCATCCGAAAATTCAAGAGGGAGCGGAACCGGTTTCTTCTGAAGAAGTGCGCTCGCGGGAAATCCAGCGACTCATTGACGATATGGTCGAGACCATGCGGGATGCCCATGGCGTGGGCATTGCCGCGCCGCAGGTCCACGTGTCCAAACAGATCATCGTGATCGAAGTCTCACCGGAGAACCCGCGCTATCCGAACCACCCGGCCGTTCCGCTCCTGGTGTTGCTCAACCCCACCATCACGGACCACGCGGAGACCACGGAAGCGGGCTGGGAAGGGTGTTTGAGCGTGCCGGATTTACGCGGTCTCGTGCCGCGTTGGACGAGGCTGAGCGTCAGTGGCCTTGATCGTCGAGGCCAAGCCGTCCGATTGGACGCCGAAGGGTTTTTTGCCCGCGTGCTCCAGCATGAAGTGGATCATTTGCATGGCCGGGTCTTTTTGGATCGATTGCCAGACCTGAAGACACTCACGCACTTGCGCGAATATGAGCTATTCTGGAAGAGCTAAGAGAATTGTTGAATGACGCCACGCTAATCCAACCTGCCTTGGCGAACCAGGCCGGCGAGGGCTTGGAGGAGAGCCACCCTCGCCTCAATCATTAGGGGGTTGCGTTTGGCCGGGTGAGGCAGGGGTCATGCATGGCCCCCAAACAAACCTCTCATTGCTTAGAAGTCAATTCCGACGTACTCATTGATCGTTCCGACGTTATCAACGGTGACAGCACCGGCTTATTGAAGTCCTTTGTAGATCTCAGGTTTCTCTTCCCCTTCCACCTTCAGAAGACCCAGCGCGCCTTTCTCGATGCGAAAGATCGAGTGGTCCACCGAGATATAGGTGCCGGGCACTTCGACGACAAATTCCGCGATGGTAGACCCCGCAGCCGGCACCAGCGTGGTTTGCACGTTTTCCAGGGGTGGGGTGGTGAGCGAACCTTCCGTCCAGACTTTGTCGAAGATCTCGCCGATGATGTGCCACGACGAGACCAGGTTGGGGCCGGCATTGCCGAAGAAAATCCGGATACGGTCCCCGGCTTTTGCCGTGAGGGGATTTTTGACCAGAGAGCCGGCCATGCCGTTGTAGACGACGTAGGTGGGGTGCTCGGCAGACCCTTTTTTATGATCAAACTCCAGGACGCTGCCACCCCCGCCGAAAAAGCCGCCGGCCTCCTTGGTGTAAAAATCGCTCTGCAGGAGATAGAATTCCTTATCCACGGGAGGCAGGCCGCCTTCCGGTTCCACCAGGATCATGCCATACATGCCGTTTGCAATATGCGCCGGGATCGACGGCGATGCGGTGGCGCAATGGTACACGTAGAGACCGGGATTGATTGCTTTAAAGCTCAGTCCGGTTTTCTTCCCGGGTTCGGTATTCAGCATCGCGGCGCCGCCACCCGGTCCGTTGACCGCATGGAAGTCGATATTGTGACTTTCGCTGCTGTCCTTCCTGTTCGTTAAATGGATTTCTACTGTATCGCCCACCCGCACGCGGATCATGGGACCGGGCACTGTGCCGTTGAAACTCCAGAATTTATATTGCTTTCCTTCGGCGATGGTGCCGACGTATTCCTTCGCTTCCATGTTGACCACGACGGTTGCCGGCTTGGTGCGGGTGATGGGCGGAGGAACGTTCGGTGCCGTCGAGAGTTGGGCTTTGATGGTTTCTGCGGACGCCAGGACCGGACTGCCGGCCAGGCACAGGGCGACAACCCACGCGCTGCGAACCCCTGCTTTGCGAGAAAATTCCTGCTGCATCATTCAACCTCCTTCACGTGATGAGTAAAAAGTTACAGATAATTTTTCCGGATTTCGGGATGAAGGCCTCTCCTCGCAGTGCTGCAACAACGGCAGAGGGCCATTTGTGCCGGTGCATCCTTCAGCACCGGTGGGTCACTATGGCAGCTTTACGGGCGAAATACATTGATGTGGATCAACTCCTGCCATTTTTTCCGGATGGAATCAGAGAATGGAGAAGCGCAGGATTCAAGACACGAGTTGTTTCAAGGCGTCCATATCAGTAATGATCAACTTTTTGCCGGATTGGGCGAGGAGAATGCCCTGTTCTTTCAATCGGGTCAAAATACGAACCGCAGTCTCCTCCGTGATGGCAATCATATGCGCAATTTCCTGCCGGGTGAGTTGGATCCCGATATAGACGCCTTCGGGTTCCTTCTCGCCGAGTTTTTCGGCAAGTCGCAATAATAGCGCGGCCAAGCGAGTTTCGGCAGGATCGAGGGCAAGGCTCTTGGCGAGGTCTTGCGATTCCTTGAGGCGGTTCCCGAGATAGCTGATGACTTGCATTGTCACAGGCGGGTGCTGGTGTAGGCACTCGAAATAGATTGCCCTGTTGAGTTTCAGAACGGTGGTTGGGCCCAAAGACTGTGCATTGCCGGGATGAACCGTATCTCCCTCAAAGGTAACCGACTCGCAGCAAAACATCTCTCCGGGTAGCAGAATCTTGAGAATCAGTTCATCCCCTTGAGGAGCGTATTTTAAACATTTGATCGCTCCCTGTTTCAGGAAATAAAACCACTCGGCCTTTTCGCCTTCCCGAAAAATGAACTCGTCTTTCTCATAGCGCTGTTCGACCAGCTTGGTCCTGATGTCTTCGAGTGTCTCGTCGGGAAGAAAGGAAAGAAGAGGAACGGTTTTCAGAAGAGCGAGGTCAGTCACGTCGGTGGTGCTTTCAAGGGATCGCATTGAATGTACGCTTCACGGGTACGCAACGTACTTACGTACCATGTCAGGCTTCCCGAAGACTGTCACCGGGGAGCATGGTATACTACTTTATTTGAGTAAGGCAATTGGGCGGGGAGAGGAAACGCGGGTGGAGTAGAATCGCATATATTTGTCGCCGCGCCATTTCGGGTCGAGCCCGGGAATGCCTCATGGCGCTTCTTTCCAGCGGCCTCTCTAGGCGGCATAAGATGCCGCCGCTACAACTGCGTAGAGGCCGCTGGGCACAGATGATCATGCTGCTCGAAATGCGCACTACCTCCCGACTTTTCTCTCTTCGGAAAAAGTCCCCGTCCTTACAAAGGAGGGGAATCAGGCGGGCTTGATGAAAATCGTCCGGTTTCAGAACAGTGCGGGTACGGTCCACTATGGCGAGCGGGTGGACGAGGGGTCGGCTCGACTTATTGAAGGAACGATTTTCGGAACGTATTGTGTTACGGACAGGGTCGTTGCGATGAGAAAGCTTCTCGCTCCCGTTGAACCACGAAATATTCTTTGTGTGGGACTGAATTACCGGCGGCACGCGGAAGAAACGGGCGCAAGGATTCCCGAATACCCCGTGTTGTTTATCAAGGCGGTGAATGCGCTGTCCCATCCCGGTGATCCCATTGTCATTCCCAGAGTCGCTCCGGGGCAAGTCGATTGCGAAGGGGAATTGGCGGTGGTCATCGGAAAGCCGGGGAAGAACATTGAACCGCGCCAGGCTCTCGACCACGTGCTGGGGTACACGTGCGCCAACGACGTCAGCGCCCGTCGCTGGCAAAAAGAGGGCGGAGGCAAGCAGTGGTGCCGGGGAAAATCTTTCGACACGTTCTGTCCTCTTGGACCCTGTCTGGTCACCACCGACGAAATTCCGGATCCCAATGCTCTGAAGATCAAAACCACACTGAATGAAAAAATCATGCAGGATTCGACCACCGCGGACATGATTTTCGACGTTCCTTCCCTGATCAGCTTTTTGAGCGAAGGGACGACGTTGTTGCCGGGGACGGTCATCCTGACTGGTACTCCGCAAGGCGTCGGGTTTGCGCGAAACCCGCAGGTCTTTCTCAAAAAAGGAGACCGGGTCGCCATTGAAATCGAACGAATCGGAACGCTTGTCAATCCCGTTTCCGAGGAAGCGTAAAAAGGATGGCGCATGCCCTTGAACCCTTACAAACGGTTCGCTCCGGCGGGCGGGTCCAAATAGTTACGCGCTTGCCAAACGAGTATGAGCACGGGCAATCCCAGCAGGGCGGTTAGCATGAAAAAATGTGAATAACCCATGCTGTCCACGATGGTGCCTGAGTAGCCCCCCAGGATTTTGGGGAATAGGGTCATGAGCGAGCTGAAGATGGCATATTGCATGGCGGTAAATTGGACGTTGGTGAGGCTGGAGAGAAAGGCGACGAAGGCCGCACTGGCCAATCCCGCGGACAGGTTATCGACGGAAATCACCAGATAGAGCATGCTCAGATCGTGTCCAACGGCGGCCAACACGATAAACAGGAGATTGGTGACGGCGGACAAAAGAGCCCCGAGCAAGAGAATACGGATCATGCCGTATCGGACGGACAGGAGGCCGCCCAGAAACCCGCCGGCAATGGTCATGAAGAGCCCGAAGGTTTTCACGACACCGGCAATTTCCGGCTTGGTGAATCCCACGTCCTGGTAGAACACGTTGGCGATGACGCCCAATACAATGTCGGAAATGCGGTAAACCCCGATCAGCAGCAAAAGCAGTAAAGCGGAGTTCAGCCCGTATCGTCTGAAGAAGTCTTTCAGCGGGGCGACGTAGGTATCCTGCATCATGGCCCTGCTCACGACTCCGGTGCGAATCATGAGTGTGGCGACCAGCCACGCCGCCACCACGCCCGTGCCCAGTCGTGCCGTCTCGACCAGGAACCTCGCGCCGGCGTCGGCGCCGAGCACGCCGGCCAGCATGTGGCTCAGCTTAGCCGCCGGTTCGGAGGAATAATAAAAGACCAGGATGAATCCGGTGACGGCCGCGAGGCACATGAACAGGATCCCCGCGTAATCGCCTGTCGACCGGGAAGGCATACTCGTGTCGCGAGTGGTTGGTTCGGCAATGACCAGCGTCGTCAGGACGCCTACCGACATGGCTGCGGCCATGAGCAGATAGGCGCCCTGCCAAGCCTGATAGTCATAGGCTCCCTTGGTCGATCCGAAGGCACTGGCCAGGAATAGAGCCCCGGCTCCCGACACCAGCATCCCGATGCGATACCCCGCGATATAGGTAGACGACAGCAGGGCTTGGAGCGAAACGTCTGCGGATTCGATTCGGTAGGCGTCAATCACGATGTCTTGGGTGGCGGATGAAAAGCCCAGCAGCACGGCGGCCAAGGCCATCATGGTGAGGCTGATCTGTCCTTGGGCCGGGTCGACCATGGCCATGCCGGTAATCGCCGCAATGACGGCCCCTTGTGCCAGCAGCATCCATCCGCGTCGCCGTCCCAACCTTCGAGTCAGAAGAGGGATGGGTAACGTGTCCACGAGCGGCGCCCAGACGAACTTGAAGGAGTAGCCCAATGCGGCCCAACTGAAGAAGGTGACGGCCGAACGCTCGACGCCGGCCTCACGCAACCACAACGACAACGACGAAAAAATCAACAGGAGGGGAATCCCGGCCGAGAAGCCGAGAAACAACATGGTGATGACCCGTGGGTGCCCGAACGACTGCAAAGAATGTCGCCAGGGGTGCGAGATCGCGCTCATCGTTCTTCAATACAATCCGTATGCGGTGAAGTCCGGTGTGAACCGGGGAGTCTTGCCCGGTAGTCTGCCATGCTCTACTATTGGGCGTCTATAGAATAGGGAAGCAGGACGTGAATGGAGAAAGGGAGTGATGACGAAATACACCGACTTCATCAATTATCACTTGTCGATGTTGGTCGATGAGACGCGGACGGGTGCCTACAGTCAAGCCATTTCCAAGGTCGTGAAACCGGGTGACGTCGTGGTGGACGTAGGTTGCGGGTCAGGTATTCTCTCCTTCTTCGCGTGCCGTGCCGGTGCCCGTCACGTGTACGCCGTGGAGAGCGAAGCCGTGATCAACATTGCCGAACTCGTGGCGGCGAAAAACGGGTTTCAAGATCGCATCACGTTTTACAACGACCTGTCTTTCAACGTGGAGTTGCCTGAACCCGCGGACGTGGTCGTCACGGAGACGATGGGCACGTTCGGGTTTGAGGAAGGGATTCTCGGATCGCTGACCGATGCCAGGGATCGTTATCTCAAAAAAGGCGGTACGCTCATCCCCCACGGCGTGGACCTGTATCTCGTTCCCGTCGAACTGCCGCAATTTTATGAACACGTGGTCGATTTTTGGGTGAACCGGTGTCAGGGGTTCGACTTCTCACCCGTTCGTCACTTGACGGTGAACAACTTTCATCCGCTGAAACTGCATGAAGGAACGTTCCTCGGTGATCCCATGCGCGTGCAAGAAGTTGAATTCGGGAAAACGACGCAGGCGGAAGTCAAAGCCAATTTCTCCGTCTATGCCAAACGCCGGGGCTGGTTTCATGGGCTGGCGGGTTGGTTCAGCGCCGAATTGATCCCGGAACTGTCCATCTCCAATGGCCCACGGGATAAAGCCTCTCACTGGGGGCTGGCCTTTTTCCCCATCGACCGTCCCGTTTCCGTGGAACGCGGCAACCGCATCGAAGTGGAAATGTCTTCAACGCGAAACGGGGAGTACTGGCATTGGAACGTCGCGGTGAACGGGCTGCGGTTTGAACACTCCACTTCCAAAGGCTCTCTGCCTTCCGCTGCAAAACACCCGACCCCATTATCCGGTTAACGACGACTCCTTTCCTTCTGTCATTCCTGTATGTGTTCAGTCATTCGTTGACAATTTTCCTGCTTCCTTTTGTGCCCCTGTGCCCCGCCTTTGGAAGGCAACCCCCTCAATCCCCCTTCTCAGGGGGACGGCAGACCCGCTCTCCCCGGAGCAGCGAGCCGGCAGCAAGCCTCTCCCCCCTGATAAGGGGGGCAGGGGGGTTCAGTAGGGGCGGCCCTGCGGGTCCGCCCTCCCTGCTTGTGGGCAGATCCTCATGCTGTCAACGAATGACTGAACATTTACAATCCCCGACGTTTATCTGCTCCAGTTTCTAGCAAGAATCTAATCGGGAATTCACAATCTTTGTCCTGACATCTGGCCTTTGTCATTGAGCGCCGTTACTGAATGGGAAACGAAATCACGATTCCACCCATCACGTCCCCCAGTTTGTAATCTTTTTTGTACGAGAGGACGTGTCCATTGTGGCAATTGATGCACGAAACCGATACGGCATGGTCGGCGTAAACGGCTTTGAAGAATTTTTGCGCCCCCCGCTGGATGACGCCGGTATAGGGGCGGCTCGGATCTTCCAGTACGGCAGCCAATCCGGCTTTTTCAAAATCCGTGGTCGGCCCGTTTTTCTCATAAATGGGGTGCAGGCTGGCCAACCGGAATTGGAGCCCCAGTCCCTGCTGTTCTACCTGCAATCCCGACAGCAACAACATTTGAGCGGGCAGGGGCAGCGATTTCGTTTGCTTCCAGTATTCCTGGGAAGTCACGACCTTGTGCGTTTCCATTCGTTCGACCACGTGGGTCGTATACAGCGTGCGATCCGCTTGAATGATGGCGTGAATATAATCGGCCACCACGGGTGGGGGAACGCCACCGGCCGTGGGTTGTTCACTGGATCCTGCATGGAGGGGAAAAGCGAGAAGCGCAAAGAAGGCAATTCCGAGGACGGGTGATTGGTTCATGGCCACACCTCCTTTGATGAGAACATGATCGTGCTTATCATCCTCCTTTTGCCTGAATGAACTCAATCAAAAAAAGAACCGGGGTTGGCTCCCGAGCGATAAGATGGGGGAGTCGACTCAGGGCAAAATATAAACGTCGAGAAAAGAGGATTGCCCGAAAGGGGAACGGCTGTGCAGGAAACGGTTACGGCTGGCTGACGATTAACCGTTGGCCGATAGAAATAATATTATCGGTCAGGTTATTCCATTGCTTCAATTGCTCAACGGTCACATCATACGTGCGAGAAATCCGGTAGAGGGTGTCTCCCTTGACAACCGTGTAATAGGTTGGGGTTCCAAAGCCGCTGACATCGGTTTTCCCCATGTCCATGCTGGGGGCATCGGGGTTCCCCATGCCCAAGTCGTTGAATTCCGACTCATCGAACGAAAAATCACTCAGCTCGAACTCCGAGAGCGAAGGGTCGGAAAAAGACATGTCGGGTGAGATGTCCATATCTTCTGAATCGCCGGGAACGTTGCCGGCTCGCGATTCTGTTTGCTGGCGAAGGGCATCTCGCTCAGCAGTCAGTTCACGGTTTTGGGTCCCTAACGATGCGATTTCCTGTTGCGCCTGTTGCAAGCGGACGTCGAGTTCGCCCGTTCGCTGTTCCTCTTGTGCCAACAAACGTTGATAGTTCAGGGCCTTCGCCTTTTCCGCCTCATACTCACCCGAACTCACACAGCCCGACACCAAGGCTGCACTCATCACGCAGAGCATTCCAACCTGAAGCGTCAATCTGGTTGAGGCTGAGCCGAGGTTTTGCTGGTACCGTGCTCCGGATTGAGGTTTCCAGGTCATCATCAGGCTCCTTTTCTGGTTTTATCCGTTGTGAGGAAAACGTGGCTGTAGATGGTTAGGCTGGAATGGAGATGTCAACCATCATACTAAGAATAAAAGGAGCGCCCGGAAATGTCAAATGTGGCTGAACGCAATCAACGTCACTTCGACTCTACTCTCAAGCAACGAATAGGTCGGATTCGCATAGCGTCATCCGACACGATCTGTCTTCGTCAAACGGCGGAATAGTCAGGTTACGCTTCGCTAACCTGACCTACGGGGCTTGAGAGACACCGGCCTTGCTGCCCGACTCGAGCAGATTCCTCAGTTCTTCTTCGCTCATAAAAGGATCGGAAAGCGATGGTTCGGAAAGCGACGTATCCTTGGAAACGGTGGGGGCTGTTGAGGGGACAGGGGAGTCCGAAACAGGTTCCTGCTCCACCTGGTGACGGCTTTGCTCTTTCAGGGCATTGAGTTCAACGGTGAGATCACGGTTTTGCGATTCCAATGAGGCTACTTTATCCGTCGTTTCTTTCAATTGGGAATTGAGTTCTTCGAGTTCCTTGTCCTTTTGTGCCAATTGGGCATTCAACGTGTCTGCGCGTTTTTCCTCTTGTGCCAACAAGCGTTGAAAGTTCAAGCCCCGAACCTTTTCCGCCTCATATTGTTCTTTACTGACGCATCCCGCGGACAGGACGACGCTCAGCAAGAAGAGCAGGCCCACCTGATACGTCAAGCTTGCCGAAAATGAGCGAGGGGTCACTTGGCACTGCACGCCGGACTGAGGGTTTGAAATCATCATCAGGTGCTCTTTCGAATGTGGGGGTCGCTTCAGGAACGAAAATCGACAGATTTTCATGAACAACTTGGGTGATAAGAATAGAGAGAGACGTTCAGAAATGTCAAATACCGGCACCGTCGGGCGATGTTTTATGGCGCTCACCTCCCTCGCCCCTGGCGGGAGAGGGTCGGGGTGAGGGGGGCATAAATATCGGCTAAGCGCAGTAAAGGCTTTCGTCGTTGCTTGAAAAAGAGCCGGTCTTGTTACCCGCAATCAGTCTCCAAGGAACCAAGGAACTAGCGCTTCGCTCCGAATGCTCCAACAATCTCATTGTGTTCAAAGATCCCGCCGACTTCTTCGTGGTTTGGGCCGTAGAACCGGCCCTCGATGGAGCTTTCATCACTCCCAGTTGCAAATGACCCCGATGTCACCGGAATATTTTCCCAAACGATATTCTCATGTGAGAGTCTCGCCCTATCATCATTGTCATTACTAAAAGCGACATCAATGTCACGAATATTCGTAAAAGCGACATCAATGTCCAGTTGAGACAGATCAAAATAGAGTGTTGCGTCACCCTGTATCCGATTGCCTCGATTCGCAGTCAAACTGGTATCACCGCCGACCATCGTTCCAGTCCACGTCGCATTGCCGAATGTTGGCGTTGTTCCAGTGGCATCGCCAAGCGAGTATGCCCCACCAAAAACAGTTCCTCTCAAATCCACTCCACTAGAAACACCACTGACAATGGAATACACTTCTATAGCAAAAGCACTATAATCAAGCCACCCACCGAGATTCTTGAAGTCCGTTGTTACCCCAGCCTCTTCGTCTCTTCCCCGAATATCAGCCATTTGTACACCACCAGAACCAGTAAAAAATCGATGGTCGTTCGTAGGATCCGAAAACGCAAAATCTGACAAAGAAATATCAACCAGTTTGTAATCAGAAAAATATGCTTCGCATTGTCCAAGTCCGCACGCCGTCTGAATACGAACCTCTTGGGGAATGCTGGGATGTGCCAGAAAAACGTCGGTCATAGATAGCGAATCAGAAGACTGTAAAATCTCTGAGACCTCAGAAACCATTGTGTCGTAAGTAATCGGGGAGGGACTCGGTTGAGCCAGCATCCCTGACCCACCCCCTCCACCACCACAGGCACTTAGCACGGTTGTCAAACTGAATAGTACAATTCCAAGACGTAATGGGCTCATGAAACACCTCCTATTGAACAAGTGCGGGAATCGTTGCAGTCGCCCGCCAATCGTCAGATTTGGCTAATAGCATAGAGCAAAAGAGTTGGCTGTCAAGCTCTCAAGAAGCGTAGAAGACTAATGAGGCTAATACGTCGAAGGGACATGCCTTATGGCCCTCACCTCCCTCGCCCCTGGCGGGAGAGGGTCGGGGTGAGGGGGGGCATAAATGTCGGCTAAGCGCAGTAAAGGCTTTCGTGTTCGTTGAGCGGGAGCCGCTTCATTGACCCTCGAAAATGCCTGTGCTAGCTTGTATTTGATTGCGAACCCGGGTTTTCCGAAAGGCAGCGTGCCATGTCTCATAGCTCCGAACGACACCCTGAACAGCAGAGAATGATGCAGATCGAGGGGATTTCCCTGCGTCTGGCCCAGCCTGATCCGTCACAGCAGGAGTGGATCGGCGATCGGGAGGTCCTTCAGCAACTCCTGGCGTGCTGGCTCGTGGTGGATGAGAAAGATCTTCCGCTGTGTCCGCGAATCATGGGCCAACCCGGCATCGGAAAGACGACGTTGGCCACGTCCGCCGCGCGGGAGCGGAAACAGGACTTCTACATTTATCAATGTACGGCCGATACGAGGCCCGAGGATTTATTGATTACCCCGGTCATTGCGGAAGGGAACACGATTCAGTACCAGGCCTCTCCGTTAGTCACCGCGATGTTGACCGGCGGAGTCTGTTTGTTGGACGAAGGCAATCGGATGAACGAGAAGAGTTGGGCGTCCCTGGCGCCCTTGCTCGATCACCGGCGTTCGGTGGAATCCGTGGTGGCCGGCATCCAGGTCAACGCCCATGCGGATTTCCGGTGTTGTGTGACCATGAACGAGGATGCCTCTACGTATGAAGTGCCGGATTATATTCTTTCGCGCCTCCAACCCAGTTTGAAACTGGAGTTTCCAGCCCGTGACCACGAGCTGGCCATCCTCCACTATCATTTGCCGTTTTCTCCACAGGAGATTCTGACGATCACCGTGGAGTTCTTGCAAAAGGCGCATCGACTCGATCTCGGATTTTCGGTGAGAGACGGTATTCACCTGGTCCAGTATGCGCTCAAACGGTTGGCGCAGGATCCGTCACATCCCCTGTCCCGCGACGAGGTTTGGCGGGAGGCGCTCATCAAAGTGCTTGGTGAGGAGGCGCTGGATCTGGAGGCGCTCGCGCAACAGCGAAAACGGGCCGTTGGCGAACAGGCGTTTCCCAGGGGATTGGGTGATTTCTTTTTTGAACCCGATGATCCGTTGCATCCCGACAAATAAGCGTCCATGAGTGCCGTGTCGCCACAGGACAACGCGGTGTTTCGCCTGTCTCCTCGTGTGCACGTCGTCCCGATCCGTCATGGCAGTGCCGACGTGGCTCGAGCTATTCGAGAGCTCTGGCTGACGCAGCGGTTCGATTGCGTCAGCCTGCCGTTACCGGCGTCCGTCGAGACCTCGGTTGAGGAAGGGATCAGGCGGTTGCCCGTCATCAGCGTCGTGGTGATGCCGGAACCGGACTGCGATGAACGTCCGGCATGCAGTTACATTCCACTCGACCCCTGCCAACCCGTCATTTCGACGATTCGGATGGCCATGGAGGAGGGGGTCGATCGGGCCTATCTTGATCGGGACGTGACCGCGTATGAACCAACGGAATATCCCGCTCCCGATCCCTATGCGTTGAAAAGCGTTTCCCTGGCCGCCTTCTCCGGGGCCGCGCTGCCTTTTCTGCCGTATCCCAAACCGCAAAGCCAACGCTGGTCGCGTCTGAAATGGATGGCCTTCAAGTTGCACGAGCTCGAACTGGATTATCGTTCGATCCTGTGCGTGTGTTCCGTGGAAGACTGGCCTTGGCTGCGCGATGCGTACCAAAACCGGTGGCCGTATGAGCTTCCTGATGCCCTGGCAGGCCGTCCGGCGCTCTATCCTGTCGAACCCCGGACGTTGTATTTTCTGCTCTGTGAATTCCCCTTTCTCACGGAGCTCTTCGAGCGGAGACGAGTCGAAGCCCGTTCCGACGTCCATTTAGCCGTCGACGGGATCAAGGAACTCCTGCTCGAAACCCGGGTGCGATGGCTCGCCACGCGACCGGCGCATTTGCAACAGGAATCCAATTGGGTGACGCCCCAGTTACTTCAGATGTATCTGCAATACGTGCGGAATGTCGCGTTGGGCGAACACCGGCTGACGCCGGATCTGTATACTTTGGTCCTGGCGGCCCAACAATTTGCCGGGGATGAGTTCGCGGTGACCTTCCTTGAAACGGCAAAGAGTTATCGGTACGAGCCGGACGAGGCATGGCGCGCGGCGTCGCCGCCGTATTCCGTCGGCCTTGGCTTGCTTGAGTCTCCGGAAGGCCGCGTTTCCATCGCGAAAAACCGGTTGGGCGGCGTACCGGTATCGTGGCGAACGTTGTCGCTCAAACCGCGGCAGGATCCTCGTAAACGACGTCAATGGGCCTATCGCTGGAGCCCGTTGGGTCAATGTTCCTGGCCCCCGGAAGACAATCGCATCGAAGGGTTTACGACCCACGTTCGTGAACAAAGCAAGGCGTTGCTCGGTGAGGATCTTGCCCGTGTCGATAAATTCACGACGTCGATTCGCGACGGTATCGACATGCGGGAAACCCTGCGCTATTGGAATCCCCGCAAGAAGTCACCCGATATTTACGTGAAGGAAATCCCGCCGTCCCGCGGCACCGTGGAAATCGTGGTGTTCATCTTCGAGGTGCCGGCGGACCCCGCCAAATTTTCGTGGCAGGCGACGTGGTACGCGGAACATGCCGAAGAATCCACACTCTGTTTTTACGCGACCCCGTTTTTGGAAAACATGGTCGGACCAGGGATCGGACAGTCGCAATACGGGGGCACGCTGTTCCTGTTTCCACCCCGGCCGATTCCGGATATATGGGAAGATCCCCGGCTTGATTTTGCGCGAACCCTGGAGGAGCGACTCATCGCCGGAGCGTCCCTCCATTCCCTCGAAAAGCATATCACGCTCGTGAGTCCCATGCCGCCCTTGGCCAAGTGGAAACAGATTGCCAAAAAGTTCGAGCGTCGACTCATTCCGGTGTCCCTGTCGCGGTTTTCCGGGCAGACCGTGGCTCGCTTGCGACGCTTTCACGTGCTCAACGGGCACGAAATCCGAAGTTTCGCCGGTCAATTCATTCAAGGGTAGGTGCAAGCCCCGGACGGTACCGGGGCTGTTGCGTGCAGCCATGTCTTCATCTGACGTTCCCCCTCACGTTCAAGCTCGAATTGCCGAATTGCGTGAACAGCTTTGCCAGCACGACCACGCCTATTACGTCCTAGCGCAACCCGTTATTTCTGACCAGGAATATGACAGGCTATACCAGGAACTTGGCACCCTCGAAACGGCCTTTCCTCAAACAATTACGCCAGATTCCCCAACACAGCGAGTCGGTGGCGAACCCTTGAGCGAATTTATCTCCGTTCGGCATTCAGTTCGCATGTTGAGTCTCGACAATACCTACTCCCAAGCTGAGGTGCGAGAGTTTGTCCAGCGAGTTCACAAACTCCTGCCCGAAGCGGAACTCGACTGGACGGTCGAACCCAAGATTGATGGTGTTGCCATAAACCTCCGCTACGAAGAAAGAAAGTTTGTCTTAGGTGCCACTCGAGGGGATGGTGAATGGGGCGACGACATCACCGAGAATCTTCGCACTATCCGTAGCCTCCCGCTAATTCTAGCCCCGAACCTGAATCCCATCCCCAAAGTCCTTGAAGTACGCGGCGAAGTTTTTATGTCCAAAGAAGGTTTCGCCAAACTCAACGCCGAACGCGAGACGGCTGGCGAACCAAAATTTGTTAATCCTCGTAACTCAGCAGCCGGTTCTCTCAAACAGTTGGATCCAAAAATCGTTGCGGCCCGTCCGTTGTATGTCATTATTTATGGCATTGCTCTCCTTGAACAGGAAAACGATGAGCCACCTCAAACTCAGATTGAAACTCTGGATTACCTTCAACAAGCAGGCTTCAAAACACCAGAAAAAATATGGCGCTGCAAGACCGCTGAGGAGTTGCTGGCTCGTATCGGTGAACTGGAACCTATGACCAAAACCTTCGATTACGAAACCGATGGTGCCGTTATTAAACTCAATTCCATTGCCCTGCGTGAAAGAATCGGCACCACCGACAAAGCCCCGCGTTGGGCAATGGCCTACAAATACGCCGCCGAACAAGCTGAAACCAAACTGAAAGACATCACCATCCAAGTCGGTCGCACCGGCGTTCTCACTCCCGTTGCTGAATTGGAACCAGTTTTCGTCGGTGGCACCACCGTCAGCCGAGCTACCCTCCATAACGAAAGTGAAATTAAAAGCAAAGACATCCGCATCGGTGATACCGTTCTCGTCGAAAAAGCCGGAGAGATTATTCCGGCAGTCGTTGGTGTAGTGCTTGGGAAACGTTCTGCAGACGCCGAACCGTTCAACATGTTGGTAGCTATCAGTAACAAATGTCCTTCCTGTGGAGAAAAAATCTTTGAGGAGAGCAAGACCCCCGAGTACAAAGAGCTCGTTGCTTGGTGTTGCAAAAATCCGCAATGTCCGGCGCAGGCGGCGCAGAAACTCGATCACTTTGGTGCCCGTACGGCGCTCGATATCGAATGCCTTGGCAACATTGTTTCAGACAAACTCATTGAGCGCGGTTTAGTTAAAGAGCCGGTCGATTTATTTGATCTGACCGTTGAACAACTCGGCGCCCTCAATCTCGGCGCCGACGACGAGCCACGAATGTTCGGCGAAAAGAATGCAGACAAACTCGTCCAGTCGCTCGAACGTGCGCGCGGCCTAGGACTCGCCCACTGGCTGTTCGCCTTGGCTATCCCCGAACTGGGCCAGACTACTGCCAAATGTCTAGCCAAGTTTCATGAAAATTTCCGAGACGTTGCCGATTCGACACTGCTTCGCAATGTCGTCGATCTGGAAGAGAAGCACGAAGAGGCGAAACGCATCAATCCGCGTTCAAATAAAGATAAGCCGAAGTCCGCTGAGGATAAAATGGAGCGGGAATGGCAACATGCGAAGCTGGTTTTAGAGATGCGCGAACGGCTGAACGACTTAAAACAACGAAATTTTGTGAAAATTAATGATGCAGACTGGACTTGGAAGGCTCAAAAAAACTGGACATATCCTCAGGAAATCGGCCCGTCGGTGGCCCGGAGCGTGTTGGATTGGTTCGCCTCGGAAATCGGCCAAAGAACTCTTAACCGATTGGACAAATTAGGCATTCATCCGCAAAGCGATGAAATGGCACAAGGCAGAAGCAAAAGCGATTCGATGGGAAAAACCGAGACGCAAATCTATAAACTTAAATTCGCTCAGAGGCTCGATAAACCAAAGTGGTTCTACGACCCGCCCACAAACCGGCAGATCAAGGTCCTGAAATTTTTTCATGCCTATGAGCCGCTCAACAAGGGTGTGGCGTCAGGCGTGATCACTCGTCTGTTCCTTGATGAGAAAAACAAGAAACTTTGGGAGAAGTACGTCTACCACACGGGCGATGAATTTCAGAACAACGCAGAACTGATGCCATTCGATCTTGAAGAATTGCGTGCTGTTGTTGTTCCTGATGATTGGATGCCAAAGCGAACCTCACACGTTCCTAGTAAGCGACAAGAACGTTTGCGAGAATTGATCGCCGAGATACTCAGGGAAGGAAGTCCGTTTGACGACCCTGTCCCCAATATCAGCTTCGTAGGCGCTTCGTTCGCATTCACCGGAAAGTTCACTTCGGGAACCCGTGCGGAATGTCAGGAGGCGGTGACAGTACTGGGAGCGGTTGCACAGAACGACGTGAATCGCAGTACGGATTACCTGACAATCGGCAACGAAGGTAGCGAGGATTGGGCGCAAGGATCACACGGGCGCAAGATCGAGAAGGCTATGATTTTGAGAATGGAAACTCGCAAGCCTGCCATACTTGCAGAAGACGACTGGTTGGCAGCTATGCAACGTGAAATTAACAAGCAGTAACACACCACACCGAGAAATCTCGCCGTGCTTGACGAGGCCGGATTTCTTGAACTGATTCGGACCGCCGGCTTCGATTGAGGAAAAAGATGAAACGGCCGGCGTTATTTGGAAGAACTGACTTGGGCGGGCTCCGGTTCTTCGTGGGACACGTCCTCCAGTTTGAGGATCTGAACACTCTTGATGGATCGGTTATCGGCATCCCGGATGGTCAGCAGACAACCGGCCACCTGGAGTTCCTCGCCAACTGAAGGAATATGACCGAGGCGCTGCTGGATGAGCCCGCTGATGGTATAGAAGAGGACGTCTTCGTCTTTATCCAAGGCAACCTTCAGAAATTCATTGATTTTGCGAACTTCCGTTCGCCCGCTCACCAAAATTTCATTTTTGCCGACCCTTTTGATCAGTTCCTCGGTCACGTCCGTCTCGTCAAGAATATCACCGACGACCTCTTCCAACAGATCTTCCGTGGTGACTAATCCCATGATCCCGCCGAATTCGTTCACGACTATCGCAATGTGACGTTTCTCCTGCTGGAACTGCTTCAACAGATCACCTACCGGTTTGGAAATGGGAATGAAGAGCGGCGGGAGGGCTAATGCCTTCAGCTTGCTGGTGCTTTTCCCTTGGGCCAGTTCGGTCAAGGCATGCGTACGATACAGAATGCCCGTGATGTTATCGCGGATGCCGCCGTCATAGACGGGAATCCGCGAATGTTTGGTGTTGAATAATTCCTCTTTGGCTTCGTCCAAAGAAAGATTGCCGTCCATGACGACCGTGTCGATTCTCGGAGTCATGACGTCTCGTGCCGTGAGCTCGGTGAACGCGAAGACGTTTTTGATCATCTCCACCTTTTCGTTTTCAAGCACCCCGGCTTTACCTCCGGCCTCGATCATGATCTTCAGTTCTTCTTTCGTCACGAATGGAACGGCTAGCCCCCGTCCCCCGGTCAATTTCAAAATCAGAGGTTCCAACAGGAATAAAGCCGGAGAGAAGAGCTTTTCCGCCCAATAGATCATGTGCGCGAAGAATTGGATGGCGGACGGTGCGTGTTTGGCGCACAGGGTTTTGGGAACGATTTCCCCGAAGATCAGCACAAAAACCGTCAACGCGCCTGTCGCAATCGCGACCGCTTCGGACCCGAAATGTTCAAAGGTGAGGATGGAAATCAACGCGGCGGCCGTCAGGTTGACGACGTTGTTCCCGATCAGGATGGTCGAAAGCAGTCGCTGGGGATTCTGTCTGAGGGAAAGCGCCAGGTTCGCAGCCCGGCGGCCTTCTTCTTTCATGGTTTCCAAGCGGCTTTCGGGAAGGGAAAAGAACGCAATTTCCGCTCCTGAAAACAACCCGGAGAACACCAGACAAATCAGAATGACGATGTATTCCATGGGTTCAGATCAGAGAGAAACGCTAATCCTGGGCGGAACGGCCTGAAAGCCTAGAGAAATCAACCCTTTTGCTTGGCAATGGTTATGTACTGGGAAACGGGCAAAGAAAAACGGAAAAGGCGGGTAGAGAAGCTTGCACTGGTGACGGGAATATCGTCTGGGACCGTCGTCGTCCATTGGGTGTCCATAATCCTAGCACAGGAGTTCATTCCGTATCAACAGGGCACTCGAAATATTTTGAGAATCCACTCAACCAAAGCACGGCCGCTCCCTTCTTTCTTCCCTTCTGTCATTCCCGACATTTTTAATCGGGAATCCAGCGTCTTTAGTCCTTAGATAGAGATGAGGCCGGAGAGTCAGAGACTATGCCGTCCCTATTCAGAAGCCAACCGGTCGAACTTGTAGCTTTGCTTACTCAGAACGGGAAACACCGTAAAGATCGGCGTGCTGTGCGGAATAACGCCCGTGTCCGTTCCCGGGCTCAAGGTCAAATGGAGATTCACGAAATTAAAACTCAGGCCTTCCTGCCAGGGGTGCGCTTGGGCCTCCGCATAGGTCGGAACCTTGTCCGAGGCATAGGAGCGGGTCATCAGCCCCGCGCCGCCCTGAAGCCCGTATTCATACAAGTCCGGTGCGCCTTGGATCAGGACGGACACCTTGGAGGCGTCGAACCAGACTTTAAAATTGCAACTGACCTGAATGAACGGCCCTAGACTGCCCGTATGTTCAAGTACGGCGAGCGGGTAGGCATATTCCGGAGGCACGTCTCCGGAAGCAGGCACGGACGCGGCGGGGAACTCGGCATCCTTGATGCCGGAGAAGGACACGAATAAAAGATGAGGGTCGTCCAGGGCAATGTCATAGACTTGCCCGTCATGATAACTGCACAATTTCCCCATCTCATAGCGAAGAGGATACGAGTATCCCATTTTCGCGTAAAAAATCCGGATGCCCGCTTCCAGCGGATCATCGGGACGGCGGCTGATCTTCAGGTCGAAGGGGAGCATCATATGAAACCCGTTCGTCCGAACGGCCATGAAGGGAGCGCAGGCGCCGGGGAACTCCTTGTGCAAGGTCTCATTCTCCGGCTCGAATCGTTTGGGCGTACCGCCGAAATGCTGTGCGGTCTTGGCCTCCTTGGTCAGCCGATACTTGTTTTGGTAATACGCGCCGGCGCGCTTCTGCGCCAGATCCAGGAAATAGTCGGGGAGATCCGTCTCGACGATCAACGTGTGGCGGTCGACGGAGGCATTCCGGGACGATTTCATGGCGTCGTTATAGATGGCCAACTCGGCGGTGGTTTTCTGAACGTCATGCTCCAATTCCCTGTCCAGTTCGGGATCGAAGAACCGCGTGGTCGAGAGAAGCTGGCGGGCCTTTTGCAGTAATTCCAATTTGAGCGAATAGCGTTTGGGTTCCGCGGCAATGGCCTGGGTCGTTGCGATGATCAAACTGAACTGTTCTTCCGGAGCAATGCCGAGTGCCGTCAAGTCCTGTTCGCGAAGAAACGAGATCGCCAATGGCCCAAACGCCTCTTCACGGCGGAGGCCGAGCGTCAGCAGATAATTAAGATACGAACGGGCTTCATCCTGGGTCATAGTCTGAACTTTCGGTCATGCCTTCCTGTTTCCCCTCCTTTGTAAGGACGGGAACTTTTTCCGAAGAGGGAAAAGTTGGGAGACAGAGACTGTGGATGGAGAGAGCTTTTGCGGCAATTCTAAGGAAACCGTGTCTGTCAGGACAAGGGGAAGGCCAAGCCAGTGGAGAGGCCAAGTCGGAAGGGGAGGGCCGGACGAGACTTACTTGCTGCCATTGAGTTGAGTGGGGTGCCAGGATTCACTCGATTGCGAAAGAACTCAAGTCTCAGTCAAATGTCTTCATCCGCCTCATCTTCGTCGTAGTAGTCGTCACCGTCTGCGATGAGATCGTCCGAGACGGGGGCCACTTGCTCTTTCGAACAAAACGTTTTGCCGGACAAGTCTGGCGTATCCCATCCCAAAGCCAGGGCAGGAACACCTGTCAGTACTAAAAGCAGAAAAAGGGTGAGAAATGGTTTCATGATGATTCTCCTTTCCTCTGCGAACAGCCGGAATCCCGAGTAGATCCGCCGCTGTCATCGAGCACGATTGTTGAGTGAATCCTGGCTAATACATTGTACATGATGTTTCTTGTATATTTAGTAACCGTTACAAATATGTCATATATATTACGAAAATGACATTTATATTACATCTATGTAAATTATTGATCTGTTTAGTGGTGCAATATTACGCTAAATTTGCACTAATTAGGTGCATTTTAGTCCCATATATGCACTAAATTGACGCTATTCTGTGCCATATTGTCACTAAAAGATGTTGATTTGATGCTGAAGGGATTCTAGCTTGTGGCCGGAAAGGAGTTTTTTGCTGGCGGGTGTGGGAAACGCGGGTTTGCCTTGTCATTCAATCATAGTCGTCATCCTCCTTTTCTTCATCTTCATCGTCCGGAACTTCATCATCATGACTCTGCGGCATCAGCTGTAACTGCAACGCATCATCCCCTCTATAGGATGAATCCGCCATTTGCCATCCCAAAGAATTGGCGGGAGCGCCGGTCAACATCAATATCAGAAAAAAATCGAGAAATCGTTTCATCACGTACCACCTTTCTCAAATGACAGGTTCACGCGTACAGAAGGAAAGCGACTCCGGCCTCCACCAGCAACACCGTGCCGAGCGCCATCGTGACGAACCCCACGACGGCCTGCAGGCTGCGATGAGCCCACGTGAAAGCCTGCGCGGTCCAGGCCATAGGCACGGCGAGCAATGACGAAAGCACCGTCATGCCGGCAATCGAGCCAAGACCGAACAACGCGACGTAGAGCAGGCCCATGACCGGGTCCTGCACGGTCGAAGTAGTCAGGACCACCAACGCGGCTGATCCGGCCAAACCGTGGACCATGCCCACCAGCAGAGTCCGCAGGGGGAGCCTGCTCGCATGGCTATGAACGTGACGGTCGGGATCATGGCCCCCGTTCTCACCGAGATGGCTATGGACGTGGAAATGGCTCCGGCCGTCGGCATGCCGGTGGCTATGAAAATGCAGACGGTCGCGCCACAGGCGAAGGAGCACCTGCCCGCCCAGCAGGATCAGCATCACGCCGACGACACCTTCCAGCACCTGGGCCAGGGTGTCACCGAAGCGCAGATCCAGGAAGACAGCCGCACCGGCAAAGAGGAACAAGGTCAACGTATGCCCCAGGCCCCAGACCGCGCCGTGGGCGGCGATCCGGCGAACCGATCGCGTGCCCGTGCAAAGCGACGAGACGGCCGCGACGTGATCGGCCTCCAACGCATGCTGCATGCCAAGCACAAGCCCCAGCAGAAGAATGCCCGTCATAACTTATGCCCCCGGAAAAGGCATGCTGCCAATCATATGCTCTCAAGCCTCCATACAGAAGGTCTCTACTGTACGTTTCGTCGAGTTCTGTTGACAAGAGGACGGAGAACGACGCCCGGCCCCTGCAAGGCCTGGTTTCATGGTCGTGGCTCTCAGGCGAAGTTGTCGCGCCGGTCTTGCGTGGCGGGTTATTGACCTTCATTGCGGCCCTATCCATAATGATCGCGTGACTGCAGGAAGGGGTGCTTGGTCATGATTGATTGGCTTGGGATTGATCACCTGTTCGATCTGTCCAGGACGGAAGCGATTGCAGGATTCTTTACCCCGCTGGCGATCTTCGCCGTGTTTTTCCTGGCGCAGCTCATCCTTCCGGCAAGGCGGGTTCCCGGCTACGTCATCAATCCGGAAACCGGGCAACCCCGCAACTATCGGCTCAACGGTCTTTTGGCGTTTGCCATCGCGCTGATCGTGTGGGCTCTCGAACTCACCGGGATGCCGCGTGATTGGTTCTACCGGTCCTCGATCTATGCCGTGGCCGGCGGAACGGTCTTCGCTACAATCTTGACCATCATTGCGGTGTTCAGCCAGCCGCAAGGCAAGGTGAAGAATCCGCTCCTGGCGCTATGGTGCGGCCGGGCCCAGGAACTGTCGTTCTTCAACGAACGCTTCGACGTCAAGATGTATCTGTATGCCGTCGGTGGGACGATGTTGTCGCTCAACGTCCTGTCCGGGGCCGTGTACCACTACGATCGCTTTGGCGAAGACGCCAATCCGGGCGTATTCCTGTATGCGGCGTTCTTCACGTTCTACATACTGGACTATTTCATCTTTGAGCGCGTCACGCTCTATACCTACGACCTGATCCATGAGAATGTCGGCTTCAAATTGTTCTGGGGCGGCCTCGTGGTCTACGGGTGGCTGTTCATCCTCCCGTTGTGGGGCATGGCCGTGTACCCGGACCCCGGATTCTCGCCGGCATGGACGTCCGTGTGGCTCATCGGAACGACGGCGCTGTTCCTTTTCGGATGGGGCATTTCGCGTGGCGCCAACATGCAGAAGTACGCATGCAAGCGATGGCCCGACCGCAAGTTCCTCGGGTTTATCGAGCCGGAGTACATCGAGGCGGGTGACCGCAAGATCCTGTGCAGTGGTTTCTGGGGTGTCGCCCGCCACTTCAACTACTTGGGCGAGGGGTTCCTTGCCCTGTCGATTGCCTTGGTCTTCGGCTACTTCACCAATCCCTGGGTTTGGACGTACTTTGTCTTCGTCGTCTCGTTTTTTCTCTTCCGTCAACTTGATGACGACCGACACTGCGCCGAAAAATACGGCGCCGAAAAGTGGGCCGAGTATCAGGCGCGAGTAAAGTACCGGATTTTCCCCGGCGTGTATTGAGAGGGCTCCCTGGAGAATCCATATAGGCGCCTGCAACTTCGTGATCCTGACCTGAAAGCAGTGAAGAGCAGTACGGAAAATTTCTCTCGTCATCCTCATGTCCGACCATAGTTCAGAAACGCAACAAGTCCTTGAATGGCCGCAAGTGCTCGAGGTGTTGGCCTTACAGGCGCATTCCGCGCCGGGGGCTGAGTTGTGCCGGCGGCTGCCGTTGGAAGACACGCTCGAACTCGCGCAACGGCGCATGCAGGAAACCACGGATATGCTGGAATTGCATCATGCGCCCGTGCCGTTCCCCGCCGTGCAATTCGAAGACTCGTCACAAGCCCTGGAAAAGGCGGAAAAGGGCGGGATCCTGGACCTCCAGACGTTGCGAGCGCTCTCCGTCATGATCCACGTGGCCGTAGCGGTGCGACGCTGTCTTGCGGTGAATCAACAAACCGCGCCCGCCCTGTTTTCTTATTATGCCTCCCTGCCGGATCTGTCCGAACTGCGACAGGAGATCGACCGGTGCGTGAGCGAAGAAGGAGAAATGCTCGGTCAGGCTTCACCGGCCTTGGCCGAAGCGCTCCGTACGGCTCAAGGGTTGAAACAGCGCATACGCCGGCGCGTGGAGACCATGGTGGCGTCCTCACGCTACCGGGAGTTGCTGCAGGAACCGTATTATGCCCAGCGGGAGAACCGGTACGTCCTGCCGATCAAAGCCGAGCGCCAGCACGACATCCCCGGGATCGTGCATGATATGTCGGCCAGCGGCGCCACGGTGTTTTTGGAACCCCGTGAACTCATCGACCTGAACAACCAGATCAAAGTCGCCGAGTTGCAAGTCACCCGTGAAATCAACCGGATTCTGCAGGAACTCACGGACCGGGTTGTGGAGCACCTGCCGGACTTGCGGAGCCTGCTGCACGTCCTGACCATCCTGGACGCCATCGGAGCCAAAGCGCGATTGAGTGTCCGCATGAACGGCACGCCGGTGCGTCTCAATACGGACGGGCACATTCGTTTGTGGAAAGCCCGCCATCCCTTGCTGCCGTTGACCATAGAGCAGGTGGTGGCCAACGACGTCATGTTTGAAAAGGATGCCGCCGTGTTGGTGATTTCCGGGCCGAATACCGGCGGAAAGACCGTGCTGCTGAAGCTGGTGGGCTTGTGTAGCCTGATGGTGCGGGGCGGGCTCCATCTGCCCTGCGGGGACGGTTCGGAAATGGCGTTTTTCGAGGACACCTTCGCGGACATCGGCGATGCGCAGGACCTGACCAAAGACCTGTCCAGTTTTTCCGCCCACGTCAGAAAACTCATCGACCTGCTCAAGCATATCGAACACCGCACCGGCGGCGCGTCACCGCACACGCTGGTGCTGCTGGACGAGGTCATCAGTTCGACCGATCCCGCCGAGGGCGCGGCCTTGGCCGAAGCCCTCCTCCGCCGGTTCGCCGAACTCAATCTCAAGGTCGTGGTGACCACGCATTACAATTCCTTGAAGACCCTGGCCTTGTCGACCCCCGGGTTTCTGAACGCCAGCCTGGAATTCGACGTGAACACGCTGGCGCCGACGTACCGCTTCATTCCCGGCATCCCCGGCGGGTCCTCCGCGCTCGACATCGCCGGTCGTCTGGGCATGGACCCGTCGATTCTCGACCAAGCGTTGAGCCTGGTTCATCAGGAAGACCGCCAACTCGATCATATCTTCGCGGACCTGCAACACACTCACCAGGAATTGAAGGAAGATCGGGAAGTAGCCCGGACCCAACGCGAAACAGCCGACCGTGAAGCTGAGGAAGCGCGGACGATCGCCGACCGGCTGCGCTCCGTCGAACGCGAAGAAATCAAGAAAATGAAAAAGAAGTTCCGGGAGGAGTTGGCGGCCGCGCGTGCGGAGATTCGCCGGATCACCGAGTCGTTGCAACGGCAACGGACGTGGACGCACGCGCAGGAAGCGAAAGGTCTCCTGCAACGCGTTGCGGATACCGTAAACCAACAAACCCGGACGTCGTTCGAGACGGTTCCCATCGAATCGCTCGAGAAAGGCGACGTCGTGGAAATCGCCAACCTGGATACGCTGGGGCGGTTACTCGAAAAACCCGAAGGCAAGAAATCCGTTCGTGTGCAGATCGGGGCCTCCGAAATGTCCGTCCACGTGAACCGGCTCGTGGGAATCGGAAAAGGAGAGGGGATGCCCCAACCGGCCTCCAATACGGCGCAACCCGCACCGCGCTCGGTGACACCGGGCCTTTCCGCCGGGGACGCGCCGGTGGGCGCAACGGCGTCGGGTTTCGCCGGGATCGACCTGCGGGGGCACACCGCGGAAGAAGCGCTTGAACAACTGACGGTACAGTTGGACCAGGCCTTGCTGCGCAACGCCAAATCCGTCCGGATCATTCACGGGCATGGGACAGGAAAGCTCAAGGCCGCGATCCGGGAATTTCTCGCGCAGTCGGCCTACGTCGCGGAGTTTCGACCGGGGGCGAAGGAAGAAGGCGGAGACGGTGTGACGATGGCGGAGCTGACGTAACCTTCAAGACCGGGGTTCGTTCGCCAGGGCAATAGCGACGTTGCGTTGGAACCCCGCAAACTTCGCGCGCCGGATAGGGGAGCGGGCAAAGGTCCGGGAAAATTCCTCCTCGCTCAAGGCCGAGAGCCTGGTCAGGTTCGGACCCTGCGTCAGGTCGGTGGGATGCATGGTCGGTTCGTCCGTCGCCGGAGCGAAGGCATTGTACGGGCATACGTCCAAACAATCATCGCAGCCGAAGATGCGGTTGCCCATTCGGGTTTGAAGGTCTTGATCCAGCGAACGCCCGTCCCCGCGGTATTCGATCGTGACGTACGACAGACATTTCGTGGCATCGACCACGTAGGGATCGGCAATCGCTCCGGTCGGACAGGCGCGAATGCACAGCGTGCAGGTCCCGCACAGATCGGCCCCGGGTTCGTCAGGTTCCAACTCCGCGGTGGTGAGGATTTCTCCCAGCAGCAGCCACGAGCCGAAGGCAGGGGAGACGAGATTGGAATGCTTACCGACCCACCCCAAGCCGGCTTGCTGTGCCCAGAATTTCTCCATCACCGGGCCCGTGTCCACGTAATGGCGCGTGGAACAATCCGGTTCGAGAGCCTTGAGCACCTGTTCCAGAGCCTTGAGCTTTTTCTTGAACACCCGATGATAATCCTCACCCCAGGCATACCGGGCAATCCGGCCGTTGCCCCGTCGCTCATCCGCAGCCGCGTCGGTCCAGTAATTCAGACCGACGGAAAGAATCGAACGGCAGTTCGGCAACACCTGCGTGGGGTCGGCACGCCGTTCGGGACTGCGTCCCATCCACGCCATTGTGCCGTGATAACCTTGGGCCAACCAATGTCGCAGGTGCTCGAAAAGGGTTATAGGGGAACGACTCGTCGAAGAGGAATTCTGACGCTGATGCGATACAGGGACGCGGGCGATGCCCACCGCATGAAACCCCTGCTCAAGAGCGGCTTGTTTCAGAAGACGGGTAGTCGACGACACGAAAGAGACTCCTCAACTCTACGAGCAATTTACTAGAGTGGTCATTCCGAGTGAAGCGAGGAATCTGCTTTTTCCGAAGAGGGAAAAGTCGGGAGGTAGAAGCTTTATGGCGCTTCCTTCTAATCCTTATAGACTTTTCTCGGTTGAGTGGTCATAGGATTATCGCCACACGTAAACATCACGCTGAACCGGGCCGAACAATTATCCGTGCCGCACGGACCACAGGAGCCGACGATCTTGGTCTTCCAGTCGGTTTTTTCCTGATCGATGGCACAGCTTGTCTTGCCGCCCTTGGAAACGTCGATCCACGGATCGTCATAGCCGGGATAGTTGGCGACCGTGCATCCTGACGGGATCGGCACCTCACACGTGCGGCCTTGCTCTCCCTTGACCATGCCTAAATTGCAGATCGACTCAGTCCGGGGTTCGGCATAGGAGGCCCCCGTGCCACCCATAACCAGGATTCCGCTTAATACGAGTGCCAGAGACAGTGCCAAGTGTTTCATCATGCGAGTCCTCTCTCGATTCTTTGATCCCGTAAACGGCGAAGTTTTCTCTACAATAGAACGCGCCGATCACAAGAGCAAGTGATTTTCCTCTGCAGGAGGGCAGAGGTGAGAGAACCGGAATTTGGCTACGCGACGTCCATCGTTTCCCGGATGACCAGGTCGGCAACGGACCGCAACGCGGCTTCTATGTTATCGCCTTCGAGCCGGCGTAGCCGAAAGTGGTCGATCTGCCGATCCGCGCCGGTACCCTCTCGGATGATCGCGAGGGAGTGGCGTAATTCCGCCTCGCAGCCGAGTGCCTGAGCATCTTCGGCGAGGTCCTCGACGAGCGCCGACAGGTGGTCGTTAATGTCGATGCGTCCGCCTACGGCCACGTCGCCCAAAAACGCCAGCACCCCGTAGCGCGCCGCCAGCCACCGGTTTTCGGCAATGATTTCGGATGGTGGTTCCGGTGGCAGCGCGTCGTCGGCGTCATGGCGGAGCAGCTTGCGGATGAGAGAGACGTACACCGCGGCGACGGCGAGGGCGTCGTTAAGGCAGGTGCAGACGTCGCAGATGCGCAACTCGATCGTGGGGTACTTCGGCGACGGCCGGAGATCCCACCATAACTCGCTGCCGTCGTCGATGAATTTGAGAGACCGGTACGCGTCCAACAGGCTCTCATAGTCGCGTCGCGAGGCAAATGCCGGTGGGAGACCGAACCGCGGCACCACGCTCAAGAGGTTCAGACGATAGGATTTGAACCCGGTTTCCCGTCCCGCGCTGAATGGTGACGATGCGGATAAGGCGTTCAGCAAGGGGAGGTAGCGGCGCAGGGCGGTCATGACCCGGATCCGCGAGTCGGGGTCGCCGAATCCGGCGTGAATATGCATGCCGCCCACAAGAAAGGACCGTCTTTCCTGATAAGTAATTGCAAGTCGCTGATACCGCTCCTTCGGCGTGGGCAGTTGCATCCGCCAGTCGGCGAACGGATGTGTGGACGATGCGATCACGGCAATCTCGTGATGCTGCGCGGCATCGATAACCAGGCGACGCGTCTCGGTCAGCGCCTCGCGCAATTCGGTAAAATTCGCGCAGACCCTCGTGTTGGTCTCGATTTGAGAACGAAGGAATTCGCGCACCACGGTATGTGGCCCGCTGGCCCGCTCGCAGGTTTCGAAGATCGCGGGATCGGGATCGGCGATCAAATCCCGCGATTCCGGGTCGATGAGAAAAAACTCCTCCTCGACTCCAAGCGTGATGTTTAAGTCGGTGTCGTTCATCCCGGTAAGATATCGCACTCACCGCGTGTGGAACAAGACGCGAATAACAATCGCGCCTTCTTCCTTCCGTCATTTCTGCGGAAGCAGGCATCCAGACCGTTCCTGCGCTGTCGCCCCGGAAAAGTGTTGTCGACTCAGGTCTCCGCTAGGCGACTGTCCGAGTTCGACTTTCCTGTGAATGAATCGCTGATTGCCGAGTATCCATTTTCTTCGAGAGATCAGGCGCGACTATATGACATATCACTCTATGTACACATATATGGCTTTATCTCTCTATCAAGGGTCCGATCTCTTTGAGCACATCGAGAGTGGATTTTTTTGAGAAAGAAAGCGCCGGCCTTGGTTGCAGGCGATAATTCGCTGGCTCGTTGACCTGTACGCTGCCCAATAGGAAAAGCGCTTCAAAAGGCGCTCTCCCTGACGATTCTCTGAACCACAACACGCAGGCTTAAAGGGAATCATCTATCCTGATCAAACGCTTGCATCGGTTCATGCTTTCAGCTTCGGATGGTTTTCTACATCATTCGTTTGGGTCGGTTTCAACGGGTTCACCTATCATCTCACGGTATCGTTTGACGCACGGCCAGATCTTCCGATACCCAAGCCGCCTCGCTTCTTCATTATTTTTGGCACATCGTTTTACCAATCCGGCGTAGCGGTCTTGGTTTAACATATAGACCACGAACCTGGAATAGCCGGTGATGGTCTCCTTCACGCATGGCGTATCATCAACTGCCGTTTTTTCATTGTTTTCTTTGATCACAAAATCGTTGTAAGTCCGAGCATTGACCAATTCTTTGTACCTATTCAGCAAATAACTATTTGAATAAAAGAGTTCTATGTCCATTTTCTCTGCCTGTTGTTGCTCTGCATAGCTTCCCTCTTCAATGTCCCATGACATCCCTAGCTTTTTGATCGTATATAGGGGGTTTGTGGTACAGGTCCTCACAATATCGTCCAGAGTTTCCAAACATTCGACGACCTTTACCGGATCATCAGATTGTAAAATAGCCTTACAATGCGTGGCCCGTTTCTTGTGACCTTGGCCTGCCTTGGCGTGGGCGATAGCTTCATCAAAGGCAGCCGCTGCACGAGCGGCGTATGACTTGGCCCAGGCGTCCATTTCTTCTTGGGTTTTGGCTTCTTCGGACCGGGCACTGACTTCGTTGATGGCGGCTTTATATTCAGAGAGAGCTTCAAGCGTCGCCAGGGGTACAACCAAGGCTTCATCGATGGCTCCGAACAAGGTCTCCGCAGACGCGACTGCCGACACGCTTCTCTGTGTGGCTTTGTCGAGTTCGGCCACGGACTCGGACAGCGTCTCGGCAAACGCAGCCGCCGGCACGCTTCCCAGCAGAACGATAACGACAAAGAAGCTCTTGAACAAAATGGTCTTCATGGTTTTATTGCTCCTGGTGTGCGTGATGGTTCAGTTGCTTGTTCGACACAAGCGTAGAAAAAGACAGGAAGAGCCGCCAAAGGCTCTCATGTTTTGCGTGGGCAAACACATATATAATTCCCTTACGATAGAGGGAAAAGGGCTATATTATGCTTTAATTTTGGGAAGGAGAGTCTATGGCTGATGATATCTTTAGCGAAACTGACGAATTCATGAAAGAAGTTATGAACGATCCCGAAAGCCAGCGCGAAATGCAGCGTAAAATAGAAGAATGGGAGACGCAACGCCTCGATATTATATCGAGGCCTCAATCAGGGCCTGAGGCACTCACCGACGGGGAAATCCTGAACCTCATAGGCAAAGGATTCGATCTCTTCTGCGAGGTCCCGTTTGGCAATCACTACGATCATCTCATCGAGCGACTTTCTTTTACGCATAGTGAGCTTGAGGTTGACGATGAACGTAAGTTGAAAACAACATGGACGACGTTCCTGAACGAAGCTGACACTACATTCGACGAATTAATCCTGAGTGAGGGCGTGGCTGGATGGTACGAGGAACGTGAGATGTACGCTCATGCCATTGCTGTCTATGAACATTTATATACTCTTGTTCGTCGCGGTGAGCTTGGGTGTGATCATTTCGATCAGAGGTTTGATTCGAGCGAGAGAAGTTTGCTCGAAATCTGGCTGGGCAGTCTCGTTTCTCTCTACTACTATCGCCTAAAACAACCTGAGCGAGCGAGACATTTTTGCGAACTTATCGAAGATTATTACAATGATGACTATGTATCTCTCGTGGGGTCTGCGGAAGCCATCTCCTGGAGAGATGAACTGAGTCGTGCCGCTATTAACCCAAGATTTCAAACAGACTTGGATGCGGCGCAGAACAGACTGAGACATGAATACGGCTCATTATTTGACGATCTCCACAATAGAACTAAGAAGTTTGTCGTAGGGGCGGAGTTGTGGAGCGACAAGCATTGGATAAAAATCAATCCTTGGTCAGTTCCTCTACGCTGGGCGCTGTCGATAGAGTCGGAATTTCATTATCAGGTATTTCAGCCCAACCGGCATCAGATCGAAAGATTGCTTGGTGACGATGCCCCACGTCGTAACCAGATATGTGGTTTAGGGCAAATTATCACAGTGTTTGAAGAAGCAGGACCCAACGTTGGTCTAAGCTGCATATTAGCCCCTAAGCGCAATAGAGAATTTCTTACTTCTCGGGATACGCTTGCAAAACTGAAGGTTGTACGTAACGATCGCAATCGAGTCGCCCATGCCAGCGAAAGGAACGCCTATACCTTGGCGGAGAGCCTTGATTTTGTCGAGAAAATTCGAAAGACCAAATGGGTGTTCAAATTTTTGGACGCGTTGCAGCCGAAAAACCGCTCTACTCGCAACTGACAAACGCCGGCGCCGCTACGATGATGAAGAAAGGTAGGGCCGTCCTCATCGAGACAATGTTGACATCAGATGCGCTACAGCTTATCATCATCACATCATGCCGAGAACGACCGTTGACATTGATGGGCCTCTTTTGAAGGAACTCAAAACCCTTCAAAAGAGAGAAAACCGATCATTGGGACAAATTATGTCTCAACTGCTGGCGGAAGCTCTCTTTCAAAGGAGAAAAACCCCGCGAGTCTCCAAACTGCCTTGGGTGTCTCGTTCTATGAAGGCCCGCATTGATTTTTCCGACAAAGAGGCCCTTTATGCCCTGCTTGATGAGAACGTGAAGTGAGTTATTCGGTCGATGCGAATATCTTTTTGTATGCATCGGATCGGGCCAGTTCTCATCATTCCTCAGCCCTGGAGTTCCTTCAAAGCTGTACCATCCATTCTGAGCCGTGGTACGTGGCTTGGCCGACGTTGATGGCGTATCTCCGGGTGGCGACTCACCCTCTGATCTTCTCTCACCCTTTGACCCCACAGGAAGCCCTTGGAAATATCCAGGCCCTCTTACGGTTACCCCATGTGAGACCATTGTCCGAAGCGGATGGATTTTTTGAAATCTATCGAGAAGTGACGCGAGACTTTCCCGTACGGGGAAACTTGGTTCCCGATGCGCATTTGGCGGCCCTTCTGCAACAACATGACGTCCTCAAGCTGTACACCATGGATAGAGACTTCAGGAAATTTGATTTTTTGGATGTCCGAAATCCGCTGGAGTAGGACGGTATCGGCGATTCCCGGTTTTTGAAGAATCGGCGGCGCTGCCGTTTTGATCCGTTCAGGGGAGGAAAGATTGGGGAATCGCGAAGGATTTAGAGGAATTCCTGCCGGATTTCGACAGCGGAAGAAGCCCGCAAAGCCTGTTGGAATGCTTCGAGTGCCTGTTGTTTCTTTTGGATCAGGAGTTGAAGCCGGATGCGGTCATTGATTTTTTCGATCTCTTGTTGGTCTTCCAAGCCCGCGGTTTGCCCTACGGCGAGTTCCTTGACGAGTTCCTCATCCACCGGATTGAGGGTCGCCACGTCCTGAACGAGGAACTGAACTTTTTGCCTGCGAAGGTCTGTGGTCAGGCCCTCTTCAAACTTCGCCGGAGAAATCCGGTTGAGCCCCAGGAGACGGTGGTAGACTTCCGCGTCAAAGGCCCCGTCCTTTTGAAATTCCTGACGTTTCATGATGGTGTCCCGCAGTTCATCCGGATGCACTTCCAGATTGAGATCGTCTGCAGCCACAAGCCACAGTTTCTGCTCGACCAGAGAGGTCATGACCGTTTGCTTGAGTTCTTTGCGGTCAGGGGCTTCCTGCTCGGGCTGATTTCTATAGAAGGCCTCGATCCTGTTAAACGCCTCGCGGAATTCACCCAGTTCCACCTGGTACGACCCGACCACGGCCACCACGTTGGGTTGTTGCGAAGTTTCATACCCGAACCACCCCATCCCGATGGTAAAGGTGACCGCGATCACCAACATAATGATCTTCAAGAGCCATGGGTATTTTGTCGAACCTTCGCGAATCAGCTTAATCATGGGATCAACCCCTTTGTGGAATCATGAATTACCCCTTCTAACACGCGTGATGCCGCGATTTCAAACCATCCACCCCGTCTCGCGCAGACTCCCTTTCCCATTCATATCCACCGGTTCCCCCTTTTCCTAAACCCTCTTGCCCCGCGGGCGAGCGCCAGCCCCGGCCTCGATTTCCGGGTTGGAGTGAGGAGGCAAAAGCACCCGACCCCCGTTTACTACTGACGGCAGGGATACATTTGTGCGGGTTTCAGAGACTTTGTTACACTATGGACGGACGTGATTTATCGGCGACCACGGGGAGAAAACACGATCGGATTGATGAAGGTATTCAAACGCGCCGGCGCTCTTGTGGCTTTGGTGTGCGGAGTGTGGAGCCCGGCCGTCGGGTTTGCTGAGTTCGTGCCCGCCGGGGCACGGGACCAGGAAGGTATCGCCGTTACGGTTCGCATCGAGAGTCGCCGGTTTATTCCGCACGTGGTGAACCTTCGTATCGGGCAACAAGTCCGGTTTATCCTGAAGAACGAAGACGTTGAACTCCATGCGTTTGTTCCCGCGAATCTCCTGTTTCGGACAAACGTCCAAGTAAGCGGTGACGGGGCGCCACAGTTTGGCAAAGACGGGTTCCGCCGGGTGTTGATTCCTTCAGGCGGTCAAGTCGAGTTGGTCTTCACGTCGAAGGAAGCAGGCTCCTTCCCGTTCTTCTGTGATTTGCCTGGGCATATGATGAACGGAACGATCGTCGTTGACGGTTAGACGGATAGGCCAGTGTGTTGTTGTGTTCCACTATGATTTTGAAGAGGAGAAGTGCTCATGAGGTTGGTTGATGTTTTCTACGGTGAACGGACCCGCGCTGGTCACCGACAGCAATCGCAGGTTTTCACGATACGTGGTCTCGGCCTGGGAGTTCTGATGGTCGGGCTGGTTGGGGTAGGGGCGGCTGATCTTTCACGTGCCGAGGAGCCCGGTTCGGCTGCCCAAAGTCAGGCGGCGGTGCAGGTGGTCCAGAATTACGCCCACGCGGTGGCCGGTCGCGATTCCGCCGGGGTGGCCCAAAACGACTTTGTCTGTCTGCTGAAGATGGTGGAAGCCGGGGCCACGGGGAAAGGACAGTTTTTGCCTGAATCGGACCCGGTGTATGCTTGGTGTTGGGATCGGCTTGCTCAAGCGCACGCGGAAGTGATCCAGAGCCGCGACCTGGCACTGGACGAGTTATGGCCGGGCGTCGGGAAGTTGGTGAATTTTCGGGACTTCAAACGGTTCGAGATCGCGGAAACCCGTGCCTATCAGCGCGCCCCTTCGTTTTTTGTGATGCCCGAGATCGGTGAGATGTCCGAAACGCCCGGATTCACCTTGGAGGTGCTCAATACGGCACCGCTTCCCCACGCGTCCTTTCAGGTGCCGGGCTCAGACCACATGGTGGCTGTGCCGACCACCTTGGTCCGGATACGTATTGCCTATCCGGATCCAATGACGTCCCCGGCGGCGAATGGCCCGGGTCAACAGGATTGGGTTGTGCCGTATAAAAAACCCATCCATCCGGTCAAGGCCGTGACCGTAAAATGGGTCGTGTTGTCGGGGCTGCTTCAGCATGGGTTTCCCGTGGATAGCGCCGTCCTCAATATGCCGCTGACGTCTTCCATGGGGACACCGATTCCGTTCGTCATCGACCCCGGCGGGTTTGAACAGCACACCACGGAATATTGGAGTTCGAAGGAAGCACAAGCGGCAGTGACGGCCGGGCTGGCGCGGGTGAAAACGTTGCCGACGCGCCGGGAACGAATCTCCATGCTCAACCGGATATTGGTGGTGGATCCCTTGCACGTGGAAGGGTTGCAGGCCATTGCCTCCGAACTGTACGACGGGCTGTTGGATTTTGGCGCACGGACGCATGGTGTTCAGTTACAGAGCGGTCCGCTGTATGAGGAATTCAACGCGCTCTATTGGACTATCCAATCGCAAACCGACCGGATGGATATTTCCCTTGAGATGGAAATGGGTGGGAAACTCGAACCGACCCCGGCCGATTATCTGTACCGCTTGATTCCTGCCATGGAAACCCTGGTTGACTTGGAGCCCGGAGATTTCGAAACGCGACTGAAACTGACGAATGCCTATCGGTGGACGAACGATCAGCTCACGTCCATCATGGCACCTCAGCAGTTGCTTACGGAATTGCCGACGGATCAACCCGACATGCGTGCCAGGGTGTTGATGGCCATTGCCTGGTCGCGCATCAGTAACGTCGCGTGGAGTCGGCTTTTTGATGACCCTGATATTATTCAGGGCTACCAGGAAGCCGATGAGGCCTTTACGTTGTCCTCGGATCCCATGGTCAAATTCTCCGCAGCTTACGCCAAGGCGTACAGTTTGGCCTTTCGCCCCAAACGCGATAATCAGGCGATGTTCGAACTCTTGAAGGAAGCACGACGCTGGTATCGGCAGATTCCGGGAGCCACGCCCCGGTCCTGGGTCTTTCTCCTTCAAAATGATACATTGAAAGGGTTGGTGGAAACGGACCCGACGTTTCACGCGTTGATGACGGCGAATTCGTAATGTCTGTTCAGGCGGGAATTCAGTTGTTCGTCAGGGTTTAGCGGCCAAGGCGTATCTGGAGCCGAACAGCCCGGCATCGGAATCTCTTGTGTGCTCTTTCCACGCTGTTTGCGCTATACCTTTCGCCTTTGCTTGGGACAGGGAGGATGTCGAATCTCGACCCGGATGGGATGACTGGCCGCGCAAGGCGGCAAAGAGAGTGTAAACATACGGGAACGGTTTGACGGGTTCTGGCCTTGTCCATTCCAAAAGAAGACTTCCAACTCGATTTTCGCAAAAATCCGCAGGTCCTCGGTACCATGGTCGACGCCATGGGCGATGGCGTGTTTACCGTGAATGCGCGCGGTCATATCGTGGCCTGGAGTACAGGCGCCGCCAGGATTACCGGCTATTCCAGCGATGAAGTGATTGGAAAATCCTGCCATATTCTTGAGGGACCGAATTGCAAAGGGTTCAGCAAGCTCACCGAGTTTTTGGAAAACCCGACGTCCTATCCGTGGGGAATCTGCAATCAGGAATGTAAGGTATGGTCGAAGGCCGGCAAAGAACTCTACATTTATGGAAACGTGTCCGTGTTGCGGGATGAACGCGGTGAGGTTGTGGGAGCCGTGGGAACGTTTACCGACCTCACCTCTTTTATTTTAGCCAAAGAAAAAATTCGGGTATTGGAAGAGCAGGTTGGGTCCAAGGAGTCGTTTCAGCAAATGGTCGGGCGCAGTGTCGCCATGCAGGATGTCTTTCGACGTCTGCGACTGGCCGCGCAAGGAGACGTACCCGTCTTGCTGACCGGGGAGTCGGGCACGGGGAAGGAATTGGCGGCCCGGGCTATCCATGCCCTCAGCGCCAGAAAGGACAAGCCATTTTTTGCCATCAATTGTTCAGCCATTCCGGAGACCTTGATCGAAAGCGAGTTATTCGGTCACGTGAGAGGAGCCTTTACGGGGGCGATCCGTGATAAGGTCGGTGTGTTCCAGGCGGCCGAGGGGGGCACCCTCTTCTTAGATGAAATCGGCGATACGAGTCCTTTGCTCCAACTCAAATTGCTTCGCGTCTTGCAGGAGAGCGAAATTCGGCGCGTTGGTGATGAAAAACACATCAAAGTCGACGTGCGACTCGTGACGGCGACGAACAAGGATTTAAAGCACCTGTTGACCACGGGGGCGGTACGGGAAGACTTTTTTTATCGCATTCGGGTCTTTGAAATTGCCCTCCCTGCGCTGAGGGAACGTCGCGAAGACCTACCCTTGTTGGTTAGGCACTTTCTCGCCGAAGGGTCGAAAGTGTACGGCCGTGCCATCAACGAAATTTCGCAGGATGGCATGCAGCAGATGGTGAAGTATTCATGGCCGGGCAACATTCGCGAATTGCGAAATGCCATTGAACATGCTTTTGTGACGGCGGAGGGGGACTGTTTGACCGTACTCGACCTCCCTCTGGAGATTCGTACGGCCGCGTCGCATGCATCCAATGCGGTAAGCAAAGAGCCTCTGACCCCTGAGCAACAGGCCGAACGGGATCGGATACTTGAGGCCCTTCGACAAACTCAGGGAAGTAAAACCAAGGCTGCCAAATTATTAGGGTATAGCCGGGTGACACTCTGGAAAAAACTGCAAAAATTCGGCGTACCTGAAACAGGCTCCCCATCCCGTTAACGCGTTAGCTTAGCAAGTTAACGGTTTTATGTTAACGTCTAACCCCCTCGTGTTCTGTGGCATGCACTCAAATCATAACTCATTGAAAATTTGTGAAAAATTGTTTCCTTTGTCGAACTATAATTTGGCATAGCCTTTGCTATATTCTTAGATATGGACGTGGTCAAAAGAAAACCACAGGATGGGGACGTTGCAGACGATTAAAGGATCGCTTGGGGTGAAATCAACGAGGATCAGGATTTTATGATACATTGCGCCAGCGGGAAACATGTTGCTATTGCCGTGAGTCAGGAAGATGTCTTTATTCAACCATAAGGAGGTGGGTAATGGTGAGTTCGATGCGTTCCATGAGTTTCATTGTGCTGCTCAGTGTCTTCTGTATCGGATTGATGGTCACGCCGGCCATGAGCGAGGGCACGCCGGCCGACGGCTTCGGCCTGCACGTTCAAGCCCCGCACATGATGGCTGACGGACAGGTCGGTGGTCCCTTCCATCATTATTGCAAAGGCATTTCCAATGAAATCATCCAATGCCTGCTCTTTCCGTCCACCGACCCCAAGGCGCCTTTAATAGGAGTGGAATACTTCGTGGCCAAGGACCTGGCCCGCAAGGAAGTCCCGCTGATCACATGGAACAGAAACTTCCACGACCATGAGGTTGAAATCGCCACCGGTCGCGTGCTCATTCTGGACATTGAGGATAAAAACAAAGTTGCGGAAATTGCGGCCGCCGCCTCGCAAACCGACGGCGTCATCTATCACCTCTGGCAACCGGGCCAGAAAGTGCCCGATGGAACGGTGACGATTCCGAATTCGGTTGGTCACAAATTCCGGACCGAGTAGTGTAATGCCGGTGCGGGAACGTTTTATTTCCCGTACCGGTCCTTTCCCACCGCAGTTTCTTCACGAGAAGGAGACGTCTGATGTCGTTGACGAGCAAACGAGGGGCGACCTGTGTCTTGGCCGTGTTCCTGCTGGGAGGTTCGGTGGTCTGGGGAGCCGACCCTGCGGTGCTCAAGCCACGCGTGCCGCTTGACCGGATCGAAGAAGCCAAGACGTGGCGGAACCCTTTTCCCGTTACTCCCGAACGTCTTGAACGAGGCAAAAAGCTGTTTCATGGCAAAGGGTTCTGCGTGACGTGTCATGGACGGGACGGCAAGGGGTTTGGAAATATTCCCGGTCTGCGAGGGAAGCTCCCGAGAGATTTCACGGACAAAGCGTGGCAGGCCAAGCGGACCGATGGCGAACTGTTTTGGATTCTGAAAAACGGCAGCCCGGGCACGGATATGGCCTCGTTCATTCCGCTCGTATTGACGGAAGAAGAGGCCTGGCATGTGGTACTCTATATCCGGTCATTTGGACAGCAATAATCTGTAAACTCCTCAAAGAAACCGCCGTCTACTGCCGCGTAGGACTACGCCTCTAGCTCGCCTCACGAATTCTCTTTCAGCATGGATTCCTAAAAGTCTATAACCTTACAGGGTGGCTGTTAAGCCTTTCTCGGAATTTCCAAAACTCATACGTGGGATTGCCGAGGATACTACAGTCAAATGAGTATTCAAGGGATGGCAGCTAAATTTGACAATTGGCTTGATGCGGTAGATGGATCAGGGCCCGGAAAAAGGATTCAGACGTAATAGAAATTTGCAAGTTGGTCGTTTGGTACATGACTTTTCAATGCTTCATATCGAAGGGTATGAGGCATTTTTTCAAATAAGGGTATGGAAGGAGGGAATTGACAAACTGGTCAAGGTATGTCGGAATCGTTGGCTCTGCATTGGATCGGCTGTGACAAGAAATCCCATAAGAGAAATTCAAAAGAGTCATGATTGAAAGTCGTATGCATTGATGTTTTCATCCTCCAAACTCTCCCTCACGTGTAGTGCTGTATTGATTTTGTTAGGAGGGTTTGTGTTGTTTGCCCGGGGCACGGACAATATCGCCTTGATTCAGATTCGTCCCGAGCTGGTCCCCATGTCGGTACTCGTCGCCATTGGGTTTTCTCTGAGTGGATTGGGTTTGATTTTTTTGAATTTTCTCTTTTTACGAGAAGTGAAAATTATTGGTCTTTTGACGCTCGGCCTCGGTGGATTGACTCTTCTTGAATTCATCCTGTCTTGGAATGGAGTGGGAGGTCTGTGGATCTCGTTACAATCGTCTCAGGTTCATCCAGTGTCCCCCATATCCTCCATGTGCTTTGTCTTATTCGGCCTGGCCTTACTTGCGATGACCATGGAGCAGGCACCGGCCAAAGGCACCTTCATTTCCGGAGTGTTAGGTGCCATCATGTTTGCATTTGGGTCGATGGGATTTTTTGCTCACCTGGTGGATTTGAGCCCAACGGAAGGGATGGGGCGGATCATGAGAATGGCGGTCCATTCCCCGGGTGGCTTTGGTTTGCTTGCGGTTGCGTTGATTGCCTTTTCCTGGAAAAACGAACAACAGAAAACCATTGGTTCTCCACATTGGCTTCCGGTCTTGATCGGTGTTGGGGTGCTGACGATGACTTTTGGGTTGTGGATCCACTTGGATGACCAAGAACAATCGTTTGTGGCAACAGCCCTCCTTATTTTCGGATTATTCATGGCCTCGGTCCTAGCGGTTGGGGCATTTTTTATGCAAAGGGAGCGGCGTTTGCTTGAGGAAATCCATATTTCACATCAAGGTTTAGAAATGGAGATCCATGAGCGAAAACAGGTTGAAGAACATTTACGAATTTCCCAAGAGGAATTACGCAACCTGAGTCACCGGTTGCAATCCATACGGGAAGAAGAAAAATCGAAAATCGCGCGTGAGGTGCATGATGAGCTAGGTCAGGTCCTGATGGTCTTGAAGATGGATTTGGCGTGTTTGGATGCAGAAGATTCCCAGGATTCCAAAGCCTTTCATGAAAAGATTCAATTAATGGGCGATCGCCTTGACCGGACCGTGCAGACCGTTCAAAGGATTTGCTTGGAGCTGCGCCCAAAAATTCTGGAAGTCTTTGGCCTCATGGAGGCCATTGGATGGCAGACAAAGGAATTTCAACACCGTACGGGGATCCAATGTGACCTCGTCATGGACCAAGCAAAGATTGAGTTAGATCCAGAACGTTCCATCGCCTGTTTTCGTGTGTTACAAGAAGCCCTCACCAACGTGGCGCGACATGCCAAGGCAAGCCATGTATGCGTGAATGTCATCATAGAAAATAGCTGTTTACTGCTTAACGTGAAGGATAATGGCGAAGGGATTGAAGACAACAAGATCTATAATTCTCATTCTCTTGGGTTGATAGGGATCCGGGAACGGGCTCATCATTTCGGAGGAGAAGTCAGCATTAAAGGGAAGCGAGGTGAAGGGACTCAACTTTCAGTCAAAATTCCGTATCCGCAAATCATGAAGGTCTGATCGTTCACTAAGGGCTGCAAAAATGACTCTCGAAATTTCTCGGCGAACTCCAGAAAGAGTCCGACTCCAGAAGGAACTGTGATGTCACAATGTCCATTGTTATTTCATCGACTGATTTTCTTCTTTCTAGGCTATTGTTTGGTGTTCTTGGGGATAGGAGGAGTCGCATTGGTTGACCGTCACCCGGCTCAAGCTGCTGAGCAACAGACCCTGTATGAGCGCCTTGGTGGATACGATGCGATTTCGCAGATCATCGATGAATTTTTAGAGAAGATGTGGGCTGACCCTCAAGTTGGACGCTACTTTGTGGGAATGGGCACTGATACGAGGAATCAATTACGACAGAAAAATAAGTTGCTCATGTGTAAAAATACTGGAGGCCCTTGCAAAATTATCAGTCGTGACATGAAACTCGCACATGGCGGTTTAGGCATTACCGACAGCGATTGGCAGGTGGCAGTAAGACACTTAGTGGATACCCTCAAATCCCTCAAAATTGGTGAGCAAGAACAGCAAGAACTGCTTCAGATAATTAGTGGACTGAAGGGATATATTGTGGAACGTAAGAAACGATGAGTGTGGTGCAATGATCGTTCTGGACTTAATCGCTTCGCAGCGAGACTGTAGTGAGAAGGTCATACCCTGAATGTCTCTCAACAACCCCGCAGAGAAATATGAGTGAAACAAGAAGAAATACCATACGGGTCTTGGTTGCCGACGATCATACGGTTGTCCGCCAAGGGTTAAGGCAAATTTTATCGAAAACTCCTGACTTGGTTGTAGTTGATGAAGCGGAAACCGGCAACCAAGTGGTGGAAAAGCTGCAAACCATCCAGATTGATGTCTTAGTCATGGATATGGAGATGCCGGAGAAAACAGGCTGGGATGTGTTACTTGATCTGAAAATTACACATCCTCAATTACCAGTGGTTATTCTGAGTATTTATTCTGAGGACCAATTCGGAGTGCGATTTTTAAAAGCCGGCGCTTCTGGGTATTTGCCTAAAACCAGTGCGCCAGACCAGTTGGTCGAAGCGATTCGCAGGGTGGCCCACGGAGGGAAATTTATAAGCCCCAACCTGGCCGAACAATTGGTGCACACTTTGGATAAAGATTCACAAAAACCTCTTCATGAAATTCTTTCCGATCGAGAGTTTCAAGTATTTCGAATGATCGCTTCAGGAAAATCCATAAAAACTATTGCAAATGGTTTGGCCATCAGTGCGGCCACTGTGAGCACTCATCGAGCCCATATTCTGGAAAAGATGAATTTAAAAACCAACGCCGATTTAACCCTGTATGCTAGCAAACACAGAATTATTTCCTAAAATAGTATTCCTTTTTTGTCCATTGTCTTTTTCCCTCATCCTCCTCTCTCCTGTAAAGGTAATCCATTCTCCAGTTATCGAATAGATTCGATACAAAATTCATAAAACGTTGACCTTTAAACTCATAGTTTCTTGGATATTGTTTCGCGCGAGTTTTTTTTATTGTTAATGCAAAGATGAGGAAGAATATGATGTACTCGGATGGGATCCCTGATACCATAATCCTTACAGAGTTCAGACACTCTGTGAAGATGTAACACTTAACCTCTAACAGAGGAGCATCAATCATGAAAGACAAGAAGCACAAATGTATTTCTATGGCGGCAGGCATGAGGATGTATTGGACATCGATGTCTCTCATAATTGGAATCTTTGGCGTCTGTGCCACAACATTGGTTGTCGTACCATCTGTTGCTCGTGCCGACGCTTCGGAGCATGACGTCAACGAAGCCTTTGCCCCAGTCATGAAGTTGGAAGGAAAAGCCCGTAAGGAGATTAACGCGATTGCGAACATGATTGCGCCCGGGTCGAAGATGGTCCCCATTGATGCCACCAAGGCCAGTGGGGAAATGTGTATGCTGGAGACGGTGACCAAACACAATATGATCCACTTTTCGCAAACCCCCGAACAAACCCATGAGGACGTGGTGTATTACCTCAATCCCGCCCAGTTTATCCAAAGCGGCTTGGACATCAAGAAACTTCCTCGTCACCCCAGTGAATTGGGGAAGATGGAGCCACTCCAATGGTATTACTATGATGGGACCTATGTGGAACCTCATCAGGGCAGCCAACTGAATAAGGAATTCGTCATTATGACCGTGGATGTGAAATAGCTCAGGAGAGGATCACGACAGTAAGAATCGAAGGGAATGTGGCAGGATGCCTGGATGTCCCTGATTCATGGGGCACGTCCAGGCACCCCTCAACATTTGCACCGGATCAAATTCACGACCCGTGAGACCAAACCCCAACATGGAGGCGCTCACTGAGCCGTGACTTCCATCTTGCATGGATTCCTGTTGTTCGGTTTTTTGCTGCATGCCCTATTCATGAACCTCGTTATCGGTGGCACCCCGATTATGGTGGCGACTGATTGGCTGGGATACGGGACCGGTCGCGAACGCTACCGACGGTTAGGTGCGGCGTTGGCCGATATGTTGCCTTCGTTTCTGGTTTTCGCCGTGGTGTTAGGCGTGGCATCCCTCCTGTTTGTCCAAGCGGCTTACGGCCCCGTGTTCTATCCTGCCATGCTCCTTGTCGGCACGATGTGGATCGCGGTCCTTGGTGCCGTCATTCTCGGATATGTTGGGTTGTCTGCCTATAAGTATTGGAGAGTGTGGTTAGGTGGTCGTCCTGGCCTTCAACTCGCGCTTGGAAGTGTCAATGTCGTTCTTTTTTGGGGGGTGGCATGGATCTTTGTGATGGCCGGCATCTTGATGCTGGATCCGGAGCATTGGAAAGAAATTCAAGTTAGCGGGTTGCGTGGAATGATCTCTCTTCCTTCCCTGTTCCCGCGGTATGGACATATGGTCCTAGCAGCCGTGGCAGGGATGGGAATCTTTCTGATGTGCTATGGGTTGTACCTGGGTTCAGGCTTTAGACGTCAGGACTCTCCGGGAGATGGACCGACAGAAGACGATGCGACCTGGGTGACCAAGTATGGGGTGGCATGGGCTTTGGCCGGCACGTTGCCTCAAATTGTGGTTGGTCCGTGGCTCTTGTTGTCTCTACCGGATGAGGTTCGAGCCGAACTCATAAGCGGCCGGAGCCTGGGTTCTCTCGCGTTCTTTGTAGGACTCACTTTTGGATTGCTCAGTCTGGTGTTATTAAATGCGTCACTGATGATTCCCCACGTGCGGGGAATGGCTTTGGCCGGTATTGTGAGCTTACTGGTAACCGTGTGCCTGATGGTCGTGGTCCGAGACGCGGTTCGCCAATCTTGGTTAGCGAAGCACTCTGCCTCGATGCAACTGAACCCTGACTGGGGTGCCATGGCAATGGGAGGCGTCGTCCTTGTCATGGGTCTTGGCCTCATTGGGTACGTCGTGCATGCCTGTCGGAACGCTCATCCTTCACGCCGTCATTCCTAACGAAATCTCCGATTCAGCAGAAGAGTTGTGACGAATTTCTCCGGTTGATGCGGGCGGTCCTCTCCCGGACCATGATAGGCTGATTGCGCAGGCCCTTTCATGGTCCCTCGTCTCTCCGACACCTTTCGGATCTGATGCGCTAGTAGCGGCATATCGGTTGACAAACAGGTAAGACCAGGAGTGTATTAGACCAATTGATGCAATTATGGCTGCATTTGTGCATAACCCAAGAGTCTCTTAGAATTTCAAAAATCATGCAAAATCCGGCTGGCAACGTATTGATGAAAGCTGGTCTCTGTGATCGAGCACGGAAGAGGGTATGGCGACCAGGGATCGTTGTGCTGAGCATGCTCCTGGCTTTCATGGTGGGGAGTTGCACGACCATTCCCGCTCAGCCAACGAGTCAGCCTCGGAGCGAATTCCCCAAGCCATCGGATATGCAGCCTGATGCTCGTTCTCCGGAAGTGGCCAACCGGGAAAGTCCTGAACCAAGCCCGGCCCCGTTTTCGCTCGAGGATCGGATGGCGCTTGGCGCCCCTTCCGGTCTCATCCGCACCGACGCCAAGCCGACTCGAGTTTTCAGCTTTCGGGCACGGGAAATGCCGTTGGTCGATGCGTTACGTCTGTTCTCGCGTGCGAATACGCTCAATATCGTCGTGGAGCCGGGGATCGAAGGCGTGGTGACGGTCGACTTTCAAGGCCTTGCTCTCGAAAGAGCCCTGGCCGCGTTGTTGGATATGCAGGGGTATTATTGGGAAAAAGATGGAGAGCTGATCGTCGTGCGCCGACTGCGAACGCGCATTTTCACAATGGATTACATTCGCCTGGAACGTTCCGGGGAAGGACGCAATAAAGCGCAAGTCACGTCCGGGTCCGGGAGAAGCGGTGGGCAGGATGCGGGCGAAGTGATCTTGAGCCAACAGGATCACATCAAATTTTGGGAAGAAATTGAAACGCAGCTCGGCGCACTCCTCTCACCCGAAGGACGCTTCGTGGTGAATCGGTTGTCCGGCACCATTCAAGTCACGGATTTGCACCGGCGGGTCGAAGAGGTGGCGACGTTTCTGGTCAACGTCCGCAACTCACTCTATCGACAGGTTGAGATCCAAGCCAGGATTTATGAAATCGCGCTCCGGGACGATTACAGCCTGGGAGTGGATTGGAGCCGGATCGATCTCAGCACCCCCAAGGGCAGTTTCGAGCTGGTCAACGTCATCACGGCGCCGGCCGGTGGCTTTGTCCCGCGAGCGGCAACCGCGGCCTTCAGTTTTAACGACGGCGATTTCGAAGGCGTGATCGAAGCTCTCCAGGAGCAGGGTGACGTGCAGGTGGTGTCCCAGCCTCGGATTCTGACGCTGAATAACCAACCGGCGCTGATCAAGGTCGGGACGGATCAATCCTTTTTTACCTCAACCACCACGCAAGGGACGGCAGGGGCCGGGAACATTATTACGGAACAAGTACGGAGCGTGACATCGGGGCTTGTCCTCTCGGTGACTCCGCAGATTTCCCAGGACGGGTGGATCATGATGGACGTGTCGCCCATTATCACCCGGTTGACCGATATCGTGCAGTCAGTCAATGGGTCCACCGCCCCGATTTTGGACGTGAAACAGTCCGGCGGGCTGGTCCGCGTCCGTGATGGACAGATGGTGATTATCGGCGGGCTGATCCAGGAACAACTCACGAATACCGAACGGAAGGTGCCGTTGCTGGGCGATATCCCTCTGATTGGTTCGTTCTTCAGCGGCACCTATCAGGCCGAAAGAAACACTGAACTCGTCATCTTTCTCATGCCTCGCATTCTGAAGGTGACGTGATGAACAGACGAGACCTGAACGTGTGCTACGAGCAACTGGGTTTCGCCGATGCCCCGTTTCGGATGACACCGGATACCGACTATTTTTTTCGCACGCCGCAGCACCTGCACGCGTTGGAGCATCTGCAATTCGGGATCGCGAGTGGCGAACTGGCAATGTTGACCGGTGAAGTCGGGGTCGGGAAAACACTGGTGTGCCGGTACCTGTTGCGACATCCTCCGAAAGGCGTGCGCCTCGCCTACCTCTTGAACCCCGATCAATCATATGTGGATCTTCTGAGTTCAATCTACCGGGACCTCACCGGGCAGGTCCCCGCGGATCGCAGTATCGGGGCCTTGCAGCGGACATTGTCCCGTGTATTACTGCAATTGGCCGGGCAGGGTGAACGAGTGGCCGTGCTGGTTGATGAAGCGCACCGCTTGAGCGGGAAAGTATTGGAGGGACTCAGACTGTTATCCAACCTGGACACCGAGAAAGAAAAACTCATGTGCCTGTTGTTTGTGGGACAACCCGAACTCGAGCGGACGTTGTCCCATCGAGCGCTTCGCCCCTTGGCGCAACGCATCAGCATTCGATTCAGATTGAAGCCGTTCGATTGCCGGGAAACCGTGGAGTATATCCGGCATCGTCTGCGAGTCGCGGGCCCACGAACCCGGTTCCAATTTCCTCCCGGCGTCATGATGCTCACGCACTATCTGAGCGGAGGAGTGCCGCGCCGGATCAACCAGTTGTGTCATCGTTCCCTGCTAGCGGCCTATGCCAGCCGCCGGTTCGAGGTCAACTTCCGCATGGTCCTGCGTGCGAGACGGGAAATCACCGGCCTGATCTGAGGCCTCAAGACGATTCTCCGAAAGAGAACGACGACGATAAAGAAAAGTCGGACGGCCAGAGACGATCAATGAGCATTATCACAGATGTGCTGAACCGGTTGCAGGCTGAACGGGCGTGGCGCCCCGGGCAGCCTGAGGCTTCGGCGATACCGGACAGTGCGGAACCCGTGGATTTTCGGGATTCTTCTCCTCATCCTCCGGCCGTGACTGATCGAAATCGTCTGCCATTTCTTTTGGTCGTGCTGGGGGTTGTTGGTACCGCTGCCTACCTATGGGGACTGCCCCTTATCGCGGCTCCTGACAAGGTGACCCCGGATCAGGAAACGGTGAAGGTATTGGATCCCGTGCAACACGTTCCGTCTCGGATCGTTGAGGCGATTTCTGAACAACGGGAAGAACCGTTCACTGCGACAGAGGTCGCGGCGAGTGAGGCCCCCAAGCCGACGGAGTCAGCTTCAGCCTCCGACCCGCCGGCAAAGATGATCCCCGTTGTTCAAGCGGTACCGGTCCGGAAACCGCGTTCCTCTCCCGGGATTGGGTCAACGGCGGAACCGTCTCCGGCGCGCAACGTCGATTCGGCATCTTCCCATCAACGGAACAATCGGGTTTCCTCACTTCTTCGGAATGCCACTCCGTTTCAAGTCAAATTGGCCCGCGCCCAATATTTCGTTGAGAAACGGCGATACTCACTGGCTGTGACCGTCCTGCAACCCCTGTTCGCGGCGCCGCCTGAACGTTGGGAGCCTTGGTTTTGGTTGGGCACGGCGCAATTGGGTTTAGGCCAATGGGAAAAAGCCCGCGCATCGTTGGTAGAAGGGCTCGCTCGTGATGCCACGGTGCCGCAACTGTGGGTGCAACGTGCCCTGGTGAGTCAACAGCAGGGCCGATTCGGCGAAGCATTGGATGCTCTCCGGCAAGCGGAGTTGTTGGCTCCGAAGCTTCCCGAGGTGCACCTGAACTTGGCGTATGCTCTCGACGTGGAGGGAAACAGGCTCGTTGCCGTGAAGCATTATTGGACGTTTTTGGCCTTAACCGAAGGCAAAAACGCCTACCACGCCACCCGCAAGAAAGTCCTGGATCGCATCAATCGGTTAAGAAAAACCTGAGCCGCGTCTATCTTCCCTGAAGGCGTGCCGTCTGCACACGAAGGTATGAAAAGGGAGCCGCAGAAATGGCACCGCTCCTGATGTTGCGTGCGCCTAATTATTCTCCTTGTTGACGGGGGAGGACCCGTTTAAAAGGATGGACTTCGACGCGTTCGAACACACCATGGGTTAAATAGGGATCACCGTTGGCAATGCTTTCGGCTTGCTCCATGGTCTCCGCCTCGATGATGATCAGACTCCCGGCTTTATCCATAAAGGGTCCGGCGCAGACCAATCGATCCTGCTGCTGTAAGCGTTCAAGATATTCCAGGTGGGCGGGTCTCTGGTCCGGGCGCTTGCTTGCCCCTTCGGGTCCATCCCATCCAATGATCACGAACGTCATAGACTCGGCCTTCCCATTAGAGGATGGCGAAAAGGGACAATGGCTCGGGACCGTCGTTCACGTGAGCCCTTTGGGCAGGACTTGCCGCCCTTTGTACCCGTCGTCGATTTCATGCCACCATTCGATGGTGTCTTCGCCGAGCCTCCAGCAGAGATACACCACTCGGCCTTCCATGAGATACGGGAAGTCGCATAAGCCCATTTCCAGATCTTTGACAATCACTCCCATTTCATGGATGCCGTTGAGGTTTTCATAAATCGTTTCGAGTGCTTTGATGTAGCGAGGGCCCTCACAACTGCCGCCTCCGAACTGAGCGTTGGCGCTCGCTTTTTGGATTTCTTCTTTTGTTTGCAGCAGGACCCCTTTGCCGGCTTTGGCTTTGGTCAGGTGCGTCGCCAGTTTGGGGATCAACTCCGTCGCCTCGACAAAGGAGAAAATCCTGGAGAACGGCTCTTCGGGCTTGGCCATGTTCGGGTTGGTGGGTGAGATGGTTACGTTGAGAAGTCTCTTCCTGCTGTCGTTTCATTTATCACAACGATCGTGGCATCGCAAACAAACAATGTTTGCAAGAAACTATTGACAATGAGCAGATTCATGTTATACAAATAAAATATACCTTCAGATATGCCTCCCAAGTTGAATAGGCAGTTACTTCTTCCTACATGAGTTTTCAAGTTCCAAAATTGTAAATCCGGTTTTCACGTAATCCAAAACGCCAACACCTTTTTGTCCAAAAACATGATGAATAGGTTTCCTTCATCGGATGCATTTGTGGAATTGTCTGAATGACTGTTCCAGAACAAAAGCAGGACAGGCCGTTCATCGAGTAGTCCGTTTGAAGAGTTTGCAAACCCGTCGATATCCAGCAAGGCACGTTTCGGCTTGTCGTAACGCCCCGAAGCCGGCGGCGGGAAATGTTTGAACCACCCACTTCCATTCCTGCCTCATCCGTAAACCGGCCTGGGCGTTGTCAGCCGTCGGTTCGATGCGATGTAGGAGAAAAAAGTGAAGACAATGGGAAGTGCTTGTAGGCTGCTTCAGGCTACATGTGTTGAAAGGCCGGCAATGGTTTCAAACCCTTTCGGCTTCATGATCACCCACCTGTAGGAGAAGGTTATGCATCTTGCGGAATTAAAACAAAAATCCATCGGCGACCTTGCGGATCTGGCCCGTTCATTAAAAATCGAAGGGTCCGCGAATCTGAGAAAACAAGAACTGATCTTTGCCATCTTGCAAGGGCAGGCGGAGAAGAACGGGGTCATTTTTGGAGAAGGCGTCCTGGAAACCCTTTCCGATGGCTTCGGATTTTTGCGCGCGCCGGATTCGAACTATTTTCCGGGTCCCGATGATATATATATTTCTCCTTCTCAAATCCGTCGCTTTGGCCTGCGAACGGGCGACATCATCTCCGGTCAGGTTCGTCCCCCCAAAGGCGGGGAGCGGTATTTTGCCCTATTGAAGGTGGAAAAAATCAATTATGACGAACCGGAAATGCAGCGGGACAAAATTCTGTTCGACAACCTGACTCCCCTCTATCCCGAGGAACGCATTTCCCTGGAGTTTGATCAGGAGGAGTACTGCACGCGGGTGATGGAACTCACCACGCCCATCGGGAAGGGACAACGCGGACTCATCGTGGCGGCCCCGCGAACGGGAAAAACCATGCTGCTTCAAGCCATTGCCCGTGCGATCCTGCACAACCACCCGGAGACCCTGCTCATCGTCTTGCTCATTGACGAACGCCCTGAAGAGGTCACGGATTGGCAGCGCCAGGTCAAGAGCGCCGAGGTCATCAGTTCCACGTTCGACGAGCCGGCCCAACGGCATGCGCAAGTGGCCGAGATCGTGATGGAAAAGGCGAAGCGATTGGTTGAGCATCAGCGCGACGTGGTGATCCTGCTGGACAGTGTGACCCGGTTGGCTCGGGCCTACAATACGATTGCGCCTCCGAGCGGAAAGGTGCTGTCCGGCGGGCTGGATTCCAACGCGCTGCAACGGCCCAAACGGTTTTTCGGTTCGGCTCGAAACATCGAAGACGGCGGGAGCCTCACGATTCTGGCCACGGCGCTGGTGGATACGGGCAGTCGCATGGACGACGTGATTTTTGAAGAATTCAAAGGGACGGGGAACATGGAAGTCCATTTGGATCGTCGCTTGGCGGACAAGCGTATTTTCCCGGCCATCGATATCAGTCAATCGGGGACCCGGAAAGAAGAGTTGTTGGTCGACCGGGACCGGTTGAACAAAATGTGGGTGTTACGTAAGGTGTTGAGCCCCTTGGGGACGATGGAGGCCATGGAGTTTCTCATGGATAAGATCGCCGGGACCAAAGACAATCAGGACTTTCTCCAGTCCATGAATCGCTAAATTTCCCGCCCTTTGCCAACGCCCGGTTGTTCATGGTACATAGAGGGCTTGAAACAGTCTTGAGGGGGGAATCGGCATTATGAAAGCAGGCATTCATCCTGAATATTCCGAGGCGACGGTCAGTTGCGCATGCGGCATGAAGTTCCAAACCCGTTCGACCGTGGGCGACATCAAGGTGGACATTTGTTCTGCCTGTCATCCCTTCTTTACCGGCACGCAGAAAATCGTTGACACCGAAGGACGCGTGGAACGATTCAAGAAAAAGTACGCCAAGAAGTCCAAAGTCTAGCCTGCCCGCTCGAAGCGATCTCGCGCTCCTCGATTTTCTCGCATACTTTCTTCCAATTGTAGAGAATTGTAAATGGTAAGGGGAGGCAGAGTGCCTGTGTAGGACCGTATCTCATGCCTTATAGAACCCTCTTCCCTGGCGGGAGAGGGCTGGGGTGAGGGGGAAAAGAAAAAGACATGGTCTTGGCCGTAACCGCTGGCTGCGGCCCTACACAACGCATCACCCTCACCTTAATCCTCTCCCATCAAGGGAGAGGAAACGAGACAATGGTGTCCTATGTCCGACGACAAGAGAGAGAACCAGTTTGAAGGCTGGCTTGCCCAATGGGAAGCCGTTGCACACCGCTACGACGAGTTGACTCATCGCCTGGCGGATCCGACGGTCCTCAGCCAGCCGCCGGTGGTGATTGCCTACAACAAAGAGCGGGCCGACATTGAACAGGTCAGCCAGTTGTTTGCAGATTATCGGCGCCTGCTCGGGGAAATCGCCAATACCTCGCGGATGCTCGATGACCCGCAATTGGATTCGGAACTCAGGGCATTGGCCGCCGATGAATTGGGGACGTTACAAGAGCAACGCACGCAGGTTGAGGGACGCGCGCTGCAGCTCCTGCATCCCCGAAACGCCGAAGACGATAAAAACTCGTTCGTCGAAATACGAGCCGGAACGGGCGGTGAGGAGGCCGGGTTGTTCGCCGGTGAGTTGCTGCGCATGTATACGCGATACGCGGAACGCCGTGGCTTGCGGGTGCAGATGATTGATTCCAACGAGACGGGCATCGGCGGGATCAAAGAAGCCATTTTTCTGGTCGAGGGCAAAGGGGCGTACGGCGCGTTTCGGTATGAGAGCGGGGTGCACCGTGTCCAGAGAGTCCCGAGCACGGAAGCGAGCGGGCGTATTCACACGTCCACCGCGACCGTGGCGGTGATGCCGGAGGTCGAAGACGTCGAGGTGCATCTCGATCCGAGAGATCTTCGTATCGACACGTTTTGTTCCTCGGGTGCCGGAGGACAGAGCGTCAACACCACCTACTCGGCCGTGCGTATCACCCATATTCCCACCGGTCTGGTGGTCACGTGTCAGGATGAACGATCGCAACTCAAGAATCGGGAAAAAGCCATGCGGACCTTGCGAACCCGCATCGGCGACGCCGAACGTGAAAAACAGGAAGCCTCGATTGCCGAACATCGCCGTTCTCAAGTCGGGACGGGTGAGCGAAGTGAAAAGATCCGTACCTACAATTACCCGCAGAACCGCGTCACGGATCACCGTATCGGGCTGAGTTTGCATAAATTGGACGCGATCCTTGACGGGAACCTTGAGGAATTGGTGAAAGCGTTGAACGATGCTCGTGAACCGGCAAGCAGTGGAGCTGAAATCGCGTCCAACACCTGATCATGAAGATTGAAACGACGGATCTGAGCGATTCCTCTCAACCCCCGGCCACCCTCCTGTCCGCCTATCAATGGGGCTTGACCATCCTGCAGGCCGCGGAGGTGGCCAATGCAAAACATGAAACGTTCTGGCTGCTGGAAGCCGGGTTGGGTGTTTCGCGTCTCAGGGTGTATTCCGACCCCGACGGTAGGGTCGGGCCGGAAGATTGGGCACGAACCGAGTCGCTGTTTCGCCGCCGGGCGTTACAAGAACCTTTGCAATATATTATCGGGACCCAGGCCTTTCGAGGCCGCGACTTTCTCGTGAACCCGAACGTGCTGATCCCAAGGCCTGAAACCGAGTTGATCATCGAAGAAGTCTTGGCTTCACGCTTCTCGGCCGCTCCCTGTCACATGGTGGATATGGGAACGGGGTCGGGATGCCTGGCCGTCTCCTTGGCCTTGGACTGCCCGGAAGTAACCGTCTTTGCGACGGATTGCAGCGCTCCGGCTCTTCGTGTGGCCAGGGACAACGCGCAACGTCATGGCGTTTCCCGGCGGGTACGGTTTTTCCAGGGCGAGTGTCTCGAACCGTTGTCCGGTGGTGCGTTCAAGGGAACGATCTCGGTCATTGTCTCGAATCCGCCCTATATTCCGGCGGATCAATTCGATCTCCTGCCACGGGAAGTCAGGGCGTTTGAGCCACTTCCTGCCCTCGACGGCGGCCTGAACGGCTTGGAGTTTTATGATCGCCTGCTTGCGGAGAGTCCGTCATTCTTGCACCCGGGCGGGATTCTGGTCATGGAAATGGGAATGAACCAAGCCGGCGACATCCGTCGAAAGGTCAGCTACAGCAAAGAGTTCATCGTCAAAACGATCCGGCGCGATCAGGCGGGTATCGATCGCGTGATCTGCCTGGAGCGAACGTCGTAAACATGGACAGTTTGGTCATGACGGGAGGGCAGCGCCTGGAGGGGCGCGTCAGGGCGGGCGGCGCCAAAAATGCGGCGCTCCCCATTTTGGCGGCAACCCTGTTAGGGGGAGGAGAGTGCACGATTTCCAACTTGCCGCTGGTGAGAGACGTCTCCACCATGATGACGCTGCTCAGCTTACTGGGCGTATCCGTCAAGCGGGAGGAGGGGCGGGTGGTCGTCGATGCGACCCATGTCCACTCTCTCGAGGCTCCCTATGATCTGGTCAAAACCATGAGGGCCTCAATATTGGTATTGGGTCCGTTGCTGGCCCGATTCGGGGAAGCCGTTGTGTCGCTCCCGGGGGGATGCGCCATCGGCCCCAGGCCGGTCGACCTGCATTTGGACGGACTGCGAAAACTGGGGGCCACGGTCTCCGTCGACTATGGCTACATCCGGGCACGTGCTACGAAGTTGGAAGGCCGGCGCATTGATTTCGAGATTCCGACCGTCACCGGAACCGAAAATTTGTTGATGGCCGCCTGCCTCGCGAAAGGTACGACTGTGATCAATAATGCCGCGATGGAGCCGGAAGTCGTCGATTTGGCCGATTTCCTGATCAAACGCGGGGCCAGAATTTCAGGGGCGGGATCAGGTAGTCTCGTCATCGAAGGGGTCCCGGCGTTGCATGGAGCGGAGCACGAGGTGATTCCCGACCGGATTGAGGCCGGCACGTATTTGATCGCCGGTGCGATGACGGGAGGGCGGGTCGAAGTGGATCGGTGCGTCCCCGAACACCTGGACGTTGTGATTTCCAAACTGAGGCAATGCGGCGCGGCCCTGTCGGAGGGGGTACGGTCGATCACCGTCGAGGCCGGAACCCGGTTACGGGCCCAGGACGTGCAAACGCTTCCTTACCCGGGGTTTCCTACGGACCTGCAGGCGCAAATAATGGCGTTGCTGTGTCTGGCGGAAGGGGCCAGTGTGATTACCGAATCGGTGTTTGCCGGGCGGTTTCTGCACGTTCCGGAATTGCGACGCATGGGTGCGGCGATCACGGTTGATGGACACCGCGCCGTTGTGAAAGGATTAGGCCGGTTGACGGGCGCGCCGGTCATGGCGTCGGATTTGCGTGCCAGTGCCGCGCTCCTGTTGGCCGGGTTGGCTGCCGAGGGGGAAACGCGAATTTCCAGGATTTATCACTTGGAACGGGGATACGAGCGAATCGAAGATAAGCTGCAGGGCTTGGGCGCGTCGGTTCGTCGTGAGGGCTCCGATTATGAGTGACATGGTAACCGTCGCACTGTCGAAGGGGAAACTTCTGGATCCGACGCTGGCCCTGTTTCAGAAAGCGGGCTATCTTGGGCCGGAATTGTCGTCCGACGATCGCAAACTGGCTTTTGATGTGCCGCAGTCCGGGCTGTCTTTTTTGGTGGTCCGTCCCACGGACGTTCCCACTTACGTGGAGTATGGAGCGGCCGACGTGGGTGTGGCGGGGAAGGATTTGTTGTTGGAGCAACAATTGGACGTCTATGAACCCTTGGATCTTCGGATCGGGTGGTGCCGGATCGCCGTAGCGACCCTGGCGGATCTTGATGGTCGTGCACGCTTATCGTCAAAACTCCGGGTCGCCACGAAGTATCCCAACATCACGGAATGGCATTTTAACCGCCAGGGGACTCCGGTCGAAATCATCAAGTTGTATGGGTCGATCGAGTTGGCTCCGGTGGTGGGCTTGGCGGATCGTATTGTGGACTTGGTGTCGAGCGGGGAGACGCTGAAAGCCAACAAGTTGCAGGAAATGGAAACGATTGCGGAATCGACGGCGCGTCTGATCGTGAATCGTGCCAGTTTGAAAATGAAGCATCAGGCGATTACCACCATGATTAACAGGCTGCGCAAGAGTCGTCCCAAGACGGCCTGCGCCTGACGGCGTGATGAACGTTATTTCTTCAAAAGATAAAACCTATCCGGAGGCCTTGGCCGAGGTCTGCAATCGTGCCGCTCACCAGCACGCCAAGCTCGAAAGTCGCGTGAAACGTATTCTGAAGAACGTCGAACGAAACGGCGATTCCGCGGTCGCGCGATACGTCAAAAAGTTTGATGGCCTTACGTTGTCGCCGAAAAAGTTTCGGGTATCCTCGAAAGAAATTCGGCAGGCGTATGCCGGCGTTCAACGAGCGGACCTGCAAGCCTTGCAATTTGCCGCGAAGCGCATTCGCGCGTTTCATCGCAAACAACGGGTGTCGACGTGGTTGAGTGAGGACAAGGGCGTGAAGCTCGGGCAGCTCATCACGCCGTTGGACGTCGTGGGTTTGTACGTACCAGGCGGGAAAGCGTTGTATCCTTCGACGGTCTTGATGAACGCGATCCCCGCCAAAGTTGCCGGGGTGTCGCGGGTCGTCATGTGTAGTCCCACCGCGTCCGGGGCTATCGCCCCCTGTTTGTTGGTCGCGGCGGATCTCGCCGGCGTGGATGAAGTGTATCGGATCGGAGGCGTGCAGGCCATCGGAGCGTTGGCGTATGGCACCAAGCAGATTCCCCGGGCGGATAAAATCGTGGGCCCGGGCAACATGTACGTGGCTGCGGCCAAGCGAGCGGTCTATGGGATCGTCGATATTGATATGATTGCCGGACCGAGCGAGCTGCTGGTGATTGCGGATGAATCCGCCGACCCCGCCCATTGCGCAGCCGACCTGTTATGTGAAGCCGAACACGATGAAGAAGCACGCGTCTATCTGGTGACGACCTCGGCGTCGTTCGCCAAGAAAGTTGCGCGTGAAATTCGTCTTCAATTGCCCAAACTGACGCGGCGACATATTGCCGCGTATTCCGTCGGCCGGTATGCTAGAATTTTCGTCGTCTCGGATCTGGATGAAGCCTTTGACGTGGCCAATGCCATTGCTCCCGAACATTTGGAGGTCCTGTTGTCCAAGCCCTTCGACTACGTGAAAAAAATTCGACATGCCGGTGCGGTATTTATGGGGGAATATACTCCACCGGCGGTGGCGGACTACGTGGCCGGTCCGAATCACGTGCTGCCGACCGGGGGCTCCGCCCGTTTTTTTTCAGCCTTGTCGCTTGATGATTACATTAAACGAACAAACGTCGTGGCGTATAACAAGGCGCAACTGAAAATCGTCACGCCCTACGTCACGCGGCTGGCCGCCATGGAGGGGTTACAAGCCCATGCACGTTCCATAGAAAGCCGGGGGTCATGAATCTTTCAAAAAAACCGAGATGGGCGGCGGTAGACCGGTCCACCTCAGAGACCGACATTCGCGTGGAATTGGGCTTGGATGGGACCGGGCAACGCCGGATTGCCACGCCCGTTCCGTTCGTGGATCACATGTTGGACGCCTTCGCGCGACACGGGTTGTTTGATCTCGTGCTTGAAGCCAAGGGCGATACCCATATTGACGATCACCACACGGTCGAGGATATCGGTATGGTGTTGGGGAGCGCCTTCAAGGAAGCGCTGGGAGACAGAGCCGGAATCCGCCGGTTCGGGTGGGCCACGGTCCCGCTCGATGAAACGTTGGCGGAAGTGGTGGTCGATCTGAGCGGACGGCCGTTTCTGGTGTATAACGTGACGTTGTCCCATCGGGAAGTGAAAGGGTTTGATCTCGGCCTGTTTGAAGATTTTTTCCAGGCCCTGGCGAATCAAGGCGGGTTGAATCTTCACGTCAACGTTCGGTACGGCCGGAATCCCCACCACATGATTGAAGCCGTATTCAAAGCATTTGCCAAAGCCATGGACCAGGCGACTCACCAGGATGAGCGGGTGGTCGGGGTTCCTTCCACGAAAGGGGTCCTCGCCTAGCATTTCGCTCGGGAGACGAAGCCGGAACGCAGGAAATAAGGCAAACCATGATCGCCATTATCAATTATGAGATGGGGAACTTGCGAAGCGTCCAAAAGGGATTCGAAACCGTCGGACATCACGCGGTCGTCACGAGAGATCCCGCGGTCATTGATCGAGCGACTCACGTAGTGCTTCCCGGAGTGGGAGCCTTCGGCGATTGCGTCAACAATCTTCAACGGTTTGGTCTGGTTGAGCCGTTGCGCCGGGTGTTTGCTCAAGGGAAGCCGTTTTTGGGGATTTGCCTGGGGTTACAGGTCCTCTTTTCGGAAAGCGAGGAGTTTGGCGTGCACCGGGGGTTGAATATTTTTAAGGGAAAAGTCAAACGGTTTCCTGCCGGATCACCCCAGGCGTCGCCGTTGAAGATTCCGCATATGGGGTGGAACACGATTCAGGTCAAACAGCCGGTGCCGTTATTGGAAGGAATCGATTCGGAGGCCCACGTCTATTTTGTCCATTCGTATTACGTGGAACCTGAAGAGGCTGACGTGGTCTGTACCCAAACACGGTATGGTGTGCCTTTTGTGTCGAGTGTGACCAAAGGGAAGGTTTTTGCCTGTCAATTTCATCCGGAAAAAAGTCAAACGGTCGGGCTGCAACTCCTCAAGAATTTCGGAGCATGGAATTGAGCGACTTCATTACCGCCGGCGCGCGCCGGCGACAAACGCGGTGGCTGTCGGCGACGCTCCTCGTGCTTTGGAGTTGTGGAGCATGTGCCCCGGAAACGGTCACCATCAGATCGCATCCTCATTTTGCTCCACGAGCCATCAACAAGGTGGCGATTACGCCGTTTCGCGTCCAAGGGGAGCGGGGAATCTCGCTCGCGTTCAGAACGTCCCCTCCGGCAGACCTTGAACATTCCCAAATCCCTCAGTCGTTGGGGAGTGTCAGCGGTTCCTCGGTTCCCGGGCGGTCTCGCCAAGTACAGGTTTCCGTGCCGGACTCCGTTCCCGACATGATCCGACATATGGTGTATTCCCAGTTGAGGCTCAAGCCCCAAGTTCAGGTCGTCCCGCCTGAAACCGTCGGACGGATCCTCGATAGTCAGGAGGGCTCTGCTCTTGCCCGTGATCGTCGGGAGACGGCTCGGCTCTTGGGACAACGACTGGCCGTGGATGCGGTCCTCGAAGGCGTGATTCGAGTGTATCGTGAACGGGAAGGCACGAAGTTCGCCGCCGATCCCGCTGCCGTCGGGTTCGAGATCCGATTGATCGGAGCCCGGGACGGCGAGGTGTTGTGGGTGGGCGATTATTTCGAGGAGCAGAAACCGCTGACTCATGATTTCAAGGGATTCCTTGAACGAGGGGGAACATTTGTCACGGCCGAGGAATTGGCGCGGGCGGGAGTTGTCCGCGTGCTGCAAAGCTTACCGTTGGGTGCGGATTAGAACGCGTTTCCGGCCTTCCTTACTCAGATACCTCATTCGAGACTCACACTCAGCGACAAGAGGTCGTGCCATTATGATGGTCATCCCGGCAATTGATTTAAAAGACGGGCGGTGTGTACGCCTCCGGCAAGGCGACATGGCGCAGGAGACGACCTATTCTCACGATCCGGTGGCCATGGCCCGGCGATGGGAAGCCTTGGGCGCACAACGGTTACACGTCGTCGATCTCAATGGCGCGGTGAACGGAAAACCGCATAATATGGAGCACGTGCGTGCCATTGCCGCTGCCGTTTCCATCCCGGTTCACGTGGGTGGAGGGATACGATCGTTGGCCGTCATAAAGGACTATTTTTCACACGGCATCAGCCGGGTGGTGTTGGGAACGGCCGCGTTGGAAAATACAGCATTTCTCACCGACGCCTGTGAACGTTTTCCCGATAAGATTTTTGTCGGGGTCGACGTCAAGCAGGGAAAAGTCGCATTGCATGGCTGGACGAATCTTTCCGAGTCAACGGCCGAACCCGTGTTGGCTTCCTTGAAGGAATATCCGCTTGCCGGGGTCATCTTTACGGAAATCAGTCGTGACGGGATGTTGGAGGGGCCGAACGTGTCGGCGCTACGGGAGGCGGTAGAGGCTTCGCCGATTCCTCTGATCGCCTCGGGAGGAATCACGCGGGTAGAGGATATCCGTGCGATTAAACGGTTGGGGCAAAAGATCATAGGCGTGATCGTCGGCAAGGCCTTATACGAAGGCACGTTGGACCTTCCCGCGGCGCTGGCCGAGGCTCGTGCGTAAAACGGATGGGCGGAGGATGTTGACCAAACGCATCATTCCCTGTTTGGACGTGAAGGATGGCCGGGTGGTCAAGGGCGTCAGCTTCGTGAATCTTCGTGACGCCGGTGACCCGGTCGAGGTCGCAAAGATCTACGATCAAGCCGGTGCGGACGAACTGTGCTTTTTGGATATCACCGCTTCTCACGAAAATCGGGAAACCCTTTTGGATATCGTCTCCCGGACGGCGGAACAGGTGTTTATGCCGCTCACGGTCGGCGGCGGGATCCGAACCCTCGAGAATATTCGGCAACTGTTGAGTGCGGGGGCGGATAAAGTCAGCATCAATACGGCCGCGGTCGAAAACCCGGAGTTCGTGACGGCCGCGGCCCATCGATTCGGCTCCCAGTGTATTGTGGTGGCGATTGATGCGAAACAGGTCAAGGACGCGGGTCTCGCGCGATGGGAGATTTTTACCCATGGCGGTCGCAACCCCACGGGATTGGATGCCGTGGCATGGGCACGACAGATGGAGCAGAAAGGGGCTGGTGAAATCCTGTTGACCTCGATGGATCAGGACGGCACCAAAGACGGCTATGACCTGCCGTTGACCAGGGCCGTTTCGGAAGCCGTCTCCATTCCGGTTATCGCGTCCGGTGGGGCCGGAACCGTGGCTCATCTGTATGAGGCCCTGGGAGATGGGAAGGCCGATGCCGTGCTCGCGGCCTCGATTTTTCATTATCAAACGTACAGCATCAGTGAAGCGAAAACCTATCTCAAGGAACACGGGCTTCCCGTGCGTATCGTGAATGGCCGTGGAATCTGATCGGAACACGGCTCCCAACGACCTCAGGGTTCAGTTCGATGAACGCGGGCTGGTGCCTGCCATTGTCCAGGATTGGCGTGACGGCGCCATTCTGATGTTGGGATATATGAACCGAGAGTCACTCGATCAGACGTTGCAGACCGGTTACGTACACTTCTGGAGCCGTTCGAGAGGCAAGCTTTGGAAAAAAGGGGAGACTTCCGGCCATTACCTGCTCTGTAAACGCGTATTTCTTGATTGTGACGGGGACGTCTTGTTGGTCAAAGCCGAACCTATGGGACCCACGTGTCATACGGGCGCCCGCACGTGTTTTTTTGCGGAAGTGACGTCCCGGGGTGTGACGACGACTCAGGTTGGTGAAGAGGCAAACGGAGGCATTTTCGATCGACTGTATGAAATGGTCCTGCAACGGAAGGCTCAGCCACAAGAGCATTCGTATGTTTCCTCCTTGATGAAAGACGGGCCCGATCGCATTCTGAAAAAAGTCGTGGAGGAAGCCGGCGAAGTCGTGTTGGCCGTGAAGAAGGAGCACCGGGAAGAAGTCATCCACGAGGTGGCGGATTTGCTCTTTCACTCGATTGTGGCCTTGGGACATTGTGAAATTCCCATGACGGCGATTCAACAGGAACTCGGCAAACGCTTTGGTCAATCGGGTATCAGGCGTACGGGATCGGAGCCGTCCCGGTAAGAAACGGCGGTTCTTGCCGGTTGACTTGTCGTCCTGTCCCTGGTATAGTGCGAAAAGCATTATGTTCCAACAAGTTGTGTCCGATTAGCTCTTCCAAAACAGCGGGTACCGACAAAGGCTTCGGAGAAGAGCCTTGACAACGGCACGAGCTGGAATCCCTCCTGCTACCCTTCAACAAATCCGTGACTCCGTTGACATTGTGGACGTGGTGTCCCGCTACGTCACGTTGTCGAAAACGGGCCAGAACCTTCGAGGGCTTTGTCCTTTCCACCAGGAGAAAACGCCTTCTTTTACCGTGACCCCCACGCGACAAATGTTTTACTGCTTTGGGTGTGGAGTGGGTGGCGATATCTTCACGTTCCTGATGCGGAAGGAAGGATTGGAATTCCTGGAGACGGTGAGAGATCTTGCCGAACGGGCAGGAATCCCTCTTCCCCGGAATGCGTCACAAGGCTTTTCACAATCAGAAACGGGTCAGCGAAAAAGGTTGGAAGGCCTTCATGCATTGGCCAATACATGGTTTCAGCAGAACCTGCATGACCCTTCCAAAGGCCGGTCGGCCTTGGCGTACCTTGCCGGTCGGGGTCTTGAATTAGAGACCCTGAAAGAATTCGGCATGGGATATGCGCCGCCTTCATGGGACGGGCTCACCAATCATTTGACCAGACAGGGAGCGACCCCTTCCGATCTGGAGGCTTCGGGTCTGGTGGCGTTAAAAGATACTCAGGGTAGCTCGAAACCTGCCAGATTTTATGACCGGTTTCGTGGCCGGGTTATGCTCCCGATCTGCGACCTTCGCGCAAATGTGATTGCATTTGGCGGACGTGTGTTCGAAGAGGGAACTCCCAAGTACCTTAATTCTCCGGATACTGCGCTTTTTCAGAAGGGTCGTGTGTTGTATGGATTGCACAAGGTGCGTGAGGCGAACCAGCATCTTGACTCTTTGATTCTCGTCGAAGGCTACTTTGACGTGTTGGCGCTGCATCAGGCGGGTATTCGTCATGTTGCCGCGCCTTTGGGAACCGCACTCACGTCCGAGCATGCCGTCTTGCTCCGTCGATTCGTCAACACCGTTGTGCTGATCTTCGACGGCGATGCAGCGGGGACCGGTGCCGTGTTACGCGCGCTGGACGTGTTTCGTGATAGTGGGGTCACCGTCAAAGTCGTTGTCATGCCTCCAGAGCATGATCCTGATTCATACGTTCGGGCTCATGGGGCTGAGCGTTTTCTGGCGTTGCAGGAACGGGCCCTGACGTTGTTGGAGTTCGCCGTGGCCCAACGTTTGGAAGGGGCAACTCATGCGACGATTGAAGAGCGAACCCGGCGCGTCGACGACATCCTGGGCATCTTGGCCAAAGTCTCAAACCCTATTGAAAAGAATGAACAGGTCCAACGCGTCGCCGAGCGACTGGGTGTCAGGCCGCAGTTGCTTCTCGATCGATATCCCGCCGTGCTCGACCGTCGTCAAGACGTTGCCCGACGTCGAGGGAACGCGACGGCCGCCGGCAGTCGGCGTAGCGAAAAACGGGAATTTCGGGAAGAACGCGAAATCGTCTCGTTCATGGTGCAGGGGAGCCTTCATTCTGAACATCTCAAGGGTCTGCGGCCTGAGGATTTTCGATCGCCCCTCTATCGCCGGCTTGTGGAGATCGGATTGCGACATCTCGATGCGGAAGGCGGTCTTGATTTGTCGGGATTTTTCGCTGAAACCGGTCTGGATGAGACGTGTCGTGATTCGGTTGCGGAGTTGGCGGTGTCCGTGACCCATTTTGAAGATCGGGATGAGTATATTCAGGGTTGTTTGAGAGCGTTGGAACAAAGAAACTTGAGAACCCGTCTTGATGAACTGATTGCGCAGCTTCGAATCGCTGAGCGAGAGCAACGAATGGATGACGTGGATTGTCTGAATTCCCAAATCGAAGCGTTGCGTGGCAGAAAAGCCGGGTTAGCCTCGTCCACTTCATGAGAAGGGCCTTATATGGCAAAGACGATCGCCTCCAAGCTACGGAAAGAAGAATCGGTATTTAAAAAACAGAGCGAACGGGGGAAGAAGGTACGTTCATCCTCTGCCAAGGTTCGTCCCTCTGAAGTCCGACCCCGGAAGCTGCCCGAACCCGTCGGGGGGCCTGTTCCCAGACGCGGGATGGCTCAATCTCGTCTCGAAATGCCGATTGAGCCGGATTCCGTTTCCGAAAAAACCGGAGAACAGGAAGATTTGCTGGAAAAGAACGCCCCGGAAATCGATCTCACCCCTGGAGACTTGAGTCGAACGGATGATCCCGTCCGTCTGTATTTGCGAGAGATGGGGAGCGTTTCGCTACTCAGTCGGGAAGGGGAGATTGCGTTGGCGAAGAAGATCGAAGAAGGGAAGGAAGAGATGACGCGGGCGATTGCGGGGCTGCCGATGACGTTAGAGACGCTGGAGGTCTTGCGGGGGCGGCTGAAGAAGCGGGAGGTCAGCGTCGGGGAGGTGGTGCTGGTGCATGATCCCGGGGATGAGGACCTGGACGACGCGGAGGTGGCCGAAGCGCAAGAAGAAGAGGAACTGCGGGCGCAGGCGTTGGCGGAATTGGAGCAGGTGCGGCGGTTGGGGAAGACGCTGCTGCGGCTGTATGGGCGGCGGCGGGCGGCGCCGGTGGCGCAGCAGGCGCGGTGGAGCACCAAAGTGCGGGGCGTGCAGGAGCAGTTGGGGGCCCGGGTGGACGGGCTGCATCTGCAACCGGCGGTGCGGGAGCAGGTGGTGAGCCAGATCAAAGACGCGGGCCGGGCGGTGCGGAGTGCGGAGCGGGTGCTGCGGGACTGTTGCCAGCGGGTGGGGCAGGCCCCGCCGGAGGGGCTGAAACTGTTACGGCGTTTAGGGCGGGCGGGGGTGCAGACCGGGCCGGTGCGGCGGCAGACCGGGCTGAGCGAGGCGTTGTTGCGGCAAGTGGTGGCCCGGAGCCAGGAAGCGCAGGCGAGGTTGAAGCAGGTGGAGCGGGGCGTGACGTGGCTGCCGACGGCGGAATTCAAGAACGCCCTGGTGGGGTTGGAATGGGCGGAAGAGAAGATGAAGCGGGGGAAAGCGGAATTGATAGAAGCGAATCTGCGGCTGGTGGTGAGTATTGCGAAGAAATACACGAACCGGGGGCTGCAGTTTCTGGACCTGATCCAGGAAGGGAACATCGGGTTGATGAAAGCGGTGGATAAGTTTGAATACCAGCGGGGGTACAAATTCAGCACGTATGCGACGTGGTGGATTCGGCAAGCGATCACGCGGGCGATTGCGGATCAAGCGCGGACGATCCGGATTCCGGTGCACATGATCGAGACGATCAACAAGCTGGTGCGGACGTCGCGGCATCTGGTGCAACAGTTGGGGCGGGAGCCGACGCCGGAAGAGATCGGGGTGCGGATGGAGATGCCGTTGGAGAAAGTGCGGAAGATCCTGAAGATTGCGAAAGAGCCGATCTCGCTGGAGACGCCGATCGGGGAAGAAGAAGACAGTCATTTGGGGGACTTTATCGAGGACAAGAAAGCGGTGTCGCCGTTGGAGGCGGCGGTGCGATACGACTTGCAGCGGCACATTGGGAAATCGTTGGAATCGCTGACGACCCGGGAGGAGCGGGTCTTACGGAAGCGGTTTGGGATCGGGGAGGCGACGGATCATACGTTGGAGGAAGTGGGGCAGGACTTTGAGGTGACGCGGGAGCGGATCCGGCAGATCGAAGCCAAGGCCCTGCGCAAACTCCGCCACCCGAGTCAGAGCCGAAAACTGCGCAGCTTTGCCGAAGGATTTTGATATTTGAAACCGGCTCAAAGGGTCCTGCACGAACGTGCAGGACCCTTTTTTTATGAAGTCGAATGACATCCGGCTTGTGAGGCAATGCAGGATCGCGGGCCTTGGCAGTCTCCCGAACGCTTTACTTTTTGACGAGGGCAGGGGTACGCTCTTGAGGTTTTCGACAATAAAACGTCTCGAAAACATGGTTGGTGCGGCCACATGAACAGGACCGAACGAAGACGGCAAGCCAAGTTGACGGGAAAGTCTCCGACGTCGTCAGGCACGGTGTTTGCCAAACAACTGTTTGAGGAGGCGGTCAACCACCATCGAGGTGGGCGATTGTCCCAGGCCGAAACCTGTTATCAACAAATCCTCACGCAGGATCCGACCCATGCCGACGCACTCCATTTGATCGGGTTGGTTGCGTACCAGCAAGCTCGGTATGATCGGGCGCTCGACTGTATCGCGAAGGCCATTCAACGCGACTCGACGAAGCCGCTTTATTTTTACAACCTGGGGCTCGTCCATCAAAAACTCAACCAATTACACGAGGCTGAACGGTCCTACCGGCAGGCGCTCTCGCTCAAGGGCGATTACGTCGAGGCGTTGGGGAACCTAGGCAACGTCTTGCGGGAACAAGGAGAACTGGATGCTGCCTGTGCGACCTATAAGCAGGTTTTGGCGATTAAACCCGATCATCCGGAAGGGTACAACAACCTGGGCGTAGTCCTGAAGGAGCAGGGCAAGCGAGACGAAGCAAGGGACGCGTACCAACGGGCCATTGCTCTCAACCCTGAAAATGCCGAGGCTCACTGTAATCTCGGTGCCATCCTGTTTGAGGGCGAATTTCTTGACGAGGCGATTGCTCAGTTTCAGCACGCCGTTTCCATCAAGCCCCATTACGCGAAAGCCCATCATCATCTGGGATTGGCCCGGTTGTGGAAACAGGATACGGAGGGCGCCCTGCACGAACTCCGTACGTCGGCTCATCTGCTACAAAACCATGGAAGGCCCGTGCCGGTTGATACGCTCTATGCTTCCCGGATTAAGCACGATGTCGAGCAAATGCATTACTTGACCGAACGCGGATTGGGGGGACAGCCCGATTCCCGATATCAGGTTGCCCTCACCGCGTTACGACAGAAGGCTTTGCGATCAGGGGAGGCGAACCGGAGGATCCGCCTCAGCCAGGCAGAGGTGCAGGCCCTTGCTCCGTCGGTGAATCGAATTTTGCATTATGCCGACAATCCTGCGTTGCCCCAGGGAGCGTTGAATCCGGAATTGGACGTGGAGGAGATTGAGCGACGCTATAACGCGAGTCGCCCTGAAATCATTTATATCGATGCGTTGTTGCGGCCCGAGGCTCTCAAGTCCCTTCGGCAATTTTGCCGGGAATCCACGATCTGGAAAAAGGATTATGAAGACGGATACATCGGGGCGTTTCTGGGTGAAGGGTTTTCCTCACCGTTATTGTTGCAAGTGGCCGAAGAATTACGCACCGCCTTCCCGGGCATCTTTCACCAACATCGATTGCTCCAGGCTTGGGCGTTTAAGCAGGATAGCACGCGTCGTCCCCTGAAAATCCACGCCGATGCTGCAGCCGTCAACGTGAATTTTTGGATAACCCCCGATGATGCGAACCTTGATCCTACGAGTGGGGGGTTGATCGTTTGGGATAAGGAAGCTCCGCGGGATTGGGATTTCAAGGCGTACAATTCCACGGCGTTTCAGCCGAAGATTCGGGAATTCCTGAAACAAAGCGGCGCGTCGCCCGTGAAGGTCCCCTATCGAGCAAACCGGGCACTTGTCTTCAATTCCGACCTCTTTCATGAATCGGACACCTGTACGTTTCGGGACGACTATGAATCCCGGCGCATCAATATCACCTTCCTGTACGGCCGGCGACGCTGAACGTGTGACTGACAGCGGTTGCGCACACATCCCTGAAGAGTCTGGAGAAGAGGAAGAGAAAACGAGTAGCCCGTTACAGGCTGACGAATCGATCGCAGCCTGTGATGATTTGGGAGAGGACCACTAATCCGCAGAATGGCACTTCTTGACCGTATCCCTCCGTGGACACCTTGTGCTGCTGGCACCCGTACGCACAGACGTTCAATTTGACACGCGCCGAAGCCAGGCTGAGGGTCGCCCGGGGGCAGGGTTTTCACGCCCTCATCGATGAGATACAAGTGCACGTTCACGTCAGAACGCAGGGCTTCACAGCGTAATCCCGCGACCACGCCCGCATGGGGATGAGCCATCCGAAGGCGTCATGAGGCATGTCCCTGCCTCCGTACCGTTCTGAATGGATGGCGCCGCTACGGTAGAGGGAACCGGGCGACCGAAGTGCTTCATTTCAATGACACAGAGAATAATAAAAGCGGAGCTGGGTCATGCCGACCCAGCCCCGCAAGCTCGATCAAAATTACGCAATTACTCTGACGTGGGGGAGCCTCCAATCACGAGGCGTTCCTTCATCTTCGCGAACGTTTTCTTGCCGATACCCCTGACCTGCATTAATTCCTCCACACTCTTAAATGGCCCGTTGGTGGTCCGGTATTCGACAATCCGCTTGGCCAACCCTTTGCCGATTCCCGGCAATTGTTGAAGTTCTTTGGCCGTGCTGGTGTTCAGATCCACCTTGCCGTCGTCCGCGAAGCCCACTCCTGAAAAACTGACGATGAGCATCAGCGCAAGCAGGCTGATCGTGAAGTAAGACCGACTCAGTTGGTGAATGTTTCTCATGGCTGTTCCTCCTGTGAAAGATGGTGAATGGAAAAATTAGCGTCCTGATTTTATTATCAGCAAAGAACGTGCCACGAAGATCAGAACATAAATTGTTCGGAAAACCCGTTGATTGATAAGGGATTTTTGTTGATGCCCTTTTGAAGGGGCAGCAAGGCATGGTTCTGAGAAACAGAACGGACTGTCCACTCCGATATGCAGGAGTTGTATGCTCAGGTGTCAGGTGAGGGAAGTTTTTGTGACCGGGGCGGCAAGACGGAATCAGCACTCGACGCGGCGACGGTCATCGAGTGCGAGTAAAACCGTAAATATCCCCGATTTTGGTCCGGAGGTATGACAGGAACGGCTCGACACTCAGCGCGCGGCCGGTGATCCGGTGGAGGAGATCGGCGGATGAATATTGCCGCCCGCACTGGTGGATATTATGATTCAGCCAGGTTTTGAGTGAGAGCAGGTGGCCTTGTTGGATGTCGGTTTCCAGTTCAGGGATGTCCTGACAGGCCTGCTGAAAAAACATGGACGCATAGAGGTTGCCCAAGGTATACGTGGGGAAATAGCCCAATGCCCCCAGGGACCAATGGACGTCCTGCAGGACACCGTCGGCGTCCCGTTCGGGGATGATCCCAAGATATTCCTGCATCTTCTCCCGCCACAGACCGGGAAGGTCCTTGACTTGAACCTGTTTTTCAATCAGGGCCAGCTCTATGTCAAAACGCACCATGATGTGCAGGTTGTACGTGACTTCGTCTGCTTCCACGCGAATCAGAGACGGTTTCACCCTGTTCAAGGCCGCATGGAACGCGTCCAGGGAAATCGTTCCGAGTTGTGCCGGAAAATATTGTCGAAGCAAGGGGAAGAAATGCGTCCAAAAGGCTTTGGATCGCCCCACGTTGTTCTCCCATAGCCGTGATTGGCTTTCATGAATGCCCAGAGAAAGCGGCTCGCCCAAGGGGGTGCCGTAGTGCTCTTGGGGCAGACCTTGATCATAGAGACCGTGCCCCCCCTCATGGATGCAACTGAACAGGCAGGAGGGCAGATCCTTTTCAAAGACGCGCGTTGTCACGCGGACGTCGGTGGGGTGAAACGACGTGGTAAAGGGATGGGCTGAGAGATCCAATCGTCCCCGGTTGAAATCGTACCCCATGCCCTGGAGCACCAGCTTCCCGAACGCGAGTTGCTGCTGTTTGTCGTAGGTCTGAAACAAGAGCCGATCGTCCGGTGGCGAAGCGGCTTCCCTGACGTGTTGCAACAGGTCGCGCAATCCGTGACGAAGCGTGGCGAACAGCGGTTGAAGTTGGGCCACGGTGGCTCCGGGTTCGTAGGCGTCCAGGAGCGCGTCGTACGGGGAATCGTCGTAGCCCAGGTAGTCGATCTCTTCGAATTTCAAGGCGACGACCGATTGCAAGTTGGGCAGAAAGGACGTGAAGTCATCACGCCGGCGTGCCTCGGCCCACACTTGTTGGGCCAGGGAGCATTCGCGCTCCAGGCGATTGACGAAATCGGAGGGGAGTTTTTTGGCCCGGCTGAAGTCGCGCCAGATTTCTCGAACCAGAGCCTTGGATGCGTCATCGAGCCCGTTGGTTTCGGCGTTCGCCAAACCGGTTGTCGGATCGATATGCTGGAACAGGAGGTCTTCGATCTCGGGGGAGACGAATTTCGCGTGGGCCAGAGTCTGAAGCGTGGCCAGTTGCTCGGCACGGGTTTGTCCCCCGCCGGCCGGCATATAGGTTTCCTGATCCCAGGACAGCAGGGCGGCGGCATCCTTGAGATGTTGTATCTCCAGAAGTTTGGATTTTAGGGTAGCCAGTGTTTGCGTGACATTCGGCATACGCAGAGCTTCTCGTTATTCAAGGGACGTAGGTCTGACGAAAAAGACTGTACAAAGCGCTATCTCCCAATGCAAGGTGGAATGGTAATGATGCCGGGAAATCTGCTATTTCTTCATGACGGAAAACGCGAAAAAGGAGAACTACATGAAAGCGTTAGTTGCACCTGACGTTGAAGCCTATGCAGAGGCGCATTCGATTCCGGAGTCCGACGTCTGTCGTCGGCTTCGAGAGGAAACCTATCGTTCCGTCGAGCTTCCTCAAATGGTGGTCGGTCCGTTGGAAGGGGCGTTTTTGAAAATGATAGCGACGTTGGTGGAGGCTAGGCGGGTACTGGAAATCGGCACCTTTACCGGTTATAGCGCTCTTTGCCTTGCAGAGGCACTGCCTGATGATGGCACCGTGATCACGTGCGATATCGATGCTGCAACCACCGAACTGGCCAAACGGTATTGGGCCCAAAGTTCCGCTGGTGGAAAGATTGAGTCACGGCTTGGGCCGGCTCTTGAAACGATGCAAACACTTGCAGGTAGGTTCGATCTGATTTTTATCGATGCGGATAAAATGAACTATGTGAACTATTATCAATGCGGGTTGACGTTGTTGTCTCCCAAAGGCGTCATGCTTATTGACAACGTGCTCTGGAGCGGGGAGGTCCTCAAGCACCCGGCTCCGGATGGCACCACCGAGGTGCTTCAGGACTTGAACCGGTTTGTGGCCGCCGACCCTCGCGTGGCGGCAGTGTTGGTGACCATCAGAGATGGCGTATTGGTTGTTCGATTGAGTAGCGACACGGGGTTTCAATAGGTCGGATTGGCGACTCATGCCCTTCCTCTACGTACCCACCCCCAAGGGTCTTTCCTTCACTAGATTTTGTGGTGTACACCATGAATCCGCTATGCCTAAAATATAGGCAAATTGGTCAATGATGCATTCAGTACTCTACATTGTTTTGTCGTACAAAACTCATCCACAATGTTGTCCCCATTTTTGGTGGATACATGGAGCAACAATTCAATTTCATAATAGAAACAAGATGTTACGTTAGCTCATTTACGTAATGCACAATAAGTACCTGTGAACAGGTAGTGGATGACTGCCAGGATTGCTTCCTCTGTTCAGATCGGGTGGAGGTCAGCGTGACGCGACCTTAACCTACAATTGATCCTCAATTAACAGGTTATGTATGCCGGCTCACGGCCAGCAGGAAGACAAATCAGAGCATGAATCAGATTGTCTTAACGGAGGGCAGGGAAATGACACTCACCGGAGAGACTGGGGAGTTGGCAGTCCAACAATTTTCGGAGTTCGAATTCGGCACCTTCTCGAAACCGTTCGGCCTCGTGCTCATCCGGGAAGGGACCATAGACTCGTGGTTCGAGAAAGTTGCAGGCTACGCGAACGAACCATCCTGTTTGTCCTCTGGACGGATGTTTTTTAAAAACCGCGACTTCTTGCTCAATGGTGCCTTGATTTGCCATAACGTGCCTCCTTTCGCGTGGAAACAGCTATGTTTCTGTCTGCTTTAAGAGTAGCCCATCGAACCTGAAAACATCATCATTTTGATGCTGGAATGGCTTCCTTCTGTGGCGTGGTGTATACAAAATGTTACGCGTACGTTTCGATACATATATTCCATATCCTGTACAGAGTAACATATTTTATACAATATATTGATATATTTTATTTTTTTCAAGGGATTTTTTCAGATTTTTTCATGAGGACGAAATCCTGATTTTGTTACCCTGACCGAAGTGGCCGGTATCGAAAGCAATTGGTCGTATGATCGTTGACCATTCCCGTGGCTTGCATGAATGCGTAACAAATAATCGAGCCGACGAATGTGAACCCCCGACGTTTCAGGTCCTGACTCATGGCATCGGAGATCGGCGTGTGACAGGGAACGTCTTGGGGGGATTTCCATCGATTCCGGATCGGTCGGTCCCTGACGAATTGCCAAATGTACTCATTAAAGCTGCCGACTTCTTTTTGAACGAGAAGAAAGGCCTGCGCATTTGAAATGGCCGCTAGAATTTTGAGCCGATTGCGAATGATAGCGGGGTTGCTCAACAGGTCCCGCACTTTTCGCGCGTCAAACCTGGCAACTGAGGCTGGGTCAAAGTGATCAAAGGCCGTGCGGAACGCTTCACGTTTTTGAAGAATCGTGTTCCAACTCAATCCGGCTTGAGCCCCTTCAAGAATGAGAAATTCGAATAGTCGCTGGTCGTCGTGGATGGGGACGCCCCATTCTTGATCATGGTACTGGATCAGGAGTGCGTTGGTCGCCCAGGAACATCGTGTGGGTGATGGCTGGCTCATCGTCAGTCTTTGTCCCGGTTGTCGATTTCGATGATCACGGGGCAATGATCGGACAGCCGTTGATAGGCGGGCGGGTATTCACCCTTAATCCGCCGGCATCCGGCCACGGCACAATAGCCGGTGACACGCGCCGACCGCGTGCGTATCTCGGCCATGTCTTTGGCGACCAGCACGTGATCCAACCAATCGCCCCGACCGCGAAAATAATGCGAGCACCGAGGCTTCGGGAAAAGATCGTCGAATCCGGGCGCTTCTTTCGCCACCATGCGTCTGAGGTATTTTAATTCGGATCGTTGTGAATGATGATCACCGGCGCCCATGGTGTTGAAATCGCCAAGGATCATCACGTCTTGATCCTCTTTGAGGAAGGGCGCAACTGCGGTGTCGATCCGGTTAATCGCGGCGTGGCGAGCTCCCAGCGCAGAGACCGTGGGGCCCGATTTGAGGTGAAGGCCGATCAGGTGGAAGTCTGCACCCGGTTGGTGTGTTGATTGAACGCGTGCGTAGTGGCCGGGACGGAGTCCGCCCTCGCACGGGTTTTGTGCGGACTTGGCTCTACTGTTCAAGTGCCAGAGACTCTGCATGGCAGAAAGCGTCACCCGGCTTGCGTTCCACAGCACCCCCATGTGGTGACCTTCGGGCCTTCCGCATGGTTGCACCGCCCATTGCCAGGAATCTCCCGTTTGTCGTTCGAGTGCCGTCAATACCCGGTCCCACGCGGCCTGGGCCTTGGAGGTTGTCAGGCTTTCTTGAACGACCAAAATATCCGTTTGCATCCACACAAGGGTGCAGGTCAACCACACCAAGTCGGTCGGTGCCATGGAACGATCCGGCCGGTTGGGCGGGCTGCCAAAAGGAAACCACCGGATATTCCACGTCCCGACCCGAAGTGTGTCACGCTTCGGGACGACCATGCGTCCGCCATCCTTGACAACGCGTTCACAGTGCGTTGAAGATTTCCATACCAACGCTTCTTCCTGGGAAGAGCTTTGATGGAAAGCAGGATGAGGTACCGCTTCAAAGGCTTCGGCCACGGAGACAAGAACGACAGCGGTGCCCGCCAACGTTGCGACCACTATGAGGCTGAGAACCAAAGAGCAAACCCGCATCACGATTTCCTGCATACGTTGCCGATACATGCCAAACCTTGGCCGGGAAGGGTAGGGTAGACCGGCAGGTCCATTTCTGACGTTGGTAGTTTGGGCATTGGCAACACATTATGCTTTTTGAGAATCCGGGGGTCAAAAACGTCAATAATGTTGACTGAGGTGAGGCATGACACAGACAAACGTCAATATTGAAATCGCCAATAAGGCGATCCTCCAACCAATCGAGCAGGTGGCGCAGGAAAAAATAGGACTCGCTCGGGAGGCCTTGGACCTCTACGGAAAACACAAAGCCAAAATTCCGTTGTCGGTGCTCAACGAATTGAATGAAAAGCCCGATGGGAAATTAATATTGATGACGGCCATGACACCCACCCCGGCTGGAGAAGGCAAAACCACGACATCCGTCGGCTTGACCGACGGTCTGGCGAAGATCGGGAAAAAAGTCATGGTAGCCTTGCGGGAACCGAGTTTGGGGCCCTGTTTCGGTATGAAAGGCGGCGCCTGCGGAGGCGGGTACGCCCAGGTCGTGCCCATGACCGACATCAATTTGCACTTTACGGGAGACTTCCACGCCATTACCTCGGCGCATAATCTGCTCGCGGCGATGGTGGATAACCATTTGTATTGGGGGCATGACCCGTCCTTGGATGCCAGGCACATTACCTGGCGGCGGATCATGGATATGAACGATCGGTCGTTACGCCAGATCGTCACGGGACTGGGGGCCGCCGTGAACGGCTTTGCCAGGGAAGGGAGCTTCGACATCACGGCGGCCTCCGAGGTCATGGCGGTGTTGTGTCTGGCGACGGATATACACGATCTGCAGCGACGGTTGGGGAACATCAAAGTCGGACAGACTCCGCAAAAAGGATTTGTCTTTGCCAAAGATATCAAAGCCCACGGTGCCATGACCGCGTTGTTGAAGGATGCGTTCAATCCCAATTTGGTCCAAACCCTGGAATGGAACCCCGCGTTGGTGCACGGGGGGCCGTTCGGCAATATTGCGCACGGGTGTAATTCGGTCGTGGCCACGAAGGCGGCCTTGAAATTGGCGGACTACGTCGTGACCGAGGCGGGATTTGGGGCCGACCTGGGTGCTGAGAAATTCTTTAACATCAAATGCCGGCGAGCGGGGTTGAGGCCGGACTGCGCCGTGGTAGTGGCCACGGTCAAGGCCTTAAAGCTGCACGGCGGAGCCGATCTCAAAGAACTGACGACGGAAAACCTCGAAGCCCTCAAACGCGGCCTGCCGAATTTAATCCGCCACCTGGACAACGTCAAGAAATTCGGAGTGCCCGTGGTGGTGGCCATTAATGAATTCTCGAGCGATACCAAGGCCGAGTTGGAACTGGTCCATGAGGTCTGCGCCGGTCGTGGAGTGAAAATGGCCTTGGCGAACCATTGGGCAAAAGGAGGGGAAGGAGCCGTTCCGTTGGCGGAGTTGGTGGTGAAGACGATCGAAGACGAACCCACCGACTTTCGTCCACTCTATGACGACGACCTGTCGCTTGTCGAAAAAGTTCAGGTCGTATCGAAAGAGATTTATGGTGCGGACAATGCGGATATTCCGTCACCCGTGCTCAAACAATTCGAGGAACTGGAAAACAAGGGATATCGCCGGTTTCCCATCTGCATGGCCAAGACCCAATACAGCTTTTCAACCGACCCCGATAAAAAAGGTGCCCCCACCGGATTTACGGTCCCCATTCGAGAAGTCCGGCTTTCCCTGGGGGCTGAGTTTCTCGTCGTGTTGACCGGCGGGATCATGACGATGCCCGGGCTGCCGCGGGTGCCGGCTGCCGAAGCCGTGGGACTCGATGCCAAGGGAGACGTCGTCGGTCTGTTTTAAGTGAGGGCACTGAAGACGGGTCGAGCGAGCGTGCCGTCTTCGCGCCCTTTTCCGCTGTCATCCTCTGCCAAACACCAAATGGTCGTTCTGCACACCAGCCCGGGATGACCAATTAAAGCTCCCTTAGTCTTATCCCTGGCACCCCGGCGAGTATGCTATGATGACGGATCTTCGTGCGCTATGAACACGTTTCAACTGGAATCGGAATTTTCGCCAAAGGGGGATCAGCGGCAAGCGATCGACGCGCTGACCGAAGGGGTGAACGCCGGCAAGCGGCATCAGGTGTTGCTCGGGGTCACGGGCTCGGGCAAGACCTTTACCATGGCGAACGTCATTGCCAAGATCCAGAAGCCGACCCTGGTCGTGGTGCACAATAAGACGTTGGCGGCCCAGTTGTACCAGGAGTTCAAGAGTTTTTTCCCGCAGAATGCCGTGGAGTATTTCGTCAGTTATTACGATTACTACCAGCCCGAAGCCTACATCCCGTCCACGGACACCTATATCGCCAAGGACGCTTCGATCAACGATACCATTGACCAGATGCGGCACGCGGCAACCTCGGCCCTGTTGGAGCGCGACGATATCCTGATCGTGGCCTCGGTCTCCTGCATCTACGGCTTGGGCTCGCCGGAGGTCTATCACGGCATGTTGCTGTATCTTGAAGAAGGAATGACCCTTCGACGCGAGGCTATTCTCGCCAAGCTGGTGGAGATTCAATATTCCCGGAACGACGTCGATCTGCAACGCGGCACGTTTCGGGCGCGTGGGGACGTAATCGAGATTTTTCCCGCCGCCTCGGATTCGAATACCATTCGCGTGGAATTGTTCGGTGACGTGGTTGAGTCGATTGCCGAGATTGATCCGTTGACCGGCCGGTCACTCGGACGATTATCCAAGGTTCCCATTTATCCCAAGAGCCACTACGTGATTGCGCCCGATCGATACGACCGGGCCCTGCAAGGCATTGAGGAAGAACTGGAGGAACGCCTGGGCTATTTCCGGGGATGCGATCAACTCCTCGAAGCGCAGCGCGTGGAGCAGCGGACCAGGTATGATCTCGAGATGATTCGGGCGATGGGATATTGCCACGGTATTGAGAATTACTCGCGGCACTTGAGCGGGCGTGCGCCGGGCGAACCGCCTCCGACGCTGCTGGACTATTTTCCCAAGGACTATCTGTTGATTATCGATGAGTCCCACGTGACGGTACCTCAGTTCGGCGGGATGTACGAAGGCGACCATTCACGCAAAAAGACCTTGGTGGAATACGGGTTTCGGCTGCCGTCGGCCATGGATAACCGTCCGCTGAAGTTTCAGGAATTTGAACGAGTCATGAATCGAGTCATTTACGTATCGGCCACGCCTGGGCCGTATGAATTGCGGCATGCCGGCAAGCACGTGGTAGAACAGATTATCCGGCCGACGGGCCTGATGGATCCCGTGCTCGAGGTCAAGCCGGCGAAGGGTCAGGTGGATGATTTATTGCAGGAAGTGAAGGCGATCATTGCCAGGGGATTTCGAGTGCTGGTGACGACCTTGACGAAGCGGATGGCCGAGGACCTGACGGAGTATTACCACGACTTGGGGTTAAAGGTACGGTATCTGCATTCCGATATCCAGACGCTTGAACGGGCGGAGATCATTCGCGATCTTCGGAGGGGCGTGTTTGACGTGCTGGTCGGCATCAATCTGCTGCGCGAAGGGTTGGATCTTCCTGAAGTGGCGCTCGTCGGCGTGTTGGATGCCGATAAAGAAGGGTTTTTACGCGGTCACCGCGCGTTGATCCAAACCGCCGGGCGTGCGGCCCGCAACCGCGAGGGCAAAGTCATTCTCTATGGCGACACCATCACCAATTCCATGAAGGTCACGATCGAAGAGACCGCACGACGCCGGCAGATCCAGGCTGAGTATAATCGTCTAAATGGGATTACGCCGGAGACGATCAAGAAACGCATTCATGATCTGGATTATCACCTTGCCGAGAATGATTACGTTGACGTGAGCATTGCCGCGGAGGAGGAAGCCGTCTACACCACTGAAGCCGACCTGGAAAAAACGATGGCGTCCTTGGAACAGGAAATGAAGGCGGCGGCCAAAATGCTGGAGTTTGAACGGGCGGCGAAGTTGCGTGATCGGATTCGGGCGTTGCGGCAGCAAGAGCTGCTGTTTGGCGAATCGATACGCTGACGGGCTGCTAGATGTTTTTGTAGAGATAGATGCCGAGGAAGATACCCAGGATCGTGAGCAGGTTTATTTTGAAGAGAAAGCCGAAGGTCACTTTGATCAGGATCAGATTGACGGTCAGAGGTGGGTCTATGCCTGGGGATAGCGATCGGGCAAATATGGTGTGAATCTGTTCTGAGGGGGAAAAAACGGTGAGAATTTCACCTAACATCCCGCCCAGCAAACCTCCGATAAGAATAAACCCCAGTAATGTCCAGCCTGATTTTTTCACTGGTGTGCTCGCTGAAGCCTGAAATTGAGAAGACGCATTTTACCTAAATAAGGGAAACTACTGGGAAACGTACGACAATCTTCCCGGCAAGTCAAGAAAACGCTTTTCTTGACAGGCTTTTGGCGTCTTGACTAGACTGTACGGCCTTTTCTTCGTATTTTCCAATGGTTAGGAGCAGTTTCGTGTTTTCATCTCTCACCGACAAAATTGACGGCGTCCTCAAGAAGCTTCGGGCGGCCGGTGTTCTCAAAGAACAGGACGTTGTCCAGGCCTTGAAGGAAGTACGCTTGGCTCTGCTTGAGGCCGACGTCAATTTTCGAGTGGTCAAGGACTTCATCGGACGTGTGCAGGAAAAAGCCACGGGCGGCAACGTTCTTGAAAGCCTGACGCCCGGGCAGCAAGTCGTCAAAATCGTGTGGGAAGAATTGCGCGACCTGATGGGGCAGGACCATTCCGGCTTATCGCTTTCTTCTCAACCGCCGACCATCGTGATGATGGTGGGCCTGCAAGGGGCCGGGAAAACCACCACCTGTGGCAAAATCGCCCGCTTGTTTACCGATCAGGGCAAGCGCGTGTTGCTCATTGCGGCGGATCCTCGACGCCCGGCTGCCGCGGAACAATTGGCCGCCTTGGGAGCCGGCCTCGACGTTCCCGTGCATCGTGCGGACCGGCTGCTGTCGACTCGCCCGGAGGTGGTGCATTTCTGTTCGGAGGGTGTCCGTCGCGGTCGGGATCACGGCTATGACGTCGTGATCCTGGATACCGGAGGACGGCTTCATATTGACGACGACTTGATGTTGGAGTTGGAACAGATCAAGGCTGAGGTGACGCCACAGGAAGTGTTGTTGGTTGCCGATGCGATGACCGGCCAGGAAGCCGTCAACGTGGCGGAACAGTTCGATCAACGCGTGGGGATGACCGGTGTGATTTTGACGAAGATCGAAGGCGACGCACGGGGGGGAGCCCTGCTTTCGATGCGGGCGGCGATCGGAAAGCCGGTGAAGTATCTGGGCGTGGGTGAAAAATCTGATGCCCTGGAACCCTTTCATCCCGATCGTATGGCCTCTCGGATTTTAGGGATGGGCGATGTGTTGTCGCTGATCGAAAAGGCACAACAGTCCTTTTCGCAGGAAGAAGCTCTGGCGCTGCAAAAAAAGGCTTCGGGCAATACCCTGACCCTTGAAGATTTTCGAGATCAGATCAAACAGGTCAACAAGTTGGGATCCATGGAGCAGATTTTGGGGATGTTGCCCGGAGCCGGGAAGCTGAAGTCGATGATGAATGCGGGGGCGAGCCAGGATCTGCCGGAAAAGGAAATGAAGCGGGTAGTCGCGATTATTGATTCGATGACGCCGGCAGAGCGTTCGGATCATGCGATCCTGAACGGGAATCGCAAGAAACGCGTGGCCAAGGGGAGTGGAACCTCCGTACAAGAGGTCAATCGGCTCATCAAGCAATTTCTGACGGCACGCAATATGTTGAAGTCACTGGCTGGGGGAAAGCCCGGTAAACCGGGGAAGTCGGGGAAACTCAAGAAACGGGGAAAGCTGATTCGTGCCCTTCAGTCGCCCTAGCTTGGCTAGTCTTAGAATGGACCGAACAACGGCACAGGGTGTATTTCTGGTCGTAAACAACGTATAATAATCAACTTTTGGAAAAAACTTATTTCGCAGGAGGTTTAGACTCGTGGCAGTACATTTGCGCTTGACCAGAATGGGGCGGCATAAACGGCCTTTTTATCGGGTCGTTGCTGTGGATTCCAGGGCACGTCGAGATGGAAAGTACCTCGAAATTGTCGGTACACATGATCCTTTACCGGATCCGGCTGTGACCGATCTGAAGGCGGATCGCGTGCTGGATTGGCTGCAAAAAGGGGCCCAGCCTTCGGTGACCGTTCGTACGCTCCTTCGGCGATCAGGAATTTGGAAGACGTTCGAAGAATCGAAAAAGAAGACAAACGCGTAACGCCCGTTGCCCGGTGAAGGGCCATTCCCCGGTGTGGCAGTGGTGCCCCGATGAACGGGGCTTCTTTTCATCCTTGGATCACGTTACCGGAAATCACGACGGATGAGAGAGTCGATGGAGAACATGATCACCGTCGGGAAACTGGTGAAACCCTTTGGAGTGAGAGGGCAGGCTCGTGTCCTTTCACTCACGGACGTTCCGAATCGATTCGAGACGCTCAAGGAAGTGACCTTGGAGTTGCCCACGGGCGAAACCCTGGCGACTACGGTCACCGACGTCCATGCGGACGGCCGATCCTATCTCTTGCGATTCGGGGCCTTCTCGACGCCGGAGGAAGTGGGGGATTTTCGAGGGGCGTGGTTGAAAATTCCCCAAGCGGACGTTCCGCCTGCACCCGAAGGGCACCACTATCAGTTTGAATTGATCGGATTAACGGTGAAAGACGAGTCAGGCAACGTATTCGGAACGTTGGAGGAAGTGATGGCCTTGCCGCACCAACATCTGTTTGTGGTTCGCGGGGCCCACAAGGAATACCTTTTGCCTGCTTTGCGCAAATGGATCTCTTCGATCGACGTGGACCAAGGGATCATGACCGTCAAACCGAGTGCCGAATGGGTGGGTGATGATGCAGTGTGACATTCTAACGTTGTTTCCTGACATGGTGGCGAACGTCGTGTCGCACTCCATCGTGAAGCGTGCGCAGGACAAAAATCTGGTTTCGATTCGTATCCATGATATTCGTGACTTCAGTGATGATCCGCATCGAGTAGCTGATGATACGCCCTACGGGGGCGGGGCCGGCATGATTATGAAGGCTGAGCCCATTTTCCGGGCGGTCGAGGCGTTTGGCGAAGAACGAAATCAATATCGGATCATCGTGCCTTCACCGCAGGGGCGGCCCTTTACGCAACGGCTTGCTGAAGAGTTGAGTCGGGAATCGCGACGGTTGGTGTGGATCTGCGGTCATTATGAAGGCATTGATGAACGGGTGCTGATCCGGCTGGAGCCCGAAGAAATGTCTCTTGGGGATTACGTGCTGACGGGAGGGGAACTGCCGGCCTTGGTCATGATCGATGCCGCCGTCCGGTTGGTCCCCGGGGTGGTAGGTGATCCCACGTCGGTGGAACAGGACTCCTTTGCCGAACCCCTGTTGGATTTTCCTCATTATACCAAGCCGCAGACGGTTCGCGGCTACCAAGTCCCCGACGTCTTGCTGTCAGGCAACCATGAGGCCATTCGACGGTGGCGTCGAAAAGAAGCCTTGCGGAACACGTATAGCAAGCGTCCGGATTTGTTGCAGCAGGAGTCGTTAACCCAAGAAGATCGGCAATTACTGTCGGATATTTTCCAGGAATGTGAATGTAGGGGGTGACCTCTGTGTCCCCCCGTGAAGGGGGAGGATAACCATCATGAATCGGCTTCAACGGCTAGAGCAAACGTTCCCGACGAATCCGGTCCCCGTGTTTGAGATCGGGGACACCGTTCGCGTGCACGTGAAAGTGATCGAAGGTGAGAAAGAACGGGTCCAGGTTTTTGAAGGTGTCGTGATTGCTCGAAAAGGCAGGAGAATCAGTGAGACGTTTACCGTTCGTAAAATCTCTTATGGGGTGGGGGTCGAGCGGGTGTTTCCCGTGAACTCTCCCAATATCGCGAAAATCGACGTGATCCGAAAAGGGAAGGTGCGGCGGGCAAAGTTGTACTACTTGCGTGACAAAAAGGGGAAGCAAGCCAAAGTCGCCGAACGGGATTTTTTCCGGGCTACAAGCAAAACAAAGGCTTCGAAGAACGAACCTGCGGCGGTGACGGCAAGCGCAGAGGCTTCGGCAGGGGACCCTGCCGAATAATTCGATGTCTTGTGACGTTGACCACTGACACCATAGGGTTGGGAGCGTTTGGCCCCACGTGCAATCTTGAAGAGGAGGCACGGACCCGCGGGTATCGACGGGTCGCCGGATTGGATGAGGCCGGCCGCGGGCCTCTGGCCGGTCCGGTTGTCGGGGCGGCGGTGATTATCCCCCGCCGGTTTTCGTTGCGGAATCTTGATGATTCCAAAAAAGTGAGTCCCACAGAACGGGAGGCGCTCTTTTCGGTTATTACCGAGTCCGCCACGGCGTGGGGTATCGGCGTCGCATCTGAAGCCGAAATTGATTCGCTGAACGTGTTCCGGGCGACGAAATTGGCGTGGCAGCGGGCGATCAACCAGTTGCGTATCCCACCGGATTTTTTGTTGATCGACGGGCACCTGGGTGCTGATGTATTTATTCCTCATCGGTCCGTGATTCACGGCGACCGGCTTTCGTCTTCCATTGCCGCGGCGTCAATCCTTGCCAAGGTTTTCCGTGACCGGATTATGTGTGAATACCACCAACGCGATCCCCGGTATCGGTTCCATATTCATAAAGGGTATCCCACTCCGGAGCACCTCCGCTTACTCAGTCAATTTGGACCGAGTCCAGTCCATCGACACAGTTTTGGTCCGGTACGACGTTGTCTTCAACGGGAGGATGCGTGAGCTTCACCCGACAACTCCTGGGTCAGGAAGCCGAAGCCGCTGCCGAACGGTTGCTTCGGCAAAAAGGGTACCGGATTCTCGATCGCAACGTGCGGGTCGGTCGTGGAGAATTGGATATTGTGGCCCGGGTGGGGGAGACGGTAATTTTTGTCGAAGTCAAAGCTCGCCGAACGGATCGTTACGGAGGCGTGGCTCATGCGGTGACGGCACGAAAAGAACGGCAACTCATTCAATTGGCTGCCCAATACCTTGCGCATCACCGCCTGGAACATCAGCCTTGTCGGTTCGACGTGCTCCTCTACGATGCCGGGGATCCTGTCTCTCCCATACTTGAACACATCGAAAATGCCTTTGAGGTGGCCGGCGATGATCGGCGTTGGTAAACACATGGAAGATCACCATGAGGGCCCGGGAACAAGTCGCCGTGCTGAGTCGTTGCCCTCATGATTCAGTTGTTTCATGTCTCCAAATTCTACGATCGCTGTGCGGCGCTGGATGATGTCTCGTTTCGGATCGACAAAGGTGAATGTGTCATCCTGACGGGACCGAGTGGTGCGGGCAAGACCACGCTGCTGAAGGTGATCTTTGGCGCCGAGATTCCGGATACAGGTCAGATTCTCGTGCAGAACCGCAACGTCGCCAGGTTACGTGGAAGGGCCATTCCCTATCTGCGTCGCACCATGGGGATCGTGCTGCAAAACTTTCAGTTGCTTCCGAAGAAAACCGTCTATGAAAACGTGGTCTTGCCGCTCGTGATTCAAGGCGTCAAAAGACGCGAAGCGCGGAAACGAGTGGTGGACGTGCTGACGGCCGTTGGCATGGACCATAAACAGACGATCCGCACGGGTGTGCTCTCGGCCGGAGAGCAACAACGAATTTGTATCGCGCGGGCGATCGTGAACAGCCCCATTCTGTTGTTGGCCGACGAGCCGACGGGAAATTTGGATGCGGCATTAACGGTTGAAATCGTGGAATTGCTTAAACGGATTCATGCGCAGGGGACGACGATTCTCCTGGCGACGCATAACCAACGGGTGGTTGAGCAGATGAGTGGTCGGGTTATTCATTTGCAAGCAGGCCACGTCGTGATTGATGAAGGGGCGACGTCGTAATGCGGCCGCTGTATCTCCTGCGGGAGGCGATGACCAATCTCCGCGTGCATCGGGGGAACGTGTTGATCGGCATCGTCACGACGGCCTTTACCCTGGTCTGTTTTGGCGTGTTTGTGTTGCTGTATCTGAATCTGAAAAACCTGACCGGAACGCTTCAGGGCGACATTGAGGTGGTCGTGTATCTGGATCCCGGGGCCTCGGAACAGGTGATGTCCCTGGTCCAAAAACGTCTCCGGACCGAACCGGCGGCCGTTGCGTTGACCTTCGTGTCCAAGGAACAAGCCCTTCGAGAGTTTGCCGAACAGTTTCCGGAGGAGTCTCTCTTGTTGGAAGGGATGGACGGCAATCCGTTACCCGCGTCCGTTGTCATCAGTTTATCCCCGCGCTTTCTGGATACCGAATCCCTCGGTGCGTTTGCGGAACGCGTCAAGCAGCTTCCCGGTGTGACCCACGTGGCGTACAGCCAGGACTGGATTGACACGTTGACGCTGGTGGTCAGTTACTTCGAGTTGGGGGCGGTCGTGATTGGGACGATTCTGGCCGTGTCGACGGTAACGATTATTGCTAATACGATCCGTTTGTCGTTATACACCAGAAAGGAGGAAATTGAAATTCTTCGGCTGATTGGCGCCACGGGGGCGTTTATAGCGATACCCTACGTGATCGAAGGTACGATTCTCGGGGCCGTCGGTGGCGGCCTGTCCCTCGCGGTGTTGAAAGGGATTGTTGAATTCTTTCGATTGGAACTCAGTGCGTCGGGTTGGTTTATGGGAGTGGAGCATATGCTACCGGTGTTCCCGAAACAGGTCTCGTTTCTTTTGGTGATGACCGGCATGCTGTTAGGATGTGGGAGTAGCGTGCTTTCAGTCTTTGGCTTGATGAAGGTGAGGAACTGATGGCCCCCAAACCGTATGTTGCAATATGCCGTTGTTTGCTCACGTTGTGTTTGGCGACGTCCATCGTCGCCGTCCAGCCGTCGCGGGCGTGGGGAGCTTCACTGCAGGAAAAAATTGAAAAAGAAAAGCAGACCCTTCAACAGCTAAAGCAGGAAATCCGGAAAACCAAGCAACAACGGGATCGGGCACGGAAAAAACAAACAGAGGTCTTGCAATCGATTGAGCGTCTCGATCGTCAGTTACACAAGGAACGGCGGGAAGCGGTTTCAATCAATCGAGAAATCAAACAAATCGACCGGGAACTGGGCAAAATCAATGTCCAGTTAAGCGGGCTTCGCTCCGAAATGAACGGTAAGCAGATCGTGATAGGAACCCGTTTGAAACGACTCTATATGGAAGGACGAGCCGGCTGGGTGTCACCCTTGGTGACGGCTGCCTCTTATGCGCAGTTTCAACGCCGTTTGATGTATCTCTCCTCGCTTGCCACGTGGGAGCGTGATTTGTTCGAGGAATACCGGAAACAGGTGGCTCAAAGCGAGCGACTTCATGCCAAACAGGCAAGAATCCGCGAATCGTTGGTGACCCAGAAGGGTCGCGTCGATAAAACATTGAGCGTGATTCGAGACGTGAAGTCCCAAAAGCGCGTGGTCTTGGCGGGTTTGAAAAAAACCACACGCTCCCATGAACAAATGTTGCTCACGCTCGATCAGGCCGAAGACCGAAAAGAAACCCTGCTCACGAAACTGGAGCGACGCAGTCAAATTGCCGCCGGGAAAATCAAGAAACGGACGACGAATGCCTTTCGAAGAGGCGCATTGTTGTGGCCGGCTGACGGCGATTTGGTGGGAGTCTTCGGCCGGCAAAAACACCCGACGTTTGACACGTATGTCCGGAAAAAAGGCATTGAAATTGCCTCAAAAGAAGGGAGTGCAATCCGGGCCGTTTCAGGCGGGGACGTGGTCTATGCGGATTGGCTCAGGGGGTATGGACTTGTCGTCATTATGGATCACGGCAATAATTATTTTACGTTCTATGCCCATGCCTCCAAGTTGTTGGTGAAAGAGGGGGACAGGGTGGCCAAAGGAGCCGTACTGGGGGAAACCGGATCCTCCGGATTGATCAACAGAAGCATTTTATACTTTGAGTTACGGAAAGGAACCAAGCCGGTGAACCCATTGGGCTGGTTGGCCAAACGGTGACCGGGACGGGATGTCAATGGTCACTTATTCGCCGGCAGAGTAGGGGGTAGGCCATACGATATCTGCCATTCCGAGCGAAGCGAGGAATCTCTCGCTTAATCACCGAACGCCTCAACGACCCGTTGGCTTCGCTCAGGATGACAATGCAAGAGATACATCATGTTCATTATCTTCTTTAAGAGTTAGGACGTCGCTATGGAAAAGGAACGCTCTTCAATAACGTGGATTTCCGGGCTGATTGTGGTCGGTGCACTCGTCTTGGGGTTGATGATTGGAAAGGGAGTCGAAAAAACAGGCTATGCCAGTGAATCCTACGAAGAACTCAAAATCTTTGCGGAAGTCCTGACCCAGGTCAAGAAGCACTACGTCGAAGAGGTTCAGACGAACGATCTTGTGCATGGCGCCGTGCGTGGCATGCTCAAAACATTGGATCCGCATTCCGCGTATATGACCCCGGAGATGTATAAAGAAATGAAAGTTGAAACCAAGGGGGAATTTGAGGGATTAGGCATACAGATTGGGATCAGGGATCATCAGGTCATCGTCATTGCGCCCATTGAAGGAACACCGGCTCACGCGGCGGGCATTGAAACCGGAGACGTGATTGTGAAGGTCGATGAGACGCCAACGAAAGACCTGACGCTCATGGAAGCGGTGCAACGCATGCGAGGCCCCAAGGGGACCTCGGTGACGCTGACGGTCGAGCGGGAAGGGGCCACGGAAACGCTGACCTTCACCTTGATCCGGGATACGATAAAGATTCAGAGTGTCCGATCCCGGCTCCTCGATGATCACATCGGCTACGTTCGGATATCACAGTTCCAGCAATCCACGCCCCAAGACCTTGGCCGGGAATTGGTAAAGTTGCAGGATGAGGACACTCAAGGCCTCATCTTGGATTTACGCAATAACCCTGGAGGCTTGTTGTCCTCGGCAGTTGGGGTATCGGAGCAGTTTTTGCAATCCGATACGTTAGTCGTGTCGGTCAAGGGCCGTGATGGTCGGAAGGATGAATATCGTGCCAGTCCGCCGATGGATCCCCAGGAATATCCGATGATCGTGTTGGTCAACCAGGGCTCTGCCAGTGCGTCGGAAATCGTGGCGGCCGCGATGCAGGATTGGGGGAAAGCTGTCATCCTGGGGAAGACGACGTTTGGAAAGGGCTCCGTTCAGACAATTCTCCCGTTGTCGGATGGGTCGGGACTCCGGCTGACGACGGCGAAATATTATACGCCCAGAGGCGAGTCGATCCATTCCGTTGGCGTCAAACCGGATATCGTGGTGGAACCCAAACCAATCACCGTGGATGAGGAACAGAAAGAGGCGACCTCCTCTGAAGAGAACGCCCCCTCTTCCTCTGAACAGGACACTGATTCGGATACGCCAAAAGATCTTGAAGCGGAGCTCATGAAAAAGGACGTGCAGCTTCAAAAGGCGATCGAGTTGCTCAAAACCTGGAAAGTCTTTAAAGACCTGCACCCGCTCGAATCGGCATAGGCAGGTCACAGGTCGAGGATAATGGCGGTACTGGTTTTGATGACGCCGTCCACGCCGCGTATCCGTGAAAGAACCAATTCGTTGAGGGCCTCCAACGTTTCCGCTTCAATTTGGACCACGAGATCAAAATTACCGGTGACGGCATCGACTCTCTTCACCAGAGGAATGCGGGTAATGGTTTTGTACGCACTTTTCGTGTGATCTCCCGCCACGTCAACCATGATAAACGCAGAGACGGCCATGACCGGTTCTTTCCTCTTGGCACGGGGGACTAGGGAACAGGCTCTTCCGGACGGGACCTTATCAAAGGCGTTGCCATCCGGTCAATCACTCCTCGAATGTTCGCGTAAACGTTGAATGGCCGCGAGCAGTTCGTCTGCGGTCACGCTGACTCCCGGTCGCGTCCGTAACATATGAGAACGAGCAAGCGTTTCCAGATCGTCCAGCGTCCGGATTCCGAGTCGATAATACAAGTCATGCACGATGGGGTCGGAAAGACCGGGAAGAACGATCCATTGACGGATGGCGGGCGGCAGGGGCGTCTTGAGTTCTTCATAAGCTTGGACCGCGCCGGTTTCCACGAATTCCTGAATTTTTGCCGCGAGGTCTTTCCCGATACCGGGCAGTGTTCGCAGGTCCCCGGCCCGCACAAGCTCGGCGATGGACGACTCCAAGTTAGCGATCGTGTCGGCTGCCCGTCTATAGGCCCGAATCCGATAGGGATTTTCTCCATGGTTCTTCAGCAACTCGGCCATGGACAGAAAGAGATTGGCGAGTGCGTTGTTTGAGTCGTGGCCGGTCGGCATATGGTGAGTTCATGTGAGACGATGAGGTGAGGCTATTGTAAAAGATTGTGCCTGGCGATGATAGGGTTTCCGGCTTTTGCTCGTCGAAACGGCTGCATTCCAAAATTGACAAGGCTTGAGGGGCTCTCGTAGGATGCTGGTCAGTGATCGCGACACGTTCGGAGTGCATAGGCCGTGTCGGAGGGTTTTGAGTTCCACGCATGCATATTCAAGTCAATGGGGAGCCTCGCCAAGTGCGTGAGGAGATAAACGTGACGGGACTGCTTCAGGATTTGCAACTGAACGTTGAACGAGTGGCGGTGGAGATCAATCTCGAAATCCTCGATCAACGGGACTTTGATGCCAGAATGTTACAGGAAGGCGACCGCATTGAAATTATGAGTTTCATCGGAGGGGGCACCTCCCCGTATTTGTAGCTGCCGCATCTAATGCGGCTTTTCCCCCTCCTTTACCTGCCCTGAGGGAGTGAAGGGTCAGGAGGGGAGCATTAGGCTTGCCCCGAACTTGATCCGGGGTAGAGGCAAAGAGATGGAGAGCGGCCATGCATGACGATCGTTTGACCATAGCCGGGCGAGAGTTTCGGTCCCGTTTGTGGGTGGGAACAGGCAAGTATAAGGACTTCGTTGAAACGAAGAAAGCCATTGAAACGTCCGGCGCGGACGTCGTCACCGTCGCCGTACGTCGAGTCAATATCACGGACAGAAATTCCGAGAATCTGCTGGACTATCTCGATCCCAAACAATACACCATTCTTCCCAATACCGCGGGCTGTTACACGGTGGAAGATGCGGTCCGCTATGCTCGGTTGGCCCGTGCTGCCGGGGTATCGGATTTGGTGAAGCTTGAGGTGATCGGCGACGAGCGGACCTTGTTCCCCGATACCGCCGGACTCATTGAAGCCGCAAAAATACTGATCAAGGAGGGATTCGTGGTGTTACCGTATACCAACGACGATCCCATCGTGGCGCAAAAGCTGGTCGATATCGGATGCCCGGCGGTTATGCCTTTGGCGGCCCCTATCGGTTCGGGATTGGGCATACGCAATCCCTACAATTTGAAGATCATTCTGGAAACCGTGAAGGTACCGGTGATCGTGGACGCCGGAGTGGGCACCGCCTCGGATGCGGCATTGGCTATGGAATACGGAGCGGATGCGGTATTGATGAATACCGCGATCGCGGGGGCCCAAGAACCCATTGCTATGGCTGAAGCCATGAAGTATGCGGTGGAGGCCGGTCGGTTGGCGTATAAAGCCGGGCGCATTCCCCGGAAACTCTATGCCACCGCGAGTAGTCCGATCGAAGGCATGCTGTAGGCTGACCTTCAACGTGCTCTTCGATGTCTCATGCTCGCCCACAACACCCTCTCCCGCCTTTATACGTTGTCACCGACCGGCACCAGACCGGAGAGGACAGATTTCTTCAAATCCTCAGCGACATCATCCCTGAGCAGGGGATGATGGTCCAGATTCGGGAACGAGACCTTGGCTCCCGCGAACTCCTGCGGTTTGTCGAGGCGGTGCACCGGCTGACGTGGCCCTTCCATGTTCCGTGTTTGATCAATGATCGCGTGGACCTCGTCCTTGCCACCCGGGCAGCGGGCGTGCATTTGCGCTCGGACAGCATGCCCACCAAAGAAGCCCGGAAATGTCTGGGGGCCGGATATCTCATCGGGAAGTCGGTCCATTCCTCCGAAGAGGCTCTCCAAAGCGAGCACGAAGGAGCGGACTTCGTGGTGCTCGGGCCGGTATATGAGACCCCGTCAAAACGGCAGTACGGCCCGCCGTTGGGCATTCGGGTTCTTCGTGAAGCCGGCCGGCACTGTACCATTCCCGTGTATGCCATCGGTGGAATGACGCCTGCCCGTGTGGAGAACGTGATGGCGGCCGGCGCCGCCGGCATCGCGGTCGTCTCTTCCATTTTCCAAGCTGCGTCTCCACGTGAGGCGGTGACGACGTATGACACGCAATTGCGCAAATGGGGATCACGGTAGAACGGTCCCATTTATATTGACCCCTTCCGAAAACCAGTGCTAGAATTTATTACCCGATGAGACGGAACGACCGGCTCGTTTGGATTTAGCCCTATCAATACAAGGGTTTCAGCGGCGCAGAAAGCAGGCCGCTTTTGTTTTCGTGATCGAGTAGGTGAAGATACCATGGGCTTGAGAAAACACGAAGACTACAATCGGGAGATCGAGAAACTTCGTGGCGAACTCCAATCCTTGGAAAACGAAATGCGCCACCTGTACGAAACCCGTATGAAATTACAGCAATCGCAAAAACAGAACGAACGGTTGACGGCCAGCCTCCAGGAAGCGAAAACCCAAATTGAAACCCTCCGTACGGAAATCGCCAAACTTACGGCTCCGCCATCGTCGTATGCGCTGTTCTGCAGTCTGAATGATGATTCCAGCGCCAACGTCTACGTCTCGGGCAAAAAAATGCGCGTTAGCGTGCATGGCTCGGTGGCGAGTGCGTCCCTGCGAAAGGGGCAGGAAGTGATTCTGAATGAAGCCTTGAACATCATCGAGGCGCGCGCCTTCGATCCCCAGGGACAAGTGGTGAAGTTAAAGGATCACCTGGATGAGACGCGGGCGCTGATTCAGTTGCACCATGATGAAGAACGCATCGTTGAACTGGGTGAGCCGCTACTTCATGAGCCACTCAGCGTGGGTGACCATCTGCTCTATGATGCCCGGTCCGGCTACGTCATTGAGAAAGTCCCCAAGGCCGAAATCGAAGAGTTGGTGATCGAAGAAGTGCCGGATGTGCAATATGAAGACGTCGGGGGATTGACCAAAGAAGTCGAGCAGGTGACGGATGCCGTGGAATTGCCCTTTTTGTACCCCGAACTGTTCAAGGAACATCGTCTGACTCCGCCCAAGGGCATCCTGTTGTATGGGCCTCCGGGGTGCGGGAAAACGATGATCGCAAAAGCCGTGGCGAATTCCATTTCCCGGAAGATGAGACATTTGTCCGGCAAAGAAGTCCGAAGTTATTTCCTGCACGTGAAGGGGCCCGAACTGTTGAATAAATACGTGGGCGAATCGGAACGGTACATCCGGGAGGTGTTCGCCAAGGCACGGGACAAGGCGGCCACCGGTAATCCGGTCGTGGTGTTTTTTGATGAAATGGACGCGTTGTTCCGTACGCGGGGGTCTGGGATCTCTTCCGATATCGAATCCACGATCGTCCCGCAGTTTTTGGCTGAAATTGACGGGGTCGAAAGGCTCAAAAACGTGATCGTCATCGGTGCGAGCAACCGGCAGGATCTCATCGATCCTGCGGTATTGAGAACGGGGCGTTTGGACGTGAAAGTCAAAATTCCCCGGCCGAATAAACAGGGCGCTCGTGATATTTTTGCGAAATACCTGACCGGTGACCTGCCGTTCGCCAAAGAGGAACTTGACCGGCATGGGCAGGACCGGCAGGCGGTGGTTGCACACCTTCTCGACGTCACGGTGGAGGCGATGTATGCCACGTCGGAAGACAACAAGTTCCTGGAAGTGACGTATGCCAATGGAGAAAAAGAACTCCTCTATTTCAAAGACTTTTCCAGTGGCGCGCTGATCGAAGGCGTGGTTTCACGAGCGAAAAAATCCGCGGTGAAACGAGCCATCAATACGGATGAAAAGGGCCTGAAAGAAGAAGACCTGTTGTCGGCCATTCGGGATGAATTCAAGGCGCATGAAGATCTGCCCAACACGACAAACCCGGATGACTGGGCCCGCATCGCCGGGAAAAAAGGCGAAAAAATCGTCCACGTTCGGACCCTGACCCCCGGTTCGGAAGAAACACGCGAAATTGAAACCGTGAGTGCTGGGCATTACTTTTAATGCTCCTGCTCAAGCAGGAATGAGGAGTCCTTGCAGCGCATTATCGGCACAGAAACGGAATTTGGTGTCGCCTCGCGCCACGTCCACGCATCCGATCCCGTTGAGAATTCCCTCCAACTGATCAGTCAGTACCCTTCCCTCATCGCCCCACACGCGATTTGGGATTACGAGAACGAAAACCCCCTGCGGGATGCCCGCGGATTTGAAGTCGAGGGCGAACGCGAACGTCCGGGTCCCGAGTATAACCGGGCGCTCAATAAACTGTTGGCGAACGCCGGTCGCCTGTACGTCGACGGGGCGCATCCCGAGTATTCGACACCGGAATGCAGTACGGCTCGAGAACTAGTCGCGTATGAACGGGCGGGTGAACTCGTCGCCGCCAAGTGCCTGGAAGCCATGAATCGGACGACGGGGGGAACCGGGTATGTGCTGTACAAGAACAACTCCGACGGCAAAGGGAACAGCTACGGGTACCATGAAAACTATTTAATGGACCGTTCGGTGCCGTTCGAGGTGATTCTTCAGGGGTTGTTGCCGTTCTTCGTGTCGCGTCCCATTGTGGCGGGAGCCGGGAAAGTCGGAGCTGAAAATGGATCTGCGCCCGCGACGTATCAAATCTCTCAACGCGCGGACTTTTTTGAATGCGTGGCGGATCTCAATACCATGGTCAAACGACCCCTGGTCAATACGCGTGATGAGCCCCATGCGGACGCCGAGAGGTTCCGGCGGCTACACGTCATTGTCGGTGACGCCAATATGGCGGAACTGTCCACGTATTTAAAGGTGGGCACCACGGCGATCGTGACGCATATGTTGGACGAGGGCGCCGAGATTCCGTCGATTGTGCTGGAAAATCCCGTGGAAGCCGTCAAGGTTGTCTCGCGTGATCTCACCATGAAAGCCGACCTGAAGTTGTCCAAGGGAGGCGTGACCAACGCGCTTGCCATCCAACGCGCCTATCTCCGGGCCGCGCATGAGTTTTACGCCTGTCGAGATCTGTCACCCGCGACGAAGGACGTGTTGGTGAGATGGGAAAGCGTCTTGGATAAACTCGAACGGGCCCCCGGGCTGTTGGCTGCGGAACTCGATTGGGTGGCCAAACAACAGATGATCGAGTCGTATATGGAACGGAAACGCTGTGGCTGGGATGATCCGCGCGTGGCCTTGATGGACTTGCAATACCATGACGTCCGGCCGGAAAGAGGTCTGTATTTTACGCTTGAGCGGAGCCGGCGTATTGAGCGGCTGCTGGATGACGAGGAAATCGCCAGGGCGGAATTTCATGCGCCGCGAGGTACGCGCGCCTATTTCCGCGGAGCCTGCCTCCGGAAATTTCCTCACCAGATCTATGGGGCCAGTTGGACCTCGGTGCTCTTCGACGTAGGAGACGTTTCAGTCAAACGGGTTCCGTTAATCGATCCCTTGAGGGGGACGCAGGATTTGACCAATGAGTTGTTGGAGGGTGTGGAAACGGCGCAACAACTCCTGGATCGTTTGTCGGCTTGAATGAACAACGTTCCTCTTTACAAAATCCTCTCCCCTGGTGGGAGAGGGAAGGGTGAGGGGGAGAAGGAGCAAGAACGCCGGTGATCAGCATGGATCCAATCTTTTCCAAAATGCCCGTGAGTCAGTGTTCGAGTTTTTTTGATTTTATCCATCACACGAGACCCGAACTGACACCGGCCGCGCGGTGGGGGAGCGAGGGGAATGTGTCCGCGTCAGTGGACGAGATCCAACGGCACGTCCTGTCGCAGCTTGCTCACGGGACGACTGTATTGGCCGTGAAATACGACAAGGGCGTAGTGATCGTCGGTGACCGGCGGGCCATCGAAGGCTATCAGGTGGCGTCGCGTCGCATGGAGAAGGTCTTCAAAACCGACAGCCATTCCGCCATCGCCATTGCGGGTGCCGCGGGTCCCTGTATGGAAATGGCCAAGTTGTTCGGGATTGAACTGGAACATTATGAAAAACTCGATGGCGTGTCGTTATCCTGCGAAGGCAAGGCGAACCGGTTGGGGCAAATGGTAAAAGCGAATTTGCCCATGGTCATCCAAGGGTTGGTCGTCATCCCGCTGTTCGTGGGGTTTGACGTGAAGCAACAAGAGGGCCGGATTTTCAAATATGACGTCACGGGCGGAAAATATGAGGAAACGGAATATCACGCGGTCGGATCCGGGGGAAAAGACGCCCGTGTGACCATCAAGGAGCGGTTTCGCAAAAATCTGTCACAGCCTGAAGTGATCACCCTCGCCCTCCAGGCGCTCTTGAGCGCGGCGGAAGAGGACTTGGGGACCGGCGGTCCCGACCTGTTCCGCGGGATCTATCCCACCATGAAAATCGTCGATGCCCAAGGCGTGCGGGACGTCGAAGAGTCCGACGTGGCGTCGCAATGCGACCGGTTGGCTCGTTCACGAACCGAACAGGAATCCTGATGACGCTGCCGTTTTACGTCTCTCCCGAACAACTGATGCAGGATAAGGCGGAGTATGCCAAAAAAGGCATTGCCAAGGGCCGGTCGATTGTGGCCATCGAGTACCGGGACGGCGTGCTCTTCGTGGCGGATAATCCCAGCAGCTCATTGTTCAAGATCTCAGAAATTTACGACAGCATCGCCTTTTCCGGAGCAGGGCGATACAGCGAATTTGAAAGTCTGCGCAAAGCGGGCATTCAACATGCCGATTTAAAGGGGTTTATGTACAGTCGCGAAGACGTCACGGCTCGTTCCTTGGCCAACGGGTATTCGCAGACCCTGGGTACGATTTTCAGCCAGGAACTAAAACCCTTCGAAGTGGAAATCCTGTTAGCCCAAATCGGTGAACGGCCTGATCAGACGGAATTGTATCGCATCGCGTTTGATGGGACGATTGTGCACGAAAAAGAATTTGTGGCCATCGGAGGACGTGCGGATACTGTGGTCTCCGCCCTGCGCACAACAGGATCGGAAGAGATCCCGGACTTGAAAGCCGCCCTCACCCATTGCATGAAAGCCCTCGAAACCGCGACGGGCCAGAACGTGTCACTGCACGCGCTGGAAGTCGCGCTCCTCGACCGAACCCGTACCGGCCGAAAGTTCCGCCGGGTCGGTGCAGAAGAAGCTGGTACCCTCCTTTCATAAACTCCGCCATTGATACGAAAATACCGCGAATTTATCATTCTGAGCCAGGTGCGAAGAATCTCTCGCTCAACAAACGAGCGCCTCAACTACGAGATCCTTCACTTCGTTCAGGATGACAGACCCCCCTCAACCCTAGCCCTCTCCCGCGGTGTGGAGAGGGGATAGGCCAAGCCCGGAGGCGTCTGTTCCGTCCGTGTCGCGTCTATGTTAACATGCGTCTATGAAACGCATTTTCGGACTCGAGTGTGAATACGGGCTTACCTTTTCCCCCAATGGCCGGGTGTATCTGCCCATTGAAAAAATTCTGGGATACATTTTCGAGGGGTTGATTCCGAACAGTTGGCCGTCCAATGCCTTTCTCACGAATGGGGCCAGGTTTTATCAGGACACCGGATGCCATCCCGAGTATGCCACTCCGGAGTGCGACGACATTTTCGAGTTGGTGGTGCATGAGAAGGCCGGAGAGCGGATACTCGAGTCCTGTTTGCCCGCGGCGGAAGAACGTCTCCGGGAAGAAGGACTCGCCGGTGACATCTATATTTTCAAGAACAACACGGATTCCCTGGGGAATACCTACGGGTGCCATGAAAACTTCCTGATGCAGCGTGACGTTGATTTTTGGAAGGTGGCTGAACAACTCATCCCGTTCTTCGTGACGCGACAGATTTTTTCAGGCGCCGGGAAAGTGCTCAAGGTCTCGGGCAAACCACATTATTTTATTTCCCAGCGGGCCCAGCACATTCACGAGAAAACCTCGTCCTCCACCACGTCGTCCCGAAGCATTATCAACACGCGGGATGAACCGCATGCGGACGCCGAACGGTATCGGCGCCTTCATATCATTCTCGGGGACTCCAATATGTCGGAGTTTGCCACGTACCTGAAGGTCGGCACCGCGGATCTGGTGTTGTCCATGATCGAGGAAGGGTATTTTATCAAGGGCATTGAATTGGAAGATCCCGTCAAGGCCATCAGGGAAATTTCCCGGGATCCCACGTTGAAGAAAAAGGTGAAGTTGGATGATGGACGGGAGTTTTCCGCGCTGGAGATCCAGCGAATCTATTTGGAAAAGGCTTCGGAATATCTCCACGACCGGCCCTATGACAAGGTGCTGGCAGACGTCCTGACGGAGTGGGAACGCGTGTTGGATGCATTGGAGGACGATCCCATGCAGTTGGTGCGGGAGATCGATTGGGTGACGAAACGCTGGGTGATCCAATCGTACATCGACCGAAAGGGGTGCGGATGGGATGATCCGCGAGTGGCGATGATGGACCTGCAATATCACGACGTGAACCGGAAGCGCGGGCTCTATTACATCTTGGAGGCGCATGAGCGGACGGTGAAGATGGTGGATGAACGAGCCGTGGAACGCGCCATGTCCCTCCCGCCCCAGTCCACCCGCGCCAAGGTTCGAGGCGATTTCATTCGATTTGCCCGTGCCAAAAATCGATCCTACACGGTCGATTGGACCTATTTGAAATTAAACGGCTATTGGGAAGAAACGATCTTGTGCATGGATCCCTTTTGTGCGTTCAACCGGCGGGTCGATGAACTGCTGGCCCAGGTGTCTCCTGCTTCTCTCCAGACGTGACATGCCATTACCTGCCCTTTATTCCCACGCGAACGTCGTGATTCGTCCGTGGCTCGCGGCACTGGTGTTGGTGCTGACGAGCGTCTTCCCGGTCAGCCTGTTTTTCATGGAAGCGTATTCCGTGGGGGGCGATGGCCAGTTCAGTGGCAAGCAAGGGGAAGTGTTGTTGGTGACGGTCCCGGTCTTGGATCGGCCGGACCGGGTCGAAGGGCAATTTCTAGAACGGACGCTGACTTTTTTCCCTTTCAAGGATCAAATATATGCAGGATTGTTGGGGTTGGATATGCAGGACCGCCCCGGTCGGCATGAACTCACGATCGAGGTGGTCTATCCAGAACGGACGGAACGTCGGAGTCTGTCGGTGCTGGTGATGAAGGAGGAATACCCCGTGCAACGGTTGACCTTGCCTTCCCGAATGGTGGATCTGGACCGGAAGACTCTGACTCGGGTCGAGACTGAATCCAAGGCCGTCCACAAGGCTTTTGCCGGTTTCGTCCCGCATCCCTTGTGGAAGGGCCGGTTTCTTGAACCGGTCCAGGGAGAAATATCCGGGCGATTCGGGAGTCGCCGGGTCATCAATGGGCAAGCCAGAAAACCCCATAGTGGGGAAGACATCGCGGCGCCACAAGGAACTCCCGTGTTGGCCATGAACGACGGAATGGTACGCCTCACCGCCGATCACTTCTTTTCGGGAAAAGGGGTGATCGTGGATCATGGGCTTGGCCTTTTTTCGATGTACTTTCACTTATCCAGCGTGGACGTGGAGCACGGTCAGGTCGTGAAAAAAGGTCAGGTGATCGGGAAAGTCGGCTCCACGGGACGAGCGACCGGCCCGCATCTCCATTGGGGAGTGCGCCTCAACGGATCACGGGTTGATCCCTACTCGTTGCTTGATCTGACGATTGATGTCCAACCGTAACTCATTCTCTGCAATGGATCCATGAATAATGTCTGTGTGTTTTGCGGCTCCAGTACCGGCCTGAAGATTCGTTATGCCGAGATGGCCGGGCTCCTGGGCAAAGAACTCGCCGCGCGTGGGCTGGGTTTGGTCTATGGTGGCGGCAACATCGGGTTGATGGAGGTTTTGGCGAACGCCTGCCGTGCCGGGGACGGCCGGGTGATCGGCGTCATCCCGGAATTCATGGTGGCCAATCAATGGGCCCGGCGCGACGTGTCCACGCTCCACGTGGTGGCATCGATGCATGAGCGCAAAGCCCTCATGTCGGATTTGGCTGATGCCTTTATCGCGCTCCCTGGGGGATACGGGACCCTGGAAGAATTTTGTGAAACAATCACCTGGCGTCAGCTTCAGTTGCACCATAAACCCTGTGGGCTGTTGAACGTCGATGGATTTTTCGATGCATTCCTGATGTTTTTGGATCATCAGACACGGGAAGGGTTTTTGGCCCCTGAAAATCGAGCGTTGATTTGCGTTGCCTCTGATCCGGCGACGTTGCTGGATCTGCTGAATGAAGCCTGAATGCGAACTCTGCTCTACCTCTACTTACGTTGGTATAAAAACAACCTCACTCGGGCCGCCGCTCCGGTTCCCCTCCTGTGTCAGCAATTGTCTGGAAGTTAAGGAGTCGCATGCATCTGTTCTTGCCAATACGTTCGATGTTTGAGCATCGCGTGGAGAATCGTCAAGAATTTGCGCATACAAGCGACCAACGCCACCTTGCGTTTTTTGCCGCGCGCGCCCAGGGTCTGGTATGTGTGCCGGATGACCGGATTACCGCGGGGCGCCACCAAGGTCGCCATGCACAGAACCGTGCGCACGGGCGCGCGGCTGCCCACGCGGTGGGGGTGCATCCGGCTGGGGCCGGACGGGGGGGCGGCACCCGCGCGGCAAACTTTAGATACAAGGAGGGGAGGGAGCGTAGCGAGTCGGTCGGATTAGCATCGCGTAATCCGACATGTTCTGGCCTCGTCAAACAACGAAGAGGTCAGGTTACGCTTCGCTAACCTGACCTACGGGGCCCAAACGTTGATAAGGACCCACGCCATGGACGAACTTGTCAAACCCATCGTGCAGGCCTTTTTGGTTTGCGATTCGGTGATTCTGGACAGTTTTACCAGAAAGAAAAGCATCATCGGAACGTTCACGCATTTGTGGGCTGCACGATTCCCTTGTCAGCATCCACAAATGGGTGTCTATTTTTGTTTGACGGACGCGGAAGGCCAGTATGAGTTTGAGCTTCGTCTCGTGTATTTGGACCAGGATCAGCTCATTGGGAAAGCCTCGTTGCCGCAGGTTGAAATCAAAGATCGGCTCCAGATTCATGATTTCGGTGTGAATATTCCTTCGTTGGTCTTTCCGGCACCAGGCCGGTATGAGTTTCGATTGTTTGCGAATGGATATTTCGTCACTCAGAAAGACTTCAACGTGATTCAACAAACACCTCCGCCGCCCAACCCCGAATCCCTGTAGACGTGACAACGTGAAAGAGGGCCGTCTCTACTGCTCTGGCCTCCCCGACGTTCGCCTGCGTGCGCAGGAATGACAGATTCGGGTTATTTTCGTATCAATGACAGATTGGTGTTTCGCTTGGGGTGATATGTAAAAGGCTTAGACAGTCTCCGGGCTTGACTTTTTGCCGTCTGGACTTATCTGGAAACGTAGAAGCGCTTCAATGGAAACTGAAAACGCAAACATGGATAAGAGGAGGTGCAAGATGTTGGTCAAATGGAATCCGTTTCAAGAACTCGAGCGAACATTGGATTGGTGGGGCACTCAGCCGTTTCGGCGTCCGCAATGGGATGATCCGCAGGCGTCAGCGGTTAATTGGGTTCCACCGGTGAACGTTTATGAAGATACAGAACACCTGTTTGTGGAAGCACAATTGCCCGGCATTGACATGAAAGACGTAAAGATCTCCGTGACGGACGATTCGTTGCAACTTCACGGAGAACGGAAAGAGGAACGTTCGGAAGACCGGGACAACTATCATTTCCGTGAAGCCCAGTATGGGGCGTTTGCCCGGAGCTTCCGTCTTCCCAACTACGTCAAACCGGATCAGGCGACGGCTCGGTATGAGCAAGGCGTGCTGACCGTACAGGTTCCCAAGCGGGAAGAAACCAAGCCCAAATCGATCCCGATCGACGTCAAGGGATAAGGGTGGACGCGTTGAACGTGCCGGGGCGAGGCCGGGTTTTTTCGAAACCTCCTGCCTCGCCCCGGCGCGTTCGGGCTTGCCCTTGATCCTCCGCATTCAATCTCTCCCGTTTCCCCTCACAGTTTCTTGTGAAAAAAGTGGTTCTCGGTTATTCTGCCTCCCCTGACGTGGCTTTCGTATGAGGTCAACGTTATGAGAGAGCAAATGATTGCCGTCACCTCCCAGTTATCGATTCCTGAACAGGAACTTCGATTTCGCGCGTCACGCAGCAGCGGGCCCGGAGGACAAAACGTCAACAAGGTGAATACGCGCGTGACGTTGCATTTTGACGTCAGGCATTCTCCCTCGTTGACCGCTGGGCAAAAGTCCCTGATTAGCAAAAAGCTCAAGACCCGGATCAACAAGGAGGGAGTATTGTATCTGTATGCCCAACGAGCGTCGAGCCAGGCCATGAATCGAGCCGATGTGCTCGAGAAGTTTTGTCGGCTCCTGCACGAAGCCCTGGTTCCCCGGAAGATCCGAAAAGAACCCCGGATCTCGCAACGTGCCATTGAGAAGCGATTGGATGAAAAAAAACGGTGGGGACGGGTCAAGCAATTGCGCCATCAACCGATCCGGGCCGACGACTGACCCTTCATAACAATGCCTCCTTCTGTCATTCCCGACCCCCGATTAAAAACGTCGCGGGCAGGCTATTTTTAATCGGGAATCCAGGGGTTGTTCTTCCAGGGGGTCCGCATGAATGGAAGGGCAGATAAGAACGACCCTGGATTCCCTAAATGCACAAACGAAGTGCAACCCTTTGTTAAGTGGTTGCCATGGGCCTTTACGACACACCCAGCATCCTTGAGGAACGCGATCAACTGGCCCGTTTACGTGCCGAGGGCTACTCCCTCGCCACATTGCGACCCCTCTGGACCGGCCGCCCCCCTGGTCACGGGGCGGCCGATCTGATGTTGTGCCCCCCTACGGCCACACCCATCGTCCAAGTCAGTTGGAGCCCTTGCCCCGCAAGATCGACTTGACGGTCCTCGCGGAGGAGCAGTTTACGCGCCTGGGCCAAGTGTCTCATAATACCCCGCGAAAATGCCTCGGCTACCAGACGCCCGCCGAGATTTTTCGAAACCATCTGTTGCACTTCAAATATGAATCCACCTTCCTGCGTGTGCAGGAATGACAGTTCGACGTCTCTTGGCTATTTTCGTATCAATGACAGATTCGTATGGGCCGGTTATTTACATGCCGGGGAAACTAAGTTGTCGTGAATTTGCGTCAGAGAAGAGAAATCGGACTTAGAAGAGGGGTTGATACCGGCGTGAGTACAGGCCCGTGGCTTTTTCTCCGAATCCCAGAGACGCGTGTTCAGGTTGGTTTTTCTGGTTGAGGTTGACGGCGTAATGTCCTCGAACCTGTTCCATGGCTATTTCGTACGGGATCGTGCTCTGGTAAAAATCGCCTGGGGCATGCGCCCCAACGGATAAAATTTCAACGGCTTCCGGCACCGCGTATTTCGGATCGGAAAAAATGTAAATATCGGCGACGGCAAATTCACCTATGTCATTCCCCGGCGTGGTCGCCGGGATCTGTGAGGCTAGCGAGCCATCCTGTCGAGACCGTTTCAGGTGATTGAGTAAGGCCACGACTTGGCTGTCGGTGGTTTGTTGAGGAACGAGCAGGCTCAACGCGTTCATGCCTTGAACGTGAGCCGTGACTTTAATCGAAGGTACGGGTGTCGATTCGGCTTCCTTCAGCAACAGCGTCAGATGTTCCGACCGTGCTTCATTTCCCTGTGGGGGATGAATATCCTTGGATTTTGGAATAATCGCCTGGATAAACAGCCACAGTCCGATAATCACCCCAAAAATGACGATCGCCGGATGCAGGCCAACGCGCTTGCCTTGTTCCTGGGGGTCTGCGTCATTCATCATCCTGATCCCGGGTTTCGAGAGTGACGGGCTTTCGGGGAGCTTCGATTGCTTCCTGACGTTTGGCGGCCTTCCACAACGTATCCCATTCCATGGCTGTCATCTCCCGGAGATCTTTTCCTTCTTGAGCCCCGTGATCCTCCATGTGTCGGAAACGTGCGATGAAACGGTTATTTGTTTTGCGAAGGGCTTCCTCCGGATTGATTCGTAAAAACCGTGCCACGTTCACGATGGTGAATAACACGTCCCCCAACTCGTGTTCAACGGCCGCGTTCGGTTCGGATTCCCGTGTGGAGGACTCGGGGGCGGGGAGATCGGAGGCGGCCGCTTGCAGTTCCTCCAGTTCTTCAGCCAGCTTTTCGAACACCTCTAGTGGAGTTTCCCAGTCAAAACCCACGCGTGACGCTCGTTTCTGAATTTGATGGGCCCGCAACAAAGACGGGAGTGAAGCAGGAATTCCCGCCAGGATCGAGTCGGCTTCGGTCGAACGCTCGGCGCGTTTGATCGCTTCCCATTGAGTGATGACTTGCTCGGAATCGAGTTTTGGAGTCTCATCGGATGTGGCCGTAAAGACATGGGGATGCCGCCGGATGAGTTTTTGCGTCAAATCGGTCATCACGTCTTCAATGCCGAACGTCTGCTTCTCGGACTCGATGTGGGCATGAAGTAAAATTTGCAGCAATAGATCCCCAAGTTCTTCGCGCAGGTGTCGGGGATCTCGCGTATCGAGAGCTTCGAGTACTTCATACGCTTCTTCCAATAAGAACGGCTTGAGTGAATCGTGGGTTTGCTTGACGTCCCAAGGGCATCCCTCGGGAGAACGAAGCCGGGCCACCACTTCGACAAGATCGCGAAAAGCTTGAGACATCCCATGCTCCATTGCCGTGTTTCCTCCTGATTCGGTGATTAGAATAACGGGTTTTCCCGACGGCTTCAATCGACATCTTCGACCGTACCCCTTCCTGTCATTTCCGGCGCCTTCGGGCGTGGCTGCGCCGCAGTCCCAATTTTTATTTTGGTGGCGAGGACTGTTTGAGCGAAGCGAGTTCCGCAGCCCGAGCAATCGGGACTGGGGCAAAGGCACCCCCTTGGGGCCACGCCCGGGCGCCAAGGGTTTTGGGTTCTTTTGCCGAAACAAAAGGATCTCGTCGTGCGGGGGCGACACCCCGCATGAAACCTGCACCCCGACTTCTTGCCTTGCGAGGTCGTTGGGATTGTGCTACGTTTATTTTACTACGTGAGTGAATGCCATGACTGACATTCCAGGATCAGGGTTTGTGGTCCGCGACAAACGCGGTCAGTCGAGAGAAGAACCGGCTGCCGAGTCCCTCGACACAGCGGCTCCTTCCCCGGCTACGGCTCACCCGCCATCAGACTCAACGCTTTCCCACGAAGGACCACCGCTTTCCTTTTCGACGTTTATTCTTTCGTTGGGCACATCCGCGCTGATGCTCATGGGAGAGCAATTGTCGCCGGAGAATCCCGCCCTTCCGGTCAACTTGCCGCAAGCCAAGGAAATCATCGACATTCTTCGTATATTGGAAGAAAAAACCAAGGGTAATCTGACCGAAGAAGAGACGAACGTGATGCGTGATATGTTGTACACGTTGCAGATGAAATACGTCGAGTTGGCTTCGGGTTCCCCTTCTTCCACGTAATTTTCGTTGTTCCTGCCCTTTCTTTCCCGTACACTTGGGCGTTGGTGAACATCCTTGTTCTTTCAATCCGTGACGCTCCTGCCGGCACAAGACAACATAAGGCGACAGGTCCCTTATGCCTCTGTTTATGTATGCATAACGTGTGCTTTCTCCGTTTGAGAGGTAGCCTTCCGGTATCGTTATGGCAACGTCTTCTAAATTGACCCCGCGGTTATTTCCCTCATCCAAATTGAAGGAACGGCTTATTCTTGAGGATGAGCCCGGCTCCCGAGCCCAGAGCCTTCATTTGAAACCGGTCTGGATCGTCCTGCTCCTCCTGATTCCTTGTTTACTCTTGACAATGTACTACGCACAGTATGGAGGATTCGGGGGAAGGCCGGCAGACTCGGTTCTTCCAACTCCCAGTTATGCGTTGGTTCTGTTTCTCGTCTATCTTGACGTCGTCGGGCTGGTCGTCCTGACCCTCTTGTTATCCCGTAATATCATCAAAGCCTACTTCGAACGACGACACCGGCTGTGGGGGTCGGGGTTTCGCACGAAATTGATCGCCGCATTCATCGGGTTTTCATTGATCCCAACGGTGTTGCTGGCGGTGATGGCCAGTGGAGTGATCAATGAGGTGATGAAAGTCTGGTTTAATAAGCAGATCGAAGAAGTTCTGAAAGATTCCGAAGAATTATCCAGAATGTATCATGAAGGACATCTGGCTTTGGCCACGCAGAGTGCCAGGGCCATCAGCAGGGAAATTTTTCGGGAAGATTTTCTGCGGCCGGATTATCGTGAATTACTGACGGCGGTCATGGCCCGGAAACGCGAGGAATTCAACGTCACGGGCGTGGATGTCTTTTCGTCAAAATTGGAATTGCTCGTCCGCATGACCGCCCCGGAGGCAACCGACAGGATGTTCCGGTTGCCGGCGGGGCAACTCGTGCGTCAGGTCTTGGATTCACAGGACGAGATCACGTCGGTGCAAGTAGCCCAAGCCGGTCGATTGATCCGTGCAGCGGTGCCAGTCGCATCCAACACCGAACCCGGAGGGATTGACGGCGTGGTGGTCGTCAATACCTATGTCTCGGAATCGATCTTGTCGAAAATGCAGGGGATTGCCAAACAATATACCGACTTCCGGCAGATGAAGGCGATGGAAAATCCCATTAAGGCCGGAGCTTATTTGTTCGTTGCGGTCGTGACGGTCTTGTTGTTGTTCAGCGCCACGTGGTTTGGATTTTACGTGGCGAGAGGCATTACGGTACCCATTCAAAAATTGGCTGAAGGAACCAAAGCCGTAGCCCGTGGGGACCTCAACGTGAGAATTAAGGTCAATGCCACCGATGAAATCGGGACATTGATCGATTCGTTTAATCGGATGACCGCAGATTTGTCAAACAGCAAAGTCGAACTTGAAGAAGCCAACCAATCTCTCAAGCAGTCGAACGCCGAAACCGATCGCCGGCGGGCGTATACGGAAGCCGTCGTGGACACGATTGCTTCAGGCGTGATGTCCATTGATACTCAGCACACGATTACCACATTCAACCATTCGGCTGAGCGGATCTTGGGGGTCAGAGGTGATGCCGTCCGCAGGCGCGTGGCGTTTGACGTCTTCAAAGCTCATCAATTCCCGTTGTTCCAGGAGGCCTATGATTGGATTTTACGCGATCGCCAGGATAGTCTCACCCTCGAAGGGCAAATGGAAGTGCAGGGGAAGCTTCTCACCATGGGGTTAAATCTTTCCCGCATGAAAGACGAAGCGGGCAAGGACCTGGGGTTTGTGTTTGTCTTCGAGGATCGGACTGAATTGATTAAGGCGCAGAAAACTGCGGCATGGCAGGAAGTGGCACAACGGGTGGCGCATGAAATCAAGAATCCCCTGACGCCTATTCAATTGGCGGCCCAGCGGTTGCGAAAAAAATTTTTCGAAGGGTCTAGTGATTTTAAAGCGATCTTTGATCAATCGACCAACGTCATTGTGAACGAAGTGGGCAGTTTAAAGCGAATGGTCGATGAATTTTCGAAATTTGCCAGGATGCCCGCTCCGCACATGGCCAAAGAATCGTTGCACGACATCATTGAAAAGGTGAGTGCCCTGTATCGGGGAGGGCATCACGCCGTCGAATTTATCCCGGATTTCGATTTCTCGGTCCCGGATATCAATCTCGACCGAGAGCAGATGCGTCGCGTCTTCGTCAATTTGTTTGACAATGCCATCCAGGCCATGAAGCAGAAAGGGCGGGTTTGGGTTTCCACGAAAATGGATTGGAAGCAGAAACGGGTCCGAGTCACGGTGGCCGACGAAGGGCCCGGCATTCCGCAAGAAGATCAGGAAAAGTTGTTTGTGCCCTATTTTTCACGAAAACGAACGGGAACCGGACTCGGTCTGGCGATTGTTCATCGGATCGTGACGGATCACAACGGGACGATCCAAGGCTCCAATCGTGACCCCCAAGGGGCCGTGTTTATTATCGAACTTCCCGTCGCCTGATACCCGAAGACGGTGCATGACGCCACAAGGCCTTGGACGGCGGATTCGCCAAAGATCTCTTATGACGTTCCGGCTTACGACTTGGCATAACCTGGAGGAATGAGCATGTCCGGTACCATCTGTATTGTGGATGATGAACCGTCCATTTTGAACACATTGAGCAGTATTTTGGAAGACGAGGGGTATCAGGTCACGATTGCGAAAACCGGTGGAGAGGCTCTGAAAGTCATTCAAATGGAGCCTCCGGACGTCGTGATCCTCGATATTTGGATGCCGGAGATCGATGGCTTGGAGGTCTTAAGACGCGTGCGTGAACAATTTCCGAACATGATGGTCATTATGATGTCCGGACACGGATCCGTGGAAACTGCGGTGAAGGCCACAAAATTGGGAGCCTATGACTACCTGGAAAAACCCCTGGATCTGGAAAAAGTCACGATCTTGGTCCGCAATGCCCTGCACCAACGCAAGCTGGAAGAAGAAAATATCAACCTTCGTGTCAAGGTCGAACGGCATTCAAAGCTCGTCGGGTTTTCTTCCGTAATGCAGGAACTTCAACAGCAAATTGCGGCTGCGGCGCCGACCCACAGTCGGGTCCTGATTTCCGGGGAAAACGGGACGGGCAAGGAATTGGTGGCACGGGCCATCCACGTTCAAAGCCCTCGCCATAATCGTCCTTTTGTCGAAGTCAATTGTGCAGCGATCCCCGAGACGTTAATTGAAACGGAATTGTTCGGGCATGAACGCGGTGCGTTTACGGGAGCCGTTTCTCAAAAACGCGGGAAATTTGATTTTGCGGACGGTGGCACCCTGTTCCTCGACGAAATCGGGGATATGAGTTTGGCCACGCAGGCGAAGGTGCTTCGTGTCCTTGAGGAACAACAGTTCACCCGGGTGGGTGGGGGAAAACTGATCAAGGTCAACGTCCGCGTCATCGCGGCATCCAATAAGGATTTTCGTCAAGAAATTGAAAAAGGAAATTTTCGCGAGGACCTGTTTTATCGGTTAAACGTGTTGCCGATAGAAATCCCGCCGCTTCGTGCACGACGTGAGGACATTCCAGCCCTCACCCAGCATTTTTTAAAGATTCACGCGGAAGAGCAGGGGGTGAAGTTAAAAGAGATCACCCCGGAGGCGTTGACCCTCCTGGCGCGGCATGAATGGCCGGGAAACATTCGAGAACTGCGCAACCAGGTCGAACGCCTGATGATTATGGTGCCCAAAAATATCATAGAAGTGGATGACGTCTTGCCCTTTATGCCCAGGGGGTTTAACCGGATCAATCCCATGGATGCGTACGATTCCCTGCGGGACGCCCGGAACGCGTTTGAACGCGAGTATATTGCAACCCGTCTGCGGGAAAACAACTGGAACGTCTCGAAGACCGCAGACGACTTGAAAATCGAACGCAGTCACCTGCATCGAAAGATTAAACTGTTGAACGTGGAACTTCGTTCGGAAACCTGATGCCCCAGGCTTTGACCATCGAACGTGTGGTTGCCGGCGGATGGGGGTTATCCCGTTCAGATTCCATGGTGACATTCGTCCGGGGCGGCCTGCCAGGAGAGGTGGTCACGGTCATTCCCGACAAACGGCATCCTGATTACCAGTTTGCCACCCTCAATGAAGTGCGCGTCGCGTCACCTCATCGCGTTCAGGCTCCATGTGTCGTCTATGAAGACTGTGGAGGTTGCCAATTTCAGCATGCCCGCTATGAGGCGCAATTGCAGTACAAACAGGACATGCTGAAAGAAGCGTTTTCACGTATCGGTCGAATCGAGCAGACGATATTCAACGATCCTGTTCCTTCTCCTTTTCCCTATGAATACCGCCGAAGAGTTCGCTTCAGGGTGTTTCAGCAGCACGGCACGTTTCATCTCGGATTCGTCCGGGAACGATCGCATAGCCCGGTCAGGGGAGTGGGCTGCCTGCTGGTTTCAAAGCCCCTGGGGAAGGTGATTGAACACATCGAAGAACGGTTGGCCAGCCTGCGGAAACTGCCTGCGTTTCTCTCACACGTGGAAATTCGATCCTCGGACGCGTTCGGAACGCACCTGATCCTGTGCACGGTGCCCCGTGCTTCACAAAACCAGGCACGAGAACTTTTGGTATTGTTTGAGGGTATTCCCACCGTCGTCGGCTGCGTCCTGACCGCTTCTTCCGTGACGACGTCTCAAAGAAGGTACGTGCGGCGGGTCGTCCGGGGAGAACCTCATCTGTTTGAACGATTTCAGGATATGGTCATTCGAGTCAGCGATCGATCGTTCATGCAGGCGAATTGGTCGGTCTATTCGATTATTTTTCAAACGCTGGTCGATTGGGTGAACGTACCGAACCGGCAGACTCGCGTGCTTGAATTATTTGCCGGGGTCGGATGCATGGGATTGGGTTTGGCAAAAAACGGAGCACTGGTCACGGAAGTCGAGGAGAATCCTTATGCCGTGGCTGATGCCAAGAAATCAGCATCTCAAAACCACATCGGGCGTTATCGTCTACGGGCGGCAAAAGTTGAGGACTTTTTGGAAACAGTGGGCGTCGACGAATACGACGTGGTGGTCATGGACCCACCTCGGACGGGATTGAGCCGGCGTTGCGTCGAGTCTCTGGAGCGTATCAGGACGCCCCGCATGCTGTATCTTTCGTGTGACGCCTCCTCCCTGGCCCGTGACCTCAACCGGCTTTGCGCGACACAGTACCACATCCGGCGGGTACAAGCGTTTGACATGTTCCCGCAGACCGCGCATATCGAAACCCTGGTGGAACTTGTCCGTGCATAGTTCCGGTTTTCAAATCGAGTATTCGTCGTGCCTGGAGATGGCGCAATGAACATCCTCCGGTTAGGTGTTCTTGTTTCAGGTCGAGGGTCCAATCTTCAAGCCATTATTAATGAAATTGAATCCGGAACCGTCAAGGCTGAAATTGCGGTCGTGATCAGCAATAAACATAAGGCACCGGCTCTGGAGCGCGCAGAGCGCCATGGACTGACCACCGTTTTTCTCGATCCGAAGTCAGTGGCGGGCATGTCTGACCCTCGGCAAGCCTATGATCAGAAACTATTGGAGACGTTGCAGCATCACCATGTCCAGTTGGTGGTGCTGGCGGGATACATGAAAATTGTCACTTCGGTGCTCATCGATGCATACAAATCGCGAATCATGAACATTCATCCTTCCCTGCTTCCGAGTTTTCCGGGTTTGCATGCCCAACAACAGGCCTTGGATCATGGTGTGAAAGTAGCCGGTTGCACCGTTCATTTTGTGACCGAAGGTATGGATACGGGTCCCATCATTCTGCAACGAGCCGTACCCGTGAAAGAAGGTGATACCGCGGATACCCTGTCCGATCGAATCCTTAAAGAAGAACATGGGCTTTTGCCCAGGGCCATCCAGTTATTTGCGGAGGGGCGATTGAAGGTGGAAGGTCGGGCAGTCCACGTACGCGATGCCTGACTTCATTGCAGGACGTTGGTCCTTTTGATAGAGTGCCGGACGTGGGGGGCTAGCTCAGTTGGGAGAGCACAACGTTCGCAACGTTGGGGTCGGGGGTTCAAGTCCCCTGCCCTCCACCAACCTTCTTCTTGCCGGGGAAGAAAAATTTTTTACGATAATACTTAACTAATTTGCTAAACATTATTAAGATTATGAGGCTTTCCAAAAAAAGCGAGTACGGGTTGCGGGCCTTGATCGAATTGACCAAGGCTTACGACCGGCATGCTGTGCGACGATCCGACATTGCGAAATCCCAACAAATTCCCGTGGGCTTTTTGGAAGCCATTCTGCTGGAATTGAAGCGGGCGGGGATCTTGGGGAGTCGCTCCGGTGTTCAGGGTGGCTACCGGTTGATTAAACCCCCGGAAGACGTGTCACTCGGACAAGTGATTCGTATTCTGGACGGTCCCCTGGCGCCGATTGCCTGTGTGAGCCAGACAGCCTATCAAACGTGTCAGGATTGTCCGTATGCCGAAGCCCGGGAATGTCCCATTCAAAGCGTCATGTTCGAAGTCAGGAACGCCGTTGCCAACGTGTTGGACCGGTATACGTTGAGAGCATTTTATGATCGGGGTTCGCAGCGTCGCACACAGAAATCTCCGAAACACGGCAGGGGCAACGCCCTCAACAGGATTCAATAAGGAGTAGTCTATGGATACACATCTTCGGAGTGTGGTCAAAGGCATTAGCTGGAGGGTCTTGGCGACCATGGTGACCACGATCGTCGTGTTTCTGTATTCGGGTGAGTTAGCGGCAGCGGCGATTGTTGGTTCGCTCGATGCCCTGGCCAAAATCGTCCTGTACTGGGGCCATGAGCGGGTCTGGCAATGCGTCACGTGGGGCCGTATCCTGCCCACGGTGACTTCGCCTTAGTCGTTTCTTTCTCCTTCCCGTCCGCACCGGGCTACCGCCCGATCTCTCCCAGGGGTTGCTCCGTGACGATACAGGCTCCTCGCGGGTTTTCACTAAGCGTATTGCAGGACAGGAGCTGGTCGAGTTCCGGCGTTGTCCGGGAGTCGGGCGTCATGACGAGTCCCCAATGGTAATTGTCGTAACATTCGTTCTCCAGGATCAAGGCCTGGGCTCCATGGAACAGGAGCATGCCGCTGAGCATATTGTGACGGCAGGTATTTTTGAGGAAATCCGGTCGCGTGCCATCATCACGAACCGCCAAGCCGAAATGGTGATTCTGGAAACACACGTTTCTGGCCAAGTAGGGTTGTGCCCCGGCAAAACAGAAAATGCCTGATTCGCGATTCTGACATACCTCGTTTTCTATGAGAGACGGCCGGCAGTTCGGGCCATAAATGACAATTCCCGAGAGCAGGCCTTCGGTTGCCCTGCACTGCGTAACCGTGCAGGTGGAATCAAAAATATTGATTGCGGAATGCTGGTCGCTTCCGACGTAACGGAACGTGATGCCGGAAATGCGTCCGCTGGGAACCTGTTGCAGATACAGGGGGCCGCTCCGGCGGCTGAAGATTTGGACGTGGTCCCGTCCGGCGCCGATTAATTGAATGGGTTGTTGCGCGGTGAATAAACGGTCTTCATAGATGCCCGGGCGAACAAAAATCTGATCATCGGGTCCGGCATCCTTCAGAGCCGCGCTTGGGCGGGGATAACAGGCAGGATCGGCGTGATCGACAATAAGGGTTTTGCCGCCATCGGGATTCGGAGGGGGCTCGTTGAGTATGGGAGGGTTCCCCAAGAAATCCGAAGGTGAGGAAGGGTTGTCAGGCATGACGGTGAACTCACAGTTTGCTTGTCGGGTTCAGTATATAATCCCCACAATTTTGTCTTGACTGTTACGTAGAACTGATGTAAAAGAGAAACACTGCCGGGACATCGGTGTCTCGGTGTGTATTAGTTATATTCAAAGGACGACGAAGTCCTCAACCACGTCAATGGGGGTTGAGGGCTTTTTTTTGGGCGGGGAGGGGTCTTGAAATCAAGGCTCCTTCATTCACCACGAGGCGTACACAAGGGAGTGTGCCGAATTGACTTCTCAGCAACGAATTTTGACTAAGGAGAACCGAACATGGTCAAACGAATGATGACTCGAATGGTTTTGTTTGTTTTCAGCATTGCGGTTATTGGGTGGTTTCCCATGCCAATATTGAGTTCCATGGCCCTTGCTGAAGACGACACGTTGGCGAACAAACTCAACCTTTCGCTGTACGGCTACGTGGAAACGTCGTATACGCAGAATTTCAACAATCCTTCCGACGGCGTGAACAATAACCGGAGTTTCGATGGCGACGCGAATTCCTTCCGGCCCAACATGGCGCAGCTCGTCCTGGAAAAAGCCGCGAGTCCGGGAGGGGCGTTGACCGACCGGGCGGGATTCCGCCTGAAGCTGAACTTCGGGGAAGACGCCAAGTTTACCGGTGGGACAGGAGCGGACGATTTCGACTTTCAGGAAGCCTACCTCCAATACATGCCGGTGGATAATCTCACGTTACAAGCCGGCCGCATGAACACGCTGATCGGGTATGAAGTGATCGAAAGCCCGCTCAACCCCAATTTCTCCCGTTCGTTCATGTTCGGTATCGGGGAACCGTTCACCGTGACGGGGTTCCGCGCCTCGTTCGATTTCTCGGATTCCGCCTCGTTTGCCGTCAGCGCCATCAACTCCTTTGCGGGGCTGCAACAGGATAACAATAACAGCAAATCCATCGAAGCGCTCCTGTCTCTCGCGCCCGCGGATAACTTGGGCGTTTCGATATTCGGGTTCTGGGGACCGGAAGGCGATCGAGGACAAGAAGGTACGGATCGCATGCAGGTCGGAGGGATTCTCGACGTGCAGGCCACCGATCAACTGGAACTCGTGTTCGAGGGTTATTACGGGAACCAGGCACGCCCGGGGATGGCCAACGCCCGGTGGAACGGCGTGGCCGGCTACGCCATTTATGACTTCAACGACCAGTGGGGACTCCACGTCCGGGCCGAAGTCTTTGAAGATGCGGCCGGTTATTTTTCGTGCGGAGGACGAGACGATGACGGCAATAGCCTGTACAGCAATGCCCAGGTTTGTCCTATCGGAGCCGCAAGCGATCAAACGTTGTGGGAAACCACGTGGACCCTGCAATACAAGCCGGTTCCCAATCTCATTACCCGGGCGGAATTTCGTTACGACGAATCCGACAGGGCCACGTTTCAGGATGGCAACGGTGTGAGCAACAGCCAATCAACGTTAGCGGGAGAAATGATCTTCCTCTTTTAGGGAAGTCCTGTAACCAGATAACAGGAGGGAGAAAATGGAAAACAGGAACATGATATTCAGATATATAAGTATATTCTTCTCAGTATTACTACTTTATGTCTTTGCAGGGACGGCCCTGGCGGATGAAGGGGGGGCGGTGATCAGCGCGGGGGACACGGGATGGCTCCTGACGTCTTCCGCGCTGGTGCTCGCCATGATCATTCCGGGCCTGGCTCTTTTTTACGGCGGGATGGTGCGCGACAAGAACGTGCTGAGCACCATGATGTACAGTTTCATCTCCGTGTGCGTGGTCAGCGTGGTCTGGGTGTTGTGGGGGTATACCATCGCCTTCGGCACGGACGTGGGCGGCATCGTCGGCAGTTTCGAATTTCTGTGGTCGAACGGCGTCGGGCCGGAAGCCTTTCCAGGCACGGCCGTCCCGCATCTTGCCTTCATGGTGTTTCAGCTCATGTTCGCGGCGATTACGGTGGCGCTGATCAGCGGGGCCATTGCGGAACGCATGAAGTTCATGGGGTACGTGCTGTTTGCGACCCTGTGGGTCACCCTCATCTATGCGCCGCTGGCCCATTGGGTCTGGGGCGGCGGATGGCTGGGTGAACTGGGCGCCCTGGACTTTGCCGGCGGCACCGTCGTGCACATCAGTTCGGGTGTGGCGGCTCTGGCCGCGGCGCTGGTCCTGGGAAAACGGCACGGCCATGGATCCGAAAAGATGGCACCCCATAACCTGCCTTTTACCGTGGTCGGGGCGGCCCTGCTCTGGGTGGGATGGTTCGGTTTCAACGCGGGGAGCGCCCTGGCGGCCGATGGAATTGCTGCCGGCGCGTTTGTCGCCACCCAGGTGGCCACGTCCGCCGGTGTGTTGGGGTGGCTCGTGGTGGAATGGATGAAGAGCGGCAAACCCACGGCCTTGGGCGGGGCCAGCGGCGCCATTGCCGGTCTGGTGGCGATTACTCCCGCGGCGGGGTTTGTCGGCCCGATTTCCTCGATTCTGATCGGTTTCGGCGCCGGGGTGTTCTGCTATTTAGCCGTGGTATGGAAAGCCAAATTCGGCTATGATGACGCTCTCGATGTATTGGCCATTCACGGCATCGGAGGAACGTGGGGGGCGATCGCCACGGGACTCTTCGCCAGCGTGGGGGCAACCGGTTTGTTTTTCGGAAATCCGGGGCAGGTGTTCATTCAGGCCGTGGGTGTGGGAGCCACTTGGGTGTTTTCGTTTGTCGGAACCTTTATTATTTTGAAAGTGTTGGATATGGTGATAGGCCTTCGCGTCGGGAAGGACGAGGAAATCGTCGGACTTGATCTGAGCGAACATAGCGAACGCGCATATACATAGAGTTCGGATCGATTCATGAGGTTGGATGACGTCAGCCATGAACGACCTCCCAGCGGGGCGTTCATGCTTTTTCGCCGACACTTTCAATTTTGAGAGGGGAGAAACCCATGAAACTTGTGACAGCCATAATCAAACCCTTTAAACTCGATGAAGTGAAAGACGCCCTGACTGAAGCGGGCATTCAGGGAATGACGGTTTCAGAAGTCAAAGGCTTTGGCCGACAAAAAGGCCATAAGGAAACCTATCGCGGGACGGAGTACCAAATCGATTTCGTGCCGAAGGTCAAACTTGAACTTGCGATTGCCGATGGCATGGAAGACAAGGTTATGGAAACCCTGCGAACAGCCGCCAAAACCGGAAGTATCGGCGATGGGAAGATTTTTGTTTCAGATTTGAATAGTGTGATTCGCATTCGTACCGGAGAGACGGGTGAAGGCGCGCTGTAACCGGTTCTTCAGCAATCATGCGAACACCATGAAAACCCTGTGAAAGATCAGGAACTGCCGCGGGAACGGCTAGGAGACACTGAGCCTTCAACTTCCCGGCATGGGATCATTTCCGGCTGTTTGCGTATCCGGCCGACCGGATGCGCCGGTTCATCTAACCCTTAACCAGAGGTGGAACCGTGAAGCACTCGACCTTTTCATTCATGTGGCTGTTGGTTGTAATTTTGAGCGTCTGTGGCGGGCCGGCAACCGTATGGGCCCAGGACGGGACCCCCGGAGCCATTGATACGGGTGATACGGCGTGGATCCTGGTGTCGTCCGCATTCGTCTTGTGTATGACCTTGCCCGGGTTGGCGCTCTTTTATGGCGGGCTTGTCCGGAGCAAGAACGTACTCGGGACGCTGATGCATACCGCCATCATTCTGTGCTTGATCAGCATCGTGTGGGTCCTGCTTGGCTATACATTGGCGTTCGGCACGGACGTGGGCGGAGTGATCGGCAGTCTGGAATTTCTTTTCTCCCTGGGCGTGGGACAGGACGCCTATCCCGGCACCGGCATCCCACATTTGGCCTTTATGGTGTTTCAACTCATGTTCGCCGCCATCACCGTGGCGCTGATCACCGGCAGCTTTGCCGAACGGATGAAATTTACGGCGTTGCTGCTGTTTGCCGTGCTCTGGTCGGTCCTGATTTATTCGCCTCTGGCCCATTGGGTGTGGGGGGGAGGCTGGCTGGCGGAGATGGGCGCATTGGACTTTGCCGGAGGGGCCGTCGTGCATATCAGTTCAGGTTTCGCCGCCCTCGTCTGTGCGCTGATGTTGGGACAACGGAAAGGCTACGGGGTTGAGTCCATGGTGCCACACAACCTTCCCATGACGGTCCTGGGGACGGGCCTGTTGTGGTTCGGGTGGTTTGGCTTCAACGCGGGAAGCGCCCTGGGCGCCAACGGAGGCGCGGCTTCAGCCTTTGTCGCCACGCATATTGCGGCTTGCGCCGGCGGGTTCAGTTGGATGGGCGCGGAATGGCTGCGGACCGGCAAACCCACCGTGCTGGGGTTGGCGAGCGGCATCATCGCGGGCCTGGCCACCATTACTCCCGGAGCCGGGTTCGTTTCACCTTTGGCGGCGTTACTGATCGGCCTCGTGGCCGGCGTCGTCTGTTACGCCGCGGTTGTCCTGAAAATCAGACTCGGGTACGATGATTCGCTCGACGTGGTGGCCATTCACGGCGTCGGCGGGTTTACCGGGATCCTGGCTACCGGGATCTTCGCGTCCGTCGGGGCCCAGGGCTTACTGTACGGAAACCCGGGTCAATTCGTGATTCAGTTCGTGCTGGCCGTTTCCACGCTCGTGTTTGTCGTGGTCGGCACCTTTGTGATTTTGAAAGTCGTCGACCTGGTGGTCGGCCTTCGAGTGTCGTCTGAGGAGGAAGAAATCGGGCTCGATTTGAGTCAACATAGTGAGCGCGCCTATTCTTGAGAACGCGTTCGTGTCAGCGTTGTAAATCTTATTTTGTGAAGAAGGAGGTACGGAATGACTCCGCGTGAGGTGTTGGATTTTGCCAAAAAGAACAAGGTGGAAATAGTCGATCTCAAATTTGTGGACCTGGTCGGGACGTGGCAGCATTTTTCCACCCCGACCTCTGAACTGACACTTGATTTATTTAAGGATGGCGCGGGATTTGACGGGTCGTCCATCCGCGGATGGAAAGCGATTCAGAACAGCGACATGCTGGTCTTTCCCGATCCGAACACCGCCCGCCTGGATCCGTTTACCGAACTTCCAACTCTCAGCATGGTGTGTAACGTGCAAGATCCGATCACGCGTGCCGTCTACGAGCGCGACCCGCGAGGCGTGGCGCAACGGGCGGAACAGTACCTGAAGAACACCAGAATCGGCGACCTCTCCTATTGGGGGCCCGAAGCCGAGTTCTTTATTTTTGATCATGCCAGTTATGACCAAACCAGCAATTCGGGATATTATTTCATCGACTCCGAGGAGGGGATTTGGAATTCAGGCGAAGACGGGCACAATTTGGGATCACGTCCCCGGCATAAGGAAGGCTATTTCCCCGTTCCTCCGACGGATACACAACAGGATATCCGCTCCGAAATGATCAGGGAGATGGAAAAAGCCGGGATGCGCGTTGAAAAACACCACCACGAAGTGGCCACGGCGGGGCAGGCGGAAATCGATCTTCGTTTTGATACCTTGCTGAGCATGGCCGACAAAATGATGATGTACAAGTATATCGTCAAAAACGTGGCCCGGCGGCACAACAAGACCGCGACGTTTATGCCGAAACCATTGTTCCAGGACAACGGAACGGGCATGCATACCCATCAGAGCATCTGGAAGGACGGGAAGCCGACGTTCGCCGGTAAGGAATACGCGGGCGTTTCGAAAAATTGTCTGTATTACATCGGCGGCGTCCTGAAGCATGCTGCGGCCCTGGCGGCGTTCACGAATCCGACGACCAATTCCTATAAACGGTTGACCCCGGGATTCGAGGCTCCCGTGTTGTTGGCGTATTCCAGCCGGAACCGGTCGGCCGGGATCCGGATTCCGATGTATTCGCCCAACCCGAAGGCCAAACGGATCGAAGTGCGCTTTCCCGATCCCTCGGCTAATTGCTATCTGGCGTTCAGCGCCATGCTGATGGCCGGGCTCGACGGCATTCAGAACAAGATCGACCCGGGCGAAGCCATGGACAAAAATCTCTACGATCTGGCACCGGAAGAAGCCTCGAATATTCCAACCGTTCCCGGAAGTTTGGATGAAGCCCTCGATAACCTGGAAAACGACTATCAGTTTCTGTTAAAGGGCGGCGTCTTCAGCGAAGACCTGGTGGAAGCCTGGCTCAGCTATAAGCGGGAAAACGAAGCCGATGAGGTCCGCATTCGCCCTCATCCGCATGAATTCTTTCTGTACTACGATATTTAACGCAACCTGGCCGGACTGTCACGGCCGGTTCCGAACGAAGGCGTATTCCCGGCTCAACCGGGAATACGCCTTCTTGTCTATCGCGCCTCCGCGAAAGACGCTCGTCCTTCTGTTCCCGTTCTCTACTTCCGCGTGCTTTTCCCGGATGGCTTTCGGCGAAACAGTTTGACGAATATGGCATGTGTCCGGTTCATTCGTTCGTGCAACTCGCGTTCAAACGCCCGTGTGCCTTCCTGCCAGACGTCGGTGACATACCCCAATCGCCTGGCCAGATACGTCATGTCGTCGGAGCCGGGTTCCGGCAGCACCAGGTCCTTGGCGTTTCCCCGGACGATCCGCAATCCGTCGATGACCTTTCTCATGAACAGATAGTCTTCCATCAGGATCGTCGCGTCCCGGCGTGCGAGCAGCGTTGTCTCTTGAAGGGCCTCGAGCGCTTGCAGGGTGTTGGGTGTCCGGAGTGACGGCTCCCGGTGGCCATGCCGGACTTGCAGGTATTGCGCGGTGTATTCGATGTCGATGAGTCCGCCCGGACTGTATTTCACGTGAATCGTTCCGCCGGGAACCAACTCCTGCATCTGCCTGCGGCGCAGGTGCAACGCCTCGTCCAGCGGCCACGGCGCCCGCCCGTACACGAAGTCGTCGCGGTAGCGTTCGATGCGACGGCCCAGCGCGGCATTCCCCGCGACGTGTCGCAGCTTGATCCACGCCTGCCTCTCAAACGGCGCGGCGGCTCCTCCCGTCCGGTAATAACGCTTGACGTCTTCAAATGAATTCGCCAGCAGGCCTTTTTCTCCGTGAGGCCGCAGCCTGATGTCCAGTTGAAAAATTCCTTCCTGTTTCGCCTCGATCCACTGAAGCAATTCCTGTACGAGCCGCTCGTAGTATTCGCCGATCGTGGGATCGGGGACACCGGCGGCACCCGTTTCATAGATAAAGACCAACTCGATATCAGAGGCATAGCCCAACTCGCGACCGCCCAATTTGCCCAATCCGCCGATACTGAACGGTAGAGAACTCTTCTTGAGCGCAGACGGCGGCGGGTGTTTTCGATTGACCACTGACTGGGCCTCGATAAGCGCTTGTGCTAAGATTACTTCGGCCAGGGTCGTGAGAGATTTGGAGAAGTCGGGGAGAGACGTGTCGTTGAGAATATGATGCATGTCGATACGAAACAGTTCCCGGTCCTTGAACCGGTTCAGGAGCCCCTTGCGGATTTCGGATTTCCTGCTCTTTCCGAGTCCGGCCTTCAACGCCTTGACGAGCGCGGTTTTTGATGAACGGGTCCGGGATTGGTGAAACGTTTCAACCATGGCCAGGAGGTTGACGTGTTGCCGGCGCAGGAAGTCTTCCCACAGGAAGTCGCTCGTGCCGAATAACCGGGCCAGGTTGGCCAACGAATCTTTTTGGGTGAGCCATTTGATCTGTTTCTTGCTGAGCTGCTGTTCCAGCAACTGGTCGAGGAAATGACTGAAATGGTTCAAGGCCTTGCCGGGGTCCGGGGCCCAGGTGAGGTAATGGGTAAATTCCTTGATAAGGGCCGCGGCCACGGTCAGTTCCTGTTGCTCCTGTGTCGCCACGATTTTCTGCCCGTGCCGGTCTCTGACGAAAAATCGGTTGCGGACCCTCAGCCCGTCTCCTTCGATCGTGGCTTTTGATATATAGAGCCCTCTCATGGTCAACGCATTCGTAAAGGCGTACAAAAATGCCGGTGAATCCGTACCCTTGATGTCTATGACCGTTTCTCGCGGGGAAAGCGCATTGTTGAAGAGAATTTCCACGGGATACACCGGCGCGGCGGCTGTTTTCTTTTGTCCAAGCGTTTCGACCAATTTCCGGTTGACACGATTCCGGACCTCCTGGATGTTGCGTGACCCGAGCGATCGGATCATGACCGTCAATTCCCGGCCCAGTTCTTTTTCAACGTCCGCATTGAATGCGACGCCCGGGAGAAGATGAACCTGAAAGACGTCCACGACCTTTTTTCTTGACAGCCCCGGCCGCTCGGGGCGCCGGCGTTTCGGCCATTTGGATGCCTGCGCCCGACGAAAGGATGTGAAGGCAGGGGAAGGAGCGGGATCGTCCCGGTACGTAAAAACATGCGCTTCGCGTATATCGAAGCCGTAGGCAGACAGCAGCCCGCACATTGTGGCAAATTCCGCAAAATAGTCGTAGGCGACGACCGTGAACCTGTACCGACCTGCATCGTTGACCGGTTGCACGTGGAGCGTGCAGGGAGATTCCAGGGTAAGACTGTCGGCCAACCCCACGTGTTTCGCAACGGTCCGCGGTGGGAACTGCGAGAAATAATCCGGATCCATGCGATCGAGAAAGTCTTTGATCACCGCCGGGTCGACCTGGGGGGACAGCCTTTCCAATTCCGTCGAGTCGAACGTCTTTTTCATGGCAGGGCGGTATCCCGTAACGTGTTAACCTTGTAAGGGCCATGTAGCCTCACACGTTTGTCAAAGGTAGTCTCGATGTCCATCATCAGCAACCCATCCTCAGGCTATGACCCTCGTCCTTTGTTGCTTTCCCCGGACTTGGGACCAGCGGAAGTCCGCCGGCTCTTGGCTCCGTACGGGTTCCATGACTGGAAACAAGCCGATGCCAACCTTCAACTCATGGCCGGTGATCCTCGAAGCCGGAAACTACTGGCCGGCATCCTTCCCGATCTCCTGCACGCGGTTTCGGTCACCGCCGACCCGGACCAGGCGTTGCGCGAATGGGAACGATATCTCGACGCCGGTCACGCACGAGCCCAAGTGTTTGGTTTTTTAGCGCAAGTACCCCACGTCATGCAATTGCTTTGCGTCCTGTTCGGGAATAGTCCCGCGATGGCGGAAACGCTCATTCGAGATCCCATGCTGGTTTACTGGATCGAGGGAGAGCGCGTTCTCAAGAGCCCTCCCACTCCCAGACGCCTCCAGGCGGCGTTGGACAAGAGCCTCAATCTCGTCCGAACCTACGAACGCAAGCTTGATGCCCTTCGACGCTTTCATCGCCGTGAAATGCTCCGTATCGGTGCGAGGGACCTCTTCCATGTTTCGCCGGTCGAGGAGACCGTTCGATCCCTGTCTCGACTCGCGGAAGTCGTGATCCACGCCGCGTACCGCCTCGTGAACGACAAACTGTGCAGGCAATACGGAATTCCCCTTCATCGCGATACCGGATTGAGAAAACATGAAACGGGATTCGTGGTATTGGGCATGGGAAAACTGGGTGGCGGTGAACTGAATTACAGCTCCGATGTGGATCTCATCTATTTGTACTCGCCGGGCGACAGGCGGACCAGGTCCGCAAAAAGGCCGATCAGCAATGAAGCGTTCTTTCAGATCATTGCGGTTGAACTCACGCGAGTCCTGTCGGCTTCCACTTCGGAAGGATGCCTGTTCCGGGTGGATTTGCGCCTGCGGCCCGAGGGATCAATCGGACCATTGGTCTGGTCGAACCGTGAAGCCGTAAAATACTACCCGACGCGCGGCAGGACCTGGGAACGGCTGGCTCTGTTGAAAGCTCGCCCGGTTGCGGGGCAACGGTCCCTGGGGCACGCATTTCTCAGGAACATCCGGCCGTTTGTCGTGGGGCCGGAAGAACCGGACGAGCGACACGTCATCGACACGGTTCTCGAACTCAGGGCGCGGATTCATGACACCCTCCGGCGCAAAAAGGAGCATGAGCGCAACGTCAAACTCAGTCCGGGAGGAATTCGCGACATTGAATTCATCGTCCAGACGCTTCAACTACTGCACGCTGCCACGCACCCGCAACTGCTCGAGGCGAATACGGTCGCGGGCCTGCAACGTCTCCGCACCCTGAAGCTCCTGTCTGATGGTGACGGTCGATTCCTGGAGGAAGCCTACGTGTTTTTGCGTGACGTCGAACATAAACTGCAAATGGTCCATGAACTCCAGACCCATACCCTGCCGGTCAGGCCTTCCCAATTGACCAGATGCGCCATCCGCATGGGCTACACGGAACAACCGCGTTCGTCCGCGACCACGAGATTTCTCACCCGCTATGAATCAGTCAGGGCCCGTGTTCAAGCCATCTGTGAACGGATGCTGTCTTCATCCATCTGATTATTGTCAGCCGGGAATAACGATCCTTGTTCCCGACGGCTTGATCTTTCCGTGAACGTGGTTATCTGGTGAGGACATGAGATTGACCTGAGAACGTGAGAAAAGAGGAGCGGCCATCATGGATATGAACCGTATGACGTTGAAAGTACAGGAGGCGCTGCAAGCCGCATCTGCCCTCGCCATGCACCGGAATCACCAGGGCATCGACGTCGAGCACCTGCTGGCGACATTGCTGGATCAACCCGACGGCTTCGCCGGTCCGATCCTGGAACAGACCGGGGTATCCAGCTCCGCCGCCAAAGCCAGGGCCGAACAACGTCTCGCCAAAATTCCGCAGGTCCGCGGAACGGGAGCGGCGCCGGGACAGCTACATTTGACTCAACGAACGGCCACGCTTCTTTCCCGTGCCGAGGACGAAAAACAGGCGCTGAAGGATGAGTACGTCAGCGTCGAGCATCTCCTGCTTGCCATGGCGGCCGGGGACGGCGTGTTGAAAGACCTGGGGGTGACGCGAGAGACATTGCTGGAGGGGTTGCAACGCGTGCGCGGCAATCAACGGGTGACCAGCCAAGACCCCGAGGGCACGTTTCAGGCGCTGGAAAAATATGGCCGGGATTTGACCGGGTTGGCCGGACAGGGGAAGCTGGATCCGGTGATCGGTCGTGACGAGGAAATCCGGCGGACCATTCAGATTTTATCGAGACGCACAAAGAACAACCCCGTGCTCATTGGTGAACCCGGAGTCGGAAAGACTGCCATTGTCGAGGGGTTGGCCCAACGGATCGTCAAAGGGGACGTTCCCGAAGGGTTGAAGCGGAAACGCGTCGTTGTCCTGGACATGGGCGCCCTGGTGGCGGGGGCCAAATTCCGCGGCGAGTTCGAGGAACGGTTGAAGGCCGTTCTCAAAGAAGTTCAGTCGGCGCAAGGAGACGTGCTCCTGTTTATCGACGAATTGCACACCGTGGTGGGTACGGGAGCGGCCGAAGGAGCCATGGATGCCGCCAACCTGTTGAAACCGATGCTTGCAAGAGGGGAACTCCATCTGATCGGGGCCACGACTCTGGATGAGTATCGCAAACACATTGAAAAAGACGCGGCGCTCGAACGTCGCTTCCAGCCCGTGCTCGTCGAACAACCATCGATCGAGAACACGATTTCAATTCTTCGAGGGCTCAAAGAACGGTATGAGGTTCATCACGGGGTCCGGATCAAGGACTCGGCCCTGGTGGCGGCGGCGAGGCTTTCCCATCGCTACATTGGCGATCGATTTCTCCCGGACAAGGCCATTGATCTCGTCGATGAATCCGCGGCCCGGCTTCGGACGGAGATCGATAGCATGCCCGCGGAATTGGACGAAGTGTCCCGAAAGGTCCTGCAACTCGAAATTGAACGGGAAGCCTTACGAACGGAAGAGGACCCGGCCAGTCGAACGAGACTCAACACACTGGAAAATGAACTCGAGGGCAAGCGCCGGAAATTCGCTGAATTGACGCAACAATGGGAAGCGGAAAAAGCCGCCGTCGGCCGATTGCAGCAGATCCGGCAACATCTCGAAGACTTGAAACACCAGATTGAAAAAGCCGAACGCGAATATGACCTCAACCGCGTGGCGGAACTCCGTTATGGAACCATACCCCGTCTGGAGAAAGAGCTTCAGGCTGAAGAGGCGCATCTGGACCAGGGCGAATCGCGTCTTTTGAAAGAGGAGGTCGATGAAGAAGACATTGCGGCAGTTGTCAGCCGCTGGACGGGTATCCCGGTCAGCCGGCTCCTCCAGGGAGAAATGGAAAAACTCCTGCGATTGGGAGACTTACTTCATCAGCGCGTGGTCGGCCAGGATGAAGGAGTTCGAGCCGTCGCCGACGCCGTGCTTCGGGCACGGTCAGGCATTAAGGACCCCAATCGGCCGATCGGATCGTTTTTATTTCTTGGCCCGACCGGAGTCGGAAAAACGGAACTGGCTCGAGCCCTGGCGCATACGCTCTTTGACGACGAAGCCAATCTCATACGGATTGATCTGTCGGAATATATGGAAAAACATTCCGTGGCGCGACTCATCGGCGCCCCGCCGGGCTACGTCGGCTATGAAGAAGGTGGGCAATTGACCGAAGCCGTCCGGCGTCGTCCCTTCTGCGTGATTTTATTGGACGAAATCGAGAAGGCGCATCATGACGTGTTTAATGTTCTGCTTCAGGTCCTTGATGACGGTCGATTGACCGATTCTCAGGGACGGACCGTCGATTTCAAGAATACGGTATTGATTATGACGTCGAACATCGGCAGCCAGGAAATTTTGGAGGCACAACAACGTGAACGAACGTATGAAGAATTGCAGACCCTTGTCTTGAATACCGTCAAACAGCATTTCCGTCCGGAATTTTTGAATCGTATCGATGAAACCGTCGTCTTCCATCCGTTGAGCACGGATGAAGTCGGTCGAATTGCGGAAATTCAACTGGGTCGATTGAAAGGCCGATTGGAGGAGCGGAGAATCCGTTTAGAGGTTACGGCCGAGGCATTGTCGAATTTGGGAGCGCGAGGCTACAGTCCTACGTATGGTGCTCGGCCGTTGAAACGACTGATCCAACATGACGTGGAAACACCCTTGTCGAAGCTGCTGGTCAAAGGAGAGGTGAAAGACGGCGATGCGGTGACCGTCGATTGCAAAGACGGGCAGGTGGCTATCGTTCCCATGATTCGGGGATGAACGCGCCATTATCCCCAGGCCCAGGGTTTATTCTTGCATAAGGATCGGCGTTGCGGCTTATTTGGTCGCCTTCATAACGGATTGGCGAAGAGCGGCCGAATGCTCATTCTTGGCGGTTTTGGTGACGAGAATATCCACGGGCCGAACTTTTTTCCCGTAATAGGCTTCATTGGACGCATCGTTTGCGTAGATGATCGATCCTTCCAACGAGACACCCGCATAGACCCCTTTTGAACGCGAAAACGAAAGAAAATCAGCGTTCAAATTTGCCGAGGTGGCGCCCTCGACTCCGGCTCCATAGGGTCCGGCTGCAACGGAGGCATCTCCGCCGAGTTTAAAGGATGAGGAATAGAGCTTTTCTACTGCTCCCGTGGTCATGGCCAAGATGATGACTTCCGAAGCTTCCCCGCCGAATTGAAATCCAAAGCTGATTCCGCCCAATATGTAAAAGGCCGGTTCGCCCCACTCGCCCGTCTGTTTATCGCGGGCAATCAAAACCCCGCTTCCTCCATCCGCACCAAAGAAGAAGGCAGCCTTCAATTGTTGCGGGATAATCAAAAGGGCTTTGGCCTCCTTGACGTGATCCTGAAACCACGCAAGGTTTGGATCGTCCATAAAACTTTCAACGGTGTGTTTTGCTTTTTCCACGAGTTGTTGCTCATCCAGGCCATCAGCCCAGGCAGGGGTCAAACAAAAACAAGAGAAAAGAAGTGCCGTCATCCATAGGGACAAAAGTGTCTTTCTTGCGTTGTCGAGCCGGCTTGTTTGTGTCATGGATTTCCCCCCTCCGTGAAACCGCAATGGACTGGACAGTATGATCTATTGTCCTCTATTTTTGAAAAAAAGCAAGATAGATCAATCGGCCTAGGTGCGGATGAGGATCTCTTACTTCAGAACAGAATGCTCACAACACAAGTAAAGACCAAGATAAATAATGATAGCAAGTCTTTAAACCGGGAAAAAGTCGGTTTGTCGTCCTGAACAGACTCTCCGTCAGGCTCACTCGCCCATGACTTGAACGACGATGTCTCGAGAGCGCGCCCGCGTATCGAAATCGAGAACGACAATTTCCTGCCAAGTCCCCAAAAGCAATTGGTTGTCGGCAAAAGGAATGGTGAGCGATTGCCCCTGGATCTGGCCTCGCAAGTGACTGTGGGCGTTATTTTCCCCGGGGTTTCTGGTGTTATGCTGCCAGGTGGAGTCTGCCGGAATCAGACGGTCCCAGACGGTTTTGGTATCGGCGCGCAAGCCGGGCTCATCCTCGATGATCAGGACCGACGCGGTGGTATGTTTCACGAATATCGTGACAATGCCGGCTTGTATGGACGTGGAGGCAAGAAACCGCCGGACGGGTTCGGAGATGTTTCCAATCTGCGAATGGCCCTGCATCGTGACCGAAAATGTGTGTGTGAGGACGGGCATCGGGTCTTGCCTGGAGTTGTGTTTATTTCAGAGATCGAAGAAATTGTTGTTCGCGTCGTGATAATCTTCCCCCCCGGGCGGTTTTGAGGATGGAATCGAAAATCCCGGAGGCTGTCAATTGTCGAATGGTCTTGACCACCCTTGTCTGGACTCGGCCTTGCCGTGTTAATGTGTCAAGGTAGCGAAAGGCCTCACGAAAGCTTTCTTGGGAGCGTGCATAATAGTCTGCTCCTCGTCGACGATTGCTGTAGGCTTCCAACTGTTCGCAAGCCACGAGAATTTCCCCGAGTTCTCTGACCCATTCCGGAGATTGTGCCAGTTTTTCAGGGTAATAATAATACAACGTCACCTGCTCCATCCACGGCAACCAACGAATGCCCAGACTTTCCAACAGGGGCCTCACCCTCTTGAGTTGCCGACGATGGCGACGTGCAAATCCCAATCGCATCTCGACTTGTTCGCACGCCCACTTGGTGAGCGGCACGCCTTCTTCGGCCAATGCCTGTCCGTACGTTTTTACAAACGCTTCGGTCTCTTTGCCGTAAGTCGACTGTGGATGTCGCAATCGCCATTCTGCCGGTCTCGTCGGAATCTTTCGGTTGCGTGCCCAGGACCATATTTTGCCGAAAAGCCGCCGGTCAAGCCCGGCTCTTCCCAAATCATGAAGCAGACAGGCAATTTGAAATTGACGGACTCGTGAGGATTCATACGAAAAGTGCTGGGCAACGACCGCGCACATCTTCGCCGTTCGAAAAGCATGAGCCTTGTCATATCCCTTGATCATAGCCTGAGGTTTCAGCGGGTGGGGGTAGTCATAACATTTGAGGAGGGAACTGGCTATGGATGGCGGCACGAGCAGATACGTGTATGAAGATCGCACAGGAGAGGTTGTACGAGAGGTCGATCGCATGGCCGAGAAACAGTCGATAGAATAACCAGGCAACATTCGTTAGAATGGGGCAAGACCATAACGGTGAAATCCCCGGACTGTCAAGATAACGCTTAGGTGGCGATGTTTAAACCAAAGCGACGTCATTGCGAGAACGCCATTGGTGCGCCCTCTCAGGATCGGTGAACGAACAATCGGAAATGAACACATGGCTTCCAATCGCAAACGCCTGATCTTCAGCCTGTTTCTCGTCATGATTCTCTGCGTCGCGGCTGTCGTATACGTTGCGACGTTCCACATGGAGGATCTGCAGCGTATGGTTCGAGATCTTGTTGCGCGGTCTTTTGGAGAACATGTCGTGATCGAACACATGCAGGTAAGCTTTTTCCCGTATCCTCACGTGGTATTGATGGACGTCAGTCTCATGGATCCCAGGCAAGACACGCCGATTTTTCAGGCCTCGCAAATCCAACTGGATTTAAGTTTTTTGTCATTAATGCAGGATAGGCCCATGCCGAATGCCTTGATCATCGAGAATGCTTTTCTTGATCTTGAACGAAATGAACAGGGGCAGTGGAACTACCGGAACATTTTTCAACAAGAAGCAGCCGGCCAAGCAGGCATAGGGACGTGGCTCTGGGGTCGTTCGTTAAAATTAGCCAACGGATCAGTCCATTTGGAGGATCGATATCGGCGCGAATCCGCGTTCATCCTCCATGCGGAAAAAGTGGAATTGCAGGTGGAACGACTCGTACTGGATGGTCCAACGGAAATGTTTCTTTCCGCACGCCTGTCAGAGCGGGACACGGGTTCCGTTATCTCATCCTACGGGACCCTCCAGAATATCGGCGGGTGGGTCGGAGCAACGGCACAGCCTAACGCTGCTCCTCAACTCGATCTCCATGCCCGCATGGACCTTGATCGGAAAACTCTTCTGCAGTTGTCTGACCTCCTTGAGATAGGAGAGGTGCCGGTCGGGTGGCAAGGTCGCACCAAGGCCCAAGGGCAAGTCCATTTTGCTCCGGGTCTTGAGGGATATGATTTGAGCTTATCCGATCTGGTGGTTCTGACGGACAGCATTGACCTCAATGCCCAAGTGAGCGTAACGGGTTTATTGCGGCCTGAGCCTCCAACCTTCTCTGGTCAATGGACGAGTGCCCCTGTAGCCATTCAGCATCTGCCGCAGTTGCTTCCTGCAGGATTCGTTTCAGCAGAACTTTATGACGCCATCCATCGTCAAACCATCAGTGGAAAAATCCAGGCTATTTCAGCGACGTTTACTGGTTCTGCTCGCAAAGAAGTCAGGTATTCTCTAACAGGAAAGTTTCAATTTTCAGAAGGTACAATGCGCTTTGGACCTAAGTGGGGAAAAATCGAAGAGATAGCATGTACCATTCATGTTCAGCCCGATCAGATTCGGTTGTCGGATTTCCGTGGCCAATATGAGCAAATTCCCGTGACCCAGGGCGTGGGGACGGTCGTCTTTACCGAACAAGGACCTTGGTTGACGACGGAATTCGGAGGGACGGTGTCCTCAAAAAGAATGGTCGGCTTCATGCAAACCATTCTTGAGTGGGACGCTTCACAGGGTTCCGTAGAATCTTTGCAAGGCAAGGCGGGCAGTGGATTGCTGACCATACGATTTGCCGGACCGCTCAAAAACTCTCACGCTATAACCTTTCAAGGCGCTGAATATCATGCTGAACAGATAACCCTACAACTCCCAGGAGTCCAAGGCCCGCTGACCCAAGTCGAAGGACTCCTTGCTTTTTCCCCCAAACATCTTCGCCTTGAGAACGTCAGAGGGTTTTATGGACAAAGCAATTTTCAAATCAAAGGGAAGCTGAAATTTGAAGAACAACTGTACCTTGAGGAAGTGAGCATTCTGGGTCGTTTCAATGACCCTGATCTGTTCAAGCTCTTTTCCTACCAAGCTCCTTCAGCGCAAAAGATTATTTCCGGCAAAACGGATTACCGCGTCATAGTCAACGGCAAACTGCGCAATCCTACGATGCGAGGCAGAGTGGCACTGCAAGGATTGGAAATTCTTCTCCCGGGTATCTTGTACAAAGGCCCGACCCTTGCCGGCGCTCTGGATTTTCACGTTCAGGTGGGCAAAAATCGTCGATTCACGTTTGAACGTATGATTCTGACCCTTCCCTCTGTGCGTTTAGCGGGGCGTGGGGAATTTCATTTCAATCGAACGTCGACTTTCAATGTCTCGCTGAGGGCTGAACCGATACACTTCGAGTCGTTGCCGCCTGAACTCGAGTTATTTGACAAAACGATTTCCTCCGGGACCCTGGAGGGGCTGATCAAGCTTCGAGGAAGGGGGAGTGATTGGAAGGCATGGAACAAATCAGGATGGGTGGCAGTCACGAATGGAGTCGTCAAAGTCGAAGGCATGAGGTCGCCGGTTTCTCGGTTGGCGCTTCAGGTGAAACTGGACGGACATGCTGCTGAATTGAAACGACTTCAATGGAATGTCGAGAACAGTCAAGCTCAGGCCACCGGCATTATCCGAACGTGGGACAGTAAGCCGAACATGAACCTGGCACTGACTTCACCTCAATTCAATATCGATCTTCTGCTGCCCCAAGACCAACCATCTCCTCTCCGAGAGTTTTTGGAAAAAATCGCCCAAATAGTCAAAGTCGCAGGGAAGTTGCGGTTCGATCGTGCGACATACCACAACTTGAATATTCAGGACTTGACCGGTCAATTGCGAATCGAGAACGGTATCATCAGCGTCGAGCGCATTCGAGGGAAAGCCGACAACGGGACCATCCAAGGACGCCTGTTGGTCCATCTGCCCGTTCGACAGCCTGCCACGATGAAAACGTGGTTTAAGGTAACCTCGCTTCCCATGTTAACTCTGCAACGAACTTTTTTTGATGACGAAACACTCAAGAAACGTCAACGATTGATCACGGGCCTGATGTCCGTGGATGGCACACTGGAAGGACATGGCAAGGATCCTCGTGGTGTGCTTCCGACCCTCAACGGAACACTGAAATTCTCAATCGTCGATGGCCGCATCAAAAGAGGTACCGTGATTCCCAAAATATTGGCTCTCATGAACCTGCCGGGTATATTGCAGGGGACGGTCGACCTTGAGAAAGACGGCTATCCTTTTGATCGACAAACCGGAACCTTGGCCGTAGCCGACGGCCGGATCGTCTCAAAAGACATGGTCATGGATGGTCCGATCTTGAAAATGACGGCTGCGGGGCAGTACGACCTGGTGAACGATGAGTTGGACGTCGTGACCGCAGCCAGCCCTTTAGGACCGTATTTTGAGCTTCTTCAAAAAATTCCGCTCGTGCATCTGTTGCTTGACGGTGAAGAAGAGGGATTCGACTTGGCCATGTTTTCAGTCAAAGGCTCGCTTCAGGCTCCGACGATCGAACCGCTGGCCGCGGAATCCGTGGTGTCCGGACTAACGGGATTTGCCAGATTGGCATTAACGATTCTGAAAAATACGCTCACGTTACCGCAGAAAATGTTGTTTCCGGATGAAAATACAGACCCCGATTCCCAATTGAATGCTCCCACAGAGCAAGAGTCCGAAGATACATCCATGGACAGTTACTGAGCGTTTGAATCGTCGTTGCATGACAGTCCTTTCCGGTCCTCCAGGCTTTCCAGCGTTTCTCTGATTTCCATTGGCAGACGATATGGGAAAATCATACCGGTTTCGTGAGGAGATTGTCCTCGGAGATCTTGCTTTCGAAGTTACCGGCGATACGGTGTCCGAGTTGTGTACGGCTGCGGCACTGGCCGTGATCGAAGCGATGGTTGACCCCCTGAGCGTGGAGACGAATTGGACGAAAGAGGTTCGGCTTTCTGAAGCCAACATAGAAGATTTGTTCTTCGAATGGTTGAATGCCATCGTGTATGTCAAGGATACGGACGGGGTGGTGTTTCATGACGTCCGTGTCGCGGTAAGCCGTGATTCGGAGAAAAACCTGTGGCATCTCGATGGCACACTCATCGGTGATCGGGTTGATGTAACCCGACAGGCTCTACGAACCGACGTCAAGGCGGTGACTAAACATTTGTATGAGGTCAGACAAAAAGAAGCGGGTTGGTATGCTCACGTGGTTCTGGACGTGTGACACGACTCAATGAGTTTGTTAGACTCGACTCTTTCCTGAATTGGCCGATAATAATCTAAGGAAAAACTTGAATTTTTGGGTTCATGAAACTCGCCACAACCATGACAGTCAATCGGCTCACCGACGTCGTATGGGAAATTCCCAAGACGGAAAAGCCTGGCATGCTGGTCCCTGCCAGAATTTATGGAACGGAGACGATTCTCGGGGCAATGGATGCCGGCGTGTTTGAGCAAGTGACGAACGTGGCGTGTTTGCCCGGCATTCAACGGTATGCCCTGTGTATGCCTGATGGACATTGGGGCTATGGATTTCCCATCGGAGGCGTTGCGGCGTTCGACGTGGGAAACGGCATTATTTCTCCGGGTGGCGTGGGCTATGATATCAATTGCGGCATGCGGCTAATCCGTACGGATTTGACGCTGGCCGACGTGAAGTCGCGACTAGATGCCCTGATGACGGAGTTGTTCCGTACGGTCCCTGCCGGGGTCGGGTCGAAAGGCTTCGTGCATCTGTCCCGTCGGGCCTTTCAGGACGTGATGCGGAACGGAGCAAGATGGAGCGTGGAACAGGGCTATGGATGGGACAGTGATCTCACCCATACGGAAGAGGAGGGATGTCTCGGGGGAGCCGATCCCGAACACGTTTCCGAACAGGCTTGCCAGCGGGGAATAGGACAATTGGGCACGTTGGGTTCAGGAAATCATTACCTCGAAGTCCAGGTGGCCAAGAATGACCGTGTATACGATCGGCACGTGGCCGAACAATTCGGCATTCATGGAGATGACCAAATTGTCATCATGGTTCATTGTGGATCTCGAGGTCTCGGACACCAGGTCGGCACCGATTACGTACGGATCTTTGAAAAGGCCATGAAACGCTATGGTATCACCGTTAAGGATCAACAATTGGCCTGTGCTCCTTATCGATCACCGGAGGGGCAGAACTATTTCGCGGCGATGAACTGTGCGGCCAATATGGCCTTTGCCAACCGGCAGGTGATTGCCCATCAAATTCGTGAAGCCTTTCGTCGGGTATTCCGGCAATCCCCCGAGAAGCTCGGCATGCGCCAAGTCTATGACGTGGCCCACAATATCGCCAAAGTGGAACGTTACGAAGAAAAGCAATTTCTGGTCCATCGGAAAGGCGCGACCCGGGCGTTTGGGCCGGGGAGCCCCGATGTGCCGGAACCTTTCCGAACGATCGGTCAACCGGTGATCTGCGGCGGGTCCATGGAGACCGGTTCGTACCTGCTGGTGGGGACGGCACAGGCCAATGCGGAATCCTTTGGATCGACGATGCATGGCGCCGGCCGGACCATGTCTCGGGCTCAGGCCAAGCGAACGATCCGCGGGGCGACACTTCAGCAAACCATGGCCGAACGGGGTATCCTGGTGAAAGCGGTTTCGATGTCGGGATTGGCCGAAGAAGCAGGAATCGCGTATAAAAACATTGCCGACGTCGTGGAGTCGGTGGATACTGCCGGGATTACCAGAAAAGTGGCTGAATTATTACCAATAGGTAACATCAAAGGGTAAACAACTCGACGTGTCTCGATCAATCAGGTGTTGGGCATGATTCCCACTGTGGAATGGAAAGAAGGAGTTGTACGACTCCTCGACCAAAGTCAGTTGCCCGGTCGCGCCGAACTGCTCGAGTGCAAAGACGTTGAAGCCGTGGCATCCGCCATTCAAGGGCTGAAGGTGCGAGGGGCTCCTGCCATTGGCGTGACCGCAGCCATGGGGGTTGCGTTGGGAGCGCAATCCGTCTTCGAGACTGATGTCTCGGCGTTTGAACAAAAGGTCCTGGCCATGTGCGATCAATTGGCTGCGACTCGACCGACGGCCGTGAATCTTTTCTGGGCGATTGCGCGCATGAAGGTCGTTGTACGGGAAAATCGTGATTACCCGGTGTCTGAGATCCAAGCTCGACTCGTCCAGGAAGCCTTAGCGATTCAACGGGAAGACGTTGCGATGTGCAAAGCTATGGGCCAACACGGAGCTCTCCTCATCAAGGATGGGCACAACGTTTTAACGCACTGTAATGCAGGGGCCTTGGCAACCGCCGGCTATGGTACGGCTTTAGGCGTGGTCAGGGCGGCATCGGAGCAGGGGAAAGCGGTGCACGTCTTTGTGAATGAGACCCGGCCCGTCCTTCAAGGTGCCCGGTTGACGGCTTGGGAGCTGATGGAAGACGGCATTCCCGTCACCCTGATCACGGACAGCATGGCCGGAGCCGTCATGCAGCAAGGGAAAATCGATCTGTGCGTGGTCGGGGCCGACCGGATTGCCGCCAACGGAGACGTGGCGAATAAAATCGGGACGTATGCCGTTGCGGTCCTCGCCAAGGCCCATCACATCCCCTTTTACGTTGCGGCGCCTTCTTCTACTATCGACGTTTCAACTCCATCCGGTTCCGCCATTCCGATTGAAGAACGCCCCGGTCACGAAGTGACTACCATTAACGGGGAGGTATGGATTGCCCCACAAGGCGTGGCCGTCTTTAACCCGGCCTTTGACGTGACGCCCGCCGAGTACGTCACCGGGATCATTACGGAGCAGGGGGTCGTAACTCCGGACCGGATTGCAGAAACGTTTCAAAGGTGAAGCACGATCCGGCTTTGCCAGACAATCTGTACGGAACGGGATGGAACATGGGAAACGACGTTCTCGACAAGACACGGTCCGGATGCCTGATCTATGACTCCCACTGCCGTCTTTGCGTGGCAGTGAAGCGAACATTAGAGCAGCGTTCCGCGCATATTCAATTTGTCCCCTATGAAAGCCGAAAGGCTGCCGAATGTCTGGGGAAACATTATCAGGTCGACCGTCGACCTCCCATGGCCTACTGGGTCGATGAAAGGGGAACGGTTGTTGGGGGGCTGGAAGCGTTTTTTCCGTTTCTACACGGCCTGAGAAGCTGGAAAATCTTCATGTTTTTCTGGAAATTTCAGTTGTGTCGCCACATCATGATTGGCCTTTATGAATTTGTGGCCAAGCATCGCTATCGCTGGTTTGGCGCAACCGAGAAATGCTAGTCAACGGTCCAAACCCATATGGCCCGGGCCAATTTCAAGAGGATCCTTCAGGAAGACGAAACTTGAGCACCTGTCCCTGGACTTCGGTCTTTTCCAGAAACTCCTCGAAGCCCTCCGCGAGCACTTCTCCGATGAGTTGCTCCATGTCCTCTTTAGTGAAGAATACCTGATTGTCCGTTTCGCCAACCCCAATCGCGACCCGTACGGTACTTTCGTCCGCGGCATTGTGGACCGTAAAGGCCATGATCGTGTCAACTTCGAGGAGGGTGGAAAGAGGTTCATCGGTAGCCTGCACCGCAAATTTTTGGATGGTAGCCTCAACTCTGACATTAGGGGATTCGGTGCCATTGGCCGGTGAGGCAGCAAATCCGGCTTGATTCAAGAAGTCGACAAAAGAATTCGTGACACGTTGACGGAGAGTGCCGTCCATCACGTCAAAATACGTTTGACCTCCTCCACCACGTGTCCGCATACCCAGGTGCTCGGATGACGGTCGTCGATCATCGAATGGAGAAACCGCAACGGTAAGAGGAGAGCCTTTGGAATCGATTGCGGACTCGACGTGCTGGATACGTAATTTGACAATCTCTCCGGTCCCTTGACATCCGGAAATGAACAGAACGGCCAAGAGAAATCCTGCGAGACACAGTGGCTTCATAAGGCGACACTCCTTTTTTGGGGGGGCAATACGTGGTGATGTCCATCTATGAGCGCCTTCTTCATAACGGCCTCGGCACTCAATTTTCCACGAGACGTTTATCTAATAACACTATGACAAGCCAACAAGAAAATACAAGCGTAATCTTGCGGAATAGAGTATACACTGTAATATTTGACTTTCACGACGGCTCCTTGTCACTATGCGGTGACGTTCTTTTATCCCTTTCTGTTACCTCATGTGGAATCGAAATTTTCTCTTTCGGGCTCATGAAGCCGTCCCGCTACCTGAAACGGAGAATGACGTGTTTCACGAAACGGATCCGGCGCTGGACAGTTCGGGCTTGATCATGGAAAAGTATATTTCGGTCTGGCTCCAGGGGGAGGGAGAAAACGATGAACCCCTGGCCTATACCAACGTCTACGTCCGGACCGCGACGCTCGACCCTGTCAAAAAGGTCGGGTTTCTACAACCCTTGCAGGGTCGTTCCCACCAAATCAGGCAAATGCTCTCCTCAGAGCAGAAAGCATTTTTAAAAGATTGGCTCAAAAACACGAATTCCACGGCATGGGACGAAGCCGACGAGCATTTTCAAAAAATCTTTGACTAGGCGTTTTGGCCAGGGATCTGTGCCCTGAGCCGTTCGTTTTGCTCCTTTCCCCTCGTTTCCCATGGATATTCACGTTGACGTCGTTGTGATTGGTGCCGGAGGCGGAGGAGCGATCCTGGGGCTTTTACTCGCCAAGAAAGGGATTCGGACCCTCGTCCTCGAACAAGCTTCAGGCCCTCCTCATGGCATACGAGGAGAAATTCTCCAGCCGAACGGGCAAAAAATTTTGGACGATCTGAGTCTGCTGGATCAATTGCCACAAAACGCGGTACAGCCCGTTCGACATTTTCATTTTCGCCAAATTGGCGGGAAACGGTTGTGTTCGATCGACTACGCTGAACTGTCTCCTCCCTATAATCGTGCCCTCGTCACCTTACCGCATGTTGCTCATCGGACGGTGCTGGAAGCCTTGGAGAAACAGAATCCAGGAGGGTTGTGGTACAACGCGTCTTTTACCAACGTCTTGAAAAAAGGCAGAAAAATCATAGGAGTGGAAGCAGACGTTCAAGGCAAGCCCGTACGCATCTCCGCCAACTTAGTCGTCGGGGCCGATGGGCCGGCCTCCAAAGTTCGTGAATCGCTCAAAATTCCAACCAAGCTGTACCGGTATCCCGAAAGCTATCTTGTCGCCATCTTGGATTGCCCCGAGAAATTGGATGAAGCGCAATATTTTCTCGGAAAAAAGGAAATTCTGGGTTTATTCCCGGCCGCAAAAGGAAAAATTTATCTCGTCTATTTGATCGACGCCGAATCCCAAAACGCCATACATGCAGCTGGTGTCGAACCCCTTCAAAAACGTTGGTCCGCCATGTATCCCGAGCTGTCGGCCACGTTTCAAGGCTTCACGAACTGGGAGCAATCAACGGTCATGCCTACGGGTCGAACCCGAGCGCGAACGTGGGTCACCGATGGGGCCGTGCTGATCGGGGATGCCGCCCATGGGATGAATCCCCATGCCTCTCAAGGGCGCATGCAGGCCATGGTCGATGCCACGGTATTGGCGGATTTGATTCCTTCGTGTTTGGCAGAAGACAATTTTGAGGAATCCCGCCTGAAGGTGTATGAAAAACAGCGTCGCCCTAAAGTCGAAATGCTGCAGCGGCTTGCCGATGAAGAGGCTTTTTTTTGGAATACGGGGAACCCCGTGCTCGCGTGGTTGCGCAACCGGGTCTTTTCCACCATCGACGAAAACCGGCGGCTTAAATATCAAGTGTTGACTGCAACTGCCGGACTTCGTGAGACTCCGCCCTTCGGGCTACTGGATCGCTTCCTGGCCCTGGGACTGGTTCCTGATCCCCGTGCCGATCAACGACCACCGCATGCTCTTTCGTAGGACCAATTCCCACGATACGTTAGGGGCACGGTCGTAAGTATGACTACCAATCCGCCCTGGTCCCAACTCCAGGAAGAGACGCATGCCCCGCTACGCGGCTTTCTCCGTTCCGTAAAAAAACAAAAAGACCTCGCATCTCAAGCCATCCTCGTCTATGGAAGTGTGGCACGTGGTGAGTTCCTGCAAGGATACTCCAACATCAACGTCTTGATCCTGCTTGAACAGATCACACAGCCCGTTCTTCAACAATGGAGCGCCATTCACAAACAGTGGGCCAGGGAAAAAGTCGTGGCCCCGTTGTTTCTCACCCACTCGGATCTTCAACAATCCTCAGACGTGTTTCCGTTGGAATATCTGGACATCAAGGAATGCCACGTCCTGCTTGAAGGACATGATCCGTTCCCTGAATTGCACGTCGATGCCACGCATCTATTTCGCCAATGCCGGCAGGAAGTCCATGCAAACCTTCTGCGAGTACGTCAATGCTACGTCGAAGGGTTGGGGAAGGTGGAAGCAATCCAAACTCTGTTGCCCCTCTCATTAACCGCGCTGCTGCCCTGTCTCCGCGGACTGTATCGCCTGCTGGATCGTCCATCGAACATGAAATCTCCGGAAGTGTTGGATGAGCTGAACGCCACGTTAGACGTTGATCCTTCAGTGTTCCTCGAAGCCTGGCGCTTGAAACGCGGCCTCAGTACCCCGGGGAAGCATGAACTGCCCAAGCTGTTGGAACGATATCTTACAGGCTTGGGGCAACTGGTGGGCAAGGTAGACTCGATGAAACATGAGGAACGGGTTCAATAACCACGATCCAGCATCCTATAGTTAGGCAGAACTGCTTCTTAAGCAATGGTTGGGTAAAGAAGGAGAGCAACCATGAGGTTTAGAACAGTTGAAATAGTATCATTCTTGATTCTCGCAACGCTGTTGCCAGGTCTAGCTGGAGGGGCTGCTCCCAGTAACTACGATGAGTGCATATTGGAGTCGATGAAAGGAGTTAAAAGCGATCTGGCGGCAAAGTCTATCATGAGGTCGTGTCGCAATATATATCCAGAAGGATCAAACAGGAAACCCAATGAGAACTTTTCGACCCCGAAAGGGCACCAAAGGGAACTAAAGCCGGCGATGGACTCCTATCATGATTGGATGGTCGAAGCTAAGAAGCTTAATCCCGACGCTACCGACGCCGACCTGACGGCCTACTATGAGCGCAAATATGGGAGTAAAAACGCTCGAGCACTCACAGATAAAGAAGTGAGCCAACTGACAGGAAGGGGTGGATTTTACAGAGGCAACTTCTCAGGCAGAATTCACAATGGAAATGCAAATGTCACGATATCTAAAGTCACAATACAGATAACTACAATAATAGGTGGGAAGGAAGTCACGAAGCTGTATAGAGATGATGTCACTATAGAACCACAAACAACGGAATTTTTTATGTTCGAAGCCTTGCGGGGCGATAAAGACGCAGATTATTCATGGGCTATTAACAGCGCAATAGGCTATTAGCTTTAACAAGTTGAAGAAAAGTAATCCCTAATCTCTTGAAAAAAATGCAGGAACAATTCTCAAGATTACTGCGCTACCGTTTCGACGAAAGGAACCGCCGAATGCACGAGCGGTTTCTTCAGGAGAAGCAACGATACAATGCGCGTGGGATTCTCTATTCATCAGAGACGGTCAAGGCGATGCATAAAGTGCTTGAAACGGAATTCAAAGAGAGTGTGGATGTCGTGGTAACAACAGCGCTAGATGTCGTTGGCAAGAATGGCTTGCTGCCTGTCGAGAAGAAACTTCAAACGTTGTGCTTGGAAGCACTCTCACAGAGAAAAAATGAAGCTGAAGGGCTGTTTCTGGGAGCCATTCGCCCAATCGAAGAAGGACTGTTAAATACGACACTGCTTAAACCATATATGTCATTAGGAGACTTCTACCTCTTGCAGCGAGAAGAAATGCTTATTAGCCTATCTCATGCGTATGCCAAACACAAAGGAGATAGGGGCGTCAACTTAGCGGAAGCAATTAAGAATAGATTTCTCAATCACCCGATAGTGGCTTGGCCTGCCGTTGCGATAACAGCGATTATTGTTATTGCCTCGTTGATTGGCGCGATCAATTTATTGCTAAGTTGAAATGTCGGCGTAGATACTAATGTGAAGATCGAAACCCATGAAAACTGATTCCAATTCTAGAATCTACTTGCAAAACGAATTGACCCAGCAAAGCTTGCGCGAATCGGCCGATCTGTATGCCGAAACTTACGAGAAGGATGACGAAACGCAAGAATGGACCGATGCGGCTCTGTCGGATTGGACTTTGAGATCCAGGAGTAACTGAGATCAGATCCTGAGGCATCGGATGTTTTGTAAAGCATCGCACATGACGGATCAGGCCCAATACCGTATAATGAAGCGGATTTGCTGCTTAATTAATGGTTATATGATCTGATAGCGTGATGATGGGCAAACCATCTGATTTCAGGATCGAACTATAATCAGGAGGATCAGACTGATGGATGATCTCCTAACTATAGCCCAAATCGAAGCACAGTTTTCCTCAGAATGGGTTCTCATCGAAGACCCACAGGTCAATGACGTCTTGGAAGTGCAAAGCGGCAAGGTACGTTGGCACAGCAAGGATCGCGAAGAGGTTTATCGCCAAGCCGTAACCTTGCGCCCTAAACGGTTCGCCGTCCTGTACACGGGGAGGATGCCCGAAGACACGGCGATCGTCCTATGAGTTTTTCCTTTGACCCGCAACAGGGCTTGATCTTTGTATCAGCAGAGTTGTGGGGACCGAGCGGCAGTGCCGTCCTTCGCCTCGCACTTGACACTGGAGCGACGTTCACTGTGGTGAACATAGGGATGCTGGTTGCCCTCGGTTACGACCCAGCATTAATATCTGACCGTATCCAAGTAACTACAGGTAGTGGCGTCGAATTTGTGCCACGCGTCCCACTCGACAAGATCATGGCTCTGGGGCAGAAACGTACCGACTTTCCAGTACTGGGGCACACCTTACCACCGAGCACCGGCGTTGACGGCCTTCTTGGCCTTGATTTCTTTCGAGGCTGGAGTTTGAACATTGATTTTCGTGCAGGACAAATGGCATTAGACTAACTTGGCATTGGAGCGGAGAGCCCACCTGAAACGCTTTTCCCACGGTTTCAAATGAGAAAATTGTTGGCTGACAAGATACTGCGGCGTGCAGTGCCTATGTTTTTTCTGCTTTTTCTGCTTGTTTGGGTATCTCCCGGTTCGGCCGGTGCCGCCGGAGGAGAGAAGAAATCTGTTTTTCCGACGCCGCTTGGTTATGTCAGCGACTATGCGGATTTGATTGATCCTGACTGGCAAAGCCGAATCCGTGAGGTCTGCAAAGAACTCGAAGACCGGACCGGTGTGGAAATGATCGTCGTAACCATAGCGACAGCCGGCCCTCACTCGCATGCGCGGGACTATGCCCAGGGATTATATAAGGAATGGCATATTGGCTCGGCGCAACAGGAGAAGGGGATGTTGTTGCTGGCTTCGTTGAAGGAGCGGCAAGCCGTGGTGGTACTCGGACGGAATTTGCTTTCGGTGATCGGGAAGCCACAGTTGGATGAACTGTCAACGCAGTATCTCGTTCCCATGTTCGAAAATGCCGGGTACGGAGAATCCTTGTATCGTACGACTGTAGAATTGGCGACAACCGCAGGCAGCGCGGTCCAAGCGGCCGGAGAACGCAAACGCTCCTCGAGTGCGGGCTTTTGGATGAACGTGGCCGCAGCATTGGCCATGTTGTTTGCCCTCTGGCGGTTTACCCGACCGGAACGGCGACATCCTTTTCAACGTTGGCGACGGGGCGGGTATTGGAGTGCCGGCCAGGGTGGATTCGGGGGGAATTTCGGCGGGTTCGGCGGGAGCACGAGAGGGCAGGGGTTGTCGTAAAGGAGGGTCCTTTGCGGACGACCATATTGGGGAGTCGCAGGGCCATAAGATCCTCTCCCCTGGAAGGAGAAGGTAGGGTGAGGGGGCGACACGTTGTAGCGGCGGTAGTTCCCGATCAGGGCCAGGGACAGGTTAATACAGCCTGGAAAAACTTTTTGGGCGGGCACATGGCCCGCCCCTACAAGGGAAACCACTGCGCGTTACAGCGGCTTATGGTTCTCAAACGTGATGGTACGCGTCACCGTGGCGCCTTTTTCATACGAGATAATGCGGCGGAAAGCAGGCAGGTCCGCATTGCCCACTCTGGCGTGAGAGTCCGAGAAGCTCTCCACGTTTGTCAATGAGCCATCCTTCGGCGAGTAGTAATACACGGTATAGCGGGTCGTGAGGTATTTCTGATCCTGGGTCAACGCGCTATCTTCGACGTTGATCGTAAAGGCCACGTGCGGCATCTTCCGGTTGATCTGGGTGATGCGATCATCTTTGATGCGATAGGTGGAACCCATGGAATCGCCCAGGCTGATCCGCGGCCCCTGGGGATGATTTTCTTCACCCGCAAGCGACAGATTGTATTTTCCATCGGATTCCTCGAAGTTTCGCGGCCCCCGATGCGAGGCGATCATCGAAATTTGACCTTGAGCCCACTGTTGAAGCTCTTCATTCGGAAGAGACACTTCGACTTCTTTTGAGGACTTCACCGTGACTTTCCCGCTGGTTTCCTCACCATTCACGTTGATGCGAAGATCAGCTTCAAACCCGCCGAAGTTATCGGGCCACCGTGACGTTTTCTCAAATGCCCGTCGCAACAACTCGCGAGCTTTGGAGTTATCGGCGGTTTCGGCTTTCGCTTCTTCGCGCGTATAGGTTTCCATTGTGACGCTCCTTCCTCATAATAAACTCGGCATGGATAAGTGAACTATTCTCATGATCGTATCATAGAAAAATCACCGGAGCAGGACAACTGGTGTTTTCCGCCAAGCGGACCCGTCCCGGCGCAAACACATCGCATGGAAGTTTAATCTGCTAGTGATAATTTGGTAAGATAACTTAGAAATTCACTTCTTGAAAACAGTAGGCTAGGATGACAAATAAAGATTCTTGCTGATGACCTTTACCTCTCAATTCCGAGTCATTGTTTCCCTTGTGATCCTTCTTGCCTTTCTGTTGTGTAGTTGGGGAAGCCTTTTTTGCCCTATGGTCTATGCTTCCGAGAAAGCGTTTCCCCATCATTCGACTTCTCAGAGCGACCCCTTGGAACATGATGCGAAGTGCCCGGAACTAGCTGTAGCTTCCATCGTCTCTTGGGGGGACATTAATTCAGCTATACTTCCCATCGGCCTTGAGGCCACGATTTATCACAGGATAACATCTGCCTCAGCTTCTCTTCTCCCTGATAGAAGTCTGACCTCCTCTTCTTACCCTCTTCTCTTTCTCCTCTTATCGAATCTCAGGAATTGAGATTTTCTCTCTTTTCCCTGCGTCTAAGTTAAATCACAGGTGAGGTGCCTTGATTTTGGGGGCAGGGCATATCTCACCCAAGGCATATCCAGGAGGGCATCATGAGAATTCGACCACATAATATCCATTTCTCCTTTTTTGATAATTGTGACTCGAGCATCGGCAACGGGGTGACTGTAACAGGACATTTGGTTCTTGTCGTATTGTTGTTTGCATTGAGCCAACTCGGGTGTTCCAAGCAATCTGTTCAAAGAACCGACTTGAATAGCCATCACGTTTCATCTTCTAAAAAAGAGACCGCTTTTGTCCAGACTTCGCAGAGACAACCTCTGTTCCTTAAAGATTCCATCACTACGGCTAATCTTACCTTGGAACATCATGAAGGGAACATGGCTGGGCCTCTTACTTTGGAAACATTAGAAAGTCTTGCCAAGACAAACAACCCCACGTTGGTTCAAGCTCTAGCCCAGATTGAAGGGGAACAGGCAAAAGCTCAGCAGGCGGGACTCTATCCCAATCCCCGTATTGGCTACATCGGCGAGCAAATCGGTGTCAAAGGGACCGCAGGTGAGTTCCAGGGAGGATTCGTTCAACAGGAAATCGTGACGGCTGGAAAACTTCAGATGAGCCGAGAGAAATATCGCGCGCGTGCATCGGCGGCAGAATTTCAAGCTCTAGCCCAGGAATATCGCGTCGTTAATGAAGTGCGCATCAGGTATTACCGGACACTTGGGGCACAAAAGCGGTTAGCCATTCAACTTGAACGCCACGAGACTGCCCAGGATGCACTCCTCACAGTTCAGGAAATGATCAACGTTGGTCAGGCAAATCAAGCTGACCTGCATCAGGCCAAGGCCCTTTTGGAAGACCAAACACTTAAGGTCAAGATGGCTGAAAACGATCTTGATCTGGAATGGGAATGGTTGATGGCGGTCGTAGGGGTGTCTCGACCGCGCGATATTCTGAAGGAACGCATAGAAGGTCAATCTACGGAAATCGAATGGGAGCCGGCTCTCCAGCGGTTGTTGGCTGAAAGCCCGGAATTGGGATTAGTCCGTGCGATTCTCAAGGAAGATGAAATTACCGTAAGACGGGAAAAGATGGAGCCCATTCCCAATCTCATTCTCCAAGCTCGGGCTGGACACAGCTTTGAACCTCGTGCCTCCGTGTTCGGCGTGGGAGCCTCTATCGAGTTGCCTATTTTTGATTGGAATCAGGGAACGATTCGGCAAGCTCAAGCGGATTTGAAACGACAACAGGCGGAAGTGCGTCTAACGGAACTCCGTTTGCGCCGTTCCCTGGCCACGCAGTTTCAGCAGTATCGAACGGCGCAACAACATGTAAAAAAATACCAGGAAGTCATTCTGCCAGAGACGCGCGAGCGTTATGCGACCAGACTGCGAAGCTATGGGAAGAATCGAGAGACTTGGCAATCCGTTCTCGAAGCCCAGGATGATTTTTTCCGTCGGCGATTAAGCTATGTTGATTATCTTGTCGCTCGGCAGGAAGCCGAAGTGGTTATCGATGGCCTGCTCCTGGTAGATGGCCTTACGCCACCATCGGGCGTACCTGTGCCGGGACATATCGATGCGGTGCCTAAACCCAGGTAAGACGCCAGACAGAATCTTAGTTTCCATTTTGCTATTGAGGCGCTCAATTTCAAGGGAGGCGATCATATGAAAGATGGTCTAACACGAAGACAAGTGATGAATGCGGGAGTTGCCATTGGATTAGGATCTCTATCGGCCCGCCTTGGCCATGCTGAAGACGTCGGGCCTCAAACGGCAAACGAGCCGCAAAAGGGGGTGAACGAACCTGAAAAGGAATTTTCGAATTATTCACGATTTCATCCAAGTTTTGGAGGATCTCCAAACTCCGACCAGTTTTTGGGCAAATTGGTCCCGGGGTTTCGCCGGTCAGGGCTCGAACCGGTCATGGTCGAAACGCCGGATCTGGAGAAAGTCCCCTGGAAGATGGTCAATGGCGTCAAGGAATTCGAGCTTCGCTGTACGCCGGTCAAGCGGGAATTCCTGCCAGGGCAACGGATGAATGTATGGGGCTATAATGATACGATGCCCGGTCCGATGATTGAGGCGTTCCAAGGAGATCGTGTCCGCTTTGTCATTCACAATGAGTTGCCGGAACCAACTTCCATACACTGGCACGGCCTGGAAATCCCGATCCAATACGATGGCGTACCAGGGCTCACTCAAGACCTTATCCCACCCGGAGGGACTTTCGTCTATGAGTACGACCTTCATCAGACGGGCACCTTCTTTTACCATTCGCACATTGCCATGCAAGAAGCTTTCGGAATGACTGGTTTGTTCATTATTCATCCTCGGATCGCCTATGATCCACCGGTGGATCGGGATTTCGCGTTGATTTTCCAAAATTTTTTCATCCCGCCAAACTCGACGACGGCCGACTCCATGGCGATGGACTGGAATTGGCACACAATCAATGGTCGTAGCGGACCGTATGCCACTCCGCTGGTCTGCAAGCATGGAGAGCGAGTCCGTGTGCGTCTGGTGAATTTCAGCCCTATGCAGCACCATCCTATTCATTTTCATGGCCATACGTTCTGGCTCACGGGAACCGAAGGTGGACGAATTCCTGAGACGGCCTGGATTCCCAGAAACAACACGCTCGTGGGTGTCGCGATGGCACAGGACTTTGAATTCATGGCTGTCAATCCGGGTGATTGGATCTTTCATTGCCATATGGTGCATCACATGATGAACCACATGGTGCAACAAGTGGGGCCACGCATTCGTGAAGGGTTTAATATCTCACGGTATATGTCGTCTTTGTCGAACCGGCCACCTGCACACTCGGCCTTGAACGCGCTCCGCTTTCGTGTGCCGGGGTATCCTCAGAAAATGCAGGGCATGAACGTGAAGAAAGCCGGGGTGATGAAAATCATTCGTCGTCGTGAAGCCCGAGGGATGCGGGTAGGATGGGCCAAAGGAGTTAAAGGTCTCATGACGGTGTTGCGAGTTCTGCCGGAGGACCTCTACAACCGGGTAATGCTGAGTAATGAGGACATTAAGCCAGGAGAAATTTTTGAAGCTCTTATCAAAAGAAGCAAATAGTTCAGAGTCAGTTCAGATTGGATGAGCGAGACTCGAAAATGCTTTGGAGAAACCCGTTAATGTTCCCTCCCCCTAGCATCAAGCTCTGTCTTTCCTTTATGATACAAGTCTGTTCTCAAGGTCAAATCCATTGGCCCGGTAGTCCACGGCCAATCAATTCGCACGGAAGCACAAGGCTCGTTTTATGAAAAGATCTCGCAAGAATGCCGGCACCCGTCCGCTTATGGCTGACCTGGCCGATCCTCATGCTCTGTATGAAAAAAGCGTGCAAAGTCCGGATTATGATATTCCGTTTTTTACCGAGTACTTTGAGAACTATACGGGTCGTCCTTTGCGCTTACTGCGTGAAGACTTCTGCGGTACCGCCGCGTTGTCGGCGTATTTCGTGACTCAACACCCCGAAAACCGCGCCGTGGGCGTCGATCTGGATTGGCCGACGCTTAATTGGGGCATAAAACATCACGTGTCGCCCTTGCTCGTGGATCAGCAAAACCGCCTGACGCTCATCCATGGCAACGTGTTGGACCATCATCCCTCGTACGTTCAACTGGCCGTGGCTTTGAATTTCAGCTACATGACCTTCAAGGATCGCCCGACGCTCCTGCAATATTTCAAAAGAGCGAAAGAATCGCTTCAGCCCGGCGGTATGTTTCTATTGGACATTTGGGGAGGCAGCGAAAGCCAGGTGTTGCAGGAAGAGTCCCGTGAAATTGCCAACCTCGAGGATGACGGCATTGGCGATTTTACCTTCATTTGGGACCAGGACGCCTTCGATCCTGCGACCTACTTCTGTACGATGCGCATGCATTTTACCTTTCAAGACGGCAGTGAAATGCGTAACGCCTTCGTCTATGACTGGCGCATGTGGACCATGCCCGAAGTCATGGAACTCATGAACGAAGCCGGGTTTCGGGACGTACATTTCCTGTGGGAAGGCACCAACAGAAAAACGAACGAAGGGACCGGCACCTATCACCGCGTAGAAAAGGGAGAAGCCGATTTGGCGTGGGTGACGTATATCGTGGCCTTCAATCCGAATTCGGATTGAGGCGCGCTTTGCCCCGGCTAAGGCTTCTCGCGTAACCATATCGCCGACACTTTATTGAAGTTTTACTTTAATTTTTAATGCAACACGTACCAACTCACATTACGCCGGAGATGATTCAACGGCACGGTCTGACGGAGGAGGAATTCGAGCAGATCCTCAAACACCTGGGGCGTCAACCGAATCTGACGGAACTCGGGATCTTTTCGGTGATGTGGAGCGAACATTGTTCGTACAAAAGCTCTCGGGTCCATTTGAAGCGTTTTCCCACCGAAGGGGAGCGGGTGGTCCAGGGACCGGGAGAGAATGCCGGAGCCGTGGATATCGGCGATGGACTCTCTGCTGTCTTCAAGATGGAATCCCATAATCATCCTTCGTTTATCGAACCTTTTCAAGGCGCCGCGACCGGAGTCGGCGGGATCCTGCGCGACATTTTCACCATGGGCGCACGGCCGATTGCTTTACTGGATTCCCTGCGATTCGGTGAACTGGACCTTCCGAAGAATCGGCATTTGTTGAAAGGCGTGGTATCCGGCATCTCCTGGTACGGGAATTGTATTGGAGTCCCCACAGTCGGCGGCGAAATCGTCTTTAACGATATCTACGCCAAAAACCCTTTAGTGAACGTGTTTTGCCTGGGCATTGTGAAAACCGATCAATTGCTTCGAGGCCATGCCGGCGGTGTGGGCAACCCGGTATTGTACATCGGTGCCAAAACCGGTCGTGACGGCATCCATGGGGCCACGATGGCTTCGGACAGTTTTGACGAGGCTTCAGAGCAGAAGCGACCCAATGTACAGGTCGGCGATCCTTTTCTGGAAAAATTGCTCCTGGAAGCCTGCCTGGAATTCCTGGACCAACGTCTTCTGGTCGGTATCCAGGACATGGGCGCGGCCGGCCTCACGAGTTCATCCTGTGAAATGGCCTCTCGGGCAGGAACGGGTATTGAACTGGAATTAGCCGACGTGCCCCGCCGCGAGCCGAATATGACGCCCTATGAATTGATGCTTTCGGAATCCCAGGAACGCATGTTGCTCGTGGCCGAAGCCGGAAAAGAAGACCGGGTTATTGCCATTTGCCAAAAATGGGGGATTGACGCGGCGGTGATCGGGAAGGTCACGGACGACGGGTTCGTGCGCGTGAAGGAGCAGGGAAGGGTGGTGGCCGAGATTCCCGCCAAGGCCCTGGTGGATGAGAGTCCCAAGTATGAGCGTCCGGCCAAGCCCGCCGAGTACCAGGAACTCCTGCAATCCCTGACGATTGACAATCTGCCCGAGGTCCAGGATGCCGGGGACGTCCTGCTCCGGTTACTGGATTCGCCGACGATTGCCGGCAAATCCTGGGTCTATCGACAATACGACCACATGGTGGGCCTCAATACCATCGTCCGTCCGGGTTCGGACGCAGCCGTGGTACGCATCAAAGGCACGAACAAGGCTTTGGCTGCCACAACGGACGGCAACAGCCGGTACTGCCTCTTGAATCCATACGTGGGCGGGACCCTGGCCGTGGCGGAAGCAGCCCGGAACTTGGTGTGCTCGGGCGCGCAACCCATTGGGGTGACGGATTGCCTGAATTTTGGAAACCCCGAGCGGCAGGACATCATGTGGCAGTTCGTATTAGCCGTCGAAGGCATCGCCGATGCGTGCCGGACTTTTGGTATCCCCGTTGTCAGCGGCAACGTGAGCCTGTATAACGAAACTAACGGCCTGTCCATTTTCCCGACGCCCATTATCGGCATGGTCGGGCTCATCGAACCGGCCGAACGCGTGACCACCCAATGGTTTAAAAATTCCGGCGATCGGGTTATTCTTTTGGGGGAGACTCAGGAAGATTTAGGTGGAACCGAATATCTGAAAGTCGTACATTACCGGGAGCAGGGTTCTCCTCCCTGGATCAGTCTCGAGACGGAAAAAGCCTTGCACGCTTGCATGCTCCGATTGATTGCGGAAGGGTTGGTGCAATCGGCGCATGATTGTTCGGACGGTGGATTGGCCGTGACGTTGGCGGAATGTTCCTTTTCACCTCAGATGGCCCAAGGCAGACCGTTGGGCGCGACCATTCAACTTGATTCGACCGGACTTCGTACAGACGTCTTGCTTTTCGGTGAAAGTCCGTCGCGAATCATTGTCTCGGTATCGCCCGCGTACGGCGAGCAGGTGCTGGCCATTGCTCGGGAGCATGAAGTGCCTGCCCAGGATATCGGCACGGTCGGCGGCGACCGTTTGATCATCCATGTGGATGAACACCCCGCGATCGACATGCCGGTCACTGAATTATTCGAACAATGGAGCCGAAGTTTGGAATCAAAACTGACAGCCTGAGTGAAGCGGTACCATCTTTTCCTCCCCTTTGTAAGGGGAGGCCAGGTGGGGTAGAAGCACATTGCCAATGAGCACCGAGTCTCACAATCCTCAGCCTCTACCTCCCCTACACCCCTCCTTACAAAGGAGGGGCAAGAAAAAGCTCCCTCTCCGATTTCCTGCATTAAGCGGGAAATAGGGAGAAGGCAGGGATGAGGGGGCATTAGCAGCGAACTTGTGAACGCATATAAGATCAACAAAGCAGCACGCGAGGGTTTCACTCAAACGTTTTGAGCTATGAGGATTTCACCAAAAAGAACACAGGCGGATCTGATTGCCCCTGACAAATTTCAGGACGAATGTGCGGTGTTCGGCATTTACGGGCATCGGGAAGCCGCGAATTTTACCTATCTGGGGTTGTATGCGTTACAGCATCGCGGGCAGGAAGGGTCTGGAATCGTCTCGTCGGATGAACGGAATTTCTACATGGAAAAAGGTATAGGACTCGTCTCGGATATTTTTACAAAAAAAGAAATTCGCCGCCTGCGTGGAAACAAAGCCATCGGTCATAATCGGTATTCGACCGCTGGAGACAGCCACCTTCGGAACGTCCAACCGCTCACCGTCAATTTCGCATTCGGAAATCTGGCGGTGGCCCACAACGGGAACCTCACCAATGCATGGATGCTGCGTAGCGAGCTCGAAGCCTATGGCGCCATTTTTCAATCCGATGCCGATACGGAAGTCATTATTCATCTTATTGCCCATTCCAAGGGAGATACCTTACTCGAACGATTGATCGAGGCACTCTCCCTGGTCCGAGGAGCCTATTCACTAGTGCTGTTGACCGATCATGATCTGATTGCCGTGCGGGATCCCTATGGGTTCCGGCCCCTGTGTTTGGGAAAGTTCAAAGACGCCTGGGTGATCGCGTCAGAAACCTGCGCACTTGATCTCATGGGAGGCGAGTTTGTGCGGGAAGTCGAGCCCGGAGAACTCATCGTCATCAACGACGATGGGATGACCTCGCATCATCCGTTTCTCCTGCCTGAACGTCCCGCAAAATGCGTGTTTGAATACGTCTATTTTGCGAGGCCGGATTCCAAAATATTCGGCGATCACGCCGTCTATCCCATTCGGAAAGCCTTAGGCCGGCAATTGGCCAAAGAAGCGCACGTGCCCGCCGACGTGGTCATTCCCGTCCCGGACTCCGGTGTGCCGGCGGCCTTGGGGTACGCGGAAGGGTCGGGGATTCCATTTGAAATCGGACTCACCCGCAACCATTACATCGGCCGGACGTTTATCGAACCCGAACAATCCATTCGGCATTTTGGCGTGAAATTGAAATTAAACGTGGTGCCCGAGGTGCTGAAAGGACGCCGCGTAGTCGTGGTGGACGATTCCATCGTGCGTGGCACGACGAGCCGGAAAATCATCAAAATGATCCGGAACGCCGGGGTCAAAGAGGTGCACGTGCGCATCAGTTCTCCCCCGACGATCGCTCCGTGTTTTTACGGCATAGACACGCCCACCCAAAAAGAACTGATCGGTTCGAGTCATTCCATTGAGGAAATCCGCAAATACATTACCGCCGACAGCCTCCAATACCTGAGTCTGGAGGGCATGCTGACCGCGGCTCCTGGTCGAAACGACCACTACTGCCATGCCTGTTTCTCCGAACAATATCCCACCTCCTTCACCAAAGCCGAAGAACGACAACTCGGCTTGTTTGATGCGAATGCTTCCAAGTAGCTCGTTGCTTTGTTAAGGAATCATTGAATTCCCGCGCCTTAGGTGGGCCTGGCTTCAGCATTGAAGCTGGCACGTCGGCACGTGTTATTTGAGATGACGCATTGTCGCCTCTTTGGCAGCAACGATGTCAGGCCGATACATATGGCCGCGGCAGTCGCCTGCCCCGTTGTTGGGCTGTTTGGCCCCTCGAATCCGGCTGTCTGGGGCCCACGAGGCCCAGACACCAAAACGATTGACAAGGGACTTGATTGCCGGGAGTGCTTTCATCCCGGCTGCTCGCAGGGCGAGTAACGTTGCCTGACCCTGCTCACGATGCAGGAAATCTTGGAAGCGGCGAAAGAGTTTTTGTGGGACAACGGTATGATTGATGAGCGGTTTACGGAAAGGGGGAGAGTGGGGCATAGGTCATGGGATAGGTCAACAAATCTTCGAGCCAGGCGGTCATCTCATCCATGGGCAAGGGCATCATATTCAACCGGACTTCCAGTTGATAGTGATTGTCTGTTCCCATGATCCCGATAATGGCCGCGGCATCCGGCTGATCGGGGAGAATCGCTTGCGTTCGGAATTCGGAAACCGTGGTGTAGATCCGGCCGCCTTTTCCAATAATGTCCAAAAGGGCGGGGAAATCCGTGAGGCAGGTATGCGCGGAGCAGCGATAAACGGTGCGCACGCCGGGTTCGATAGCTTTGAACTCATTCAGGGCGTCCTGGGAAAAGCCGGTCAAATACATCCGAACCGTTGCCGTGGGTAGTCGATGCGTCGAGGCCAATCCGCTGGCCGGTACGAGAAAGGCGAATGGGTCCGAGGAATTGAACTCGAATTGGCACGGTCCGAACGCATCCGGCCAGGAACAAAAGAACGGCACTTCTTCGTGAGCGTTGCGAAGCGTAACCCGGTCCTTTTGAATCGAGACGTCTATCGGTAAATCGAGCAGGTCAATTGCTTCACGGAACGCCGCTTGTCGTTCTTCCAGCCAGACCGGCCGTTGTTGGTCAGCATAGGGTTCGCCCTGGGCAATAATCGTCGCGGTATGGAATCGAATCCTGATGAATGAGTGCGTATGCCGAAATCCAACCCAGAACATGGCAAGGGGTTGAAGTGTGGCTAGGGAGCCGGATAGATGCCATGGGTGGCTGATGGAGCAATACGCGCTGACTGATTGGTGGTGTTGGAAGGTCGAATGATAGTGTCCGGCCAGGAGAAAAAAGTCGTCTTTCCATGCATCGAGCACGTGAATCATCGTCACGTCCTCAAGTGGCCATTGATCGAGTCGTTGAATGGCCTCCGGCGCGGGAATTGGCCACTCTTCGATATAACAGATTCCTTCTTTTTCAGGATCGACGGGACGTAATCCTCTGGCTTGAAGTCGGTTGAGCAGGTCGAGGACCTGCGGGAAATTCAGGAATTGACGGGATTCCCAGCGCTGTTCACGCATGAAGAAAACAAGAAATGGACGTATGTTGTGTGGTGGATGGGGTGGAGTACAGGCGAAGAATAAAGTAGAAAAGAGTCAAAAAAGAATTTTATCCGATTTTCCCTCACCGGTTCCGCTACTGAATCAACTTCAGTAACGCAACCGTGAGACCGACAATGCTGGCAGCCATGGCCCAAAGGTGCGGTAAAGCCGGGCTCCTTCTGAAGCCATGTCGGTTTTAGCCTCGGCAATATCTATGTTAGTGGCGACGTTTTCGCCTATGGCGTCACCGACCGTTGCAACGGCGGCTTCGGCCCAGGATTCATTGGCTCGGGCTTCCCGAAGGGCCTTGACGGCTTTATATGAGTCGAATGCTAAAGCAGTCATGAGTTGATCATACGCAAGGTGATAGGTAAGGTCAATCGGAACGCCATCCTCCGTTCAAATCCCGTCCACTCAATGTAACAGGGTGACAAATCTTGAGCGGGAGTTTTCTTGTGAGGTTTTAGATAAATGGCGGAGAGGGCGGGATTTGAACCCGCGGTAGGGGGTTAGCCTACGACGGTTTAGCAAACCGTTGCCTTCGGCCACTCGGCCACCTCTCCGAGGTTACGTTATTTGTTGACGTGTTGCTCTAAGTTTTTTGCGTTCGATCTGTCAATGATACGATGTACTGTAGGCGAAATTTCTGAAGAAGTCTAGCTTTAACAGCCCCGTAGGTCGATGAAATGGTCTTCTCCCTCTTCATTGATCGGCATCGGGTGTGCCAGGATGGAGACAGGCACCGCAACTCTCCAGGCGCAAAAGGGGGCGATCATGAAGGAGCTGACGACGATTGGTCGATGAAGACGATACGGACGTCGTCCGTCGAGGCCAGCAGGGTGTCGCTTGTCGCCAATAGGCCGGAGATACGAGGGTAGGCCTGTTCCTGTCCTGCTCAAGCAAGGTCTTTCAATATGAGAAGAACCCTATGTGGGTTAGCGTAGCGTAACCCGACAGCGATGCTAATAATCTGGAAAAAGGAGAAAAACTCGTGGCGGAAGTCAAAATTCAAGATGGGATACTCAAAGTGACGGAACTGGACGTCCAGGATCCCCGGGTCGTAAAAATCCTGGAGGAATATCCACCGAACCGGTGGTGTGAAATCACGCGCCGCGCCATTAAAATCGGGCTCGGCTATTTGCAGGGTGGAGCCCAGGACTAGCCGGACGATACGAAGTCCTCTTCCCTGAACAAGATGCATGAAAGGGTGATAACCCGGACCGAAAGCCGGAGTGCCCCAACATGTCACGACCACTCGAAACGACACTGACGGCACAGGATCGCCGGCAACTCAAGGAACGGGGGATTTCCCTCCGAACGCTCGATCACCAACTTGCAACGTTTCAACGTGGGATTCCCTTTGCAAAGCTGAAAAGACCTTGTCGGCTCGACGACGGGATTCTCCCCCTCGGTTCTTTGGATTTGCCCGCCGTGATACAAGATTTCGAACGGGCTAGGGCCGCCGGCCGTATCACAAAATTCGTGCCGGCTTCCGGTGGCGGGACGCGCATGTTCAAGTCCCTGGAGGCCGCTTGTCTTCAGCGAGAAACCGGCCGATTGACACCAACAGACCAGTTGAAGCAATTTTTTTCCGGTCTTCCGAAATTTGCCTTTTACCACGACTTGAAGAACACGTTGTTGCGTCAGGGACACCAGCTCGATCAATTGATTGCTGAGAAGAAGTATCAGCCCGTCACCGACGCCCTTCTGAATTCCTTGAACTATGCCAAGCTGCCCAAGGGACTGATCGCATTCCACAGATACGCCGACACGACGCGAACCCCGATCGAAGAACATCTGGTGGAAGCCGCGGACTATGTCCAAGACGACAAAGACCGTGCCCGCGTCCATTTCACGGTTTCGCTGGACCATCAACGGGCCATCCAGGAACATATCGAGCAAGCCCGTCAGAAACTGGTTCAAGGTGCCGCCACGTGGATCATCGACTGTTCCATTCAGAAACCCTCGACGGATACCGTGGCCGTTACCATGGACAACCGCCCGTTTCGTGATTCTCACGGCAATCTGCTGTTCCGACCGGGAGGCCATGGAGCGCTACTTTCGAACCTTCACGAACTTCACGGCGACGTGGTCTTCATCAAAAACATCGACAACGTCATGCCCGACCATCTGAAGGAAACGTCCTCCAAATATCAAAAGATACTTGGAGGGCTGCTCGTCGGGTTGCAAGATACGTTGTTCTCATTTTTGACTCGGCTCGAATCCGGCACGGTCTCATCGGCCACCCTCGAACGGATCACGGAATGGACCGGGCATGCACTGGCCATGACGTTACCCGATGCGTGGAGCACGTACGCCAACGCACAAAAAACACAGTGGCTGTTCAAACGACTGAACCGGCCCATCAGAGTCTGCGGCATGGTCTCCAACGTGAACTCTCCGGGTGGCGGGCCTTTCTGGATACAAGGAGAGGATGGCACCACCTCGTTGCAAATCGTGGAATCCTCCCAGGTCGATCTCGATTCTCCAACCCAACGGGCCATCGTCACGTCATCAACTCACTTTAATCCGGTGGATCTGGTATGCGGCGTTCGAGACTATAGAGGGAACCCCTTCAACCTGTATCACTTCGTCGATTCCGATACGGGATTTATCGCAAAAAAATCTTACGAAGGAAGGGAATTGAAAGCCTTGGAACTACCCGGCTTATGGAACGGGGGTATGGCCAAATGGCATTCCGTGTTTGTCGAAGTGCCGCGCCGGACGTTCAATCCAGTCAAAACCGTGTTGGACCTACTCCTGCCGGAACACCAACCCCCGGAACGGCCCTGACAAAAGAATCTTGCACCATCAGTCGGACCTGCGCATAATGCCCCCATCGTCGTTTGGGCATGCACCGGTTTTCCTCCCATGCTTGACCCGTTAAGAGGACGCATCCATGGCAGAAAAAATTGAAACGTTATTGAAAACCTCGACCGTGTACTACCCGACCGGCAAGACTTTGGAACAGGCCTATATCAAGGACTATGAAGCCGCCTACAAGGAGTCGATTGCCGATCCTGAAAAATTTTGGGAAGGCATTGCCAAGGAATTGGAATGGTTCGCTCCATGGAACACGGTGCTGGAGTGGAATTACCCATGGGCGAAGTGGTTTTTGGGTGGGCGCTGCAATATTTCATACAACTGTTTGGATCGGCACGTGAACTCATGGCGAAGGAACAAGGTCGCGGTCATATGGGTGGGAGAGCACAACGAAGAACGGATTTTTACCTATGCCGAGTTATACCGCCAGGTCAACCGCTGCGCAAACGCCCTCAAAGCCCTTGGCATGGAAAAAGGCGATCGCGTGACGATTTACCTTCCCAAAATTCCCGAACAAATCGTAGCTATGCTGGCCTGTGCACGTCTCGGCCTGATTCATTCCGTCGTCTATTCGGGCTTCAGTGCGCCTGCGCTGGAATCCCGCATCAACGATGCGGAAGCGCGGCTCGTCATTACGGCCGACTACGGCTACGATCGCGGCAAACGCGTGCCCCTCAAAACGGTGGTGGACGACGCGGTGGCAAACTGTCCGACCATCGAGAAAACGATTGTGGTGCGGAGGGAACCCCTCGGTATTGACCTGGATGCCCGGAAAGAACTCGATTGGGATCACTGGCTTGACGGACAAGCCACGACCTGTGAAGCCGAGTCTCTCGACGCCGAAACCCCCCTCTATTTTCTCTACACCTCGGGAACCACGGGCAAACCCAAAGGCGTGGTCCACGTGCACGGTGGGTACATGGTCGGCACCTACATCACCACCAAATACGTGTTCGACCTGAAAGACGAAGACGTGTATTTTTGCGTGGCCGACCCGGGTTGGGTTACGGGGCACAGTTACATCGTGTACGGCCCGCTTCTGAATGGCGCAACCATCCTCACGGCTGAGGGCAAACCCGACTACCCCAATCCGGGCCGCTGGTGGGATCTTATCCAGAAATATGGAGTGTCGATTTTCTATACCACCCCGACGGCTATCCGTCTCCTCATGAAATACGGTGAAGACTGGCCCGGAAAATACGATCTCTCCACCCTGCGCGTATTAGGTTCGGTAGGCGAACCCATCAACCCCGAAGCCTGGGAATGGTTTCACCGCGTCACCGGAGGAGACAAACCGATCATGGATACGTGGTGGCAAACAGAAACCGGAGCGATTCTGGTGACTCCTATTCCCTGCGTCCCCCTCAAACCGGGGTCCGCCACACGTCCGTTTCTAGGAATCGAGGCGGACGTCGTGGATAAGAGCGGCAAGAGTATCGGCACTGGCGGAGGCTTCGCGGTCATTAAAAAACCGTGGCCTTCCATGATGCGGACTATTCACAAGGATCCTGATCGTTACTTGGGCTACTGGAACAACATTCCCGGCTGTTACACCGCGGGCGACGTCTGCCACAAAGACGAGGACGGCTATTTCTGGTTCATGGGCCGTGCCGACGACGTGGTCAAAGTCGCGGGAAATCGTATCGGTACAGCGGAGGTGGAAAGTGCCTTAGTGAGTCACGATGCGGTGGTGGAAGCGGCAGTGATCGGCAAACCGCATAAAACCGCCGGAGAAATGATCAAAGCGTTCGTCATCCTGAAACAGGGGCAAAGCGAAAGTGCGGAACTGACCAAGACTCTCAAGGCTCACGTTCAAACGGAACTGGGTAAAATCGCGGTCCCTCGAGAGATAGAAGTGGTGACCTCGCTTCCCAAGACCCGGTCGGGCAAGATCATGCGCCGCGTCCTGAAAGCCAAAGAACTCGGGCAGGATCCCGGAGATATTTCAACGCTGGAAGAATAGAGTGGATGCAGAGCCGCGTTGCAATCGGTACTACTGACGCACAAAATGCCCGCGCCGATTTTTTTGCCAGCAACTCGGCTCGGATTCCGTGCAAAACGGTCTTTCTTTCCCGTAACTGACGATGCGAATCCTGGATTCTTGGATTCCCAAGTCAAGCAAATAATTCTTCACGGCTTGAGCCCGACGTTTCCCTAATTCCAGGTTGTACTCCACTGTCCCGCGTTCGTCACAGTGGCCTTCAATCAGCACGCCGGAATCCTTGTATGTGCTCTTCAGGAGTTCGGCATCCTTTTCCAGGATGGGGACGGCATCAGAACGAATCGCATATTGATCGAAATCAAAGAAGACGTCGGACAGACTTGACTCGACAACCGGCGCGGGTGGCGATGGTTCCGGGCTAGGCGGTTCAGGTTCAGGAACGAAATCGTCCGGCTCAAGTTTGGCGATCTCCATTTCCGGTTCGGCCACGGGCTCTTCAGCGGGCACGATCTCCTCGACAATCGGTTCGGGTGCCGGTGGCGCGGGCTTCGGCTCGGGTGCCGGTGGCGCGGGCTTCGGCTCGGGTGCCGGTGGCGCGGGCTTCGGCTCGGGTGCCGGTGGCGCGGGCTTCGGCTCGGGTGCCGGTGGCGCCGGCTTCGGTTCGGGTGCCGGTGGCGCCGGCTTCGGTTCGGGTGCCGGTGGCGCCGGCTTCGGTTCGGGTGCCGGTGGCGCGGGCTTCGGTTCGGGTGCCGGTGGCGCCGGGCTGGGAGGAGGTTCCAGAGCCAAGACAAATGGTTCTGACAAACCTGCTGACGGGATGGGTTTCCCTTCGAACGGAATGCCGGTTTGATCACTTTCTGTCTCTGTCTCAGGAACGGTCTCTTGAGCTTTTGCACGTAAATCTTCTGTGCTCATGATTTCAGCATGTTTCGATGTCTCACATGCTGATAACGTCACCAGAAGACACGTGCCAATAAAAATACAGGCAACAAAATTCCTGACCGTTCCCATCCTGCAATCTCCTTTCTTCACGCTTTCTTCACGCTTTCTTCACGCTTTCTTCACCCTCGAACATTCATGGAGGACTCCCGAAATGCTCGGTCTCGCATGTATCAGCATTTGCTGGAGTAGGGGGTAAACAACGACCGGAAGAAGTTTGAGCCTACATCGAGACTGGAATAATTAATCTATTAAAAAAGAATCCATCAGACTTGTCAACAAAAAATCGTGTATTATTCCATAGTATGACATGAATTCTTGTTACTCGTTTCCTCTTGGCCCACCTTGACGAACACGTGTTCGGCCAGTATGCTCTTTTATCCTGCTGTGCCTCGTTGCCCGACATTCGACCTGGTTGAGTTTGGTTCCGGGTAATACCCCGTTCTTTCCTTTCTGTGGTTTCATGATCACCGTACAACACGTCTCGAAACACTATGGACGCCACACGGCCCTCGATGACGTGACGTTTCACGTCAAAACCGGCGAAATCCTGGCTTTCCTGGGCCCGAATGGAGCTGGAAAAACCACCACCATGCGCATTTTAACCTGTTTCATGCCCCAAAGTGAAGGCACGGCAACAGTTGCAGGATTTGATTGTCTGGATCAGCCGATGGGAGTCAAACGGCACCTCGGCTACCTGCCCGAAACCCCGCCTCTCTACCCGGAACTTACCGTTGACGAATATTTGACGTTTGTGGGTCGGTTAAAGAGACTCACGCCACGGCGCCTGGCATCGCGAAAGTCCCACGTGATCGACCAGGTGGGATTGGGCTCCGTGCATCACCGCGTGATCGGTCATCTCTCCAGGGGATATCGCCAGCGAGTCGGTTTGGCGCAGGCCCTGATCCACGACCCGCCCGTGCTGATTCTGGATGAGCCCACCGTGGGACTCGATCCCAAACAAATCATCGAGATGCGCGGGCTCATCAAGAGTCTGGCCGGCTCACATACCATCATCCTCAGCACCCATATTCTTCCCGAGGCCATGGCCACCTGTGACCGCGTCGTGATTATTCACCGGGGTCGCATTGTCGCAGAGGATTCGCCGGACCGGCTATCCAGCCGGTTGCGGCAATCCGAGAAAATGAGCCTCACCGTCAAACAGCCACGGCACGATTGGCTGGAACGTCTGAGAACGCTTCCAGGCGTGCTCAACGTTCTGCCGACCGCCGAGCCCAACACCTGCACCATCGACTGTCAACTGGAGCAGGATCTCCGCGAAACACTCTCGCAATTCGTCGTGAGCCAGGGGTACGGCCTGCTCGAACTCAAACCTCTTTCTCTTTCTCTGGAAGAGGTCTTTCTCCAACTCACCCACCAGGAGGAAGATGCAGGGATAGGTGAACTCAACGACCTGGATCCCATCGGACAATCAAGCCGGAACGAGCAACCGCCTGCATGACACCCTTCCAGACCATACTCGCGAAAGAACTACGGTGTTTTTTCGTCTCACCCGTTTTCTACGTCGTCGGTGCGGTCTTTCTTTTTATTTCCGGTTTGATCGCCCACCTGATGACGGCGAACGCCGGGCAGCAAGCGGTTCGATTCTTGCAAATTCAAAATACCTACGCGCAACTGAACCTGAATGAGTTGGTTTTCCGGTCACTGTTTTACAGTTTGGATTTCGTCCTCATGTTTCTCCTTCCGATTCTGACGATGCGGCTGTTTGCGGAAGAACGGAAATTGCAGACATTCGAACTCCTGCTCACCTCGCCAGTCGGGATTAACGAACTGATATCGGCCAAATACATCAGTGTACTCTTGATCTATTTGGGACTGCTCTCCCTGACGAGCCTGACGCCCATCCTCCTGTCCCTGTACAGCAGCTTTCATTGGAATCCCATTCTGACCGGATACGTGGCCCTGGCGTTGCAGGGCGGGTTTTTCCTGGCCTGTGGTCTCCTGGCCTCCGCCACGACCGAGAATCAAGTCGTCGCGGCTTTTTTGAGTTTCGGGATGATCCTGCTTATCTGGTTACTCGGGGGGCTGGGTTCATTATTGGGCGACACGACGATCGGAACCGTCCTCGCCTATTTGTCGTTCAGTGAACATTATGACCGGCTCGTTCGCGGCCTCCTGGAGGCGAAAGACATCGTCTATTACGTGTCCGGTACCGTGTTGATGTTATTCATCGCACATCGAGTCGTTGATTCACATCGATGGTCATAAAACACCTGTTACCCGTTCTGGGCATATTGGGAGTGGGATTGGGGTTAGGAGGGCTCGTCCTTTCCCAAATGGATGCCAATCGCCCAGGCACGATCTTCCTGTTGGAAGGGATCGCGTTACTGTGTCTCATGGTCTATTTCGCAGGGAACTGGACACGACTCAAAACCTTTTCCGGCTCCCGGGCAACGCGACTCGGATTCAACGGCATCCTGGCCATTCTCCTCATGGCCGGCATCCTGACCATCATCAATTTTCTGGTCATCCGGCACGGCGGCCGGTGGGACCTATCCGAAACGCAACACTTTTCGTTGGCCCCGCAAACCCTGCAAGTGCTCGGACAACTCAAGAACGACGTCCGGGTCCTGGTATTTGCGCATGAGCGAAGTCCCGGATTTCGGACGTATCGCGACCTGTTGGAAGGGTACGTCCATGCAAGCCAGAAAATTTCCGTGACCTACATCGATCCTGAAAAAGAACCGGGCAAGGCTCGCGAATATGAGATTGCCAAAATCGACACGGCCGTCTTTGAAAGCGGCGGGCAAACCATCCACGTTCCCAAACCCAGTGAATCGAACCTGACGAGCGCGTTGATCCGCGTGACGAAAGAGCAATCCAAGCGCCTCGTTTTCCTGGAAGGACACGGTGAACGCCAAATCACGGACCAGGAACGAGGTGGGTTATCACTGGCCAGGAAAAATCTCGAAGCACAAGGGTACCGGATCGCACGAGGCTCGCTCCGGAAAGACCCGACCCTGCTGGATGACACCGCCGTGCTCATCATTCCTGGACCTCGTGAATCCGTTGGGCAAGAGGATTTGAACCACATCACGAACTTCGTAGCCGGGGGCGGACGACTCCTGTTACTGCTCGATCCGCAAACGTCGAGCGGTCTCGAAGAATGGATCGTCCAATGGGGGCTGACGCTCGATCCGGGGATCGTGGTCGATCCTGAGGATCGCGTGGCCCAAGGCAGCCCGACAGCCTTACTCGTCCGTCGATTTACAGACCATCACATTACCAGCGGATTTACCGCTCCGATTCTCCTGCCCGTCGTGCAACCGGTTGCGTTTGAACAACCCCCCGGGACCGCTCTGAACTTTACGTCTCTGTTACAATCGTCGGAACAAAGCTGGGCCGAAACAAACTTCGACCGGACCACTCCGGAATTTGAAGAAGGGTCTGACAGGAAAGGCCCGTTTACGCTCGCCGGCGCATTAGACCGGAAAGGCACCGACTCAGATTCAACTCCCGCGCTGGTCCTCGTTGGAAATTCAGCGTTTGCCGGCAACGCCTATTTGCAGTTTCCGGGGAATACCGATTTCTTGTCCAATGCCGTCGCCTGGCTGGCGGATGAAAACACGTTGATTTCAGTCAGCCCCAAAGAATCCTCGTTTCCGCCGTTTATTCCAAATCCCACCCAGGAACACATGCTGTTCGCCGTACAGGTCTTCTCGGTTCCTTTCCTCCTGCTCCTGTCGGGCCTGACGGTGTGGCGACGTCGAAGCCGCCTCTGATCGTTCCCATGACGCCGTATCGAACCACGCTACTCCTGGCCGTCATCTTTGCGGGACTCGGGGTGTACGTCTATACCATCGACGTGCCCACTATGGAACACGACGCGATTCAACAGACCGAGGCACAACGACTCCTGCCTTTCGATTACCGGGACGTGACGCATCTGGCGTATGCCACGCGAACCGAGCGGATCCGGATGAGTCGTGACGAACGGAATCGTTGGCGAATCGTCGAACCGGTGGAGGCGCGGGGTGACGCCCGCGAGATTGAAAGCGTTCTGCGGGCCCTGGAAATCGGCAAAATCTCTCGTGTCGTTCAAGAGGAAGAGACGGAAAAAGGAATGATCACCGAACAATACGGGTTAAAATCACCGTACGTGATCATCGACCTGACAACACCGGAGTATACGGAATCATTGGCTCTGGGCAACACGGGACCCCTATCGTCCACCCTGTATGCGCAACGAGAATCGGATCAAAAAATTCTGCTGACCACGCTCATGGTTGGAGACTTCCGGACAAAATCCCTGGAGACCTTTCGCCTGAAGGATATCCTCTTCTTTGACCGGACAGGTGTTGAACGCATCCAACTGCAGACACCGGGCCAAACCATCACGCTCCAACGTGGAGCCGGTTTCCATGGCCCTGTTCCCGGGTGGAATTTCACGTCTCCGGTGAACGCCCCGGCCGATAAAACCGCCGTTGGCATTCTGCTGATGACGCTCAAAGACTTGATGGCAACGGGATTCATCGATTCACTGGCCGAGAAGGAAGCCCTTCTGAAAAAACTCGGAACCCCGTCGTTGACGGCCACCGTTCATACGAAACAACGAGGTCATCACGTCGCGTTCTTTGAACCGCTGGCACCCGACGAAGAGGCGTACGCCGTCACGTCCTTGAGGGAACCCATCTATCGGATACCGGCCCACGTGTCTCAGAAACTGCCGCGTGAAATGTTTCACTTACAGGATAAACGCTTATTCGGCATGGGAGTCGGGGAAATCGCGCTCTTAACCGTCAGGACCGATGATTTGCGGTACACTCTGATTCAACAGCACGGGGAATGGTATCTCGAAGGAAAGGAAGCAGAGCCAATCGATCAGCAACAAGTCAAATTATTCGTCAGCCGTCTCGTTGATCTTCCCGCGGAACTGTCCGTCAGTGAAACGAACAACAATCCGGATCAATACGGTCTCACGCCACCCGCCACTGAAATTACAGGGATTGATCAAAAAGGACGACCCCTCGGGCATCTGGCATTGGGTACGCGAGAGAAAGGCCTGGTCTACGCCACGGGAGCCGGATTACCCGGCATTTATCAGGCACGCTCCCTGATTCTGGGTCAGATTCCTTCTCCCGAAACCCTGCTGGACCACTAGTGCTTACGAAGGATTGGGTGCCATAAAGACGAGTACCCTTAGTCTGGCTCCGGAATGATTGGTGACGGCGTGTTCTTCCCCGGCCGGAGCCAACGTCCCTTGGCCGGGCCCCAGGACGTGCTCCTGATTGCCGACGCGAAAGGTGCCCTGCCCCTCCAGCACCATGTACACTTTATCTTCGTTGGCATGAACGTGCCCTTTTTGGACTTGATCCGGTTCAAAACAGTAGACGTCACAAAAAAATCGAGGCGTTTCAAATACGTTATGCTTTTTCATCTTCTCACTGGAAAATTCCTGAAAATCCGCCAAACTGATGATCTGCATTCTCTCCTGACCTCCCTGCTTGCTTGTTTGGTAGAATCGTCAATTCAGGCATTGTACCAAAGGCACGTCCCCTTCCCAAGCCTGCTCTCGACGCTGGTCATCGATCCTCGATCGAGTGGAGGACATGATCTGATCGTGATTCATTCGATTTTGCCTCTCGATACCGCGCATGATACCGTGTTAAACAACGTAACGGGGTTCCGCATTCAGCAACCAAGGAGCGAGAGATGAACGTCTTGCAAAAAGGAGGAATCATCCTTTCAGGTGGGATCGTCTTCCTCCATCTGTTCTTCGTGGGCGTCCAAGCTGCGGAACGATTGCCGGGTGATTATCAGGTGATAAAGGGTGAACGCTCCCTCCATACACCGGGGAAAGTCCTCCTCTTGGAATTCGCCGATTTTTATTGCCCGCATTGTCACCTCTTCGAAAAGGTCGTCACTTCACAACTGAAGAAAGAATTCGGTGAACGACTGGAAGTCAGGTTGGTCGGGTTTCCCGTCATCCGCGGCAAACTGCCTACGGCTTTTGAAATGTATGAGCAAGCCAGGGCGATGGGAAAAGGTTCCGAAATGAAGACGGTCTTATTCCGCACGATCCATAAAGAAAAGATTCAGGTGTTTGATCGAGGCCTCCGTTCATTGCTGCTTCGTGAGGTCGGGTTGGACGGCAAAGCCTTCGAGGCTGGACTGGCCAGCGGAGAGCCGTACAAGGCCTTGGAAAAAAGCAGAGCTTGGGGCGAACGTATCAACGTCAAGCATACGCCCACCGTCGTTCTGGATGGAAACCTCGTGGTTCCGAATCTGGATATCGATAATCTTCGTACCTTGATCAACGGCATTCTCAAGAAAGACAAAACCTCATAGGATCATCAGGATCATTGATATACACATAACGAACGACAGCCCTAATCTGTCATTCCGGGCGTAGCGAGGAATCTCTCGTTCAACCACCGAATGCATGGAAAAGCAGATCCTTCGCGTTGCTCAGGATGACAACAGGATTTGTTATGGCTCCTTTTTGTCATAGAAATTGCTATAATCCTTCAAGCAATCCATGGCCGTAAAGGCCATGCTTTGCATGTTATACAAACCGGAGGAACGCTCCCATGAGCAAAAAAAAGTTGCCGAAAGTCTCCTTCCCCGAGTTGGAGGCCATGCTCGAAGACATGAAGGAATTACTCACGGACGAATATGGAAATCCCCTTCCACCCGACCATCCACAGGTGAAAAAGCTCCAACTTCTTGCCGAACAAATGGAAACCGGCACGCCGTCCCTACCTGAAAACGAAGGCGGTGAATCGTTGACCGGCCAGGCATAAGCAGGTCTGTCGGATTACGCGACCCTAACCCGTTTTTGGTTTCCTCCCAATATGGGAAACCTGGCTTGAGCAGGACAGGGATAGGCGTGCTCTCGTATCTCCGGCCTATTAGCGCCGCCGCCCTGCTGGCCTCGATGAACGACGCGCAGTAGGGGGAGGAGTCACCGCCGACGTGCCATTTCATGATGGCCGTTTCACGGGTCGAACGAGATTTTGGCGGTCAGGAAGAACGTGCGTCCTCTGGTGGAATCCAGCGTCATGTCTATTTGCTGCTGAATGCCGGTCGTGGACGGACCGCGATTCCCGATATTGAGGATACCACCTGCGAGGTCCATCCCTTTCACGCCCAGCGCATCCTGCCAGCGGATCGTGACGTTGTGCCCCATCCAGGCCTTGTAGCGGCCGGTTCCGTCGTCATTCGAATAACCTGAAACCGCAATGACGCTCCAGTGTGCGGTAACGCCGCCCCTGCTTGCGCGAAGCAATGCGTGGACTCGGTTGCGTGGGTAGTCGCCGGGTCGTATTTTGCCGGCCACCCGGGTTTCGTCTTCAGTCAGGTGCGACCAGTAGGCGGCAAAGACCATGTCCGCCCAATCGGTTTTCCAGTCCATATTGCCCTGAACGTTGAAACCGGCAACGTCGTTTTCCCCTTTATTGACGAAAGAAGAGCCTCTTATCAGTTCGATATTATCTCCGTGGCGTATGACCGTCACGCCCGGGGGCAACCGTCCCTCCGCTTCCTGGTCGATGATGGACTGTGGACTCAATGCTGACAGGGTTGGCTGGCTGGAAAGCCCGATCCGGAACCAGTCCGCGCTCAAGGAAAACGGCCCAAGCTTCATCACGGCCCCGAGGCTGAAACTTTCGGCGTCGTCCGGCTTCAGGTTCGGGTTCCCGCCGATCTCAAATCTCACTTGTTGTATGCGACAATTCTCCCGATTGCCGGTGAACGTTTTTGTGTCGCAGACAAATGGATGGTAGATGGCCGGTTGTTGGTGAAGAAGAGCCAGGTCGGGAGCCCTGGAGGCCCGGTTCCAGGACCCGCGGAGCGTGAGGGCCTTGTGCACCCGGTATCGGCTCGTGATCTCGTGGGAAAAAGTCGTGCCCACGTCGTCGTGATTATCGAGCCGTCCCGCGAGGACGACATCCCAATCGTTGCGTACGGGGAGGAACACTTCCGTGAACCCGGACCAGCGATGGCGCTTGCCCGAAAACGTGTTTTCGCCACCGGACCCGAGCACGTCTGAGGCTTCGTAGGACCGGTTCTTTACGTCTCGATAATCGTAGATATCTTTTTTTTCTTCATGCGCGTATACGGCGCCCGCGGCCCATTTCACGTCGCCACCGCCGAGAGCGAACGCCGGACCGTAGAAGTACAAGCGGGCCGTCTTGTGATCCGTGACCTCATCGTGGATCAGTCTGAGTCCGGTATCGCGGATGGCCGCCAGATGTGCCGGGTTCGTCGAGAACGGGTTTTCGATATCATATCGCCCCTCGTCGATGGCTTGCTGGATCAGGCTTGAGCTCACGAAGGTATCGCCGATTTCCACGGAGTCGTGACGATGGTACCGAGCGTAGGCGTTGTAGCCGATATTGTCGGACATTTGGCCTCTGAGGCCCAGCGTCACATCATATTCCTTCGCGTCCGTCCGCCAATCGCGGTTGCCGTGTCCAACGAAGCGATGGGAGAGGTCTACTGTGTCCGGGAGTTGCTGGCCGATATTTTGTGCTAGCCTATCGCGCGTTTTTTTCGAGAGCGCATTCGAAGTTGTGATGGCTTCCAAGTTGCCGACTGCGGGAGCGTAGCGCTCTGCGGTGTCGGCCCACCCAGCCCGGAAGTCGAGGTACATGTCCGCGTTTTTGCCAAGCGGGTGATCGAAATTGAAAAACAGGCTTTCCCGCTCATAACGAGCAAAAGGTTGCAGGTGCCACGAAATATCGGCATACGCAAAACCGCAGCCCGCGCCGGAACGGTCAAGTGTAAGGACGCCGGTATATGCGCTTCCTTTGCAGTCGCCCAAGGGACGTGCAATTGTTTTTTCATCTTCACCGGTGCCGGTGGTGATGGACAGGGTGTTGCCGCCTGTTGAAACGTTGGTCGCGTTGGCGAACGAGCCGCCGGGGGTCCACGAGGCGCGGCTGTAGTTCCGGTCCCTGTCTTGGATCTCTTCTCTCCGGAACAGGTCCGCACCGATCGTGAGATGCCCTCGTCCGATCGCACTTCCCCACAAGACGCTTCCTTGCCCGAAATCACCGCCCGCTTTCGTCGTCCAGGCGGGGCTTGCCTGGACCTGAAGGCCTTCATGATCTCGTTTGAGCACGATGTTGACTGCGCCGCCGATGGCGTGTCCGCCGCGCATGGCCGCGGCGCTGTCGCCCAGAATCTCGATACGCTCGACGCCCGCTATCGGCAGGGTTTCAAAGTCGAAGGTCGAATCCGAAATGCGGCGCCCGTTGATAAGTACCGCAACGCGGCCGGATCCGGCTACGAACGGCCGGAAGATGCCGAAGTTATTGTATGGCATCCGTCCCGCCAGGAGGTCATAGACGTTTCTCATGCCGGAGAGATCGATATCCTCCCTGTCGATCACGGTGAGGGGGCGCACCACGTCCGCAGGAGCGGTGGGGATTTGGCCGGCCACGGACGGCACCCAGTCGGCCGCCTCGACTTGTGGCGTGATTGCCGTCGGTCCGGTAACAAAAATCAATGCGGCGACTCGTATCGCGTTGGCAATCAATTCGCGAAACTGCAGAAGTCGAGTAGATGGCAATCCGTTCATTAGCAATGTCTCCCCGGTGAATCCTTGCGACATTCGATTCTGCTGCTTGTATGACATTTATCCATTTGCCTACTGCCTGCAATCCCAATCCTGTTGCAATTCCTGAATGCTCTCCAGCCATTCCGTGGTTTCCCGGCGAAGGGGTTCATCCAAAGCCTGCCCCTCTGCCGTAGCGGAATTGTTCTCCAGTGCCCGGGCGGCATGTCGCCTGCCCAGAGAAAGTAACGAGCAGATTCCGGACGAGACAGGTGTTTGCTCGCCGCTCTGTTGAAACAGTGCCAAGGCGCGATATACCTGTTCCTGTGTTCGAAACAGATCGACCATGAGCCGGTAGGGGGGTTGGGTTGCGTCAGAGTGCTTGCTGAGCTGAGAGGCCAGCAAAGCGGCCCGGCCGATACTGATGGCCGCGCCCTGGGGGTCCCCTTGCGCCATGGATTCTTCTGCTTGCGCTTGCAGCCGTGAGAGTTCTCTCTTGGCATCGGTGGCTTGGGCCGCTATGGAGAGAACGCAGACAACGAGGACGAGGAGAGTAACGGCGAAGATGGAAGCGACGCCCTCTTCTCCTCCCCTGTGCAGGTCGTTGCAGGTCGGATTAGCATAGCGTAATCCGACGGTTTTGCAGATTGTCGGGTTACGCCTGCGGCTAACCCGACCTACGTGGCTCGGATTAACAAGTATGGGGTGCTCTTATTCCGTCAACGCCTGAGTGAACATGGACCGTCATGCCGGTTTCCGAATGGACCGCCGCGAGACGGGGCTACATGATCTGATAGTCGAGATCCACCATCTTCGTGGCAACGTTGGCGGCTTCCCGCAGCTTTCTCATTTCGTCCGACGTGTCTCGAATGAGCCAGATCTTGATGTTGAGTTGTTCGATCGGTTCGATGGATTTTTCATTTCGGAGTTTGGCTATCGACCAGACGACTTCGGTAAGCACCGGAAAATCGATATCGGATGACTCGTCCATGTCTTCCAAATTTTTATTGAGATAGTCGAGTAACGGTGGGGTGATATCGGGATCGCCGGTGAGGGCGCCGACCAATCCCAGTCCCTTGGCCGCGGCCGCTTGAATTTTCGAGTTTTTTGTCGTGACAAAAATATCCGTGAGTATGGGGGTTGCCGACCTGCCGAGCCCGGCCAGGGCGACAATCGCTTCTTCGGCATACTCGGCGTTTTCGTCTCTGGCCAATTTCACTAAATGGGGAAAGGCGTGTTTTGATTGAACCCGTGAAAGGGTGGACAGAATGCGAAGTTTGCGGCGTTTATCCGTATCCGGGTTCTGCAGGAGTTCAGCCAAACGCTCGGTATGTCCCCATTCCGTGGCGACCATGACCGGAAAATCGAACTCCTGTAATTTCAGGTTTAATTGTTCCATGGCGTACTGCCCGGAACTCTTGGCTTTGGCTTTTCGAGCCGCGGCATAGGCGTCAACGAAATCGGTTCGGGTTTCTTTATACCACCCCAAGTCCCGGCCTTCGAGGCGATAATTGAAGAGACAAGCCGGCCCCGTCCACAGTCGAGCAGGGGCGTCGGCCAATTCCGCGTCTCCCCCCGAGCGCGTTGTGCCTGACCACCGTTTTCGTTCTTCACATTTGAGCCGAAATTCCACGTCATGGGGTTCTTTTCGGTCGGTCACGATGTTGTATCCGATGGCCTCCAGCCGTGTCTTTGCCGTTGCCAGCAGATCGGCCGGCGGGACACGCCCGTTTTCCGTCAGGGCGAGGACGCTCAGGTATATGGTTTGGACCTTGGCTAATTGTGCTTTTTGCTCGTTTGTCATGTGGGTTCGACGTGCCATGCTTTCGATCGTGGCCGTCAAAAGGAACAAACAGACGAGTATTCCCGTTACGTATCTCATTATGAATCCTCCTGACAGGAATCAGGGTGAACCTGGAAAATCGGTGACTGGGATATGCATAGTACCGAATAATGGGTGTGCAAGGAAAGAGGGGGCTCCTCTGTTGCTGGGGCGCTCTCGTACCGTGTCTTGTGGATTCATGCGCGAAGGATTGCCGTATTGTAAGGGCGTCAACTCACGTGTCCGTCCAGGTCGAGTTGCTTGTACGTCCAATTCGCCGCCTCCCGAAGGGCTGCCATTTCTTTTGAATTGTCTCGGATCAACCAGACTCTCTGGTTCAGTTCGTCCATGGGTTCGAGCGAGTCTTCGTCTCTCAGTTTACCGAGGCTCCAAACGACTTCGGTTAAAACCGGGAAATTGATATCGGCTGAGGTGTTGAAAGTCTTCAAGGCGACTTTGAGGTATTCGAGAAGCGGGGGAATGGCCGTTGGATTGCCGCTGCTCCCTGCCACGTCACCCAAAGCCTTGGCGGCCGCGGCTTGAATCTCGGGTTGCGTCGATGATTGAAACAGATCGGTGAGCAACGGGATGGAGTTTTCTCCGACGCCGGTCAGGGCCTCCACGGCTTCCTGCGCCAGATCTTTATCCTGCATCAGCTTGGTCAAATGGGGCAGTGCCGCTTCGGCTTCGATTTCGCTCAACGTGGAGAGAACGAAGAGTTTGCGGATTTTCGGCGTATCCGGCATGTCCAGCAGGTTGATGAGCCGGTCGGGTTGCCCCCATTCCGCGGCCAACAGTACCGGAAAATCGTATTGCTGGAGGCGTTCGGCCAATTTGGTCAGGGCAAAGGTTCCCGCGTTTTTGGCTCCTGCGGTTTTGGCGGCCTCCATGGCATCCTGGAAGGACGTCCGGACTTCCTTATACCATCCGAGATTTTGCCTCTTGAGTAAATAAGTCAATAAACACGCGGGTCCTTTCCAAAGCCGGGATGGAGCATCTAACAGTTCGGCGTCTCCTCCTTCTGCAGTGGTCCCTGTCCATGTTTTTCGCTCTTCACATTTCACCTTGAATTCAACGTCATGAGCTTTCTTCCGATCGACGATCACGGAAAAGCCGACTTCTTGCAGCCGTTGGGAGACGAGATGCTGTAACTGTTCGGGATCGGTTCGTCCTTTCTCTGTGAGCGCAAGTGCGTTCACGAAGACGGTTTGGGCCTTTTGCAGTTGTTGTTTTTGTTCTGGCGTCAAGTAGGTTCGGCGAGCAGAACTCTGGGGCACAAGAACGAGTGAGGCACTGAAGATCGCACAGAGTATGAGCGCCACGGGCCGGTTGTTCATAAGGAGCCTCCTTTCGCATGGTTGGCATGCAGTGAGGGTGGCTGCTTTATGAGGATTTTACCATACTCCCGCCCGGCAAAAAAACAACAGGGCCTTTGAACGTCCCCGGTGAAGATGCGTGGGCGAGGGCTGTCGTTGGTCATGAGTTGAATGGGCGTACAATCCACGATATACTCCCCGTATTATGCTGAAAGGAAAAAAGATCGCAATCATCGGGGCGGGGAACATGGCGGAAGCCATCGTGTCCGGTTTGTTGAAAAAGCGGTTGGTCAATGCCGGCCAGATTTGCGCCACGGATGTGGATACTCAACGGTTGGCGCATTTCCGGAGGATTTTCAAGATCCGTGTTTCTCACGACAACCACAAAGCCGCGACATCCAGTGACCTCGTTCTCCTGGCTATAAAACCTCAGGTTATGAATGAGGTTTTGGGGGGACTGGATCTATCCCGCAGTGGCAGGCGACTCATTATCACAGTCGCGGCAGGAGTTCCCATTGCCGCCATTATTTCAGGATTGCATCCGGGAACTCGTGTGGTCCGGGCTATGCCCAACACCCCGGCCGTCGTCCTGGAAGGCGTGACGGCTCTGGCCCGCGGACCCGGAGTGACGGCCGAACAATTCACGATGGCCCAGGCGGTGTTTGAGGCCATGGGACAAGTGGTGGTGGTCGATGAATCGCACCTGGATGCCGTGACCGGTCTGAGCGGAGGCGGGCCGGCCTATGTGTACCTGTTTATCGAGGCGTTGGCCGATGGAGGTGTGAAAATGGGGCTCTCCCGTGCTCATGCCCAATTATTGGCAGCGCAAACGGTGTTGGGTGCGGCGAAGATGGTGATCGAAACGAAGCAACATCCCGGCGTATTAAAAGACCAGGTGGCTTCTCCTGGCGGCACGACCATTGCCGGTTTGCACCGGCTTGAGGAAGGTCGCCTGCGAGGGACAGTGGTCAGCGCCGTTGAGAACGCGACTCTTCGTTGTCAGGAGTTACGACAGCAGGCTATTGTCTCCCGGGAATCCCCTGCTGACTCCAGCGGATGAAGCGAACGGCGTCGTATCGTTGACGTCGAAGCCCATAAACAAAGAACCTTCAGGGGGCGTTACCTGGAGCGCGAAGAGGAGAAAGGTTGTGCAGTATTGGGTCAAAGTGGTGTTTACCGATAACCAGGAACTCATGGTCGGCGATGCTCTTCGTCATACGATCAGCGATGATATGGAAATTTTGGAAATTGACACTCCCAAGGAGGTCATCATTATCCCCCTCAAACAACTGAAGTATTTTTCGTGTGATGCCGCGGTCTTCGGTCATAAGAAATAACTGCATGTTCTGGACCGTCATCGCCGTGGGTTCACTCTGTTCCATGCAAAAGACTGTGCCGTGAAGATACCGTAGGGTAAGTATGGAGCGACGGGTCACATCTCATACTGAAGAAGAGGAAATGAACCAGCGCCGGCACTTGCTGGCGTTGGCTCGGAAAGGGGACCAAAAGGCCGTTAATCAGCTGATGGAATTGTATCAGGTTCGGGTGTATAGCGGTGACAGTCTCAAATCCCTAAAAATTCGCAAATCCCTTCCGGTGCTCAGTCCTCCCAAGCCGAAAGAAACGGCTTCTTCCGCCAAGCCGAAGGCTGTGAAGAGACACAAGGTTGGGGTCAAAAGCCCTAAAGCCAAACCGAAAGTCACACGCCCGGCAGCTTCGAGAACCACATCGGCAACGCCGAAGCCGACTCGATCGAAAACAAAAGTTTCTTCTAAAATTCAGCCCAAACGACCGAAGCCCGTTGTTCGTAAACCCAAGGCGGCCCGGAAGGCTCAATCTGCCCAGAAACAGCCTGCTCGCACAGTTTCTGCTAAAGGTGTGACGAAAAAAAGTGGCACGCGCAAAGCGACGTTTGGAGTCCGGGCGCAGTCTCGTACGCAAGCACAATCCAAGGCAAAAGCTAAAACCAGGGTTAAGAGCCAGGTGAAGACCAAGACTCCGGCTACGAAAAAAGCCAAGTCCACTCCAGCCTCAAAAGCTAAACGATTGCGCTGACCAGGAGGTTTGGGCAGCCGTTGCGAAACGCACCATTCAACGGTTCATCCTGGACAATCGAACGGAATTTCGATCCGGCGCAAAAGAAAGCAAAGCGAGTGTAGAAAAATTGTTCAGCGAACGGCTACTCGCAACCCGCCGGCCGCCAGTTTCTTAGCGATCGTTTCAGCCGACTTGCGCGTTCCCTGATAGACTGGGGTGTTCCCATGATGATCGATGCGCCAAGCCAACTCAAAGGCCTTGGCTGACGTCATGCCGGGAATATGCCGGCAAAACAGGTCGATGACTTGTTGATACGTGTGACAATCGCAATTATAAACGATTACTTCAGCTTCCCAGTCACGGCCGACGTCCAGACCGGTTTCCTGTTCCGTGACTTCCATCACTTCTGTCGTGGGAAGGGGACTCATACGATTTTGTGCCGACTCATTGTACCCAGGGGTTTCAGGCCGCACAAGAACGTTACGTCACGCTTGAATGACAGAAAGGGGAGGGCACTTGAGTAGAACCATACTTGTTACGGGAGCGGCGGGATTTATCGGGAGCCATACCGTCCAGGCACTTGCGACCAGAGGCGACCGAGTCGTGGGACTGGATAACCTCAACGACTATTATGACCCGGCCAGGAAACGCGCCAATTTGGACGAAGTCCGCCACGCCTTGACGCAGAATGGCTCAAACGAAGCCTTTACGTTTATCCAGGGAGACATCCGAAACCGGCAAACCGTGGAAGAGATTTTCTTGACCCATGAGATTGAAGGAATCGTCCACTTGGCGGCGATGGCCGGCGTTCGCGTGTCGATTGAGAATCCCCATCTCTACTGTGACGTGAATATCAACGGCACACTGCACTTGCTGGATGCCGCCGTCGGCAGGATTGGGGGCCGGCGGTCCTCACCCCCCATCTTTGTGTTTGCTTCCACCTCGTCCGTATACGGCAACGCTCAAGTCATCCCCTTTACGGAAAACGATCCTTGCAATCGACCCCTGGCGCCGTATGCCGCCAGCAAGAAGGCTGGTGAGTTGTTGGGGTATTCATATCATCACTCGTATGGATTGCCGTTTACGGCAGTCAGGTTTTTCACGGTGTATGGACCGCGGGGACGACCGGACATGATGGCGTATAAGGTGCTGGACAATATCTTTTTCGGTCATGACGTCCCACTTTATAATTCGGGTAACATGCACCGGGACTGGACGTTCGTGAGTGACATTGTGCAGGGCGTGGTCAATGCCGTGGACCGGCCGTTCGGGTACGAGGTCGTGAACCTCGGACGAGGAGAGCCCGTTTCCTTGGCAGAGTTCGTTCGAGTGATCGAAGAGTGCGTCGGACAAAAGGCCAACGTCGTTTCCGCCCCTATGCCGGAAGCCGACGTCGTCTCGACCTGTGCCGATATTTCCAGGGCGCGAGAGTTACTGGACTATGATCCGCAAGTCTCGGTGCGCGAAGGGGTGAGCCGGTTCTGGTCGTGGTATCAGAAACACGTGTTGGGTTGATGAAGACCGCGGCCTGCGTGCGAATTCTTGCCACTCCGGTAGCGTGGTGCTAGAGTGAGTCTCCCGTGCTGGAGTGGTGAAACAGGCAGACACCCGGGACTTAAAATCCCGTGCTTCGCAAGAAGCGTGCCGGTTCAAGTCCGGCCTCCAGCACCATTTTCCTGCTCCATATCAGTCGCGTTGCCGACGCTGTGCTGATCGGATTTTCCAGTGACCCCTGATGAGTTACGCATGCAAAACGTTTGTCGATTTCGATCTGCGTGTCCTGATCGGATGAACCCGGACCTCAACTCGATGATTGAGCGTTGCCAGGATTTTTATCATTCGGTCCATGGAAAAGCCCTTGAGGTCGGCATTTCGGATGCGGGTAATGTCTGCCGGATCAATTCCTGTGATAGAGGCGGCCTTTCGTTTTGAAAGGTTGCGTGCATGGAGAATCCCAATAATTTCCGCTGCCAGTGTCGCGCGGGCATTTTCCAGTTCAGGATGAGGAAGGCCGGCGTCCCGGAAGGGATTATCACTGCCGCGTACGACTTCGATCTGTTCTTTTTTCATCGTATATTCTCCTTTAACCATTGTATCCTGTTCTTATTCTTAATCACGTCGATATCTTGTTTGGGTGTTGAAACACCCTTCTTGGACTTTTTCTGAAAGGCATGAATCACCCATAAGTCAGCACCTATCTGCACGGCATAGACAACGCGATAAGCACTGCTTTCGTGCCGTAGCACGATTTCATAGACTCCTGACCCGAGACCTTTCATGGGCTTGGCAATATCGGCCTTATGCCCTTGAGCCGCTATTTTGAGGGTGCGAATGACTTTTTGACGGGCCTCAAGAGGAAATTTCTCAAAAACTTTTTGAGCCGCCTTGACCCATGAAATCACCCTCATTCGCGAATGGTGGTATATTTACCACTCTATGTCAAGTGGCCGTAGCAGCCGCAGGTCGGATTAGCGTAGCGTAATCCGACTATTCCGCTGTGCCGTTGGGTCACGCCTATGGCTAACCCGACCTACGGCCCTGATGATTTGACGGGCACGAAGGAACAAACCAAATTGGTGAACTTGCGTTAATTTGGGCAGAAACACTTTCTCAAAGGCGGAAACCCATGAACAAATTTCTCGCTTCATCTCTTGCCGTGTTAAATGGAATGTTAGCTGTGATTATTATCCTCGTTAGTTCACTGGTTGGCTTTGGATATGGATCATGGTCTGGCTTGCTGTTTGGAGTTCAAGGTGATTTGGGACCATTGGGAGGAGTGTTGGGAGGAATCATTGGTGTCTTTGTTGCCGTCATTGTTTGTGGAACGCTCGCCCTTTTCATTGATATGCGAAATGAATTGGCCCAAATTCGAAAAGCCTTGTCGCCTAAACGTTCATTTAACATTTCGTCATGAACCCTGCCAGGAAGTTTCGTATTGACAATTCCTGACAGGTGGTGAATTTGCGATAACCCTTAACGAAAGGATTCACATGAACGTACGCGAACGAGCAGTGTGTAGGTCGGATTAGCGAAGCGTAATCCGACAATCACATAAGCCGACAGGGTAAGTTGCCAGAGAAAGCTGCTGGGGTGTCGGGGAGTGTTGGCTCTGAAAAACGAATAACAACCTCCCATACTTGGGCAATCTGGCATTGGTCCGATAAGGTGAGGATGGGAAGAAAGCGGCGGGAGTGGCAGGGTTGGCTGTGTTGGAGTCTGAATAATATGGAAGTTCAATTCTGTGAGTTCTGCAAGCAAAAGAAAGCCATTCCTCTAACGGACTTTCTATTGTGTCCTACCTGTCATGGAATTCAAGAGATTTGCCGGAAATGGTTAGAGGCTAGAGGGGGCTCGGATAAGTTTCCAAGGATGCTCGAAAAGAGGTTGGAAACCCTACAAGTGAGGTATGCGTAAAAACACTGAAATTGCGCGAGAAGGGACCTAGAATCGACGATCTTTTTTTTCTTTAATCCCAATCGCTAGTGTGCGCGTACGCGTCCAGAAGCCGCTCTTGGTCGGCAACCTTTTTTTGTAATGTAATGATCGTGTCGTTCTTTACAGAGAGTTCACGCTTGAGTTGAAGGTCTTGTGCTCTAAGATTTTCGAGTTCCCTGTCTTTCTTCGTCGTATGCTGAACCCTTAGTTGGGGAGGAATGTGTATCCCGCCAGGATCTATTGAAAATACTTCTTCATGTGCGGAAAATACTTCTTCATGTGCGTGTAGGTTTCTTCCCTGGAATGGGCGTGCTCGCATGGAAAATTCTTTCATGATTTGTTCTATCGAATCGAGCCGTTTGGAAATGGAGGATAAGAGATCTTCGGTTTGATTTCTTGTAGACGTGTAGTCAGGAGAAAAAGGCATCTCAGCAGACCTCCATGTTAAACGGTTTATTGAACGTGACGATGCCGGGAGTGTAAATGATTGGAGGTAGAGAATCAATGTTTCTGTTGGGAATCACGTGGGGAAAGATTATCGAAAATCGTTAAAACACTTATGAATACAGGGATTTTAAAATCCTAGGGTGCAGGCCTCCAGCACCACTTCTCCCGCCCGGGCGTTACTTCGTTCCGACGACCATGGATTCGGGACCGGCCAGGTGTTCGACGCGCGTGTCCCGAAAGCCGGCTTCTTTCATCCACCCGCAGCAATCCGCGCCCGTATAGTCGAATCCGCCCGTTGTTTCAATGAGCATCGTGAGACTCAATAGCAACCCGAAAGTATTTTCCCGGCGTTCGTCGTCGATAATCGATTCGAAGACCAGCAGGACGCCGCCCTCGGGCAGGGCGTCGTAGGCTTTTTGGATCAACGTCTTTTTCTGCTCCAAGTTCCAATCGTGCAGGATATGGCCCATGGAAAGCACGTCGGCGGAAGGCAGAGCATCGTAAAAGAAATCCCCGGGGATGAATTTGAACCGATCGCTGAGTCCGAACGACGCTACGTATTCTTCAAAGATGGGTCCGGTGACGGGGAGGTCGAAGCCTCCGCCGGTCAGATGCGGATGCGCCTTGCCGACTTCGACGATCAACCCGCCTTGAGCCGAGCCGATGTCGATCACGGTTCGATAATCCTGCCATGGAAATTTTTGGGCGATGGCTTTGCTGCTGCCCATACTGACGCCGGTCATGGCTTGCATGAAGCTCGCCAGTTTGGCCGGATCGCTGTAGAGGACGTCAAAAATGTTTCCTCCGTCTTTGGCTTCGTTCTGGGGGAGGCCCGTTTTCAAGCCTTCGGTCAGCGACCCCCAAAACCGGTACAGGCGGGCGTTCATCATGGCCAGGAATCCGCCGATATACGACGGCTTGGCTTTATCAAGATACAGGTCCGTCTCCGGTGTGTTGGAATAGAGCCCGTCCTGCCGGTCCAGCATGCCCAAGGCCACCAACGCATCAAAAAAATCCAAAGCGCTTCGCTCGTGCAGGCCCAGTTGCTTTCGCAGGGTTGAGGCATTCATGGGCCCTTTTGCCAAAACGGTAAACACTTCGAGTTCGACCGCGCTCAACAAGGTCTTGGATCCCCAGAATGCCGTGCCCAGTTGCATGATGTTTTCAGGATGGTTCATGTATCGACCTCCGAATATGATATGGTGTTTTTTTAAGACGGTGTGGGCAGAAAATGTACTGCGTGACATTTGGTTTTGCAACGCCGTGACCTTGTATCGCGAAAGAATGCCAACGCTCAGAATGGTCAACGTTGATTCATGTGTTTCCCACTCCTGCTCTTCCAACAGTCGTGAGCGGAAGCCCTCGCATGTATAGGACGAAATGCGATGTCTTCATGTATCGGGTCGCACCCCAATGAAGGTTTTGGCCGTACCGGATACGGCCAAGAAGAAGGCGTCATGAGCCTGCCCTCGGCCTTGATCGGGGGATGACGCCGAGAAAGAGGAGAGAGACTTTTTCAATGTGTACGGCTGAAATCATCGCGATCGGGTCGGAATTGCTCCTTGGCGGACGGGTTGATACCAATTCGCTTATTCTGAGCAAAGGGCTGGCAGCGCAAGGGATCGAAGTCCGCTTCAAGTCCGTGGTAGGAGACGACGTCGATGACATAGGTATGGCTATTGCGAGTGCGGCCAAACGGACGACACTCCTGCTGATCACCGGCGGTCTCGGCCCAACGATTGACGACGTGACCCGTGAAGCCGTGGCCAAGGTGACCGGAAATCCGTTACGCCTCCGTCCCCGGGCTCTCGAATCCATCAAGACGCGGCTGCAATCGGCGGGACGGTCCGTTTCCGACAACCAACGCCGGCAGGCGTTTCTGCCCGCCGGTGCGGTGCTGCTTTGTAATACTGCGGGGATCGCGCCCGGCTTTGCCGTGCAGTGGAAACGCTGTCTGATCGTTTGCCTGCCCGGGGTCAGCCATGAGGTCCGCAGGATGTGGACGGACTCGCTCCTGCCGATTCTTCGGCGAGAAGGATTTCTGTCGTCGGCCATTGAGACCAGGACGATTCACGTCTTCGGGCTGCTTGAAGGAGAGATCGATACTCGGTTAAGAGAGATCGTGCCTGCCGGAATGCCTTTTCATCTTGGCCTTCTCGCCTCGCCGCTCGGGGTTTCGGTGTCGCTGACACAAGAACGATCAGAACACATTGAACGAAGAAGGGCTGGAAAGAGCCATCAAAGAAAATCTAATGTATCGCTAGGAGTTTTAATGGATCGCATTACCAACAGGTTGGGGCAGCATGTCTTCTCCGCGAATGGAGAGCCGATGGAAGAAGTGGTGGGGCAGCTTCTTCTGGCTCGAGGAGTCACCATTGCTTTGGCTGAGAGTTGTACGGGTGGGCTGATTACGCATCGCCTGACTCAGGTGGCTGGAAGTTCGGCATATGTGGACCGGGGCGTGGTGTGTTACGACGATCGTGCGAAAATCGAACTACTGGGAGTTTCCGAAGCGTCGCTGAAAAAACATGGAGCGGTGAGTGCGCAAGTCGCCAAGTCCATGGCTCAGGGTATTCGCACGAGAAGCAAGGCGGACGTGGGCCTGAGCGTGACGGGCGTTGCCGGGCCTGGAGGCGGGACGGCGCGCAAGCCCGTCGGGCTGGTCTACGTCGGGTTGGCTACGTCGAAGAAATCCTATACGAAAGTATTCCAGTTTCATGGAGAACGCGAAGCGATTAAACTCCGGTCGTCGCAAGCAGCGCTCGATGTGTTACGGCGATGGTTGTGCAACGATTCCTAGCGAAGAAGGCGCATGTCTGAAGTGAAGATGGAATTACGAACGTTTTTGGCGATTGATCTGCCTTCCTCTCTGCAATCGGTCATCGGGCAAAACCTACGAACGGTAAAACGGGAATTGCCTGAACTCTCATGGAGTAAACCAGAAAACTTCCACGTAAACTTAAAGTTTCTCGGTAATACGACGGAGGGCCAGATTGAGCAAATCCGCAAAGCAGTGGAACCGGCGGTTTCCCACGTTACTCCCTTTGTTCTCGCACTCAAGGGATTCGGGGTCTTTCCGGATAACCAGTCCCCCCGCGTGTTGTGGATTGGTCTTGGCGGGGCCCTCGATAGCCTGACCACGTTGGCCGAGTGCGTGGATCGGGCAGTGGTCCCCGTGGGGTTCCCTCAAGAGAACAGGGCCTTTCGCCCTCACTTGACCGTGGCTCGCGTCAAAAAGGACTATCGTGCAGTCGGGCAGGCACTGGGTACCTTGGGTGTATTGACGACTCCGTTTCCCTGCGAGAATGTATCCGTTGAACGGGTCACCTTGTTTACAAGCGAACTTCGCCAGAGCGGAGCAGTCTATACGAAATTATGGGACGTCTCCTTGAAGGCGTGAAGGGAGTGAGCTTGTTTTTTGCGAACGATGGTTGGCCTCATCTCGGGTTTTCAGTATGATAGACTCGTGACGGCTTGAATCGAGGAGGCGCTATGGGAGATCAAACGACAGAAAATCAGGGAAAAATGAAAGCATTGGAACTGGCCGTGACCCAAATTGAAAAGCAGTTTGGGAAAGGCTCGATCATGAAATTGGGCAATGGCGACCCGTCGGAGGACGTGCCGGCTACGTCCACGGGGTCGTTGGCCCTGGATTTGGCCTTGGGTGTCGGCGGGTTGCCGCGCGGTCGAGTGGTGGAAATTTTCGGTCCGGAGTCCTCGGGGAAAACCACCTTGTGTCTCCATGCCATTGCGGAAACGCAGAAGGCTGGTGGATCGGCGGCGTTCATCGACGCTGAACACGCACTGGATGTGTCCTATGCGAGGAAGCTGGGGGTGCGAACCGACGATTTGCTGGTAGCCCAACCCGACACCGGGGAACAGGCCCTGGAGATTGCCGAGACGTTGGTCAGAAGCGGGGCGATCGATCTGGTGGTCGTGGATTCCGTGGCCGCCTTGGTGCCCCGTGCCGAAATCGAAGGTGAAATGGGCGATTCGCACATGGGGCTTCAGGCGCGCCTGATGTCCCAGGCCCTCCGTAAGTTGACCGGAGCCATTTCCAAATCCCTGACCACGGTGGTCTTCATTAACCAAATCCGGATGAAGATCGGGGTGATGTTCGGCAATCCCGAAACCACGACCGGCGGAAACGCCCTGAAGTTCTATTCTTCGGTACGGTTGGACATCCGGCGGATTGAATCCATCAAGGATGGGCAGGAGGTGATCGGGAGCCGGGTCCGGGTCAAAGTGGTCAAGAACAAGACGGCGCCTCCTTTTAAGCAAGCCGAGTTCGACATCATGTTCGCCGAGGGGGTGTCCAAAGTCGGGGAACTTATCGACCTGGGAGTTGAAAAGAAAATTATTGATAAGGCCGGCGCGTGGTATTCGTTTCGCGAGGAACGGTTGGGCCAGGGCCGTGAGGCGGTGAAAACCTTTCTGAAGGAAAACCCCGAAACCGCCGGAGACATTGAAACGAAGATTCGGGAGTTGGCCGGGCTGGCGATCGTTCCGAACGTGATGGGTTCGACCGAAACCACCGCCGGGAAGAAATCGATCCCCACGAGAGGAAAGACCTAGAAACAATGTCTTTCCACTAACCATGACGGGGATCTGCCGTGCAGTGGCCGCCAAGAGAAGAAGGCGTCAACGGCCGGGGGCAGGCTCATGAGGCGTGCCAACGATGATGGACGCATGCCGTATCTTGACCCCTTCCAGAAGCTGGGCTATCCTATCCTTATGGTACGGGTCTCCTTGAGAACCGGGAGGTAGGGCCATGGAAAAGCAGGAACGGAAATCCGAGGCAGCAAAAACTTCCTCCCAGGATCAGGAAGTCAAGCCGAATCCGCAGGTCATTGAAACCGGCAAGAAGCTTCAGGAGGACATCGATCAGTTAGTCGAGGAGATCGATGAGGTCCTGGAAGAAAACGCTGCCGAGTTCGTCAAGAATTACGTACAGAAAGGGGGAGAGTAACTCCTCTTTCTGCCCTTTTGTACCGCTATCCATTTTTTCTTGTTTCGCCGGAACCGTGTGGCTAGGCCAACGACGAGGCTGGATGCTCGGCCTTTTCGTTTGACTCTCGTCGGATCAATTCCTATGATCGCTGCTGTTCACGGTTCCTCCAACCCACGTGAAGTTCCGTATATGACGATGCTTTCCTCACATTGGCGGGTGCGTTCGGTTGAGCCGACACAGGTCGCTGCCCTGGCTGAAGCCCTGGGACTTTCGCCCCTGACGTCGACGGTCTTGTGTGGAAGAGGCGTGGTCGAGCCTGAACAGGGTAAAGCCTGGCTCTCGTCCTCAGGCGGCTCGACCCATGATCCGTTTGCGTTGCCTGATATGGAACGGGCCATCGATCGACTTCACCTGGCCATTCAACGAGGTGAACGGATCTGCGTTTACGGAGACTACGACGTTGACGGGATGGCGGCCACGAGTCTGCACTTCCTTTTCTGGCGACGCGTGGGTGCCAAGGCGGACGTCTATATTCCTCACCGGCAGGAAGAAGGGTATGGCCTGCATGAAGGGGCCATTCGGAAACTGGCCCATAGCGGCGTGTCCCTGTTGCTTACCGCGGATTGCGGCACCACCTCGCATCGGGAGATCGAGGTGGCTCGTTCCTTGGGCATGGACGTCATTGTGACCGATCATCATCAGCTTCAATCCCGAATGCCGGAGCCGGTTGCGCTCATCAATCCGTATCGCCCGGATTCCGTCTATCCTTTTCAAGGGTTGTGTTCCGGGGGGCTGGCCTACAAGATGGTGGAAGCTTACGCCCGGAAGTATGGCGCCGCAGACGTGCCGGTCGAGTCGTTTCGCGACCTGGTGGCGCTGTCGTCCATTGCCGACATGGTTTCGCTCCGGGATGAGAACCGGGTCCTGGTACGGGATGGGCTGGCCCAAGTCGCTCGGGGGACACGATGCGGGATTCGGGCGTTGACCCAAGACCTGGGCCTGAACGGGACGTGTTCGGCCGGCACGATCGGGTTTCGGGTGGCCCCGCGTCTGAATGCGGCCGGACGATTGGCTCATGCCGAGTTGGGCGTCAGGCTGCTGACCACGGAGTCCGAACCCGAGGCGGTTCAACTTGCGCAACAGTTGGAACAACTGAACCGTCAACGGCGACAGATTGAAGAAGAGATGACCCGGGAAGCGATTGCGCAGGTGGAGGCCGGTGAACAGCCGCACGCGATTGTGGTTGGGGCGGAAGGGTGGCATAGTGGCGTGATCGGCATTGTCGCGGCGCGGTTGGTGGAACGCTATCACCGTCCTGCGGTCGTGGTGGCGTTCGATCAGCATGGTATCGGGAAAGGGTCGGTCAGAAGCGTGCCCGGTTTCGACGTGTGCCAGGCCTTGCAGGAATGTCACCAGGACCTGATGGCTTTCGGTGGGCATCCGATGGCAGCGGGTCTCACGGTCAGACGAGACATCGTTGCCGATTTCAGACGCAGGTTTTGGGGAGTCGTCGAGGGGTTGATGGATGCCGGGCCGCAAGGTCCCACCCTGGACGTGGATGCGGCTGTTGCCCTTGCCGACGTTCAATTTCCCCTTCTTCAGGAGTTGGAGCGACTGCAACCCTTCGGGATGGGTAATCCTGAACCGACCTTTATGAGTCGAGGGGTATCGGTGCTGGAGAAAAGGGTGGTCGGGGAGAATCATCTGAAATTGGTCCTTCGTCAGCCCGGCTCCGTTCCTCTGGACAGTATCGGGTTTCGGATGGGAGGGCTTGCGAAAGACATCGATGCGGGAAACGGACGGATTGACGCGGTGTTCAGTCCGGAGTTGAATCACTGGAAGGGATCAAGCCGCATTCAACTCCGGCTGTGTGACGTACGCGTGGAGTGAAGATGGTTATTTCCTCCCCTCACCCCAGCTCTTGGATAAAGTCCGGGGCAGGCTCTCTCCCCCAGGGGAGAGGAGATGTGTGGCGGGAATTGTCAACGAATGAGTGAACACGTACGGGAACCCCTTTTATGTCGTTGACCAGTGTAACAGCGATTGATGATCTGGTCCGGGAAGTGCAAAGTTGCCATCCCGAAGCTGACGAAGCGTTGCTCCGGCGCGCCTATGCATTTTCCGCAAAAGCGCATGAAGGGCAGACTCGCCGGTCCGGCGAACCCTACCTCCAACACCCGCTGGCCGTGGCCGGCATTTTAACCTTCCTCAAGCTCGACGTGACTGCCATCGTGGCCGGGCTTCTCCATGACACGTTGGAAGATACCGTGGCGACCCAGGAAGAGTTGCAGACGCACTTCGGCCACGAGGTCGCGCATCTGGTGGAAGGGGTGACGAAAATCGGCCAAATCCCTTTTCGGACGTACGAAGAGAAACAAGCCGAGAATTTCCGGAAGATGCTGTTGTCGATGGCCGATGACATCCGGGTGGTCTTCATCAAGTTGGCCGACCGTCTGCACAACATGAGAACGCTGGGCCATTTGCCGGAGGACAAACAAAAGCAAATCGCCCAGGAAACCCTGGAAATTTATTCGCCGTTGGCCAACCGGTTGGGCATGAGTTGGCTCAAGCAGGAGCTTGAAGATTTATGTTTTCAATATCTCAAGACGGAAGCCTATTCCTTGTTGAAGCTACGGGTGGCGCAACGGGACGAAGAACGGCAGGTCTCCGTCCAGTCGATCATCCAGGAGACGGTCGATGCGTTGGCCGCTGCCGAGTTGTCCGGTCACGTGGTCGGGCGGCCCAAACATTTGTACTCCATTCATCAGAAAATGGAGAGCCAGGGCATCACGTTCGAGGAAGTGCACGACCTCGTGGCCATTCGCATTATCACCGGCACCAAGAGCAATTGCTATACGATTCTCGGCCTCGTGCATTCGCTATGGCCGCCGGTTCCCGGGCGGTTCAAGGACTACATCGCCACGCCGCGTACCAATCTTTACCAATCGCTGCATACGACGGTGTTGGGTCCTCAAGGCGATCATGTGGAATTTCAAATTCGCACGGAAGAAATGCACCGTCTCGCGGAATATGGTGTGGCGGCGCATTGGCGCTACAAGGAACAGGTCAACGTCGACGAGCGCGACGAAAAGGTCTTCAGTTGGCTCCGGCAATTCGTGGAATGGCATCAGGACCTTTCCGATAATCGCCAGTTCATGGATTCCGTCAAACTCGACCTCTTTCATTTGGACGTCTTTCACGACGTGGTCTTTGCGTTTACACCAAAGGGCGAAGTGAAGGAACTGCCGCTTGACGCCACGCCGGTCGACTTTGCCTATGCGATTCATACCCAAGTGGGAGATCGTTGCGTCGGCGCGAAAGTGAACGGCAAGATTGTGCCCCTTCGCCAGGTGCTGGCCAGCGGCGATACCGTGGAGATTTTGACTTCGCCGACTCAGGTCCCGAAGAAAGAGTGGTTGAAGTTTGTTCGGACCTCCCGTGCGAAAGCGAAAATCAAACATTTTTTGAAAGGAGAAGAGCAAAAGCAGGGGTTGGAATTGGGGCGACGATTACTGGAGCGTGAATGTCGTCGTCGGCATCTCCCGTCCACGCAGTGGTTGCAAACGGACCGGTTGTCCGAAGTCGCCAGCGAGCGAGGCTATGAATCCATCGATGAGATAACGCGGATGGTGGGGTATGGCCGTCTGTCTGCCGTGCGCCTTGTCAATTGGCTCGTGTCGCCGGATGCAGAGACGGTGAAAGACAACGATCACGGGGTGTCCGAGGCGACCGCGGCGCAGAGCCCCCTGCAATCCGTCAAGGTCATGGGGGGGCGTGACGTCCTGATGCCGTTATCGAAATGTTGTGCGCCGGTGCCGGGCGATCCCATCTTGGGTTACATGACGCGCGGGCGTGGACTGACGATCCATGCAAAGGGCTGCCCCAAGCTGGAGACCATGGACTATGAGAAAGATCGCCTGGTGGAGGTGGAATGGGATCCTACGATCGAAGAGAAGCATTCGGTCAAGGTGTGCGTGTTGACCATTGATCGCCCAGGCGTGTTAGCCAACGTGTCGTCCGCCATTTCCGCGTCGAAGGCCAACATCAGTCAGGCTGAGATTTCGACCGGCGAAGATCAAAAGGCCATTCTCGACTTCAGGATTGAAATTCCCCATACTCGTGATCTGGAACGTGCGCTCGAAGCCATAGTGCGCGTGGATGGGGTCATTTCAGCCAAGCGCGTGCGGGGCTGGGAAAAAGCATGAGTGTGCTATTTCGGCATCTCGATGGTGAGTGTGGTACCCGTGGTGAGCTTCAGCGTGGCGGCTTGTCCCGCGCGCAGTTCCAGGACCTGAACCGCAGCGGTTTTCGGCCGATAGCGTGGACATAGATTGTCGGTTCTCGTGCAAATCGGAACGTACCGTTCGAGATGAACGATGGTCCCGTCCCGGTCTAACCATAAAATATCCAAGGGCATTTTGGTGTTCTTCATCCAAAACGTCCAATAGCTTGGCTCTTGAAACTCCGGAAAGGTAAAAAGCATGCCTCGATCAGGGGCCATTCGCGTTCGGTACATCAACCCCTGACTCCGTTTGGCCGGCGTATCGGCGATTTCACAATAAATCGTAAACCCGTCGGGTGTCGAAATCGTGGCCAAACCACCTGAGCCGGATAGGGGGGGAGGCGGCGCGGAGAACGCAAAGAGGCTCGTGCTCAGAACCAAGTAGACCAGCAGTGTGAGTCCATGAATCAAGAAGCGCCCTCGTGTTGAAAGCGAAACCACGACCTGTACCATGAAGGCCATGCTAGGGCCTTTCGCAAAAATCTGTCAACCGCTGGAGATGCCGTGCAGAGCTGCATCCTGGTCCATAGACCTGCTAAAGGAAAAGAAAGAGCCTCTGCCGACGCTTGATGCCGCAGACTCTTTTCCATAGCGTCGTGTGCCCGTTGGTCATGCCGACGTCGATGTGGTCTGTGAGCGTCTTCTGCCTGCTTGCCTGGGGCGTGGGGTCGGCCATGTCCTGGGGTGTCTGCCGCGTCGAGGATGGCGCGGACTCCCGGGTGATGGTTCGCGAGTTGAAAGGAACCTGTAGCGACGAGGACCGGCGAGCGCTGGCAGTTTCGGCGGACGACGTGTTGACGGCCTTGCACCAGGGCAGGGGAGTGGTCTTGAAAGGGGTCGTGTTGGCGGGTGACCTGCCTTTGGACCGGTTGAGCCTTCAGCCTTTTGAACCCGAGTTGGTCCGGCAGGCGGCGATCGCCGAACGCATCGAAGCCGAGCGGGTATCCGCGGTTCGTGTGATTGACGGGCCTTTCATTCTTGAAGGGGTGGAGGTGCAGGGCATTCTGGCGACCAACCTCATCGAGCCCGGGTACGTGGTGGTTCGAGGGCCGGTGAGCCTGCGAGGCAGCACCATCCGGCAGTCCATAGACTTGTCACGGATGGTCTTTCTGGATCGAGCCGATTTTTCCGACTTGCGCATCGGTTATGAAGGTTTTTTTATTCGAGCCATATTTGCGCGGGATGCCGATTTTACGCGAACGTCGTTCGGCACCCATTCGCGGTTTCATCAGGCCCGGTTTCTGGGGAAGGCCGCGTTTACGGAAGCGCGGTTTCGCGGCCTCGCGGAATTCCTGGAAGTCTCCTTTGCGGATGACGCCGGGTTTGCACGCACGCGGTTTCTTCAGGGGACTGGCTTTTCCGGGAGCAGGTTTCATAAAACGCTGGATGTGTCAGAGGCCCGGTTTGACCGTGAAGCGTATTTTCGGTTTACCGAGTATCAGGGTAAGGCGGATTTCCACCGGGCGCTGTTCCGGAACACGGCGGATTTTACGGAAGCCCGGTTTCACGGGGCCGTTGATTTTCGAGCGGCGGTCTTCGAATACCCTCACCTGGTTTCCGGCGTCGATCTTCCCGACTTGAGGAGCAAGGGAGGAACGAGCGTCCGGGACCGTGATTTCCTCTTGCTGGTTTTTGTCCTGGCTCTGCTGGGGTTGGTGTTGCTGGCGGTCTGGAAGAAAAAACCCCGGTGATTCCTGACGAGCAAACCCACAAGATATAGAAGTTTCTATTGCCTCTATCCACTAAAAGTGGTATACCAAATGTGACAGATTGTCATGTCAAGATGGTAAACTAGCCGGAGTACCGTAGGTCGGGTTAGCCAAAGGCGTAACCCGACATCATAGCCTCATGTCGGATTACGCTCCGCTAATTCGACCTACTAAAAATGAGGCCGGTGGGATCATGGAACAGGTCGAAACCACATACGAGGTGAAGCTCGAGGCCTTCAGTGGTCCTCTCGATCTCTTGCTCCACCTCATTCGCAAGCATGAAATCAATATCTACGATATCCCTATTGCCCTGATCACCCGGCAATATCTCGAGTATCTTCAAATCATGAAGGAACTCAATCTCTCGTTGGCCGGTGAGTTTTTGGTGATGGCCGCGACCCTGATTCAGATCAAGTCTCGAATGTTGCTGCCCCAGGAGCCGGGCCCGGAGCCCTGTGACGAGGAGGGCGAAGATCCCCGGAGTGAGTTGGTACGCCGGCTCGTCGAGTACCAGCAGTTCAAGGAAGTCGCCGGGCGACTGTCCGAGCATGAACGACTGTGGCGGCAGGTGTTTCAACGGGAGCCTGAACAGAGCCCGCCGCTCCGGGAGGTGTTTTCCGACGACGTGCAGGTTTTTGACCTCCTGAGCGCTCTGCAGGAAGTGCTGGCGCAGACCGCCGCTTCTGCGGGGCTCGAGTTCTCACCGGATACCATGACGGTTCAGGACCGCATCAACAGCGTGATCGAACGCCTGGAAGAGACTCCGGCTCTCACTTTTGCCGCGTTGTTTGAAGGTGCCACCGATCGGCTGATGGTGATCGTCACCTTTTTGGCGTTGTTGGAACTCGTGCGGATGAAACTGGTCCGTATGACGCAAGGGAACTTCGGGGGTCCCATCCGGATCACCCGCACGTTTCTCGCGTGGCAAGCCGAAGGTGACGGGGCACCGCCACACATCACGAACAATGACGACCACAATGGAGGCTTCAATGGAAATGGAATCCTCTGACAAGACACCCATGCCTGCCCTGAGCCCAGTCGAAGGGACCGAGGCCGTGGAATCGGCCACTGAGCACTCTCTCCCGTCCATGGCCGGGGACGCTCCGAGCGTGAGTACCGAGAGTGAAGGCGCGGGCCTGGCCGATGGATTAAGTGAGCAGGAACTCAAGGGGATCATCGAAGCCCTGTTATTCGTGTCCCGCGAGCCCCTTCTTCTCGACAAAGTCACCACGGTGTTGGCTGGTCCGCCCAAGGTGGCGGTGTATAATGCCATGAAGGCCCTTCAGCAGGATTATGACCAGGAAGGCCGTGGGCTTCAGATTGTCGAACTGGCCGGCGGCTTCGCCATGGCGACCCGTCCGGATTGCGCCCCGTGGATCACCAAGCTCAACAAGGTCAAAGCATCCGTCAAAGTGTCCCGGTCGGCCCTGGAAACTCTGGCGATCATTGCCTATAAACAGCCGACCATGCGCGCGGAAATCGAACAGATCCGCGGGGTCGAAACGTCAAGCGTGTTGCGGACGTTGCTCGACCAGAAACTCATTCGCATCGTCGGGCGAAAGGACATCCCCGGCCGTCCGATCCTGTATGGCACGTCCAAGACCTTCCTTCAAAAATTCGGGCTTCGGGACCTCCGCGATTTGCCGCCCCTTCGTGACTTCGCCGCACTGGGGCAGGGAGAGAATCCCGACCTCTTCGAAGAAGCATCGGATGACCCTCATCAGACCGGTGCCGATCCGGTCGTCCAAGAGCCTGCCCAGGAGTATCCCGTACCCGTCGCCACGTAGGGTCGGTGTCCGCCTTGCTTCCGATATTGACGTAGGTCGGATTAGCGTAGCGTAATCCGACAGTCGTGTGCGTTGTTGGGGCGTGGAATCGTCGGGTTACGCCTTCGGCTAACCCGACCTACAGGGTCCCTTCCCTTTCCAAACCATCGACTTTTTGGATATAGTTCCCTCTACGCGTACGTGAATCACGCGTTCTCCCGCAATAGGCCGGAAGAAGGAAGACGTATGGACCTCGTGCTCCCCGATAAATCCTCAGCCATTGGAGTGGATCTCAGGCGCCTCCTTGACTCCTCAAAAGTCAAGGATGACGCGTCCACCATACGTGCGTATGCGGTCGATGCCAGTATCTATCGCCTGACACCCCAAGTGGTGGTGCTCCCGGAACGTGAAACGGATATCGATCGGGTGATGGATTATGCCTTGACGCGGGGTATCCCTCTGACCGCGCGTGCCGCCGGAACCAATCTCACGGGGTCGGCCATCGGGTCGGGCATCATTGTGGACGTGTCGCGTCTCAACCGGATTCTTGAAGTGAATGTCGAGGAGAGATGGGCGCGTATCCAGCCCGGGATCGTGCTCAACGAGCTGAATGCCCGGCTGGCCTCCACCGGCCTCATGTTCGGTCCTGATCCATCCAGTGGCGACATGTGCAAGTTGGGCGGGATGTTGGCGAACAATTCGTCGGGGCCGCACACGTTGCGGTACGGGTCGGTCAAAGACAATGTGCTGGCCATGCGGGTCAGGCTTGAGTCGGGGGGGTGGCTCACCGCAGGCCGTGAGCCCGTGGACGGGGCAGGCTTCCCTCGGACACTCGCGGGCTTTCAGGGGTTGGACAGGATCTTTGACCTTGTGCGGGACAACCTGGATCTCATTCAAGCCAAGCGCCCTCGCGTCAGTAAAAACAGCGCGGGGTATAACCTCTTTGACGTGGCGGAAGGCCTCACCCAAGGCGTCTTTGATCTTCCGAAACTGTTTGTGGGTAGCGAGGGTACCTTGGGCCTGTTCAGTGAAGCGACGATCCGGCTCGTCGATCGCCCGCGTTCGACCGTGACCGGCATGATCCATTTCCGGCACCTGGAGGAGATGGGCGAGGCGGTGCATCACTTGTTGCGGCTCGATCCGTTGGCCCTGGAAGTGATGGATGCCAACACGCTGGACCTCATCGGCCGGACACAGCACCGGATTCCCGGCGAGGCTGCGGCAACTCTGCTCATTGAATTCGATCAAGCGGGAGACCACGGCGGGATTGCTCAACTCCAGGAAGCCTGCCGGCACTATCGTCTGGCCGGTGATCCCGTCGTCGCAACCGATCCGGAGCATCAACGGAATCTCTGGAAAGCCCGAAAAGCCCTCTATCCCACGTTATACCGGTACGATGCCAGGAAAAAGCCCATCAACTACGTCGATGACGTGGTCGTGGCCGCGGAACACATGGGCGAGTTGATTCGCTACCTGGACGGGGTCTTCGGCCCCGCGAAGGTCCGGGTGGCGATTTTCGGACACATCGGCAACGGCAATGCCCACGTCGTGCCGTTGCTGGACGTGAATGACGAGCGCGATTTTCAGCGCATGGTGGAGACGTATTATGAGGTGCATGACACGATTCTCGATCGGTTCCAGGGCTCCATTTGCGGGGAACACGGGGACGGCCGCGTCCGTGCCGAAATGGTCAGGCGGATGTTCGGCGACGAGTTGTACGGTCTCTTCGTGCAGGTCAAGCACGCGATGGACCCGGCCGGGATTTTGAATCCGGGCGTAAAAATCAGCGAGACCGCGTTTACCGAACATATCGACTATGAACGGTTGGGGAAATCCTGCGCCACGTGTGCCAAATGTAATTCGGTCTGCCCGGTGTACGACGTGTTTCAATCTGAAGACATGAGTTCCCGGGGATGGTATGAAATCGTGACCGCCCCGGACTACAGCTATCTGGAATCCAAGCGTGTGGTGGAAGCGTGCTTGAATTGTAAATCGTGCAGGACCATTTGTCCGGCGGACGTGGACGTATCCGAGCTGATCCTGCAACGACGGGCGGAACATCCGAACGCCCTGGCCGGGAAACTCTTTGCCCTGCACGCCCAACAGGAACGGTTCGGTGCGTTGATCAAGTTGGCCGCGAAGACGCAATCGCTCTGGGATCGGCCGCTCATCCGAAAAATAGGCGAAGTGGTGTTGCGACCACTCCTGGCGCGACTCTCCGAACGCGCACGGCTTCCCTGGAACATGAAACTGCCGCGCCTGGCGAAATCGCTGTTGCGTGAACGGCATCACGCGCTCTGTGTGACGTCTCCCCCTGATGCCGTTCCGGGAGACGAAGACGGTCACGGAACACGGGAAGGCGGGGCCCCGCCGAAGGTTGCGTATTTTCACGGCTGCGCCGCCAATTACTTTGATGACGGAGTGGGTGACGCCGTGCTCAACGTCCTGAAGCGATACGGCGTGACGCCGGACCTCCCGCCGCAACGATGCTCCGGGACGCCTATTGAAACGTATGGGCATCGTGCCTTGGCCAAGGAAGGAGCTCGTTACAACGTCAACAATCTTGCCGGGTATGACGTGATCGTCACGGGCTGTGCGTCCTGTACCCTGGCGCTCAAGGATTATCCCAAGCTCTTCCAGGGTGAACCCGAGGAGCGACAGGCCCGGCGGGTTTCGCAAAACGTCAAACACATCGCGGAATACGTCATGGAGTTGGACCCTGATCGTTCGAAACCGGCCGGGTCGAACGGGACGCGCAAGGTCACGTATCATTCGTCGTGTCACCTGCGCGCGGCGGGGGTAAGTGCCCAGCCACGGCAGTTGCTGGCCACGACCCCGGGCCTCAACTATGTCGAGATGCAGGACGCCGACCGCTGTGCAGGCGGGGCGGGAACCTACATCGTGAAGGAGTATGATACCGCACAACAAATTTTCGAACGAAAGCGACGGGCGATCGAACAAAGCGGCGCGGACATTGTGGCGACGAGTTGTCCCGCCTGCATGATTCAATTGAAAAACGGCTTGCCCGACGGCACGGCCGTCAAGCATATTGCGCAGGTCCTGGACGAATCGGCCCAGATGAGCCAGCGTAGGTCGGATTAGCGTAGCGTAATCCGACAGATGTGCGAATTGTCGGGGCATGGAATCGTCGGGTTACGCCTTCGGCTAACCCGACCTACGGCCGTAGTCCGGGGCCGCCCGTCTTGCAGAAGGAGGATTTTCACCATGGTGACGATACGAGTGTTCGGACAGGTCCTGCTCCCTTGCGTGGACGAGCCGGAGATTCAATGTAAGATTTCCGCGCCGGTCAGTGTACGGGCGTTATTGGAAGGAAACCCTGAATCCTTGGGCGGGTTGATGGAATTCCTGCGAAAGAGCGAATTGATGGTCACGATCAATCAAAAAGTCAGTACCATGGAATCGATTGTCAACGACGGCGACGTGGTGAAATTTACGCACCAGTTCAACCCGGAACACGAAGGAGCCCTGTGGCATAATCCCTAACCTGACTTTCCTCTCCCTTGATGGGAGAGGACAAAGGTGAGGGTGAGAAAACCAGCCCCTGCCCCCGCGGGTGCTGGACTAACCCAACCTACGATTCAACATTTGTAACCATGTTCATAATCGCTCACCGAAGTGCTGTTTTACTGTCTGCAATCACCTCTAACCTGCTACCTCACATCTCTGATCGAGGATCGAACCCTACTCGTGCTTGATCTAATTGCCTTTATCACGGCATTATTTGACGTATTCCCCGGCCTAGTCGACGTCCAACACTATCCAGCGGCGAAGGTTCGAGAGACTGCTAATGGGATTTCACGGATTTGATGGTTTGGGCCAAGGACTTCTGATTTCAACGAAATGACATACGATGTCTCACGACGTTGAAACAGGCAAACCCATGCCGGCTTTTGAGGAATATACGACCTACCCGACAAGACAGCCCTGGTATCCGCGCCACTCATCAGGATCAACGCAACCAACGATCAGTCTCGTCTTGGAGTTGCGCAACCGCTCGCGGCGGTTGAAGTCTCAGGCAACGGCTTTCCTGTTCTTGATCGTCGTCGCGCTAGTCGGTGGCATATTCGCTGTCGTTTGGTTGCCGAGGTTCGTGGCCGGAGAAGCAGGACAGATTGACCAGATCGTCGCAGTGTCTACACAAGTGGGGGTTCTGCAGGGAGAGAAGAAACGCTTAACGAAAGACTGGAATCAGCAACGGGATGACGACATCCAACGGATCAGCGCTATTCTCCAAAGCGTCGCACCGCCTGATGGATACAGAAATGATCATCTCATGGCCGTGCATTTCGCAGATGACAAACAGACCGGCTGGGCCGTTGGACGAGATGGGGTAATCCTCATCACGACCGATGGCGGCGCCAATTGGCGTAAACAGACAAGCGGTACATCGCAGGATCTCCGGGGCCTGCATATCGCAGATGACAAACAGACCGGCTGGAAGACCGGCTGGACCGTTGGGCAAGATGGGGTAATCCTCATCACGATCGATGGCGGCGCCAATTGGCGTGAACAGACAAGCGGTACATCGAAGGATCTCGTGGGCCTACATTTCGCAGATGACAAACAGACCGGCTGGACCGTTGGTTTCGATGGGGTAATCCTCATCACGACCGATGGCGGCGCCAATTGGCGTGAACAGACAAGCGGTACATCGAAGGATCTCCTAGGCCTGCATATCGCAGATGACAAACAGACCGGCTGGGCCGTTGGGCAAGATGGGGTAATCCTCATCACGACCGATGGCGGCGCCAATTGGCGTGAACAGACAAGCGGTACATCGAAGGATCTCGTGGGCCTACATTTCGCAGATGACAAACAGACCGGCTGGACCGTTGGTTTCGATGGGGTAATCCTCATCACGACCGATGGCGGCGCCAATTGGCGTAAACAGACAAGCGGTACATCGAAGGATCTCCTAGGCCTGCATATCGCAGATGACAAACAGACCGGCTGGGCCGTTGGGCAAGATGGGGTAATCCTCATCACGACCGATGGCGGCGCCAATTGGCACGTACAGAAAACGGGGACATCGAAGCATCTCCGGGGCCTACATTTCGCAGATGACAAACAGACCGGCTGGACCGTTGGTTTCGATGGGGTAATCCTCATCACGACCGATGGCGGCGCCAATTGGCGTGAACAGACAAGCGGTACATCGAAGGATCTCCTGGGCCTGCATATCGCAGATGACAAACAGACCGGCTGGGCCGTTGGGCAAGATGGGGTAATCCTCATCACGACCGATGGCGGCGCCAATTGGCACGTACAGAAAACGGGGACATCGAAGCATCTCATGGCCGTGCATTTCGCTGCCGACAAACAGACCGGCTGGGCCGTTGGGCAAGATGGGGTAATCCTCATCACGACCGATGGCGGCGCCAATTGGCACGTACAGAAAACGGGGACATCGAAGCATCTCATGGCCGTGCATTTCGCTGCCGACAAACAGACCGGCTGGGCCGTTGGGCAAGATGGGGTAATCCTCATCACGACCGATGGCGGCGCCAATTGGCACGTACAGAAAACGGGGACATCGAAGCATCTCCGGGGCCTACATTTCGCAGATGACAAACAGACCGGCTGGACCGTTGGTTTCGATGGGGTAATCCTCATCACGACCGATGGCGGCGCCAATTGGCGTAAACAGACAAGCGGTACATCGAAGGATCTCCTAGGCCTGCATATCGCAGATGACAAACAGACCGGCTGGGCCGTTGGTTTCGATGGGGTAATCCTCATCACGACCGATGGCGGCGCCAATTGGCACGTACAGAAAACGGGGACATCGAAGCATCTCATGGCCGTGCATTTCGCTGCCGACAAACAGACCGGCTGGGCCGTTGGTTTCGATGGGGTAATCCTCATCACGACCGATGGCGGCGCCAATTGGCGTAAACAGACAAGCGGTACATCGAAGGATCTCCTGGGCCTACATTTCGCAGATGACAAACAGACCGGCTGGGTTGTTGGGCAAGATGGGGTGGTACTGAAAATCCAGCTTCCCGATGTTCTTGAAGAACTCAGGAACCACAAAGATCCAGAGAAGTATATCAAGTCGTTGAATGAACTGGGGGAAAAACACAGAAATCCCAGTCTCCATACTTTGATTTCGCACGCCAACCAATTGAAGAAAGCGTTATCTAAGGCAGAGCAGGACCTCAAGGAAGCACAAGAGAATCTGAACACTCTACAATCGGTGAACATTTATGGTGCGACCGTTGACTCCGCCCCGCCAAAAAGCTTCACCACTCGAAGCGATCAGGCCGGAAGCTTATCAACAAAAACCGCCCCAGAGGTTTCGGTCCAGATCCTGAAAAGCCGGGATGAGGCCGAGGCACGAAAAATCTTAACTGCAAATCTCACGCGGGTGGGGGTCATCGGGTTCTTCAGCTATTTCATCGCGCTCCTTGCCAATCTTTACCGCTACAAAGTGCGACTCGCCGTCTTCTACGACGGGAGGGCTGACGCGCTCAGCCTCGGCAAGCCGGACGTCACCAAGTTCGCCATGTTGGTCGACAAGTTCTCGCCTGACTCGATGCAGTTCGGCAAGCAGCCGGCCTCGTCGTTGGAGCACGCGACCACCGTCGCGGAGCGGTTCGCACGCATCTTCCGCAAATAAGCGGTGGCAGGTTGTATCTGAGCCAAGGATAACCCGCCTTCATTCTTCCTATCGTGCGAGAGCCTTTCGTCGAGTGGAACTTCGAAGAACTGCCGGAAAGGCTTGGCGAGGCGGAGTTGCTCCCAGCACTCGATGTCTTTAGTATCCTGCCGCAGATTGCTGAATTCAAACTCGCGCTCGTGCCTGAAATACCCATCTAGCAAATTCGGATTGCCATTCGCGAGTTCTTAATACAGATGCCTGCGCGACGGGGGCGACGCGTTTATAATCAATTGAATGAAAACAAGCGTTCGGAGGGAGGTCGCAGCAATGAAAAACGTTGACAAAGTCTTGCCGAATGGGCGGGTGCTCAATGTCCGGCCGGATCCACCGGACATTCGCGACAGAATGTATGAACCGGCACTCGTTTGGTTACGAGCAACTCTCGATCCGCCCGCTAACCTCACAATTCTAGACCAGGGCCAAGAGGGCGCGTGCACCGGCTTTGGTCTCGCCGCCACTATCAACTTTTTGCTAGACCGTCAGGGTCAGAGCAGCTTTCGTGTCAGTGCATGTATGCTCTACGAAATGGCCAAGCGTCACGACGAATGGCCAGGTCAAGACTACGAAGGCTCGAGCTGTCGAGGTGCCATTCGCGGGTGGGTAAACATGGGCGTTTGTAGCGACAGCCTTTGGCCTTACAACCCAGCGCGAACCGATGGGCGATTGACCATTGAGCGCGCTAAGAACGCCCGAAAGACGACGCTTGGTGCCTATTATCGGTTGCGCCCAAATATCACCGATTACCACGCCGCATTAAATGAAGTAGGCGTGGTCTACGCGTCTGCGCGAGTCCATGACGGCTGGTATGACCCTAAAGGCCAACCAGCCGTCATTCGGCCACGGGCAAATTCCATCGGTGGTCACGCCTTCGCCATTGTCGGCTACAACGACAGTGGGTTTTGGGTACAGAATTCTTGGGGCCACAATTGGGGGCGGTACGGTATCGCGCTTTGGCGCTACGAAGATTGGCTTGAAAACATCTCCGATGGCTGGGTCATGCGGCTTGCCCTGCCGGTGCCACAGATTTTCGGACTTAGCGCAAGATCTTCCCTTACCGGTCAGGACGCGGAATCGAGCGATCAAAGAAAGAAAAAGCCGCCGAAACGTGTCGAAATCGAAGGGCACTTTGTGCATTTCGACGATGGCAGCTTGAAGTCACGGGGCAACTATTGGAGCAGCCATGACGACATCCAGCAGACCGCGGACCTCATCAAGAGCAATGATTACGAGCACCTCCTGATTTATGCCCATGGCGGACTGAACAGTCCAAAGGACTCGGCTGCCCGCATCCAGGCCCTCAAGAACGGCTTCATGAGGAACGGCATCTACCCGTTCCACATCATGTACGACACTGGTCTAGTGGAAGAGCTGGGGGACGGCGTGCGGCGAGCGCTCGGGCTGTCGGAAGAGCGGGTCGGCGGATTCCTGGACTGGACCGACAATATCATCGAAGACGCCGCGCGCAAGCTCATGACATCGATTTGGGAAGAAATGAAGCGCGATGCCAAGTTGCCCTTCGCCCACAAAAAAGCGGATGGCAGCCTGGTGATCCAGACCTTTGCTAAGAAACTGGCGAGCACCGGCAAATCGATTCATTTAGCCGGTCACAGCACGGGCGGCGTACTGATAGGGCACTTGCTCAATGCACTAAACAGGCTTGATGTCTCCGTGAGCATCGACAGCCTGACACTTTTCGCGCCCGCCTGTAGGGTTGACTTCTTCGAACAGAACTATCAGCCTTATTTGGGAGGACGAACCGGAAACGGGGTGCTTTTACCGCGCATGCTTGTCTATAACCTGACGGACGAGCTGGAACAGGACGACCATGTTGCCTTCGCCTATCGCAAATCCCTACTCTACTTGGTGTCACGCGCGCTCGAGCGCGGCAAAGATCAGCCACTCCTCGGCATGGAGAAATACGCGAAAAAGATCGACTCTCACGACAACTTAGAATTTATCTATTCCAAGGGGCGTGGACGGCGTAGTGCTAGTAAGACGCACGGCGGTTTCGACAATGATATTGCGACGATGAACGATTTGCTGAAGACGATACTCGGCAAAAGGTCATCGCGACCTTTCATCGAAGCTGAGATGGTTGGGTATTAGGACCCATCCCGAATCCGACTTTGACAGCTCGCAGAGGCTGAAGCGCAGTAAAGACGACTCCCGCCTCTTCAAGTCAGATCAGCTGCGTTTCCGACATTGGGACCAGGATATCCGGGTCGTCGTTCCGGACGCTATTTGCCCTGGTGCTGACGGCGCGCTGCTCACTAGATAACGCAAATAACCTAAACTAACGACTGGTACTAAAACCGGGGGCAGGCTTTCCCACCCTCACCTTTATCCTCTCCCGTCAAGGGAGAGGAAAGTTGGGGTCTTTGTCCTCTCCGATCAAGGGAGAGGATGATCGGGGCTATCAAGTGTCGGCCAGTGCGGCCATTTGGCGGAATTTTTCGTGCCGGTTTGCCAGGAGTTGTTGCGTGGACAAGGCCAGAAGCTGGCCCAGTTGAGTGTGGAGGGTTTGGGCAACGGCTTGACTGACGCTTTCGACGTCGCGATGCGCGCCACCGAGTGGTTCGGGAACGATTTCGTCGGCAATGCCTAATTTAAGCAGTTCCGCGCCGGTCATTTTCAAGGCCGCGGCCGCGGCTTGCGTTTTGGTTGCATCTTCCCAAAGGATGGCCGCGCACCCTTCCGGGGAAATGACCGAGTAAATGGAGTGTTCCAGCATCACGATCCGGTCGGCCACCCCTAACCCCAGCGCTCCGCCGCTTCCTCCTTCTCCGGTAATGATGGCGACGATCGGCACCTTGAGCCGGGACATCGCGAACAGGTTTCTGGCAATGGCCCTGGCTTGGCCGCGTTCCTCGGCTCCCACGCCGGGATAGGCGCCGGGTGTATCGATAAACGTGACGACCGGGCGTTTGAATTTTTCGGCCAGATGCATCAGTCGCAAGGCTTTTCGATAGCCTTCAGGATTGGGCATTCCGAAATTTCGTTTCACCCGCTCCTTGAAGTTTTGTCCTTTTGCATGACCGATGACGCAAAGGGACCGGCCCCGGAACGTGGCAAATCCACCGATGACGGCCTTGTCGTCTCCGAAGGTTCGGTCGCCGTGCAGTTCGAGAAAGTCCTCGCATGTGTGCTTCATATAGTCCAGGATCGACGGGCGTTGAGGATGACGGGCGATTTGCGTTTGCTGCCAGGGGGTCAGGTTGCCGAAGATGTCCTGCTCCGTCTTGGCTAACCGGGCCTGGAGAATGCGAATCAGCCGCGGGACGGCCTTTCTCTCGGAACCCGATTTATTCAGCTTTTCCAGCCGTTCTTCGAGTTCTTTCAGCGGCTTTTCAAATTCCAAAAAATCACGCATGGCGGATTCGTCCTGGACGCGTCAGTAAAACGTCACGGTCTCTTTTCCGAGAATTTGCTCCACTTCATAGACCAGGTCCGAACTCGGCAAGACGCTGACATTCGGCAATGGTGCACTTTCCGCTTGAACGTGCGAATCCAGATGAAAGTGAAAGGCGACCGAGGCCTGACCCGGGTGGCGGTGTAACACTTCCTTCAGTTTGGGCAGCTTGCCCCACGTGTCCGTCGTTTCCGCGAGGCGTACCACGACCTGTTTCACGGTTCTGGTTTGCAAGTCGTGCAGGGGCTCCAATTTGGTGGCCTTGAGACGGGCGCCGGAATCCATGTGATCCACCGTGCCCATGGCCTGGATGACGGTATCCGTATTCAGAAACTCCGAACAGTTTTGAAAGAGTTCGGGAAACACGATGATTTCCACCAAGCCCTGCAAGTCTTCCAATTGGACGTAGGCCATCCGGTTCCCTTTTTTGGTGGTGGTGACTTTGATGCTGCCAATCACGCCGCAGATTTTGACTTCCCGGCCTTCGTGCGCCTCGTGGAGGGTGGTCGTGGTATGCGTCGACAGCAGGCGGATGGCTTCGGCGTGTTGGGTCAACGGATGGGCGGTGATATAGAATCCGGTGAGTTCCCGTTCAAATTGGAGAATTTGGGCCTGTTGCCATTCGTCGATCGCGGGCAGCGGTCGAGTCAAGGCAGGCGAGTTCGAGTCATCCGCTTCGACGGCCTCGAATAAGGACGTCTGTCCCAAGGCGCGCTCCTTTTGAATAGCGTTGGCTTCATCCAGCGTTTGTTCCATCACAGCCATCAATTGAGCCCGTTTGGTCACCGTGGAGTCAAATGCGCCGACCTTGATCAAGCCCTCGATCACGCGCTTGTTGACCTTGTGCATGTCGATCCGGCAACAGAAATCCAAAAAGGACACGAAGGGCCCCTCGGCTTCCCTACGCGCGATGATGGATTCAATGGCACTGCCGCCGACGTTTTTAATGGCCGCCAGCCCGAATCGAATCCCTCCTTCCACGATGGTAAAGTTTTTCTGGCTTTCATTCGCGTCCGGCGGGAGGATGGGAATCCCGCGTTCGCGGCATTCGGTGAAATAGCCCACCATCTTGTCCGTATTCCCCATTTCACTCGTGAGGAGCGCGGCCATGAATTCCGTGGGATGATGCGCCTTCAGGTAAGCCGTTTGGAACGTCACCAGGGCATAGGCCGCCGAATGGGATTTGTTGAATCCGTACCCGGCAAAGTAGGCCATTTGGTCGAAGATCTTTTCCGCTTTCTTGTCCGTGAACCCGTTGGCCTTGGCCCCGTCGAGAAACAATTCTTTTTGCTTGGCCATCTCTTCGGGTTTTTTCTTCCCCATGGCCCGGCGAAGCAGATCGGCTTGCCCCAAACTGAACCCGGCCATGCGATTGGCAATGGCCATGACCTGTTCCTGATAGACGATCACCCCGTAGGTTTCCTTGAGAATGGGTTCCAGCTCCGGAGGGTCGTACGCAATTTTCAAGGGATCGCGTTTGCGTTTGATGAAGTCGTCCACCATGCCGCTTTCCAGGGGACCCGGCCGGTAGAGGGCGAGGATCGCGATGAGATCTTCGAAGCATTCCGGTTTGATGCGGACCAATAAATTTCGCATGCCCGAACTTTCCAGTTGAAAGATCCCGGAGGTTTTGCCGGAAGCCAGGAGGGCATAAGTTTCTGCATCACTCAGGGGAAGCCGTTCAATATCGAGTCGTTCTTCCGGAGTCCGGTTCTGGTTCACCATGGCGACGGCATGATGAATCATGGTCAGGGTTTTCAGCCCCAGAAAATCGAATTTCACCAGCCCCACTTTTTCAATATCCGTCATCGAATATTGCGTGACGATTTCGTTGTTGGCCGTTTTGTACAACGGCACGTGATCCATCAGGGGCTTCTGTGAAATCACCACCCCCGCCGCGTGCGTGGAGGCGTGTCGCGCCAGGCCTTCGAGGGATTGGGCCGTCGTCATGAGTTCCTTCATCCGCGTGTCGCTGTCGACCAACTCTTGCAGGCGCGGCTCTTGTGTCAAGGCCTCTTTCAAGGTGATGTTGAGTTGCGTAGGCACGAGTTTGGCGACGCGGTCCACTTCGGCGTAGGGAATATCCATTACGCGCCCAACGTCCCGGACCGCGGCTTTCGCGCCCAGCGTCCCGAACGTGATGATCTGGCACACGTGATCTTCGCCGTATTTCTCGATCACGTAATTGATGACTTCTCCCCGGCGGTCCATGCAGAAATCCATGTCGATGTCCGGCATGCTCACGCGTTCGGGATTGAGGAACCGCTCGAAGAGCAGGTTGTACGCGAGAGGATCCAAGTCGGTAATGGAGAGGGCATAGGCAATCAAACTCCCGGCTGCCGATCCCCGGCCGGGTCCCACCGGAATGCCGCGCGACCGGGCAAATTTGATGATGTCCCACACCACCAGGAAATAGCCGGCATAGCCCATCTGGTTGAGCACGGCCAGTTCTTCTTGAAGGCGGAGTTGATAGGCCTCAGGCGGCAGGCCCGCAGGCCGAGCCGCCAGGCGCGCGGCCAAGCCCTCCCTGGCCAAGGTTTCCAGGTAGTTCTCATGGGTGAATCCCTCGGGCACCTGGTAGTGAGGGAGAGATATGGTTCCATTAGCCAGGTTCAACGCGCACTGTTCTGCGATGCGACAGGTGTTCAGCACGGCCTCCGGGAGTTCGGAAAACTCCGCGACCATCTCGTCCGTGGACTTGACGTACAACTGGTCGGTGTCGAACTTCATGCGGTTGGTGTCGCTTAAGGTTTTACCGGTTTGCAGGCAGAGCATGATTTCATGCGGGCGCGCGTCTTCTTTTTTCAGGTAGTGGCAGTCGTTGGTCCCCACCAAAGGAATGCCGAGTTTTTTATGAATCTCCACGAGGCCCCGGTTGGCGACCAGTTGATGATCGAGCCCGTTGGCCTGGACTTCGAGATAATAATGGTCTTTCCCGAAGATCTCGCGGTATTCTCCGGCTGTTTGCGCAGCTTTCTCCATGTCCCGTTGGCCGATGAGATACGGCACTTCCCCGCTCAGACACCCGGATAAGGCAATGAGGCCTTCATGGTGTTCCTGCAAGAGCTCCTTATCCATCCGGGGTTTGTAGTAAAACCCTTCCAGATAGGCCTTGCTCGACAGTTTGATGAGGTTGTGGTAGCCCTTGAGATTGGTGGCCAGGAGAATCAAATGATAATAGTCGTTGTGGGCCAACAATCCTTCGCGTTGTTTTCGGCTTCCTGGCGCGAGATAGGCTTCACACCCGATGATGGGCTTGACTCCTTGGGCCGTGGCCTTTTCATAGAAGTCAATGGCGCCGAAGAGGTTGCCGTGGTCCGTGATGGCGAGCGCGGGTTGTTGAAAGTCCCGGACTTGCTTGAGAAGCGGCTTCAGTTGATTCGCGCCGTCCAGCAGGCTGTATTGGGTGTGGAGGTGCAGGTGAACGAATTGTGAAGACAAAGGGGGATCATCCCTTAGCTGACGACAGCCTGCCTAATAGAGCTTCCCGGAGTCCAAAAATTCTAACCCTGGGTCCGGGTGATGTCAATGAAGGAGCCCGTCCCAACCGGTCTCCCGGAGGCGACGGGATCGTGAACAGATTGAACGTTGCGGTTATTTCCCCAAGCTCAGTTCGTATAACAACGCCTTCCAGCCTTGCTCTTCCGTAATGAAGCCTTTGGGTTGAACCACGGGGAGCATGCCGGTACCCGGGACACGACCGGATTGGCCCATGCTTCCGTTCTTGAGGATCCACATCAGTTCGCCGGGCGTTCGTAATTTATGAAATTTCGGATTCGTGAAGTTGCGTGGTTGGATCGGCAGGTTCTTGGCAGCGGCGCCGTCCCCCTTGCCTTCGGGGCCGTGGCAACTGATGCACCCTCCGACACCCAGGAAGATGGCTTTGCCCTCTGCCAGGATTTCCGGCGTCGCTTCAAATGGTGGTTTGACTTTCTTGGCTTTGGCCAAATGACCGGCCGGCACACGGGGAATCCTGATGTCGTACTCTCCGCCTGCTTGCCCGTATCCGGTCGGATTCACGCTCCAGGCCACTCCTGAAAAACCCACACACAACCCGGCACTCAACGCGACGCATAACATACTTCTTCTCACGGCACTCTCCTCCTCGATGAGTTTGATAATGATGACGGCCCCGGTGCGAAAACGGTTACGGAGGCTGTTGACGCTTTTACCTTAACCAACGTTGTAGGGGCAACTTTCTGTGGTTGCCTTGGGTGCTTCTCCTCCCCTTTGTAAGGGGAGGATGGGTGGGGTAGAGTTGAACGCCCATAGAGCGCGAGATTTCGTCATCATGGCCGCAGAGTCTACCTCCCCTCGCCCCTCCTTACAAAGGAGGGGAATAGGAGAGACGGCCTGAATGGGGTCGTCATCCCGTTGGGAGGCAGGGGAAGGTTTTATGCTAGAATGCGGGTCGATCCATTCGGGACGGCACGCAGGCCGTCCCCTACGGCCGAGAACATGACTCTGACACGAACACCATGGGGGCGTAGCTATGCCTTTTGACGAGCGGGCTAAGGCTCGCTATTTCTCGGGCATGCGTCGCCGGATCGTCGAATTACGAGCCCAATCGGAACGCAGTCTGGATTTTGCCATCGACACGATGATGCTGGAACGCGCCGAGAGTTACTTTAAGGTTGAAACCGGTCTGGTGGAAATCGAGCGGATGGTGACGCTCATCGAAGAGGAATTGGGTGAGGTCCAGGAACTGACCCATGCCCACCGCCTGGAAGCCCGCCTCGAATTCATTGAGGATCGTTTTGAAGATTTCAATAGCGAAATCTATCAACGTCCCAAGCGACGCCGGCGAAAGATCAATCTGTTTGATTTTTTCAAGAAAGCGACCGGAAGCGGGGAGGTGACGGCGTCTCAAGGCGAAATCAATTCGCACCAGGAAGCCTATGAGGCCTTGGGCCTTGAGTTCGGAAGTTCGATGGTGGCGGTGACCCGGGCCTTTCGTCAAAAAGCCAAAAAACTCCATCCCGATATCAACAAAGGTGACCGTAGTGCCGAACCTGAATTGCGGCGCATCATCGAGGCGTACCAATTTCTGAGGGCGGATTCCAGCATTCCGCGTACCGAAGCCCACGGGACGGAAGGCCAAACACGGTAAGGCCCGGCGCCGTCAGGGGATTCCGCCGTCGTCTGCCACGGAATAATGTCACGCTCACGACCCTTTCCAGAGTTGTTTTACCGTTTCCGCGGGCCTGGCGAGGATGACCGTTTGGCCCGTTTCTATCAGGGGTCGTTGGAGCAGATCGGGATAGGTGATCATCAACTCGATCAATTCGTCTTCGGACTTGTCGGTTTTGGCGAGGCCTAACGTCTTATATATCTCTTCTTTCGTGCGCAGCACGTCACGGGCCTTGAGGCCGCCATTTTTCAGCAAGGCTTTGAGCCTGGTTTTCGATAACGGCGTTTCGTAATAATTGACGGCCGTAAAGGCGTGCCCGCTTTCCTGAACGAGTTTGATGACTTGCCGGCACGTCGTACACGTTGGTTTCTGGTAGATGGTGATGGGTGACATGGTTTTCCCTCTTCGCGAAAGGCGTTCGTTTTCTTGACGGAATTTTTCCGTGCGTGGTACAAGCCGGGACGGCATTGGCTTTAACGTTCTTGTGCGACACTGCGGTTCCCGCGATTATGACGACCCCACAGGATCCAGAAGCGACCCAATTCGAGGTGGCGATGGATTCCCATCGCACCTTAAAAGATCTTCGTGCGCGCAAGCCCGGGCAACCTGTTTGCGTTGTGGGGTCCGGTGAGGACCGGAAAGGCCGAGAAGCGGTCTTTCAACATTTCAACGTGCGCTTGGCCATCGTGAAGTTCCCCGATGGAAAGACCCTGGGCTATGATCCGCTGGACCTGTTGCTGCCGTGCGAGATTCACGAGGATGGGGAAGCGTTTTTTGAAATTCGCTCCTGTGCGACGTGCAACCAGATTTTCCCTTTGACTTCCGATGAGTTTCGGGCCGAGCAGGAACGGACCGAATGCCCTGAATGCCAGCCGTGATTTAACCCGGCTTAGGCGTCTCCCCACTTGAGTTTATTTCGCAGAACATCATAGTACGTCCGGTCGGGAAAACGGATGAGGCGCGTTCTGTGGGGTGAGGCGCTGATCGTGAGCGTATCTTCATGCTCCATGGCAATCCCGATTTGTCCGTCAAACGTCACGGTGCCTCCCTCGTGGCTGGTCAATTCAATCTCCAGCGAGACTTGGCTGGGGACCAGGAGGGGACGGTGGGTCAAGGTATGGGGGCTGATGGGCGTCAGCACCAGGGTTTCGAGACTCGGTTCTAAAATCGGGCCGCCGGCAGACATGGAGTAGGCCGTGGATCCGGTTGGAGAGGCGATAATCAACCCATCGCCTCGGAGCGTCGTCACGAATTGTTTGTCGACCTGAATGCTCGTGGCAATCATGCGTCCCGAGATCCCTTTGCTGATGACCGCGTCGTTCAACGCCGTTCGTTGCTCTTGTTCTCCGTTCTTATGCCGGATGAGACCCTGGAGGCGCAGACGGTGGTCCACGTAGAATTCTTGCGCAAAGATTTTTTCCAGTGAGTCGTACATCGTTTCTATCGTGCTCTCCGTCAGAAACCCCAAGCCTCCCAAATTGACTCCCAGGATGGGGACGGATCGTTCTTCGACGAGTCGGGCTGCACGCAACATCGTGCCGTCTCCGCCGAGCACGAGCACGAGGTCGGCCCCAGCGGCGATTTGCTCATCGATCGGTTGCGCGCCTTCGTGAAAGTATTCCCCGGACGAGGAGCCGACGAGCACGATTTTCTCTTTCCGTCGGAGCCAGTCGAGCAGTTCCTCGAGTAGGGGTCGGATATCGGGAAATTGAGGCTTGGTCAGGATGCCGATGACAGTCACGAGCGACTCATGCGTTTATGGAAAAGACGGGGCAGTGAAGGGGAACCGAAACGTCGAGGCGTGCCCGCACGGTTGTGAAGTGACGGAAATAGGATTGTATCGTTCATTCCGTTCCGGAGTCAACGGAGAAATGTCGCGAGCGAGCCATCCCTCTTGACGTCGGCGTCGGAATATGGAACCTTACATATCAGAATTAGTCGCGGTCTTGCCTTGACAGTTTTCAGAGGGGATGGATAGACTAACCAGCGTATGACGGTGAGATTGACCTGACGTTTCCGGGGTGAATTCTTTACCCCCAAAAGGAGGGAAAATGTTCGAGCGATTCACGGACAGAGGTCGCAAGATTATAATTCTGGCCCGCGAAGAGGCTGAACGCCATCAGAATGACTATCTCGGCACGGAGCATCTGGTGCTCGCCATTCTCCGTGAATCCGATGGCATTGCCCTCATGATTATCAAGAAGATGGGACTGTCTCCCGAACAGATTCGTTTGGAGGTGGAACGCAGTTTGCCCAGTGGCGGGACGACCGTCACGTTCGGAGAAATTCCTTTCAGTCCCCGCGTCAAGAAGGTGATTGAATACGGTGTCGAAGAGGCGAGGCTGCTGGGACACAATCACATCGGCAGCGAGCATCTCCTGTTGGGGTTGTTGCGGGAAGAGGAGGGGATCGGCGGAAAGGTGCTGCGCAGCCTGGGCGGCAACCTGCTCACGGCTCGCCAATTGACCGTGACCTTCCTGCGGAAATCGGGAACGCGGGAGCGGGACAAGAAAAGCAGCACCCCCGCACTCGATGAATTCGGCAGGGACCTGACGCAATTGGCGCAGGATTCCATGTTGGACCCCGTCATCGGCCGGGGAGACGAAATCGAACGGGTTTTGCAGATTTTAAGCCGCCGTTCCAAAAACAATCCTGCCCTGATCGGCGAATCCGGGGTGGGCAAAACCGCGATCGTGGAAGGGTTGGCCCAGAGAATCGTCTCGATGGACGTGCCCGATAATCTCCTGAACCGGCGGGTGATTGCTCTGGACCTGGGGTCGCTCGTGGCCGGCACAAAGTATCGGGGGCAATTTGAAGAACGGCTGAAAGTGGTGATGAAGGAAATCGTTCAGGCCGGCAACGTGATCCTGTTCATCGATGAGTTGCATACCCTGGTTGGGGCGGGAGCGGCTGAAGGGTCGATCGACGCCGCCAATATGCTCAAGCCGGCGTTATCCCGAGGCGAGATCCATTGCATCGGGGCGACCACTATGGATGAATACCGAAAACATATTGAGAAGGACGGCGCCTTGAAACGGCGGTTCCAGCCCATTTACGTGAATCCGCCGTCCGTGGAAGAAACCATCAAGATCATTCAGGGCTTGCGGGACCGCTATGAAGAGCACCATGGCGTGGAGATTTCTGACGACGCGGTGGTGGAAGCCGTGAAATTGACCGATCGCTACATCACGGATCGATTTCTGCCTGACAAGGCGATTGATTTGATTGATGAGACAGGGTCTCGAGCCAAGTTGCAGTCCTATTCACTGCCCCCGGAACTGAAATCATTGGAACAGGAACTCAAGCGTGTGGCGCACGAAAAAGAAGTCGCCATCGGGTTGCAGAGCTTTGAAGAAGCCGTGAAATATCGGGAAGAAGAAGAACGTCTGCGCAAACTGCTGGAGGATGCCAAGCGTGATTGGAAGAAGAACCAGGAGCAGCAAAAACCCGTGATCGGGGCCGAAGAAGTCAGTTTCGTGGTGTCCAAAATCACGGGCATTCCGTTGTTTAAACTCGAGGAAGAAGAATCGGAAAAGCTGCTGCACATGGAGGACTATCTCCACAAGCGTATCGTGGGACAGGAAGAAGCCATTTCAGCAGTCTGTCGCGCTATTCGTCGCTCCCGCGCCGGTCTCAAGGAGGCGCGCAAGCCGATCGGGTCCTTCATCTTTCTGGGACCGACGGGTGTCGGGAAGACCGAGTTGGCCCGAGCTCTGGCCGGGTTCTTGTTTAATACCGAGGATGCCCTGATTCGAATCGATATGTCGGAGTACCAGGAGAAATTTACGAGTTCCCGGTTGTTCGGCGCCCCTCCGGGGTACGTCGGGTATGAAGAGGGTGGGCAGTTGACCGAGAAAGTGCGACGGCGGCCGTATTCGGTGGTGTTGTTCGATGAGATTGAAAAAGCTCATCCGGATATCTTCAACGTCCTCTTACAGGTTCTGGATGACGGGTTGCTCACGGACAGCCTGGGGCGGAAAGTCGATTTCAAGAATGCCATTCTCGTGATGACGTCCAATTTGGGAACGAAGCTTATTCAGAAGGGCGTGTCTCTCGGGTTCCAAAAGGTCGAAGAGGCAGAGACCCGGAAGCGAATGAAGAACAATATTCTGGATGAATTGAAACGGAGTTTCAGTCCGGAATTCTTGAATCGGATTGATGAGTTCGTCGTCTTCCATCAGTTGGAAAAAGAGCATCTACTGAACATCGTCGATATCCTGATTCGCGAATTGAACGAACGGTTGGCGGAACGTGACGTCCAATTGGAGGTTGGCGACGAGGTCAAGCAATGGCTGATTACACAAGGGTATCAACCACAGTATGGAGCGAGGCCCATGAGGCGGACCATCCAAAAGCTGTTGGGTGATCCCTTGTCCGATGAACTCATTCGAGGGCGTTTCAAGGACGTCAAGAAAATTAAAGTCGTGCTTCGAGACGACGCCCCCGTTTTTGTGGAAGAAGAGGCGATGGCCAGTGTCTGAGGTTTCTTGATTCTTTGGTGCTGCGCCGATTGCGGTAAGACAACCAATCATTCACGGATTGTTTCCCTTCTCTTGATAGACGACTCTCGTTATCCCACGTGGCGAGAGTCGTTGTTTTTTATGACGACCGGTGATGCCTCGAAACGGCCAAACTTCCACAAGTCCTCCCTTGTCCATGCCACCCCCGAGTCTCTTGGGAATCGAAACGTCCTGCGACGAAACGGCGGCCGCGGTGTTCTCGCTGCAAGGGCATCTGTTGTCGAATCGTGTGGCGTCCCAACACGAGGTGCACGGCCGTTTCGGCGGAGTGGTGCCGGAGTTGGCTTCGAGAAAACACGTGGAACGGATTGAAGAGGTGACGCAGGCCGCTCTTGAACAGGCGGGGGTCCGCTGGTCGGATCTTCGGGCGATTGCGGTCACGCAAGGACCGGGACTGGCCGGTGCCTTGGTGGTCGGGGTGAGTTTCGGAAAAGCCCTGGCGTATGCCTTGGGCGTACCTTGCATCGGCGTGCATCATTTGGAAGGGCACATTGCCTCTGCGTGGTTGGAATATCCCGATTTTGTGACCCCCTGCATCGTGCTCGTGGTGTCCGGAGGTCACACGCACTTATATCTTGTTCCCCAAAGCGGCGAATACCGGCTTCTTGGAAAAACCCTTGATGACGCCGCGGGGGAGGCATTCGATAAAGGCGCCAAGATGCTGGGACTCTCCTACCCGGGCGGACCCGCGCTCGATCGTCTGGCTCAATCGGGGGATCCGTCGGTCGTCCGTTTCCCTCGTCCGTACCTGAACCGGGGAGAGTTCAATTTCAGTTTCAGTGGCCTCAAAACTTCGTTGTTATATTATTTGCGGGATCAGCAGTCGCGTCAGGCGTTGCCCTCGCCGGCGCATGTCGCCGCGGGATACCAGGAAGCCATCGTAGACGTGTTGGTTGAAAAATCGTTTCGGGCGGTACGTCGTTATGGCGTCTCCGGATTGGCGGTGGTCGGCGGAGTCTGCGCGAATTCGCGCTTACGGGCGGTCTTGCACGCTCACGCGGAAAAGGAAGGGATTCGTCTGGCGTTGCCGAGAATGCAGTTTTGTACGGATAATGCCGCGATGGTGGCCGCGGCCGGTTGGTGGGCCTACCAACAACGGCGATGGGCTTCGTGGGACTTGGATGCCCAACCCGGTCTGGAAATCGGGGCCACGGTACCGGGGAACGGTTCAGGCGTCACGACGTAGCAGGGCGGCACAGTCAAGAGGGGGGCCTCTATTCCACATGCCATCGGACATCTGACCGGGTTGAAACCCGGCCAGGTTACGCGACTTGAACGGTTATATCGCCGACGCGTACCCGTCGAAAAAGTCATTTCTCCGGAACTGGCTCGCTCCTGCACGGAACTGTCGCATGAAATTCGACGGCAAATCGGCCTGCTGATCAATCGACGGGGCATCATCGAATCCGTCATCATCGGAACGGACCGTCAGTTGGTGATCCCGGAACTGGCGCGGAGCCGGTCAGGATCCCGGCTATTACGCGGCGTTCGGTTCGTGCATACGCATCTCAATAATCAACCGTTGACCAAGGACGATCTCACCGACCTGGCGCTGCTTCGCTTGGATATGATGGCAGTGCTTGGCGTAGGAGAGGGGGGAGAACCGGTGTCTATCTCGCTAGCCCACCTGCTTCCGCCCAATCCACAGGGGAAAGCGTATGAGGCATGGGCACCACAAAGCTTCCAGACGTTTCAGTGCCGGTGCGATCAGTTCGTCCAATCGCTGGAGGCTGAAATATCCAAAGCGACCCCGGCGCTTCGACGAACGGACGACAGCCCCAATGCGTTACTGGTCAGTGTCACGGAGGGGAATCGGGCCGACCATGAAGAACGACTGCGGGAGTGTCAGGAATTGGCAGCATCGCAGGGCATTCAGGTGGTCGGTACCGTGGTTCAGCGATTACCTCGGATCAATCCCAAGTACGTGTTGGGGGTGGGAAAGATTACCGAGGTCATGATCCATGCGCTGCAAAGCGGAGCTGACTTGTTGATTTTCGATCGAGACCTGACTCCAACTCAGATCCGGTCGTTATCCGAGATGATCGAGTTGAAAGTCATCGATCGGACGCAGTTGATCCTGGATATTTTTGCGAGCCGGGCGCATTCGCGCGCCGGGAAGATTCAAGTGGAACTGGCGCAACTCAAATATTTGTTGCCTCGGTTGTCTCAATCCAGCACGGCGTTTTCTCGTTTGGGAGGAGGCATCGGGGCACGAGGACCCGGCGAAACTAAACTTGAAACCGACCTGAGACGCATACGGGATCGGATTCATCATCTCGAACGCGAGTTGAAGGATTTGAGTCGTCAACGAGAGCAGCAACGGCCCAGGCGCCTGCGCCAAAGTATTCCGGTCGTGTCGATCGTCGGCTATACGAATGCCGGGAAATCCACCTTGCTGAATACCTTGACCCATAGCTGCGTTTCGGCCAAAAATCAGCCGTTTGAAACCCTGGATACCGTCAATCGACGGCTGAGACTTCCTTTAGGCCGGAACGTGATTCTGACCGATACCGTCGGGTTCGTTCGGGACCTGCCTCAGGATCTCCTGGAAGCCTTTCGCACGACACTCGATGAGCTACGCCAGGCTGACGTGCTGGTGCACGTGGTGGATGCGACCGCGCCGGATCGTGATCAGCAGATACACGTGGTCGAAGGACTTTTGCATGAACTTGAACTGCAACACGTGACCCGAGTCCTGGTCATGAACAAATGCGATCGATTGTCACCGGAAGACGCAGACGTTCTTGAACGACGTTTTCAGGCTTGCCCTGAGCGAAGTCAAAGGGCCCTTTGTGTCTCCGCTCTCCGGAAAGAGACCTTGGCCCCGTTGCGAGCCGCGATTGCCGACGTCCTGGAAGCCGGAGTGCCGGTAGCGGAGGCAGGGTGAAGAATCGACAATTAGCAATCAGCAATCAACAATCAACAAAAATCCGTGCCCGTCGGATACTGAAACGCCTTCGAACGCAGGCCCCGAATACGCTGGTGGAACTCAACTACACCGACCCCTTTGAATTGCTGGTGGCGACGATCCTCTCGGCCCAATGTACGGATGAACGGGTGAACCGGGTGACGCCGGGGCTTTTTGCGGCCTATCCGGGGGCCAGGGAATTGGCTTGCGCGTCTCCAGCGCGACTCGAAGCGTTGATCAAACCAACGGGGTTTTACCGGAACAAGGCGCAACATTTGGTGAAGTGCAGTCAAGCCCTGGTCGCGCAGTTTGGCGGTATGGTGCCGAAGACCATGGAAGAATTGACGTCGTTGCCCGGTATTGGCAGAAAAACCGCCAACGTGATTCTAGGTGCCTGTTTTGACGCACCGGCGATTATCGTAGATACTCACGTGAAACGCGTGGCTCAGCGATTGCATCTCAGCCGGAATAGTGATCCGACCAAAATCGAGTTTGATTTGCAGGGGATCTGGCCGGCCCGGGATTGGACTGAAGGCTCACAGCGAATTCTACTTCATGGCCGCTACGTGTGCTTGGCGCGGAAACCCCAATGTGCCGCCTGCGTGCTGTATAAAGACTGTCAGTGGGAAGGAAAGCTGCTACGCCCATGTTGAAAAGCATGACGGGTTTTGGAAAAAGGGAAGGAACCTGTCACGGGCTCGCCGTGGCCGTGGAAGTCCGGTCGGTGAACCATCGATTCCGGGAAATTGTTATCCGAATGCCTAAGGGGGATCTCAAGTGGGAAGAGGAACTGAAGGCCCTGGTGGCCCGAAAATGTCGCCGCGGAAGAATCGAACTCTTCGTCGCCTATGGGAAGGGCAACGAACGCGGGAAACACGTGACGCTTGATCGTCCCTTGGCGCGGCTCTATCATGGGGCACTGGAAGATTTGCGGCGGGACTTCCGGTTGGGGGGGGGGATCGACATCGAGCTTCTGGCTTCATTCCGGGAAATCTTTCGCGTTGCCGAGACCCCAATCGACGACAAACACATGAATCAAGTGGTGAGGCGGCTCGTGTCGGGTGCGCTTACGGACCTTGACCACATGCGGTCGAAAGAGGGAAAAACCCTACAGGGCGATATCGCGAAACGGCTGAAGGCGGTTCGAGCAATTCACCAGTCGATACAACGCCGTCTGCCTCTCGTTGTCAAAGGCCTCCATGAACGCATGCGCGCGCGCGTGCAAGCGCTGGTCGGCTCGACGGGCGAGCCGGAGGCGCGGCTCGACAAGGAATTGGCGCTCTTTGCCGACCGGTGCGACGTGACGGAAGAACTCATCCGGTTCAGGAGCCATGGCGCACAATTTGAAGAGATGCTAAAAAGACGGGAACCGGTCGGTCGGCAGTTTGATTTTTTGTTGCAGGAAATGGGTCGTGAGGTGAATACGATAGGATCCAAGGCGAATGACGCGGAGATCTCGAAGCATGTCATTCAGCTCAAAAGTGAACTGGAAAAGATTCGTGAGCAGGTGCAAAATGTGGAATAGAACCCCTTGCGGGGAAGGCTTGTCTGATGTCGGTTAACGGTATCTTGGTCGTAGTGTCGGGGCCTTCGGGTGTGGGGAAGAGCACGTTGTGCAAAAATATCGTGACCCGGGTGCCGAGTACCACGTTGTCGGTGTCTTATACGACCAGGAGCCCGAGGCCGGGTGAGCGAGAGGGGGTTGAGTATTGTTTTGTGGATGATGTGACGTTTCAGGATCTGATTCAGGAGGAGGCGTTCGTCGAGTGGGCGGAAGTGTACGGCCACAAGTACGGCACCCCGAAACGGCCGTTATTGGAGGCCCTGCATAAAGGGATCGACGTGTTGTTGGATATCGATGCGCAGGGGGCCAAGCAAATTATGGAACGCTTTGCCGGGGCCGTGTACGTGTTTGTGGCCCCGCCGTCGCTTGAAATCCTTCGAAAACGGGCCTGTCGGCGAGCCGCGGATACCCTGGAGGAAATCGAGCGTCGTTTGCACAAAGCGAGTGAGGAAATAGCCAATTTCAAAGCCTATCATTACTTCGTTCGGAATGAAGAACTCCTGCAGGCAACGAAAGAATTGGAGTCCATCATTCTGGCCGAACGGGTGAAGACGAGCCGATTGGACGCTGAATCGCTCGTGGAAAATGGGTTGGTCGAACCCGTGACGATGAGAAAGATTGCCACGTAACCTTATTCACCAAAGGAGTGTTGATCATGATTGATACACTGCCACTGCTTCCGGACGATAGAGAAGGCAAGTTCGATTCCCGCTATCGAGTCGTGCTGGTGGCCGCCCAACGGGCGAAACAACTTATGAGCGGGACCACGCCATCGCACACGAGCAAATTCACAAAAGAAACCTCCATTGCTCTGGAGGAAGTGTTGGGAGACAATGTTGAATATTTGATGGGACAAGAAGCGCGTCAGGCTCTTCGTGAAGCCAAGAGAGGCCTGGAAGGTGAATTCGAACCGGCCTTGTTGCCAGAGGCTGATGAAGATGCCAAGGAAATCAAGCAGCAACTCACCGTCTACATCGACGACTCGCCGCAGAAAACCGCCGGGGGGGCAGAGCCCGAGACTTGAGAGCGGTCAACGACTATCTTTGTTGTAAACGTTTCCTTATTCGTTGACAGAATGAGAGGCTGCCCACAAGAGGAAAACCCGGAAAGAAAGGCCGGTTTGTTCCTCTCTGTTTTCTTGGCTATCATCACGCGTGATGGCAAAAAACCGAAACTGGCCACTCCTTAACCTCCAGATAGTTGCTTGCACAGGAGGAGGAAAGAAAAACCAAGATGACAACTGAACGGTTGCCGGCGTGGTTTAAGGTCAAGATCGAGGCGGGGCCTCACTATCGGCACATTCAATCGTTGGTCCGGGAAAAGCAGCTTCATACGATTTGCGAGGAGGCGCGCTGTCCCAACAAATGGGAATGCTGGAATAACCGGACGGCGACGTTCTTGCTGTTGGGTGACGTCTGCACGCGACGGTGTCACTATTGTTCCGTGACCACGGGTCGTCCGGGCATGGTGGATTGGCAGGAACCGGAACGGGTGGCCGAAGCCGTTCGAGCGCTGGATTTGCGGCACGCGGTGCTGACTTCCGTGAATCGTGATGAACTGGATGACGGCGGCGCCTCTATTTTTGCGGCGACCATTCATGCCATTCGGCGAGTTCAGCCGGCATGTACCGTGGAGGTACTGGTGCCGGACTTTCAAGGCAAACCGGCTCCGGTCGAGACCGTCCTGGCGGCGACCCCGGAAATTTTTGCGCATAATATCGAAACCGTCCCTCGGCTGTTTCCGGCCGTGAGACCGCAGGGCAACTATAGCCGTTCTTTGCGGGTGCTTCGTTGGGCGAAGGAACAGGGAGCACGCACGAAATCAGGAGTCATGGTCGGGATGGGCGAGACCAACGAGGAACTGCGGTCGGTCCTGCACGACCTGCGCGCAGCCGGCTGTGACATCGTGTCGATAGGCCAGTACTTGCAGCCGACCAAGGCCCATCTCGTGGCGCATCGGTATTACGAGCCCGAGGATTTCGAGGATCTCAAACGACATGGAATTGCCTTGGGTTTTCGGCACGTGGAATCAGGGCCTTTGGTGCGAAGTTCGTATCATGCCGAACAACAAACGCACCGAGTTCTCGTCTAAAGAAACAACGATTCTGAGCCGGATTCTGTTATACTGAGCGAAGAGGCGTCCTCTCTACATCCCCCTAACCCCTCTTTATCCTTCGACTTCGCTCAGGGCAGGCAAAGGAGGAGCAAAGAGGCAGCCCCCCCTCACCCCAGCCCTCTCCTTCCAGGGGAGAGGGTGTTGAAGGCTAAGGATCTTTCAGACCCATGCACGTCAAACGTTGGCTTCTCCTCGCCCCGCTGTTGCTGACGATTTTGTTGCTGCAGTCCTACTTCTGGGTGCCGACGTACGAAAAACAGGCGACGGGTAATCCGGCGCGCCTGGTGACGTATATCGAAGCGTCTTCCGGCGATGCCAAGATTCTCAATCCGATTTTGAACGCGGATACGGCCAGCTCGGGCATCGCAGGCCTCGTGTTTGAAGGGCTCCTGGATCTGGACGAGAACCTGGACTTTCGGGGACGGTTGGCAACGGACTGGACGATTTCCGAAACCGCCTATCTCCTCGTCAGTCCCTCCAACCGGTTGCCCGACGGCACCGAAGTCACAGGAACGAACCTGGCCAACCGGATTCAAGCCGCGCTTCAAGGCGAGGCGTTTTCCGAGTTAGCTGACAACGTCCGCTCCATCGAAGTGTTGCCTCCCGCGCCCCGAACGCACACGCTGTCCGTCCTGGAGCAGGACGCGGAGGGCAAACCGACGCGCCGGGAAGTGGAGGTGACGTTCGACGTTCCCGAGCGAGTGGCGTTTTCATTGCACCGGGTGGATCAGGATTTTTTTCAACGGCTTCTTCCGGTCATCGGCGATCGGTATCTCGAACATTTTCCGTATGAGCGGCACCTCACGTTCCACGAGGCGGTCCCTCCGGCGATCAAGGCCCAGGTGTTCGCGCAATTGCCGGACCTGTTCCCCGTGGCCGAGCACAATCCCCTCATCGATTTTCGCTTGCGCGAAGGCGTCCGGTTTCACGACGGCCATGCGTTCGATGCCGGTGACGTGAAGTTTACGTATGACGCCATCATGAATTCCAAGAATCTTTCCCCCCGCACGTCTGATTTCGAACCGATCAAGGCGGTTGAAATTCCTGACGCGCATACGGTGCGCGTGGTGTACAAACGACTGTTTTCCCCGGCCATTAACGCCTGGACCATGGGGATCCTTCCCGAACACCTGCTCAACGCCGACGCCATGCAACGGGAAATGGACAACCGCGGTCTCTCCGAGGCCGCCCGGGCGGCGTTCGGCATGCGCGACAGTCAATTCAACCGCAACCCCATCGGCAGCGGGCGATTTCGTTTTGTCGAGTGGCACAGCGATGAATACATCCATCTCCGGCGCAATGACGACTATTGGGAAGGGCCCGCGGAATACCAGGATTATTACATGCGGATCGTGCCCGACCTGTTGACGCAGGAAATGGAATTCCGGTCAGGCGCGGTCGATTACTACGGGACCCAGCCCCATCAGGTCGCCAGGTACAAGGAAGACGACACGTACCAGTCGTTTTCGAGCCTGGGGTTCGGGTATTCCTATATCGGGTACAATAATCGCCGTCCGTTATTTGCCGACCCGGCGGTACGCCGGGCGCTGGGGATGGCGATTCACGTGGAAGATTTTCTCCGGTACTTGTTGTACGGCGAAGGGGAACGCATCACCGGCCCCTATCCGCCGAACACAAAGTGGTACGACCAGTCCGTCGAGCCCTTACCCTATGATCCCGAGGCCGCGCAGGCCTTGTTGGAATCCAAAGGCTGGCGCCTCAATGCCGATGGCTGGCTCGAAAAAGACGGTGTCGTGTTCGAGTTCAATCTCATCACGAACAGCGGCAATCCCATTCGCAAAAATATCATGACGATCGCGCAGAACGCCTGGAAAAAAATCGGGGTGAAGTGCAATACGCAATATTTTGAATGGGCGGTGTTTCTGAAGGACTTCGTCAATACCGGCGATTTCGACGCCGTGGTGCTCGGGTGGAGCATGGGCATCGACCCCGATTTGTATCAACTGTGGCATTCGAGTCAGGCCGGGCCGCAGCAATTGAATTTCATCGGATATAACAACGCGCGCGCGGACGACCTGATCGTCCGTATTCGGCAGGAGTACGATCAGGAGGTCCAGCGGACACTGACCCACGAATTGCATCGGCTGATTGCCGAGGAACAGCCGTATACGTTTCTCTACAGTCCGTTGGGAACGCGGGTGTTGGATAAAAAGATCGTGTTGGTCAATAAGGCCGATGATGGATCGGAACGGTACGAAAAAATTTACCCCATCCCGAGCGGCGACATTATGTTTCACTTTCATCGATGGCGAAAGCTCGAATTGACACCGTCGTTTTGAAGGGAACTCCCTCTCCCTATTTCCCGCATTAAGCGGGAAATAGGGAGAGGGCGGGGTGAGGGGAAATTGTCAACGAATGACTGAGCACATACGAATGACAAATAGGTTCAAGGGGTAGTCGCGGATGCAAGCCTTTATTCTTCGCAACGTGCTCCAACGTCTCCTGCTGGTGTTCATCGTGTCCATCCTCGCGCATTCGGTGATCCACCTGGCGCCGGGGGAACCCAGCGAGGTCGATCCGGCGAATCCCCGGATGAAGCCCGAAGACATTGCCAAGATTCGGGAGGCGTTTCACCTCGACGCCCCCCTGTATATGCAATATGCCTATTGGATACGCGATCTCGCGTCCGGCGAACTGAAATCGTTCAAGGACAGCCAACCCGTCCTGGGAAAAATCTGGCGCCGGTTTCTCAATTCCCTGCCGCTCTTCATCTGTGCCACGTTGCTCGTGTGGACCCTGGCGTTTCCCACCGGCATTCAGGCGGCGATGCATCGTGGGGCGGTGTATGACCGCACGACCACCTTTGCGGCGTACACCCTCATTTCCGTGCCGGGCTTCTTTTTGTCCTATATCGTGATTCTCTGGGTCGTGGATCTGTTCGGGGTACCCGTGATCGGCTTGAAGACTTTCGGGATGGAACTGGCTCCCCCTCTCTTTCAAACGATGGACCGGATCTGGCACCTGGTCATTCCGTCGCTGATGTCCGCCCTGGGCGGGATGGCGATTCTGTCCCGGTACGTCCGCTCACAGATGCTGGAAGTCGTGGGGCAGGATTACGTGCGAACGGCGAGGGCGAAGGGCGCTACGGAGGACGTCGTGATCTACCGGCACGCGTTGCGCAACGCATTGTTGCCGTTCGTGACCATGTTCGGGTTTCTGTTGCCCGGGCTGATCGGCGGGTCGGTCATTTTCGAACAGATCTTCGCGTGGCCCGGGTTGGGCCGGTTGGGCTATGAAGCCATTCTCGCGAGAGATTTTCCGGTGATCCTGACCTTGAATTTTATTGCCGCGGTCTTGACGTTGGCGGGGACTTTGCTCTCGGACATTCTGTATGCCGTGGTGGACCCGCGAATCCGAACGGGGCTTCAAGGGGATGGATGATGCTTGCCCCCCTCACCCCAGCCCTCTCCCGCCAGGGGAGAGAGAGGAGATGAAATTTCCTCTCCCTTGATGGGAGAGGATGAAGGTGAGGGTGGTCATGATGAAGGAACCGTGGACAACGTGTCAGACCTGACAAAGAACCCGAAGCCGCCTGTTGAGGAACTCCCGCCTTCGGAAACGCCGTGGCAGGAATCCCTCCGGTTGTTTCGCAAGGATCGTTTGGCGGTGGCGGGGGCCTACGTCCTGCTGTTGCTCCTGTTGACGGCGGTATTCGGAAAAGTCCTGACCGAATGGGTGGTCGTGTTCGATCCCGAAGTCGTCCGCCTGCCGGAAAAATTTCTGCCGCCCTTGACCGTCTCGTCCCCCGACGAGATCTCCGCCCATGATCGACCGTTCGGCGGCATCTATCTGTTGGGCACGGACGAATTGGGCCGAGACGTGTTCGCGCGCATGCTCCAGGGGTCTTTCGTGTCGTTGTCCATCGGGTTTATCGCGGTCGGCATTTCCCTGGCGATCGGTATTCTATTGGGCGGGTTGTCCGGGTTTTATGGAAACGTCAGGCTCGGCGTGGTGACGGTCGATACTCTCATCATGCGGTTTACCGACGTGATGTTGTGTTTCCCGACCTTTTTTCTGATCCTCACGGTGGTTGCCCTCCTGCCGCCCAGTATCTATAACATCATGATCGTGATCGGGCTGACGAGTTGGATGGGGACTGCCCGGTTCGTCCGTGCCGAATTTCTGGCGTTACGCAAACAGGATTTCGTGGTAGCCGCCACGTCGATCGGGGCCCGGGACCGCCGCGTGATTTTTGCGCACATGGTGCCCAATGCCATCGCCCCCGTGTTGGTCTCGGCTACCATCGGCGTGGCCACGGCCATCCTGACCGAATCGGGCTTGAGCTTTCTCGGATTCGGCGTGCAACCGCCGTATGCTACGTGGGGCAATATCCTGGCCGACGGCAAGGGGTTTATCTTCGACGCCCCCTGGCTCTTTTTTATTCCGGGCATGGCGATTCTGGTGGTCGTGTTGGCGTTCAATCTCGTCGGGGAAGGACTGCGTGAAGCCCTCAATCCGAAACTGCGGAGACGTTGACCCGTGAACGCCGCACCCCATCTCCTGGAGGTGTCGCATCTCTCCACGTCCTTCTTCTCGGACCAGGGAGAAATTCGAGCCGTCGAGGACGTCAGCTTCTCGGTACAGCCGGGCCAGACCGTGGCGCTCGTCGGAGAATCGGGGTGCGGAAAATCCGTGACGGCCCTGTCCATCATGCAGTTGGTGGATTTTCCGGGAAGGGTGGTGAGCGGCCAGGTGGTGTTTAAGGGTTCGGATCTGCTGACCTTGCCCGATAAGGACATTCGACGAATACGCGGCAACCAAATCGGCATGGTCTTTCAGGAACCCATGACGTCGCTGAATCCGGTCTTCACGATCGGCGATCAGATCGGGGAGGTGTTGGACATTCATACGACCCTGACCAAACGCGCGATCCGGCAGGAAGTCATTCGCCTCCTGGAGAAAGTCCATATCCCTTCACCGGACAAGCGCATCGATCAATACCCGCACGAAATGTCCGGCGGCATGAAACAGCGGGTAATGATTGCCATGGCCCTGGCGTGCCAACCCGACTTGCTTATCGCCGATGAACCCACCACGGCGTTGGACGTGACCATCCAGGCGCAGATCCTGGAGTTGTTAAAAGAACTGCAACGGGACATGGGTATGGCGATCCTGCTGATCACGCATAACCTGGGCGTCGTGGCGCAATTCGCACAGGACGTCATCGTGATGTACGCCAGCCGGATCGTGGAACGCGCGAGTGTGCCGCAACTCTTTGCCACTCCGTCCCATCCGTATACGCGGGCGCTGTTGCGCTCGTTGCCGACGCCCGGCGCGCGGGAAACCCGGCTCGAATCGATCCCGGGTACGGTTCCTTCTCCTCTGCTGTATTGCCGAGGCTGCCACTTTTCGACCCGGTGTCCGGACGTGTTGGACCGTTGCCCGGACGAGGAACCGCCGCTCGTTGAAATCAAACCGGGCCATGAAGTCGTGTGCTGGTTGCATCAACCCGGGAGACCGTAACGTCGTGGATTTGGCATCACCGAACGGACAATCCCTGCTTGAAGTCGTGAACCTCACGAAATATTTCCCGGTCCGAAGCGGCCTCTTCTCGAACGTGTCCGCGTGGGTCAAGGCCGTGGATGACGTGACGTTCGACATCAAGTCCGGGGAAACCTTCGGGTTGGTCGGGGAGTCCGGTTGCGGCAAAACCACCGTGGGCCGTACCGTGCTGCGGTTGCAGGCGCCCACCGGCGGTGACGTGTTTTTCGAAGGCCGCAACCTGTTTACCATGGATGCTAAGACGTTGCGGTCCACGCGCCGCCGGATGCAGATCGTGTTTCAGGATCCCTACAGCTCACTGAACCCTCGCATGACCGTCGGCTCCATCGTGGGCGAGCCGCTCAAGGTCCATCACCTGGCCAAAGGCCGGGATCTGACGGAGCGGGTGTGTCAACTTCTCGACCGCGTGGGCCTGAGGCCGGATCATTACTCGCGGTACCCGCATGAATTTTCCGGGGGCCAACGCCAGCGGATCGGCATTGCGCGCGCCCTGGCGCTGAACCCGAAGCTGATCGTGTGCGATGAAGCGGTCTCGGCCCTGGACGTGTCGATTCAAGCGCAGATCATCAACCTGCTCAAGGATCTGCAGGCCGAGTATCACCTGTCCTACTTGTTCATCACGCACGACCTGAACGTGGTCCAGTACCTGGCTGATCGGATCGCCGTGATGTATTTGGGAAAGCTGGCGGAAGTGGCTCCTGCCGGCACCCTCTTCTCCGACGCCAAACATCCCTACACCCAGGCCCTGCTTTCCGCCAACCCGTTACCGGATCCCGCGGTGAAACACGAACGCATCCTGCTGCCGGGCGACGTGCCGACGCCGCTGAACCCGCCCTCCGGCTGCCGGTTCCACACGCGCTGCCCGCACGTGATGGACCATTGCAAAACCACCGACCCGCCCCTGATCCAAATCGGCAAACCGGAAGCCGGCCACAAAGTCTGGTGCCATTTGTATTCCGGTTAACGACAAGCGTGTCGGATTACGCTACGCTAATCCGACCTACGCACTGTCATTCCCGACGCTTGTCCCCGACGTTCTTAATCGGGGATCCATGCGATATCCGGGAATCCAGTGTCTTTCTCTTCACGGACAAAACAAGAAAAAACCCTGGATCCCCGATCAGGTCGGGGATGACGGAAAAAGACAAAACCTTCGTAGGCCGGATTAGCCGAAGGCGTAATCCGACAACGACCCCACTCTGGTGTCTCGTGCCTGGTGACAAAAAAGGTATCAGCGAGACAGAAGGTGCAGTTATGGTGACAAATAGCGCATAAACAGATCCTTATTGTATATAAAAAAGGTGCAAAACAGATCCATTTTGGTGCTAAACAGCATATTTATGGCAACTCCCGTTCCCACTCGAACACGTTGCGCTCGATGAAGATAAAGGCGGCGATCCACAAAAAGGCGTCCCAGAAATCGAGGAAGGTGCCGAAGATGCCCCAATACATCGCTGCACCCGCGATGACGGCGTAGAGCAGGTACTTGGCGCGTCGGCTTATAACCGCAAACCAGCCGGGGAACAACCTTTTAACACCCGGCCGCACGTCAAGCTCCAACAGGGCCAGGATCAGGAGCCATGTACCGGAGTTCACGACGTCAACCCAGGCCAGCCGCGTTGCCTGAACTAGGGTGCAGGCTTCGGCCAGGGTCCTGGTCTGCTCGTTGACGAACAGGTCTCCGGTGATCCCGGCGCAGTTGCCGGCGTTCAGGGCTTGGTACTCGTCGAGTTCAACGAGCAAAGCGAACTGCTTCACTGCCCAGGCGCAGGCGTCCGGGATGCTCGTGGATACGTACAGGCCAAAGCCGAGTGCTTTGCCGAGATACCCGGCAAATGCGTACACAATTACGACGTAGCACAGGGCACGAAGACCCCTGATGACAAGGCCGATGGGTCGCTTCAGCATTTTGTCGGATAGCTGGCAGGTTTCCAGTTCGAACAGCAGTAACAGGATCACCCACGCGGCGGTGTCGATGCTCGGCGCAAACCCCTCGATGATCTGCGCGAACGGCAGGCCGTCCCGGAAGACGTGGGAAGCGGCTTCCCAATCGTCCTTGAAGAACAGCGCCGCGTTGGCGACCAGGGCCGCATACACCAGATATTTGAAAACGGAAAACCAGTCGACTCTGTTCATTTGGAGTATCGGGTCATGCATGTCTGTGTTGATTCATTCGTTGACAATTCCCCCTCACCCCAACCCTCTCCCGCCAGGGGAGAGGGAGCCACTTTTAAATTCCCGCTTCTCAACACCCTCTCCCCACCGTGGGAGAGGGCAGGGTGAGGGGGGTAGCGTAACCCGACAGCGGGGCCGTTACCAAGTCCCGCCTTGCGGGAGCGGAAGGCCGGTCCGTATAATCGTCAATTCGTGTAAAAAGAGCCTCGCGCATCGATGATACCGGAACAACTGGAGTGTAAATGACAGAGCAGGGCAACGAACCGAAGCCTTACCCCGCACTTCGCAATATTCAGTATTCGCCCATGAAGCAGGGGGAGGAGCACTACATCGTCTTGTGGGATCCCTCCGGGTTGAGTGCCGAAAAGCTTATCATCCCGCTCAACTTTTTCCATCTGTTTCAATTTCTGGACGGCGAGCATTCCCCGGAACAAATCGGCGTCGAATACCTGAAGAAATTCGGCGAATTCCTGATGCCGGACAAGCTCGACCGGCTCATTGCCGACCTGGATGAAAAGCTCTTTCTGGAAGGCGACCGCTACGAGGCGGCGAAAGCCCAAGCAGTGAAGGCGTATCGAGACGCGCCGGCGCGGAAACCCCGTTTCGCCGGCAAGAGCTACGAAGCCGACCCGCAGAAACTGCGCGAACAACTTGCGGGATTTTTCACGTCCAAGGAAGGGCCGAGCCCCGATCCTTCCGAGAATCAGGGGAAGCCGATCAAGGGGCTGGTCGTGCCGAATTACGACGTGAACGTCGCCGGGCCGCTCTATGCATGGGCCTATAAAGAACTGCGGGAGGCGGAGGCGCCGGACGTCTATATTCTCTTCGGGACGGCCCACGCCGGTCTGACGGAGCCGGTGGCCGTGACGGATAAGGCCTTCGAAAGCCCGTTGGGGATCGTGCCGGTCAATCGACCGCTCATGGAGATGTTACGGTCCAAGGGTGGTGACGCGTTGTTCGCGGATGAGTTGCGGCATGAAACGGAACACAGCATCGAATTTCAGTTGCCCTTTCTTCAGGAGACCGTGGGCAGAGAGCAGTCCATCTCGATCGTCCCGGTTTTGTCGGCGTTTCCGCCCGGGTCTTTGATTGCTCCGGCCCTCAAAGACGTGGCCGATCAGGTTGAAGCGTTTGTGTCGCTGCTGAAAGACGCGATTGCCGCGTCGGGGCAGAAGGTCTGTCTCATTGCCAGTGCGAACCTCGCGCATATCGGCCTTCGTTATGGCGATGAAAAGGCTCCCACGGATTTTTCGTTCCACCGCTGCATGCAAACCGACCTGGAAATGCTGAAACACGTCGAAAACGTGGATGCCCGGGGTTTTGCCGAATTTCTGCTCAAGGAACAGGACCGCCGCCACGTCCTGGGCTTCTCGGCGATGTATCTGCTGTTGCGAGTGATCGAGGCGGAAAAAGGTGAGATCCTGCGCTACGACCGGGAAATCGTGGATCAATTCAACTCCACCACCACCTACGCCAGCGCCGCATTTTTTTAAGAAGCCGGCCTGGTCTCCGGCCTTACTCTTCCTCCACGTGGACAGTCACGGTCACGGGTTCCAATGGATTGTCCTGGGGGTCCCGTTCCAAGGCCACGATCTGATCCACCACGTCCATGCCTTTCCTGACTTTCCCGAAGACGGTATAGGTCCGGTCCAGGCTGCTCGTATCCTCCACGCAGATAAAAAACTGTGATCCATTGTCGTTGACGTCACGGGTTCGATCGTCGTTCCGTGGCATTTTGGCCATGGAGACCGTGCCGCGGCGGTGTGGCTGGTCACTGGGTTCCGGGATCAGGCCGAAGCCCGGCCCTCCGGTGCCGTGCAGGGTGCGATCCGGGTCTTTGCTGAGCGGGTCTCCCCCTTGGATGATGAAGCCCGGCACGACGCGGTGAAAAGTCGTGCCATTGTAGAATCCGATCTTGACGAGGTTCAGAAAGTTGTCTACGTGCCGAGGAGCCACGTCCGCGTAAAACTGGATCAGAATGTTGCCGAATTTGGTGGAGATGATGACCTTGGGATTTTTTTTCTTGAAGGTCAGGGGCGCACTCATCGGCCGACTGTATCAAGGCGGGCGGACGTTCGGCAACCATTGCCGTCGCAGGCCACGCTCCCGTGGTTGCGGCCCGGAGGTTCTATGGTTTTTCCAGCCGTGCCAGGCCATCCGCCGGTCGGATGCCGAGCCAGCATAAGGCGCCGATGAATGCCAGGACTGCCCCGACCGCGAGTGCGACGGTCCATCCGAATTGGTCCGCGATCCAGGGCGTGAGCGTAGGGGAGAGAGTGCCGCCCAGATTGGCGCCGGTATTCATCACCCCGGAGAGGGTTCCGGCGTGGGCTTTTGACAGATCCACAGTCGAACTCCAAAACGCGCCGATGGTGAAATACAGCCAACCTGCGCCCAAGGATAACAAGGCCAGGGCGGTGAAGGGATCATCGATCACCGCCCCTCCGATGATCGAGAGGGCTGCCAGTGCCATTCCCCAAGCCCCGACCCAGGGCCGGCCTTTGTTCAAGCCGAATCGTCCGGACAGGCGGTCCGTGATCCAGCCGCCGATTGGACAAAAGATCGTCATGGCTATAAAGGGGCTGGCGGCGAAGAGAGCGCCTCGCAGCACGCTGAAGTGTCGTACGTCCACGAGGTAAAGGTAAAACCAGGACAGATACACGTAGGCCACGTACCCGAAACAGGTATAACTCAAGACCAGCCACCACACGCTTGGGGTTCGTGCAAAGGCTTTCCAGGGAACAGGTGTCGGGGCTTCAGGGACGCTCGGTAAGGGCGCGTTGCCACGGATCAGCACGGCTTCCCTGGCGTTGACCCGTGGATGCGCTTCCGGCCGGTCCGTGGCAAACCAGAACCACAGCACGGCGATGAGGACGCCGAGACCTCCGGCCCAATAAAAGGCCGTTTGCCAGCCGTAATTCACCATGATCCACGCCGTGATTGGGGGGGTGAGCGCGGAGCCGATCCCGATGCCGCTGATCGTGATTGCGATGCCGAGGCCTCGCTCATGCGGGCCGCACCAATTGGCCACGGTCCGATTGAAATTCGGCAAGGCCGCGGCTTCCCCGACGCCGATCAGGAATCGCACGATCATCAGCGATCCCCAAATACCCATGACCCCTGCGAGAAACGACGATGGGGCCAGGGCGGTCATTGCCGTAAAGAGCGACCACCACACCACGGCCAAGGTCAGGACCGTTCTGGGCCCCCAGCGGTCTCCCAGCCGTCCCCCGGGGATCTGAAACAGGGCATAGCCCAGGACAAACGCCGAGAAAATTTGTCCCATCTGGACGTTGGTGAGCCCGAGGGCCGGGATCATCTGCCGGGCCGTGACTGAGATATTGACCCGGTCAATATAGGTAATAATACTAATTGCCAGCAGGAGGGCCAGGATGGTCCAGCGTGTGTGGGATGGTTTGCGTTCGGCTGCGGGTTGGGACATGGATTCTCTCCTCCCGGGTACGAGCACTGTAACGGGGTTTATTGGAGAATGCCAGATCGTACGGCTATCGAGGGGAAGTTACTGGTTGAAACTTGGTCTTGGTCCGTGATAGAGGGAGCCGTTCGGTTTAGGGCTTTGAGGCATATTTCCTTACGCCATACAAAATCAGGAGGTAAAGGACAATGGCAACGAGAGCCCGAAAAAAAACCAAAGCCAAGGAGAAGAAGTCTGGGCGGTCCGCATCCAAAGCCAAGCCCAAAGTGTCGAACTCCAAGGCTTTGCTGAAAAAGAAGACGACGACGACGACTCCGATAAAAAAGGCGGCCGCCAAGAAAGCTACCGTGAAGAAAACGACTGTGAAGCCTGCGAAAAAACGTCAGGCCAAAGGAAAGGCGCGAGTCACGGTAAAGGCGAAAAAAGTTGCCGCCAAGAAGGTGGCCCCCAAGAAAGCCATCGTGAAGAAGGCGGCCGTGAAGAAAGCGGCCGTGAAGAAAACGGCTGTGAAGCCCGTCAAACAACGTCCGGCGACCGTCAAAGGGAAAGCACGCAAGAAGGTCGCGGTGAGCCCGAAGCACGTTGCCAAGCCTACTCCGACGCCCGAAGCGAAGGCCGTGCCGCCGGTAAAGACCCTCTCCCCCGTTGAAATGGAGGAGGTGTCTCAAGACGTGCCTGCCGTCGTGGTCCTTGACTCACTCGAATCGGATTTGTCCGGATTCGAGGATGAGACGACCGATGAGTTTTCTTCCGATCTAGACGATGACATGTCCAGAGACTCTTCCGAGGACTTCGACGACGACGCGGGATTCGGTCCCCTTGCCGAAGACCGCAATGAGGATTTGACGGAGGATTTGTCCGAAGAGTTGGAAGCCGAAAAGTATTTCAGGGAAGCGGAGGCGGGGTTGGATGATGACGATTTGCCCCATGGGTGGTAACAGGACTGCCACGATGGTGCCGGTGCGGTCGGGTACATTAGACGAAGCTCGTAAAGGAGGATGGAATGTCTGAGACTGAAGGTTTGCCACGCATTGGAGAGCATGCCCCTGATTTTTCTGCGTTGACCACTCTGTCTCAAGATTTTGAATTCAGCGCTTGGCAAGAGCAGGATTGGGTCGTTTTCTTCTCTCATCCTGCGGATTTTACACCCGTGTGCACCACGGAATTGATGGAATTTGCCCACCGACACGAAGACTTCCAAAAAAAGGGGGTCAAGTTGCTCGGGGTGAGTGTGGACAGCATCCATGCCCATCTGGCCTGGCTCGCGAACATCAAGGAGAAACTGGGCGTGACGATTCCCTATCCCCTGGTGGCGGACGTCGGCATGCAGGTGGCCCGACTCTACGGCATGATCCATCCCGGGGCCAGTACAACCGCAACGGTTCGTGCGTTGTTCGTGATTGATCCCAAACGCGTGATTCGGGCCCTGATCTACTACCCGATGAACGCCGGGCGGAACGTGGACGAGGTCCTCCGGTTGGTCACGGCGCTCCAAACGGCCGACACCTTTTCCTGCGCGACACCGGTCAATTGGCAAGAGGGTGAAAAAGTGGTCGTGCCTCCCCCCAAAACGGTTGAGGAAGTTGAAGAACGGCTCAGCCATTCAGATCGGGAAGTCAAAGATTTTTACCTCACCCTGAAAGATCCGAAGCCGCAAACCTGAGGTGGGATCGTCCTCGACGGGAGAATGCCTTTTCTCCGAATCTTCTCTCCCTTCGATCATACCGGAATGGCAAACGTTCACTGATTTGCCGACAACACGTTAGAAAGGACGAGCCCCGCGCGCAGGCGGCTTCGCTCATGATCGCCCCGTTGAGAGACGTTCAGTGCGTCTCTTCTCTTTCCCTCCTTTGCCCGTCTAAAAAATCGTGTGTTAAAATTTCCATCATAGATGTCTCTTGCTGCGTTGACCGCTTCTTAGCAAAGAGGAGGATGCCATGAAACGCCAAATCTTTTTACCGATTACGCTTTCCCTAGCCATGGTGACGATGGTTTGGGCCGGTGGATTTTTTAAGGTCGGTGAACCGGCTCCACCGTTCTCGCTCACGTCGGTCACGGGGGACCCCGTTTCGCTGAAAGACTTCCAGGGCAAAGTCGTCGTGCTTGGCTTGTTTCATATTTGCGAACCGTGTTTGATTCAGGGCACGAATTTGCAAAAAGTGTATGACGCCACGCGTGGACAGAACGTCGCGGTGGTCGGCGTGAATTCCTCTGGCGATTCCCAGGCCGACGTTCTGGAATTTCTCAGCGTCTTTCCCGTGAAAATCACGTATCCCTATCTCACGGACCCGGATCAGGTTACCGATAACCTGTACGGAGGTGGACGCTTTATTCCCAACGTGTACATTCTGGACCAGAACGGCGTGATCCGATGGCAACGGGTCGGCAACATGGACTTGGCGGACCATACGGCGATTCTGGATGAGGTGAACAAATTATTGGGGACGTCTTCCGGGTCGACCGCCTTATGACCTTCGGCCCCACGCCGTTTCTCGAAATCCTGCCGGACAAGTGGCCTGGGTGCGACGACCGTCCGGCTTTTCATTCGCAGTTTTCCCATTTGCGCGAAAGGATTCAAAACCAAAATGGATGAGTTTGAAGAGGGGAAAGCAAAGTTCTGTGAACTGGTGAGGGGTATCGAGAGCACGGTCGAGGTGGTCATCCCCACCACTCCTTCCAATGGCCGGTTCTTGATTTCTCTGACCAAGGAAGGAAATCGTAAATTTATCATGGTGCCGGAAGACGATATTCTTGATTTGCCTTCAGAAGAAGACATTCTTTCCAAAACAACGGCCATGCTACAGGAGGCGATTGCCGAGCTATGAAGCCGATTCTACCCGGGATAGCCACGTGGTCGTGGTTTTCCGAAGAAAAGCAACTGAATTTTAACGGTCACCTGTTGGACGTGGGTGAACATCGCATTCTGGTGGATCCTCCGCCCCTTTCGGATGACGATTTGTCGAAGCTGAGCAGCGCGGGGCAGGTCGATTACATTCTTCTCACCAACCGGGATCATCAACGTGAAAGCGCCACGTACAAAGCGGCTTTGAACACTCGCGTGTACATTCCGGAGGCCGACGCTCCGGAAATGTCGGTGACTCCCGACAAAACCTTTGTCGACGGAGAACTGCTGCCCGGCGGGATTTGGGTCATCCACCTCTCCAATCAAAAGTCACCCGGCGAATCAGCCCTGTTTCTCCAACAGGGACGGGGCATTCTGATTGTCGGCGACGCCTTGCTGGGCAAACCTGAAGGATCGGTGTGCATGCTGCCTGCCGAGAAATATGCCGATCCCGCCAAGGCGCGTGAAGGATTGCGCCGCTTGCTCAAGTACAACTTCGATTCGCTCCTGGTCGGTGACGGAACTTCTATTTTGACCGGCGCCAAGGCCGCTGTAGCACAGGCGTTGGATCAGCAGTAGCCTTCACGTGCAACAATCTCATTCGGCACAACTCAATCGACGAGGCAATGCCCACTTCTCTCGGGGATTTTACACGGAGGCTTACCAGTGTTATGCCAAGGCATTGGAAGTCGATCGAAAAAGCGGCGATCCCAGGGCCCTGGCGGCGACGTTGGGCAACCTCGGGAACATTTGCGCCGTCAGCGGCAAGCGCCGTCAGGCTCAGGACTATTATCAGGAGGTGTTGGAACTGCAGAAGACGCTCGGAGACAACCGCGGGATCAGTGCAACGCTTGCCAACCTGGGTAATTTGCACGTCGACGCCGGCGAATGGGAACGAGGCCGCGCCTACTACCTCGAGGCCCTGGATAGAATGGAGTTATTTGAAGACGCCGCAGCCAAGGCGGTCTTGCTTTCCGATTTGGGTTTGGTTGCAAAAGAAACCCGGTACTTCGAGCAAGCCATGAACTATTATTCGGAATCCATTGCCTTGATGAAGCGTGTAAGTAATCAGGCCGGTGAGGCCGACGTATTCAAGATGATGGCCCGGATGTACCTGGCATGGGAACGCTATGACGACGCCATGGCCTGTGCGCAAACGAGCTTGGCCATTGCCGAACGGCTTCGTGATGAACTGCGCATGGGTGGAGCCTGGTACGTGATGGCCGACTGCCAGAAGGCAAAGGGCTGTGAGGAAAAAGAAGCCCAATTCCTTCAGCGCGTGGTTCGCGTGGATCGAAAATACGGGTTGCCCAAGCTGGAAGAAAACACCAGGCGACTCGAAAGGCTGCGGACGCGGCTGACGCAGAAACACACACAAGCAATGGCAGGGGAGGGCGCCTCATGACTGATGGACTCCACCCAGGCTGGCAACAGGTCCAGGACCATCTGAAGCAGGGCAACTCGGGGTTTGAACAATATGAACCCGGCGGAGCCTTGACCCTTGAATTGGACGATGAAGACTGGCAACTCGAAATCACACCGGCCGGTGTTTTAATTTGTCAGGCAGGGTATGCCCTGGAAGACATGCAGAGCTTGCTTTCAGACGGCACGGCCGAAGACCTTGGAAGCGACGAATTGGCCAAACAGGCCAAGTTTTACATTCAACAAGTCGTATCGAAATATCGTGATCGTCTCATCAAGGACGGCTTCAGCGAACGCGTCGAAATGAATGACGACTACGTCGCGGTCTTTTTTGAGCGTCCTATTGATTTCGACAATTTGCCTGAACTTGAGCAATTGATCGCGCGATATCGACAGCAATTCGCCACCACCTGAGCTCTTTCTCACTTCAACCTCAAAAGGAATGCTTATGGATGCCCAACTTTCGGTTCGGACAATGGATGATTTTCGTGACGTCGTCTATAACTTTCGTTTAGCCCGTGTGTTTGCCACCGCACTGGATCTCGACCTCTTTACTCATATGGGGAACAGATTCTGGACGTCCAAGGCCCTGGCCAAAACGTTGAAAGCCAATGAACGGGGAGTCGAGATTCTCCTTCGCAACCTGGAAACCGCGGGCTTGCTCAAACGACGGGGGGCGTCCTATGGCGTAGAAAAAGTCGGGCGCACGTATCTGAACCGGAACAGTCCTGCTTACCAGGGGGCCTATTTGGATCTGGTTCATCGCCAGTGGGAGAATTGGGCACAGCTTACCGATTCCGTCCGAACGGGCAAGCCGATCGAAGATGACGGGCCGGATGATCCGGAATATCGGCAATCATTCACCTGGGCGATGCATCAACGTTCTGAAAGACCGGCCAAACAGGTGTCAGCACAACTTGACCTGAACAATGCAAAGACGTTGTTGGACGTTGGCGGAGGACCCGGCACGTATGCGTTGGAATTCCTGAAAAGAAATACCGCGTTACAGGCGGGCGTCTGGGACCGTGCCCCGGCGCTTGAAGTCGCCAGGGAAATCGCCAAACCCTTACGACACGGCAAACGGCTGTCCTATTATCCGGGCGATCTCTTTGACAATCCGGTCCCCGGTAAATTCGACGTCATGTGGATATCGAACGTGCTTCACATATTTTCGCCGGCTGAAAACAGGACCCTGTTCCGAAAACTCAAACGTGCGCTCAACCCCGGCGGACGTATTCTGATTCAAGATACCTTTCTCATGGGTAAACCGGGGTTCGATGCCCTCGCTACTAATCTGTTCGCGGTCACGATGCTTCTGTTCACACCTACGGGCAATACCTACAGCGCCCAAGCCGTCCGACAGTGGCTCAAGATCGGCGGGCTCAAAAAAACCCGGTGTCTTCAGTTGAAAAAGGGAACCGGCGATTGGGACGGGGTCATCATCGAGGGGAGGATCTAGACGCCGTCAGACGGTTAAAACCTGTCGCCCGCCGATCACAATGAGGAGAAAGTTGAAGAAGGCGGTCAGAAGGATCAGGCCAATAACGTGCAATGAATCCATGCCAGCGGTCATGCTCTGTACAAACGTGGCAAGGTCCAGGGCCAAGCCGATCGTTCCGTACATCACCCCGATCATGGCAGCCCATCGGGTTCCGGTCAGACAGACTCCGCCGACGAGCACGGGAAGTCCGAATTGAAACCCGTACCAGATGGATTGATGAAGAGCCGAGGAAAAGATTCTCTCGGGTTCAAGGCCGTCAAAGGCCATGGCGCCCGCGAACAGCCCCAAACAAAGTGCTGCCATCAGGCGAGGCATCAGATTTCCGGTATTGGTCATGAGAAGTCCGTGCCTGAAGAGAGTACGTCCATCTGTGCCCCAGTTCCCCTCCTTTGTAAGGACGGGAATTTTTTCCAAAGAGGGAGAAGTTGGGAGGTAGAGATATGTGTAGTCACCCGACGATCGAACTCTACCCCGCCTGGCCTCCCCTTACAAAGGGGAGGGAACCAAAGAAGCCACGCTGCTGCTGCTCCTCCTGCATTCTGTCAACGAATGGCTAATCGTTTCCACCCGCCCTCCGTCCTGCCATTCATTGACACTCCAATTTAGCCAAGCCTAGAATGGCCCAACTCATAAGGGGGGTCGTATGACACATTCTTCTTCCATTCGCAACGTTGTTGTCACGTCGTATGTCGGTGCCGGAAAAACCTCTCTCGTCGAAGCCCTGCTGTTTTCCGCCGGGGTGACGTCGGCAATGGGGGCAACCACGAACGGAAACACCGTGGCCGATTTCGAAGCGGAAGAAATTCAGCATCGTCATTCCATGAGCACGGCCCTTCTTCAGTATGAATATAAAGAGACTTTCCTGAACCTGCTCGATACGCCGGGTTCACTGGATTTCTTTGCCGATACCAAGAATACCATCCACGTGGCGGACGGCGCGGTGCTGGTCGTCGGCGCTTCGGGCATACGGTCGGAACTGGACCGGGTCTGGGAATATATTCAAGCGCGCGAACTTCCCTGCCTGCTGTTCATCAACGAACTGGACAAGGAACGGGCAAATTTCGAATCCGTGCTGAAGGAGATTCAGGACGCGCTCGAGACCAAGTGCGTGCCGATTGCCTATCCAATCGGGGAGGAGGCCAATCTTCGAGGCGTGGTGGACCTGCTGACGCAGAAAGCCGTCATCCCCGTCCCCAACAGCCATAAGGTGCAGGAAGAAGACATACCGGACGACCTGAAAGAGAAAATGTCCGAGCTGCGGAAACAGTTGGTTGAAAACGTGGCCGAGTCCAACGATGAGTTGGTGGAAAAATACCTGAACGAAGGCGATCTGACGGAAGAAGAAATCCTTCAGGGGTTGGTCCTGAGCGCGAAAACCCGCCAGTTTATTCCGGTCCTGTGCGGTTCGGCGATGCTGAATCTCGGCACCACGGTCCTGCACAATGCGATCATTCAATGCCTGCCTTCTCCCGAAGAAAGAGCCGAAGTCTTTTCGTTGGCTGGAACGCATCCCGACACGGGTGAAGAACTCGTGCGGCCCATCAACGGAGAGGAGCCCTTTTCCGGCTACGTGTTCAAGACCACCATCGATCCCTTCATGGGCCGGCTCACGTACCTCAAGGTCTGTTCGGGGGTGCTCGAAGCCGATTCGACCTTTTTCAATCCCGTGAAAAACGTGAAAGAAAAAGGGGGACATCTGTATTATCTGCAAGGCAAGAAAAGCACGCAGACGCAACGAGCGGCAGCAGGTGAAATCGTGGTCATGGGCAAATTAAAGGAAACCCACACGGGTGAGACGATTTGTACGGACAAGGCGCCCATCGTCTTTCCCGCGGCGCAACTCCGCCGGCCCGTGATGTCCTTTGCGCTTGAACCGACAGCGAAAGGGGACATCGATAAGGTGAGCCTGGGTCTGCACAAACTGGTGGAAGAAGATGCGTCATTGGAATTTATCCGAAATGACGAGACCAAGGAAATGTTGTTGAGCGGTGTCGGCCAGACGCATATCGAGTTGACCCTGGAAAAACTCCATCGGAAATACGGAGTGGACGTCAACCTGCACACGCCGAAAGTCGCCTATCGCGAGACCATTCAAAAAATGGCCCAAGCCCAGGGAAAATACAAAAAACAAACGGGCGGCCACGGGCAATACGGCGACTGCTGGCTCCAGATCGATCCGTTGCCGCGCAACGGCGGATTCGAGTTTCTGAACAAAATCGTCGGCGGCGTGATTCCCAGGAATTTCATTCCCGCGGTGGAAAAGGGCGTGGTCGAGGCCATGCACGAGGGCATTCTCGCCGGCTACCCGGTCGTGGACGTGCAAGTCAAGGTCTATGACGGGTCCCATCATCCCGTGGACTCGTCGGAAATGGCTTTTAAGGTTGCGGCCTCGATGGGGTTCAAGAAAGCCATGGAATCGGCACAGCCCGTGCTTCTCGAACCGATCATGAACGTGGAAGTGACGGCGCCGGACGACATGGTGGGCGCAGTGATCGGCGATCTGAACAGCCGGCGGGGTCGAATTCTGGGAATGGACACCAAGGGGCACAATCAAATCGTGAAAGCCGTGGTCCCGCTGTCGGAAATTCTGAAATATGCGCCCGTCCTGACCTCTATTACCGCGGGGAAAGGCTCGTATGCCATGGAATTTTCAGGTTACGAGCAAGCGCCACGCGAAGTCGTCAATAAAGTCGTCGAGGAACACAAAGCCGCAAAGGCCGCCGCCTCGTCCTGATGGGAGTTCCCTCTGTTGAGGGGAGAGGATAACGGCAAGGGTGAGGAACAGCCGGCTAAAAACAGGAAAATAAGATTCCCAGCTACGAATGCCGAGAAAAATCAGAGAGCTAATTCAGGAACTTAAAGAAGCAGGGTTTTACGAAATTCGAGGTGGAGGGAAAGGGGCTCATCGAAAATTTACTCACGTCAGATATGCAGGGGCCGTGACTCTGAGCGGACAATCCGGGGACGATGCAAAACTCTACCAAGAACAGCAGGTAAAACAAGCCGTGGAACGGGTGAGGCGATGAAACAGAGTGATCAATACCATAAATGGGTCGAATGGAGTGAAGAAGACCAAACCTACATCGGTAAATGCCCTGATTTAATCACGGGCATCCATGGAGATAATCCGGTAAGGCTCTATAGTGAGTTATGCGAAGTCGTTGAAGACGTCGTGAGCCACTTTGTGGCTGACGGACGCCCTCTGCCAACCCCTCGCATTCGCCCCATGCAAGAGGTCGAAAATTCTCCAGTCGGTGTTCTTAAAGGACGTGACTCTTCACCCGCCACGCCTTTTTAACGCTACGGTTTCAGCACGACAAAAAACGCTTTCGACTCTCGAAGGATTCGAAGAAGGATTGTCTCACCCGGCTGAACCGCTTCGAGGAGTTTGCGAAATTCCCTCATAGTGGGCACTTGAGTCCTATTGACTTCCTGAATAACATCTCCTTTTCGTAATCCTTCCGCATTCGCGACGCCGCCCTGAACAACACGAACGACCAGGATGCCCGTCGACTGGTCGAGGGAAAACTGTTCGGCCAACTCCTCGGTAATGGGAGACACGTCGATTCCCAAATCGATTTCCGCGGCGGTCGGAGGCAATGAGGCCACGATGGGCTTTTCCTTCTTCACTCCCAACAAAACGGGGAGTCGGAGCAACGTCCCATCCCGGATGACGTGAACCAACACCTTCTCATCAGGAGAAAAACCCGCGACCACACGGGATAACTGGTTGGGAGACTCCAGGCGTTCATTGCCGATTTGCGTAATGATGTCCCCGGATTGAATGCCTGCCTGATCCGCCGGATCGCCGGCAAACACTTCATTGACCAGAACACCCTTGCCGTCAGGCACACCGAATTTTTCCGCAAGTTGGGGCGTCAGCGGTTGAATCCCAACCCCGAGCCATCCCCGAACCACTTTGCCCCCGGTCTTGAGTTGCTCGATGATACGGTTCGCCATGTTGGATGGAATCGCAAAGCCGATGCCTTGCGCGAAATTGATAATGGCCGTATTGATCCCGATGACCTCGCCCCGCAAATTAAAGAGCGGCCCGCCGGAATTACCCGGATTGATGGACGCATCCGTTTGAATAAAGTTCTCATAGCGGGACAGGTTCATATTTTCCCGGCCGATCCCGCTCACGACCCCCAAGGTGACGGTCCGGTCCAGCCCGAAGGGATTGCCCACGGCCAAAACCCATTGTCCGACCTTCACCGTACTCGAATCCCCAAACGGGGCACTCTGCAGCTTCCGGTCCGTCTCGACTTTCAGAAGCGCCAGATCGGTGTCGGGGTCCTGCGCCACGATTTCCGCGACGAGGGTCGATTGATCGGAAAAATGGACTTCGGCTTCCACACCATTATTGATAACGTGGTTATTGGTCACGATATAGCCGTCTTCATGGATCACCACGCCAGAACCCGACCCAGGCACCTTGAAGCGACCTTGTTGTGGAATTTTGCCGGGTTGGGAAATTTGCCGGATAGAGGACACGCCCACTACCGTCGGCGTGACGTGTTCGGCCAACTGGGAAATCGCCTCCTGGATCTCTTCCAGGAGTTGAAGGCCCTTGGACTCTATGGGAGCGGCAAAGGCGGGGGCACTAACTGAAAGAACAAGGGCTGTAATGACAATATGTCGCATAATCACCGAGACTATAGGTAAATCCGTTATGTCGCATAAGAATGATTATGTCAAATATTAAATTTCCGTGAAAATGAGCCCATCCTCGGCTCGGTCCCTTCAAAAAGCCGAAGAATATTCCCCTTATGTTTTGCAATAACAAGCCCACTCAGGACAAAGCAGACTATCGTCAATTGTAGGTCATGCGTCATAAACCAGCTTAATACTGGCAATATCCCGAAAGTCATGAGAGCGCCCCCCGACGAATATCTGGAAATTCCAACCGTAACAACCCAGATTAATACCAAAATAAGACCCATGAGAAGATGGAGCCCCAGAATGCCTCCCAGTCCCGTGGCTACCCCCTTACCTCCGCGAAACCTTAAGAAAACGGGAAACAGATGGCCAATAACGACCGAGAGTACAGCCAGCAAGGCCCACAGATTCGGAAACAGACCCAAGCTTGCGATCCAACCTACCAACCATCCTTTTCCCAAATCCCCGCATAACGTCAGGATTCCCACTTTTTTCCCGGATACTCGCAGGACGTTCGTAAAGCCGATGTTTCGACTACCGGCCTCCCGAGGGTCAGGCGCTCCAAGTAGACGCGAAAAAACGAGTCCGAACGGAATGGAACCGAGTACATAGGCTCCGAGGCAGGAAAGTGGCCCGAGAATCTCAGGAGACATGGCCCGCGACGATGTTACGGATTCTACCCTTTTTTGGAAAACTCATTCCAGGCTTCATAAATATATTGTCCGGCAGAGATGAGGGAAAAGGCCAGTGCCACGTAGAGGGTTGTTGTCCCAACCAGATGTACGTTCAATCCGGATATGGAAACCGCACCTTCCAGGGTTAAGAGGATGATCCCAATAATCTGAAGAACCACTTTATATTTCCCCAATTTCCCGGCGGCGATGATCAGGCCTCGACTCGCGGCAACGGCTCGGATCCCGGTCACGGCAAGGTCGCGGATAATGAGTGCAATCGCCAGCCAGGCCTCGACTCGTTGAAATTGTACAAGCAAAACCAGACCGGAAATGACCAGGAATTTGTCGGCAAGAGGGTCGATCAAGCGGCCAATCTTGGTGACTTGCGCGCGTTGTCTGGCAATATACCCGTCCAGTAAATCCGTCAGTGCCGCCAAGCCGAAGACTGCCGCAGCGAGAATGGACCGTTCCACCGTCGGCGTTGAAAAGAGCCCGATATAAACCGGCACCAATAATATTCGCAAAAACGTGAGCGTATTCGGCAGATTGAACGTCCGTTCCACGCCTTTGTTGACAGGGACGGTTTTGGGTTGGGCTTTGACGACGTGAACTTGCGGCATGGTTAAAGCGTGACGTTCGAGCCTTTTCCGGAGACCTGACAAATCTGCTTCAATTCTTCAAGTAATGCCTTCAGTTTATTGAGCGGGACCATCGTTGGCCCGTCCGAGAGGGCCTTGTCCGGATTCGGGTGGACTTCCATAAAAAAACCGTCGCAACCTGCCGCCGCGGCTGCTCGAGCCAAGGGGGCAATAAATTCACGCTGGCCGGATGAATGCGTTCCGCCGCCGCCGGGAAGTTGTACGCTGTGCGTGACGTCGAAGATCACCGGGTACCCTAACCCCTTCAGAACCGGAAGGGCTCGCATATCGACCGCTAAATTATTATAGCCGAATGAGAATCCTCGTTCAGTGAGGACGATCCGGCGAGTCCCGCTTTCTTCCAACTTTTTGACGACGTTGCTCATGTCCCATGGAGAAAGAAACTGCCCTTTCTTAACGTTGACGGTTTTGCCGGTTTCCGCTGCGGCCACCAGCAGGTCGGTCTGCCGACAGAGAAACGCGGGAATCTGTACCACGTCTACGACCTGTGCGGCTTGCCGGACTTCCTCGACGCTGTGGATGTCCGTCAGGACCGGCACGCCAACCCGTTCTTTCACTTTTTGGAGGATGGTCAGACCTTCTTGAATTCCTGGACCCCGATACGAATGAATGGAACTCCGGTTGGCCTTGTCGTAGGACGATTTGAACAGATAGGGAAATCCTACCGACTGTGCGATCTCAGCCAGTTGAAACGCCGTGTCCAGAACAATCTGCTCACTCTCGATCACGCAGGGTCCCGCAATCAGGAAATGAGGCTGCGCACCGCCGCCGGGAAAATCTCCCAACGGCACTTCCCGCATCATGGCGTCTTTTTCCATTAGGGGCCTTTCGTGTCCAATCACTTCCCCTCTCCCATCAAGGGAGAGGAAAATCTACTCAACTCTCTTTCCTTTCATTCCTTTGTCAAAAAGACCGTCTGAATTGCAGCTTGGATTCAAGACGGCAGCGATCACCTGTTATCGGCCGAATTTGCGTTTCAGGGCCGCGTGAATGAATGCTTGAAAAACAGGATGCGGGGCATGCGGTCGAGATCGGTATTCAGGATGAAATTGGGTCCCGAGAAACCAGGGATGGTTTTGCAATTCAATGATTTCGACGAGTCGCCCGTCGGGTGATGTTCCACTGAACACCAAGCCTTTTGCCGTCAGGATCTCGCGGAAATCATTGTTGAATTCGTACCGATGCCGGTGTCGTTCTTTCACTTCCGCCGTTCCATAGATTCGTTGGGCCAGAGAACCCTCTTGAAGACGACAGATGTAACTGCCCAGTCGCATGGACCCGCCTTTTTCCTCCACGGTCCTCTGTTCCGGAAGAAGGTCGATCACTTTGTAGTCCGTCGCCGAATCGAATTCACCACTGTTGGCCCCTTCCAGTCCGGCCACGTGACGCGCAAATTCCACGACTGCACACTGCATCCCCAAACAGAGGCCAAGAAACGGAATCCCCTTTTCTCTGGCATAACGAATTGTCGTCACCTTACCTTCGATGCCTCTGGTGCCAAACCCGCCTGGAATCAAAATCCCGTCGGCGTCGCTTAAAAATTGCTCGGGACTGCCCCGTTCGAGTTCTTCCGATTCGATCAACCGGATATTGACGCCGGCGTCGTCGGGGAGCCCGCCGTGGACGAGCGCCTCGGACAAACTCTTGTACGACTCCTTAAACGCCATGTATTTCCCGACCATCCCAATGGTCACTTCATGCGTCGGGCGTTTCAGTTTTTGAACCATGGCGTCCCAATCACGGAGGTTGGGCGGGCCGGATTCCAACCGCAGAAAGCGCACGATCAACTCATCGAGTCCTTCCTTCCGCAACACGATGGGCACTTCGTACACGGTATCGACGTTTTTTGCGGTGATCACCGCACCTTTGTCCACGTTGCAAAACAAGGCGATTTTTTCCTTCAACGACGGCGCCAGGAAACGGTCGGTCCGGCACAAGAGGATATGGGGTTGGATACCGATTTCACGAAGTTTGTTGACGGAATGTTGCGTGGGTTTGGTTTTCAACTCTCCCGCGGTTTCGATAAACGGCACCAGGGTGAGATGAATGTACAGGACGTTTTCACGGCCCACATCAAACGGCATCTGCCGGATGGCTTCGAGAAAGGGCAGACTTTCGATGTCCCCGACCGTTCCTCCTATTTCCACGATCACCACGTCCGTCCCGTGCGCCACGCGGAGTATCGTTTGTTTGATTTCGTCGGTAATATGCGGGACGACCTGCACCGTGCTGCCCAGATAATCGCCCCGGCGCTCTTTCTTGATGACCGAGTCGTAAATTCGTCCCGTCGTGCAATTGTTGTTCTGCGAGAGCGTGAGGTTGGTAAATCGTTCATAGTGCCCGAGATCGAGATCGGTCTCGGCCCCGTCGTCCGTGACGTAGACTTCGCCGTGCTGGTAGGGATTCATGGTGCCGGGATCGACGTTGATGTAGGGATCGAGCTTGAGGAAGGAAATCCTTAACCCGCGGCTTTCCAGAAGATGCCCGATGGAAGCCGAAGCCAAACCTTTCCCCAATGAGGACACCACGCCGCCCGTGACGAATATAAATTTACTCATCGGCTGCCCTCATGATGATTGCCGGGCACTCCCCGCTCTCCCCCTCACCCCAACCCTCTCCCGCCTGGGGAGAGGGAGGAAGAGCGGATGAGGTCGTCCCATGACGCATTCGCCTTGTCCAAATCCTCTTGAGTATCGATCCGCAGTGAGGCGTGGGTCGTCTCCCACACGTGAATGGGAATCCCATGTTCCAGCGCCCGTATTTGTTCGAGTTTTTCCGCTTCCTCCAAATCCCCGCTCGGCAAGGAAGCAAAGCGATTCAAGGTATCCCGACGAAAAATATACACTCCTAAATGGAGCGAGGCAAAGGGTGGAGCATCGCGTCCCTGATCGCGGACGTGCGGAATCGGGGCCCGGGAAAAGTAGAGGGCCCTCCCCTGCCGGTCCGTGACCACCTTCACGACGGACGATTGCGTCAATTCCTCGCGACACTCGACCGGGCGACACAGGGTGCCGATTTCCGCGTCACCGGCAAGAAACGGATCGATTAAATCCAGCAGGAGATCGGGAGACAACAGGATTTCATCGGCCTGAAGGTTCACAACGATCTCGCAGGGAAGCCCTTGAATCGCCTCGGCCACACGGTCGGTTCCCGTCCGGCATGGCTTGGTCACCATCGTGGAGAGGCCACCGAAATGTTCCACGCTCTCGTGAATGCGAACGTCATCCGTCGCCACGAGAACCCGGGCCACCTTCGGAACGCGGGTGGCTTGTTCGTAGACGTGACGGATTAAGGGTTTTCCCGCCAGATGCGCCAGGGGTTTGCCGGGAAATCTTGTAGATGCATATCTGGCCGGAATGACGATGATTACATGGGGGTTATCCGCCGGCATGGTGAAGGGCCTCTTTCAGTTGCGTTCTCCTCTTTCGGGGAGAAGGGGAAGTCGTTGACGACGGCGCCGCAACCTGCCGTCCCATGAGTCTCACTCGATCACTTTCCCGATCCGATTCCATCGAACCCATTCTGTCATGGAGCCCTGGCCGTGCCAGGACCAATAGACGAGAAACGCCCGGCCCTTGATTTTGTGTTCTTGCACGTATCCCCAGAAACGACTGTCCAGGCTTTGGTCGCGATTGTCGCCCATGACGAAATAGGAGTCCGGGGGAACCGTCACGGGCCCGAAATTGTCGCGTGGGTTGATCCGGCCGTCGATCATGCCGGGATCCACGCGTTGGGTGAACGCTTCATCGTGAAACGGCTCGCCGTTGACATAGACGGTTTTTTCGAGGATTTGAATGGTGTCGCCGGGCAGGCCGATGATACGTTTAATAAAATCCTTATGCTCATCTTCCGGATAGCGAAACACGATGATGTCTCCCCGCTCGGGTTTTTCAAACTCAAGGAGCATAGACGAAGAATAGCACGTCACCGGAAGCAGGCCGGCCTCAAATTCACAATCCTGGGGAATCTGCAACCCATACGCGAGTTTGTTGACCAGGATATGATCGCCGATCTGCAAACTGGGAATCATGGAGCCCGAGGGAATCTTGAAAGCCTGAACGAGAAACACGCGGATGGTTAAAGCCAGGACCAACGCAATAATGATGGCTTCGAGATATTCTCGCCACAACGGTTTGGTACGACCCGTGTCCCGCCCGATTTCTTCACGGGAGGAAGAAAACTCGGGATCACCGGATGAGGAATCCGGCGGCAGCACCGGGTCCGGCTTATAATCGGTCATCATTCATCCTTGACCTTCAAAAGCGCCAGAAAGGCTTCTTGCGGAACTTCCACGCGCCCGAGTTGCTTCATCCGTTTCTTGCCCTCTTTTTGTTTTTCCCACAGTTTACGTTTTCGTGTAATGTCCCCTCCGTAACACTTGGCGGTGACGTTCTTTTTGATGGCCGAAACCGTTTCGCGGGCAATCACGCGTTTGCCGATCGCAGCCTGAATCGCGACCTCGAACATTTGTTTCGGGATCAATTCCTTCATCTTTTCCACCAACTGGCGGCCGCGGTGATAGGCTTTCTCCTTATGCGTGATAAAAGACAGCGCGTCGATGGTTTCGCTGTTCAACAACAGATCGATTTTCACCAGATCCGCTTCCCGATAGTCCGTCAATTCATAATCCAATGAGGCATAGCCCTGGGTGCGGGATTTCAATTTGTCGTAAAAATCCAACACCATTTCGTTCAACGGCAAGGCATAGATCAGCATGATTCGCGTCGTATCCAAGTACTGCAAGCTCTTTTGGATGCCGCGCCGCTCCTGGCACAGGGCGAGGATATTCCCGGCGTATCGCTCCGGGGCAATGATCGTCGCCTGGATAAACGGTTCCTCCATGCTTTCGATGGCTTCTGGTTCCGGCAGTTTCGAGGGATTTTCAATGTCCATCACTTCCCCGTCCAACGTCCTGACCCGATAGATCACGGTAGGGGCCGTGCTGATGAGGCTCAACCCATATTCACGCTGCAAGCGTTCACGAATGATTTCCATGTGCAGGAGGCCCAGAAACCCGCACCGGAAACCGAAACCCAGGGCCAATGACGTTTCCGGTTCGTAGACGAACGAGGAATCATTGAGGCGCAGCTTGTCGAGCGAGTCTCTAAGGTCTTCGTAATCCGCATTATCCATGGTATAGAGCCCGCAAAAGACCAGCGGCTTCACTTCACGATAGCCGGGTAAGGGCGTTGCCGTGGGTTGACCGGCATCAGTGAGCGTGTCGCCGATTTTCGTATCCGACACGTCTTTCATGCCGGCGACGACGTAGCCGACCGCACCGGCTTTCAATTCTTTGGCCTTTGTGCGCTTGGGAGAAAAAATGCCGACTTCAGAGACTTCAAAGATCCGGCCGGTCGACATGAGCCTGATTTTCATGCCCGGTTTGACCGCACCGTCGAAAATACGAACCAGCACGATCGCGCCCTGATAACTGTCGAACCAGGAATCAAAGATCAACGCCTTCAAAGAGGCACTCACGGACCCCGTGGGCGGCGGCACTTGCCGGACCATGGCATTCAGCACGTCATCGACTCCAATGCCCTGTTTGGCACTCACCAGGAGAGCCTCGTCCACAGGCAGACCCAAGACTTCCTCGATCTGGTGCTTGACGCCATCGATATCCGCGCTGGGCAAGTCGATCTTGTTAATCACGGGCAGAATCACCAGATCGTTGGCCATGGCAAGATACACGTTGGCAATGGTCTGCGCCTCCACGCCTTGTGTGGCATCAACCAATAACAAGGCGCCTTCACAAGCGGCCAAACTGCGGGAAACTTCATAGGTAAAATCCACGTGCCCGGGAGTATCAATGAGATTCAATTGATAGGTGTGTCCGTCATGCGCCTTATACGACGTCGTGACGGCGTGGGCTTTAATGGTAATCCCACGTTCGCGTTCCAGGTCCATATCATCCAGGATCTGCTCACGAAACTCCCTGGGCGTGATCGCTCCCGTCAACTCCAGCAAACGATCAGCGAGGGTGGATTTTCCGTGGTCGATATGGGCGATAATGGAAAAATTGCGGATAGAGGAAAGTGTCTTCATTGCGAAAGCACAATTTATTGATTCTATTAGGGTTTCCTCATCTTGTCAAAGAAAGATTGCACTCCTATAATCCTGCTGCCGGAGACAAAGTCCGCGAAAGGAATGGCCTTCCTGCCTGTCTCGACGGATGGAAAATCACGGACAGAAAATTCACAAGACAAAAAATTAAAGTTTTTCTGCAAATTGCAAATGAAACAATCCAAGAAAAAAGAAGAAAACAATATGCCACTTTCTTCGGCGAAACTCTCAAAATGGGACCGGCAATATGTCTGGCACCCGTTTACCCAAATGAAAGAATGGGAACAGGAGGACCCGCTGATCATCGACAAAGGCGAAGGCATCTACCTGTACGACATCCACGGCAACAAATATCTGGATGGCTCCTCATCCATTTGGGTGAATCTTCATGGGCATCGACACTGTACGCTGGATACGGCCATTCAAAACCAACTCGGCAAAATTGCCCACAGTACGTTGTTGGGCGCCGCCAGTCCCCCTTCCATCGTTTTGGCCAAAGAACTCATCAAAATCGCCCCGAGAGGCCTGACGCGCGTATTCTATTCAGACGACGGCTCGACGGCCGTGGAAGTGGCCTTGAAGATGGCGATTCAATATTGGCAACAGCAGAGGCCGCCGCAAAAAAAGAAAAAAACGTTTGTCCGCCTGGATGTCGCCTATCACGGCGATACGGTGGGGAGCATGAGCGTCGGCGGGATCACCCTGTTTCATGAACGCTTCCGGCCTCTTCTGTTTCCGGCTATCTCCCTCGATGCTCCCTACTGTTATCGATGTCCCTTGGACTTACGATTTCCTTCATGTCAGACGGCGTGCCTCGATCCCCTGGAGGACGTCTTGGCCAATCGACACGAGCAGATCGCCGGAGTCGTCATCGAACCCATGGTTCAGGCAGTCGCCGGGATCATTACGCAGCCGCCTGGCTATCTCTCACGGGTCCGCGACTTGTGCACCACGTACGACGTGCTGCTGATCGCCGATGAAGTAGCTACCGGCTTTGGCCGAACCGGAACGATGTTTGCCTGCAATCATGAACGCGTGACACCGGATCTTCTGTGCGTCGCCAAAGGATTGACCGGTGGATACTTACCCCTCGCCGCGACGCTGACCACGGAAAACATTTACAAGGCGTTTCTCGGAGAACCCGGGAAAACATTTTTTCACGGCCACAGTTACACAGGTAACGCGCTCGGCTGTGCCGCCGCCCTAGCCAACCTCGAAATATTCAAAAAAGAAAAAACGCTCGTGCAGGTCAGGAAACGTTCCAGGATGCTCCAAACCCTGCTCAAGCCGTTGGCTGAATTGCCGATCGTGGGAGACATCCGGCAATGCGGGCTGATGGCCGGCATTGAATTAGTCAAGAACAAAGAAACCCGGGAACCGTTCCCATTGTCCGAACGCATGGGCTACAGGGTTGCGGCGGAATGCCGCCGCCATGGACTTCTCATCCGGCCGATCGGCAATATCGTCGTTATCGTTCCTCCGCTGGCAGCCACCGAACGGCAATTACGGAAAATGGTCAATATCGTAACGAAATCCTGCCAAGCCTTATGCTGATTCAGCGTGAGCCGAGATTGTCGAAAGAGCAGGATGTGACATGTTTTCATAGAGACAGACCATGAATCCGGCATTGTCTCGTACATTTATGTACGATATACTATGACGGGTGGAGATTTTATCCGACGCGTGGGAAAACTCGGCCGCAAGCGTGGCATTCATGTACGCTTCGAATCCCGGAAAGGCAAAGGAAGTCACGGACGCATATACTATGGAGATCGTTTTACAACAGTCAAAGACCGCCGAAAAGAAATTGGGAAGGGGCTCCTTGCTTCAATGCTCGCACAACTTGGCTTGTCCTTTGAGGATCTCTGAGAACTAAAAGGAGATACAGAATATGGCGAAGTCAATGCAATTGGCGTATCCGGTCACGTTGGAGACACAAGAAGAAGGCACAATATTCGTATCATTTCCGGATGTCCCCGAGGCGCTGACAGAAGGTACTACTGAACGAGAGGCACTGGCTGAGGCAGAAGATTGTCTTATTGCCGCTCTCGGTGGGTACATCAACGAACGGCGCAACATTCCGTGCCCGTCACCGGTGCGTGGATGCCCTGTCGTCATACTGCCGGCATTGGTAGCTGCCAAACTTGCCCTTTACCAAGCAATGCGCGAACAAGGCGTCAGCAATGTGGCATTGGCCGGACAACTTGGGATCATGGAAGGAGCCGTCAGGCGTCTGCTTGACCTCGATCACCGTTCACACATTGGCCAGATAGAAGCGGCTCTCAAGATATTCGGAAAGCGGCTGGTAATTGCCGCACGTGCTGCATAGCCGAATGATTTGACAACAGTTGATTCCGGGTTCCGTTCGGACACCCTCAATGAATTTTGACCCCGCCATCACCGCACAAGAAGCCTTGGCCCGGGCATACGCCCACGATGACCTGGGTGAGGCACAACCGGACATTGAAGAAGCGGAGGAAACGTTTTCTTCTGAAACGGGCTTGGAGGCCAGACGCGCCTATGACACCCTGCTTGACATCGGCGAGAATCTGCCGCAAGCCAAGGCGTTTCAGGAGTTTCTGATTTTCATTACCTGGCAGCAAGTCACGGAGGAAACCATTCCCCGCCATTTTCGCAAGGGGGTACAACTCACCGAACAATTCCTTGCCCGATTCGGCTCTCAAGTTCAAGGAACCGACGTATACGAGCGGATCGTCGCGATCAGACAGTCTTTCAAACAAGGGTTGGGCGACCGCGTCGAATCAATACGGGACGAGTACGACCGGGACGCGTTTCACGGCGGTGATTGAAATTGTCAGATTACGCCTTCGGCTAACCCGACCGACAAGACTCATCACCCTCACCTTTATCCTCTCCCATCAAGGGAGAGGACAGGCGCTTCACTCCCTCGCCCCTGGCGGGAGAGGGCTGGGGTGAGGGGGCGGAGGTTGGGGATGACGGAATAGGCCATTTTCATATCAAGAGACTTAAGGAACCGCTGATTAATTATTGGATTTCAACAGGCGTTCCGGTTTTGACCCCGAGTCTTTCCGCGGCGCGGCCTTCCTTCATAAACACTTCGAGATAACCGTTGCTGTTGATCAAGGCATCCGGCTTGTCCGCAGAGCCTTGCTCGTAATGTGTTTTGAGAGTGTCGATCGTGACGCCACCGATTTCAAAAGAAATGTCCTTGCGTTTGGTAAGGCTCTGAAGCGTTTGAATGTCCGCGGAAGTGACGTCGGTGATCACGTTGCCGAACCGGTCAACGTAGGCCACACGACCGTGAAGGGCCCCGTCCCTTACTTCGGGTTTCTGAATATCCAATTTTTCATAGTCCGCCACGAGGCGACCATAGGCGCCTGGCGTCTGTCCCCGCGTGAGCCAGGCGGCGGATGGCGCGAATAAATCCCGGCCCTCAAACGTGGCTCCTTCCGAATCCAGACGAAATTGGCGATTTTCGATTTGCCGTACCTCCACGGAGTGCTCGTTTTCGAAAATATACGTCAACACGCCATTGTCGGGGGCGACAAAGAAAAACCTCGACGTCGTGACGAGCAACCCTCGACGTGACGAGCCGACTCCCGGATCGACGACGACGACGTGCACGGTGCCGTCGGGGAAATAGTGATAACAGGAATTCAGAAGAAAAGCGGCCTCCTCGATGGAATACGGTTCCACGTTATGGGAGATATCCATGATACGGGCCTGGTTGTTAATGCCCAGGATCACCCCTTTCATGCTGGCGACAAAATGGTCCCGGGCGCCGAAGTCGGTCAACAGGGTCACGACGGATATGGCTGACGGCATAGAGTTACTCCTGAAAAAAGATGTCTTGAATTTCGTACTCGATCATCCCGGCCGGCCGGTTCACCTGCACGACGTCCCCGATGCAATGACCGATTAATGCGCGGCCAATCGGAGATTGCACCGAAATCGAACCGTTTTTGAGGTCAGCTTCTTCCTGGCCAACGAGGGTGTACGTTTTCTCTTCTTCCGATTCGACATCCAGGAGGCGGACGGTGGTGCCGAACACGACGGTTTCACTGGGGCCGGTGCCGGACTCGATGACCTGTGCGTCGCCCAATTTATGTTCGATCTCGCTCATCCGCGTGTCAATAAATTGCTGTCGTTCCTTTGCCGCCTTGAATTCGGCGTTTTCCCGCAAATCCCCATGCTCCCGCGCTTCGGCGATGTCTTGAATGTTCTGTGGACGATCGACTTTCCGCAACCGGTCCAATTCAGCCTTGAGGGCCTCATATCCTTTTTTTGTCATCGGAACAGCCATAATTCCTCCAAACGAAACTCCGTCTTCACCCTTATGAGGTCAAGGGGCATGCCTCATGGTGCCTTTCGTTTTTTCCCTCCCCTTACCCCTCCTTACAAAGGAGAGAACCGGCATGTCCGGGTCCGTGACCTTGGATGTGGCCTTATAAAAAATCAGGGCATTTTTCTACGAGAAATTGTCACCGTCTACTATTCTTGATAAATCCGAAAGACGCTCTCATTCTCAGGTCGGATGATAGTCCTGCAACGGTTTGATCGTGAGTGAAGATTTCCTCATGGCCTCGATGGCCGTCACCGCCGCCTGAATGCCCTGGATCGTCGTGAAATACGGAATATTCTGTTGAAGAGCTTCCCGTCGAATCGGCAGCGAATCATTATGTGAGGAGGCGGTGCCCACAGTATTGACGACCAACTGGGCTTGGCGGTTCTTGATGTGATCCACGAGATGAGGGCGTCCCTCTTTCACTTTATTGACGGGCTCCACGTCGAGGCCGCGTTCGAGTAAATACGCGGCGGTTCCCCGTGTGGCCTGGAGCGTGAACCCCAGCGCCTGCAATCGTTCGGCGACGTTGACCGTGCCAGGCTTGTCTCCATCTTTCACGCTCATGATAATCGTGCCGGCATGAGGCAGGCTCAAACCCGCGGCCGCCTGGGATTTCGCAAACGCCCATCCGAAATCCTGATCGATCCCCATCACTTCTCCTGTCGAACGCATTTCAGGACCCAGGAGTACGTCAACGTTTCCCAGCTTCGTAAAGGGGAACACCGATTCCTTGACCGCGATATGCCGCGCCACCGGAGCCCTGGTGAAATTCAGGTCCCGGAGTGAATGCCCAACCATGGTTTTCATAGCAAGTTTCGCCAATGGGATTCCAATGGTTTTGCTCACGAATGGGACCGTACGGGAAGCCCGGGGGTTCACTTCCAAGACAAACACGTCATCCCCCTGAACGGCAAATTGCACGTTCATGAGACCGACCACGTGCAGTTCACGCGCCAGAGCCACCGTCTGGGTGCGAATCCGATCGATCAATGCGGTTGTCAACGAGTGCGGAGGGAGGGAGCAGGCGGAATCCCCCGAATGAATGCCGGCTTCTTCCACGTGCTCCATGATGCCGGCCACGACAACTTCGACCCCGTCGGAAACCGCATCCACGTCAACCTCGATGGCATCGGTCAAATACTGGTCGATCAAGAGTGGGTATTGGTCGGTGGTGATGACCGTGTTTTTGACGTACGACCGAAGCGAGGGTTCATCGTAGACGATCTGCATCGCCCGCCCGCCCAGGACGTACGATGGACGGACGATGACCGGATACCCGATGTGCGAGGCAACGGCAAAAGCTTCCTCGCCGGAGCGTGCAAGGCCGTTTCGTGGTTGCCGGAGACCCAACGCGGTGAGCAATACACTGAACCGTTCACGATCTTCGGCCCGGTCGATCGCGTCAGGACTTGTGCCTAAAATCGGAATCCCCGCCCGGGCCAGTGGAAGTGCCAACTTGAGCGGCGTTTGCCCGCCGAATTGCACGACGACGCCCATGGGCCGTTCCACTTCCATGATGTTCAAGACGTCTTCTTCGACAAGCGGTTCGAAATAGAGTCGATCGGACGTGTCATAATCCGTGCTCACCGTTTCTGGATTGCAATTGACCATGATGGTTTCAATGCCCAATTCCCGTAAGGCCATGGTGGCATGGACACAGCAATAGTCGAATTCGATCCCCTGCCCGATCCGGTTCGGTCCGCCACCCAGGATAACGACCTTTTCCCGGTTGGTCGGGCGCGCTTCGCACTCACGGCCGTACGTGGAATACAAATAGGGGGTGAAGGCTTCAAATTCGGCGGCGCAGGTATCGACCCGCGAATACGTGACGTGAGGCAAACGGTCGTTCCGAAAGGTCCGCACGGCCGCGGCCGTGGTGTCGAGTAATTGAGCCAAACGTTGATCCGAAAACCCTAAACGCTTTGCCTCCTTGAGCAGCTCGAGCCCATCCGGGCCGTCGAACACCGCGTCCGGTATCGTCACGGTTTCAGTCGTTGTTTCCCGAGCGCAGGCACGGGCTTGACCCAACAGTCGTTGTTCAAATAGCACGAGTTCCTCGATTTGATCCAAAAACCAGGGATCAACGTGCGTGGCCGCAAAGATTTCGGTTTTGGAAATGCCGGTTCGCAGGCCGTCCGCGATATGCCAGGGACGATCCGGATGAGCCGTTCGGATGGCCGTACGAATGTGCTCCGGAACGGACGGGCTGAGATCGTCTCCGGGAAGGAAATGATCCAAGGCACTGAGGGAGATCAAGCCGCACCGGTCCGTTTCCAGAGACCGTAAGGCTTTCTGAAAGGCTTCCTTGAACGTTCGTCCCAACGCCATCGCCTCGCCGACGGATTTCATTTGGGTCGTGAGCGTGGGATTGGAGCCAAGGAATTTTTCAAAAGCAAAGCGCGGAATTTTGACGACGACGTAGTCGATCGTGGGTTCAAAGGAGGCTTGGGTCACCTGGGTAATGTCATTGGCAATCTCATCCAGGGTATACCCGACGGCCAATTTCGCTGCGATCTTCGCAATCGGAAAGCCGGTAGCCTTGGAGGCCAAGGCCGAACTCCGTGATACACGCGGATTCATCTCAATCACGATCATCTCCCCGTTTTCGGGGTTGAGGGCAAATTGAATATTTGAGCCGCCGGTATCAACGCCGATTTCCTGGATAATGCGAATCGCCGCATCCCGCATGCGTTGATACTCTTTATCCGTCAGGGTCATGGCCGGAGCCACCGTGATACTGTCACCGGTATGAATGCCCATGGCGTCAAAGTTTTCTATAGGGCAGACAATCACGACGTTATCGTTCAGGTCTCGCATGACCTCGAGTTCATATTCCTTCCATCCGATCAACGACCGTTCGATCAACGCCTCCCCGACCGGACTCGTGAGGAGCGCCCAATCGACGTACCGCTCGAATTCTTCACGATTGTAGGCGATATTTCCCCCGGTTCCCCCTAACGTGAAGGATGGGCGGACAATGGCCGGAAATCCGACGATTTCCAAAAAACTCATGGCGTCTTCCCGGTTTCGAATCAAGCGGCTCAAGGGCGTGGCGAGGCCGATGTGTTCCATGGCCCGTTTAAAAGCCTCACGATCTTCAGCCTTGTTAATGGCTTCGTAATTGGCCCCGATGAGCTGCACGTTGTATTTTTCCAGAGCGCCCCGTTCCTGCAGGCTCATGGTCACGTTCAGCGCCGTTTGGCCGCCCATCGTGGGGAGCAGGGCATCGGGACGTTCCTCTTCAAGAATGCGTTCCACCACCTCGACCGTGATGGGTTCGATGTACGTGCGGTCCGCCAGTTCGGGATCGGTCATGATGGTGGCGGGATTACTGTTGATAAGCACGACTTCATACCCTTCCTGTTTCAGGGTCTTACAGGCTTGGGTACCGGAATAGTCGAATTCACAGGCTTGGCCGATCACAATGGGCCCCGAGCCGATGAGCAGGATGCGCCGTAAGTCGTTCCGTTTCGGCATGGACGATCAGTTCACCGACGTTGAAGCCGGAGCCGTTGCCGAGGATTCAGGGATGCCGGCGTCAGGGTCGGGGGCGACGTCGTGAGGTCGATAATGCTTCATGGCATCGGGAATCCAGGCCTGAATCTGTCGAATCCGTGTGACGTCCGAAGGGTGAGTCGAAAGAAATTCAGGAACGGCCGCATTTGATCGGAAACAGAACTTCCCGATCATTTGCCGTGGGCATCCACTCATTCGCTCCCAAAAACCGACAGCCTCACGCGGATCATACCCGGCCTTCGCCATCAGTTGCAGGCCGACATAGTCCGCTTCCGATTCCTGCCTCCGGTTATGCGGAAGCGTGACACCCACGCCGTACGCGCTCATGGCCCCCATGGCCAGCTGCGGGTTGACGGCGCCGCTGGCCGCGCCGGCGAGGATGCCTATCTGGGCAATCTGATCGAGAATCCCGCGGCTCATGCGTTCGGCGCCATGCCGCTGAAGAGCATGCGCGACCTCATGGGCCATGACCGTGGCCAGCCCGTCTTCGTTCTTCGCGTGTTTCAGGATGCCCGTAAAAATCGCGACCTTTCCTCCGGGAAGGGCAAAGGCATTCACCATTCGGTCGTCTTGAATCACCGCAAATTCCCAATGATATTCGGGTTTGTCGGCTGCCGCTGCGATGCGCCGGCCGACGCGATTGACCATTTCATTGATTTCGGGATTGACGCTGAGCTGAGCCTGTCGCAGCACGTCTCGAAAGGCACTGATCCCCAAGGCGATTTCCTTTTCCTCCGAGAGAAAGATGACTTGATCCCGCGCGGTCCCCGGGGCTTTGACGCAGCCGGCCACAAGCAGAAGCCCACAGAGGATTGCCATGGTCCGGAGCGTGGACAGGGGCATCAAGAAATTCATGTCATCGCGATTAGTTCCACGCATAGCCGTCGTTCCTACGGCAACCAGAGATACATGAATGCCGGAGTGCTTCCCGCCAACAGCAGCGAAACCGGATCGAGTTTGGGAAACGCCCAATCGGTCCGACCCGGTCCTCCGGTTCCTTGGGCATAAATATTCGGATGATTTCCACCTGAACGCCGGTACATGACCACCCGAGCATCTTCGATTCCTGCCTCTTTTTTGGCAAGCTCAAGAGCATCATCCAGATAGCCTATCGTATCAATCAAGCCATGATCCTTGGCCTGCGTCGCCGAATAAATTCGACCATCGGCCAACTGACGAATGGTTTCGGGTTTCAGATCCGGTCTCCCCTGTTCAATGACCTCAAGGAATCGGGCGTAAAAGGAATCGATCACGCCTTGAAAAATGGCGCGATCCTGATCGGTCATGGTGCGGAACGGTGACCCCATGTCTTTATGAGGTCCTGACGTGACCGCGTCGGCCCGGACACCTATTTTTTCCATCAGCCCCGACGCATTGAGCGTCAGCATAATGACCCCAAGACTGCCGGTTACCGATGATGGATGCGCCACGACTCGATCGGCGGCCATCGCCACGTAATAACCACCCGAAGTGCCCAGGGCCATGATGGAGGCGATGATTGGAACGTCCCGGGTTTTTTTCAGTTCCTGAATTTCATGATACAAGATATCCGAAGCCGTGACCGTCCCTCCCGGCGTATTGATCCGCAACACGATCGCCTTGACGTCCTCGTCGGCGGCGGCCCTGGTGAGTTCCTCCTTGAATCGCGCGGGCAGGCTGAGCCGGTCAACGAACCGGTCGAGAACGCCACTGGGTTTGGCCGAGGTCAAAACCCCGGAAATCTCGACCAGCAGGACTTTATCCCGGCCCTCGCCCGACAGCACGACTTCCTGCAAGGGGCTCGTTTTGGGGATGACGGACACGGTCACACAGCCCATCATCGTCAACAACATGAGACTGAGCAGAAGGAATTTAGGCATGGGCTTGTTCCATCATGGCTCGGAATTGACCGAACAGGTAAGACGAATCATGCGGGCCGGGAGCGGCCTCGGGATGATATTGGACCGAAAGAACCGGCGCCGTTCTTCCGACAAGCCCCTCCAAACATTCATCATTGAGACTCACGTGCGTCGGTTCGAATAACCCCCAGGGTGTCTCCAACAGCCCATTGGCGTGTTCCGCTGAAGACAGACGAACCGCGAAGTTATGGTTTTGTGAGGTAATCTCCACTTTTCGGGATCGTAGATCCAGCACGGGATGGTTGGCGCCATGGTGTCCGAACTTTAATTTATACGAGGAGAGTCCTAGTGCCAGTCCCAATATCTGGTGACCCAGACAGATTCCCATGACCGGCCGCCACCCGATCAGATCCTGAATATGAGGAACCGCGTACGACGCGCCCTCAGGGTCCCCGGGTCCATTGGACAAAAGAACGCCGTCCGGATTCATCGCTCGAACCGTCTCGGCGGTGGTGGAAGCGGGGACCACGGTGACGGCACACCCTTCATCCACCAGCCGCCGCAAAATGTTCTGTTTCACCCCGAAATCATAGACCACCACCAGGAATTGTCTGGTCGGAGTCGGATTGATTTTCCCGCTTGCATTCAAATGCTGCGGCCAGGTCCCTGTGCCTTCTTTCCATTGATAGGTAGAATCGCAGGTCACGGTTCCAACTAAATCCCGTCCGGAAATGGAAGGCAATGCATGGGCTTTCGCAACGAGACTGTCCTGATCTCCGTCAACGTGGGAGATGACCCCTGCCTGCGAACCATGCGTGCGCAGGTGACGCGTGAGATACCGGGTGTCGATGCCTTCAATGCCCACGATTCGATGATGCACCAGATACTCGTGCAACGAAAGCTCCGAGCGCCAATTGCTGGGACGACGAGCAGCCTCAGTCACGATGAATCCCTCGGCCCACGTGCGCCGTGATTCGTTATCCTCCGGCGAAATTCCATAATTGCCGATATGGGGACAGGTCATCAGGACCATCTGGCCCTTGTAGGATGGATCCGTGAGGATTTCCTGATATCCCGTCATCGCGGTATTGAACACCACCTCACCGGACGCTTCGCCCTCAAATCCCAAAGCCCGTCCTTCAAGGACGGTCCCGTCGGCTAATGCAAGTATCGCTTTTTTCATCATCCTATAGATATCTTTCCGGCTGCCTCCGCACCCACCCTCCTGTCATCCTCGGCCCCGGAGCGAAACTCCGCAAGAAAAAAACAACTCTGGATTCCTGCGTTCGCGGGAATGACAAATTCGGCATGTTGCCGGCTATTTGCATATCAATGACCCTCATTCAAAACCGAATGCGCCTCTGTTCCGAACCCAATGACGGAACTTGACCACGAGCAAACTGACGGCAAGCCCGGCATTGATCAGATGGAGGGCCCGCACGACCATGTGCATTCGAAAAAAAGCCTCAAGGGCCGTTTTCTTGGCCTCCTGCGAGTCCGCGGCAAATGCCGCCTCCTGTAAGGCGACGGCCTTTGGTCCCAATACCACGACAACCAAACACGTGACAAACGTCAGGACCACCAACAGGCCGGCCTCGGATCGTCTCAACGGAAGACTCTCATCCGGCTCCTGCCGGTGTTTCCAATATCGAAAAAGAGCCGTTCCGATCAGCACGACGACGACGCCACTCGTCAGGGCATTATACCCGTCAAAGACACGACGTAAAAACCGGCCGCCCGTTTCCATGTCCAGGGTATTGAACACCGCGGGGATGACGGCCACAAGAAGTACAGCCAAGCCCCCAATCCACATCATGAGGCCGAGCAATTCCAGCAAAGAACAGGAGAGTAGCCATCCTGACGTGCGTCGAGCCATTCATCTCTCCCGGCGCGCAACGCGCCCCGGATACGGCCGGCCTGTCATTCTTGATCCCCCTCTTTTGTAAAGACGGGGACTTTTTCCGAAGAGGGAAAAGTCGGGAGGTAGAGCTTGTATTATTTTACTCATCGCTTTTCCCGGATGACCGGTTCACAGTCATACACCACCTTCCCACCCACCAACGTTTTGACCACCCTCCCCTTCAGAGTCCAACCTGCAAACGGCGTATTGCGGCTGAGGGAATGAAGCCGGGCGGGATCCACAACCCACGCGGCATTCGCGTCGATCAACGTGACGTCGGCCTCGACTCCCGGTGCAAGAGTGCCATGCGACAGGCCAAAGACACGAGCCGGTTCCCGCGTCAGCTTGGCAATCGCTTGCTCCAGCGTCAGTATCCCTTCCTCGACAAGATTCAGGGTAAGCGGAAATGCCGTTTCCAAACCGATGATGCCGAACGGAGCAGCGTCGAATTCCAATTGTTTCTCCTGAACGGCATGGGGCGCATGATCAGTGGCCACGAGATCGATGGTGTTATCGCGCAACCCTTCCTTGATGGCCTGCACGTCCTCATCGGTCCGTAACGGGGGATTCATTTTGGCATTGGCGTCAAAGGATCGAACGGCCTCATCTGTCAACGAAAAGTGGTGTGGGCAGGCCTCGGCGGTGACGGGAAGCCCCTGCGCCTTGGCTTCTCGTACCATTTGAACCGACCTCAACGTACTGACGTGAGGCAAATGCAACCGGGAACCGGTCAACTCGGCCAGGGAAATATTCCGGGCTACCATGACTTCTTCCGCGGCTTTCGGAATCCCGGGAATGCCCAGTTCGGTGGACACCGCGCCTTCATGCATACTGCCGCCTCGTGAAAGTTGCGCATCTTCGCAGTGATCGATAACCGGAAGACGAAAGGCCGAGGCATATTCCATGGCTCGACGCATGACCCGGCTATTCATGACCGGAAAGCCGTCATCGGAAATGGCCACGCATCCGGCATCGAAGAGTTCCCCTATTTCCGCAAGCTCCTCCCCTTTCGATCCTTTGGTAATGGCCCCGATGGGGAAGACCCTGGCTTTTCGGGCAGCCGCGGCTTGGGCCAGAATAAATTCCGTGACCGACCGGGAATCGTTGACGGGTTGGGTATTGGGCATACAACACACCGAGGTAAAGCCACCGGCCACGGCCGCCGCGCTTCCCGTGGCAATCGTTTCCTTATGTTCAAAGCCCGGTTCTCGAAAGTGAACGTGCAAATCCACGAACCCGGGGCAAACGATCAACCCTTTTGCATCAATCGTCGTCAACGCCATTGACCCCTGAAATTTTTGTTGCAGGTTCGGCTCCACCGCACTGACTTTTCCCTCTTCGATCAGCACGTCAGCTATGCCGTTCCATTGACCGGGATCGACAACATGGCCTCCGGCAATCAGGATCTTCATGTCATTCGCCATAAAACGTCTCTCGACAGGAACCGCGGTTAATTGCGTTGCGACAGCAGATACATGAGCCCCATTCGCACGGCCACCCCATTCGACACCTGATCCAGAATCACGGCAGAGCCGCTGTCAACCACGTCATGCGCGATTTCAACGCCTCGATTCACCGGGCCGGGATGCATGACGAGCACGTCTTTGTCTGCCCGTTGCACACGTTCCGCGGTCAGGCCGTACAACCTGGCGTATTCCCTGATGGAAGGAAACAGTGAGCGGCCTTGCCGTTCGAGTTGGAGTCGCAACATGATCACGACGTCAACCCCGGCAATCGCTTTGTCAAAATCGTGAAAGACCTCGACCCCAAGCCGCTGGAGAAACAAAGGGATCATGGTCGGAGGCCCGACGGCGCGCACGCTCGCTCCCATTTTCGTCAACGCGTGAATATTGGATCGTGCCACCCGGCTGTGAGCCAAGTCTCCGACGATCGCCACGCGCAAACCGCGAACCTGCCCTTTCTTCTCTTTAATCGTGAGCAGGTCGGAAAGGGCTTGCGTGGGATGCTCGTGCCATCCATCACCGGCATTGATGACGGACAATCGGCTATTCTTGGCCAAGATCTCCGCGGCTCCCGCGGACGAGTGACGGAGCACGAGAATGTCGGCCTGCATGAACTCGATATTTCTCGCGGTATCGAGTAATGTTTCCCCTTTCACCACGCTACTTGAGGACGGCGAAAAATTCACCACGTCGGCGCTCAAGCGTTTGGCGGCCAACTCGAATGACGTTCGGGTCCGTGTACTGGGTTCGAAAAACAAATTCACCACGGTTTTTCCTCGAAGGGCCGGAACTTTTTTGATCTCTCGGCCACTCACTTCCTTAAAGGGTTCCGCCGCCTCCAGGATCAAGGCCATTTCCTCGGGAGACAAGACGGCAACACCGAGGAGATCTTTCCGTTTGAAGCTCATGCCGGACTCCCCGCGTTGATGAGCTTGGCCACACGATCCTCCTCGCCCAATTCCTCAAGGAACACTCGAATATTTTCTTCTTTCGCTGTGGGAATATTTTTTCCCACGTAATTGGCTCGAATGGGAAGCTGCCGGTGTCCCCGGTCAATCAATACCGCCAATTGAATCTCGGCCGGCCGGCCCAAGTCCATGAGTCCATCCATGGCCGCGCGAATGGTTCTTCCGGTGAACAACACGTCGTCGACCAGGATGATCTTGAGATCCGAAAGATGAAAAGGGATGTCCGTTTTCTTGAGAACGGGTTGACCCTTGCGAATGGACAAATCATCCCGATAGAGCGTAATGTCCAATTCCCCCAACACAACCTCCGTGTGCTCGATTTGCGCAATCAGGTGTTTGAGCCGTTGGGCCAGATAGACCCCGCCCGTCCGGATGCCGACCAGACCGACGTCGTGGCAACCCTTGTTCCGTTCTAAAATTTCATGGGCAATCCTGGTCAAAGCGCGCGTCATTTCATGGCTGTCCATGATGACGGATTCCTGGTGGTGTGTCTGATGCTCCGGTGTCATGACGTTCACGAGCGCAAAAAAAAACCTTCCCCTCGAAACGAGAAGAAGGTTAAACGAATGAAGGGCAACCCTTGCCCGGGCACATGATCATGAATGAACTCCTTCCTCACCTCACGGGATGAGCATTAAAGGTGAAAATATCCTAAAAGGTCCGGAGGGTTTAGTCAAGGACTTCTTGTCAGGAAAGGCATTACGATTTTTTGAGGATCCAAACGGACAGGCGGGAATTGAGCGTCGCCCTGGGCAGAATCGACTTGTGCATACGGAAAGGCTGAGAATTTGCAACGAGGTCGCCAAACACGATTTCCAACGGAAACCCGGACACAATGGAAGACAGCGAATCCGGCCCGGCAAGCAACGCCAAGGCGTTGGGTCGGAGTGCCTCACTGATCCGACGCAGACGGTCTTGTAACATTGCCGCCTCGTCATACGAAGAAAACGGCAGCCAGACGTACATGAGGTCGTACATGGACGCGCCATAACGGAAAGCCTCTTCGCTCAGGAACCGATAGGATTCTTGCCAGTCCAACCGGTTGCCCTTGGCCAATTGGTTCCATGCCGCCTGCGCATGTTTTTGGGCATAGGCCCCACGTGAATAGACGACTGTCGTGGACCGGGGCCGGTCAAAAGCCAGCAAGGAGCCGATGACGCCGTCAAACCCATGAATGAGAATTTCGCCGGATTGCCGGACTTGGCTGGCCAGGCGTTGATCCTGTTCAATGAAATCGTTCAAAAAATCCGCCACAAACGGTTGGCTCGCGAGGTCACTGATCGGCGCGTCATCTTCCGGATAGAGCAGCACGGCCGAATACGCTTCCCGTGGAGATACCGCGGGAACGCCGTCGGGGAAAAACTCTTCCCAGGAAGGTTCCTTGTTCACGGCAGTCTGATCGCCGGCCTGATGCTCCACCCGGTGCGTGATTCCCCAGCCCGGTCTCAGAGCAATTTCGTGTGAGGCCTTGTGGTCATACAACAACAGGCGACCAGAGTCCACGGCAATCCGTTTCCCACAGGGAGCGAACCTCTGTTGATTCGAAGGCACAAACGGGAGACCGCTGGCGTCATCCGGTTTCGTCACTTTGAGCACATTTCCCTGTTTGACCGTGAGGCAAACCTGATGAAGCGGGTCCACGTAACGCACGGGCGGATGCGGATTCGGCACCCAAGCGACCTCGTGAGACCGGGGTGGATCCATAAAGACGGTGAAAGGATTTTCCCCGCCCCGGTGCGTGGCCGTAAAAAAATTGCTGAACAGTCCGAAGGCCGCCGCCGACGGGTACGTTGGAATGCCCCGATATTGCAAGGATCGCGGGCCATGGGGGTTCTGATCGTCATACAACCCGCGGATCAATTCAAACGCAGCACTGCCCGTTCCCGGCAACAATGACTTGAACAATTCCACCACCGGCAAGTAGTCGATGGTTGCCCAATGCATCGCACTCATGCAGGACATGAACTGCGCCCGGTCCCAGGTGCCACCCTCCAACACGTAGAATGCATCCTTCCGTTGACGAATCGTGGCCTGCCCGTTCCGATCGAGCAGGAGATCATCATCGGCATAAAAAAACTCCACTTCTTCGACGGCCACGCCCATGGCCCGGGAAGCCATCATGCGGAGGTCCTGCCGAGTTAGCTTTTGCCACTCGGGTCGGGTCGTCAGATCCAGCGTCATGGCATTCACCAACCCGCCGGGTTTCAGGCCCACCCATTGCCCCCAGTCCAAATAGAACCGGGCCGAGACCAGGTGGACCGTGCCGTCGACCCGTTCGTCCCACTCACATTCGTGCAGCGGGTGACCGTCGGGGTCGGTCATCAGGATTCGCCGTCCCAGCGGGCCATACAACACCACGTGGCCGGTAGCACGTTCTTTACACGTCAGGCGGCCCAAGGATGCGTTCGTACCAAAAGCCTGGTTGCCTTTCAGTCTGAAGCTCGCCGGATTCTGAAGAATGGAGGAAAAAATCGTGGAATGGTTCTTCACACTAACACTCATAAACGTTGCGCGTACGTCAGGAGAGGGAAAGCTAAATCATAGCGAACACGAGTAAAGGAAGCGACGTTCTCAGTTTCGTTTTTGAGGATGTTTATTTATAATTGATGGATCGGCAGGTTTCATATAACAATAGAGGTTTGCTGGAAAACGCCCCAGGGACTAAAAGCGATGAGGAAGAGTAACAAGCACGATTTGTTTCGTCAAAAGCCACGCCTCGGCACGCCCACGGACGAGGATCGTCAAGTTAGACACCTGCGACGAATAACAGTCTCATTGTCGGTTCTTGCCCTGCTGGTCTCGGCATGTGGCGGAGGTGGAGGTGGCACCGGTGCCGGCCCCAGTCCAATGACGCCAGCATGTATCGAAACTGCGACTGAGTGTATTTCGGAAGAAGAATACGAGGAGAAGTGGAACGAGATCGTGGAGACTCACAGAGAACGGCTGGAATCATCCTCTCAATGGGGGCTGGCTGCAATCAACGCGGATCAAGCCTATGCGCATCTCGAACTGACGAAAGGACAAGACGCGGCGCCGGGCGAGGGAGTCACCGTCGGCCTGATCGATAGCGGGATTGATACGGAGCATCCCCATTTCTCAGGCACAAGGATAGAGGAAACGATCATTCCTCCCGCGGTCAATGAACTGGGTGAGAAGTTTTCACACGGAACCGCGGTTGCCAGTGTGATTGTGGCCCAACCAACCAGATATACCATATATAGTGGAGGCCTTGCTTTTTCTGGGGAGTATCAAGGCGTCGCCTGGGGTGCCGACCTGAAGATGTTTGCCATACCGCTCAGGGAAGAACCGCCACCAGTCTATGACCCTATCCCCCTGACCAACTTGAGGCCTGGTTCATTCCAGGCGACTCCGTTTTTCGCTGCTCTTGAGGCTGCCCTGATGCAAAACGTTGATATTCTGAATTTGAGCATTAGCTATCAGGGAGTCATCGAAAACTACCCCGAACAAGATATCCGCAACCATTTGAGTAGGACCATCGCCACGTTTGCGCAAACGGGCGCTCAAGACAAAACGATCCTCGTCTGGGGCGCAGGCAATGTAAATGGTCGTCCCTGTGCATCCGGGTCTGATAATTGCGTCGGGGGATCTCTCGATGCAAGTTCAGTGGAATTATTCGCCGGTTTGGCCGCACGAATCGAAGAACTGCGAGGGCACTCCGTTGCCGTGGTCGCGGTGGATCGGAATGGGGATATCGCCGATTTTTCCAACCGCTGTGGCATCGCGGACGAGTGGTGCATCGCCGCACCCGGTGTTGGCGTTGCCGTAGCCTACTTTGGCCCCGACCGAGACGGTCGCCCTGGAGAAAGGGGAGTCAGATTCCCTTCCGGTACGTCTTTTGCCGCACCGATGGTCTCCGGCTCGCTGGCGGTGATGAAGCAACTCTTTCGCGATCAGCTTTCGAGCACGGCGCTGGTGACCCGGCTTTTCGCCACGGCCGATAAGAGCGGCAGGTACGCGAATAGAGCAATCTACGGACAGGGCATGCTTGATCTCGGTGCGGCGACGTCGCCCGAGGACGAGACCAGTATCGCCCTCGGGAACACGGTCGGCAGTCCAGGCATCAATATCCAAACGACCAGTCTCAGACTCGGAGGAGCACTGGGCGATGGCCTGGGACGTTCGCTGGCAAGTCAGGAAATAGTCGCCTTCGACAGTCTGGGGGCCCCGTTCTGGTTCAAACTTTCTAATTTCACCGGTGCGACCCGCGGTCCGTCTTCACTGGTACGGCTTAGTGAGTTGACGGCGCAGTCCCCCATCACGCGACGCACCGCCGGGCGACTGACGACGTTCACGCCGGCCCGAGCCGGCGGTTCGATCGAACAGGATCTGGGGTATGGGATGCTGCGGTTCGGCTACAGGGAGAGACCGGCCGGTGCCAACGGCGGGCATTTTACATTGGCGGACAACGCCACGACGTTGACCTTCACCGGGTCCAACGGCATGTCGTTCTCGACATTTACCGCATCCGGGTTTGCGGGGAGAACACCGACCTCGGGAGTTGCGCTTGCATGGCGGCCGTTTGACGTGCCGGTCGGCTTCCGGGCCGGCTGGCTGGCCGAGCAGGCAACCTTGTTGGGCACTATGGCAACCGGTGCTTTTGGGCAACTCTCGGCAGATGCCGCGGTGACGGGTCTTGAGACAAGTTTCGAGATCGGCCGCTGGCGCCTTGCCGCTGATGCCGAGATCGGCAAGGCACACCCGCAGGTTCGCGGTGGCATCATAACCCGTATGTCCTCCTTGACCACCAGCGCGTTTGCCTTCAACGCCACGCGTCGATTGGCAAATGGTGGCCTGATACGGATTACGCTCTCACAGCCTCTGCGCGTGGAGGGAGGCCGGGCGACGCTCTCCGTTCCCATCGGCCGTACCAAGGACGGGGCCGTGCTGCGACAAGCGGTGTCAGCCGATGTTGCGCCGTCCGGCCGACAGATCGATGTTTCGGCGCAATGGTATTACCCGCTAGTCAATGGCGAATTGCGCTTCGATGCAGTCTGGATGCACAACCCGGGCCATAATGCGAACGCGGACCAGGCAGTGCACTTGCTGGCGGGCTGGCAATTCGAGTTTTAGACCCTATAGCACCCTCTCCCCACCGCGGGAGAGGGTTGGGGTGAGGGGGCAGAAGACCTGGATCCCCGATAACTCCCTTCTTGTCACTCGCGAAGCTGCCCTGAACCGTACACGACATATTTGGAGCAGGTCAGATCCTCGAGTCCCATGGGACCTCGAGCGTGAATCCGCGTCGTGCTGATACCGATTTCCGCGCCCAAGCCGAATTGGTAGCCGTCGTTGAGTCGTGAAGAGGCATTGACCATCACTGCCCCGGCATCGACCTCCTGTAAGAACCTCATGGCGCGACCGTAGTCCTTGGTCACAATGACTTCGGTATGCCGGGACCCATACGTCCGGATATGAGTCATGGCCTCATCCATGTCCTTGACGACCTTGACGGCCAACGTCAGCGCGAGAAACTCCTGACCATAATCGTCCTCGCTCGCGATTTGGGCCTCGGGAATATATTGACGGGTTTTTTCACAGCCACGTATTTCCACGTTGGCCTCGGTCAGGGCCTTACCCGCCTTCGGCAAAAAAGTTCTGGCAATGTTGTTATGAACCAATAACGTCTCCATGGCATTACACGTGGAGGGCCGTTGAACTTTGGCGTTGACACTAATGGTTTCAGCCATCGTGAGGTCGGCATCGGCATCGATATAGGTGTGGCAGACTCCTTTATCATGCTTGATCACCGGGATGGTCGAGTTTTCGGTAACGAGTTTCATCAGGGACTCCCCGCCCCGTGGAATAATCAGATCGACGAACCGGTCCTGATTCAGCAACTCCAAAACCGCCTCGCGTTCCGTTCGTTCGACCAGGGAGATGGCTCCTTCGGGAATACCGGCTTTTTGTGCGGCTTCGGATAACACGCGGGCGATCGCCATATTGGAATGAATGGCTTCCGAACCGCCTCGTAGCACGCAGACGTTCCCGGATTTGAGACACAACGCCACGGCATCGGCCGTGACGTTCGGGCGGGACTCGTAAATGATCCCGATGACCCCGATGGGCACACGGACCCGTCCGACCTTCATGCCGTTGGGCCGTTCCTGCATACCGGATGATTGCCCAACGGGATCGCGCAATTTGGCAATTTGCCGCAGCCCGTCCGCCATTTCCCGAACGCGCTCGGGAGTCAGTCGAAGCCGGTCAGCCATGGCCTCTCGACCATTACTCGTGTCAAAGGCCTCAAGGTCTTTTTCATTTTCTTCCAGGAGCGTGTCCGTGGCTTCTTCCAACCCTTCGGCCATGGCTACCAGAGCTTCATTTTTGGCCGATGCCTGCAGGCGGCCCAACTGGGGAGCGGCCGCTCGCGCCCGTTCCAAGAGCGCGCGAAGATACGTCGGGGTATCAACAATCTCTTCTTCGACGATCTCTTCCTTGGGACTATCGACGGCTTCCGTCGATTCTTCTATCTCTTCTTCGTTCAGTTCTTCTTGGGTTTCTTCCGTGCTCATGTTCTCCAGCCTTTACAATATGACGAGTTTATCCTGGATTCGAGAATACCCATGCGTCATGAACCGGGTCAAGACAGGCGAAACCATTTCCTTGATTTTCCGCATGCAATCCTGTTACACATGTCGGCGCTGTTACTTCAGCAAACATAAATTCCTGCCTTCCCATCGCGATCCGACTTTGTGCCGAGGTAGCTCAGTTGGCAGAGCACAGCCCTGAAAAGGCTGGTGTCGGCAGTTCGATTCTGCCCCTCGGCACCAATATCCTGACAAATACGGCAATTCTGTTTCTGCAAGAAGTTGCAAGCCTTGGCACGGCTCCCGGCAGATTGATGAAATACCGGCCAGAGGTAAGGAGTGGCGGATGCGGCGGCGTTATTCCCTGGGGTGCCTAGGTTGGTTCGGATTATACATCACATCCAAGGAAAATTCGCAGAGTCTCAGTCTGAAAGGCCCTGGTCCGGTGGATCGGACCCTTTTTTGTGGATGGTCAAGTTGTGGGGCGTTCAGGAATTTCTCCATTACGTATCAAATGCTTCACTGTGCCTCTATCCGTCAGTCCCGCTGACACTTTTCCGTTTCCCGACACAAATTTCAATGCAAGTTCCTCGACTTGATCCTTCAGAGCAAAAAAATTCACTTCGTCCGACATATCACTCACGACGAGGTACATAGCCGGGCCCAGGCTACTATTATCATCCACAATTTCATGTTTGGGAATGGGCATGGCGTGCTTCCTCACGTTAAATGGTGACTCATTGATGATTTCTTTCTTCCTGCTTCTCTCAGCTGAGGATGAATCCTAGTAGGGAGATGGCTGGAGCGTTTGTCAGTTACGCTCCGGTCGTTCATCAATAAGAGTAGCCGTTAACGTCAGCGAGTCGTTCATTTTGCAAGCAAGTGAGGCACATCTTGCGACGCTTTCCTCTTCCAGACTCTGGCTTGGAGTAATCGGGCTGCCCTTTCCTCGTACAGAGTCCAGGATTGTGATCGCAAAACTCAGTGCTAGGACATTCGCATTTCATCAGCGCTACGCCTTTCGTTTATTTGGTTAAAAAGCAACGCACATCAGGATGGCTGCAACGATCTCCGAAAATTTCGTCCATTTTTAACCTTTTTACTTACCGCTGTCAATAATCATTCTGTAAAATCATTAAAATAATATATAGATACTATATATAGATATTTACTTGTTAATATTCTGTTGATAATCTATTCATAGGTGTTGTGAATTATGTTGATTATCATTTATTTTATACACTAAATATACTAGTTTATTATAACTAGGTGTTTAATTTGTTGATAGTTTTGGAGTTCAGGGCATCTCTTTTCAAGACGAAAATGCAAAGACGAGGAACGGCATGTTGGATAAAGTGGATCAGTCTGGTAGGTCGGATTAGCGCAGCGTAATCCGACAATCCCACTTGATATGCGTACCGGAACACAGTACGGTTTCTTATGATTCGGACGATTCGACATCGGGGACTCAAACGGTTGTATGAGCACGGAGATCCCAGCAAAGTACGTGCTGACCAGGCAGAGCGAATCGCACTCGCCCTAGCAAATGAAGGAGACTCCATGGCTATGAAAGATCCGCCGCATCCTGGCTACAGCATCAAGAAGAACTGTCTCGATCCCCTGGGTCTGAACGTCACCGAGGCGGCAAAGGTCTTGGGCATAGCCCGCCACACGCTTTCTCGCGTGCTAAACGGCCACGCGGCCATTTCACCTGAGATGGCTATTCGGCTGGAGAAAGCCGGGTGGTCTAACGCCGAGTTCTGGCTGCGCCGTCAGACGACATACAATCTGGCGCAGGCGCGCAGGAGCGAAGATCGCATCAAGGTGGATCGCTACCAACCGCAGGCGGTGTGATGGAAATAAGATCAAGTGTGGGAATACTGTTTGATCTACGTGAACTTTCTATGGCCGATGATTTAGGCAGGGACAGTCCTACTGTCACTGGGCGATGTACTGAAAGGCGGTGCACATTCAACTGGGCCGGGTTTGATCACGCACTGGGTGCGAGTTCTGGCGAGCACGTGCCTACTGAAGAACCAGAAGGAAAAGACACTGGATCTCCGATCAAGTCGGGGATGACCGAAGGAAAAAAGAAGAGAGCTAAGAAATCGTCTGCTTCTTGGCCTGCCCTGACGTGACCGTGTCGATCATGGAGCGAAACAGGAGTTGCCCGTCTTGGTTGCCAAGTACGGATTCCGCGCAACGTTCAGGATGTGGCATCAGACCCAACACGTTGCCTGCCCCGTTGCGAATGCCTGCAATGTTATCCAGGGAACCGTTGGGATTGGCCTGTTCCGTCACGATGCCGTCTGCCCGGCAGTACCGGAACACGATCTGGGCGTTGGCTTGCAGTGCGGCCAGCGTCACTGGATCGGTATGGTAATTGCCCTCGGCGTGGGCAATGGGAATTCGCAGCACGTGCCCGGATTCATAGTGTCGGGTAAATGGAGTGTCGGCATTTTCCACTTTCACCCAGACGTCTTCGCAAATAAAGGAAAGGCCGATGTTCGGAAGCATGGCTCCGGGTAACAATCCCGCCTCGAGCAGGATCTGAAAGCCATTGCAGATGCCCAATACCAACCCGCCTGTCCGGGCGAATTCCTTGATCGCCTGCATAATGGGCGACAATCGCGCGATGGCCCCGGTGCGCAGGTAATCCCCGTATGAGAAGCCTCCCGGCAGAACGACGGCATCCACTCCATCCAGGGACGTGTCGCCATGCCAGATGAGACTGACGTCCTGCTCCAGCGTATCCGACAGGACGTGCGCGCAATCGCGGTCGCAATTGGATCCGGGAAAGACGATGACGCCCCATTTCATGAGAGGGGCCGTGAGGGTTGGAGTTCCAGTTCGTAGCGGTATTCTTCAATGACCGTGTTGGCGAGCAGGGTCTCGCACATGGCCTTGAGTTGCTCTTCCGCCTGCGCGGGATCGTCCTGGTTCAATTCGATTTCCAAAAACTTTCCGACGCGAACGTCGGTCACGTTGGAAAATCCCAGGGTCTCCAACGACTGCCGGATCGTGCGCCCCTGAGGATCCAAGATGCCCGATTTCAAGGTAACGTGAATTCTTGCCCTGATCATGAGCGATTCCTGCTTTTCCGTGCGCGCGTTGTTTTCGAGGGAACGGCTTTCGAGCCGAAGACCCGGCGGTACACCTCGTCGAGGTGACGCACGTACCATTTCGGCTCGAAGCAGGCTTTGATTTCGGCCGGCGTCAATTTTCTTGAGATGAACGGGTCCTGGGACACGAGATCGTAAAAATCCCCCTGCCATTCCCAGGCTTCCATGGCGTTCCGCTGCACGGCTTCATATGCGGCTTTACGCTCGACCCCACGATCCACCAACGCCAACAACACGCGCTGGGAGTAGACCAACCCACCCGTCAGGTTCAAATTGTTCAGCATCCGTTCCGGATAGACCACCAGGTTCTTCAGAAGTTGAGTCAGGCGCACGAGCATGTAATCAATCAGAATCGTGCTGTCCGGAATAATGATACGCTCGACCGAGGAGTGGCTGATGTCTCGTTCATGCCAGAGTGCGACGTTTTCCAATGCGGCAAGACTATTGGCTCGGATGACCCGGGCCAGGCCGCAAAGATTTTCGGATCCGACCGGATTCCGTTTATGCGGCATCGCGGATGACCCCTTTTGTCCGGCGCTGAAATATTCCTCGGCTTCCAGGACTTCGGTCCGTTGGAGATGGCGGATTTCAGTCGCCACCTTTTCAACGCTGGCGGCAATCAGGGCCAGGGTGGTGACGAACGCGGCATGCCGATCCCGTTGCACGACCTGATTCGACACGGGAGCCGGTTTCAACCCCAGCTTCGCACAGGTGATTTTTTCGATCCGCGGCGGCAGGTGCGCAAACGTGCCCATGGCTCCGGACAGCTTTCCAACGGCAATATCCTCTCCGGCAGCGATCAGGCGCCGGCGTTGCCGGGTGAATTCCTCGTACCAGAGGGCAAACTTGAAGCCCAGGGAAATGGGTTCACCGTGAATGCCGTGCGACCGTCCCACCATCATCGTCTCCCGGTGCGCGAAGGCTTGATCCCGCAGAACCTGCAATAAGGCGTCCAGGTCCTCCAGGATGATGCCCACCGCCTCGACCAGTTGAATCGCCAATCCGGTATCGAGCACGTCGGAAGACGTCAGTCCCACGTGCAAATGCCGGGCTTGGGGACCGGCCTGCTCGGCCACGGATTCCAAAAACGCAATCACGTCATGCTTGGTGATCCGTTCGATTTCCTCAATGCGCTCAGGATCGAGCACAACCTTTCGTCCGATCCGTCGCGCCACGCCCTTGGGGACTTCTCCTCTTTCTTCACGCGCCTCGCAGACAGCCAGTTCGACTTGCAACCAGGTTTCGTATTTCCGTGTCGGGGTCCAAACGGCCCCCATGCGGGGCAAGGTGTAGCGGTCAATCATCGGTGCTCCTCGGCCATGCCTTCTTCAGCCAACGCCTTTTCAAAATCCTGATCGAGTTTCGCACATTCATGGGCTGACATGTTATTCCTGCGGGGTGTAGAGACAGGCATCCAAAATGCCTAGAACCTCATCAAGCACAAATCCAGGGGCTTTTTCAATAAATTTCACCCGTCGCCTTGCACTGTCAACGGACTTGAGCTGTTCAACCATAATGTACCCTGTCAGGGACGACCCTTCGGGGACGGCCACGTGAAAGGGAATTTTCTTGAACACCTTGGTGATAGGGCACACCATGGCAAGCCCCGTGTGGCGGTTGAACAACGTGTTACTAACGACCAGCGCAGGACGGCGCCCTTTTTGTTCGTGCCCGGCCTGCGGATCAAAGGTCAGAATCACGAAATCCCCCTTTTTCGGAACATAGACGGGCACCTACCACACCTCTTTCCCCACGGGTGGTCCCCAGTCCTGTTCTTCAGGCTGATACCGTTTCGGCATTTTGGCGACCAACGTTTTCAAATCATATCTCCCCCGTACTTTGGTCACGGGTTCGACAATAATCCGTCCCTTCCGGATAGAGACATTCACTTCGTCACCCACGTGAATTCGGGCTTCGTCCAAAAGCGTCTTCGTGAACCGAAGCCCCTGACTGTTTCCCCACTTCTGAACTTTGGTCAACATCGCCTGCCTCCCCACGTCACGAACTGTATAGCCGAAGTATATCCTCGGATACGTCGAATTGCAATGGTTCACGAGAAAGGCCGGAGCAGATCGGATTTCACCGGGGTTGTCGGGTTACGCCCTTCGACAAGCCTGTCCTGAGCCTGCCGAAGGGCTCAGGACAGGCGCTTCACTCGGAATGACAGGAGGAGAAACTGCGGGACTAGTCTGCCGGAATCGTTATTCAGGAAGCGAGAGCGTCGCGTTTGGGCTCAAGACGCGCATCGTGTTTAATGAGTTGATCCAGTATGCCATTGACGAATCGCCGGGTTTCGTCGTCCGCAAAGTTTTTTGCCAATTCGAGGGCTTCGTCCATCGTCACTTTTGCCGGTACGTCAGGGACCCAGAGCAGTTCATAGATCGCTTGTCGCAATATATTCCGATCCACCACGGGCATGCGATCGACGGTCCAGTTTCGCGCATAGGCGGTAATCAGCTCATCGAGTTCAACTTGATGCGACCGAACCCCGGTGACCAGTTGGGCCACAAACGTTCGGACCGATTCCGACGCATCACGTTGCGCCCAGAATTGCTCCAGCCAAAATTCGGTGGACCCGTGAAAATCGCATTGAAACAGAATCTGCAGGGCCAATTCACGCGCATCATGCCGTGTATACCTTCGCTGAGGTTCAGGCGATGAGTCTTCCGCTTGTGTCGTATTCGCAGGCATTGGTCATTACATCTGCCGGAAGCCGGTCGGCTTTCGATTGATTTCGTGCAGTTCCTTCATCAAGGTTGCCATCTCGATGGCGGTACACGCGGCTTCCGCGCCCCGGTTGACTTCAGTGGTGCCCGCCCTGGCCAAGGCCTCTTCCACGGTATTGGTGGTCAAGACCCCGAAGATAACGGGAATACCCGTATCCAACGAAGCCCGGGCAATGCCCCGGCTCATTTCCGCACTGATAAAATCGAAATGAGGGGTCTCGCCTCTGATGACCGCTCCCAGACAGATCACGGCATCGAACTGTTTGGAGTGGGCCAACTGTCTGGCTACCATTGGGATTTCAAAGGCCCCGGGGACACGAACGACGTGAAGATTCTCCTCCGCGGCGCCGTATTTTTTCAGGGTCTCGACCGCAGCGGCTTCCAAACGGCTCGTGACAAATTCGTTGAATTTACTCACCACGATGCCGAATCGCAGGTCCCGGGCATTCAAATTTCCTTCAGTGGGTTTCATGGGAATGTACGGGCGGGGTTCCCCCTCACCCTACCCTCTCCCGCCAGGGGAGAGGGTTCTATAAGGCATGACTCGTTACACGTTATTCAAAATATGACCCAGCTTGCTCTTTTTCGTTCGGAGGTAGTGAACGTTCGTTTCCTGGGGGTCGATTTCAAGGGGGACACGTTCGACAACCTTCAACCCATATCCTTCAATCCCGACGATTTTTCGTGGGTTATTCGTCATGAGACGGATCTGTCTGAGTCCCAAACTCACCAGGATTTGCGCACCGATGCCGTAATCCCGCAAGTCCGGCTTAAAGCCCAGCTTGAGATTGGCCTCGACGGTGTCGCTGCCCTGATCCTGGAGTTGATAGGCTTTGATTTTATTCAGCAGCCCGATGCCCCGCCCCTCCTGATTCAAATACAACAGCACCCCTTTGCCTTCTTTCTCGATGACGGCCATGGCGCGATGAAGCTGATCGCGACAATCGCACCGCAAGGAACCGAACACGTCCGACGTGAGACAGCCGGAATGCACGCGGACGAGCGCGGGGGATTCGTCGATATGGCCCTTGACCAGGGCGATATGCGTGCCGCTATCCAGCTCGTTCTCGAAAACCCAGGCTTCGAAATTTCCGAAAATCGTCGGTAGCTCCGCGCTCACGGATTTTTTGACGAAGGTCTCGCGTGACAACCGGTATTGAATGAGATCCTTGATGGTAATAAGTTTAATGGCGTGGCGCTTGGCAAATTCCACAAGGTCGGGAACCCTGGCCATGGTCCCATCCTCATTCATGATTTCACAAATGACCCCGGCCGGATACCGGCCGGCCAGACGCGCCAGATCGACGGAGCCTTCGGTTTGGCCGGCCCGCTTGAGCACGCCACCATTATGAGCCCGCAAGGGGAAAATGTGTCCCGGCTTCGTGAAATCTGAGGGTTTACAGGAAAGATCCACGGCCATGCGGATCGTCGTCGCCCGGTCAGCAGCCGAAATCCCCGTGGTAACGTCCCGTGCCGCATCGATGGACACGGTAAACGCGGTGCCGAACGGCGCGGTATTCGCTGCAGTCTGGGGATGCAGGTGCAGTTGATCGGCCCGATCGGTCGTCAGGGCCAAACAGATGAGACCTCGGGCGTGTTTGGCCATGAAGTTAATGGCCTCCGGGGTGACGGATTCGGCCGCCATCACCAAGTCGCCCTCGTTTTCCCGGTCTTCGTCGTCCACCAGGATCACGAATTTCCCGGCACGAATGTCCTCAAGGGCCTCGTCGATGGTATTGAAGGCGGTCGTCATGGATGTAATCCCCCTCACCCCAGCCCTCTCCCACAGGGAGAGGGAGAAAAGCGCGGTAACCCTTAGTTTTATATGGGGTTTCTATTCGCCTTGTCAATGGATAGTCTATGACATACGGCGTGCAAGAGCGTGATTACGGGGTATTCTCATCGATCGACAGACACAAAGACCGGTGAATGCAGATCACGCTGCCGGTGGCGATCCCCGTCAAGACGACGAAAACGAGAAACCCGCTTGCGTACGTCCCGGTCACGTCCTTTAACAGACCAAACCAGAACGGGAGACAGAATCCGCCGAGGCCGCCGGCCGCGCCGATGAATCCCGAAGCCGTTCCCATCATGTTCCGGTAGCGCAATGACGCCACCTGAAACACGACCCCGTTGCCGAAGCCCAAAAGAAGAAGGGTCGTGACGGTTAAGGGAAAAGCCCAGAACGGCGGCGGCAACCACGCCAGGAGAACACACAGCCCCCCGATAGCGGGAAATCCGATCTGGAGCAGGGTGAGTCCGCCGATCCGGTCGGCCCAATGGCCTCCGACCGGCCTGGCGATACTGCCCGCAAGCCCACATAACGCCGTCAGCGTCCCGGCAGCGACCATGTCCAAGCCATATTGATCATGAAAAAAAATCGGCAGAAAACTGGAAAACCCGACAAATCCGCCGAACGTCACCCCATAGAAGAAACACATCCACTGCATGAATCGTTCCTGAAACACCATGTGGAAAGAGGCTGCCAGATTTTTTCTTGATTGGTTGGGCAAAGGGGACTCACGGACGATGATCGAAAACACCACGGCCGTAAACAGGACCGGCACAATCATCAGGCCGAACACCCCGTGCCATCCGACGTGGGCCGCAAGATGTGGGGCGAAGAACGTTGCCAGGAAAACCCCGCTGTTGCCGGTCGCCGCGATACCCATGGCCAGCCCCTGATGTTGCGAGGAGTAGGCGCGGCTTGCGACCGGAAGCGCCACGGCAAAACTCGCACCCGCCGCTCCCAGCAAAAGCCCGATCCCGATCATTTGGGCGTAGGTTTGACCGAACAGCCAGCCCAGCACCAATGCCACCACTTCTATCCAGAGAATGCCGAGCCCTACCCGTTTCGCACCGAACTGATCGGTGAACGGCCCGACCACGATGCGTAACAAGGCCCCGCCGAGTAAAGGGATGGCGACCAACAGCCCTTTTTGTGTGGCACTCAAAGCGAAATCCTGGGCAATGGCGATGCCCAAGGCGCCGATCAACAGCCAGACGACGAAACTCACTTCGAAGTGGAGCCAGGCTCCCACTAACGAAGGCCAGTGACCGCTTTTCAGGGCATGCTTGAGCGCGTGCGGAGTCATGAGCAAAAGTGCATCAAAAAGGGTACACGAATGAAACGAGACGTTTTCAAACGACTGCGACTATAAAGCACTGCGATGAACTGTCGCAATTGAAGTCATCTTTTGTGATTCCTGTTCCCACGGTTTATAATTTTGCAACGATTGTATGAAGTGTGTGTAGGTGGTCTATTATTTGTTGACATTCCCCCCTCACCCTACCCTCTCCCGCGGGGAGAGGGAGAAAACTGCATAAATCGAAAACCTGATGCCTTCTTCCCGTAAAGAAGACGAAAAGCAACTCGAAGAGGAAGAAATTTCTCCTCCGGTCGAGGCTGAACTCTTATTCGATCCCGAGGAGAAAGCAGATCACTCCGGCGACGTGGCGGAATCCGTCGATGATTCCCAGTCGGAACAATCCGAGAGAACGGATCTTGTTCCCACCACGGCATTGGACCGCTACCTCGTCGAGGTCCGTCGCTACCCATTCCTCTCCAAAGAAGAAGAAGTTCAGCTCTTTCACGAATACCGGATGACGGGCAGTCGAGAGGCAGCCGTCAAGTTGATCCTGGCCAATCTGCGCGTGTCGGTCGCCATCGCCAGAGAATACGCGCATACCGGTGCCGACCAGATGGACCTCATCCAGGAAGGGAACGTCGGCCTGATGCAGGCCATGAAAAAATTCGACGTGTCCCGCAACGTCCGCTTCTACGCGTATGCCGCCTGGTGGGTCAGGGCCTATATCCTGCGGTACCTGTTGCAGTCGCATCGCCTGGTGAAGATCGGCACGACGCAGGAGCAGCGAAAACTCTTCTACAACCTGAAAAAGGAAAAAGCCAAACTCGAACGGGAGGGGTTCGTACCGGATGCCAAACTCATTGCCGACCGTCTCCATGTACGGGAACGGGATGTGCTGGAAATGGACCAGCGGTTGGGAAGCTGGGAACTCTCCCTTGACCAACCCATCAGCAAAGAAAAAGAGGAAGGGACATTTCTCGACTTGCTCCCCGCCCCCACCCCCGCAGTCGACGAAGCTGTCGCCGACAAGGAACTGAAGCTGTTATTCCGCAAAAAGCTCGGAGAGTTTTCAAAAACCCTCGACGAGCGCGACGAGGATATCCTGAGGAACCGGCTGCTGTCGGAAACACCGTTGACGCTCGAGGAAATCGGCCGCAAGTATTCGATCACCAAGGAACGATCTCGGCAATTGGAAGCCAGAATCATCAAGCGGTTACGTGACTTCATGAAAACCGAATTAAAGGATTTCGACGCCATACGGGGTTAAACCTGCCAATACCCGGATCCCCTGCCGGTTCTCCACTTTTTTTCACTTTCAGACCTTGACTTTCGTCAGACAGGCCTTACCTGTTGACCTGACCATTGAATGAAATCCGCGAATCCTCGGGATTTCCAAATAATAGCGTACAGTTATCAAGCATCGAGAGCCGAGATTTTAACCAAAGGAGGAAGTTGTCACATGGCCACACAAACAAAGGAAAAAGAAGAAAGCAAGGGAACGGCAGCCAAAGGTTTTCTGCCCCTTGGCGACCGCATCTTCGTGACGTATACGGAAGAACTCGAACGCACGGCCGGCGGCATTTACGTGCCCGACTCCGCCAGGGAAAAACCCCAACGGGGGACGGTTGAAGGTGCCGGACAAGACGTCAAGAACCTGAAAGTCGGCGATCAAGTCCTGTTCGACAAGTATTCCGGAACCAAAATCAGGATTGAAAACGATGATTGCCTGATTCTGAGAGAAGAAGACATCCTGGGCGTCTTCGTCGATTCCTAACGATTTGATCCATACCACAGAATAAAAATTCAAGAATTACTTTAATTTGATGGAGGAAGATTAAGATTATGGCAAAGCAGCTATTGTATAGTGACCAAGCCAGGAGCGCGATTCTCCAAGGCGTGAACCAATTGGCCAATGCCGTGAAAGCCACGTTGGGTCCAAAGGGCCGGAACGCCATTTTGGATAAGAAATTCGGCGCACCCACGATCACCAAAGACGGCGTGACCGTCGCAAAAGAAATCGATCTGAAAGACCCCTATCAAAACATGGGGGCCCAGTTGGTCAAGGAAGTGGCCAGCAAAACCAGCGACGTGGCCGGTGACGGCACCACGACCGCCACGGTGTTGGCCCAAGCCATTTTCCGCGAAGGGGTGAAACACCTCAGCGCCGGGGCGAACCCCATGGAATTGAAACGTGGGATCGAAAAGGCGGTGGAAGTGGCCACCGAGGACTTGAAAGCCCTCAGCAAGCCCTGTCAAGACAAGAAAGAGATCGGGCAAATCGGCTCCATTTCCGCGAACAACGACTCCACCATCGGCGACCTGATTGCCGAAGCCATGGACAAAGTCGGAAAAGACGGTGTCATTACCGTTGAGGAAGCCAAGTCCATGAGCACCTCGCTGGACGTGGTCGAAGGCATGCAATTCGACCGCGGGTACATCTCCCCCTACTTCGTCACCAACGCCGAACGCATGGAAGCCGCCCTCGAAGATGCGTTCCTGCTCATCCACGAAAAGAAAATCAGCGCCATGAAAGACCTGCTCCCCATCCTGGAGCAAGTAGCCAAAATGGGCAAACCGCTCGTGATCGTGGCCGAGGACGTCGAGGGTGAAGCCCTGGCGACCCTGGTGGTGAACAAGCTTCGCGGCACTTTGAACATCGCGGCGGTGAAAGCACCCGGGTTCGGGGATCGCCGGAAGGCCATGTTGGAAGACATCGCCATCCTGACCGGCGGCCAGGTGATTTCCGAGGAAGTGGGCGTGAAACTGGAGAACGTGAAACTCACGGACCTGGGTCGCGCCAAACGGGTAACCATCGACAAGGACAACACCACGATCGTGGAAGGCGTCGGCGACCCCAAGAAGATCGAAGCCCGGGTCAAGCAGATCAAGGCGCAAATCGCGGAAACCACGTCGGAATACGATGGCGAGAAACTGCAAGAGCGGTTGGCGAAGATCGTGGGCGGTGTGGCGGTCATCAACGTCGGGGCCGCGACGGAAACCGAAATGAAAGAGAAGAAAGCCCGCGTCGAAGACGCCTTGCACGCAACGAAAGCGGCCGTGGAAGAAGGGATCGTCCCCGGCGGCGGCGTGGCGCTGCTCCGGGCCGTTCCCGCCCTGGAAAAAATGCAACTGGAAGGCGATCAACAATTCGGCGTCAACATCGTGCGGCGGGCATGCGAAGAGCCGATCCGGCTGATCGCGGAGAACGCCGGCGTCGAAGGCTCGATCGTGGTGGACAAAGTCCGCAACGCCAAGGCCGCGCACGGGTACAACGCGGCCACGGACGAATACGTGGACCTGGTCGAGGCCGGCGTGATCGATCCGACCAAAGTGACGCGGTGCGCGTTACAGAATGCCGCGAGCGTCGCCGGGTTGATGCTGACCACCGAGGTCACCGTGACCGATCTGCCCGAAGAGAAAAAAGAACCGGTCGGCGGCATGGGCGGCCATGACCACGGCATGGGCGGTATGGGCGGCATGATGTAAGAACCCCGAAGCACTGCCGCTTCGCATGGAAGGCCCGGAGGGAATTTTCCCCCGGGCCTTCGTTTTTTTTGGGGGGAACGTTTGGCCTGTACAGGATGGAGGAACCTAACTCAAGCACAGTGCAAGAGATCCTCATCAATGATCCGTCCATGGTCGTGTGGTGGGGTACGCCACCGAGTGTATCTCTGCACTGATGCGACAGGTACGAGAGAACGGTTTCACACCAACCGATGAGCGCGCCGCCCGCCACGTGCTGCAGAAACTGATGCAACCATGGACGGAGATACAACCAAGCGAGGCATTACGCAGCACGGCCGAACGGTTGCGCGCAGGGCATCCCTTACGGACAGCGGACGCCTTGCAACTTGCCGCAGCCATCCAGTGGTGTCAGGGAATTGCAACAGGACAAAGCCTGTTACATTCGGTCGACAACTGCATGATGTGAGCTAGCGAGAGGGCTTTACTGGGCTTCCTGAGGCATTCTGATCGTATTCGACCTATTATCATGATGTTTGCGGCGAAGAGATTGAACAAGCTGAAATCGTGGCTCTTATTCGGCCAGAAAAAACAGCGCTATGAAACAAGGTGGAAACGGTCAACGAATGACTGAACACATACAAGGATGACGGCCGCTGTGGGCAGCAGCGGCTCACCACCATGGCTGGCCGGAGTCAAAAGCCCCAGGTAACCTGGCAGTGGAGGCCTTGGTTAACCGGCTGGGGCCCGGCGGCTTTCTGGCGCTGGCCTTCCAGGCTGATGTGCAACCCGGAAAACCGGCGTCCACCCACCTGCCAGCGGGTCCCCAGCCGCCACGTCCGGGCCGGGCCCGCCTCCAGCACTGTGCCCGCATAGGGGGTCACCACCCCCAGGTTCCCCGGGGCGAACGCATAGCCGACCTCCGCGTGCAGCCGCCCGCCGGGAGCCTGCCGCGGGCCCGCCGGGGTCGGCCGCGTCCACAAGCCTTCCACCCCGCTCGTGGTCGCCCCCCAGGCTGGAGTGAGCGTTAAGGCCAAGCCCTGGCCTAGGCCGCCCGGCGCCAGCCGCACCGTGCCCCAGGCGCCCCATTCTTGATACGCACTGGCTGCATGCGCCAGCAGCACCCGGCCTCCCGCGTCCACCGTCAGCCCGTAGCCCGGGTCCGCGTACTGCACCTGGCCGCCGACCTCCACCCCCAGGCCCGTCTCCGCATCCCCCCAGTCATGCCGCAGGCCGATTTCCGCAGCCGGCCGGAGAGTCCGGCCTTCGGCCCACGTCACGGCCCGCGAGCCTTCCAGGACCAGCCGCAGCCGATGCACCGCCGCGTCCTCGGCCGGGAGGAGCCCCGCCGCGGCGGCGTCCGCCGTCATCCGCAGGAGCATGACATCCGTCCGCGTGGCCAGTTCAAAGCCCCCGTGCTCCGGGGCGGCCAGCAGGATTCCCCGGCTCCCCACCGCCCCCAGCAGCAGCGCCGTGTCCGTGGTCGCGCGCACCCCCGGCGCCGGCGCCACGGTCAACTCGCCCCAGCCGTACCCGACCAGGCCCCACACCATCAGCCGGTCGGTGACCGCATACCGCAGGTAAGGCTGGAGACTCGTCAGGGTCTGCTCAAGTGCCCCGTCGTAGGCCTGGGCCCCGGCTTGGGTCAGCGCGCCGTCGCCCCGGCTGTGCGACACCGCGACCCCGGCCAGCCACCGATCCCAGGCCCCATCCACCCCCAGGGTCCCCGTCAGCACGTCCCCGTCCACGGCCAGGGCGTCGGCGTGCCCGTTAAACTGCAGGGTCCCGACCCGGCCCCAGGCCGTCACCCGCGGGCCCGGCGCGGCCGCCGGGTCGCGCCCGAGGGTCAGCTGGAAGGTACTGCCCACCAACAGGTCGCGGAGCGTCACTTGGCGGGGCTGCACCTGGCGCGGGTCCGGGCCCCGGCCGGCTGCGCCGGCCGAGTCCGCCCCCCACCGGCTGGACCCCGGCGCGGCCCCCGCCCCGCGCTCGCCCAGCGGCAGCCGATAGCCGCCCACCGTCACCTGCGACCCCTGCCCCGGCGCGGCGCGCAACCGCGTGCCCACCGCGTCCGTTACCTGTGTCGCCACCGTCCGCCCAAACCGCGCCAGCCACGCCGTCAGCCCCGGGGCCGACACGACCCGCCGCGTCACCGTCACCGTGTAGGTCTGCCGGGTCAGGGTGTCCACGCCGGTCACCGTCACCTGCAACGTGGTGCGGCCGAAGGGCAGGGCCACGTCGTGCGCCGCCGTCGCCGCGTCCGCATCCGCGGGGGTCAGCGCCACCGTCGCCGCGGGGTCGGTGGGCGTCGCCGTAAGCGTGAGGTCCGCCACGTGGGACGCCACGGTCGCCGTATAGCTCAGCCGGTCCGGGGCGAACGCCGGGGTCAGCGGGACCCCAGGCAGCGTCAGTTCACTAAGCGTCGCGTCGACCAGAACCGTCAAGTACTCGCCTTGGAACGCCGCCACGGCGTTACCCGGCACGTCCTGCAAGGGGGCCCGGCCGGGGGTGTAGGTCACCGTCCCCCGCGTGTTCCCCGCCACCGCCCGCGTCAGCGTGAGCGTCACCGTGGCCCCGTCGAGCGCGACGTCGGTCACTGTATAGTCGCCGGGGCGCTCCACGGCAATTGCGAAAGCCTCCGGCGCCGGGACCGCGTGCGAGGCCAAGGGCTTACTGAACGTCAGCACCAGCGCCCGGGAGGCCTGCGCCAGATCGAGCTCCGCCGCCTCGAGGGTCGGCGGGACCCCGTCCACCTGGTGCCCGGCCTGGGCCGGGACGGCCGGGTGGGGCACCCGGGCGTCCCGGGTCCCCACGAGGTTCTGGAGCGTGGCGCCGGCCGGCCGCGTCAGCGCGTTCGCGGGAATCGCGAGTCCGTCGGAGTCCACGTCGCCTGCCTTGATAGTATAGGCGAACACGACGTGCGGCGTGCCCGTGCCGCGGACGTAGGCGGCCGGCGCCCGCGTGCCGCCGAGGTCGAGCGTGAGCTGCGGCGTCCCCTGCACGGTGACGGCTTCGCTGAACGTCACCGTCACCTCCACCGTGGCGCCCCTGATGTAGGTATCGTCATCCGGGCTCCCGTCCGCCGCGTCGGGGTCCGAGGTCAGCGCCAGCGCGACAATCGTCGGCTCCCCCGTGGGGCGCGCCTGCGCCGTGTTCGACACCGCGCCCACGCCCAACTCGTTCACCGCGCGCACTTCGAACGTGTAGGTGGTGCCGTTGGTCAGCCCCCTCACCGTGTAGCGCGTAACATACGCCTCCCCGGAGGCGCTGGCCGGAATGGGGGTCCACGCCGCCCACGTGCCGCCGTCGTCGAGGCTCTGCCGGTACTGGTGCTCGGTGAGCGGGCGGCCCCCGTCGCCGCCCCGGGTCCACGCCAGCGTCACCTGGGCGTCGTCCGCCTCCGCCGTCAGGTTCGTCGGCGGAGGCGGCACCGTCACCAGCTGCGGCGTCGCGCGCGCCGACGCCGACGCCGACCCCGCGCCCAACTCGTTCACCGCCCGCACTTGGAACAAATACTCCGTGTCGTTGGTCAGCCCCGTCACCGTGTAGCGCGTAACATGCGCCTCCCCGGGAGCGCTGGCCGGGATGCGGGTCCACGCCGCCCACGTGCCGCCATCGTCAGCGCTCTGCCGGTACTGGTGCTCGGTGAGCGGGCGCCCCCCGTCACCACCCCGGCGCCACGCCAGCCGCACCTGGGCATTCCCCGGCGTCGCGGTCAGGGTCGGCGCCGCGGGTGGGGTCGGCGCCACGGGCGTCGCGCGCGCCGACGCCGACGCCGACCCCGCGCCCAACTCGTTCACCGCCCGCACTTGGAACAAATACTCCGTGCCGTTGGTCAGCCCCGTCACCGTGTAGCTCATGGCGTGCGGCCCGTTCGCTTGGCTGTCCGGGATACGGGTCCAGTCGCTGAACGCCCCGCTCCCGGCCTGCTGCCGGTACTGGTGCTCGGTGAGCGGGCGCCCCCCGTCACCGCCGCTGTCCCACGCCAGCCGCACCTGGGCGTCGTCCGATTCCGCCGTCAGGTTCGTCGGCGAGGGCGGCACCGTCACCGGTCGCGGCGTCGCACTCACCGACGCCGACCCCGCGCCCACGCCCAACTCGTTCACCGCCCGCACTTGGAACAAATACTCCGTGCCGTTGGTCAGCCCCCTCACCGTGTAGCTCGTAAAATTCACCCCCCGGGGGGCGCTGGACGGGATGGGGATCCACGCCCCCCACGTGTGGCCGGCGTCAGCGCTCTGCCGGTACTGGTGCCTGATGAGCGGGCGGCCCCCGTCACCACCGCTGCGCCACGCCAACCGTACCTGGGCGTCGTCCGCCTCCGCCCTCAGGTTCGTCGGCGGAGGCGGCACCGTCACCCGCCGCGGCGTCGCACTCGCCGACTCCGACGCCGCGCCCGCGCCCACGCCGTTCCCCGCACGCACCTCGAACTCGTACGTCGTGCCGTTGGTCAGCCCCGTCACCGTGTAGCTCATGGCGTGCGGCCCGTTCGCTTGGCTGTCCGGGATACGGGTCCAGTCGCTGAACGCCCCGCTCCCGGCCTGCTGCCGGTACTGGTGCTCGGTGAGCGGGCGCCCCCCGTCACCGCCGCTGTCCCACGCCAGCGTCACCTGGGTGTTCCCCGACGTCGCCGTCAAGTTCCGTGGCGCGGAGGGCCCCGTCGCCGGCGTCGCACTCACCGACGCCGACGCCGCGCTCGCGCCCACGGCGTTCACCGCGCGGACCTCGAACGTGTACCGTGTGCCGTTGGTCAGCCCCGTCACCGTGTAGCTCGTCTCGTGCGCGCCCGCCGGGGCGCTGTCCGGGATAGGGGCCCAGTCGTCAACCGCCCCGCTCCCGGCCTGCTGCCGGTACTCGTGCCCGGTGAGCGGGCTACTGCTGTCGTCGCCGCGGGTCCACGCCAGCGTCACCTGGGCATTCTTCGGCGTCGCCGTCAGTTCCTGTGGCACGGAGGGCACCCCCGGCGTCGCGCTCTTCGCGTCAGATGCCGGGCCCTCGCCCACGGCGTTCACCGCGCGCACGTCGAACATGTACGGCGTGCCGTTGGTCAACCCCGTCACCGTGTAGCTCATAAAATGCGTCCCCCCGGGGGCGCTGTCCGGGATAGGGGTCCAGTCGCCGCCCCCCCCGCTCCCGACCTGCTGCCGGTACTCGTACTCGACGATCGGGCTCTGACCAGAGCCACCGCTGAGCCACGTCAACATCACCTCGGTGTCCCCCGCCCTCGTCCCTAGGGCCTGCGGCGCGGGCGGCGCCCCCGGCGTCACCCGCGCCTCGTTCGACGCCGGGCTCTCACCCACGGCGTTCACCGCGCGGACAGTGAACGTATACGTGGTGCCGTTGCTCAGCCCCGTCACCGTGTAACTCGTCCCGTGCCTCCCCGCCGGGGCGCTGTCCGGGATAGGGGTCCAGTCGCCGCCCCCCCCGCTCCCGACCTGCTGCCGGTACTCGTGCCCGGTGAGCGGGCTCCCGCCCTCGCCGCGGGTCCACGTCAGCCGCACCTGGGTGTCGTCCGGCGCCGCGGTCAGGTCCCGCGGCACGGCCGGCGCCCCCGGCGTCGCCCGCGCCGCGTTCGACGCCGGGCTCGGGCCCACGGCGTTCACCGCGCGGACTTCGAACGTGTACGGCGTGCCGTTGGTCAACCCCGTCACCGTGTAGCTCATAAAATGCGTCTCCTTCAGGGCGCTGTCCGGGATAGGGGTCCAGTCGCCGCCCCCCCCGCTCCCGACCTGCTGCCGGTACTCGTGCCCGGTGAGCGGGCTCCCGCCCTCGCCGCGGGTCCACGTCAGCCGCACCTGGGTGTCGTCCGGCGCCGCGGTCAGGTCCCGCGGCACGGCCGGCGCCCCCGGCGTCGCGCTCGCCGCGGGCGACGCCAGGCCCTCGCCCACGGCGTTCCCCGCGCGGACTTCGAACGTGTACGTCGTGCCGTTGCTCAGCCCCGTCACCCTGTAGCTCGCAACATGCGCCCCATCGGCGGCGCTGTCCGGGATGGCGCTCCACTCCGTCCACATGCTGCCGCTGTCGGTGCGCTGCCGGTACTGGTGTCCGGTGAACGGGCTGCCCCCGTCACCGCCGCGGGTCCACGCCAGCGTCACCTGGGCATTCCCCGGCGTCGCCGTCAGGCTCGGCGGCGCGGCCGGCACCATCCTCGGCGTCGCGCTCGCCGCGGGCGACGCCAGGCTCGCGCCCGCGGTGTTCCCCGCGCGGACCTCGAACGTATACGTCGTGCCGTTACTCAGCCCCGTGACCGTGTAGCTCGCCCCGTACACGCCCGCCGGGGCGCTGTCCGGGATGGCGCTCCACTGCGTCCACGTGCTGCCGCTGTCGGTGCGCTGCCGGTACTGGTGCCCGGTGAGCGGGCTGCCCCCGTCGTCGCCGCGGGTCCACGCCAGCCGCACCTGGGCATTCCCCGGCGTCGCCGTCAGGCTCGGCGGCGCGGCCGGCACCGTCCCCGGCGTCGCGCTCGCTGCGGGCGACGCCGCGCCGTCGCCCTCGGCGTTCCCCGCGCGGACCTCGAACGTAGAGGAGGTGCCGTTGGTCAGCCCCGTCACCGTGTAGCTCTTCCCGTGCGCCCCCGCCGGGGCGCTGTCCGGGATGGCGGTCCACTCCGTCCACATGCTGCCGCTGTCGGTGCGCTGCCGGTACTGGTGCCCGGTGAGCGGGCTCCCGCCGTCGCTGCCGCGGGTCCACGTCAGCCACACCTGGGCGTTCCCCGGCGTCGCCGTCAGGCTCGGCGGCGCGGCCGGCACCGTCGTGGCCACCGTCGGCGTCGCCCTCGCCGGGCTGGACGCCGCGCCGTCGCCCTCGGCGTTCCCCGCGCGCACTTGGAACGTATAGCTCGTGCCGTTGGTCAAGCCCGTGACGATGTAGCTCCCCACGTGCGCGCCCTGAGGGGCGCTGTCCGGGATGGGGAGCCAGGTGTCAAACACCCCGCTCCCCGCCTGCTGCCGGTACTCGTGCCCCGTGAGCGGGCTGCCCCCGTCCCCGCGGCTGGTCCACGCCAGCCACACCTGGGTGTTCCCCGCGGTCGCCGTCAGGCTCGGCGGGGGCGGCACCGCTACCGGCGTCGCGCGCGTGCCGGCCGACGGCCCGCCGGGGCCCACGATGTTCACCGCGCGCACGTAGAACGAATACCTGATGCCGTTGGTCAGCCCGCTCACCGTGTAGCTCGCCCCGTGCGCGCCCGTAGCGGCGCTGTCCGGGATGGCGGTCCAGGCCCCAAACGCCCCGCTCCCCGCCTGCTGCCGGTACTCGTGCCCGGTAATCGGACTGCCCCCGTCGGCGCCTTGGGTCCACGCCAGCGTCACCCGGGTGTCGCCCGCGGTCGCCGTCAGGGCCGGCGGCGCGAGCGGCGCCCTCGCAGTCGTCGGCGTCGCGGTCGCTCGGTTCGACACCGTGCTCTCGCCCACGGCATTCACCGCGCGGACCACAAAACCGTACGTCGTGCCGTTGCTCAGGCCCGTCACCGTGTAGCTCATAAAATGTGTCCCCTCGGGGGCGCTGTCCGGGATGCGGGTCCAGTCGCTGAACACCCCGCGCCCCGCCACCTGCCGGTACTCGTGCCGGGTGAGCGGGCTGCCCCCATCGTCGACGCGGGTCCACGCCAGCGTCACCCGGGCGTTGCCCGTGGTCGCGGTCAGGCTCGGCGACCCGCGCGGGATCATCGTCACCGTCGACGTCGGCGTCGAGGCCACTTGCCTCGACACCGGGCTGGGGCCCAGGGCGTTCACCGCGCGGACTTGGAACGTATAACTCGTGCCGTTGGTTAAGCCCGTGACGGTGTAGCTCGTCCCATTCAAGCCCTCGGGGGCGCTGGCCGGGATGGGGAGCCAGTTGTCGAACACCCCGCTCCCGGCCTGCTGCCGGTACTGGTGCCCGGTAATCGGACTGCCCCCGTCACCGCCGTTGGTCCACGCCAGCGTGACCCGGGTGTTGCCCGCGGTCGCCGTCAGGGTTGTCGGCGCGGCCGGCACCGTTGCCGGCGTCGCGCTCGCTGGGGGCGAGGCCGGGCTCCGGCCCTCGGCGCTTACCGCACGCACGTGGAACGTATACCTCGTGCCGTTGGTCAAGCCCGTGACGGTGTAGCCCATCCCGTTCTGGCCCGCCGGGGCGCTGGCCGGGATGGCGGTCCACATGCTCACCGCCCCGCTCCCGGCCTGCTGCCGGTACTCGTGCCCGGTAATCGGACTGCCCCCGTCGTCGCCTTGGATCCACTTCAGCGTCACCTCGGTGTCGCCCGGGCTCGCCGTCAGGCTCCGCGGCACAGCCGGCACGGTCACCGGCGTCGCGCGCGCTGCGGGTGACGCCGCGCCAGGGCCCACGGCGTTCCCCGCGCGCACTTGGAACGTATACGTGGTGCCGTTGGTCAGCCCGCTCACCGTGTAGCTCGTCCTGTGCGCGCCGTCGGCGGCGCTGGCCGGGATGGGGGTCCAGGCCGCCCACGTGCCGGCGACGGTGCTCACCCGGTACTCGTGCCCGGTGAGCGGACGGCCCCCGTCGCCACCGCTGGCCCACGTCAGCCACACCTGGGCGTTCCCCGCGGTCGCCGTCAGGGTCGGCGGCGCCGGCGGGACCGTCGCGGTCAGCATCGGCGTCGCACTCGCCGGGCTCGCCGCCGCGCCGTCGCCCACGGCGTTCCCCGCGCGCACTTGGAACGTATACGTGGTGCCGTTGGTCAAGCCCGTGACGGTGTAGCTCGTAAAATGCGCCCCCGTCGGGGCACTGGCCGGGATGGGGGCCCAGGCGCCGAACACCTCGCTCCCGGCCTGCTGCCGGTACTCGTACCCGGTGAGCGGGCGGCCCCCGTCGCCGCGGCTGGTCCACGTCAGCCACACCTGGGTGTCGCCCGCACTCGCCGTCAGAGTCGGCGGGGGCGGGCTCGTCGCCGGCGTCGCATCCGCGTTGCCCGACGGCCCGCCGGGGCCCACGGCGTTCACCGCGCGCACTTGGAACGTGTAGCTCGTGCCGTTGGTCAGCCCGCTCACCGTATAGCTCGTGGCGTGCGCCTCGTTCCCCGCGCTGTTCGGGATCGCGGTCCAGTCCGCCCACATGGTGCCGGTGTCGGTGCTTTGCCGGTACTCGTGCCTGGTGAGCGCGCTGCCCCCGTCGTCGCCTTGGGTCCACGCCAGCGTCACCCGGGTGTCGCCCGCACTCGCCGTCAGGGCCGTCGGCGCGGCCGGGGGATCCGCGGTCATCGGCGTCGTGGACGCTGAGTGCTCCCAATCGCCGGGGCCCACGGCGTTCACCGCGTGCACCCGGTAACTGTAGGTCCTGCCGTTGCGCAGCCCCGTCACCGTGTAGCTCGAAAAATGCGCCCCATCGGGGCCGCTGTCCGGGATCGCGGTCACCGGCCCCCTACCGTCGCCCTCGTATTGCTGGTACTCGTGCCTGGTGATCGGGCTGCCCCCGTCGTGGCCGTTGGTCCACTCCAACTTCACTTGGGTGTGGCCCGCGGTCGCCGTCAGGTTCGTCGGCCTGGCCGGCGCCGTTGCGGCTGGCGTCGCGCTCGCTCCGAGCGACGCCGCGCTCTCGCCCACGGCGTTCCTCGCGCGTACTTGGAACGTGTATTCCACGCCGTTGCTCAGCCCCGTCACCGTGTAGCTCGTGGCGTTCGCCTGGTTCACCGCGCTCAAGGGGATCTCGCTCCACGTCGCCCCCGTGCCGCCTTGCCGGTACTCATGCCCGGTGAGCGCGCTGCCCCCGTCGTCGCCGTGGGTCCACCTCAGCGTCACCTGGGTGTGGCCCGCGGTCGCCGTCAGGGCTGTCGGCGCGGCCGGCACCGTCGCGTGCGCCGGCGTCGCGCTCGCTTGGGGCGATGGCGCACCTAGGCCCACGGCGTTCCCCACGCGTACTTGAAACGTGTATTCCACGCCGTTGCTCAACCCCGTCACCGTGTAGCTCGTGGCGTTCGCCCCCGTCGCCGTGCTGTTCGGGATCGCGGTCCACGTCGTCCACATGTCGCCCTCGTCGGTGCTTTGCCGGTACTCATGCCCGGTGAGCGGGCTGCCCCCGTCCTCGCCGGGGGTCCACGCCAGCATCACCTGGGTGTGGCCCGTGGTCGCCGTCAGGGCTGTCGGCGCGACCGGCACCGTCGCGGCGGGCGTCGCGCTCGCTGCGGGCGACGCCGCGCTCTCGCCCTCGGCGTTCCTCGCGCGCACCGCGAACATGTATTCCACGCCGTTGCTCAGCCCCGTCACCGTGTAGCTCGCCCCGTTCGCCCCCGTCGCCGCGCTGTTCGGGATCGCGGTCCAGTCGCTGAACTCCTCCCCGCTCGCCGCCTGTCTGTATTCGTGCCCGGTGAGCGGGCTGCCCCCGTCGTCGCCGTGGGTCCACCTCAGCGTCACCTGGGTGTGGCCCGCGGTCGCCGTCAGGGCTGTCGGCGCGGCCGGCGCCGTCGCGGCGGGCGTCGCGCTCGCTGCGGGCGACGCCGCGCTCTCGCCCTCGGCGTTCCTCGCGCGCACCGCGAACATGTATTCCACGCCGTTGCTCAGCCCCGTCACCGTGTAGCTCGTGGCGTTCGCCCCCGTCGCCGTGCTGTTCGGGATCGCGGTCCAGTCGCTGAACTCCTCCCCGCTCGCCGCCTGTCTGTATTCGTGCCCGGTGAGCACGCTGCCCCCGTCCTCGCCGTGGGTCCACGCCAGCATCACCTGGGTGTGGCCCGCGGTCGCCGTCAGGGCTGTCGGCGCGGCCGGCACCGTTGCCGGCGTCGCGGTCACCTGGTTCGACTCCGCGCCGGGGCCCTCGGCGTTCACCGCGCGTACATAAAACGTGTACGTCGTGCCGTTGCTCAGCCCCGTCACCGTGTAGCTCGTGCCGTTCGCCCCCGTCGCCGCGCTGTTCGGGATCGCGGTCCAGTCGCTGAACTCCTCCCCGCTCGCCGCCTGTCTGTATTCGTGCCCGGTGAGCGCGCTGCCCCCATCGTCGCCGTGGGTCCACCTCAGCGTCACCTGGGTGTGGCCCGCGGTCGCCGTCAGGGCTGTCGGCGCGGCCGGCGCCGTTGCCGGCGTCGCGGTCACCTGGTTCGACTCCGCGCCGGGGCCCTCGGCGTTCACCGCGCGTACATAAAACGTGTACGTCGTGCCGTTGCTCAGCCCCGTCACCGTGTAGCTCGTGGCGTTCGCCCCCTCCGCCGCGCTGTTCGGGATGGCGGTCCACGTCGCCCCCGTGTTGTCGCCGCCGTCGATGCTTTGCCAGTACTCATGCCCGGTGAGCGGGCTGCCCCCGTCGTCGCCTTGGGTCCACGCCAGCATCACCTGGGTGTTCCCCGCGGCCGCCGTCAGGGTCGGCGCGGCCGGCGCCGTCTGCGCCGCGGCCGGCCAGGCGACGGCCAGCAGCGCCGTCATCGCCAGCAGCGCGGCCACGGCCACGCGGCCCTCGCCCCCTTGCCCGGGCTGCGCCGGCCAACGCCGGAACGGCACTCGTTTCACAACGGGTGCCCACATGCCTGGTACGCGCCTGACGTCCATATCCCTCCCCAGGGTTCTCAAGATGAACGATTGAACCGGGGCGGTTGTATAGCATGCTAAACTTTAAATGTCAATTATACTGGTTTCTCTTTTTTGCATGCAGCCTGTTCTCGCCGGCAGGGGCCACCCCTGTCCTGGGGCTTGCCCAGACCCCGACGTTGTCAGCAGGGACCCGGGGAGGGCGAGCCGACTTGGTCCTCGCCTCGGGAATTGACTGGACCACGTCGACTATGCCACATTCGTTTTTGCTCTCTCGTACGCACTTGAAGACGAAGAAATGAATTGGTATGGCTTCGGATCTCAAGCACAAAAGTCGTGAGTTGACGGAAGGCCCTGGACGGGCCCCGGCCCGGGCCATGTTACGGGCGGTGGGGCTGCGGGATGAGGATTTTGCCAAGCCGCTCGTGGCCGTCGCGAATACCTGGTCCGAGGTGACGCCTTGCAATTTTCACCTGCGGGACATTGCCGAACAAGTTAAGTCTGGTATCCGCGAAGCCGGTGGGGTCCCCCTCGAGTTCAATAGTATTGTCGTATCCGACGGTATCAGCATGGGTACCGAAGGTATGAAAACCTCCCTGATCAGCCGGGAGGTCGTGGCCGATTCCATCGAACTGGTGGTCCGCGGTCATTTGTTTGATGCCGTGGTGGCCATCTCCGGGTGTGATAAAACCATCCCCGGTACGGTCATGGCCCTGGCCCGACTCAATCTTCCATCGTTGATGCTCTACGGAGGATCCATCATGCCCGGCCAATTCCAGGGCCGGGACGTCTCGATTCAGGAAGTGTTCGAGGCGGTCGGGGCTCACGCTCGCGGCACCATGTCGGAGGCCGAGCTGCACGATCTCGAGAGTGAGGCGTGCCCGGGTGCAGGCGCCTGTGGAGGACAATTTACCGCCAATACCATGTCGATCGCGTTCGAGTTCCTAGGCATTTCCCCGATGGGATTTAACGGCGTCCCGGCTCTGGACCCCCGAAAAGAATCCGTCTCGGCCCAATGCGGGCATCTCGTGATGGACCTGTTGCAACGCGATCTTCGGCCCAAAGACGTGATCACGCGAGAGGCCCTGGAAAACGCGATTGCCGCAGTGGCTTCAACCGGCGGATCCACGAACGCCGTGCTCCACCTGTTAGCCATAGCCCATGAAATCGGCGTGGCCTTGGATATCGACGATTTTGACGCCGTCAATCAACGCATACCCCTGATCGCCGATTTGAAGCCGGGCGGACGATACATGGCCGCAGACTTGTATCAAGCCGGTGGCACTCGTCTCGTGGCCAAACGCTTGCTCGAGGCCGACTTGCTCAAAGGCGAATGCATGACCGTCACGGGACGCACCATCAGAGAAGAAGCCCAGACCGCCTCGGAAACACCGGGCCAAAGAGTCCTCTATTGCACGGAAAAGCCGATTAAATCCACGGGTGGCTTGGTCATTCTGCGCGGCAACCTGGCTCCTGACGGGTGCGTCGTCAAAGTCGCAGGCCATAACAAGCTGACCCATACCGGTCCGGCCAAGGTGTTTGATTGCGAAGAGGATGCCTTTGCCGCGGTGCAAAACGGGGAAATTGTGGATGGCGATGTGGTCGTGATCCGGTATGAAGGACCTCAAGGAGGACCCGGCATGCGGGAAATGCTGGGCGTGACCAGCGCCCTTGTCGGCGCCGGCCTTGGCGAAACCGTTGCCCTGCTGACGGACGGCCGGTTTTCCGGCGCCACGCATGGATTGATGGCCGGACACGTGACTCCGGAAGCCACCAAAGGCGGTCCTATTGCGATCGTGCAACATGGAGATACGATTACGTTCGACGTCCCGAACCGGCAACTCGACCTGATGATTTCCACCGAGGAAATAGAAGCTCGGTTACGGCAATGGACCGCCCCGTCGCCGAAGTACACGAGCGGGGTCCTTGCCAAGTACGCTCATACCGTCTCCTCGGCGTCAAAAGGTGCCGTCACCTGAAGCCTGTTTTCGCAAGAATACCCAGGCCTGGAGCGCGAGGCTGGAAGAGATAGGGCTCTCCCCTATAAAACTCGCGGGGATCACAACCGGCCAGTCGCGTGGCTCCACGCCACGGTCGAGATCGATGTGCGTGACCCACATCCCTGCCGGGAAAGAACGACGGCCTCATGCGGCTAGAAGGAGCATCACAGGGCGGGTGAGAGACATACCCCACCGTTCCCTCTGAACGTGGAACATCATGGCCCTCGAAACACCAACAAAGCCGTCTCTGCCAGTCGATGCAGCCTTCATGCGTGAAGCGCTGCTCGAAGCGGAACGAGCCGCTTCCGACGGCGAAGTGCCCGTGGGAGCCATCCTCGTGCATGAGCATACCATCATCGCCAGGGGACGAAACACCAGAGAACGCAAGCAAGACCCCACTGCCCATGCGGAACTCATCGTGATTCAGAATGCCGCCCAAAAGTTGCAATCCTGGCGATTAACTGGCACAACCATGTACGTGACGCTAGAACCCTGTCTCATGTGTACCGGCGCCATGCTACAAGCGCGGATTCCTCGTTTGGTCTTTAGCACCTGGGACCCCAAAGCCGGGGCCTGTGGGTCCCTGTTCACGCTCCACGAGGATCACCGCTTAAATCACCACATCGCCGTCACGCACGGTATATTGGAAAACGAGAGTCGTAACCTGCTGCAACGGTTCTTTCAACGGCTCAGGCAGCAGCAGCCTCTCACCATGAACTGAGTGTACCTCTATGCGGAGAGGTGCGAGAGTGGCCGAATCGGGCGGTCTCGAAAACCGTTGACCGGCAACGGTCCGTGGGTTCGAATCCCACCCTCTCCGCCATAACGCAAAAAGCCGTGTAATACGAAGTGGAGCCATGGCCACATGCAATAGCTGGAAAAGAGGGTGGGATGCGAACGGGGGTTTTGAAGGGGGTGTGCCCCCTTCAGGGGGTGACCGGCGCCTTGCGCCGGCGCGAGGGGGCTTGGCCCCCTAGCGAGAGCGCGGCGTCCGCGCGACTTCGAATTTCCCACCCTCTCCGCCATAACGGCAAAAGCCGTAGCGCCTCGAATGGCGCCACCATCGCACCCACTCGCCGGAAAAGCGGGGGGGGGGGGATGAAAGTTGCATACAGGTGGCATCGCGATTGAAAGACAACAGGCGAGCAGGTTACCGCGACAGCTTATTGAAAGCATCCAGCGCGGCCACTTTGTAACATTCGGCCATGGTCGGGTAGTTAAAAACCGTGGACAAAAAGTAATCCAAGCCTCCACCCAATCCCAACACGGCTTGGCCGATGTGCACCAATTCCGTGGCGCCCATTCCGATGACGTGCACGCCCAGCAGTTGGCGATTCTTGCGATGGAACAGCAGTTTCAAGAGTCCGCTGTCGTCTCCCATGATGTGCCCGCGCGCGATTTCCCGATAGCGGGCCAGCCCGATCTCATAGGGAATTTTTTTCATGGTGAGGTCCTGTTCATTCTCGCCTACCATGGAAATTTCCGGAATGGCATAAATCCCGATGGGGAAGTACGTCCTCATGGGCTCTGCCTTCACCCCAAAGGCGTAACAGGCCGCAAGACGACCTTGCTCGGACGAGGTGGCCGCTAAACTGGGATAGCCGATCACGTCCCCAGCCGCGAAAATATGCGGCACGGCAGTCTGAAATCGTTCATTCACCTTCAGCCGGCCCCGTTCGTCGGCTTCGAGACCTGCCCTCGCCAAATCTAACGATTCCGTCGCCCCCATTCGGCCGACTGAAAACAACACCAGCTCGGACACGAGCTTTTTCCCCGACTCCAAACGAATGACGGCCTTCGAAGAAGGCCCCTCGGAACATTCCATCTTGTCGACCGTTTCCCCAAGTCGAAAGGTCACGCCGTAATTGCGCATCTGATGAATCAGTTCATCCACGATTTCGGTATCCAAAAATTCCAAGGGCCGCTGACGTGTATCCACCAACGTCACGTCGACGCCAAGGGAGGCAAACATCGAGGCGTATTCGAGACCGATCACCCCTGCGCCCACGACGACCATGGTCCGCGGAAGGCGTTCCAGACTCATCACTTGATCACTGGTAATAATCTGAGGATGATCGCCGACCCCTCCCCACAGTGGGGAAGGAACGGTCCCCACAGCCACCAGGATGTGTTGCCCATGCACCCATTGCAGGGCATCGTCTCCGAAGACCTGGACCCTGTTGGCGTCAAGAAACGATGCTTCGCCCCGAATCATCATGACGTCATTGCGTTGCAGTTGTCGTTCGACTACCTCCCCTTCTCGTTCCACTACCTCGTTGACTCTCGAAAACAACTGATCGAGCCCTGGGCGGAACGGAGCGGCAAATCCATGACGTTTCCGAAATTGTTCGGCCTGCCGGCCAAACGCAAGGACGGCTTCGCGAAAGGTCTTGCTGGGGATGGTTCCCGTATCCAGACAGCCTCCCCCTACGATCCGCCGTTTTTCGATCACCACCACTCGCTTGCCCAACTTCGCCGCTTGCACCGCGGCCCGCTGGCCCGCCGGTCCGCTTCCAAGACACACAAGATCGGCGTCTATCATGTCACGTATGGTTTTTGGCATGTTCGACTTTCTCCGAGATTGCGACTCGTTCATGGTGGTTCAGCGTATCAGCCTGTTGCGGATGGCTGCGCAGACGTTTGATAATATCCATCAGGATATCATGGTTCCATTAAAAAATTGGCTCATCACGGCTCTTTGCTCCTGCTTTCCATGACACGATGACTGGTTCATTTTTCCGAGCGTCTAACCGGGCCCTGCGGATCATCCTGGTGGCCATGGGCTTTTTGTTCTTGGCTATTGTGATCTATCGAACCGGATCTCCGCAATGTGACCCCCGAGAGGCCGAAGCCGCGTTGGCCACGTATGCCGAACGGGGCATTCACGGCACGAGCCATCCGCCCAGCCTGTCTAACCTGCTGTGGGTCCACGTCGGACCTCGATGGCACGCGCTTTCGCTTGCCGAGAAACGAGCGCTGGATCAAGTGGTCCGCTGTGCCGCAACCACGCTCGATGACCGGGAACACCCCACGTGGCAAGCCGCCTACTATGACAACACGACCGGAAAAATCGTCGCGCTGACCAGCCGACAATATGGATTCCGGCTCAAATCGTCCGAATAGTGTCAACTGGTTGGGTCCAGCCCCGGTGTCGGGTTACGCTGCGCTACCCAGACCTGCCCCGATGGCCCCCCTCGCCCCCCGGATCAAGTCCGGTCTGTACCGGGCAGGCTCTCTCCCGCACTGGGGAGAGGGAGGCCTGCGGCTCTTTTCATACCGATGATTGAACAGCGTCTTTCAGGACACTCCTCCGCTTCGCTTTCCATGCTATAATGCTTCATCGTGCGCATCCTGATCGTCGAAGACGAACCCAAAGTCGCCTCGTTCATTCGTCGCGCGTTGGAAGAGGAAAGTTACGCGGTGGACGTGTGTTCCGACGGCATTCAGGGCCGAGATTTGGCCTCGGAAGTCGACTATGATCTGATCATTCTCGATCTCATGCTGCCCGGCCTGCCCGGCATCGACGTGCTGAAAGCCGTACGAGACGCCAAGGTCATCACCCCGATTCTCATCTTGACCGCGCGCTCGAAAGTGGATCAACGCGTGAAAGGGCTGGATGCCGGCGCGGACGACTATCTGACCAAACCTTTCGCCATTGAAGAACTGATCGCCAGGGTACGGGCCCTGTTGCGTCGAGCCAGTGGCGACACGGCGGGTATTTTGCAAGTCGACGATCTCATCCTGAACCCCATCAGCCACGAAGTCACGCGAGACGGGCAACGGATCGACCTGACCTCGAAGGAATATGCGTTGCTGGAATACATGATGCGGAACACGGGACGCGTGCTCACGCGCCCGATGATTGCCGAGCACGTGTGGGACCTTGATTTTGACACCTTCACGAACGTAATCGACGTCTACATCAGTTATCTCCGGAACAAAATCGATCGAGGTCATGCCCACGGACTCATCCACACCATCCGCGGCAGTGGCTACACCCTGAAGCTGACCGATGGCTAGCCCGCATTTTTCACCAGGCTCCTGCTGTGGGCACCGGTCCACTCGCTGTGCCGGGGCGTCTCGACGCCCTCGCAACAGAGGCTGGTGAGAAATGCGGGCGAACACCTCCATCCGCGTCCGGTTGACCATCTGGTATGGTGGAGGCTTGGCCTTGATCATGTTTCTCTTCGCGAGCGCGCTGTACGTCGTGATGTCCCGCGCGTTGCAGGACCAGATCGATCGTTCGCTTGAGGAAGCGGCCGTCGCGGCCTCCCGGTCTCTCGAAGAACACCGCTTCGGCCCATTCCTCTTGTTGGACGACCTGACGCAGGCTTTTCCCGAGTTGGCCCTGATTGACAAGTTCTTCCAGATTTTCGGCCCGCAAGGTCAAATCACCCTCCAGTCCGCCAATATCAAAACGCGGAACATTCCTCTGAGTCAAACCGCTCTTCAGTCGACCCTGCAAGGCCGCGCCATCTTCGAAACCGTGCGATTCCACGATGAAATCCCCATTCGATTGCTCTCGTATCCAATTCGACACGGGGAGACCCTCGTCAACATATTACGGGTTGGGACGTCCCTTCAGCCCGAGGAAGAAATGCTGGCTCGCCTGGTGTTCGTCTTGCTCATCGGCTCTCCTTTGGCCGTGATAGTGAGCATGTTGGGCGGCTGGTTTTTGGCCGGACGGGCGTTGCGACCCGTCGACACCATCACCCTGACCGCCCAACGGATTGCGGGAGGCGATCTCACCCAGCGTATTGAAACGACGTCGAAAGACGAAATCGGTCGCTTGGCGTCCACGTTTAACGACATGATCGCCAGGCTGGAGGCCTCGATTCGACAAATCCGTCAATTCAGTGCCGATGCATCGCACGAATTACGCACACCTTTGACGATCACGAAGGGGGAAACCGAACTGGCGTTGCGAAAACCTCGTTCCCCTGAAGTCTACCGGGAAGCCCTGGAAAGTAACCTGGAAGAAATTGATCGGATGAGTCGGATCGTGGAGGAACTCTTGCTTCTCTCACGCGCCGACCTCGGTGAGGTGCACGTTGCGTCGGATCTCGTGCAACTCGATACGTTGGTCCAGGAAATTCAACTGCAAGCCATGGTCCTCGGAAAAGAGCGGCACGTTGAAACGACTCTGGGAAAGGTCGAACCGCTCCAGGTGTTGGGAGACGAATGGCGGCTTCGGGAACTGATCCTGAACGTGGTGGACAACGCCGTCAAATATTCATGGCCTCAAGGAACCGTGCAACTCGGGTTAACGCAACACCACGGGATGGCCCGGATGACCATTCAGGATCATGGGATCGGGATGACCCCGGATGAACAACGTCTCGTCTTCGACCGATTTTACCGAACCGATGCCGCGCGGGCGCACGCTCAAAAGGGCACCGGCCTTGGCCTGTCGATTTGCAAATGGATCGCCGAAGCGCACCACGGCACCATCGAGGTCACCAGCACCTTCGGCCAGGGTTCCTGTTTTACGATTTCCCTTCCCCTCCTGCCTGCCGCCTCTGTTCGTGGATAGTTTCCCCCCGTATTAGGAAACAGCCATCATCCAACACAACGCATCCCATCTGTCATCCTGAGCGAAGCGAAGGATCGGCTTTTCCTCGCTTTCGGTGGTTGAACGAGAGATTCTTCACTGCGTTCAGAATGACCAATATGGCGTAACCAGCCCTTCATCCAACGCGATCATTCCGAGCAAGACGCTGATCTGCCTCATGCCGGATTAGAGATTTTTAATCCGCGATTAATTTTCTTTTCATATTCCGGTGCTAGAACTGTTTCAACGAATGATTGACCAGGGCGAACATCGCCCCTACATGAAGGAGGAACCCATGAAACAACCGCTGTACCGCTCATCGTTCATCTCGCTCACCGAAACGCAGGGCAGGAAGAAATTTCTGATCGCTCTCACGGTGAGCTTGTTCCTTACAGGAATGCTGGTCGCCGCTTTTTCATCCGGCGCGGTGGGATCGCCGGTCCATTCCCCTGTCTCGACTCCGCCTCATGCCATGACTCAACCCGGCCCTTCGCAGGCCACTCATGGATTTGCGCACATTGTCAAAGCGGTCAGACCCGCCGTCGTCAATATCACGATCTCCAAGGTCATGGGGGCCGGCTTCCCGGAAGTTCCCGGTCTCCCAGATTGGTTCAAGCACGGTCCGCAGGATAAACACTTCTTCGGAATGCCGCCCATGCCCAACCCACGGCAGGAGACTCGAGGGATGGGATCCGGGGTCATCGTGAGTCCCGAGGGGTACGTGGTCACAAACCACCACGTGGTCGAAGGCGCGCAATCGGTGACCGTCGCCTTGCTCGACAAACGGGAATTCACCGGTTTGATCGTGGGGAGTGACCCGCAAACGGATTTGGCCGTGATTAAAATTCACGGCGACAACCTGCCGTCCATCCTCTGGGGTGATTCGTCCAAACTGGACGTCGGCGACTATGTCCTCGCGATCGGGAGTCCTTTCGGGCTGCACTCCACGGTCACGCAGGGCATCGTGAGCGCCAAGGGTCGCGGCGGCATCGGGATCACGCAATATGAAGACTTCATTCAAACCGATGCCGCGATTAATCCCGGAAACTCCGGTGGCGCCCTGGTCAACATGCGTGGCGAATTGGTCGGCATCAACACCGCCATTCTCTCAAGGTCTGGCGGATACCAAGGCGTGGGATTGGCGATTCCCGCCACCATCGGCCGTCACGTCTATACCAGCCTGGTGACGACGGGGAAAGTGACCCGCGGGTTTTTGGGCGTCGGGATTCAAGCCGTGACCCCGGACCTGGCCAAATCGTTTCACCTGAATCGTCCCGATGGCGCCATCGTGACCGAGGTCCGTGAACAAAGCCCGGCGCAACGTGCCGGACTCCGGCGAGGCGATACCATCGTTCGCTATCAGGACCAACCGATTGCCGGACCCAGGGAGTTGCAACGGGCGGTGACCACCACTCCTGTCGGGACTGAAGTCGCCATCACGGTCATGCGTGACGGTGCAGAACAATCCTTGCATACGACGATCGTCGAACATCCGATGGGTCAACAGGTCGCCTCCGCACCGAACCCCGATACCGAGTCCCAGCTGGCCGGACTGACCGTAGAGGATCTGACCCCCCGGCTGGCCAAACAACTCGGCGTTGACGGCCGTATAACGGGTGTCGTGGTGACGGACATTCGCGTGGGCAGTCAGGCCGAGAAGGCTGGACTCGTTCAAGGCGACGTAATCCGTGAGATCAACCATGAACCGGTTCAATCGACTGAAGACTTTCGACAAGCTGTGAAAATCTTGCCGAACGAGCGACCGATTCTCCTGTTTATCAACCGTCAGGGGACGCCGTTGTTCCTGACCGTCAAGGTGTAACCGGGAGGGTTCGCGGGGAACGATGATCGTCGTTCCCCGCGAACCCCAGTAATAGGATCCTTTCGTCACGAGAGAGGAGAAAGCCATGAACCACAACGACCACAAACCATTCGACGTCGACAAAAGGGAGTATCAACAGCCGAAAAACGGCAAACCCTCGAATGTTTTCGCTCATGGTACTCCTACTCTGGATACCATGATCGAGGATTTCGATGAAAAAGGTAAAAGCAAGGAACCAAACGACACTGCGCTCGAACCGATCTATTTTCGAACCTTTCGGTCTCGCCCCCTCCTGGGTAAAGAGGAGGAATTGGAACTGGCGAAACGTATCGATGAGAGCAGCGAAAACATCCGAGGCGTACTCACCGAAGCGATTCAATTCGCCGGCGCTCTCGGCGACAGGCCCGAGTGTCATGAGGCGGTGCATTCCCTGACCGAAATTCGAGGCCTCAGCGGCTTATCGGCTCCGGCCTTAAATGAGGCAGAGGATCGATTGGCCGGGCTCAGCAACGCCTTACCCGATCGTGGACTCAAAACCCGTATGCTCGGGAAAGGCTTGCAACGGCTTCAACACGAGCTGGCTGAACACCGCGTCCAATTGGAACGGGCGAAGGAAGAGTTGGTGCAACGCAACCTCCGCCTGGTCGTTGATATTGCCAAACGCTTTACGGGACGCGGGCTGGGGTTTTTGGATCTCATCCAGGAAGGGAACATCGGGTTGATGCGGGCGGCCGAACGTTTCCAATATCGGAAAGGGTTCAAATTCAGCACCTATGCCACGTGGTGGATCCGCCAGGGAATATTACGAGCCATGGCCGACCAAGCCCGAACGATTCGGGTTCCGGTTCATACGACCGAAGCGTGGCAACGCATGATCAGGGTCTCCCACCGTTTGGCGCAAAAGCTTGGTCGCGAGCCCAGTCAGGAGGAAATTGCCCTGGCGTTGGCCATCAGTCCCGAACGGGTCCGACACACGACGCAGGCGTTTTTGGAACCGACTTCTTTTGACCAACCCAATGCCGAAGGGGAGCAGTTCCTTGATGAGTGTCTCCCCGATGACCAGGTGCCGCCTCCAGATGAACACCTTCAAGAGGCACAGATGAGGACCCAACTCCATCGGCTTCTTCTTCGGATCCTGACGCCGCGGGAAGAACAGGTGATCCGGTTACGTTTCGGCATCGACCACGGACAGTCCCGCACGCTTGAAGAAGTAGGCAAACTCTTGAACGTGACACGTGAACGAATTCGGCAAATCGAAATGCTGGCGCTAAAAAAACTCCGCGAGCCGACGATTCGGGAGCAGTTGGCCACGATGTGTTAGCCCATATTATTCCCTCTCCCGCTGGGAGAGGGTCAGGGTGAGGGGACCTTTGGCAGAGGGATACAAGCGCGGATAAGGCATGTTCCTGCCCCCGAGCAGGGATCGCGCGGCTACAACTGCCAAAGAGAAAGACTCTGGTTCCCCGATCAGAGCCTGTCCTCGACGTTTGTAATCGGGGATCGGGGATGACAGAAAAAGACAAAGGCAAAGTAGCCTAATGGGCTCACGAATCCGCCAGATTCGCCAGGTCCAGGAGAAAGGTGTAGATGAAGGCCAATTCCTTGTATCGCTGAAACCGGCCGGAGGCCCCGCCGTGGCCCGCGTCCATGTTGGTTTTGAGAAGCAGCCGGTTCCCGTCGGTTTTCACGCGACGCAATTTGGCCACCCATTTCGCGGGCTCCCAATATTGCACTTGGGAATCATGGAGCCCCGTGGTCACCAGGAGATGGGGATAGGCCCGTTCCGTGACGTTGTCATACGGGGAATAAGACAGCATATACGCGTAATCCTCTTGTCGGTTGGGATCGCCCCATTCATCGTATTCTCCCGTGGTCAGGGGGATCGCCGCATCCAACATCGTGGTTATGAGATCGACGAACGGAACCTGGGCCACCACCCCGTGAAACAACTCAGGCCGCATGTTGACCACCGCCCCCATGAGCAACCCGCCGGCGCTGCCACCCATGGCATAGACCCGCTCTTTTGCCGCATAGCCTTCTTGCCCCAGATGTTCGGCACAGGCGATAAAATCCGTAAACGTGTTTTTCTTGTAGAAGAGTTTCCCGGTCTCATACCATTCACGGCCTAACTCCTCCCCTCCCCGGATATGCGCGACGGCAAACACGAATCCCCGATCGAGCAGGCTTAGGCGTGGAGAGCGAAAGTCCGCGTCCAGACTGATCCCATAGGCCCCATAGCCATACAGCAGGAGCGGGTTGCCTTCGGCTTTTCGAAGATTTTTCCGGTACACCAGCGAAATCGGAATCCGTTTCCCGTCCGGGGCCGTGGCCCACGTTCGTTCCGTGGCGTAGCGCGAGACCTCGAACCCGCCCAGGACCTCTTCCTGTTTCAGCAAGACCTTGGCGCGGGTGTTCATGTCATAGTCGTAGACCGATTCCGGCGTCGTCATGGAGGTATACCCGTACCGCAAGGTCGAGGTATTGAAATCGTAATTTTCCCGCAACGCCGCCGCATACGCCGGCTCCCCGAAATCCACGTCATGTTCGCCTTCGCCTTTCCACGGGATGACCCGTAGCCGTATCAACCCCTGATGTCGCTCTTCCGTCACCAGGAAATCCCGGAACAGTTCAAAGGATTCGAGCAGAACGTCGTCACGGTGGGGCAGGACTTCCTGCCACGACGGCCGGTCCGTTTGCCGGAGAGGCGTCTTCATCAGACGGAAGTTCTTGGCCTCCCAGTTGGTTCGAATGTAAAACGCGTCCCCGTCATGATCGACGTCATATTCGTGAAACCGCTCACGAGGGAGAAACACCGAAAATTCGCCGTACGGATTGTCGGCCGAAAGATAGCGATACTCCGTGCTCACGGTCTGATACGAGGCAATCATCAGGTACTGCTTCGACTTGGTCTTGAAGACGGTCGTGGAAAACGTCTCGTCTTTTTCTTCGAACACCAATTCGTCGGAAGACGGGTCACGACCCAGGCGATGTCGAAACACTTGAAACGCGCGCAGGGTATGCGGATCCTGTTTGCCGTAGAACAGCGTCCTGTTATCATTGGCCCAGGCGATGTTCCCCGTCACACCTTCGAGCACGTCGTTCAACGACTCCCCGGTTGCCAGGTTCTTGAATCGCACCATGTAGATGCGTCTCCCCTGCGTATCGAACGCATACGCGAGCAGATCCTGGGCAACACTCACGGCCATCCCGCCGATGGCAAAAAATTCATGGCCCTCGGCCAACACGTTCACATCCAACATCAGCTCTTCCCGGGCATCCAACGTCTCCCGCTTCCGGCAGTACAGGGGATATTCCCTCCCCTCCTCATATTTCGTGTAATAGTAGTAATCATCGAGTTTGTAGGGGACGGACAGATCGGTCTGTTTGATTCGGCCCTTGATCTCTTCAAAAAGGGTGTCCTCGAACGTCGCACGATGGGCCATGACTCCCCTGGCATAGTCGTTCTCTTCCTCAAGATAGGCCAGCACGTCGGGATTATCACGTTCCGACAACCAATAATACTGATCGACCCGCGACCAGCCGTGCATTTTCAACGTCGTGGGAATCCTTTTGGCTCTGGGAGGATTTAACGCTCCGGGAGACACGTTCCAGTTGGCCGGCATGAAACACTCCTTGTCAGGTGGTCTAAAGATAGATAGTCAATATACGCCGAACTGTCATTCCTGCGTACGCAGGAAGGTGGATTCACATTTGAAGTGCAACAGATGGTTTCAAAAAATCTCGGCGGGCGTGGCTGCGCCCCAGTCCCGACACGTCTGTGGGGGCGAGGACTGTCTGAGCGAAGCGAGTTCCGCAGCCGTAGGTCGGGTTAGCCGAACAGGCGTAACCCGACGCCGGAACCATCCGTCGGATTACGCTACGCTAATCCGACCTACATTTTCCCCTGGGGCCACGCCCGGGCGCCACTGGTTTTGGGGCCTTTTGCCGAAACAAAAGGCCCTCGTCGCGCGGGGGCGAAACCCCGCATAAAAAACTCCGGACCCTCGATCAGGGCGGGGATGACAGGAGAGGTTACAGGCCGACTTTTTCCCGAATTTCCTGTCGGAGCCTGTCGCGTTCCTGGTTCATCCAGGATTCAAGACGGGGAAAGAGGTGGGACCAGGAGCCTGTAAAAGGGTCGATCATGACGTCCCGGCGGTCGTTGAACAGGCTTTCTTCATTGGCGATGTCAAGCTTGCGATCCCCGATTGCGCGTCCGAGCAGTTGATTGATTCGAAGTTGCTGGCCCGCCGTTCCTCCTGAAACCTGTAAAATCTTCGTCTTGAGCAGGTCCAATTCTGCTTCGAGATCGATTTTGACCCGAACCCCCTGCGGGGTCGCCCAATTCGGACGTTGAACGGAATAATCAAAAGACAGGGCGGACTCTCTCGGTTCACGATACGGCCCCATCACCTTCAGGATCGTGTAGGGTTCAGCCATTACGACTGTGCCCTTTCCAGATCAACATCGGCGTGCGGGCTTTTGGATTGAATTTGCACTAAGTCGAGACTCCCTGTGCCCTGAACCGGGCCCGTCCACTTTTGAAAACCATCCCGCATATTCACGAGGGTCGTATATCCATCCCGGCTCAGGAAGTCACACGCGAGACGACTTCGTTCACCCTGAGAACAATACACGAGAATTGTTTTCGTCTCCTTGGGAACTTCGGCCTGGAAACGCGTTTCCAGGTGTTCGAACGGAATATGCTTGGCACCAGGAACGTGGCTTTGGAGAAACTCTTTTTCATTGCGAACGTCCACGATAAGCAGATCCGAACGTGTCCCCGCGGCATGGCGCTCGACTATCTGTCGCGCCTCATCCGCACTGGCCTGATGATACAGGCTCCCCGTCCGAACCAGAGTATCATCGAGTTCTCTGCCCGACACCAACTGGGCAAGTTGCACGCGCAGGATTGAGAGCGCTTCCGACTGTTGCCGGGCCGTCTCCCTCAATTCGTTCTCGCCGTCATACTGTTGGCGGGTTAAATCTTTGACCGTTTGGGTCAGTGCCCGGAGACGCCACCAGATCAAGGCAATCCCCGCTGCCATGATTGCGACTCCAATGATTATCAGAACAGTCATTGGAAATGGGTGACGACATACAGAAATGGCTGGTCGGGGCGAGAGGATTTGAACCTCCGACCCCCGCGTCCCGAACGCGGTGCGCTACCGGTCTGCGCTACGCCCCGACGACCTTGTTTCCGTTTCATATTTCTGAACAAGCGGCTCGCAGGGTAATCCGTGAGCCTCGGCGACCGCCGGATACGTCACTGCCCCATGACGAACGTTCACCCCGCGAGCAATCCCCGGATCAGCTTGCAGAGCCACTTCGATTCCCCTGTTGGCCAACTGGACTATAAAAGGTAGTGTTGCGTGGGTCAAGGCATAGGTGGCGGTTTGTGGCACAATACCGGGAATATTGGTCACACCGTAATGCCGGACTCCATCCACTTCGAATATGGGGTCGGCGTGCGTCGTCGGCCTTGTGGTTTCAATGCAACCTCCCTGGTCAACCGCAATATCCATGATCAACGTCCCTTTTTTCATCGTCGCTACCGTGGATCGAGAAACTAAAACCGGGCTTTTCGCCCCTCTGATCATGACGGCTCCAATCAACAAATCCGCGCCTTTCACGGTTGCCGCAATCGTGAGCCGTTGAGAGGCCAGGGTCGTCAGGTTGTTCCCGAAGCGCTCCTGCAACCTTTGCAGTTGATTCATATCGTTACCGATGACGGTGACTCGCGCACCGACACCCAAAGCGACTTCCACTGCGGATGAGCCCACTCCGCCGGCACCGAGAATCACAACGTGTCCCCGGGGCGCCCCCGGAACACCACCCAGAAGAATCCCGTTTCCACCATGCGTCCGCTCCAGAAAATGCGCGCCGATTTGAATCGCCAGTTTCCCGGCAATCTGACTCATGGGCTGCAACATCGGAAGGTGCCCCCATGCATTTTCCGTTGTTTCGTACGCAATGGCCGTGCTCCCCGATTTCATTAAGGCCTCGGTTAAGGACCTCGAAGAAGCCAAATGGAGAAACGTGAACAACGTATGGCGGGGCCGTAAGTACGCCACCTCCGATGCCAGCGGATCCTTGACCTTCAGGATCAGTGCAGCCCGGTCAAAGAGTTCTTCTGCCGACGCGGCGATTCGAGCTCCCACGGCGTGATACGAGTCGTCAGGAAAATCCGCTCCCTGACCGGCATTGGTCTCGACCCACACCTCATGGCCATTCCGTACGAGTTCATCCACCCCCTCCGGTGTCAAGGCTATCCGAAATTCGTCGTCTTTCAGCTCTTTGGGAATTCCGATCTTCATCCCGATTCAACGGTGGTCATTGAGACCAAATCAGCCCGAATCCGTCATTCCTGTGGAAGCAAGAAGATGGAGTCTCATTTGAAGGGCAACATAGACATCTCGGCTGGCGTCTGGTAGCCGAGGCAGTTCCTCAAGGTATTATTCTATGCCTGCGCCAGTCGTGTAAAGTCCCCCCCAGAGAGATCTGCCAAGTCGGTCTTCCAGGGCAGAGTCCGGCGCAGGCACCCGAGGCGTATTCGACGACGCCCTTTTGCCAAGGCGAGCAGGTATCGCAGAAGAAGGTGCCGAGGCCAGGGAATGCAGCGCTCCGCGGGCGCGTCCGGGTCCTATTGCGCTTCAGTGCCCGAGCCATCACCTTCTGTCGCCTTGCGGCAAGAGACTTGTTCTTCGTATGATCCAGCCGAAAACCCTTTGGCAAGCATTCATTCATTTGGTGACATTCATGCACAACACAGTCTATTTTACATGTTCGCGTCTTCTTTCCCTACAACCCTCATTGAAAGCAACTCTTTCTCACGGCCTCCTCCTCGGCTTCGCCGCCTTGGTGTTTGTCTTGTGCTATGGCATTCCCGATCTTCTCGCGGAAGACGCCGAGCCCCTGAAAGAACTCCCTCGCGCCGTCTTACGGCATACGCCTCCGATTTTTCAGGAATGGACTTTCGAGAAGAACCTCGATGCGGCTCTCCCCCCCGGGTTTTCCTCCCATACCCTGGGACATGGTCACCTCGGGGAATGGACGCTCATAACCGATACCGACGCTCCAAGCCGAACTCATGCGTTGCTGCAAGCGACCTCCTGCCCCGCCGCCGGCTGCTATCAACTGCTGATCAACGACACGATTCACGTGGAATACCTCGACCTGACGGTGGGCATCCTTTCCAAACTCGGGAGCCCGACTGCGGCCGCCGGCCTGGTGCTGAACCTCCAGGATCTCGACAACTTCTATGCCGTCCTCATTTATCCGGCCAGCAACATGGTCAGGGCCTATCGTTTTTCCGATGGCAAACCAATCCTGATCGAGGAACATGAGGTCATTCCGAAGAAACGAACGCCATGGCATTTTCTGCGAGTCCAGAGAAATACGATCGTCAGCAAAGATTTTTTTGAAATTTCGTTCGACAACCAATTCTTCCTCTCCGTGTATGATTCCACCTTCCGGACCGGCCGGATCGGACTCCTGACCACCGGGGATGGAAAATTCGCCTTTGACAATCTCCGAGCCGTGGAACTGGTGACAAGCGAACCACTCTCACGACCACCGGCCTACTGATACAGCCTATTCGCCTTCTCCTCCCTCACCCCGGCTCTCCCGCAGTGGGAGAGGGAGGATTGTATGTGACTTTACGGCCTCTCGTGGTTGTAGCGGCGGCATCTTATGCCGCCCAGGAAAGCCGCCGGGAAGAAGCGCCATAAGGCTTGACCCGTGACGGCGCGGCTACAAATAGTTGAGGTTCGACCTCCTCTCACCCCTCCTTACAAAGGAGAGGAACCGGATGAGGAGGTTCACTCGATCCATCGATTCCATCGTTTCTCATCGGAGAATGATTGTCGTCACCGAGACGACGAGACCGTACAGGATCATCGCGCCTGCAAACGCCACCCAGAAGCCCAACCGCGGCACACTGAAGAGCATCACAAACACGTAGACGAACCAGGCAGAAAACAACCAGGTCAGATGCTTGGCAAAAGAAACGGTAGGCTGTCCGCTGACATTGAAAGAGAGCAAAATAAACGTCAGCCCGCTGATAACCAGTAGCGTACTCGCCAAGGCGGCAAAAAACCCTTTCCGTGCGACTCCAAATACGTGGAAAGAGAGACCAACGTGCCGCCCGACAAAAAATAGATGGCCTATTTGGTCAATTCCGTCATGTGCCCTCATCCGTTCCTGAGAGACCGACACCAGACCTCGCCCACGCGCAAATCCCGTGTCTCTCCGTCAACACCCACGCGGGACTCACGTGAGCGCCGCTTTCACGCTGAGATACAAAATCATCACCTCAACGGCATGGGCCGCAATCACCGTCACCAGATTCCGCCATCGCAAAAAGAGGGCCGCCCAAATAAGGCCGTCCCAGATGGCGATCCAGTGGAGATGCCGAAACGTCATCACCATAAACGGATCGAACGCAAAAACCAACGCCGACATCAGCATCGCCACGAGCGAACCAAGCCGGAGACCGTTTGCACGCGCCGTCGACATCCATCGGCAACAGAAGCACTCCAGTCTGCCTAAGAGAAACCCCCGAAAGTTCAATTCAACTCCGACCGCAATCAGGACCGTGAACCAGGGGATCATTACGAAGGGGGGCACCTTGGCATGAGGCGTGTCGGCCAAAAACAGAACGTCGCCACCAAGAACCGGCAACATCCACAGGATCACGGTCGAGTTGACCGCCCCCAGGAGACACCCCGTGCCGATCCCCCATCCAACGCCCTGCTTCAGGAAGCCTCGAGAAAGGCCCAGCGCAGGCAGCGCGTCGGCATTGACTTTCCACCATATGACGAGCGCCCCGTATGCGACGAGTTGCGGTAAAAATTGCAGAAGCGGATTCTGCTGAGTCGAGGCTGGGAGAAGATAAAAGCATCCCGTCAGACACACTGGCACAAACGCCAGCCACGTCATGCGCTCATCGGCTCGCACGGCATGTTGCCACTGCTTTTTTCTCCCCCAGGCCATAGACGCGTTCCTGCCTGTCAGCACTCATCCGTTGACCATGCCCGCTGCCTCCCCTTGAGACGGAACAGGTTCTCCAGGGTACCAGTTTCGGCTCTTGAGGCGCAGACGGCAAGCCTGCATGAAGGACTCCCGCTCTCTCGATAAGCTCGCATACGACTGGACACGAGAAAGTGTGCTCCTGTATTGTATTTTTTGTGCTTCGCCGGCAACGTTGCTAAGAGACGCAATCATGAGCGGATTCAAACATCATATTTTCATTTGCATGAATCAACGGCCCAAGGGCGACCCGAGAGGGTGCTGTGCCGATCACCGGTCCGCGGAACTGCACGCCTTCTTCAAACAGGAAGTCCAGCGACTCGGGCTCAAAGGCATCGTCCGTGCCAACAAGGCAGGGTGTCTGGATCATTGCGAGTATGGTCCCAGCGTCGTCATTTATCCGGAAGGCGTCTGGTATTGGGTGGGGAATGAAGCCGACGTCACGGAAATTATGGAACGACACGTAGTCAAGGGTGAATTGGTTGAACGCCTGCTGATGCCGGGACACGACGTTCCTCCGCTCCGACTTGCATCTCGTGCGACCCCGATTTCCCCTGAAACGTCCAACTCCATGGCGTGACGAGAGACCATATTTGCACCCAACCTCAACCGTTGCGATCAAAGCACGTACGAGCCCCACATGTCGGCGAATGAAGCGAAATGGAAAGCGAATCAGGAAAAAGTCGCGTTCCTGAAACAGTTTCCCGGCTTACTCCGGTCCTGGGACGAGATGGCCGGCCACGCCGTCACGTCCGTGACCTCGATTGAACAAAGCGAAGCCAAGGTCCTCATGCTCGATAATGGTTCGTTTGCCATTGTCCCACCTCTTGCACCGGAACCGCAGCAACTCCGGGATGGGCTCATTGCCGTTGCAACCCATCTCCGAACCCTTTACCCCGATGCCTATCGCGAATATGAAGCACTTGCTCAACGGGATCGGGAAGCGACCCGGACGGCACGAATGGAAAACATCCTGGGTGCCATTCACAATAACGTGGACGACATCCCCGAGTTAAAGGATCGCATTCGTGCACTCGCCAAGAAGTGGAATTCTTAATATGCGACGCCCCGAAAATATGTTGGATCTGTTTTCCGGGGGGCTCTTTGAAGGAGTGAAACCCATGATGGTAACGCGGGATCATTTGGTTCGTCATCCGGATCGCTGCACGCATAAGGCCGTGTGTATTCCTGTCTGTCCAACCGGGGCCTGGTTATCGACCCCGCCGTATAAATTCGACGAATCGCGGTGCATGGAAACGTGTCGGATGTGCCTCGATGCCTGTCCTTCACAAGCAATTTATGCGGTGTTTCGAAAAGGCGAAAAGCTGCTCGTCCCCCAGCCCGAATGACCGTTGCTATCCGATGGCTTTTCGGAGATGCCTCCAATAGGCCGTGCCGTTGGATGTGGTTCCCGTCAGCGTGGAAGTGACAATGATCCGATAGACCTCGAACCGGGAAATTTTCAATTTCCTGGCGGGATCCAGAACATTGTCGCACGTGGTCAGCAGGTGCAGCGTTTTCAGTGCGATGAGAATCGGCCACATACAGGCTAAGCGCAGACGAACGTCGCGTCGTGGTATAGACAGCGTATACAGCCAGCCCTGATCCAAATGGGCGAGCGCCGTCTGCACCAACGTGTGCAGGATAGGGCTGAAGCCGGCCATCGTGCGCTGATCCAATAAATCCCGGGGCTCCAAGCCCGCCGGCGTCAGCAACTCCAAGGGAATATAACACCGTCCGCGCCGCAGATCCGTGGACAGATCCTTCAAAATGTTGGTCAATTGGAGCCCCTTGCCGAACCGGATGCCCGTACGAATCTTGGCTTCCCTATCCCAAGTCCGGCGTATGCGGGGCAGATGGGCGTACATGACGTTGGTCCAAAACTCCCCGACACAGCCTGCGATCTTATACGTATAGACGTCGAGATCGTCCAGCGAAGGCAAGGCCACAAGCTCGGTCTCGGATTCCCCGGGGAAACGCTCCATATCCATTTCCATGCCACTGATGAGAATCGGCAGGACACGACGGATTTCTGTCTGATCGTCCGGGGCCAACGCTTCGTACGCCTGGAAACATTGGTCGAGGTGTTCGAGCAACGTGCGTTCGCCGGCATGCCCCTGCTGAGGAGCCGTCGCGGTTTGAATGGCTTTGATGTCTTCCCGATTCCAGGATTCCTGAACGAATTGGAGCTTGAGTTGCCGCAACAACGTGGCCCGGGTATTCCGGTCCAGCCGGCCCGCGTCCGCGATGGTGTCGGCCGCGCGCGCGAACAGGTACGCCAACCCCACCTGTTTGGTCACGGACCCGGGCAGGACGGCCAGGGTCAGATAAAAGGAACGCGACACCTGCTTTAACACGTCACGCAACAAATAGCGTTCGAGGAGTTTTGCGTTCATCATCGACTGGCCGGCCTCACCTCGAGACGGCCCTCCATCCCCTCTTCACGGTGACTGGGGAAGAACAGCAGTTGCTTGTCGCAATAAAACATGTACGTGCCGGGGATCTCCGCCGTGAACCGGATCGTGAGGCTGTCTCCGGCATCCACGTTGACGTCCTGCTGGAGCCCCGCCTCCGGATGGTCGATGATGAAATTGTGCGGGGTGATAAAACTCTGGTTTTCAAGCTGAAATTCGACCGGCGCGCCCGCCTCAACGCTGATATGCGGCGGCGTATATTCATAACTGTCCAGCACGATAAAGGCCCGCTGTATCCCATCGGCATCCGGTTGAAGCATCAGCACCTCCTGTTCATCCTCCCCGAGCGCGATCCCCGAAGACAAAACCAGCCCGCCTGCACACATCAGCACGGCCAACCAAGATGTATGTTTCATCAGTCACTCCTTCGTGTTTCCCTCAATCGTGAACAATTCCCGTCTTCTTCTCCTTCTGTCATTCCCGACATCCTTAATCGGGAATCCAGGGTCTTTTTCCCCCTCACCCCTACCCTCTCCCACATCGGGGAGAGGGCGTAGTAGCATCCCCGCCTTGACTCACGAAAAAATGATATTACTATAGCATGGTAGAATATAGACGGGACTTTCGCGGGTTTCAAGAAGAGTCCCGGCCACGTCTCGAACGGCCCGTTGCAGCGTTGCATCGAACAGAATTCGTCACGCATCACTCATCAAAAAGTCCGGTTTTGTTATAGAGGAGGAACGCATGAAAAAGATGAAAGGCATCGGCCTGCTGCTGTTGGCCAATATTCTGATCTTCATCACCCTTTCGATCACCTTCACGATTCTCTCGGAATTCGTCCTTCCCGCGTTCGGGATCGACATCCGCGGTTCGTTCGTTCATCAGGATCTCTTGTGGGCCTTTGTCCTGGGATTCGGCGGAGCCTTCGTCAGCCTGGCGTTTTCCAAGCAAATGGCACGAATGATGCTGGATTGCAGGCAGATCACCCAACCCCGCCACCCCGCCGAATTGCTGGTCTATGAGACGGTCCAAAAAATCGCCAGCCGCCTGAACATCAAGACGCCGGAAGTGTGGATATACGACTCGCCGGATCCCAATGCCTTTGCCACCGGGCCCTCGAAGAACAACTCGATGGTGGCTGTGTCAACCGGCTTGTTGAGCAACCTGGACGAAGGAGAAGTCCGGGCCGTGCTGGCCCATGAAATGGGGCACGTCTATAACGGCGATATGTTCACGACGACGATCCTGGCCGGCCTGATGAATACCTTCGTCTATTTTATCAGTAGAATCGTGTATCGCCAGGTCGCCGAACGCAATCCCATGTTGGGCCTCGGCGTCTACTTCTTTCTCCAGATCGTCTTATCGATCCTCGCGATGATTCCCATCAGTTGGTGGTCACGCCGCCGGGAGTTTTCCGCCGACAAATTTGCAGCCAACACGGTGGGCAAAGAGCACATGATCTCGGCGCTGCAGGCGATCGACCGGTGGGTCAAAGGGGTCGAGTACCAGTATCAGACGGAAGACGCCCTGGCGACCATGAAAATCTCGGGACAGACCCGAAGTTTCATGCAGGTTTTTTCGACGCATCCGCCCATCGAAGCCCGCGTCGCCGCCTTGCGAAAGCTGTAACCTCACAGGACGTGTCACTCATTCGTTGACAGAATCTACCCCTCAACACCCCTCTCCTGCGGGAGAGGGCCGGGGTGAGGGAAAAGGCAGGCCGGGTCAGCCGAACGTAACCCGACAGGAAGGGGCTTGCGCTGAGAGTGAGGATGGCAGGACGGCTTTTACAGCGCCTTGACCAGCGCAACGATCAGCCCGCCCTGGGCAATCATGGCCATTACCATCCATTTCAACAATTCGAATTTGGAAGCTTGAATGTCGGCCTTGACCGACTCGATGTCAGCCTTGACCGACTCGATGTCGACCTTGATTGCCAGAATATCGACCTTGGTGGCCAGATTGCTGTTGAGCAGTTGGACCTGCTCTTTCGCAAGGGCCTCGGCCTGCTGTTCCGTAAAGCCGCTTTCCGTCAGATTTTTGACAAATTGGTGCGTGTCAAAGGCGATTGCTTCATTCATGCCGGGATTGTAATCCGCGAACCCACCAAATGCAATGCCCGTCAGCATTCAGCAACCGTTGGCGATCCATATTAGAAGCAACATCAGGCATAGTCCCCACGTCTATTTAAACGAAAACAGCCAACGACACAGGGAAAAGGCGGGGATGGCGTAACGGACTATTTAGGAGGCGTGGGTTGCCATGGGCTTTTCGCAATAAGGTACCCGACCGTCGTGCCCAGGAGACCGCCGAGACACCATCCCGCGAGCACGTCAGTTGGATAATGTGCGCCAAGATAGACGCGGGAGATGCCGCCAAGGACCAGAAGGGCCCCCACGACCCAACGGGTTGAAGGAAAAAGCACCCAAAGCAAGGCCGCGGTGGTGGCCGCGTTCACGGCGTGATTGGACGGCAGGCTGAACATTTTTCCGCATCCGGCCAGTTCATGGACGTCCAGCAGAACCTGGCATGGCCGCGGACGGGCGATCCAGGACTTGATTTGCGTCCCGATGAAATCCCCCACGCCCACCGAGACGCCCAAGGCCGCCGTGACCAGGATGCCCTGACGCCAGTCGAGCCATGCTCGCCAGGCCAGAAACGCCGCGACCAGCACGATGAAATTCGTCTCCGACGAACATTGCCGCATCAACCAATCCAGGGTCGCCGACCAGCCGGCCCATTCATTGACGGCGTGAAACAATACCGTATCCCAATCCATCGATTCCCCCGGCTTCTTTGGTCACGGTTGATGTGCTAGGATTCCCCGCTAACGTGAACACGGAGAGTGGTCATGCTCATCGACAGCCATGCCCATTTGGATGATCTGAGATACGATACCGATCGGGACAACGTCCTTCAACGTGCCGAAGCCGCGGGCATTGAAGCCATTGTCACAATCGGCTGCGATTTGGCCACCAGCCAAGCCGCCGTGGCTTTGGCACAAGCGCATCCCAACGTCTTTGCGACCATCGGCGTGCATCCGCACGAGGCCAAGGAAATCGAAGAGGGCTGGTATGAGTCGTTCCGCTCGCTCGCCGGGCAACCGAAAATCGTGGCCTACGGTGAAATCGGGTTGGACTATCATTACGACCATTCTCCACGGGAAATCCAACGTGAACGGTTTCGTGAACAGATTCGCCTGGCACGCGAACTGGCCCTGCCTCTGATCATTCATACGCGTGAAGCCCAGGAAGATACCGTGACGATCCTTCGGGAAGAAGGCGCGGCGGACGTCGGCGGCGTCTTCCATTGTTTCTCAGGAGACGCGTGGCTAGCCAAGGACGCGCTGGACCTGGGCTTCTACCTTTCCTTCTCCGGGGTGCTGACGTTCAAAAACGCGACGATGCTGCGGGACATCGCGAAAACGGTTCCTTTGGACCGTCTTATGGTGGAAACGGATTGTCCCTATCTCGCGCCTGTCCCCTATCGCGGAAAACGCAATGAACCCGCCTATGTGCAATACGTGGCCGAAACCTTGGCAGAGGTCCGTGGGAACGGGTCCCTGGAATCCATTGCACGGGCCACCGTTGACAATACGAAACGGGTCTTCAGAATCCCCTGAGTTGGCGTTTCCGGGTGCGGACCGCTTTAGGTAATTTGCGAGGATTACCCTTTTTATCGGGCCGTCCCTGAGGCCCCTCGTCTTCAGTCTTTCTCCAGGGTTGCATTGGGGGAACGGACCTCTCTACAAGGTGGTTCTTATTACCAAAAGATTCAAGTTTTACTTGAAATTCATGAGACTTCATGACAAAGGCCCCATGAGATTTGGCGGTCTGAATGATCTCCAGATCCGACGAAACCACGGCGCAGCCTCGACCATACTCCCGGGCCAGACGTTGGAGGACCTGGTCGGCACGTTCTCCCCGCTTGGTGAACACCACCTTCACCCCTGTCCGGTGTTCATGACGCTCAAGCCCTGTCGGCTCCTGCCAGGCATCGAACACCACGGTCACGGGATGCCCCTTACGTTGGCTGTACAACGAAAGCCGATGAATGAGGGCTTCCCTCGCCCCGGCACCGTCGATCAGCCGTTCCGACGTTCTCTTGCCGAGAGATCCCAACAAGTTGTATCCGTCTATGAAGATAGAGAGTGGCATACGGCGACACACGCTATCCCAGAGTTCGTATACTGTCAATGACAGAACACGAAGAGTTTGTTATGCTGAAACAACGTCATCGTCCTTTCGTCAACTCACATGAAAAACGCATTTGCCCTTGCCCTGATCTGTTACGCGGCCTTCTGCGGAAGTGCAGCCGGACCGGTATCGGCATCAGAATCATCTCCTTACCCCGCGCGGGCTGATTCGGCATTTCCAGGACACGTGCGTGTGGCAAAACAAGGAACCTCGCCCGATCGAACGACCTCGACAGCCACCGTCAACAACGTCCGGTATCACCCTCATGAAAAATACACCCGCGTCGTGCTGGACCTGACCCGTCGGGTCAAAATCAAAGAAAACAAGGGCCAACGCAAAGCGATAATTTCCTTGACCAACGTCAGGCTGAGCAAGCGCGCCCGGCAACAAATCAAAGGCCAGGGTCTTCCGCGAGCCATTGTGATCGCTCCGGGAGACGCTCGGACCGTCAATATCGTTCTGGACCTCCAAGCCCTCCGGACGTACCGGATCTTCACCCTCAGTCAACCCGACCGGGTGGCGATGGATCTCTTTTACGCTAAAAAAACGCCTGCAATCGCGGCGAAACCTGAAACGGGTAAAAGGAAAACCACCAAACCGGCTCGGCCGGGGCAGTCTCGCGTCGCGGCATCGCCCGTTCCTTCCGCGAAGACCCCGAACGGCATCTTGGTCGTCATCGACCCCGGTCACGGTGGAAGGGACCCCGGAACCATCGGGCGAAAGGGCACAAAGGAAAAAACCATCGTTTTACAGATCTCGAAGTATTTACGCGATCTCATTCAACAACGGCACAAAGCCAAAGTCCTGTTGACCCGGTCAAAAGACATGTTTCTCGATTTGGAAGATCGCGTGAAATTCGCCAACAAGAAAAAGTTGGACTGGTGCGGGAAGGACATGGGAGCAAACGTCGAGGCCAAGAAAAAGTCACGGACCTGTTTGTTCATTTCCATTCACGTCAATTCTCATCCCCGGAAATCCGTTAAGGGACTGGAGGTGTACCATTTCGGAAAAGCCAGCGATCCCCGGGCTCTGCAAGTCGCCGCCCGGGAAAACGGCATGAGATTGGAAAGCGATACGCCTCCCTGGCAGTTCATTATTACCGACAGTCTGAACGACCACAAGATCAAGGAATCCCAGACCTTTGCCGAGGCCACTAACGACACGCTCGTCAGCACATTGCGCAGGCATTACAAAATCAAAGACCATGGCGTCAAAACCGCCCCGTTTTACGTCTTACGCTTCACGACCATGCCGAGCATCCTGGCTGAAGTAGGGTTCGTCTCCAATGCGATCGAAGAAAAACGATTGAGGACGAAAACCTTTCAGAAAAAGCTGGCCGAAGGCATCTATCAGGGCATCCAGGCATACTTGAAGGCACTGTGAATGAATGAGTGAACAGTGCCCAACGGCACTCATTTATGACCACGTACAAGCTCCTGCTGGAATATGACGGGACCACGTATGCTGGATGGCAACGACAACCCGACCGGCCGACCATCCAAGCTGCGCTCGAAGATGCGCTGCGCCAAATTACCCGATGCACGATCGCAGCCACAGCGGCAAGTCGAACGGACGCGGGTGTGCACGCTCTCGGCCAAGTCGTCGGGTTTCAATCGGATAGCCCGCTCTTGCCCCATGAGTGGACTCGCGCCTTGAACGGGGTACTTCCGAAAACCATCAGCGTACGCCAAACGGAGGTGGCGGCCGACGATTTCCATGCACGGTACGACGCGCGTGCCAAAACGTACGAATATCGCATTCTCAACCAGCGGACGCGTCCGGCGGTGGATCGTCTCCGCGTGTGGCAGGTGGCCAAACCGCTGGATGTGCACCTCATGCGCGAGGCTTCACGTCACGTCCTGGGGCAACACGACTGCACGTCGTTTCAAGGCCCGGCGGCCGGCACGAAAAATCCCGTCTGTACCATCCACGGGATTGACTGGTGGCAGGACGGCCCCTTGATTCGTTTCACCATACAGGCCGACCGCTTTTTGAAACAAATGGTACGGGCCTTGGTCGGAACCTTCGTTGAAATCGGTCATGAGAAAAGGAGTCCTGATGCCTTGGCGACAATCCTGGGAGCTAAGGATCGCCGCGAGGCGGGGCCCACGGCGCCCCCTCAAGGGCTCTATCTGCTTCGCGTCCATTACAAGACGGAAGAATTGTAGGTCGGATTAGCGAAGCGTAATCCGACGCCTAGGTTCTACTCCACCCTGCCCTCCCCTTACAAAGGGGAGAAAACAGATGGGCACGCCTTTCTGATGCCCCTCCTTTGTAAGGACAGGAACTTTTTCCGAAGAGGGAAAAGTTGGGAGGTAGAGGATTCGAGGATTGTCGGGGAGTGAAGCGGAGGACCGGCTACAATTCCGTAACGCTGGGGTTGGGTGCCATCCGTTTCACGTGAAGACGACCGCGCATGAACGGATGGATCTCGCAATGATAGGAATACGTTCCCGGAGACAACCCGCTCACGCTGAATTGTTCGCCGGGATGAAGGTGTTCGGAGGCAAAGGCGCATGTCCCGCCACGCCCGCACCCATCGTGCGTCACGGTATGAGGCTGCATGGACCGGTTGTACCACTGGACCGGCTGCCCCGGGAGGACGGTTATGGACGCGGGCGCATAGAACGGCGTCCGATCCAAAAGGAAAATTTGAGAACCTCCTGCCTGACCCAAGTCGACCGGAAGGACGACGACAAGCATGATCCAGCCGAGACAAAAACCCTTCAGCACTACGGGTCCCCTTTCCGGAAACGACACGAAGGCCGTCCCTGCAGAAGTCTGTCATCTGACAAGTTGCGAAACGTCGCGTCAAGCAGATGCACACGGACGCGATTGGAGGGCGGGCTCCGGCCACTCCCCGTCTCACGTAACCGATGTTGCCCAAGTGACATTGCCTTGCGCAAGGAGTAAAATTTTAGCAGAAAGCTTGTTTTCCAACCGTCACATGAAACCGAACCCATGATCCCCGAATTCGATCACCCGACGTTTCGTCTGGCCGTGGCTCAATTCGACCGGGTGGCGGAAGCCATGAACCTGGAGACGAATTTGAGGGAACGCCTGAAGAAGCCGCAACGATCGTTGCTGGTGGCGCTCCCCATCCGGATGGACGACGGGCACGTGCGCGTCTTTCAAGGATACCGGGTCCAGCATGATTCCGCTCGCGGGCCATCCAAGGGCGGGCTCCGCTATCACCAGGATGTGACTTTGGGAGAAGTGGCGGCATTGGCCATGTGGATGACCTGGAAAACCGCCCTGGCCGGACTCCCGTATGGAGGGGCCAAGGGTGGCATTCAAGTCGATCCGCATACGTTGTCACTGGCCGAACTGGAACGGCTCACCCGGCGCTATGCGGCTGAAATCTTTCCATTGATCGGCCCGGACAAGGATATTCCGGCAACGGATATCGGCACGAACCAGCAAGTCATGGCCTGGTTCATGGACACCTACAGCCAGCAGGTCGGGTTCTCTGTCCCCGGCGCCGTCACGGGTAAGCCCCTGTCAATCGGCGGGAGTCTCGGTCGCGAAGAAGCCACCGGACGCGGCGTGGTCAACGTCACGATAGAAGCACTCCGCCACAAGAAGATCGACATAGAAGAGACGAGCGTGGTGATCCAGGGGTTCGGCAACGTCGGCTCACATACCGCCAAAATCTTCAACGATGCCGGGGCGCGGGTGATTGGCATCAGTGACGTCAGGGGCGGCATCTTCAATCCGAAGGGATTGCCGATCGCGGAAATCTATCAACGGCACCGGCTCGGCGTGCCCCTTCAAGACATGAACGTGGGTGATCGCCTGACCAACGATGAGCTGTTAGCTTTGGAATGTACGGTCCTGATTCCCGCCGCGCTCTCGGAACAAATTACCGGCGACAACGCCGAGCGCCTCCGCTGCCGTATTCTGGCTGAAGCGGCCAACGGGCCGACAACCTTAGAGGCAGACGCGATTTTGGACGATCGGGACGTCTTTATTATTCCCGATATTTTAGCCAACTCAGGCGGAGTGATCGTCTCGTATTTTGAATGGGTCCAGGACGTCCAACGCTTTTTCTGGAATGAAAGCGACATCCGGCAACGGCTTCAGGAAATCATCACCGCGGCCTTTCATCGGACACTCCACTTTGCGGAAGAGAAAAAAACCACGATGCGGATGGCCGCCCTGATGAACGGCATCGATCAAGTGGCCCAGGCCCATACCGCCCGAGGGCTCTATCCCTAGTTGGAGGTCGGATTTGCGTTCTTGTCCCTCCCCTTTGTAAGTGGGCGCATTTCCGAAGAGGGAATGCGGGTGGGATAGAAACGCATTTCCATAGGCCGACGGCTCTCACAAGCCTTGCCCAGTCTCTACCTCCCGACTTTTCCCTCTTCGGAAAAAGTCCCCGTCCTTACAAAGGAGGGGAAAGGAAGCCTTACTTAGGCCACGTCCCCGGCATAAATCTTCATGCAGGCGTCCAAAAACTCCAGGGCATCGGGCTTCGCACGCTGGAACGAATTCCGGCCGATGATCGACCCGAAGCCGCCCCCGTCGCGAATCGCCCGCACCTCGTCAAAAACGGTTTTGTCCGAACCCTTGGCGCCGCCGGAGAAAATGACGATGCGTCTCCCGTTGAACGCACTTTGCACCACGTGACGGATACGCTCAGCCTGGGTACTGATCGGGATGTTCTCGGCTTCATAAACCTTTTTGGCTTCCGGTTGAAAAATCTGATCCGTCGGCACTTTGACCTTGATGATGTGCGCGCCCAGTTGGGCCGCGATCTGAGCGGCATAGCTCACCACGTCGATAGCCGTCTCTCCCGCCTTGGTCAATTTCCCGCCACGGGGATACGACCAGACCACTACGGCGAGTCCGACGGACTTGGCTTCCTCGGCAATCTCCTGCAAATTCTCATACATCTCCTGGCTGTACGACGACCCGGGGTAAATGGTGTACCCGACCGCGCAACACCCCAAACGCAGGGCGTCCTGCACGCTGCCCGTTACGGCTTGACTGTAGTCGTCGCCGCCGAAAAGAGAGTCGCTGTTGTTCAGCTTGAGGATCAAGGGAATGTGGCCGGCATATTCCGCTGCGCCGGCCTCCAGGAATCCCAACGGAGCCGCATAGGCATTGCATCCGGCATCGATGGCCAGTTCAAAGTGGTACAGGGGATCGTACCCGGAAGGATTGGCTGCGAAACTTCGGGCAGGACCATGTTCAAAACCTTGATCCACCGGCAGGATCAGGAGTTTGCCGGTTCCCGCCAAACGGCCGCTCATCAATAATCTGGCCAGATGAGCCCGAATGCTCGGCGCGTCACTTTGATAATACCCGAGGATTTCTTGTACACGTTTGGTGATTCCTTCGCTCACAAGCCATTCCTCCTGTGCTGAATGGGGACGATCAGTCTTCCGTGTTTTCCAGTTTTTTTCGCAGGTCGATCAGTTCCCGCTCCATGGCATCAAACCGTTCGGCGATCGGGTCGGGGATATTCGCATGGTCCATGGCTTCTTCAGGCACCCGGGCCCCGGTCGCCTTGACGACGCGTCCCGGAATGCCGGTGACCGTGGAATTGGACGGGACGGAGCGCAGGACCACCGAATTGGCTCCGATTTTCACGGAATCCCCGATTCGAATATCGCCCAACACCTTGGCACCCGACCCCACGACCACGTGATTGCCCAACGTGGGGTGGCGTTTCCCTTTTTCTTTCCCCGTTCCGCCCAACGTAACCCCTTGAAACAACGTGACGAAATCGCCGATTTCCGCGGTCTCACCGATCACCACGCCCATGCCGTGATCGATGAAAAACCCGTATCCGATCGAGGCCCCGGGATGAATTTCGACGCCCGTGACCCACCGGGCGACCTGCGAGACCAGCCGGCCCAATAACCGAAGCCGCATCTTCCACAACCGGTGAGCCAACCGATGTGCCAGCAACGCCTGAAACCCGGCATAGGTCAAAAACACTTCGAGCGTGGTTCTCGCGGCGGGGTCGCGGTCAAATACGGCCCGAAGATCTTGTTGAATCGTGCTGAACATCAATCAAATCGCTTTCTCATCAGACGACGTACGAGCAAGAAGACAGACGGCTTGGGCGGCGATTCCCTCTTCTCTGCCAATTGCCCCGAGACGATCATGGCTTTTGACTTTCACGTTCACGAGCGACGGATCGACTCGTAAGACCCGGGCCAACTGTTTACTCATCTCAGCCACATAGTTTCCCAACCGAGGCGCTTGAGCCACCACGACCGTATCGAGATTCACGAGACGAAACCCCCGCTCCTCAAGTTTGACGTGAACGCCTTCCAGCATATCCAGACTCTTCATATTGGCAAATTGCGGATCACTGCTGGGATAATAACGGCCCAAATCCCCTTCTCCCATGGCGCCCAACAGCGCATCACACACCGCATGCGTGAGCGCATCCGCATCGGAATGGCCATCCAGGCCATGCGTATGCGGGATCTGCACCCCACCCAGAATGAGCGGCCTGCCTTCTTTCAGTTGGTGAATATCGTACCCGATGCCAACCCGCATACTCGTCCTCTGCTATCCAGCCTCTCAAACTTGTAAGGATACAGGAAAAAAGCAACAAGTGAAAAGAACGGAAATGCGGTTTGCCCCGTCATGTCAGTCGGGAAAAAGACGGCTCCTTGGGGCGGCCAGAATCGCTTCTCCCATCACCAGGTCTTCCGGGCGGGTCACTTTGATATTGTACGGACTGCCATTGACAATGGAAACCCGATGTCCGATCCGCTCCACCAAAAACGCGTCATCCGTCGCCTCCACGCCGGTCTCTTGGCTTGACCGGTGTGCTTCCCGCAGCAACTCGATACCGAAAGCTTGCGGGGTTTGGACCGACCACAGCCGTTGCCGGTCAAGGGTGGTTTCGATCATCCCGTCCGGAGCCGCCCGCTTCACCGTATCATGGAGAGGGATCGCCACGATCGCCGCGCCGTGGGTCCTGGCACCATCAACCACTCGTTCGACCATTGTGTCCGTCACGAACGGCCGGACGGCATCATGGACCACGACGATCGTGGTCCGCCCATCGACGGCTTGTAACCCGTTCCAAACCGAATCTTGTCGCCGGGTGCCGCCACCAACGACGTTGCTGATTTTGGAAAAGGCATATGGCGGCAAGAGTTCTTCTGCACAAGACGTCACCGCGTCATGGGGAACGACCACGACGATTTCACAAATCGTCCTATTCGATTCTAAAACCCGCAGGGCGTGGACTAGAAGCGGAATGTCACCGAATTGAAGAAACTGTTTGGGGATCTCGTTCCCCATTCGCGTACCATGCCCTCCGGCCGGTACCACCGCGGCAACCCATTCATCCACGGGCAAAACTCAACACGTCCCGATCAGTTTCTTCTCGCAGACGGGTAAAGATCATCCGGCCTGCACTCGTTTGTAATATGCTGGTCACGACCACGTCCACATTTTTGCCTATATAGCGTTTGGCATTATCGACGACAACCATGGTTCCATCATCTAAATACGCCACCCCTTGCCCAGCCTCCTTACCTTCTTTCAAGACAAAGACCCGCATGGTCTCGCCGGGCAGGACGACCGGCTTGAGCGCGTTGGACAATTCGTTGATATTCAGCACCTGCACGCCCTGAAGTTCGGCGACCTTGTTCAGGTTCAGGTCATTAGTCAGAATTTTGGCGCCTAGCTTTTTGCCCAGTTCCACCAACTTGGCGTCAACCTCTTTGATGTTGGGAAAGTCGTCCTCAACGATCTCCACCAGGACGTCGTCATTCTTTTGAATATGATTCAGAATATCGAGCCCCCGGCGACCTCGCGCGCGTTTCAACGAATCGGCCGAATCGGAAATATGTTGCAGCTCCTGCAAAATGAATTGCGGAATGACGAACTCTCCCTCCATGAAGCCGGTTTCACACAAGTCGGCAATACGGCCGTCGATAATCACGCTCGTATCCAGCAATTTGGGAGTCCGAAATCGTCCCTTGGGTTTCAAGCCGGTCACGGTTGCGTCGCCCCTGTACGCTTCGTTGCCATAACGAACACCCAAGGTGAGTCCGAAATACGGAAACATCAGAAGCGTGGCGAATGCCACCAACCGGATGACGGCGTGTGGCGCCAGAAAGAACGTCAGCACAACACACGTCCCCGAGAGAAGCAGTCCCAGACTGAAGCCGATCCCGCCGTACACGAGGGGACGGGCAGGGAGACGTGCCATGAAGGACGTCTCCAAAAACACCAGCGTGCCACTGAGCAAGGCCCCGACTCCGGCGCCGACGACGGCATGAAGCACCTTCCCGTCTCCCGTCACGTAGCCCACCGTGAACCCGAGCAGAACGCTGATGACCAGAAAACCGGCTCGAAGAGCCATGCGGTCTCCTTCTGAGTGGTACATGCCTGGACATAAACGATACTCCTAGTATTCCAGGCAGTTACTGCCTACACGAACCAAGACAACTAAACCCCTGTTACGCTCGACACAAAAAATGTTCTGCGACTTCAACGTCTTCACGACTGCCGATGACAAGCGGAACACACTGGTGAGGCGTCTTGGGGTGAATGCCGGAGATCCGTTCCACGCCCGTGCTTCCCAACCCGCCGGCTTGTTCCACCACGAAACTCAACGGTGCGGCCTCATACATCAAACGCAGTTTTCCTTCAGGCTTCTGCACTTCACCGGGATACAGGTAGATCCCGCCCTTCAAGAGAATTCGATGGACGTCCGCCACGAGACACCCGGTGTACCGTGAGGAATAAGGCCTGCCTGTTTCTTTATCGTCATCACGAAAGTAGCCGACAATATTTCTCATATTTTGTAACCACTTATAACTGTTTCCTTCATTGACACTATAAATATTTCCTCTGGCAGGAATCTGCACGTTCGAGGCGGACAAGAAAAACTCGCCGGCCACCGGATCAAGCATAAACTGATGAACTCCGTCTCCGCACGTATACACCAAAATCGTGCTCGCTCCATACAAAAGATACCCGCCGGCGACCTGCTCACAACCCGCCTTCAGAAAATTTCCGGTAGGGTCCAAACGGTGGATGGAAAAAATCGACCCGAGGGAAGCATTGACGTCGATATTCGAGGAACCGTCCAGAGGATCGAAAAACACGGCATACTTGCCCGACCCTTCGGCATGCGCCACGACAAACGGTTCATCCATTTCTTCGGACACCACGATTTGCACGATGTCACAATCCTGAAAGGCCTCCACAAAAAGCTGGTTGGCGCGGGCATCCATTCGTTGCACCTGTTCGCCATGGACGTTTCTCGCGTCGGTCGCGCCGAGACGATCACTGAGTCCGGCTGCACTCAGGTCCCGGGCAATGCTTTTCCCGCCCGAGACAATCCGGTTTATGATGGTGGAGAATTCTTCGGCACGATCAGGCTGGAGTCGGCACCGTTCGAATATGTGGTGGGTGAGAGAGACCATGACCGGATTAAGCAGATAAAAGAAGTTATTATAGGATCTTTCACGAAAAAGTCGAGACTCATTTCGGTGACGGAACCCATTTTTCAATCAATGCCGTAGCCGACCCGACGATCACACGGGCTTCCATCATAACGGGAACCCGCTCCGGCGTATTGGTGAGCCAGATTCTGATGTTGCCTTCATTCAAAAAAATTCCTCGAAACGGCATGATCGCCAACAGGCGAATCGCCTCGACCTCGCCCCAGGAGCCCCTGACCGATTCGATGGCCTCGACTTTGACCTCAACCTTGTAGTTTTTCCGGTCGTGATGAATATTCATGAACACGGAAGAGCCCGGCACGAGATTCGGCATCGTGCGCAAGAAATACAAACAGGACAGGGGACCATGCGTGCCGGGAGGAACGTCATGAACCGACGGCTTACCGTCCTTCATGACCGTGACTTGGTTGGCCACGCGATCGAACGTGACGTCAAACTGTTCATGGCGGCCACCTTCCCGACGCTTAAAAAATAAATGCCGAGGAAGCATGGTCCGGGAATCAACCAGCGAATCCACGTGGTTCTTGACTGGGAAAAAGACAGAAATAAAGTCGTTCGAGCGAATCGTGGTCGTCAGGTGCCGGGCCGCCCCCCCGTCAGCGTCAACCAGTGTTTCGTTTTTCATATATGCGTGTCCAGCCGGAATACCCCACAGGGAGATGCCATAGCGATAGTCTTCTTTTTCCTGAACAGCAAAAGCGGAAGGTGACAGAGCCATCCCCCACAAGAAGCCCAGGATCAGGCCGCCCACTCCGAACACGAACAGTTGAGGTCGAATGAATACCGTACGCATACGTATCTGCAGAGATTGTACACCATACGGAAGGAACCGGCACAAGAGAAAAAGCGGCCGGTGCGACGGGCTGTCATTCCAAGCTTGTCCTGAGCAACGCGAAGGACCTCGCGAGGAATCTCGTAATTCCCCTCTCCCTCTGGGAGAGGGCCAGGGTGAGGGAAGAGCATGTCTTTGCCTTTGTTTTATCCGTCATCCTCAACATCTTTAATCGAGGATCCAGGATCTTTTCTTTGTCTTTGTAGCCGCGCCATCTCATGGCGCATCTCTTCCGTGCCTCGGAAAGTAGTGATCAAGCCTACCGTCGCCACAGACGGGTCAGATTTACCGTGGAACCCTCCAATCGCCCACTGCCCTCAGCGGGTAAAATTTCATCAACCCCTGATGGATCCACCTGGATCCAAATAGGATGGAAGGTCAACCTGACGACCACAAGATTTCGCCCCGCAATCGTCAGGGTTTTCGTTTTACTGACTTGATCCCAAGCGCTCGATGGAAAGTTGTGTGAACTACTACGTGAGTCGTGTCGTCTATTTCGGAAAGAGAAACCGTTTGTCCTGTTTCATCTACCCAAGATGCGCTCTCAAAAGTTTCAAGCTTTAGACCTATCAAACCGACTCTGTAGAAAACCATAAACAATGTTCTCTTGAAGTCTGCTACGTTTACTAATTCCTCTACGACGTTTCTTGCATGTTCTCTTAGTACCCCATGCTCTTCTGGATGCTGAATTGCAGACTTTAGACAGAGATCGGCAATATCCGCGCGTTCAACTTGACTAATCGAAAATGATGATGGCCGGTTCTTTAGGATATCGGTAAAATCCAATAATCCAGTGTAATTTGCATACCATTCATCTCCAAGGGCTCTCAGTCGTTGTCGTGAATACTCTCCTTCAGCACGCTTGAGCGTGTCTACATTCAACTGCGGCCTTCCTTCGGCTACTTCGATGCACTTGTTAAAAAAGCTGATCACATCTCGCGGCCTTGGTGCCCGGCTAGTAATGAAATCTTTAATAGGGACTTTATCAACTTGCTTAGGAAGTAGATCTTGATGCGTTACGCTTTTGCTTCTTTGGTATTGCCGAGCAACAAGTGCGTCTACTCGCTTATCTAGTAGTTCAATTATCTGCCTCGAAGGCCAACGCAGAGGCAAGTAAAGAGATTGATATTTCTCCTCTTGGAATCCCGCCTCACGCACCAGATTGAAGACTCTTTCGATCAGATCGCGCCTGATGGCGACCAAAACTTTGACATTTCGCACTTGGCTGATCTTTCTCAGTGAGTCCAGCAGCGCCATAATTAGTCGATAACGTAGCTTCTCCTCAATCCAATTCTCGTCAAGACGGTCAATTAGCACGTAGTAATGTTTCTGTGGATCAGACAGCACCCTTTCTAAGAGATCACCCACCTTTTTTAGGTCTTGGACTTGAGTCTCGCTGACTACGCGCTGGCCTCGATTCACCACCTCAGCCTTTTCCTCTTCTGATAGAAGCGATTGCACATTGGATGCTGCCTTTGCCTTGAGAAAGCGTGGCCCTAAATCACCCCCAAGTGCATCAGTTATTTTTTTCTCTAGCGTGGAGGTGATCTCTTTGACTCGGTATTCAGTCTCTAGCCAGAATTTTTCACCCCATTCCTGGAGATATTGCACGGCTTGCTTTGCATCTTTGTCATTACGAGTCTGGCTTTGGAATTTTTCAATAATGACTTCCCAAAATCGGCCTTTTGCGGTATTTGCATGTGGCTCAAAATGCTTTCTCAGCACCTCAACGGTCAAAACATGTCGCCAGAGTAATTTGTAAAAGGGATCTAAATTCACACCGAGATCAGACAGATACTCGATCATAGAGGAGTTTGAAACATATGTAAGGGCAAGCTCATCAGGTGCAATTGAAATGATGTGCTCTTCTTCCTCCTGCTTAAGGCGTTCAAAGAGCGCAGATTTCCCCGAGCCTGTTCTACCGAGAACAATCTGCCGAATATCATTTTGATTCTTGAGCGCTTCATAGTCGCCAGTCTCAACAAAGCAGGTTTTAAGCAATTCCGTATCGTCCTCTGCGCTCGCCGCGCCGATTGTGTCCGTGTTTCGGAATCTAAATTCAGACTGATGGACTTTGCGCATATGATATATAGCCCGACTATAGATAGGGTGCCTGGCAAGAGATACTTCAGATGAGTATCTAGAGAAATTTCTGTCGAGCGTCAAGGGTTGTTGAGGTTACTAGCCCAACTAACCCGATGAAATACTCATTCGTCGAACGCTAAATGCCACACTCAACGATATCCTCCCGCTCCGATTAAGAAAGCGATGCCGGAGCTAAAACCAAAAAAACGGCGGCCGGGCAATGCGCCCACTGTTCATCAAGTACGTCGACCGCTAGCGCAGTAATCTTTATGCACTAAAAGGTGTATGAAATATATAAAATATATGCTTTATTTCCTATTTTTAGCACCTTTTCTGCTCTATTTTGCTACTTTTTGTCTTCTCAATTATTTCCGTGCGAAACGCGCACGAAAAAACTTTCTTTGGCAGATAGTTGCAGGTGGTAAGCGAAAACGGGCGGTTACCGTGTTTGTGTCGCGACGGACCGGGTGCAGGCTTCCAACTCTCCTTCCAGATACGTGCGAAGGGCTTGCAACCGTTCGGCTGAGGTAGCTTCAAAACGAAGGACCAACGCGGGTTGCGTGTTGGAGGCGCGAATGAGGCCCCAGCCGTCCTCAAAACAAACTCGAACGCCGTCGATCGTCACCACTTCACGAATCGCCAAGTCGGGGGCATTCGCGTTCGGCTGCTTTGCCGATGCCACAAGCCGATTGCGAACCGCCTCGACCACTCGGAATTTCACGTCGTCAGGACACTCCACGCGAATTTCCGGGGTGACCTGCGTTGGCGGCAGATCCGCCAGGAGGGAAGAGAATGGCGTTTGCGTTTTCGACAGGATTTCAATCAACCGGCAGGAGGCATAAATCGCATCGTCGTACCCGAAATAGCGATCGGCAAAGAACATATGCCCCGACATTTCCCCGGCTAGAGCGGCGTGTTCTTCCTTCATCTTAGCCTTCAGCACGGAATGACCTGTCTTCCACATGACGCCGTTTCCCCCTCGGGCTCGAATATCGTCGTACAGGCATTGCGAGGCTTTGACTTCGGAAACAACCGTGCTCCCTGGTCTGTCCTTCAAGAGGTCCCGGGCAAAAATCAGGAGCAGGCGGTCTCCCCATAGAATGGTTCCCTTCTCATCGATGGTTCCGATACGGTCCGCGTCACCGTCGTACGCAATCCCGACGTCCGCTCGATGGCGTTTGACGGCCTGAATCAGATCCTGAAGATTTTCGACGACGGTGGGATCGGGATGATGGTTGGGAAACCGGCCGTCCAGGTCGTCATGCAACCCTGTGACGCGACAGCCTAATTGCTCTAAGGCTTCTTTTGCTACCAAACTCGCGGCGCCGTTTCCGCAATCGACCACCACGTGCATGCCTTGTCCGTCGACCCCGACAAAATGTTCTTTGAGATACTCCAGATAAGAGGGCATCACCGATGCCGTGGAAACGGTCCCCGATCCGGACGCATACGCCCCGGCTTCGATCAGGCGCTTGAGTTCTTGAATGTCTTCACCATACAGGGCCGTTTTCTCCAGACACATCTTGAAGCCGTTATATTCGGCCGCATTGTGGCTGCCGGTGACCATCATGCCTCCATCAACGGGCAACGTATATAAGGCAAAATAGAGTAACGGCGTCGGGCAAACCCCGATGTCCACGACGTTCACCCCCGTGCCTGTGATACCGGCAAGCACCCGATCCCGGAGATCCGACGAAGTCAGGCGCCCGTCCCGTCCCAGGGCCACCGTTCGACAGCCGCGTTGCCGGGCCATGGTCCCATAGGCCCGGCCGATGGATTCCGCCACGTCGGGCGTCAAATCTTTCCCGACGATTCCACGAACGTCATATTCTCGAAACATACTCACGAACGACATCCTTAGGAAACAGAAAAACCTCTTATGCCGGCTTGCCTGCGCCTGAAGTCATGAAAAGGTGACACTGAGCTCCGCTGCCGGATTACGCGAGGCTCATCCGACCTACGACTCTGCCTAATTTTTTGGCGGCATGGCTATTTTCATACCAATGACACTACGGAGATCGTCCATAATCATCCTGATACCGGACGATGTCGTCTTCTCCCACGTAGGCGCCGTATTGCACTTCAATGACTTCGAGGGGAACCGACCCGGGATTTTCCAGCCGATGTTTAGCTTGTATGGGAATGCCCGTACTCTCCCCGGGACCCAAGTCAAACACCTTGTCGCCACGGGTTATACGGGCCGTCCCGGCGATCACCACCCAATGCTCGCTCCGTTGGCGATGCATCTGCAGCGACAACCGCCGACCGGGCAACATACTGATACGCTTAACCTTGTATCCTCTCGCGTCCTCAAGGACCGTGTACGACCCCCAGGGACGATAGACTACCGTATGCTCCACGTGCTCCGGCGCACCACGTTTTCTCAAAACCTCAACTAACAATTTAACTTCCTGCGTACGTGATTTCGGACAGACCAGCGTCGCATCGGGCGTATCGACCACCACCATATCGGACAGCCCAATGGACCCCACGAGTCGCTTGGTCGTGAAAAAGATTGAACGGTGACTGTCGATATCCACGATATTTCCGGTCATCACGTTGCCCCGCTTGTCCCGAGGCAAAAGGTTCTCCAGACTGCTCCAAGTCCCGACATCCAACCAGGAAAATTCGACGGGGATCACCGTGGCCCGAGTCGACCGCTCCATCAATCCATGGTCGATCGAAACGGACTTCAGCCGTTTGTACCGCTTGACCACCTGGGCCGCCTGCCCGCCTGTTTCGATCATCTTGTCCATGGCCTGGAGGCCCTTCAGCAGCGCGGGCTGATGAAGAGCAAATTCCTCGACAAGCCTGTCGGCGCGCCACACGAACATGCCGCTGTTCCACAGATAACCGCCGGACTTCAGAAAACGTTGGGCTTTTTTCAGATCGGGCTTTTCCACAAACCGCCTGACCTTATAGCCTGAAAGTCCCCTGAAGGTTCCCAAAAGCGCCCGCGTATCGGACTGAATATAGCCATACCCGGTTTCCGGTCCGGTGGGGCGAATCCCAAACGTCACCAGGGCACCTTGCTGGGCCAATCGATACCCGAAGGCGACCGCTTGTTTGAATTTTCCGTCACCTTTGATGACGTGGTCAGCCGGCAGGACCACCATCGTGGCATCGGGATCACGACGCAATAAGCGAAAGGCCGCCAAGCCGATGGCCGGACCGGTATTCCGACTTTCCGGCTCGAGCACAAAATTCAATTCATCTTTCCAATTTGACAATTGCAGTTTGATCGTTTCGACCTGAAAAGCGTTGGTCACGACGTACACGTTTCGGGCCGGAACGACTTTCAAGACGCGTCGGACCGTCTGTTGGATCAGGGTCTCTTCTCCGATGATCTCAAGCAGTTGTTTGGGAAACCGTTCACGGCTCATGGGCCAAAACCGGGTCCCGCTCCCGCCGGCAAGAATAGCCGCGTACAAGTGGCGACTCACGAGTGCGCACCCTCGTCGAATGTGACACCCTGCGCAGCCAAAATCAGGTCGGCCACTTCCCTGATCGCGCCTTCACCACCCTTGGCCTTGCACACGTACTGGACCTTGTTCCGAACGGGATCGCGTGCGTTCGCTGGAGCAGCGGAAAACCCCACCACCCGGAGAGCGGGCAAATCCGTGACGTCATCTCCCACGTAGGCGATTTCCTCAAGCGGGAGGCCATATTTCGATGAGAGTTCTTTCAAAACCGTTAGTTTATCCTTGACACCCTGATGAATCTCGGCAATGCCGAGTTTGGCGGACCGGACCTTCACCAACGGCGTTTGATCCATGGTGATGATGGCCGTGACCAAGCCAGCTTGCTTCAACAGGACCAACCCCAGACCATCCCAGACGTTGAATTTTTTGGTTTGCTCGCCCGAGTCTGAATAATAGAGACCGCCGTCGGTCAGGACCCCATCGACGTCGGTCGCGACCAGCCGAATGGTTTTGAGTATCCGGGTCAACCGATGGGCAGGGGCAGGCGTGCGTCCTGAGCGAGCTTTCATTACCATGTCTTTTCAGCCGAATGGAGCGCAATTAAAACACACTCCACTCTTGAAGCAAAGAGGTTTCCACCATTGTAAATGTTCACCGATGCGTTGACAAAATCAGTGACTGCCCACATCATGAGGGGCAGCCCCGCAGAGCCCTTCTTCCCTCACGCGAACAGACAGCCATGACGATTCTCGATCGCTACATATTCAAAGAGCTCCTCGTTCCCTTCTCCATCAGCCTCGGCATCCTTTGCTTTATCGTCCTGACCAAAGAGATGTTACGGCTGGTGGAATTGTTGGTCACGAACGGGGTCAGCCTTCTGGCCGTATTGAAGATTATCGTCAATCTCATGCCCTCCTTTTTGGTACTGACGCTGCCCATGGCCTGCCTGATCTCCTCGATCACCACCTTCAGTCGATTTTCCTTCGACAAGGAGCTTGTCGCCATGCGAGCGGCCGGGCTGAGCTTGCTCAGGATCGCGGTTCCCGTTTTCTTCTTTTCGTTTCTCGTGTTCCTGAGCACCCTGTTCCTTTCACAATGGGGACAGCCCTGGTCGTCGATCTCCCTGAAAAAATTGGCCATCAGCCTGATCCAGGACCAATTGCACCTGGTGTTGGATCGCGGCGTCTTTAATGAACCCATGGATGACATGATGATTTTCGTCCCCACGCCCGAGCCGGGGGAACACGCCAGGGGTATTTTTATCCTGGACCAGCGTGACCCGGCCCAAAAAGTCATTATCACGGCCCAAACTTTTCAAATGCTTGAAAATCCGCAACGCAAACAATTCGGCATGCGCTTGTATGAGGGTGAGATTCACCACGTTCCCAAAGACGGCGCCCAACATCATCAGCTGGCGTTCTCCACGTATGATCTCAAGATGAATCTGTCCCCGGCCCTCACGGTGGGAAAACCCGACCGGCCCGATTACCAACACATCATGGCCGAATTGGATAAGTCCGACTGGCGGGACACCAGGATGCTTCGCCGCCTCATGGAATACTACAAGGACCTGGGATTTCCAGTGGCCACGCTCATCCTTGGGGTCCTGGGCATGCCGGTCGGGATCGCCTCCAAACGCACCGGACGCATGAGAGGGTTTGTCTTGGGAATTTTTATCATGGTCGGCTATTATTTGCTGAACGTATTGGGAGAGTTTTCCGTCACGGCCTTGCTGCTTCATCCGTTTGCCGGAGCATGGCTCCCCAATGTTCTTTTACTCCTGATGACGTGGATACTGTTTTATCAGGCGAGCCGGCGCTGATCCTTCGACTTCGCTCAGGACAAGCATGGGCATTTTATTCTGGTACATCGTTCGACAGTATTTCGGCCTGCTGACCTTGTGTCTCACCGGGCTCGTCACGATCTACCTGGCGATCGATTTTTTCGAGAAATTGCGAAGGTTTCTTCGTCACGATGCGGATTTATCCTCCATGGTGATGTATTTCGCCTTGAAAATCCCCGACATTTCCTTTCAACTCATGCCCTTTGCCGTTCTCATGGCCTCCCTCCTCACGATCGGGCTCCTGAACAAAAACCACGAAATCACCGCGATGAGAAGTTGTGGGGTCGGCATCGTTCACGTTACCATGCCGTTCCTGGCGGTCGCGGGCCTCGTGACCCTCATCCTGCTGGGATTGACGGCCGTCGTGATTCCGTTGGCCAATACCAAGGCGGAATACATTCGAACCGTCGAGATCCAGAAAAAACCGCAACCGCTTTCTTTTACAAGCGAAAATCTTTGGCTGCACAGTCGCAACAACACGCTCATGCACGTCCAACGCGTCGCGCCCGAAGGCACACACCTACACGATGTCACGCTCTATCGACTGGACGACGGATTCACGGTGAAGGAATTGCTGACGGCGGCCGGTGCCGCTTTCGCGGATGGCCGATGGTCCTTACACGACGTCGCGCAACGGGTGATCAATCCGGACGGCAGTGTCGAGATGACTCAAGCGACGACTCTGCCCTTGGAGTTGGCCTTAACGCCCGATGACCTGAAAGCCTGGAACGAACTCGAACCCGAACATATGACGCTGAATCAACTCGGCACCCACATCGAGCGCCTACGACGGGAGAAACACAACGCTACCAAATTTCTTGCCGATTATTGGAGGCGGGTGGCGTTTGCGTTCGTCCCCGTGATCATGACCATTCTGGGCGTGGCCATCGGGCTCCTCGAAACCGGCACCAGGACGGCCAGCATCGGGAAAGGCATCGGGCAGGCCTTAAGCATCAGCTTTTTGTTCTGGGCCACGAATTCCATCGGCATCACATTGGGAAAAAGCGGGGCGTTGCTCCCCGTGGTTGCAGCCTGGATCGCGTGCGTGATGTTTTTCATCGTCAGCCTTAACCTTTTTTTGAAAGTGCGATATTGAGCAACGAATCACAAGGCTTGACTCACACGTTCGACGCTTTCAAATCCAAAGGGGAAGAGACATGCCTCCTCAAACGTCCGACGGCTATCCATTAACTGACTTGGCCCGCGCCATCGATGCGCGACTTCACGGCCCGGCGGATCTTCGTATTTCAGGCGTCAACAGTCTCGAACAGGCGACGCGCGGCGATCTGACTTTGCTGACCGGTCATCGACTGATGGCCAAGGCCGTCCGATCGAAGGCCTCGGCTTTCATCGTCCCCCAATACTATCCTGATTTGAGCGGCGCCCAATTGGTCTCGGCGCAGCCTCAGTTCGATTTTGTCCGGTTAATCACCCGGTTTTTCACAACACAACGCTCTCCCACGGGGATAGCCCAACACGTGGTACAGGGCACGGATGTGCGTCTGGGCCGCGATGTGTCCATCGGACCCTTCGTCACAATCGACCATCGCACGACCATCGGGGACCGGGTGACGATCTACCCCGGAGTCTTCTTGGGAGAGGACGTCACCCTCGGTGATGACACGGTGCTGCATCCGAACGTGAGCATTCTGAACGGATGCCGGATCGGCTCCCGGGTCATCATCCACGCCGGAACCATCATCGGCAGTGATGGATTCGGGTACGTTCAACACGAAGGCCGCCATCATAAGATTCCACAACGAGGCATCGTGGTGGTTGAGGATGACGTTGAAATCGGGGCCAACGTGACGATTGACCGGGCCACGTTCGGACAAACCCGCGTCAAGCAGGGCACCAAAATCGACAACCTGGTCCAGATCGCGCACAACGTGACCGTGGGAGAACACGGTATCATCGTGGCTCAGGTCGGCGTCGCGGGCAGCACGTCCATCGGCAAACAGGTCATGATCGGAGGGCAAGCCGGCGTGATCGATCATCTCACGATCGGAGATCAGGCCATGATCTCGGCAGGCGCGGGAATCGAAAAAAACGTGGAACCCGGCGCCCGGATGTCCGGGCGACCCGCGACGCAACGTACGGCCTTTTTCCGCACCCACGTCCTGGTGCAACGCTTGCCCGAACTGTATAAACAGGTCTCGACTCTGGAAAAACGTCTTGCCGCCATGGAGGACGAGAAATCCCAAACTCGCAAAACCAAGAAAACGACCTGAGGGAGCACACGGGAACGGGACGGTTTATTTTTTACCCTTCATACCCGTCAACGGCGGAATGACCGATCGCCAAGTAAACAACTTGCCCCAAAAAAATCCCGCCCACGGCAAGGCAAAGGCTGCCATATAGTCCAAGGAACCTGAATTGAAACTCCATGCGGAGAGCCCGACCAAACACCCAATCCCCAACACGTAGGCAACGGGCACCAAACTCCGGCCGGCATGCTTCAACTCCACTTCGGCCGAAACTTTCGCTTTTTTGAGTCGTTGCGCGCCCCGGCTGTTGGAGGCTTTCATACGGCTCGCCCAAAATTCAGGAAATGCTCGAAACAGATAACGGTGATAGCGCGTTTGTCCCCACCCGAGCAGAATGCCGGCCAGCATCAGGCCCGAACTCTTGATAAACGTCCATTCATCGTAGGTTTCGACGAATAACTGGTACACCAGCGCAAGGATTCCGATGATCATGGCCAACAAACCCAGCAGCCCAGACGGAAACAAAATATAGGTGCGGATGTAGTTTTCCGCGAGCTGCGTCTCATTCTCCTTGCGTTGAGCTGTAATGATTTTTCCCATGAGACTCCCCGCTACGGACTTACGGATCTTGTGAAGGCGTGTCTTCGATTGGAACAGACGCAGAGTGTTGGGGATCTTCGGGAATCCGATAGCCGGCATTGAGCCAGGCCCCGAGATCAACGACCCGACACCGTTCCGAGCAAAACGGATGAAATGGATTTGAGTCCCCCGAAATGGGACATCGACAGCCGGGACACAACGTTGTCATGCAAAAAGTATATCAAGACGGCGTATGCAAGGGAACACACGTTTCTCCACAAAAACGGGGCCGAGCCCCATCGCAGGAACCAGGTGTTCTCCTCCATCACCATTGCAAACTCACACTGAAGCAGTGTACAAATCCAAGTAGAACATGCCATGCAAAGAGAATCGTTAATTCACGCTATGAGGAGGGAGTTCGTACATTTATGAAAAACGTCCAAATTGTTTTTAATATCCAAGTCCCCGACCACGTATCGGAGGAAGAGGTGAACTCCAGACTCCATCAAGTCATCGGCAGCCTCATGGCGCAAGAATTTGGCGGCAATTCATTAATCGACCAACCGGCAGGACACCCCTCGGACGGTCACGACGGACAAGTCGGCCACGCCTGACTCCTCAAACGACCCGCTTCATCCTTCCGTCAGATTTGGAACATACCCCGTCACAACAGTTAACGCATCCACTTTTCTTTGAACCACGTGAGGTGCTCCACGGCCTCAGCCTTCTGCTCCGGGGTCATGGTGGCATGCAATTCGCTCACCTTGGCGATCACTTGAGGCGCTGCCTGCCTCATTAATGCATTATGCTGATCGAGTAGATCCAACACGGAAGCCTGGTTAATCCGGTCACTCTCAACCTGCGTGATGACTTCATTCAACATGACTTGGCGTTCATCACGCATGGCGCGTCGAGCTTGAAGAATTTCATTCTTCACTTCATTGAGTTTTCCTCGTTGTTGTTCCGTCAAATCAAGGAAATAACCGACGTAGTCCAGATTGCGGACGATTCGTTCCTCCGGCGACTGATGCCTGTTACATCCTGGCAAGCCCCAAAAAGTTGCCGCCAGCGTGATCGCCGCTACGGCCATAAACATTTGTGACTTTCGCATGATGTCCTCCTACTGAGAGAAGATTATGTAATGAGCTTGAAGTCAGTTTACCAGGGGAAACGCGAGCATTGGTTGCACGATCGTAAGAATGTGTAACAATTTGTAACGGCGTCAATGAAGAAGCATCCTTGTTCCCTTCCAATTACACGTTTTGGAAAGCCTTCAGGTTTGTGTTGAGGGCCTCCCTTGTATTCGTGCTCGCGCAAGATCGAGGTAACTCAACGTTCCGACCGGCCGACCATGCTCATCCAGGACCGGAGCCTTTTTCACGCCTTTCAGGTAGAACACTTGCAAGGCCTCGTGGATTAACTGATTGGACTGTAGTGATATGACTTCCCGGGAGACATTGTCTTTCAGGATTCCAGAAAACTTCTGTTGTTTGGCTGCGGAACGGAATAAGTCGGTTTCCGTCAACAGACTCGTCAACTTTCCGTCATCATCCACCACCACGAGTACGTTCTGATGGCTTTCAGTCAACTTCTGGATCGCTTCGGCTATTGTCGCCGACTCGAAAATTGATGCCGGTGCCGTGTTCATGAGATCCGTGACCGGCCTGTTAAGAAGTTCTTCCGACCAGGTTGATGGCCTTAAAAACTCTTCAAGCGGACCTCTGGTTGCCGTGGAACTGAGCAATTGCCGAAGTGACTTAAACAGATCAACGAAAAGTTTGAACTCTTTTGACGCGAAGACGAGCAGCGTCACTTGCGTTTTCGCCGTCACCGTAACCCGCCGCGCGAAACCATAGAGAAGAGCGCCTTCACCAAAATGGTCTCCGTGAACTAATTCATCTTTCCATAGAATGTAGCCATCGGCATCGTGTCTTGTCGCTTCCAGAACCCCGTCCTCGACGATGTAAAACCCATTGCTTCGCTCACCCTGATGAAAGACAACATCACCTGGTTCGATGTGAATTCGGGCCAATTTTTGCGTTTTCCGCAAATCCCAATAATTGAGATCCGGTGGGAAAAAGAGTTCGAACGTCCAATCAATAACCACCCGAAGCTTACGGTCCAGTCCGGGCAACTTTAACAGATGAATGGTCCGGGTAAGCCACCATGCGAACAGGCCGCTAAAACGAAACCCGAGAATCGAACAGACGCCCTTATGGTGGCCGATCGTGGCCATCTGCCCGAGCATCTTGAATCGAAACGGGCGAAGAGAGGCATGGGTGAACGTTGCGGCAATATTATCCGCTGCCTGTTTGCCCAACGGCGTTGCAAATTGGGCGGTGGGGGGACAGCGATGACCATATCCATCCGGATTAGCCGCTCCATCGCCGATCGCCCAGACATTCTCATATCCGTTGACCCTTAACCATTCATCCGTCAGAAGTTTACCTTGCTCATATTCAGCCTCCAGATCCGAGAGCACAGGATTAGGAGCATTCCCAATGGTACAGACGACATTTTGAGCTTCGAGACGCGTTCCATCTTTCAGTCGGATATAATCACTACTCACGGACGTCACACGTTGATTGATCAAGACGACCATGCCTCGCTTTTCCAGGGTTCTTTGTGTAAAACAGCCAAGATCTTCGCCGAGTTCCGGGAGTAAATGAGGGCCGGAATGAACTAAAGTAACTTGCAAGTCCGAGGCATCCAGGTTTCGATAAAACCGTCTCGCAGTGAGCAGCAAATCCAGGATTTCACCAGCCGTTTCAACCCCACTATAGCCACCTCCCACAATGACAAAATGGAGAAGCCTTTTCCGGTGCTGCGGATTTGGCTCCAGACTCGCTTCTTCAAGTCGCCGGACAATGTGCTCGCGAAGAGACAGGGCATCTGCCAACGTTTTCAAAAAAAGCGCATGCTCCATCATTCCCGGCACCGCTCGAAGGTTTGTACTGGTTCCGAGAGCCAGAACTAAATGATTGGCATCAATAGGTTCTATTTCAGGCCCATCCGTGACATCAAATTCAACTCGCCGGTTATCGAGATGTATTTTCGAAACCTCTGCCCGCATCAGGGCACAATGGCGAAGGACGATTCGAATGGGGTTGGTCACATGTCGAGGTTCGATGCTGGCGCCGATGACTTCGGGTAAAAATGGTTGGAAAACGAAATAATTTTCAGCACTGGCCAAAAGAATCCTTTGGGCAGACGCCTTGCCCCACAATTTTTCTAAACGCCTGGCACAGGTTAGTCCGGCAAAGCCACCCCCAAGAATCACCACGTCCCAATTCTTCTTCATGGAATCCCCATCTACTTCTTCCGGAGAACGATTTACAGAAATTTTACGCTGAATGGAAATTTGATTAAAGTTGGTGGGAAAGAGTCGGAGCGAGTGAGGGGCAAGCAACCTCTTTTAATTCCAAGGGGTTAGGAGCTCTTAGGCTCATTACCACACCCTTTCACCATCATTTTGTGGAGAACTGAAAAATCAATTGAGAATGCGATGTTACAGCCTAAAGAGTAAAGAGGAAGGACATGAAACAATCGGTCAGTCCGTCGGATTACGCTCCACTAACCCGACCTACGTGTCTTTTCCCGGCTTTCACTTAGAATTGACTTCCCAAAAACCTCAACGCATCGTCATACGTGAAAAACTTTGGGGTTCCGTCTTTTTCCGTCACGATCGAGTGCGCCGACACATCACCTGTGTCAATGTTGTAATCATGCGGCGTATACCCGTGCTCCGTCACGTCGTCACGTTGCCGCATCACAGGTTGAAAGAAAATCCCTTCCGGTTTGGCTTTGCGTTGTAAATCATCATACTCACCTTGATTGATCATACGGGTTCCTCTGTGATGCATGAATGGATACAAAATAGCCGCGCACGGATTTTTGAACGCCTATTTTGATCTGTACGTGAGAGGGGTTTCTTCCCTCAAGCGGCTTCCTGCGCTCCCAAGTACGCCGCCCGGTTATGCGCGGGTCGGATTAGCCCTTCGGCTCCGCTTCCTTCGACTTTAGGCGCGTTGCGCCTTACGCTCAGGACAGGCGTAGCATAATCTGACCTACAAATTCTTTCTGGCTTCACGCTGCATACAGCAGTTCCTTGGTCTCCTCTACGGATTCCCGGAAGTGCGGATTCTTGATGGCTGAGGCGCTAACCAGATCAACGGGCCGGCCAAACACTTCTTGCAGATCTTCAAGCAGACCAAAATAGGCGTTTGCATACCCACAGGGAGGAGAAGGCTGAAACTCCACGAGAAAGTCAAGGTCGCTGTCCAGCCTAAAGCGCCGGATGTCAGTTGCGGAGCCGAATACCTCCAGCCGCAGGACGTGGTAGCGGCGGCACAATTGCCCCAGTTCGGTCGTCCGTTCTGCGATGGCTTGTATCATCAGACTTCTCCTCTCCTGAGAATCGTTGTTTTATTGTAGGGAGACTCGCGTCCTCCGTCTATATCAAAGCCTCACTTTTGCAAGCTGCGCTCACCAAACCTGGCAAAATGCGTAAGAGAAGAAACATGTATTCCCCTTGCTGTTATGAAAAATGAGGTCACTTCTTGACATTTCACCAAAAAGTAATTACACGTGATTACTGCATGGCGTTACACGACGACGCCATATGAGTCATTTTCCAGAAGACAGCAAAACATCCGGTATTTTTCCCTTTAACATTGAGGTATTCGTCGATATGGGACAGCACAAAGACACCAAACTCATTTCTATTGGAAATTCCCAAGGCATACGCATCTCAAAGCCTCTGTTACAGAAATACAGGTTCATAGATCGCCTTGTATTAGAGGAAACCGACCGGGGAATTTTGATTCGCAAGCCCGATGAAGATAATCGGTTTTCCTGGGAAGAGACTTTTAAGGCAATGGCTCAGGAACAAGAAGATTGGCGTGATCTGGATGTGACGCTTATGGATGGACTGGCAAACGATGACGCCTGAACGATATGAAATCTATTTTGCTGATTTGAACCCGACTTCAGGCCGTGAAATTAACAAAGTTCGTCCGGTGGTGATTGTGAGTCAAAATGAGATGAATCGTTATTTGGATACCCTTGTGGTCTGCCCTCTCACCTCAAGTCTGCACCCTCAATGGCGAAGTCGCATTCAGATTATGTGTGCGGGCAAAGATGCGGAGATCGCCGTTGACCAAATCCGGACGATCAGCAAACAACGCCTGAGAGAGAAAATTGACAGGCTTTCGGACGATGCGGCCGCGCAAGTGAGACGACTGATCACGGAAATGTATGGTGAAGCTTGAGTCTTCCGTTCAGAAAGTTGGAAAGGAAGTGATGATCCTTTTTGATTGGAGCGGGTGAGGAGATTCGAACTCCCGACCAACGGCTTGGGAAGCCGATGCGCTACCACTGCGCTACACCCGCTCGCAGTTAGAGAAGGAAATTCATTCTAGGCAGGGCCCGGAATGCAAGTCAAGGATAGGGCTCAGTCCGTCCTGGGCTATAGCCGTACCTGCACCAGCGCATATTTCCGTTTACCGATTTTCATTTGGTACGACTCGTTCGACTGCAACGGCAGAACCGCGTTGCTGTCATGGCAGCGTTCCTGGTTCATGACCACGGCGCCTTGCGCAATCAACCGACGAGCTTCTCCTTTGCTGGGCAGCAACCCCGTTCGCATGAGGAGGTCCACCAGCCCGATCGAGGGATTTCCCGGATCCGCAAAGTCCGCCGCTGTCAACGTGACCGTGACGTCGGGTTGTTCGGGAAATTCCCGCTTCCGAAATTTCTGCTCGAAGTCTTCCTTGGCTTGTCGCCCGGCATCCGCCCCGTGATACCGCGTCACCATGGCGTCTGCCAGGTCCAGTTTCGCCTCCTTGGGATGGCGTTGCCCGACCGCATCGAGATCTTCGGAGGTCAGCAGTTCATAATACCGGAACATCAGGTCGTCGCTGATCGACATGATCTTACCGAACATGTCCGCAGGTTCGTCTTCCAGGGCAATGAAGTTGCCGAAGCTCTTGCTCATTTTTCGCACGCCATCCGTCCCTTCCAGGAGCGGCATGGTGATGACGACCTGGGGGACCTGGCCCCAATTGCGCTGAAGATCCCGGCCCACGAGCAAGTTGAACGTCTGGTCGGTGCCGCCCAGTTCAACGTCGGCCTTGAGTGCCACGGAATCATAGCCCTGCACCAGCGGATATAAAAATTCATGAACGCCGATGGGTTTCTGATCCCGGTAACGTTTGGAAAAGTCGTCCCGTTCCAACATGCGCGCCAAATTATAGTGCGAACATAATTCAATGACTTCCTGCGCACGCATGTCCTGCATCCAGCGGCTGTTGAACTCGATGCGTGTTTTCTCGGGATCCAGTGTTTTGAAAATCTGCCGCTCATAGGTCTTGGCGTTGGCCAGGACCTGGTCCTTACTCAGCACTTTCCTCGTTTCGGAGACACCGGTCGGATCACCGATCATACCGGTAAAATCGCCGATCAGGAAGATCGCCTCGTGCCCGAGTTCCTGAAAATGCCGCAGCTTCTGGATCAACACGATATGGCCGAGATGCAGATCGGGTGCAGTGGGATCAAACCCCGCCTTCACCCGCAAGGGTCTCCCCTCCTTGAGCGAGGCCCTGACCCGATCCTCCAGCTCGCGCTGCTGGATCACCTCAACGGTGCCGCGCGTGATCAGGTCAAGTTGCCTTTTCAATTCTCGATCGGACATCAGATTCCGGTCTCCACAACTTATTCGCCGGGCGACGGGGTTTTCGGATCAATGTGAATATACGGCTCGAGTTGCGCAAACCGTTTCACACCGATCCCCTTCACGTTTTGAATATCACGAATGGATGTAAATTTTCCATTCTCCCGGCGATACCGAAGGACGCGCCCAGCCAGGACCGGCCCGATACCCGGCAACCGTCGCAGTTCCTCTACCGAACCGCGATTAATATCGATGTGCCCAACGCCTGCCACCGTCATGGGCTGCGGCATCGGGAGTCGCACCGACGACGTGCCGACCTGCTGCACGGGCAGAGCTTGGGATTGCGTCGATGGACTCTGCAACAGGCCCGCAAGAGACAGAAACCCCACGGTTCCGGCAAGGAGCAGAAGTTTGACTCCGAATGAGTATGCCGTGGGACATGTTCTGATTGACCATTCTCTCATCAGGATCGTTTCCCGGCCAGGTGAATCGCCATGCCCTCGACGTCCTCGAATGCCTCCATCAAGGCTTCGGCATGCGTGGGGTGCGCATGGATCATGCCAGCGACGTCCCTGGCCCTGGCGTGCAACTGCATGGCCATTGCCGCTTCATGCACCAGATCCGCTGCATGCGTTCCGACCAAATGCGCCCCCAGGACACGATCCGTTTGGGGGTGGGCCAGGATCTTCACCAACCCGACCGTGTCGCCGACGGCATGGGCCTTGCCTAATGCACTATAGCGAAAGCGTCCGATGTTGGGAACGATTCCCTGTTCACGAATTTGCTCTTCGGTCAATCCGACCCGCCCGATCTCCGGCAGTGTAAAGATGCCCGCCGGCACCACGTCATAATTCATGATTTTCGCGTTCCCCACCAGATTGTCCGCGGCAACTTTGCCTTGTGCCGACGCGACGTGCGCCAACATCGCCTTCCCAACCACGTCACCGACGGCATACACGCCCGGCACGTTCGTTTCCATACGGTCGTCGACTTCGATCTCCCCTTTGTCCCCAAGCTTGACGCCCACGTCTTCCAACCCGATTCCTTTTGTATTGCAGCGCCGCCCCACCGAAACCACAATCGCGTCGCAAACCAGCCGCTCTCCGTCGGCCAATTCCGAGGAGATACCCGCGTCCGTCTTTTCAACGGACTTCACCGAATTCCCGGCGATGATTCGCACCTGACGTTTCTTCAATTCACGTTCGATAACAGCCGAGATCTCCTCATCTTCCAGCGGCAACAGACGGGCCATCATTTCCACGACCGTCACCCGTGACCCCAACCCGGCGTACAGGGAAGCAAATTCGCACCCTTCGACTCCTCCACCGACGATGAGTAATCGCTCAGGTATTCGTGGAATCTCCAGAGCCTCCTGACTCGTCATGATGTCGTACCCGTCCACGGGAAACATCGGAAGCGCCGGGGACGATGAACCCGTCGCGATGATAATGCCATCCGCCTGGACCGACGTTTCAGCGCCATCGGGAAGGGTCACCCGCACCGTCCGGTCATTGACGAGTCGTCCCGTTCCCTGGACGTGCGACACGCCCCAATGCTTCAGCAGCGTGGCAATGCCCTTGACCAGCCCGCCGACGACCCGGTTTTTTCTTACCACCATTTGTGCCGGGACAAAGACCGGAGGAGAGGAAAGTTGCAGGCCAAGCTCGTGCGCCTTTTTCAGTTTTTCGCCCAGTTCGACGACGGACAGCAGCGCCTTGCTGGGGATGCAGCCCCAATTCAGGCAGACTCCGCCCAGCGCCCGGTTTTCAATCACCGTCACCTTGGCCCCGAGTTGGGCCGCACGAATGGCTGCCACGTAGCCACCGGGACCCGCGCCGAGAATGGCAATATGTTTAGGGGAAGGCATTAACTCTGCGAGGAAAGAAATTCCTCATACTGCGAGGCCGTCATCAAGGCTTCAACGTCGGCGGGATTGGTCAATTCGATCACTGCGATCCATCCTTTCACATAGGGATCCTGGTTCAGATATTCAGGATGGTCCTGTAATTCGGTATTCACTTCTGAGATTTTTCCGCTGACCGGCGAATACAGACTGGACGTGGCTTTGGTTGATTCCACCTCGCCCATTTCCTGGTTTACGGTCAATTCGGCGCCGACTTTCGGCAAATCCACGAATACCACGTCACCCAGGGCATCTTGCGCGAAGTCGCTGATCCCCAGCGTCGCCTGCTGCCCGTCCAGCCGCACCCATTCATGTTCTTTGTGATACCGCAAATCTTCAGGAATCATTCCCGACAGTCTCCGCTCCCGCATACCGCCTTGGCAAAACTTTTCTTAAATGAGGGGCGCTTGTTTGTCAAGGAACGCCACGGTGATCATAGATGCGGCCAACTTCTTTGGGAAGGATGGGCGTTTGTGTGCGTGTATGCATTCCCCGGCCGGACAGCACGGCCCAGACTTTCTCAGGCTTTCCAAGGTACTGAACCAGCTTCACCACAGGGCCCACTTCATCGTTGCTTTCCGAAAAGACCGTGGACGAACCTTGAGCAGTCGGTCGTACAATCGTAGGATTCGGTCCTTCGATCGCAATCAGAAACCTGTCAAACGGCGCGCGCGCCACAGCGACCCAATCTTCAGCAAAATGAATCAACCCTCGCATGGGGTCGGTCAAGCTCGGGGATTTTAGTGTCACGCCGAACTCAAGATGAGGAAGACGAACGCGCAACGCTTGAACCAGGCTTTGGACAATTCGGAGCCGTTCCCGGGACTTCCACCCGGCCCATTTCCAGAATACTGCAGGAAGCTGAACGCCGGAATTGAAATCATTTGCCGGCCCGGCCCGGTCATCGTGAAACATGCGGACCGGGTCGAAGTCCACACCGAATTCTCTCGCAAATAACTGTACCGCCAGGGGACTGAATCCTTCATACTGGCCCACGGGCATCTCATTGCGGAACACCAGTCCTCTCAATGGAAGGTCACGGAGTTGCGCCAGCCAATCCACAAGGAATTTCTGGTATCCCCAAAAATGCAACGAATAATAGGGTGAATGCCGCACCGTTCCCGATTGCGGGTCGTAGATCCAATCTTTCCAATCGTCCAATTTCCGTTCTTGGGCGAATTGTCCCAAGCACCTCAGGGTCACCCCAAGATAGACCGCTGCTCCTCGAGAGTGCAGATGCTGAACAGCGGAACGCATCGCAGCAATAGAGAAAAGTTCCCTGTTGTCTTGCGAATTCCCGTCAACTCTGCATGGGACATCCAATAGAATTACGGACCCTTCGACTTCCCGGTTCGTTGCAATCATGGCATCCACGTCACCGGGCAAGGCCCCCAGAGATGTCAGAATTCCCCTGATCGAGCCACTCGTCAGCGGTTGGCTCAATTGTTCCTCAAGTTTCGTTACGCGAAACCGGGCATCAGCCTGATACACGTTCCAGGTCCGCGTATCGGCTACAAAGCGAAAATGCTCAAGAGCCGAAGACAGATTTCCCGTCTTCTGATGCGCCCGGGCCAACCACCATCGTGCTTCCAGCGACAGGGACGATTGGGGATGCGTCCGTAAGAACCGGTTCAGCAACAGCACGGCCGTCGAATAATCGGCACGAAGAAAAGCACGTTCCGCCTGATCCAAAGAGTGTTTCTCGGTTTGGTCGCGTAATGCCCTGACTCCCACGTCAGGTCCGGCAGCGCGGAAACACCCGCTCAACAAAAGGAGGGCGGCCAGCGTGATGACCATGAATCGCCAATACGGAAACGGCATCTAGAGAAGAATTGTCAATGTTCAGCAGTTGCAGATCAGATTAGCGTAGCGTAATCCGACACCAGAACTCTACCCCACCTGACCTCCCCTTACAAAGGGGAGGAAAAAGACCGTCATGCCTTCTGTGTCCCCATCCTTTATAAGGACGGGGACTTTTTCCGAAGAGGGAAAAGTCGGGAGGTAGAGGCGACTCTGTACATTGTCGGGTTACGCCTTCGGCTAACCCGACCGGCACGACAGCGTTCAATGCCCCGCCTGCAAATCCATACTCGGAAAAAAATACCCTATTTCGAAGTTGGCTGTTTCGGGAGAATCCGATCCATGAACCGCATTGGCCTCAATCGAAGCCCCATGCGCCGCTCGAATCGTGCCGGCCTCTGCTTTCTGTGGATCGGTCGCTCCCATCAGCTCCCGGTTTGCCTGGATCGCGTTTTCTCCTTCGAGCACAAGAACGACTGACGGCCCCGAGGACATGAACGTAGTCAGATCATGAAAAAATGGGCGTGCACGGTGAACGGCGTAGAACCCTTCGGCAATCGATTCGGACAAATGCATCATTTTTATGGCAATCGGATTCAGCCCGGCAGCTTCATATCGCCGGATCACGTCGCCAATCACCCGTTTGTTCACGGCATCAGGTTTAATAATCGCTAACGTTCGTTCCACCATCCTTCCTCATCCTTTCTTCATTGCTTCACATTCGGCATCGTTTCACACGCCTTCATCCTCATCCAATATCAACTATGCTGAAAACAGTCTCCCTGGTTCCTCAGATGCCTTCATGCAGGGCCTCGACTAGACTAACACGTTCCAGGAGAACAACACCAACACGCAGCGAACAACGATCGTTCTTGCGTATGCTTCAAATGAACACCATAGACGACGTTGAACATCTTCTGGTTTTTCGCATTCAGTATCTCGACCGTTCATTACGAAAGCATGCTTGCGATTGACACCGGATTCGTGCAAAGATAGAAACCAAATGTGTATTCGGGGCAAACATCGTTGGGCGGCGAAAAGTTCCATGATTTCGCTTCTGTCGAAATACCGTCCGGAGAAACCTGAATTTTTACGGGCGGCATCCGTCATCGGAAAGAGTACGGCAGCTTGTGCCGGTCTCCTGTTGCTTATTGCGGGAGTCTGGCTGAACGTTCCCGTCACCCAGCCAATTCCTTCGTCCCCGTCTGAACCCAAAACCGTGGCACCTATGCCGGCTCCGGTCAAGTCCGATCTCGCCTGGTGGGAGGTACGTCGTTTCCAGCACCACATTGAAACCCGTCTACCCCAGTATCGGCGGCAATTTGAAGGCGTCGCGCAGGCCTATGGCATTTCCTGGACGTTACTGGCGGCTCAAGCCTATCAGGAATCACGTTGGGACCGGCATGCCGTCAGTCCAACCGGAGTTCGGGGCATCATGATGCTCACCCGCGATACCGCTTCGTCTTTGGGCATTCAAAACCGAACAGATCCCACCAAGAGCATTGAAGGTGGAGCCCGGTATTTTCAGAGCCTGGAGAAACGCCTTCCCCGCCGTATCGGCAAAGCCGATCGGATCTGGATTGCCCTGGCGGCCTATAACGTGGGCATGGGGCATATCAAGGATGCCCAACACTTGGCCCGCCGGATGGGTAAGAATCCCCATTCCTGGAATGATCTCAAGACTATGCTGCCCCTCCTGGCTCAAAAACCCTACTACGAAACCTTGCGATACGGGTACGCTCGCGGTTGGGAGCCCGTCCGGTACGTGAAACGCATCCGCGCCTACCACGCCTTGCTCCAGCAATACCTCAGCGAAATCTGACGATTCTCCGAGAGTTGGAGAAGCTATGAATGCAGAAGATATGGAGCGGCTGAAACGCCACTTTAGCGTTGTTGCTGAAGGACTCCAGCACGATCTTCAGCAAGTAGCCGAAGGCCATCAGGTCATCCTTACTCAGGTTCAACAATTTCGAGAAGATGTCAAGAAAGAGTTTAAGGAAGTCAGGGCGTTGTTGAAGTTTCCTTTGCAGAACCGGATCATCGAATCCAAGCGCTTGAAACGGACATGGGTGTTCTCAAGGCAAGACTCAATCGCCTCGAAGCTCGATAAAGATAGTCCGTAGGTCGGGTTAGCCGAAGGCGTAACCCGACAATTTTTGCGTCACCCCGCACCGCACCCTTCATCTGTGCGACAAATCGGTCGGATTACGCTACGCTCATCCGACCGACGCCCTGGCTCTCTACCCCAAGGTATGTCCCGGGCAGCCCCCCTCACCCCAGCCCTCTCCCACGGTGGGGAGAGGGTGTGATCAAAGCCAGGATGCAACCCTACGACATCTTTACAATCAATCCCGCCATCATTGTGGCAACGTGATTCCTTCGCGTAAGATGCCTCAACGGCTTCTAAACGTTCTTGATTGACCATGAACGCCTCACCCACGATTCAGGATTTGAAGGCGCGGCTTGCTCGAGCCACCGCCGTGACGGTCCTGACTGGAGCCGGCATTTCCGCGGACAGCGGCGTGCCGACGTTTCGGGGTGCGGATGGGCTGTGGAAGGATCACCGGCCCGAAGAACTCGCCTCGCCCGAGGCTTTTGCCCGCGATCCCAAGCTCGTGTGGGAATGGTACAATTGGCGCCGCGAACTCCTGGCAACCAAGCAACCGAATCCGGCCCATACCGCCCTTGTGGAACTGGAACGCAAGATAAACAATTTTTGGCTCATCACTCAAAACGTCGATGGGCTCCACCCTTTGGCTGGATCTCAACGCCTATCGGAAATCCACGGCAATATCTGGAAGGTGCGTTGCACTCAATGCGGACAGATAGTCGTCAATCGCGACGTGCCCATCGCCATCTTACCTGAATGTTCAACCTGCCGGGGACTTCTTCGTCCTCACATCGTCTGGTTCGGAGAATCCCTTGATCCTGAAGATTTGCAACACAGTTTCGACGCGTTACGAAATTGCGAAATCCTTCTGATTATCGGCACGTCCGGCGTGGTGTACCCGGCCGCGTCTTTCGGGCCCATTGCCAAAGAAAATGGAGCCTTCGTAGCGGAACTGAATCTGGACCCAACGCCCAATTCCAACCTGGTCGACGTGGCCATCCAGGGTCATGCCAAAGATCTGGTACCTCAAATTGTCTCGTAACCCCTTGTAATTTCACATTTTCTTGACGACATTGTTATGAGTTTGTTACTCTTAACTGTTTATAGTCATATCCCATAGGGCGGAGAACATAATGCAAATCACCATTAATGGTAAACCCGAAGAGCTGCAGGCCGACACGATCATGGACGTCCTCAAACATAAGGACATCGACCCACATATGGTTGCCGTTGAACTCAACACTCAAATTGTCGAACGAGACCAGCTTGACACCACAAACGTCCGGGACGGCGATAAAGTAGAATTCCTGTTTTATATGGGTGGAGGGACGTGACCACCCGATATTTATCAAAAATTACGGAGGGAATCGGCAAGACGCCTCTGGTTCGCTTGAATCGCCTTTCCGAGGACGGTGGCGCCACCATTTTCGGAAAAGTGGAGTTTGCCAATCCCGGCGGGAGCGTCAAGGATCGGATCTGCCTCAATATGATTGATGAGGCTGAACGCACCGGCACACTCCAACCCGGAGGAACAATTGTCGAACCGACCAGCGGCAATACGGGGATCGGGCTTGCATTAATCGCCGCGGTTCGCGGCTATAAACTGATTCTGGTCATGCCCGAAAGCATGAGCCTCGAGCGCGCAAGCCTGTTATCCTCCTATGGCGCGCAATTGATTTTAACCCCGGCCTGGGAAGGCATGCAGGGTTCGATTCGAGAGGCCCAGAGCATTATTGCCCAAAACCCCGAATACTTTATGCCCGACCAATTTTCCAATCCGGCGAATCCCGCAATCCACCGGGCCACGACGGCAATTGAGATCTGGGACGCGATGGACGGCAACATCGATGCGTTTGTCGCAGCCGTGGGGACGGGCGGGACCATTACGGGGTGCGGGGAGGTGCTGAAAGAACGTGCTCCGGCCACCAAAATCGTGGCCGTGGAACCGTCGGGATCTCCGGTGCTCTCCGGCGGGGCACCCGGGCCGCATAAGATTCAAGGCATCGGCGCCGGCTTTGTGCCAAAAGTGCTGAATCGCTCCATCATTGATGATATTATTCGTGTCACCGACGACCAGGCCTATCAGACCACGAAACTGCTGGCGAAAAAGGAAGGGCTGCTCGTGGGTATTTCCGCCGGAGCCAACGTGTTTGCAGCCCAGCAGGTCGCGAAAGACCTGAAGCCGGATCAAAACGTGGTCACGGTATTATGCGATACGGGCGAACGGTATCTGAGCATCGAAAAATATTTTAACATCTAGCAGGCGACATGAGCTTCACGGAAGAACAAATCACCCGATACAGCCGGCACATCCTGTTGCCCGAAGTCGGTGGGAAGGGACAGAAGAAAATTGCCCAGGCGAAAGTGTTTGTGGTCGGGGCCGGAGGGCTGGGTTCGCCGGCAGCCTTATACTTGGCCGCAGCCGGTATCGGAACGATTGGATTGATCGACAGCGACGTGGTCGACCGGTCCAATCTTCAACGACAGGTCCTTCACCATACTCCCGACGTCGGACGGTCGAAGGTGCAATCGGCGAAAGAAAAAATTTACCTCCTGAATCCCGACGTGACCGTTGAAACATACGAAGATCGATTTACCGCCTCCAATGCGATGGACTATATCGCGCCCTACGACGTGGTGATTGATGGGGTGGATACGTTTCCTGCAAAGTTTCTCATCAATGATGCGTGCTATTTCGCGGAGAAACCCCTTGTCCACGGCGGGATCCTCCGGTTCGAGGGCCGGGTGTTCTCCATTGTACCCAAGCAATCGGCCTGCTACCGGTGCATTTTCAATCATCCCCCTCCGCCCGGGCTCGTGCCCAGTTGCCAGGAGGCCGGCATCATCGGCGTCGTGGCCGGCATCATCGGGACCATTCAGGCCACGGAGACGTTGAAATTGATCCTTGGAATCGGGGATCCGCTCACCGACCGGATTCTCGACTTTGATGCTCGAAAAACCGCATTTCGTGAAATCAAGACAAAACGAAATGCCAGGTGTCCCTTGTGTGGGGACCATCCGACCATTACCGAACTGTTTGAGCACGAACAGGAGGCGTGCCAACTACAAACGCCCGGAGCGCTCGGCGTTTCCTAGTTTGCCGGCCGGATGCGGAAGGAGGTTGAACCATGGCAAAAATGAAAGCCCTCATATGCCGGGAATGTGGGAAGGAATATCCCACGGAAGCCCTTCACGTCTGCGAACTGTGCTTTGGGCCCCTGGAAGTCAAATATAATTACGAAGAAATCAAGGAAGCGATGTCGCGCGCCTCGGTCGAGGCCGGCCCCAAGTCCCTGTGGCGGTACAAGGAATTACTCCCGATTGAAGGCGGACCGACGATCGGGTTACACGCCGGCATGACCCCCCTCGTACACGCAAAAAACCTCGGCTCCTTTTTGGGTCTCGACGAGCTCTACATCAAGAACGACTGCGTCAATCAGCCCACCCTGTCGTTCAAGGACCGTGTCGTCGCCGTGGCCCTCACGCGCGCCAGGGAACTGGGGTATGAAACCGCGGCCTGCGCCTCCACCGGCAATTTGGCCAATTCCGTCGCCGCGCATGCCGCGCAGGCCGGCATGCAATGCTACGTGTTCATCCCCGGCGACCTGGAAGCGGCGAAAGTTCTCGGCAACCTGATCTACCGGCCGAAGGTCGTGGAAATCGAAGGCAATTATGACGACGTCAATCGTTTATGCAGCGAGATTGCCGGCGAACGACGATGGGCCTTCGTCAACGTGAATATCCGCCCGTATTATGCGGAAGGCTCGAAGACCTTGGCATTCGAAGTCGTGGAACAACTGGGCTGGCGCGCTCCGGATCAGGTCGTCGTGCCCATGGCTTCGGGTTCCTTGTTGACCAAAATCTGGAAAGGCCTCAACGAATTCAAAAAAATCGGTTTTCTCAAGGACGTGTCCACGAAGGTGAATGGCGCTCAGGCCGAAGGGTGCTCACCGATCGCCACGGCGTTTAAAGATGGACGAGACTTCTTTAAACCGGTCAAGCCGAGTACCATCGCCAAGTCCTTGGCCATCGGCAACCCCGCCGACGGATACTACGCGTTGAAAACCGTCGCAGAAAGCGGCGGGGCCATGGAAGCGGTCACCGACGACGAAATCATAGAAGGCATCAAGCTCTTGGCCCAAACAGAAGGGATTTTTGCGGAGACTGCCGGAGGCGTCACCATCGGGACCCTTCTCAAGCTCGTGAAACAAGGCGTGATCAAGAAGCACGACGTGACCGTCGCCTACATCACCGGCAATGGATTGAAAACACAGGAAGCCGTTGTGGATTCCGTCGGGCGTCCATATCGAATTCCACCGAGTCTGGTCAAATTTGAACAAATGTTTGGACAACAGGGGGCGGCATGATCACGGTACGTATCCCAACTCCCCTCCGCCCGATGACCGGAGGCAAGAGTGAGGTCGAAAGCACAGGCAACAGTATCGGCGAATTGATCGACCAATTGAATGACGCGCATCCGGGATTGAAAGACCGGATATGTGACGAACAGGGAGAGATTCGTCGGTTTATCAACATTTACCTGAACGAAGAAGACATCCGTTTCCTGACGGGAAAAGACACACCCGTCAAAGACGGCGATGAGGTGTCGATCGTTCCCGCCATCGCCGGGGGTTGTCATGACTAAACTGCGGTTTCACATCCGGTTTCCCGAAGAAAAAATCCCCGAACCCGTCATTTATCAGATCGGGCATGAATACCAGGTCGTCACCAGCATCCGCCGGGCCGACGTCCGCGAAACCACCGGCTGGATGGACGTGGAATTTTCAGGTGAAACCGAAGAGATCGAACGCGCGATTGCCGGCATGCGGAACAAGGGCGTGCTCGTCGATCCCATTGAACTCAACGTGGTGGAGTAGAGGCTGGTAATGGATTTTAGCGAAGAACAGATAGAACGATACAGCCGGCAGATCATCCTCGAGCAGGTTGGCGGAAAAGGTCAACAAAAATTGAGCCGGGCCAAGGTCCTGGTCGTCGGCGCCGGAGGTCTGGGGTCGCCGATCGCGCTGTATCTGGGAGCAGCGGGCATCGGCACGATCGGATTGATCGACGGCGACGTGGTGGATCTCTCGAACCTGCAACGGCAGGTCCTCCACACCACGCCCCACGTGGGCGTCCCCAAGGTCGAATCCGGCCGCCGGCTTCTGGAGGCGTTGAATCCCGACGTCCACGTGAAGACCTATCAGGAGCATATCAACGCCGAAAACATCATGACCCTGTTGTCCGACTACGATCTGGTGCTCGACGGCTCCGATAACTTCGGCACCCGGTTCCTGGTGAATGACGCCTGTTTCTTTGCGAAAAAGCCCCTGATCTCAGGAAGCATCTTTCGTTTTGAAGGGCAGCTTGCCACGATCAAACCACATGAAGGCTACCCCTGCTATCGGTGTCTCTACCCTGAACCGCCTCCCGCCGGATTGGTCCCCAATTGCCAGGAAGCCGGGGTTTTGGGGGTCCTCGCGGGCACCATCGGCATTTTGCAGGCCAATGAAGCCGTCAAGGAAATCCTGGAGATCGGCGAGACCCTCGCGGATCGTTTGCTGATCTACGATGCTCTCGAAATGAAGTTTCGCAGCGTCGGGCGCCCCAAGGATCCCCGCTGCCCGCTCTGCAGCGCCACCCCGACGATCACCGCGCTGGAAGAACATCACGTCTCGTGCAGCGTGTAACGGGAATGGATACACATCGGCCGTTCATCCTCCCCGGATTGGTATTGGCGGCCCGAACGTCCGCACCGTCAACACCACAAACACGCTGACCGGCTTTTGACCGTCATGCTTTCGATTCCTTCAGACATTTGGGACGACATGATCGAGCACGCGCGGGCCCTGGACCCTCATGAATGCTGCGGCATTTTGGCCGGCACGGACGACGCCATTACCGGGCATTATCGCATTACCAACATCCTGGCCAACATGAGTGAGGCCGAACTGGCCCGTTTCGATCAGGCAAAACTGTCGGACCTCAAACAACTTTCACCGGAGGAACGAGCCGATATCGCCTTTCAAATGGATGCCCAGGAAATGTCACAAGCGCAAAAGGACATCCGTCAGAAAGGCGTCACACTGAGGGCTTTTTATCATTCACATACCTTCAGCCCCGCTCGCCCATCCACCACGGATATTAAAATCGCCATGGAATTTGAGAGCTACCGGGAAAAACTCAATATACCCGAGCCCGTACACGTCATCATCTCCCTCCAGGATAAGACGACTCCCGTCATCCGCGCCTATCGGATTCAGGATTCGACGGCTACCGAAGTTCCCGTCGAACGCCGATAAATCCCTCTATCGCACGATATTCTAGACATCCCTTATCCAAGTTGCCATAATGCGAAAAATTTATTCTCCCCTTATAACAAGGAGATCCGTCATGTTCCGTCCTTTTGCCTTCATCCTTCTGGCACTTCTCGTTTTTTTTGCGTCAGGGGCTACCTTAGGTTGGGCTTTTACCGATGAACCCGGCAAAGAGGGAAGTTTTTACAGCCCGGTGATCCGTGTCGTCCCGGATAAAGGATTTATCCTGATCAGCAGCGGAAGCGGCATTCTTTGGCTCAAAGCCAGCGAGGCTGCAATGCCTCATCTTTCAGAACTACCCGTCGGCGGACTGCTTGACGTCGTCGTCGAATTTCAGGGAAAACCCAATCCGCCGATCATCAAGTCATGGAAATTGACGAGCGGTGATTCAGCCTGCCCCGTCTTTGACGGCAAACAATGCGTGCCGCCCGAAAAAAAGAAGTGATATCCATGGATGGGCTTTTCGCCGGGAGCTGCGGCTAACTCAGAGCAACTGCCTTGAAATTCGCATGCACCTTCTGGCCGGGTCGCAGCCCGAGTCGTTGAAAAGATTTTCTCGTAATCATGGCCAGCAACGGACAACCCACGTCCAGCTTCACTTCAACGGCATACTGATCGCTCGGTGACTCGCTGACCTCAACGATCGTCGCCTCCAGGGTATTCAGCATGCTGCTTGTCTCAGGAGGGACGCCCGCCACCAGGCTCACGTCACGTGACAGAATTTGTACCCGCAACGGCGCACCGGTCGGAAGCGCCTGCTGGGGGAGAAACAGAGAATGTCCCAAAAATTCAACCCGGGTCAATCCGAATTGCGGTTCATGCTCGGCAATCCGCGTTTCAAGAATAGCCCCGACCACGTTCGATTCGACCAACTCCGGCAGATCCAACCGGGCGAAGACTTCCTGAATCGGCCCCGTCGCCGCCACCCTCCCCTCTTTCAGCAGAATCATATGATGGGCGAGTTGCAGTATTTCGTGAAGGTCGTGGCTCACGTACAGGACGGGAATGCGTAATTCATGGTTCAGTCTCTGAAGATAGGGAACGATTTCCTTTTTTCGTTGTTGGTCGAGAGAGGCCAGGGGTTCATCCATCAACAAGAGTTGCGGGCTGGTTAACAGCGCTCTTCCTATTGCCACACGTTGCTGCTCGCCACCCGACAAGTGTGGCACACGGCGCTGAAAGAGCGGCTCAAGGTCCAACAACTCACTCACGTGATCGAATGCAATGCGCCGCCGGGAGGGATGGCTGCGTTTCATTCCGTACTTGAGGTTTTGCGTGACGGTGAGATGCGGAAACAGGCGCGCTTCCTGAAACACGACCCCGACGTGCCGGCGTTCGACCGGTAGAAAAATTCCGCGCGCGTCGTCTTGCCAAACTTCTTGTGCGAACTGAAGAAACCCCGAAGGCGCGCGGGTTAAACCGGCTATACACCTCAACAGCGTGGTCTTGCCGCTCCCGGACGACCCGAATACCGCAATCGTCCCTTCAAGCGGGACCGTGCAAGTCACGTCAAAACGAAACCCGGGATAATCGATGCGGAATCGTGCGTCGAGTCTATTCATGAGACGTGAATGGGCAAACGGCGGTTGACCGTATACACGATCGTCAGAATGAGAAAACTGAAGATAAGGAGCACGGCCGAAAGCACATGGGCTTGGGTATATTCAAGCACCTCGACGTGATCGTAGATGGCAATGGAAAGAACTTTGGTCACGCCTGGAATATTGCCGCCAACCATCAGCACCACGCCGAACTCGCCGAGCGTATGGGCAAAGCCTAATACCACGGCGCTCAGGTATCCTCGAATCGCCATGGGTGACGCCACGGTAAAAAAGGCATCCAGCTTCGAGGCCCCCAGCGACCAGGCCGCTTCCAGTGGCTTCTTGCCTACTGCCTCGAACGCTCCGTGCAGGGGTTGCACGACAAAAGGGAGCGAATAGAACGTCGAGGCGATGACCAGCCCCGTAAACGTAAAGGAGAGCGCCGAGCCGGTGAGGTCTTTCCACGGGCCGCCGATCAAACCATGGGGACCGAGTGCGATCAACAGATAGAAACCCAGCACGGTTGGTGGAAGAACAATGGGAAGCGCCACAATTGCCTCTACCAGAGTCCTAAGCCGCGAGCGCGTGAACGCCAACCACCATGCCAGGGGGGTGCCGACCAGCAGCAACACGACCACGGTCACCGCTGCCAGTTGCAAGGTCAGCCATAACGGGCCCCAATCCATGACGTTCATCCTGCTACTCCCCGGCCTCGATCATTCCAAGCCATACCCGAATCGTTCAATGATGTTCCGGGACGTGACCCCTTTGACGTAGTCCAGGAACGCGCGTGCGCCTTCGTTCCGTTGACCGTTGCGCAACAGAACCGCTTGTTGCCGGAGAGGGGCATACAAATGCGTCGGCACGTCCCATCGGCTACCGGACCCGTTGACTTTGGGACCAAACACCTGCGAAAGGGCGACGAATCCCAGTTGAGCATTCTTCGAGAACACGAAATGAAACGTTTGTCCGACATTTTCTCCACGGACCAGCCGATCCTGGAGCCGTTCCCACAGTCCCAATGCCTGCAAAACCTCCCTTGCAGCGGCGCCATACGGCGCGGTCTTGGGATTCGCAATGGCCACGTGCTCGACGTGGTCGCTCAACAGCATGGATGTTCCATTCCCCTCGATCATGGTGGGAACGGGACTCCACAACGTCAATCGTCCCACCGCATACGTAAACCGACTTCCTTGAACCGCAACCCCTTCTTCTTCCATCAACTTCGGACGCGTGACGTCGGCGGAAAAGAACACGTCAAACGGGGCGCCGTTTTTGATCTGTGCATAGAGCTTGCCGCTCGATCCCGAACTGACAGCGGCGGCGTGATCGGTGTCTCGTTCAAAATGGTTCACGATTTCATTGAGCGTCGCCAAAAAATTGGATGCAACCGCAACGTGTACCTCTTCGGCGGCACTCGTGGCCGGACTCATCGTTAAAAAAAGAAGGCACAAAAAACCGTGAATATTGGCGCTCATCGCGGGCTTCCTGAAACACCGACGTTTACTCATGACTCATATGCCCTTATAGTCTGAACTTCGTCTGTATGTAAAAATAGTCGCTATCCTTATTTCCGCCGGGAGGCAACCCTGCCGAATCGGGAAGCCTGTCGAGATAACTGCCTTTAAACCAATGAGTGTAGCCCAATTCGAATTCCAGGTTGTCGTTGGTTTTCCACTGAGCCCGCAGTTCAAGATCATGGCCGAGAAAATTTCCGGATCCACCCGTGGGGTCATGCAATCCGTTGCCTCCAAACGCACCTCTTGAGGTCGCGAGATACCACACCCGATGTTTGAGTTGTACTTCGCAACCCTGACACGGAACCACGATTACCCGCCATCCCGGCGAACTGAAGTTCGTCCGAAAAAACGGCCCGAAATTGCCGGTGGGCATATAATCGAAACGTCGTGCGCCGAACAGCGTATCAAAGGCCGAACTCTGGCTATCCTGCGCGTCCCGGTCCCCACTGGCGTAGTCATAATGAATCAGCAATCGCGGCGACCAGGGAAGATCCAACGTGTACCCGATATCAATGTGCTGAAAATGGGCAAAATGATTGACATGGCCCTTTTTCCCCGTCTGCACGACGCTCTCGATTTCATAATCGATTCTTCCTGGTTTCGGGTCGTCATAGAGGCGCATTCCGAACGTCGAAAACGTTCTGTGCCTGCCGACGGTGGCACTCCGTTGGTCGTTCAATCCGAAATAGTAAGCATTGAGGCCCAACCTCGGCATTTGTTCGCTTTCAATGAAGCTTCCCCAAAAGACGCTCCGTTTCGATTGTTCGTCAGGTTGCACCTCATCCCGCAACACCGGTTCCACCAGAAACAGACGGACACGCCAACGCCTATCCCGTCCCAGTTGCCAATGCACCCCGTCAAACGCATTCGAGGTGTTGCGATAGTCGTTTCGGATGATCAGGCGGCCCCGGCCAAAGTCCATCGTCAGCCGTCCAACGTGCAGGTCGGTCCGGAGACCGGTCTCCAACACGTTGTCCAGCGTGACGGATGCCATGAGCTGTAACACGTCCATTTCATTCCTGATGCCCGTGGTGACATAACTTTCAACCTCATCGAGATAAACCCTGGCATCCTGCCCTTCAAACAAGAATTTGAAACTCGTCCCGTTCAGACCCAGCCGTACGCGCGATCGTTGTTGAATTTGGGAATCCGTTTGTCCCGTGGGTTGACTGGGCCGCCAGGGGCGGTCATACGTTTCGAAACGCGTCCGGTGTTCCAGTCCAAGGTCCAGCCAAGCCGGGAGATGCAAGGCGGCCTTCAGGTAGCGATTCCACTTCCATTCCCGTGTTTGAACGAGTACCGCGTCTGCGGGCTCCGGTACCGGCATCATGGATACCGGTTCAGGCAACCCAATACCCGTTTGTGGGGAAACATCCGGGGAGCCGTGTGCCATCCCCCCCCAAACGATCAAGACCAAACCGCCAAACAGGACAAGAGCCAAGCCCTTGCCCTTTCTTCCTTCAAGCATCATCCATGACTTTCATTCCATCAGAAGCCCCTAGATTGGGATGAATGATGGTAATCTATATTAGACTTTATGTCAATAATACATTACCTCTATAAAGCAGTCGAGTACTATTGGACGCACGTAAGGCAGCCATCACGTTTGATGAAACGGCCCGATTGGGAAAACCTGCGGAACGGCTGCTATGAAACTCAGGAAAAGGATCGCCGACGGGTCAGGGGCAAGGCGGGATGGATTCCGCGATTATTGTTCGTCGCGACCCGATTGAAAAGCCGTACGGCTCGAAGAACATTCATTGTCACGGATGATCTTTCCACTCTCTCTGGCGTCATACCCCCCCAAGGCTTCAATTTCCTGTTGAAACCTGCGCGTCACCAAGGTGTCCAAAAATACCTTCATGCCGGGATGCGAGTGCACGTACGCCGTCGGAATAACCAAATCATACCGTTCTTCCTGCAACGGAATGAAATCAAAATTGTACAATTGGGCCACGGCCCGTGCTCCAATGCCGACGTCCGCCTTTCCCTCCGAAATACATCGCCCAAGGCCGATCTGGGAAGAAGCCATTGTTCCATAGCCCCTCACGACTTGACTCGGAATACGATGACGGGAGAGCAAATGATCCAAAAGCAGGCGAGCACCAGCCCCTTTCTCGCGATTCACGATCCGTACGTCCGGCCTGGCCAGATCTTCAAGACCGCGGACGTGCTTGGGATTTCCCTCTTTCAACAACAGCCCTTCCTGCCACGTGGCAAACCGGACGACCGTCACGGTTTGACCTTGCAAATACTTTTTCAAAAACGGAAGGTTATACTCTCCGGAACGGGGGTCCCGCATATGAATCCCCGCGACGTGGACGTCTCCGCGTTTTAAGGCACGCAGAGCGGCAAGGCTTGTCATGTTCCACCCGACAACCGACGCGTTTCCTGCTTGTTGACGAACGTGCTCCCCGGCCAGATACATGGCGGGATCGCATCCCGCCACGAGAATCTGCTTTTCCACGTCCTTCTGGCTTTTCAAGAGCTGCACGTAAACCGAACGTTTTCGCCGGGATGTCGCTCCCAATATCAGTGCATCCGCGGGAACCGTATAATTCAGGACGTCTCCCAGTTCCATCACCGGCTTGGCCACCAGACGATTCCCTACTGTCGCCAACTTGACCCTGGTGGAATTCAAGACTCCGGGATGATCGACCGGCAGTTCCGCCTCAAGAATTTCACGACCCTCATTCAACGAGAACAGATCCTCAACCGAGGTTCCCAACGCATCCGCGAGATGCAAGGCAACTTCCGTACCCGGGAGATACTGATCTTTTTCCATGGCATAGAGGGCCTGTCGAGTAATGCCCGCATTCTTGGCCAACTCACCTTGGGAGAGACCAGCGGAAACCCGCATTTCACGTAAACGGTTCGTCACTCGTTGTTGAAGTTTGGGAACAGACATCGGGTCACACTAATAGGAAATTAATAAGTGACATATGTCATGTATAATAGTATATTCTGAAAAACATGGCAACCACCCGTCCATGAGAATGCGATCTTGCTGCTCTGTGCAACGAGGTCGCGAGAGATCATTGGCTTGTGTCCAGTCCGAAATAGCTTAACGAAGTCATGAGGAGTCAAACATGCCAAGAGTACATGCAGGGCCCAAAACAACCGGCCTTCCCCAATGGAACCTGAAAGATCTGCTCCGGCATCCGGACAAAGATCTCGAGACCCGTTCCCGGGCACTGAACGATCACGTGCGATCGCTGGAAAAACTTCGTAAAGACCTTTCCTCGACACTGCCCCCCCGTACTTTGCTCAAGGGCCTGCAACTTCGAGAAACGATTGCGGCTGAAACGTCCAGGCTGACTGCCTACGCCCAGTTACGGTTCGCTCAAAATACCCAAAACCAGCGCGCGAGGGCATTCGAGACTCAAGTCAGGAAACACCTGCTCCCTCTTTCCAACCGGACACTCTTCTTTGATTTGTGGTGGCAACGGATCGGGGACCGGACGGCCAAGCGGTTGCTAAGCCATGCAGGAAAATACCGCTACCATTTGGAATCACTCCGGCGAGTCAAACATCACACGTTGTCCGAAGCCGAAGAACAAATCATCAACGTCAAAAACACGACAGGACGGGAAGCCCTCGACAGCCTCTACGACGTGATCACCAATGGATTGACGTTCCAATTGGAATCACGCTACGGCTCACGGCCGCTGTCGCGCGAACAACTGACCGTCCATTTCCGGGATCCCTCCGCTCGCGTGCGCCGGCAGGCTTATGACGAACTCTTTCGCGTTTATTCGAAACATTCCAATTCCCTTGGGGACATCTATAAGGCCCTTGTGATGGATTGGAAAAACGAGAGATTGGATCTTCGCGGCTATGTCAGCCCCATTGCCGTTCGAAACCTTCACAACGACATCCCCGACAAAGCCGTCTCCACACTGCTTCAAACCTGTCGAGACAATAGGCACGTATTTCAGGAATATTTTCGGATCAAGGCCAGGATCTGTGGTTTCCCGCAAATGACTCGTTACGACGTGTATGCCCCGCCGAAAATCAGAAAAGGCTTTTATCCCTTCGATCAAGCCGTCAAACTCGTTCTTGACTCGTATCAAGAGTTTTCTCCAACTCTCGCAGATCACGCTCGCCAAGTCTTTGCTGAACGGCACATTGACGCGGCACCCTCCCCCGGGAAAATGGGCGGGGCATTTTGCTATAGCGTGTTGCCGTCTCTCACTCCGTACGTCCTGTTGAACTACTCCGGGGACGCCAGAGACGTTGCCACGTTAGCGCACGAACTCGGTCATGCCGTACACAGCATGATGGCCCGGCAGCATTCGGTGTTCACGTTTCACGCCACCCTGCCTCTCGCCGAAACCGCCTCCGTGTTCGGAGAACAGCTTCTCTCCGATGCCCTGCTGGCGGATGCCGCAGGAGCAAAAGTGAAACAACGATTGTTGTTGAGCCAACTCGATGACCTGTACGCCACGATTCTTCGGCAAGCGTATTTTGTCGAATTCGAAAACCAGGCCCATGATCTCATCGCTCGCGGCACGACCATTGACGGGCTTGCCCAAACGTATGTTCACCTTCTTCAAGAACAATTCGGTCGTACCCTGACCATCTCCAAGGCGTTTCAATGGGAATGGTTGACCATTCCCCACATTTTCCGAAGCCCGTTTTACTGCTATGCGTACAGTTTTGGGAATTTGTTGGTTCTCGCACTCTTTCAACGCTACAAAAAAGAGGGAACGCCCTTCATCCCGCAATACCTCGAACTGTTGAGTCACGGAGGTTCCCGAAGCCCTCAGGATATGCTGAAACCTCTCGGCATCGATCTCTGCAAAAAATCGTTTTGGCAAGCGGGGTTTAATCGTATCCAGGACCTCGTTGAAGCGCTTGAAAAAACCGTAGATAAAAAACCCTGAACAAGGAGACGAACCGTTCGCCTGTTCACACGCGTCAAGCATCCCGCCTTGATTTGGAGACACCTGTTGCGTTAGCCTGTTTTCTGGTTCGTTGCGGGATGATCTTGAAATACGGGATTTTGAAAAAGGGAGTTTGACACATGCCGGAAAGTGCTTATGTTCTGATCAACGTGCTGCCTGGCCAAACGGCAAACGTGAAAAATTTATTGACGCAAATCGAGGAAATTAAAACGATTGACGCCTGTTGGGGGAAGCCCGATATTTTTGTCAAGGTGGAAGTGGCGAGCCAGGAGGCCTTGACGCAATTGGTTCTCACCAAAATCCATGCCATCGAAGGAGTCGCCCAAACCGATACCCACCTGGTCTACACGCTCCACGAATAATCAATCATCTTCGATAATGTCTTGTTTTGTAGGTCGGGGTAGCCGAATGCGTAACCCGGCAATCCCCACGTCTGGGCCCCCTCACCCCAGCCCTCTCCCGCCAGGGGCGAGGGAATACAGAGCAGGTCCTCTCCCTTGATGGGAGAGGATAAAGGTGAGGGTGGTGAGTCTTGTAGGTCCTGTAGGTCGGGTTAGCCAAAGGCGTAACCCGACAATCCGCGGTCGTCCGGCAACCGGACACATGTTCTTCAATAAATTCCCGCCTGCCGTTGCAACCACCGGATGTAGGAAATGATCTTTGTCACGTCGTCGGGCGTGGCTTCGGAAATTCGGGGCATATTTCCGAATTTCCAGTGGTGAGCCCGGACGCCTTGCATGGCCGCTCGCATGAACGCAAAGTCGGCATGATGGGAAGGCTCATAAATTTTATGCACCAACGGCGGCCCCATGTTCGTCCCACGTCCTGCCATGCCGTGACAGCGCGCGCACAGTGCATTGAAACGTTCTTCCCCTGTTTCATATTCTTCAGGTACCGGTTTCGAAGCACCTCGGGACGCACTAGCCTCCTGCGTGACGCCTTCATGAGAGGCATGCGTTGAACCCGGTTCGTCCTGCCCGTCCGAGCAACCGATCATACAGGTCAACACTGCCGCACCGAGCCACACCAGTTTCATCTCGAAACGTCGTATCATCCGAGCGCGTTCCGTCACCGATCTTCCGGAAGGACGATTATAAACCAGAGGTTCTTGCCGCATAAGGTGCCGGATCCTGAAGGCCCGCATCGCGAAAACCCTGTAACCGGATCATGCAACTGTCACATTGCCCGCAAGCCAAGCCATCATCACGAGGGTCATAGCAACTGTGGGTCAGATCAAAGGGCACTCCCAGGACCCGGCCTTGTTGAATAATCTGGGTCTTACTCAAAAGCAGGAGCGGCGCCTTAATCTGAATCGTTTGGCCATCCGTCCCCTTTTTCGTGCCCAACCCGGCTACCCGTTCAAACGCCTGCAAAAACTCAGGGCGACAATCCGGGTATCCGGAATAATCCAATACATTCGCCCCAATAAAGATACAAGAAGCATCGACGATCTCGGCATAGGCTAACGCCAACGACAGGAATATCGTGTTTCGTGCCGGAACATACGTGGATGGTATGCCGGTCTGCCGTTCCTGGTCCGACCGATTCTTCGGGATGTCTCCCGAGCCGACCAAGGCCGAGCCACCGAATTCGTGCAGATCCAATTGAAGAACTTTATGTTCCGCTGCCCCCAGCCACGCTGCAATCTCCCGTGCCTTTTGAATTTCAGCGTGATGGCGCTGTCCATACCTGATCGTGAGCAGGTACAGGGTGTACCCTTCGCGACGAGCCATGGCGGCCGTCACGGTTGAATCGAGTCCTCCACTGGCCAGGACGACGGCTTTCATCATGCCTTGGACGACCCGGCACGCACCATCATGTTACCGGGTCAGGAAATCGATGCAAAGACGGGATCGGCGGAACAGTCCACAAAAGGCGGGAGTCAGGACACGTGATTGCTCAGGTCAGATCCGTTGCTCCCCTCGTTCAATTTTTTCAAGCAACTCGATTTTTTCCTGGCATTCGACGCAGAGCCTGGCGAACGGCATGACAGCTAGGCGTTTTTCGCCGATTTCAGTACTACACTCAACGCAAATACCATACGTCCCTTCTTCCAGGCTCACCAACGCTTCATCAATCATTTGCCGTTCCCGGTTTCGTTTTTCTTGAAGGGAAATGCCCATTTCACGTTCCAAATCCAATAAGGCCTGGTCGCCACTGTCCATGGCCGATTCAAACCGACGTTGCTGCTCATCCGTCAATGATTGACCCAGCTGGTCCTGGATTTCCTTCATCAGCTTCACCCGCTTTTCCAGCATAATCTTTCGTAACGTCACCGATCGTGAAGAAGGCAGCCGTTTAGGTGCTTTCGCTTTCGCCGGAGCCTTCTTTTTCGCCGCTTTCGCTTCACCGGCCTTTCGTTTTGCCGAATGAGCACTGGCTTTAGACGTGACTTTCGTTGTTTGGCTTTTGGAAGACCCGGATGATTTCGTCTTGGAAGTTTTGGCTGCACGCTTGGCAACTGCAGTCGAACTCTTCTTCGTCGATTTTCCTGCCATTTCAGATCTCCTTTTATTGCGCAACTGCAGTGCTTTGATTCCGGCGCTGGCCGTTACGAGCGACGATTCTCCTCATTCCACGACGTCAAGGCTGCCAAAGATAGCAGTTCAGTCATAAGTCATCAAGGAATGAACCTCGCAATCCTCAATTTTTTGACGCCCCTGCAAAAACAGCAATTCAATCATAAAGGCACACCCCACGATTTCCGCGCCCAATTTCCGCAATAAGTCCACCGTTGCAGCCGCGGTCCCTCCGGTGGCCAGGAGATCATCTACCACCAAGACCCGTTCTTCCATCGTCACGGCGTCTCGATGGATCGCCAGTGAGCTTGCCCCGTACTCCAGGTTGTATTTCACCTCGAACACGTCGGCGGGAAGCTTACCGGCTTTGCGGACCGGCACAAACCCCGCACCCAGGTTGTACGCCAACGGCGCCCCCAAGATGAAACCTCGCGACTCAATCCCCACCACCTTACTGATCTTGTCATTCCGGTAACGTGCCGAGAGGTCGTCGATGACCGCCCGATATCCTTGAGAATCCTTCAACAACGTGGTGATGTCATAAAACAAGATGCCGGGCTTTGGAAAATCCGGGATCTCGCGAATCAATGATTTGTAATCCATAGGGTAATCCTTTCCGACCAAGTTTCAGCAAAACGCTCAGCTACACCCTGCCGGTGATGATCATGAAATCGGACGAATCCTGGGCATTCGGGTTGAGCCATTCCACCTGAACATCTTGAACGTGCGCTAAGGATGGCCCGCGTTTGAGGACTTGGATGAATTCATCGACGAGAACGTGAAGCCCTTCAACTTCCGTTTCAATTCGGCCATCCGGCAAGTTCCTGACCCACCCGCTCAACCCGCGCCTGATCGCCTGAGATTGTAGAAACACACGAAACCCAACGCCCTGCACGCGGCCTTGGGCCACGACGTGAGCCCGAACACGATTTACTCCGGGGTCTCGGCCCATTATCCTACCACAACCGATTCATGGCGCGTTATGAAGGCTACTCCCACAAATATGCACTCAGCTTTGCAGACGTGTTTTCCGCGTCGCGGATACAATCAGGGATTCCTATTCCGTCATAAGCCGCCCCCGTCACATACAACCCGGGGTGCAGGGCGACACGTTCACGAATGCGTTGGACGCGCTCCCGATGTCCGCGGGTGTACTGGGGCATGGCCCGAGGCCATCGATACACTTCCACGTGGAGGGGCGGGGGTTGAATGCCGACCATCGATTCCAACTCACGACAGGCCCGTTCCATCAATTCCGCATCCTCCAAATCCAGCAGATGCTCCCGCCCACGCCCGCCCAGATAACACCGGATCAGACATTGGCCCGAGGGCGCACGACCCGCCCACTTCATCGACGACCACGTCGCCGCGATCAATGAACGATTTTCAACGCGCGGGACCACGAACCCGTAACCGCGCAACCGGGACCGGACTTCCGGCTCGGGAAAGACCATCGAGACGGTCATGGTAGAGGCATAGGGGATGCCATCCAACGCTGTCGCGGCTTCATGATCGAACGAGCGAAGAAAACCCGCGGAAACGTACGCGGGAGTCGCAAGAACCACGGCCTCCGCATCCAATCGTTCGCCTCCTTCCAACTCGACCCGAAACGGCGGATCGGTATGAGAACCGGATGACTGAACCACCCGCACGTCGGCGCCTCGCCGCAGGGACACTCCGGCGCATGACAGCCTGTCCGTCAGACTCGTAATCAAATCACCCAACCCACCCTGCAAGGTCGTGAACAGCGTGCGGGCAGTCGCATCCGGCCGGTGAGAAGACCGCGCCCGCTGCATGGCCAATGCTCCCTTGATCAGACTGCCGTGTTTGCGCTCCAATTCGACAAGATGAGGAAAGGTCGCATCCACGCTCAACTCATTGGCGTCACCGGCGTAAATCCCCGAGACTAACGGCTCAATCAGGTGATCAAATGCCTCGGAACCCAGGCGCCGGCTGAAAAACTCCGTCAATGTTTCCTCAGCGTTCGTTCGAGCCCGGGCAGGGATGATCCAATCGGCCCCCATTCGCACGATCCCGGCCCAGGAGATCACCCCGCTGTGAAACAAGGGGCCTAATTTCGTGGGAACCATTGAAATAAGACCTTGCGGGAATTCACGCAATCGTCCTTTCGAATAGGTAAACGTTTGCGCGTGTTCCTTATTCGTGTTGATCAATTGCGAAGTCAGTCCCAATTTTTCACAGAGCGCCAGGGCAGAGGGCTTCGTCGTGAGGAACGAATCAGGCCCCCCCTCCGTGACCAAACCATCCCGGCGATTCGTGACGATTTTTCCGCCAAAATACTCCTGTCCCTCCACCACGGTACATTGAACAGACTCATCCCTGCTTCCTGCCTGCTCCAGCAAGGCGAAGGCGGCGGAAAGCCCCGAAATCCCTCCTCCGACAATCACTACTCGTTTGAGAGCCGCCATGCTGAATCACGCGTTGCGGGGAAAGAACATCGAGCAAGCCGGGGCAGGCTCATCGAGTGCTGTATTTGTGAACGAACCCAATGGCGGACTCAACGTGATCGACGGGAGTTTTGGGAAGAATTCCATGACCGAGATTGAAAATGTGCCCGGCCCTGTTCCCGGCCTTGTCCAAAATATCCTTAATGCGGCGCTCGATCTCCGGTAAAGGCGCAAACAGGACCACGGGGTCGAGGTTGCCCTGTACGGCGACGTCGAACCCCACTCGCGCCCATGCTTCATCGAGTTCGACGTGCCAATCCAACCCCAAGACGTCGCTACCGGCACTGCGCATGAGCGGCAGGAGCGTCGACGTTCCCGTTCCAAAATAAATGATCGGAATCCCTTCGGGTTTCAAGCGGTCGATCACCGATTTCACGTGCGGCAAGACGTATTCGTCGTAGTCGACCGGAGACAGGCATCCCACCCAACTGTCGAAAATTTGAACGGCGTGCACGCCCGCGCGGATCTGGTTTTCCAAGTATGTGACAACCACGTCCGAAAGTTTGCGAAGCAACGCATGCCACTGATCCGGCCTACCGAACATCATGTGCTTGGTATTGAGATAATTCCGTGAACTCCCTCCCTCGATCGCGTAACTGGCCAGGGTGAACGGGGCTCCGGCAAAACCGATGAGGGGGACGCGTCCGGCCAACGCTTCGTTCGTCAACGTGACGGCATCGGAAGAAAACCGAAAGGCGTCACGCTCTACCCGGCGTAACCGCGTCACGTCGTCCTGATGTCTGACCGGATTGAGAATGACCGGACCTTCCTCTTCACGGAACGTCAACTGCAACCCCATCGGTTCCAGGGGCAACAGGATATCCGCAAAAATGATGGCCGCATCCAAGTCAAAGCGTTCGATGGGTTGGAGCGTCACCTCCGCGGCCAGGTCCGGGGTCTTACAGACGTCGAGAATACCGTGCTTCGCCCGAATCCGCTGATATTCGGCCATGTAGCGACCGGCCTGTCGCATAAACCAGACCGGCGTTCGATCAACGGGTTCCCGGCGGCAGGCTTTCAAAAACCGATTATTGATCATAAGGGAAGAAATTGTACGGATGGGAAGAAAAGACTGTCAATGAAAGAGACACGCCGCCCGGAGCGCGGTTGTCGGCTATCGAGGCTAGAACCACTCTTGATCGGTGGATTCTGTTTCCGCGGGAGGCTTAACGGATCTACCGGCATTGGCTTCCCTGATTTGTTTGCTTTGCTCGTCATGGCATGAGGCTTCGGCAGGATCGAGGAGCCGGGCATCCCCTTCCTGCAATTCAATCCGATAATGATCGCCTCCAAGAGAAAACCACTCAATATAGGGATGTGGCGCAAGAAGCGGATGCGGGTCAAAAGAAATCGAGCTCACGGTGCCGATCTGGGGATTGGCCAAATCGAGCAGACGCGACCCCGCGTTGGGATCGTCAACGAATTGAGTGTTTTCAAAGGAAAAAATCAAACCGGCAATGTCGGGTTTGAAATCACCGTTCAAAAAAAATTCTATCGGACCCAGGGAGGCAAAGGTCATCTCCCCGACTACGACTCCCCGTATGCGATTGTCGAGATAACCTTCCTTGATCCATCGATACCCGCCGAATTTCTCCGCCATGAACGTTTATCGCTTCCCCCAAGGTTCTTTACAACGTCTCGACCGGCTCCCCTTTCTATGTTACCGCGTCGGATTACGCTTCGCTAATCCGACCTACGAGGACTGGATTCCCGATTAAAGCTGTCGGGAATGACAGAAGGAGTTTTTCTTGTAGGTCGGGTTAGCCGAAGGCGTAACTCCACAATCCGTTGAACCCGAGGCTGAGATAGGTGAGGGTTGAGCGGGGACCGGCCAGCACCCGCTAGTGCAATACATCTAGGGCTTACACAGACGACACTTCACCTGACGCACCACTCCGGACTGTTCCAGCGCGTCCAGCGCCGTATCTTTGTCGGGATATTCAAACCATCCACCTTCCCAAAAATCAGACCGTGTAGGAATCGAAGGGACTTCGATGCACCGTTCCTTATGCAAAACAGCCTCATCTACAGATCTTCGAATATTGACCCAAAGAGCCATATGGTACCTCTCAGCAGTAAAAACCTGCGCAATTAATCTTCAAGAAGCTGCCATTCATCTTTTTCAATCTTGACCTTTGCCCCTGTCTGGATTTTTTTCACATCCTCCCGATCAAATAGCTTCATATACCGTTCAATACGATCCGGATCATCAATCCGTTCCACCTGCTGTAACCCACTTGCCAACCGATACGTTCTCACCAAGACAGACATCTGCAATCCTCCAACCCGTTAAAATGAACAAGAACCTTCAGAACTCTAAGAATCTAAAGAAGAAAACCTTGGGTCGTCAAGAGCGGCCCTCTGACTCCGTCCCCGAATCGTGTCCGAAGCAAGCGTTCTCCCGGGACCGGCAGAATAATTTCATGGGGTCATGGTCAAGAGCATTTTCAATCCTGTATAATAGGTCCAACGCCATAACATGTCTAGGAATCCGTAAAAAAGGAGTGACCCGATCCATGCCTGTTTATGAATATCAATGCAATGCCTGTGACCATAAATTTGAACTGCTCCAATCCGTCAACGCCAAGCCGGAAGCGACGGCCTGTCCCCGATGCAACGAAGTCAATGCTCAAAGGCTTATGTCTGCTTTTGCTTCCCAAATCAAAGGCGATCATAAACCCGGGTTCAGTGAGATGAAGGCCTACGACATGTACAATGAGAGGATGGATAAATTCAAAAAACTTCCACCTCTTATGGGTGTAGCCCGTGAGGCGCCCGGTGCTCCCAGAATGACGCAACCGACGGATTCAGGCTCAAGTTCAGGAGAAAATTAGCACTCACCACTCCCGTCGCCTAGTGATTCCCTGTACGATCGACAAAATTCGGAAACCTAGTCGGGTTGTTCCACCCCGTCGTTATGATGAGATCGCTTCATTTTTCAAGAGACACTGATTCCACTGATTAAGAGAACTCCGATGCGAAACGTTCGGGAAAATGCCAGGGTACCAAAAATCAACGCACTGGTTGGGTTCTGGCTGATGGCCTTGCTGCCGCTCGGTTTGCCGGTGCTTGGAGCGACCGAAGAATTAACCGGTTCCGCCTTAATCGTGGGCAACGGACCGGAACGGTATGCGATCGAAGCCCTGGCAAAGAACTTCGAAGCGTTGCATCCCAAGACGTCCATTGATTTTTTCTGGCACCAGAACGCCAGGCCCGTCGAAGAAGTGCGGGAACATGGCGCCGATATCGCCATTACGGGTCAGGCGGAACAGGATCTCTCGTCGACCACCGTGGCCTGGGACGGGATCGCCGTGGTGACGAATTTTTCCAATACCGTCGAGGAAATCACCCGGGACCAACTGGCGAAAATTTTCTCGGGCAAAATAAAATATTGGTCGCAGGTGTACGAAGAGGGACCGGAAGCCAGAATTATGCTGATTCACCGGGCCTGGAATCAGAATATACGCCAGCCATTCGAACAATTTCTCGGCCTTGAAAACCACAAGGGAATCCGGGCCAAAATCGCCGAAAAAGAGAATGAAACCTTCAAGGCCATCAACGGCGACATCTATTCTATTTCCTACGTCTCGATGGGACCCGCTTTGCAGGCGCGCAAGGACGGGTACGGCGTGACCCTCCTCTTCATCGACGACATCGAGCCTGAATACCAAACGGTCCTGGACGGCACCTATCCCCTTCGTCGACCGGTGGTCTTCGTCATGAACCCCAAGGCCTCGCCTGTGGCGCAAGCCTTTTTGGAGTACGTGCTGTCGCCTCAAGGACAACGAGCCATCAAACTAGGCGCCAGCGGTCTGTTCCAGGACAAAACCAGTTCGGTCATTAAATATTACCCCCTCCACGGGGAGTAATCCCGATTCCCGGTCCGAGCCCACTATTGACAGGAGCCTTCCTATCCATGCTACATAGGCCCTGCTCCACGGCCCGCGATACTCTCTCCAACAATTAATTTCCCAGAACGGAGATTCGTAGGGACACCCCCCTGTGGTTGTCCTCAACCCAAGACATGATACCTCTCTCCCTCAAGGCACGCCATGTTTAAAAAAATACTCGTGGCCAATCGTGGTGAAATTGCCATGCGGGTCTTCCGGGCCTGTCGTGAACTCAACATTGCCACGGCTGCAATCTACGCCGAATGCGAAGCCACGGCGATTTACGTCAAAAAGGCCAATGAAGCGTATTTGGTCGGCCCCGGTCCGGTCCAGGGCTTCCTGGATGCCCGGCAAATCGTCAACCTAGCCAACCGCATCGGCGCCGATGCGATCCATCCTGGATACGGATTTTTGGCAGAAAATGCCCAGTTTGCCCATTTGTGTCGAGAGGCGGGTATCACGTTTATTGGCCCGACTCCCGAGGCGTTGGAACTGTTGGGGGACAAAGTACGGGCCAGGGAACTCGCCAAGCAACTCGGGATCCCCGTGGTTCCGGGAACGGACGGCCGAGTCGAAAGCCTTGAAGAAGGCCTGCACTTCGCCCAATCCATCGGCTATCCGGTGATGGTCAAAGCCAGTGCCGGTGGCGGAGGACGCGGTCTTCGCGTCGTGCGTTCCGACGAAGAACTGAAAGAGGCCATGGAGTCCGGGGCTCGGGAAGCCTTGGCGGCTTTCGGCAACGCCGATCTTTTTCTTGAAAAATACCTTGAACGCCCCCATCATATCGAATTTCAGCTTCTTGCGGACAAAGAAGGGCACATCGTGCATCTGGGCGAACGCGATTGTTCCATTCAGCGTCGCCATCAGAAAATGATCGAAATTGCCCCTTCCTTGATCTTGACTCCGCAACTGCGTGGCCAAATGGGCGATGCCGCGGTTGCGCTGGCCCGTGCCGCCGAGTTTGAAAACGCCGGCACCGTGGAATTCCTGTTGGATCAGGAGGGTCACTACTATTTCATGGAAATGAATCCAAGAATTCAGGTGGAACATACAGTCACGGAACAGATCACCACCATCGATATCGTGCAGACCCAAATTTGGATTGCCGCCGGACGACCGCTCGTGTTTGGGCAACATGAAGTGAATCTTCAAGGCTATGCCATTCAATGTCGAATTAACGCCGAAGACCCTCAAAACGGGTTTCGTCCGTCTTCGGGCAAAATCACGGCTTATCTGTCTCCCGGCGGAATCGGAGTGCGGATCGACGGCGTCGTGTATAAGGACTATACCGTTCCCCCCTACTATGACGCGTTGTTGGCCAAAATGACGGTACAAGGCCGGACCTGGGACGAAACCGTCCGGCGAACCCATCGCTCACTGGAGGAATTTTTATTGCGGGGAGTCAAAACGACAATTCCCTTTTTGAAGAACATTATGGAAGAAACCGATTTCCGGTCGGGCACATTCGACACGTTGTACCTGGACTCTCACCCGGATCTTTATCACTACGACCACGCCTTGGTATCGGAAGACCTGGTGGTGACGCTCTCTGCGGCCATTGCGGCGTACGAAGGGTTGTAACGCCTCTCGGCAACGGGGATCTTTAACGCAAAGGCACCTTATGGCAAAGCAACCAACATTCTGGGACAAATTCAAAAAACGCACCGGCGCATCACCTCGGAAGCGACGGAAGGGCAAGCGTCCGGATACGTTCGAACTGGAAGCCTCGCCGGGACGAAAAATCCACCTCACGGACGTATCGTTACGCGACGGGCATCAATCGCTGCTCGCGACGCGCATGCGTACGGAAGACCTGATCCCGACCGCGGAACAACTGGACGCGGTCGGGTTCTGGTCCCTGGAAGTCTGGGGCGGTGCGACGTTCGATGCTTGCCTGCGATTTCTAAAAGAAGATCCGTGGGAGCGGTTGCGCGCTTTCCGCCAGGCAGCCCCCAACACCAAGTTGCAAATGCTGCTGCGCGGACAAAATTTGGTCGGGTATCGGCATTATGCCGACGACGTCCTGGAACAATTCATCGTCAAGTCCGCGGAACACGGCATCGACGTCTTTCGCATTTTCGATGCTTTGAACGACATTCGAAATCTTCAATCCGCCATCAGGGTGGTCCGGCAATGCAACAAACACGTGGAAGCCACGATTTGTTATACGGTCAGCCCGGTACACAGCCTGCATCACTTCGTGGAACAAGCCAAACGACTCGAAGATCTCGGCACGGACAGCATCTGCATCAAGGATATGGCCGGCCTCTTACCGCCTTTCGAAGCCTATGCACTCATCAAACGGTTGAAGGAAGCAGTTCGGGTCCCTATCCACCTTCATACGCACTATACGTCTGGCATGGCTTCGATGTCCTCACTCATGGCGATCCTCGGCGGTCTCGATGTTTTAGATACGGCCCTGTCTCCGCTCGCGGGCGGCGCGTCGCATCCTCCGACTGAGACCTTTATTGCGGCACTGAAAAAGACCCCGTACGACACCGGGTTGGATTTATCACAGTTCCCATCCATGACGGAACAATTGCGAGCGGCCAGAAAGAAATATCACCAATTTGAAAGTGATTACACGGGCGTCGATACGGACGTCTTGTTGTCACAGGTGCCGGGCGGCATGATTTCGAACCTGGCCTCCCAATTGGCGGAACAAAATGCCATAGATAAAATGAAAGAAGTGCTGGAGGAAATCCCCCGAGTCCGCAAGGACATGGGTTACCCGCCGTTGGTCACCCCCACCAGTCAGATCGTCGGCACACAAGCCACCCTAAACGTCATGACCGGCGAACGGTACAAAGTCATCACCAACGAAGCCAAAAATTACTTCTTGGGCCTCTACGGCGAACCTCCCGGGTCCGTGGATGCGACCACCAAAGACAAAGCCATTGCCGACGACACTCCTATCTCTAACAGACCGGCGGATAACCTTGCTCCTGAATTGAAAGAAGCCGCCAAAGAATTGAGCGCGCATGACGTCTCCGAGGAAGACGTGTTGTCGTATACCTTGTTCCCTTCCGTTGCGTTACAGTATATCCACGAACGGGCAAGCGGAGAGCTCCGACCCGAACCCCTTGAACCACCAGGAGGAGGACAAGGCACTCCGTCGACCTCTGGGCTGCATCTCGCACCCATCGAATTTAACGTCACCCTCCACGGGGAATCGTATCACGTCCGGGTTTCAGGCTCCGGACGATCCATCGACGGCAAGAAGCCCTACTATATCAAGGTCGATGACAAACTCGAAGAAGTCTACTTGGAACCGCTGCAGGAAGTGCTGGCCAGTGGACCCGAGACACCCGTCTCAACCGGCGCGGCCAAAGGAGAACGTCCCAAACCCAGTGGCCCGGGAGACGTGACGACTCCTATGCCGGGCCGCATCGTCAAAATCCTCGTCACGGAAGGCAGCAAGGTAGCTGCCGACGATCCGGTTCTCGTGATTGAAGCGATGAAAATGGAAAACCGGGTCACCGCCCCGATTGAAGGCACGGTGAAGGCCATCTACGTCAACGAAGGCGACCTCGTCAATTGCGATGAAACCCTGATCCAACTCGAATAAACAGGGACCAACGATCGTTGGTCCCTCCATTCCAGCCCTCTGTCGGCGCGTTATTCTACCACTATGACACCCTCATCTCTTTCTCGTACCCCCTCCCACGTTGCCCTGCTCCATCGACACGCCGTTCATACCACGACCGTAAACGGACATCGCGTGGCCTATCTGGACCACGGAAAGGGCCCGCCCGTCATTTTGATTCATGGGCTGGGAGGCTCCATGTGGCATTGGGAACACCAACAAGTCGCGCTCGCCCGATCGTGCCGGCTCATTACGCCTGATCTGTTGGGGTCGGGACTGTCCGAGAAACCCGAACGTACGTACTCTCCGGCCTTTCTCCTCGATACCCTGCGCACGTTCATGGATACCCTCCACATCCAAAAAGCCGCGTTAATCGGCAGTTCCATGGGAGCCGGTCTCGCCATCGGGATGAGCCTGGAGCATCCGGACCGCGTCACCAAACTCGGGCTGATTGGGGGATTTCCTGCCAACATCCTCGACAACCTTCAATCGTCGAAAACCAAGCAGTTTATCACGCACCGGCCGGCACTCTGGCTGTCAAAACTGGGGAGTCGGATATTCGGCCGTTGGTCCATCAAACTCATTTTGGAAGAAATCATTCACGATCAGGCCCTGATTTCCCCGATCGTCGTGGAACGTGTTCATCGCCTTCGCTTTCAGCCCGGCTTCTTCCAGGCCATGTATTCACAACTGGATCAGATCCCGGTATGGGAAACGACATTTGCTCCACGATTGATGGACATTTCACACGCCACGCTCATTATTTGGGGAGCCTACGACAACATCTTTCCCCCTTCGGTAGGCCAAACCCTGCAAACGACCATTTCCGATAGCTCATTCTTCCTAGCGCCGACTGCCGGACATCTCCCCCAGTGGGAAACCCCCGACGTCGTCAACCCCGCCCTCCTGCAGTTCCTGGTCGGCGCGTCAAGCTAAATGGTTCTCATCGGCAACGTTGCCTTACCGTCATCCTCGTGCCTTTCGTTGTCGTGCTGAGCAACGCCAAGCATCGGCTTTTCAAGACGATTGGGTTGAGTCATCTCGTCAGGTACCAGCCTTGGCATCGCGAGTGAGCAGCGCGAGCCGGAAACTGCCGCTGGGGAGTCATTCGGAAATGGGCTTCCTGCCTTGACATTCATTTTGGGGTTCACCTACTATCAAACGGTCTGTCGGAAACATGTGCTGCAGACGCCAGTCACTACCCGTATAGGTCAAAGACGAACGATTCTTGCCCCTAGTACTGCAACCCCAAACACGTTGTCAGGTTCTGGGTGACTCGCACCGGTGACCGACTCTATCGATTCACGCGTATCATCAATGACTGAAGAACTTCATCAGGCTCCTCAACACGTTGATATTCCTGACGACGTGCCGTTGATTCCCGTCAGAGACATCGTCGTCTTTCCGTACATGGTGCTGCCCCTGTTTGTCGGGCGGGAAATGTCGATTAAAGCGATTGAGACGGCCCTTGCCGGCAATCGAATGGTCCTCTTGGCGGCGCAGAAAGACCATGACACGGAATCGCCGACACCCGCGGATATTTTCGAAACCGGGACCGTTGGCATGATCATGCGCATGCTGAAACTACCCGACGAACGAATCAAAATTCTGGTCCAGGGGCTGACCAAAGCAAAAATCATCGACTATCTCCAGTCCGAACCGTTTTACTCCGTCCGCATTCAGCCCTACCCGACTTCCCGCGAGCAGGTACCGTCGCTCGAGACCGAGGCCGTCATTCGTAACGCGAAAGAGGGCGTGGACCGGATCGCCAGTCTTGGGAAAGTGCTCATACCGGACGTCATGGTGGTCATCGAAAACATGGATGAACCCGGCCGGCTGGCGGACATCATCGTGTCGAACCTCGGATTGAAGGTGGACTTAACCCAGGAAATTTTGGAAATTGACGATCCGGTGACCCGATTAAGGCGCGTCACGGAAATCCTCTCGAAAGAGATTGAAGTCTTATCGATGCAACAAAAAATCCAGGCCGACGCCAAAGGCGAAATCGATAAAACCCAGCGGGAGTATTTTCTTCGTGAGCAGTTAAAAGCCATTCAAAAAGAACTTGGAGAACTGGATGATCGGGCTGAAGAAGTGGCGGAATTTCGAAAACGCATTGAAGAATGTCGCATGCCGGAAAAGGTACTGAAGGAAGCAGACAAACAATTGAAACGTCTGGAAAAAATGCACCCCGATACCGCCGAAGCAGCGACCGTGCGCACCTATATGGAATGGATGGTGGAAATTCCGTGGAGTCACGCCTCCACGGATAATCTGGACATGCAAGCCGCCAAACAGGTGCTCAACGAAGACCACTATGATCTGGAAAAAGTCAAAGACCGTATCCTCGAATATTTGGCCGTCCGCAAACTCAAAGAGAAACTCAAAGGCCCGATTTTGTGCTTCGTCGGTCCACCCGGCGTGGGCAAAACGTCGTTGGGGAGATCGATTGCGCGGGCCTTGGGCCGGGAATTCGTGCGCATGAGTCTGGGCGGGGTGCGGGACGAAGCCGAAATCAGGGGACATCGTCGGACGTACGTCGGGGCCTTGCCCGGACGGATCATGCAAGGGATCAAGCAGGCAGGCACCAATAATCCCGTATTTATGCTGGATGAAGTCGATAAAGTCGGGATGGATTTTCGCGGTGATCCGTCAGCCGCGCTGTTGGAAGTGTTGGACCCCGAGCAGAATCACGCGTTCACGGATCATTATTTGGGAGTCCCCTTCGACCTCAGCAACGTGATGTTCATCACGACGGCCAATCTCATGGACCCCATTCTTTCGGCGCTGCGGGATCGCATGGAGATTATTGAAATTCCCGGCTATACCGAAGAAGAAAAGCTCGGGATTGCCCGCCGCTTTCTCATCCCACGGCAACTAGACCAACATGGCATTTCGGAGAAACATTTCCGCATTACCGATCCTGCCGTGCAGCGAATCGTGACCCACTATACGCGCGAAGCCGGTGTCCGCAACCTTGAACGAGAACTTGCCAACGCCATGCGAAAAGTTGCCAGGCGCGTTGCCGAAGGGAAACCGAAACGCCATTCCATCACGCCGCATTCCCTCCGCACGTACCTCGGTATTCCCAAATACTTGCCGGAAACCGAAAAAGAAAAAGACCAGGTCGGGTTGGCCATTGGGCTGGCGTGGACGGAAACGGGCGGAGAGACGCTACACATCGAAGCGACGGGGATGCAGGGCAAAGGCAACCTCACCTTAACGGGCCACCTCGGTGAAGTCATGAAGGAATCCGCCCAAGCCGCGCTCAGCTACGTCCGCGCACAGGCCGGCACGCTGGGCATCAAGGAAGACACCTTCTCGACGACCGACATTCACATTCACGTTCCCGCGGGCGCCATCCCCAAGGATGGGCCTTCAGCCGGCATTACCATTGCCACGGCTCTCGCGTCGAACCTGGCGAACGTTCCCGCCCGGCACGACGTCGCCATGACGGGAGAAATCACCCTACGCGGACGCATACTCCCCATTGGCGGCTTAAAAGAGAAAATCCTTGCGGCGAAGCGGGCCTCCATCCCTCGCATCATTCTTCCAAAACGAAACAAAAAGGATTTGGAAGAGCTCCCCAACCATTTATTGAAAGGCATCAAGATCATTTTGGCGGAGACGGTGGATCAGGTCTTTGCGGCCGCACTTCACCGACCGCCCCGCGCACGTGTCACCCCCAAACCGTCAAAACCCACACGCGCCAAAACCGTCTCTTTAATAAAGCGAAAAAAACGAGTAGCCGCGTTGCCTGCAAAAAAGGCTCGGCGGTGAACCGCTCGAACGCTCTCCCTCCATCAGGGATGAGCACGTCTTCCAAGCGTAACTCCCTCAAGACCATCGGAGAATTCGGTCTCATCCGGCAACTGACACACCAGTGGCCCGCGTCCTCTCCAGAGATCGTCAAGGGCATTGGCGACGACGCCGCCATTCTGAAAGCGCGAAAGGGGCAACAGCTTCTCATCAGTACCGACGTTTGTATCGAGGGGGTCCATTTCGACCTTGCCTATCAAACCCCGAAGGACGTGGGATGGCGCGCGGGAGTAGCGAACCTCAGTGACATCGCGGCCATGGGGGGAACTCCGCTGTACCTGCTCGTCTCAATGGGCGTGCCCGTCCGGGTTCCGCCTCAAAACGTCCGCGCACTCTATCGAGGGTTGAAAGACGCCTGTGGCCCCTGCAACGTCGCCTTGATCGGCGGAGACACTTCATCGTCTCCGTCGCAGATATTTCTCAGTCTGACCATTGTGGGATCCGTTCGAGCGAATCGTGCGCTCACCAGAAACAGGGCTGAAGTCGGGGACCGTCTTTACGTGACCGGCACCGTGGGTGATTCGAACGCCGGCCTGCGTCTCTTGCAAACCCATTCGAACCACCTTCGACGGTTCCGCCCGTCGGCTGTTGAACGATTTCTCATCCGGCGTCACGTACGCCCCACTCCACGGGTTCACGTCGGACAACTCCTGGTCGATCGAAAGCTCGCGCACGCTGCCATCGACCTCTCCGACGGACTCTCTTCCGACCTGGGGCACGTTTGTGAAGACAGTCAGGTAGGTGCCGAAATCCAGGGGAAGGCGCTTCCTCTCTCTTCCCAACTACGTGCCTTTGCACGACGAAACAACCTGAACCCCGTGGAGCTGGCTCTGCAAGGAGGGGAAGATTACGAACTCCTATTCACCGCCCCTGTCCAACATCATCAAAAAGTGTTACACGTCTCCAGGCAAACCAAGGTGCCTATTTCCTGCATTGGTGAAATCAAACCGAAAATCTTCGGTCAACAACTTGAGCTTCCCGAGGGCCGGAAACAGAAACTGGCGAACACGAGTTTTCACCACTTCAGCCACCGGTAACGTTCCCATTGCCGATTCCCTCATCGTGATCACGCTCACGTACTTGCGCGCCAAAATACGCGAAGCACTCCACCTTGGAGAAACGCCGCAACGCACGGCCGTTGCATTTGCCCTCGGGGTCTTTATTGCGTTCACACCGACCTATGGCCTGCATTCCGTGAGTGTCGTGTTCCTGGCCTGGGCTTTCCGTCTGAATTTTCCCGCTCTCCTGGTCGGCTCCCTCGTGAATAATCCCTGGACGGTGGCCCCGATTTTAGGAGCCACGCTGGGGATGGGCTTTTTTCTGTTGGGGAGGCCGGACGCTCCGGACGTGTCCTGGGAAAATCTTTCCCTCACCACACTCTACGAGTCGGTGCTGCCCTTCATTCTTCCGTTTACCCTTGGAGCCCTCACCCTGAGCGTCCTGGGCGCCTTGCTGGCTTACCCTTTGGGGTTGCTCCTGATTTCCTGGTACCGCAAACGCCCCATTGCTCAAAAAGGGTCGTAGGTCGGATGAGCGAAACGTCATCCGACAGGCTTGTCGCCCAGGCATCGTATTCGTCGGTTGGATGAGAGGATTGTCGGGTTACGCCTTTGGCTAACCCGACCTACCCGACTCACGCTACGGGAACGCAACGGCAGTTGTTCGTTCCATCATGCTGCGTTAAGATTCGCAAAGGATTCTCTTCTCTCTTCCGACAAGAGCCGTAATGACCGCACCAATCCCTCACGACGTTGCCCTGATTGCCGACCCTCTTCATCACTACATTCAATTTACGATTCCCCCTTCCTCGTCGGGCTCCGACGAAACGACTGAAAAAGATTTGATCGATTCTCCCTGGCTCCAACGCCTTCGGTACATCTATCAATTGCAAAGCGCACGATGGGTCTATCCGGCAGCGGAACACAGCCGGTTTCAGCATTCCCTGGGCGCCATGCATCTTGCCGGCCAATACGCGAAGCACGTGTATCCGACCCTGGCCCAAACGGTTCGGGACGTTCCCTCCCTCCCCTACGTTGAAGAATTACTCAGGATCACCGCCTTGCTCCACGACGTGGGACATGGGCCCTTTTGTCATTTTTTCGATCACCACTTTCTTCAACAATACGGGTTATCCCACGAACACGTGAGTCAAGCCATTATTCGTCATGAAGTCGGCCCCCTGATCAAGCACGTGCGGCGGAGTCCTTCAGGCAGGTTTGCGGACCATGAAACACTCGACCCCGAGTACGTGGCGTTTCTGATTTTGAAAGATCCAAACAAGCGAAGCCGGCACTATCCCAGGTGGCTTCAGCTCCTTCAACCGTTAATCGGAGGACTGTTCACGGCGGACAACTTCGATTACGTCCTGCGCGATTCCTACATGTGCGGCGTCGCGATCGGGCCGGTGGATATACCTCGATTGATTCATTACACGTTGATCACCCCGAAGGGATTGACCATTCATAAAAACGGCTTGCCCGCCCTCCAGATGTTTCTCAACGCCAGGCTTTATCTCTATGCCAACGTCTATTACCACCGCACCTCCCGAGCTATTGATCTTCACCTCCTGGAGATTTTCCATGAAACCATGGAATGTATTTTTCCTCATAACCCGCTTGAACACATGCAGCACTATCTTCGGCTGACGGATTGGTCGCTTCTGGAAACGGTCCGCACCTGGGAATCGTCGTCAAATCGCAAAACACGACGAATCGGCAAAGAATGGGCGCGCGTGTTGGGACGACAAATCAAGTGGAAAACGGCCTACAGCACAACGCTGACGATTCGAGACTGCCGTCCGCGAGGACCCGCGGCCACGCCTGCAACGCTTGAATCGCGGATTCGTCAGAAATTACCACGGCGCCTGCAGGGGCTGACCTTTCGAGTGGATATGGCCAGCAAGGACACACGGCCATTCAACGTTCTCAATATGGGCCAGTTTCAGTTTTATCTCTATGACCCAGCCACCCAGTCCGTTGAAAAAGAAAAACTGCAAGAACTCTTGGAATTTTTGCCATCGCAGATCGTCCAACTACGGATTTTTGCTGAAGATCATCACACCGATGCTGCATTAGCCACGGCAACCGAACACGTGCTTCACGGCTCGCGAAAATGAGAAAAAATCAGCTTTTTCAAGCTGTTCCGCCCCACCAGCCGTATCGCTGACGCCTGGCGCTCCAGCACGCGGCAGCACTCCCTGAGGGCCCTCTCCCCGCTCCCTCATAATGAACCCGCCTGAACCGCACCCTCCAAGAACAGTTTGTGGATGACCAGGAGGACCTATAATTTGATAACGGGGCTGCCTGTCACCGGCCACAGGCAGACTGGGTGAGGGCCTATCATGCCGTGTTGCACCCCCATCGCCTTTGCCACCCATCTCCGGGACAATCCCTGCTGCACCACCAACCCGAGTGCCCAAACCTGTCCCCGACGCTTGTCACCGACCTGCTCGGGGATTGAATCGGGGAGTGGTGGTCCCATACAAGCTCTTGTCAAAGTGATCTAAGTACGCAAGAATAGGCGTGAGGCTGGCGTAGCTCAATGGCAGAGCAGCGGTTTTGTAAACCGCTGGTTGGAGGTTCGATTCCTCTCGCCAGCTCCATTTTTTCATGTCGCTGCCATGGCCTACCGATTTGTCAGTTAGTACTCCTCTCTAGGAATCTTCCGCGAAAGCAAACTGCTCTACCTCCCCTCACCCCTCCTTACAAAGGAGGAGAAAACTACCTGTTTCTGTTCTCAGGCCCACTCTACGCCGCAATCGTCACGGTCATTTCGATGCGTTCAAGCGGATTGTCGCGGCCATCGCGCTTGGCGGCGACAACGCGATCAACGACTTCCAGTCCGCTGACGACTTCTCCGAATGCCGTATATTGACCGTCCAGAAACAGCGCATCGGCCACGCAGACAAAAAACTGTGACCCTGCGCTGTCCGGGTCCTGAGCCCGAGCCATCGAGAGCACGCCCCGTTTGTGTTGCCTGTTGTTGAACTCAGCCTTGATGTGATACCCGGGTCCACCCATCCCATGATTGGAGCGGTCGGGGTTCTTGCTGTTCGGGTCGCCACCCTGGATCATGAAGCCTGGGATAACTCGATGAAACGTGGTCCCGTTGTAAAACTGTTCCGCCGCGAGTTTGCAGAAATTCTTGGCATGATTCGGAGCCACGTCCGGATAAAATTTCAGGACAATGTCTCCCCAGGACTCGCCCTGAGACGACACGGCAATGGTGGCACGGGTGTTGGTGGTGACCTCGATCATGTCGGACATACATTCTCCTTTCAAAAATAGGGCCGGGGCATTGTGTAATGAATGCCCAGCTTTTCACTGATATTGACCCAATGGTTGCCGGCGTCCTGACTGCGAAAGGCGCCTGCGTTGGTCCCCGCATAAAACTCACCCTCCGAAGAGGCCATCAAGACCTGAATCGATAATTCGGTCAACCCGTTATTCACCGGGACCCATTCGGAATTTTGCAAATTATTCTTGAAGATTCCTCGCCCCGTGGCGACGTACAACGCCGCCCTCGTGACCACGATGCCACGGATCGAATCATTCGGCAGGGAACGGCCGATCGAGTGCCAGGTCTCCCCTGAATCCTTACTGCGATACACACCGCCATCCTGAGTGCCTACGTACAAATGTTGTTGAGGACTCACCGTCGTCACACGAATAAACGTATGGGTCAGATGTTCCTTGGGATCCACCAGAGGATCACCCACTCTTTGCCATCGGACCGTGCCGTGTTTGGTCGCGTCGATCTGATACAGTCCTTTGCCGGCGGTGCCGGCGAATAATTGGGACGTGCTCGTCATTGCCAGACTTGCAATGAGCGTTTGCTCAAGGCCGGGTGCCACGGCAGACCACTTTTGAGCGGCTTCGCCCCACTGATAGACGCCTTTCCCCGTACCCGCATAAATCGTCCCGTGATGAGCCAGGAGAGATTTGACTTCCACGAGTCTCAAGCCGGCCTTGATTGATTCCCAGACTTTTCCATCTCCTGTTGTCCGAAAGACGCCGCCGCGTACCGTCCCGGCGTACACCGTCCCGTTCTCATCAGCACTCAAACAGAGAATAAAGCGATCCCCCAAACCGCCGTTGATCGACTCCCATGTTTCGCCGTAGTCGTCACTGAAAAACACCCCGAACCCGAATGAACCGGCATAGAGCACTCCCTCGCCCGTCGATGCCAAGGCTTGGATACTCGGCGGTACGCCGCCATCGCGTTCAAATGGGTTGGGATGGCCCCGGTCTTTGGCGAAGGAGGGGACTCCTCCCCACGCGATGATGAGGGCGAGCAAGGGTATGACGCGGGATGTCACGTGCGACGTCACGAGGCTACCAGGAATCGGCACGTTTGCTTATGACACACGATCACCTGCCGTTCCGGTTGGCAAGGACGTCTCTTCTTCCTGATCCCCGTCGTCTTCCTCTTCAGGTTTGGGAGGGGTCCGTCCGAAGATCTTGGCTCCCCACACGCCGATTTCATACAACACGATCAGCGGAATGGCCATGAGGAGCATCGTAAACAGGGTAGCATCGGGCGTGATGACCGCCGACAGGATCAGCGCCAACATGGCCGCGTGCCGGCGGTATTGCGCCAGAAGCGTATGAGATACCAACCCCGCCCGCGCCAGGAGAGACAGCACCAACGGAATTTCAAACGCGAATCCGAACGCCATCAAAAACTTCACGTTGAAATCCACGTAAATGCCGACGGCCAATTCGGGTTTGAGTTCACGCTCCAACCCGAATGAAACGAAAAAATCGATCACCAGCGGGAGGATGATTAAATTGCAAAAGACCAGACCCAGTATGAAGAATCCGGTCGCGAGCAGAAACAGGGGAATGCCCCAGCCTTGTTCGCCCGGCAACAAGGCCGGTTGAACGAATTTCCAAAATTGATAAAGAATGACTGGCAGGCTGACCACAATGCCGGCGAGAAACGAAATCTTGATCGACGCGAACAAGGCTTCCGCCGGGCCATAAAACAACAGATCATCGGCAAAGGGACGCTTGAACCATTCAATCAGGTCGGGCGAAACCGAAAACATCGCGATAAACGCTACCATGATCGTCGCTCCGACAATAATCAGCCGGCGTTTGACGTCACGGATATGGCGAGTAAGCGGGTGAACGAGTGTGGCCATTGCCTGTCACTGCACGGTGAATCTGGAACCGCCGACTACGCGTTACGAAGCTGCGGTCTTTTGTTGCTCATTCCGGTATTCGCGGATGAGCATTGCCATGCGGTCCTTCTTATCCAATTTTTCTTTCTGAATCTGTTTTTTGAGGACTTCTTCTTGGGGAGTCAAAATGTGATTCTTCAATAATTCCTGGAGTTGCGTGTCCAATTGATGATGCGTCTCTTGGAGTTCGTGAAAATCGGCATTGGTGTTACGGAGGTGTTCGGCGATTTGGTCATCAGTCAGCATGTGGCCCCTCCCTTGTCTAAATAAATCGGCAGTGATGAATATTATGTTTGAACATTTTCCGCCAACTGCAATTGCATAAGAATAGCATCCTCATCCGGGTTCGTATAGTAGGACCGGCGACAGCCATATTGCCGAAAGCCCAAGGTCTGATACAGCTTCTGCGCCAGGTCATTCCCGGCCCGCACTTCCAGGAGAGCCCGTGTCGTTCCTTGAGTCATCCCTTCCCCTAGAGCATACCGGACCAGATGGCTGGCGATTCCCTGACGCCGGCAATCCGGTTGCACTGCCAGGTTCATCAGGCGCAACTCGTCAAAAACCACCCAGTAACAGATATACCCCAGAAGCCGCTTCACGGGAGGCCCCTCACCGGGGCAAAAGGCTCCGAAGAACCGGCTGAAGGGATTTCCCAACAACTCCGCTTCAAACATCACCCGCGTCCAGGGCGCCGAGAACGATTCCTGCTCAATGGCGAGGACGTCATCCAAATCCCGGGAGTGAAACGGGTGGACGTGAAAATCTAGATGGGATGAGGTTCGGGTCACCATCGTGCGATCATCAGGGCGACGTGCGCCCTCTTTTGAGGTCCCATTGGACTTCCGCTTCCGACCGTTGAACGTAATGTGGCGAGATATGAGAGCCGGCGAATTTCCCGGCTTGAAAAGCGGCTAAACTCGCCAGCCCAACGTGATAGGCAGACGGGTGCATCGACTCCTCCGCGCCGCCGATGGCACCATCGCCCAACGCGTCCATGATCACGTGCTGATGACGTAACCATCCTTCTCCAAACAGAACCGTGGGCCGGCGAATCGAATCCATCATCTCCCCAATCGTGCCGACCCGATCTTCCAGTAACCGAACCATGCATCCGTCCTTCCATTGAAACTGAGCCCAATAGACTTCATTGGTACGGGCAACCAGTATAGGACAGACGGGATGCACGGAGGTTTGGTGACTCCACGCCATCGCTTCCAGGGTCGGCACGGTGACCAGGGGCACCCCCGTGACAGTTCGGAATCCTACCATAGTTGAAAGGCCTACGCGCAAACCTGTAAACGATCCGGGACCTGAGGAAACGGCAAGTCCTTCAATGGCCGAAAACGGGCATAGTAGTGAGTCCAGAAGGGTTTGAATGGCAGGGATCAGGGAACTGGCGTGCGAGGTACAGTTTCCCTGACTCTTTTCAGCCAACAGGATTGGCCCATCCATGAGAGCTACACTTTGATATCGTGTGGCGGTTTCAACGGCAAGCAGTTTCATGGGCATTCAAATATTCCCGACGGTCTCTACCTCCCAACTTTTCCCTCTTCGGAAAAAGTTCCCGTCCTTACAAAGGAGGGGAATCGGATCACTGGAATTCGAACTCCTTTTCGGGCACCGGTACATTTGGCGAAAGCTCCGAAAACTCCAATGTGACTGATCCTGACGTCGCGTGTTCTTTCACTTCAACCAAAAAAGGAAGCACCACCGGTTGCTCCTTCGACCCCACGTTGCGAAAATCCCCGGCCGTGAGAGTTATCAGCCTTTTCCCCTTCGACGTGAGATATTCAACGGCTTGAATCAGAGCCGTTGACCGATCCACCCATATATGTTGCAAGAAGGAGGCCTTCCGGGCATTTCCGGAAGATAAGGATATGGTATATCGATAGGCTGTTTTCGCAGCCCGAACTTCGCGAAACTGCTCTGCGGTCCATCGGAGTTTGCCAAGGAGAACGTCTATGGCACGCAAACTCAATTGAACCGGAATGCTCAGATCTCCGAGCCGACGAAAATCCGGCACTCGTCCAACCACGGGGTACAAACGATCGGGTGTGCTCAGGGAATAGGATCGTCCATGCAGCAGGAAATCGAAGAGCGTTCCACCAAATCGTGTAAACCCTTTAATGCGAATCGATTGAGGTCGCTGGTACAACAGCGTTCCTTGAATGCCGTACGAAAAAGGGGAAAACGACCCTTGGACGTCGGCCTGAAACAACCCCTTTAAACTGGTCACATTCGCTTCACGTGCGCGAATGGTTGCAAGCGCTTCCTGGGGAGTCAGCGAGGGACCCGGCGCGACCGGTGGTGAGACCGGCGGTGAAGGAGCACGACCGGCGCACGCGCCAAGACTGAGGAACAACACCCCGCCGGCAACCCACGCGAAGAGCGGGCTCCTGAAATGCAACACGTACCGGCACCTCCAACCGATGGATGCTACGAAGCCGACGTCACCACGTGATCGAATACTTCACCGACTTCGTGCACCCCAAAGAGTTCGATCCCCGGGTTACTCAACTGCTTGGTGATGTTCCCCTGAGGCAACACGCACCGCTGAAAGCCCAGTTTCATGGCTTCACGAATTCGCAAATCGACCTGACTGACGGGCCGAATCTCCCCTCCCAAGCCGACTTCCCCAATACAACACGTCTGCCCGTCGAGGGCATGGTCGCGAAAACTGGAGACAATCGCCGCGACGATACCAACGTCTATCGCGGGCTCGTCGAGTCGAAGCCCACCCACCACGTTGAGATACACGTCTTGTCCGGACAGGTGTAATCCCAATCGTTTTTCCACCACGGCGAGCAACAGGGCCACACGATTCAATTCTATACCATTCGCCATACGCTTGGGCATTGCATACCCCGTGGCCGTGACCAGGGCTTGCAGTTCAACCAGAATCGGCCGACTGCCTTCCAGACTCGACACCACGACCGACCCCGTGCTCCTGGCAGGCCGTCCCGCCAAAAACAGTTCGGACGGATTTGTCACCTCCTGCAACCCTTCATCGTTCATTTCAAACACGCCGATTTCATTGGTCGCTCCGAACCGATTCTTCACGGCCCGCAGGATACGGTAGGCGTGGCTCTTGTCGCCTTCGAAATACAGGACAGTATCGACGATATGCTCAAGCAGTTTAGGACCGGCAATCATGCCCTCTTTCGTCACGTGCCCGATAAGGAAGACCGGCACACCCGTTCGTTTGGCGTACCACATGAGCTGGCACGCCACTTCCTGCACCTGACTGATCGTTCCGGGAGCGGACGTCACCTGGTCGGTGTGGACGGTCTGGACGGAATCCACCACCAGGGCCGTCGGACAAAGGGTGTCTGCGACCTTGAGCACGCCTTCGAGAGAGGTTTCCGTTAGAATGTACAACGAGGAACTCAAGACGCCCAGACGATCCCCGCGCATTTTGATCTGTTGAGCGGATTCTTCTCCCGTCACGTAAAGCACCGGCGGATTGCGTTGCTCCAACCCGTGCAGGGTCTGAAGCAGCAAGGTGGTTTTCCCGATGCCGGGATCGCCGCCGACCAGGACGATCGATCCGGGCACGACGCCACCACCGAGAACGCGATCCAGTTCAGTCAAGCCGGTAGCAAAACGGATCTCTTTGGTGACGGCCACTTCATTGATCGGCACCGCAGATTCTTTGTCGCCGACCGCTCTCTGCCCACGAAGCCGAACCGTGGTTTCCTCTTTCAGGGAATTCCACTGACCGCAATCCGGACAACGCCCGGCCCACCGCGGCGTTTGGCTTCCACACTCCTGGCAGACGAAAATCGTGCGAGGTTTACCGGTCTTCATAAGACGCTGGCATGGTCGTAGAGGCGTCTGAGGTCATAATTGTTTTCGGACTTCTTTCCATGAACTGACGATCTTTGCACGCCGCGGGTATTTCCTTTTTTCCCTGGGATCGGGGAAGATCACCGTCTTGATCCGGTTTTTCACCAACGTCTGAGCAAACTCCCACGTTCGTCCGATACCGGCTTCCAGGTTATCCCACCCACCCTCTTTCAACTTTTCCATAAACGCCAACAAAGCTTTAGAATCCTGGGGAACCATTCTCGTAATCCCGACGGGAAATTCGTGCTGCCTCAACCATTCACGGGTTTCATGCAGCGCCGTGCCTTGATGCTCATGCACGTAAATCACGTTGTAATAAAATTCGGTCAATTTCGACAGTGTATGAGCCGCATTCTCCTGAGGTTTTCCCAAGGCCCCAAGTCTCGCGATACCTGGAAGAGCCGGCAATGTGATGGAACTGTCTTTTTGAAGAAGAGTGTCAAAATCCACCAATAAAATCGGGCGCCGGCGTTCCCAGGACGCCAAATTCCCTTTCCCTTCCGCGGATTCGACACGCGGGCTGGATTCAACGCTCGCGACAACCTTGTGATTGCCTCGCATGTGGGTCTTGAATTCCAAAAAGGCCCGGCCGTCGCCACCGGTGAGGGCCGTACCGGCATGCTGGCCCTGAACGGTAAAGGTAATGGTTTCTCCTCCCAAGCCCTTGTTGCCCAATAACCCTTTTTCAAACAACGCGGCCTTCAACGTCACGGCGGTCCCCGGTCGAGCCAGGACGTCCTCGACAATCAGGTGCCCTTTGATTTTATCCTGTGCCGCAATCGTACCGGGGATGAAAAGAAAGCCGATGAAGATCGACCAGACGAAGAGAAAAACTCCGTTCACGAAGGGAATCCTAAAGAAGGTCGCACCACAGGCCTGCCAGGCTCATAGTCACTTGGATAATGTAGCACGTCGATCTCGGACAGATCCAGCCGTGGTTTCTCGCGCCGCGCATTCGATTCGCCTCTATTTTCATTCCCCTCCTTTGATGGAGGGACAGGCCTATGTGCCTGTCCAAGGAGAGGTAGAGACTGAAGACATAGGGCCGCCTCATAGGTCCATGCGAGCAGGACATGGTTTCTCGCGCCGCCACTAGCCAAGTTGACGCTTGCGAAGCTCTTCCCGATAGGTTTTCTCGTACAGCACGTCCCATTCAGAAGAGCCTTCGGGAATCCGGCGGGAGTAGGAGAGCAGGCGGGATCGGACCGCCCGATGAATCTGCTCCTCGGCTTTCATCGAGTCCGCCAGGATGCGTTTGATCTCTTTCAACGCCTGAGTGGACGCCCCGCTCAGCGTCCCTTCAGAGGTCCCTTGAAGAGCCTGAAGAATCACGTGAGAAAGATGCGTCTGCTTGTCGTCAGATAAGAGGGGCCCCATAAAAAAACAGATCTAGAAGTTCCGTCATTCGTTGACCATTTCCCCCTCACCCCAGCCCTCTCCCACAATGGGGAGAGGGTGTCTTTTCCTTCCCCTCCTTTGTAAGGAGGGGCGAAGGGGAGGTAGAGCGCAGTGACTGCTTGAGTTTACAGGACCAGCCCGCGCTCTTTGACCAATTTGTTTTTCACCATCGCAAACATCTTCTGATAATCCGATCGACCGCTTCGAAACTCCGCGTCATACTGTTTCAACAGCGCCCGAATTTCCTCATGAAGCCGATCTTCCACGGAAAGCTCGTCCGTGATGGCTTTCCGGACGCCATGGATCAACCGCTCCTTCGACCCGGCAATCTCCAATAGCCCTTGCTCCTGCAAGCGCTCCACGACAGCCGTTGCCAGCAATTGAATGCGTTCCTCGGTCACTCGCATCTTGTCATGAACCGGCCTTTTCGACTTTCATCATCGTGGCGCCGGCAGCTTGATGAAGCACCGTTGGATCTCCGATCAACCGTCCGACGACGTTCACCCGATCAGCAGGCACCGGATCCTCTCCGATACTCATGGGCGTTCGTCCAAAAAACACAGCCAACGCCCCGCCGAGGCCCCAATACGCGACGTCGCCCACCTTTACGTTCGTCGTCGCGGTTTCACGGTGGTCCTTGACCCCGGGAAGCTGGCAGTAAAACTCCTCGCCCCATTGATTGACCTTAGCTTCAACCGGCAAGGCGTCATAGATGGCCTGCGCCGTGCGCGTCGGCTTCAACTCCACTTCCACGGCAACACCGCCAATCGTAATCTTAATCCGCTTCAGTTGCTCTTCCATGTCCGCGTATCACTCCCTTTGCCAAAATGCATGCCCCAACTTCTTGAATTTCCTGGAAGCCGACTGTAGCGTGTTGCCAAAAGCGAGCGCAAGAATCAGGAGATACACGACTCGATCATGCTTGAAAGTTCGTTCATTTTTCTGAATGGTATTGGAGAAACCACGGAACGGCGTCTGTGGGACGACGGCATGACCCACTGGCGGCAATTCCTTGAGACCTCCACTGCCTTGGGCATCGGTTCCGCACGAAAAGCGCTCTATGATCGTGAAATCGAACGAACGTGGGAGGATTTCCAACGTGCGCAATGGCGCAAGGTCGCCAGGCGTTTCAAGGCCGCCCATCATTGGCGATTTCTCGAGGCCTATCGCGAACGGACGGTGTTTCTGGATATCGAAACCAACGGATATCCGGCCGGAGAAGGTGAGATCACCATGGTGGGCTTGTACGGCAACCATGCGATGACTACCCTGGTTCGTCATCAGAATCTGACACTCGATCGCCTGGAGGAAGAACTGGCCAAGTATGACCTGATCGTGACGTTCTTCGGATCAGGGTTCGACCTGCCGTATTTGCGGATGAGTTACCCTCGTTTGGATCTCTCCCATGCCCATTTCGACCTGTGTTTTGCCGCCAGACGATTAGGCCTGCGAGGCGGATTGAAACACATCGAAACAGAACTCGGGCTGGCTCGCTCCGACGACTTGCAAGGCTTGGATGGCTGGGACGCCGTCAATCTGTGGCATGCATGGCAAGCCGGGGATGAGCAGGCCGGCGAGACACTACGTGCCTACAACGAGGCGGACGTCCGCAATCTCGAGCCGCTTGCCGAATATCTGTATCAGGCCCTTCGGGAACGGCACGGCCCCGGAGGCGATTGACCATGGCCCGTACCCCACAATGGCAGGGAACCGGCGTCACGCACGTCGGCTTGGTCCGCCCCACCAACCAGGACACCTTTTTGGTTTCAAATGAACTGGGGTTATGGATTGTGGCCGACGGCATGGGCGGGCACGCGGGAGGCGACGTGGCCAGCCAAAAAGCCGTTGAAGCCATTCACAACTACGTCACGGAACGTGCGGAACAAGAAGGGCGACCTGCCGGGACGGACGAAATCCCCTCTTTCTTACGGTCGGCTCTCAAGCACGCCAACGAAACCGTTCGCGCTTATGCCAAGGCCAACCCCGAATTCACCGGGATGGGAACAACCGTGGTTCTTCTCTATCGGCCTGACCCCTTCTCCCCGCTTGCATGGGTCGCCCATGTTGGAGACAGCCGCGCGTATCTCATCCACGATCAACAATTTTCAGCATTGACCAGGGATCACACCGTGCTCGAAGAACGCATCCAGCAAGGATTACTGCCGAAATCAACACCGGCCAGCCACCCGGACGGGCACGTGCTCACCCGGGGCGTCGGAGTCAGCCCTACGATGGAGGCAGACGTCTCGACGATAAAACTTCAACTAATGGATGAAGTTATCCTGTGCAGCGACGGCCTGAACAAAATGCTGAATGATGAAGATATATTGGACATTTTGATGACGATGCGCGCCCACCCCCCGAAACGCAAATGTCAGGCACTCATCGATCAAGCCAATGTTCGGGGAGGCCGGGACAATACAACCGTGGTCCTGATTGCGGCGGACAAGTGAGCCCCGCCTCAAGTTCATCTCTGTGTTCAGGAATTCGTTGACAGAATGAAGGGTCCGACCACAAGAAGGGAGGGCGGACACGCAGGTCCGTCCTACTGAACCCCCCTGCCCCCCTTATCAGGGGGAGAGGCTTGCTGCCGGCTCGCTGCTCCGGGGAGAGCGGGTCTGCCGTCCCCCTGAGAAGGGGGATTGAGGGGGTTGTCTTCCAAAGACGGGGCACGGGGGCACAAAAGGAAGCGGGAAAATTGTCAACGAATAACTGAACACATACAAGGATGACACATTGGGAGAAGGTGGAGACGGCGGACTTCGTTGACGGAACACGACCGTCAGTACTGCCCGCCCAGAGGCTCGCACGTGATCCAGGTGGCGCAACTCCATACATAGAATTGCACGATCAACCACAACAGCAGCGGGATCGTAATCGCCACAAGCATGGCGAACAACAGGACTCGAACGGGAACCGGAAGTTTCTTGATCAGCGAAAAAACCATCGAATATCGTTGGCCTACGTCAGCCCGCGTTTCTGCAGATAGTCCCGGTCAATGACCGGAGATGATTTTTCCGGCAGCTTGCCGCTATATTGAAGCAGCCGCTCAACGTACTTGCCGATCAGGTCCGACTCCAGGTTGACGGCGTCTCCGGGCTGCTTGATTCCCAAGGTGGTGACCTTGGCCGTGTGGGGAATAATCGCCACGGACACTCCCCGCTCCAACACGCTGTTGATCGTCAAACTGACTCCATCCACGGTAATCGATCCTTTGGGAATACAATACCGGAGAATAGGCTCCGGCACTTCAAACGTCAGCAGCAACGTGTTGCCGGTTTGCGTTCGCTCTCGAAGAAAGCCGGTTCCATCCACGTGACCCGTGACGAGATGCCCGCCCAGACGGTCGTTCAGTTTCAAGGCCCGCTCCAGGTTCACAGCCGCACCCGCCGTGAGCGTGCCCAGCGTGGTGACGTTCTCGGTCTCCACTGACACGTCAACTGAAAAATCCGTTTCACCAACGGCAGAAGCCGTCAGGCAGGCTCCTGAGATACTCACGCTTTCACCGAGTTGCAGATCCTTGAGAAGATTGCCCGCCAGAATCGACAGGCGCGTGCCCCCAAGGCCTCGCTCAAGGGATTTGACCACGCCCATTTCTTCAACAATCCCGCTGAACACCTTATTCGTCCTTGTCGTTGCTCAGAAAAACACTGCGAAACACGATGATAAACACCACGATCAAGACGACGACGCCCGCCGCGGCCAACAAACCAATGACGACGTCGCCCGTTGTCATCGCTTCTTCCATGCTCGTGTATCCTTTCCGTCGATACGCGACGGTCCCGTTAGAAACCCCAGAACCGCCGGCCGGTCGCCATCCAAAAACCTGCTGCCGCGATCAATTGCAGGCATCCGATAATGGTAAATGCCCCAGTATAACTGATTGCGGCGACGAGCACACCTGCCACGATCGGCCCGGCGGCGTGTCCGATATCCATAATGGTGCCGCGCAACCCCATCCCGGCTCCGACGTTCTCGGCTTTTCCCACGTCCGCGATCATCGCGGCCGATGAGGACGTAACGATCGCTTCCCCAAATCCGAACCCCACCGCGCACAGGGCCAGCCAGCCCAACCGGGTCGTTTGCGGAACGGCCATGATGGCCATGCCGCAAATCAGAAGGCCCAACGTGATCAACGGCCGTCGCCCGACGCGATCCGAGACACGCCCCATCACCGGCTTGGAGAGAAACGACGTGAAGCCCTGGATGCCGAACAGCAACCCACTCTCTGACAAACTCAGCCCGATGGAAAGCCCGTACAACGGCAGGAACGCCATCAAGGTGCCGTTGGCCATCATCTTCGAGGCTTCCGCCAGGCTCACCGCCACCATCTGAAGATGACGCAGCACGGTCCGCAAACCTTGCAAAACATTCGAGAGGAGAACCCTGGCCTCCAGCTTCCCCGGGCGAGCCGGGGCGGGATAGCGCCACCAGAGCGCCAGGTAGAGCGCAAGCCCGACCAGCCCGAACCCGCCACCGGCCAGAAACGTTTCGGTATAACCGGCCGTGTCGATGATCCATCCACCCAGCATCGGGCCCAACAGCGCTCCACCCTGTGCCGCGGAGGTATACCAGCCCAGGGCCATACCTCTCGCACCAGGATACAATTCGGCAACCATGGCGAGGGCCAACGGCGTAAACACGGCCGTGGCTAATCCATGAACGACCCGCAACGCCGTCAGGACCTCCAAATTGGAAACCAACGGATACACAAAAGGCGGTAACGCAAAAGCCAGGACCCCAACCAGCATCAAGCGTGACCGGTTCACAAAGTCGGATAATGCGCCAACCGGAAGTTTCAGAAGAACACCCGTCATGGTTGAAGCGGCGACAATGAATCCGACCGTGACCGGTCCCGCACCCAACGTTTCGGCAAACGGAGCCAAAGCCGGCATGCGGACAAGGTTATAGCTGACAAAGGAGCAAAACCCCACCCCGGACAACAGCACGAAAATCGGGGTGACGGTCATTTGCGTACGTGGTCTCTCATGTGTTGATAATTCCTCCTCACCCCAGCCCTCTCCCGCGGGGAGAAGGAGTTTGGGACAGCTCCGTAGGTCGGATTAGTGAAGCGTAATCCGACAATAGCGGACCCCGACGGTAACTTCCCCAACTCCCCCTCAAGTGGAACGTGCCGGAGGGCCGTACCTGGCGCGCAGTTCCGCGGCAAATTCGCGGATGCCGACTGCCTCCAGGGTTCTCGAGATCGGGTAGCGGTCGTCGCCGGCATGGACGACAAAGGCACGCGACGGCTCAAGGTCCGCGCAGGCGAGATGGAATCCCCGCTCGACGCTGGCGGACAGCGAACGTTTGATCTCGATCGCCCACAGCGCGCCGTCGTCATGCTCGATCACAAGGTCAATTTCGGTACCGGTACTCGTTCGGTAGAAGAACGGCTTCACTGATCGCGGCAGGACGCCAAGCAGCGTCTCGATCACGAACCCTTCCCAACTCCTGCCAACCACCGGATGCCCCGCGAGCTGCTCCAGCGACGCAATGCCTAACAGGGCATGCACCAGTCCACTGTCTCTTACGTACACCTTCGGCGATTTCACGAGACGCTTATCGATATTGATCCGGAAGGGCGGTAACCGGCGCACCAGCAGCAAGTCAGCCAACAGATCGACGTAACGGGTGACTGATTGCGCGCTCACCTCCAGCGCCCTGGCAAGATCCGAAGCATTCAGGATCGCCCCCTGGCGGTGTGCAAGCATCGTCCACAGCCGATCCAGGGTCGTGGCCGGGACACGCGAACCGAACGACGCAACGTCACGCTCCAAGTAGGTGCGGATGAAGTCTTTACGCAAGGCCAGACTGTCCCGGTCGCTGTCGGCCAAATAACTGTCGGGGAACCCGCCACGCAACCACAACCGCTCACGCGACAGGCGTACATCCTTAATCTCAAGTGCGGAAAAAGGGGCCATGTCGATGTAGGCGATGCGCCCGGCCAGGGTTTCGCCCGATTGGCGCAGTAGATCGATCGAGGCGGACCCCAGAATCAGGAAGCGACCCTTGCCCTTCCTCTTGCGCCTGCCCCTATCGATAACGCCACGCAGGACCTGAAACAATTCCGGCATCCGGTGGATTTCATCGAGGATGACGAGCCGATCTTCCGCATTGTCGAAGAACAACACGGGTTCAGCGAGCCGGTTGCGGTCGTCCCGGTCTTCGAGATCAAGATACAACGCATGACGCGAGCGACCGATTGCCAGCGCCAACGTGGTCTTGCCGACCTGCCGCGGCCCAATCAGGGCAACGGCGGCTTGCCGGTGAAGGGCCTCTTCGATGTCACGTGTGATAAGCCTTCTGATCATATTATTGCATTTTATCCATGGTATGGATAATTTGCAATAAAGGATGTCGTTGGAACTCAACCGAGCCCCGCCGTCAGGCTTGTCGGGTTACGCTACGCCAACTCGACCTGCCTCGCCTGGAAGGAAACACAGTGCGTCAAAACCAAAACAACAACCGCAACAAACCCCGCCACGTTTTTGTCGTTTTCGTCTTCAAGCTGTACTATACACGTCTGGTGTTTTGGCTTTCGTACCCTTTCTCCGGGCCTGACGATTCATGACGACGCGCCTCACGGAACTGTCCATCCTGTTCTTCAGCGTGGCCAAGTGGTTTCTCCTGGCCAGTGTCGTGGGTTTGATCGTCGGGCTCTCCTCCACCCTGTTTCTCATCCTGCTCCAGAGCAGCATCGCCCTCGCGCAATCATTCCCGTACATCTTTCTTCTCCTGCCGGTCAGCCTCGCGCTCTCCGGGGTCATGACGCTCAGGCTCGCGCCAAGAGCCCGAGGGTACGGCACGGAACAGGTAATTCGCGCCATTCATCAAGAGGGCGGGAAAATCCACCCCCGCACGATTCCCGTCAAATTCATCGCCACGATCGTCACGATTGCGAGCGGCGGGTCGGCAGGCAACGTCGGGCCCTGCGCGCAAATCGGCGGAGGACTGTGCTCGGCATTCGGACAACTCCTTCGCCTGGAGGACATTGACCGCATACGACTCGTCATCTGTGGAATCAGCGCGGGCTTCGCCGCGGTGTTCGGCACCCCGGTGGCCGGGGCCCTGTTTGCCATCGAGGTGCTCTCGATCGGGCGACTCTCCTACGGGGCGCTGTTCCCTTCCCTGGTGGCGGCGTTTGTCGGGTATCAGGTCACCGCCTACTTTGGGGTGGCCCACGTCTGGCCCATCGCGCCGTCGGTCCCGCCGCTGAGCGTGCCCTTCCTGCTGAGTGTCGGATTGGCAGGGGTGACGTTCGGCGTGGCGTCGTTTCTCTTCGTGGAACTGCTTGGGCTCGGGAAACGGCTGTCGCTGTTGACCAAAACCTCCCCCGCGGCGACCGGCGTGATCGGCGGGTTGAGCCTCATCGCCGTGGCCCTTCTGTTTTCAGACACCTACCTCGGCCTGGGCTGGACGACCATCACTGAAGCGCTTAAGGGCGGCGACCTGCCCTGGTACGCCTTTGCCGTCAAGGCTGTCACCACCAGCGTCACGTTGAACTTCGGCGGCAGCGGGGGCATTCTGCTGCCCCTCTGTTTCTACGGGGCCGCCCTGGGCTCGACCCTGGCCCATGGGCTGGGGGTGGATCCCGCCACCTTTGCCGCACTGGGACTCGTCAGCGTGTTGGCCGGCGCCACCAATACGCCCATCGCCGGCATTGTCCTGGCCATGGAACTGTTCGGCCCCGCCATTGCACCGTACGCGGCTGCGAGTTGCGCCATGAGTTACTTGCTCACGGGTCATCGGAGCGTCATCCCCACGCAACTCCTGCACGAATCCAAGTCCCCGTCGTTTTCACTCGCGTCTCAACAGGAAATCGAAAGGGTCACGTGGGCCATCAAGTCCCGACGCTCGACGTTCACGAAAATGTTCTTTGGCAAACGGTCGTCTTCTGAATCGTCCGACGAGTAACCGGCGCTCCATCGACCCTGGTCGAGCGCCGATCGTGTCTCAGTTGAAATTGCCGGGGGACGCCACGCCCTCAGAAGCGCCGGTTGGCTTGCAGCCGCACGCCATAGATCGTCGGGGTCTCGCGGCGCACCTCTCGCGTACCCTCCAGACTGACGTTGAAGGACGACCCGATCCCCAACAGGCCGCCCAGCCGCAGCTGATGCCCTGTGCTTTCCAGCGTGACCGCGCTGTACGGGGTCAGCAGCCCTTTACCTTCCAGCGTCGGCAGACCGTACCCCACCAGGGCCTCCAGCCGCCCTAAGGCATCCTGCCTCGCAGTCCCAACCCCGTTTCCCCCCTGCTCCCACAGCCGCGATACCCCGCTCGCCGTCTGCCCATACGTCGGCAGCAAGGTGAACGAGAGCCCTTGACCATCGGTCCCCGGATCCATCTGGATGAACAGATTCGCGCCCCATTCCCGATACTCCTGCGCCCCATAGGTCACCAGCGCACGGCCACGGCCAGCCACCGTCAGGCCGCTCGTCTGGTCCACATAGCGCAGGCCGCCGCCGACCTCGAGCCCCGTCCCCTCTATGCCATCGCCGCCGTCATGCCGGACCCCCAACTCCACGGTCGGGACCAGCCGCGCGCCCGAGGCCAACGGACGCTCATGCGATCCCTCCAACGCCAGTCGGAAGCGCCGCGCATCCAACGCCACCGGCTCGATCGCCCCACCGTTACCCTCCACCTTGATGTTCGTCAGCAAGGCCTCAGCCTTCAGCCGGAGGCGCGTCGTCCCGCCCGGGAGAAGTCCCGCCACCGACAGCAAGCGGCCATTGGCGCCCACCGTGGCGGTCTGCATCGTCGTGTCGCTCGACTTGCGTTGAAGCGCGCCTTGCTCGGCGATCGCGATCTCGCCCCACCCATAGCCCAGCGTCCCCCAGAGATCCAGCCCTTCCGAGGAGGACCAATTCACATAGGGATGCACGCTGGTCATCCGGGTTGTATAGCTCCCCCCGATGGGGTTCGCGCCGCTCAGCCCGGCATAGTCCAACGAGCCTTGGGACACGGACGTCGCCAGGCCGACCAACAGGTCGGCGCTCAGGCGTGTATCCACGCCCAGATGCCCGCTAAAGATCTCCCCATCCCAGTCCACCGCCTCGCCCCCACCGAGATTCCGGTAATCACCGGTGCCCCAGATCGCCAGACTCCGCCAGCCCGTCTTTGAGCCGTCGTCCGTGGTATTCAGCGGCAACACAAAGGACGTACCGCCCAGGAGCCGCTCGACCGTGAGACTGCCGCCGTCCCGCAGGCCATCAGACACGGTCTGCATGAGCCCCGCCAGGGTCCGTTGCGAGGCCACGTTGTAGGCGGGCACCTGGCCCACCCCTGACGTCACCGCATCGATCCGGCGCTTCACCGCCGTCTCCGTATCCGCCGCCATGGCCTGCGTCACCGGCGGCAGAATCGCCCGATTCACGGCCGTCCCGACCTTCTTCGCCCCACGCACGTCGTCAACAATCGTCACCTCGGTCCCCGTGACCGTCAAGCCGGCGGCAATGCCGCTGACCGTCACCGTCTCGTCGCCCTCCATAAGAACGTCCAGGATCGGCGTCAGCGTAAAGGTCGCCGTGCCGCGCAAGGCCAACCGAGGAATGATGACGGGAAAATCCGCCACCGCCGCAAAATCCTCAGCCGAGGCCGTCTTCCCCGCGACCGAGAGGGTCACGATGGTGTCGGTGAACCGGTAGGCGGAGCCCTGCGGGAAGGCCGCCGTGACCCTCACGCTCTGCGCCCCACCGTCTTCGGCCACGCTCGCCGGGCTCACCGCCAGCGCCACCCCCGTGGACGCCGCCTCGTCGTCCATGATGGTCAGCGTGGTGCCGGTCACCGTGACCCCCGACAGCGTCCCGCTCACGCTCACCGCTTCCCCCGTGCCCTCGTCCACCTCGTCCTGGAGCGGGGTAAGGGTGAACGTCCCCGTACCGCTGGTCTGCCCCGCCCCAATCGTCAGCGTCCAGTCGGCCACGGTCGCGTAGTCCGTGCCCTCGGTCGCCGCATCGTGCAAGGCCCCCACCCTCACCGTCACCACCTGGGCCTGGCTAAACGTCATGCGCCCCCCCACCGTCACCGCCCGGGCCTGGCTAAACGTCGTGCCGCCCTCCACCGTCACCGCCCGGGCCTGGCTAAACGTCGTGCCGCCCTCCACCGTCGCCGTCACCGTCACCAGCGTGGTCCCCGCATTCTCCCCCACGCTCGCCGGGCTCACCGCCAGCGCCACCCCCGTGGGCGCCACATCGTCGTCCGTGATGGTCAGGGTCTGACTCGTAGGCGCCCCCACACCGTTGCCGCCGCTCACCGTCGCCGACACGGTCACGCTCTTGTCCGCCGCGTCCACGTCGTTGTTCACTCCGGTGATGGTCACCGTCCCGGTGCTCGTGAGCGCGTTGGCCGCAATGGTCAGCGTCTTGTTGGTGCTCAGCGTAAAGTCGCCCGAGACCGCCGGCGACTGCGCCGTGGCCGACACCGTCACCGTGGTCGCCTGGCTCGTGCTCTCGCTCAGCGTCGCCGTCACCGTGCTCACCCCGCTGTTCTCGCTGATCGACGCCGGCGACACCTCCAGCGTCACCGTCGGCGCATCGTCGTCGTCCGTCAGCGTCACCGCCACACTCGCCGCACTCACGCTCCCGTAGCCCCCGCCTGCTACCGTGTGGGTCACCGTCGCCGTGCGGTCCGCGGCATTGTCAATGGCGTCATCCACCCCCGTCACCGTTACCGTCTGCGTCGCGCTCCAGTTGCTGGTGGTGAACGTCAGGGTCGTCGGACTGACCGTCGCCACCCCCGTGGCGTCGCTCGCCGGCGTCACCGTCACCACGCCCGTCGGCTGGCTGCCCAGCTTCACCGTGTAGGTGGCCGTCTGCCCCGCGCCGCTCGCCTCCGTCACCGTCACGTTCGTCTTGCTGACCATCACCGCCGCCGTATCGTCGTCCGTGATGGTCAGGGTCGCCTCGTTCACCGTCAGCCCGCCGCTCGCCGTGCCCCGCACCTTCACACTCTTGTCCGCCGCGTCCACGTCGTTGTTCACCCCGGTGATGGTCACCGTCCCGGTGCTCGTGAGCGCGTTGGCCGCAATGGTCAGCGTCTCGTTGGTGCTCAGCGTAAAGTCGCCCGAGACCGCCGGCGACTGCGCCGTGGCCGACACCGTCACCGTGGTCGCCTGGCTCGTGCTCTCGCTCAGCGTCGCCGTCACCGTGCTCACCCCGCTGTTCTCGCTGATCGACGCCGGCGACACCTCCAGCGTCACCGTCGGCGCATCGTCGTCGTCCGTCAGCGTCACCGCCACACTCGCCGCACTCACGCTCCCGTAGCCCCCGCCTGCTACCGTGTGGGTCACCGTCGCCGTGCGGTCCGCGGCATTGTCAATGGCGTCATCCACCCCCGTCACCGTTACCGTCTGCGTCGCGCTCCAGTTGCTGGTGGTGAACGTCAGGGTCGTCGGACTGACCGTCGCCACCCCCGTGGCGTCGCTCGCCGGCGTCACCGTCACCACGCCCGTCGGCTGGCTGCCCAGCTTCACCGTGTAGGTGGCCGTCTGCCCCGCGCCGCTCGCCTCCGTCACCGTCACGTTCGTCTTGCTGACCATCACCGCCGCCGTATCGTCGTCCGTGATGGTCAGGGTCGCCTCGTTCACCGTCAGCCCGCCGCTCGCCGTGCCCCGCACCTTCACACTCTTGTCCGCCGCGTCCACGTCGTTGTTCACCCCGGTGATGGTCACCGTCCCGGTGCTCGTGAGCGCGTTGGCCGCAATGGTCAGCGTCTCGTTGGTGCTCAGCGTAAAGTCGCCCGAGACCGCCGGCGACTGCGCCGCGGCCGACACCGTCACCGTGGTCGCCTGGCTCGTGCTCTCGCTCAGCGTCGCCGTCACCGTGCTCACCCCGTTGTTCTCGCTGATCGACGCCGGCGACACCTCCAGCGTCACCGTCGGCGCATCGTCGTCATCCGTCAGCGTCACCGCCACACTCGCCGCACTCACGCTCCCGTAGCCCCCGCCTGCTACCGTGTGGGTCACCGTCGCCGTGCGGTCCGCGGCATTGTCAATGGCGTCATCCACCCCCGTCACCGTTACCGTCTGCGTCGCGCTCCAGTTGCTGGTGGTGAACGTCAGGGTCGTCGGACTGACCGTCGCCACCCCCGTGGCGTCGCTCGCCGGCGTCACCGTCACCACGCCCGTCGGCTGGCTGCCCAGCTTCACCGTGTAGGTGGCCGTCTGCCCCGCGCCGCTCGCCTCCGTCACCGTCACGTTCGTCTCGCTGACCATCACCGCCGCCGTATCATCGTCCGTGATGGTCAGGGTCGCCTCGTTCACCGTCAGCCCGCCGCTCGCCGTGCCCCGCACCTTCACACTCTTGTCCGCCGCGTCCACGTCGTTGTCCACTCCGGTGATGGTCACCGTCCCGGTGCTCGTGGTCGCCCCTGCGTCGATGGTCAGCGTCTCGTTGGTGCTCAGCGTAAAGTCGCCCGAGACCGCCGGCGACTGCGCCGTGGCCGACACCGTCACCGTGGTCGCCTGGCTCGTGCTCTCGCTCAGCGTCGCCGTCACCGTGCTCACCCCGCTGTTCTCGCTGATCGACGCCGGCGACACCTCCAGCGTCACCGTCGGCGCATCGTCGTCGTCCGTCAGCGTCACCGCCACACTCGCCGCACTCACGCTCCCGTAGCCCCCGCCTGCTACCGTGTGGGTCACCGTCGCCGTGCGGTCTGCGGCATTGTCAATGGCGTCATCCACCCCCGTCACCGTTACCGTCTGCGTCGCGCTCCAGTTGCTGGTGGTGAACGTCAGGGTCGTCGGACTGACCGTCGCCACCCCCGTGGCGTCGCTCGCCGGCGTCACCGTCACCACGCCCGTCGGCTGGCTGCCCAGCTTCACCGTGTAGGTGGCCGTCTGCCCCGCGCCGCTCGCCTCCGTCACCGTCACGTTCGTCTTGCTGACCATCACCGCCGCCGTATCATCGTCCGTGATGGTCAGGGTCGCCTCGTTCACCGTCAGCCCGCCGCTCGCCGTGCCCCGCACCTTCACACTCTTGTCCGCCGCGTCCACGTCGTTGTTCACCCCGGTGATGGTCACCGTCCCGGTGCTCGTGAGCGCGTTGGCCGCAATGGTCAGCGTCTCGTTGGTGCTCAGCGTAAAGTCGCCCGAGACCGCCGGCGACTGCGCCGTGGCCGACACCGTCACCGTGGTCGCCTGGCTCGTGCTCTCGCTCAGCGTCGCCGTCACCGTGCTCACCCCGCTGTTCTCGCTGATCGACGCCGGCGACACCTCCAGCGTCACCGTCGGCGCATCGTCGTCGTCCGTCAGCGTCACCGCCACACTCGCCGCACTCACGCTCCCGTAGCCCCCGCCTGCTACCGTGTGGGTCACCGTCGCCGTGCGGTCTGCGGCATTGTCAATGGCGTCATCCACCCCCGTCACCGTTACCGTCTGCGTCGCGCTCCAGTTGCTGGTGGTGAACGTCAGGGTCGTCGGACTGACCGTCGCCACCCCCGTGGCGTCGCTCGCCGGCGTCACCGTCACCACGCCCGTCGGCTGGCTGCCCAGCTTCACCGTGTAGGTGGCCGTCTGCCCCGCGCCGCTCGCCTCCGTCACCGTCACGTTCGTCTTGCTGACCATCACCGCCGCCGTATCATCGTCCGTGATGGTCAGGGTCGCCTCGTTCACCGTCAGCCCGCCGCTCGCCGTGCCCCGCACCTTCACACTCTTGTCCGCCGCGTCCACGTCGTTGTTCACTCCGGTGATGGTCACCGTCCCGGTGCTCGTGAGCGCGTTGGCCGCAATGGTCAGCGTCTCGTTGGTGCTCAGCGTAAAGTCGCCCGAGACCGCCGGCGACTGCGCCGTGGCCGACACCGTCACCGTGGTCGCCTGGCTCGTGCTCTCGCTCAGCGTCGCCGTCACCGTGCTCACCCCGCTGTTCTCGCTGATCGACGCCGGCGACACCTCCAGCGTCACCGTCGGCGCATCGTCGTCGTCCGTCAGCGTCACCGCCACACTCGCCGCACTCACGCTCCCGTAGCCCCCGCCTGCTACCGTGTGGGTCACCGTCGCCGTGCGGTCTGCGGCATTGTCAATGGCGTCATCCACCCCCGTCACCGTTACCGTCTGCGTCGCGCTCCAGTTGCTGGTGGTGAACGTCAGGGTCGTCGGACTGACCGTCGCCACCCCCGTGGCGTCGCTCGCCGGCGTCACCGTCACCACGCCCGTCGGCTGGCTGCCCAGCTTCACCGTGTAGGTGGCCGTCTGCCCCGCGCCGCTCGCCTCCGTCACCGTCACGTTCGTCTTGCTGACCATCACCGCCGCCGTATCATCGTCCGTGATGGTCAGGGTCGCCTCGTTCACCGTCAGCCCGCCGCTCGCCGTGCCCCGCACCTTCACACTCTTGTCCGCCGCGTCCACGTCGTTGTTCACTCCGGTGATGGTCACCGTCCCGGTGCTCGTGAGCGCGTTGGCCGCAATGGTCAGCGTCTTGTTGGTGCTCAGCGTAAAGTCGCCCGAGACCGCCGGCGACTGCGCCGCGGCCGACACCGTCACCGTGGTCGCCTGGCTCGTGCTCTCGCTCAGCGTCGCCGTCACCGTGCTCACCCCGCTGTTCTCGCTGATCGACGCCGGCGACACCTCCAGCGTCACCGTCGGTGGTGTCGGTGTCGGTGGCGGTGGCGGTGACGCGTCGTCGTCCGTCAGCGTCAGGGTCGCCGCGTTCACCGTCTGCCCCCCTGGCACCGTGCCCCGCACCGTGATCGTCTCGTTCACCTCGTCCACCGAGTCGTTGATCGGACTCAGCGTGAACGTGCCCGTGCTGCTGGTCTCCCCCGCCCCGAACGTCAGCGTGAAGTCAGAAACCGCCGTAAAGTCCACCGCGTTGTTCGCGCCACTGCCCGCCACCGACACCGTCACCGCCGTGTCCGCAGGGAGCGTCACCGTCGTCGGGTCCAGCGTCGCCGTCACCGTCACCGTCGTGGCCCCCGCGTCCTCCGCCACCGTCCCCGGGGTCACGCTCAGGTCGATCGTAGCCGTATCGTCATCCGTGATGGTCAGGGTCTGACTCAGAGGCGCCTCCACACCGTTGCCGCCGCTCACCGTCGCCGACACGATCACGCTCTTGTCCGGCGCGTCCACGTCGTTGTCCACTGGGGTGATGGTTTTCGAGGTGCTGCTCCAGAGAGTGTTGGCCTCAATGATCAGCGTCGTCCCATAGGTCATCGTAAAGTCGCTCGAGACCGCCGGCGACTGCGCCGTGGCCGTCAGCGTCACCACGATCTGCTGGCTCGAGCGCCCGCTCAGCTCCGCACTCACCCCGCTGGAAGCGCTGTTCTCGCTGATCGGCGTCGGCCACACCCTCAGCGTCACCGTCGGTAGCGCCTCGTCATCCGTCAGCGTCAGGGTCGCCGCGTTCACCGTCTGCCCCCCGGGCACCGTGCCCGCCACCGTGATCGTCTCGTTCGCCTCGTGCACCCCGTCGTTGCTCGGCGTCAGCGTGAACGTCCCCGTGCCGCTGGTTTGCCCCGCCCCGATCGTCAGCCCGAAGTCAGAGACCGCCGTAAAGTCCACCGCGTTGCTCGCGCCACTGCCCGCCACCGACACCGTCACCTCCGTGTCCTCAGGGAACGTCACCGTCGTCGGGTCCAGCGTCGCCGTCACCGTCACCGTCGTGGCCCCCGCGTCCTCCGCCACCGTCTCCGGGGTCACCGCCAGCGCCACCACCACACTGTCGTCATTGGTGATCATCCCCGTCCCCGTGTCGCTGGCGGTCACCGACACCGTGGTCCCGCTCACGGTCAGGCCCACCGTAAACCTCTCGTCCCCCTCCACCACCGCGTCCTCGATCGTCGCCACCGTGAACGTCTGCATCTCGTTCGCCGTCCCCGCGAACGTCAGCGCCCCCGTGTTCGCCGTGTAGTCACTGTTACTTGTGCTCACATTCGTGTAGGTCGGGGTCACCGTCAGGCCGCCCTGCACCGCCGTGTCCAGCGTGACCGTGAAGGTCAGGTTGTCGCCTTCTGCGGCGCTCGCGTCGTTCACCGTCACCGCCGCACTGTCGTCATTGCGGATCGTCCCCTTCGCCGTGGCCGTCGGAAAATCCGCGTTGGTCGGCTGGGAGAGCGTTGCCGTGAAGGTCTCATTACCTTCCACCACATTGTCGTTCGTTGTCGGCACCGTGAAGGTCTGCGTCAACGTCGTCGCCGTAAAGTTGAGCGTCCCGCTGGTCGTCGTGAAGTCCAGGGCTGCCGCCGTGTCGCCCGCCGCAATCGAGGTCGCATAGTCCACCGCCATGGTCGCCTCCGGAGAGGCTGAAAGCGTGACCGTGAACGTGACAGAGTCGCCCTCATCGGCGCTGGCGCCCGCGATCCCAATGTCGTCGATGATGGTCCCCTTCGCCGTGGCCTTCCTAATCAACCCATTCCACGGGTTGCTCACATGGGTGAGCGTTGCCGTGAAGGTCTCACGGCCTTCCACCAGAGTGTTCTTCTCTGTCGGCACCGTGAAGGTCTGCGTCAACGTCGTCGTGTTCGCCGCAAAGGTGAACGTCCCGCTGGTCGTCGTGAAGTCCGCGGCTTCCGCCGTGTCGTCCGCCGCAATCGAGGTCGCATAGTCCACAATCGCATCCCGAATCGGAGAGGCTGAAATCGTGACCGAGAACGTGACAGAGCCGCCCTCGTTGGCGCTGGCGTCCGCGATATCAATCCTCGGTATGTCGTCTTGCCGGAGCGTGATAGTAGCCGTGGGGTTGGGAATCGTCGCGTTGATCGGGTCGGAGAGCTCCATGATGATGGTCTCGCTGAACTCAGGCGTCGTGTCCCCTAGCACCGTCAATAGGAAGTGCTGGCTGACCTCGCCCGGGGCAAAGGTCAGGGTGCCGTTGGGGATGGCCTCGTAATCGTCCCCCGAAGTCGCCGTGCCCGTGCCGGTGTCCGCATAGCTCACCTGCATCGTCTTCCCGCTCGGCTTAAGGAAGACAGTGAGAATGGCGATATAAGATCCACGAGTAGAATCTCCCTCATTCAAGGAAGTTGTTTGAATTCTCAACTGTTGCTCCGGGTCGTTGTCGGTGATCGTGCCCGTGCCCGTGGCCGTCGTAATCGTCGCGTTGTTCGGATCGGAGAGCGTCACTTCGATGGTCTCGTCCCATTCGTCCAGTTCGTCTCCCAGCACCGTGACCGTGATCGTCTTGCTGGTCTCGCCCAAGGCATGGTCAAAGGTCAGGGTGCCGGCGGCGAGAGCCTGGTAATCGCTCCCGGTGGCCGTGCCGGTGCCGGCGTCCGCATAGTTCACCGTCACCGTCTGCCCGGTCGGCGCGCTCAGGCTCACCGTGTACGTCAGCAACGCGGTCCCGCTGTCGGGCTCGGTCACGCTCGGCGAATTAATCGAGAGGGTTTGCGCCTGGGCAGTCCCCCAGGGGGCCAGCCACACGACGACGGCTGTCAGCAGGACCGAGGCCCAGCGAATGGAGTTGGGGTGAGCCAGTGGTTGGGGATCAAGGAGTCGACGCACAGTTCGGGGATCCGTGCACTTCGCGGGATACCTTCCTGCCAGAGCCAGGCGTGGTACCCACGAAATTTTGTCCTCGTTGTAACGTTGTTGTAACAAGGCCTAGAACTAAATATGCTCTCTCATTCGGCTTGGCCTTGTCAACTCCCCACCCCGCTCCTTCACGGGGCGCGGACACCCGTTCGCTTCGCTTCCTTCGGCTACGCTCAGGACAGGCAGGGCAGGCTCCGGTCCGCCCCTACTGAACCCCCCTGCCCCCCTTGTCAGGGGGGAAAGGCTTGCTGCTCAGGGGAGAGCGGGTCTGCCGTCCCCCTGAGAAGGGGGATTGAGGGGGTTGTCTTCCAACGGCGGGGCACGGGGGCACAACCCCCCTGCCCCCCTTGTCAGGGGGGAAAGGTTTGCTGCTCAGGGGAGAGCGGGTCTGCCGTCCCCCTGAGAAGGGGGATTAAGGGGGTTGCCTTTGTGCTTCCGATAGGATCCTGTTACACTTTCTTGCATTCATGCCGCCTGCCATTCACCCAGTCGACCTTGTCCAAGCCCTTCGACACCAACATCTGACCCCGGCCATTGTCTTTCTGACTTCCCGGCGGGCCTGTGACGAAGCCATTGACAGCTTCGAACACCGCCATGTCCCTATTCCCACCACGCGGTCGGCAGCCATTACGCAGGTGCTGGACAAGATGATTGCCGAATATCCCAGTATTACCAACCACCCCCTGATTCCCACGGTTCAACACTATGGCGTGGCGGCCCATCACGCCGGGCACCTGCCGTCCTGGAAAATTGCCGTGGAAGAACTCATGCGGCGGGGGTGTCTGGACGCGGTCTTCGCCACCACGACCTTGGCCGCGGGTGTGGATTTTCCCGCCCGCACCGTCGTCGTGACCCAATCAAGCGTTCGCAAGGATCGCGACATCACGGAACTCACCGTCAACGAAATCCAACAACTCGCCGGCCGCGGCGGGCGGCGGGGGAAAGATTACGTGGGCTTCGTCGTGGTCACGCCGTCGCCGTATATCGACCTCGGCCCCATTGCCAACGGACTCACGAACCACCCGGAACCTATCGACAGCCAATTTCTCATCTCCTATCCCATGGTCCTCAATCTCTTGAAAGCCCATAGCATCGATCACATTCAGCCCATCCTGGAAAAGAGCTTTGCGCAATTTCAGCTCAACCACCGCGCCGACAGGTATGAAACCAAACTGGACGACGTGGAACAGCAACTGGAGGCCTATGGCCAGCGGGAATGCGCCGATTGGATTACGCAGTGGCAATCCTTTACCCTTGCCAAAAAGCGCCGCTCGCACCATCGCCTGAAAACGCGGCACGACCCGCCGGAAATGTCAGCCCGCTTGGCGTTCCTGACACCGGGCCGGGTCGTCGAACTCTCCAAGGACCACGCCATCGTCCTGCGTCAATATCGAAGCCGCGGACAAGGGTACGCCATGTTGACCGTCATTCGACATGGCGGAGGCATTGTGGAATATCCCGCCAACGCGGTCACCGCCGTGATCGACGAAGTCGTTGACATCGCGGAAGCCCGCAAATTTCCATGGAGCACGCCTCATAGCCTGGAGCACGCGATCGAAACGTTGGAAAATTTTCCCACTCGATTGCGCCGCCTCCCTATCCGGGTGGACCAGGACGGCATAGATACCCCGATCCTGACCGAGACGCTCAGCGACGAATTCCCCTGCCCGACCTGCCCGGCGCGCCCCGCTTGTCAAAAGGATCACCCGCAGGCGCTGAAGCTGCGCCAGGAAGATCATCGACTGACGAAAACCATCCATGCCTTGCGCACCGAACTCTGGCACCGCTTCCAGCAACACGTGGAAGTGTTGCAAAAATTCGGCTATCTGACCCCCGCGTGCCAGCTTACTCCCGAGGGCGACTGGGCACGCCTGATTCGCATCAATCATTCGTTACTCATCACGGAATTGATACGAATGGGCGCGTTTGAAGGAATCACTCCCTCGTTACTGGCGGGCGTGTTGGCGAGCATCGCGCATGACGACGACCGGCCGGCCTCCTTTCCCGGACGCCATCCGGCCCTGGCTTCGACTCTCGGACAAGTCCGGAAAATAGCCCACTCATTGGCCGCGTATGAAGAACCGCCTCTCCTGCGGTGGGATATCGCAGCGATCGCCGACCGATGGATCGCCGAATCCACCCTGCCCTGGAGCGAACTCATTCGCTCGACCACCATGGCGGAAGGGGATATCTATCGACTTCTGGCCAGAACCCTGGAATATCTTTCGCAAGTGCATGGATTACGATCGACGCATCCCGGGCTGGCCGGCGTCGCGAGGGACGCGATGGACCTCATGCGCCGTGACGTGCTGGAGGAATTGCCATGACAGACGAAGGAGAGAACCACTGACCGTGCAGCGAGCACCCACATGACGAACGACACCTTGGCGACACAACTGGCCGGCCTGCCCGTCAGGCTGCTTCACCACCTGGCGAAGAAACGGGTGCCACGACATTTCCGCATGGGGAAAAACCGGCTGATTCAATCACTCCTGGCCCTGTCATCCGAGCAGCAGGCGGAAGTTGGAACTGCCCTCGCGACCCTCCTTCACGAACCCACTCGCCCACCGAAGCCTGAGAAATCTTCCAAGCCGAAACGTCCGCCCGATGCACCCTCCCGGCAGTCCCCGCCCCACCAGCGGCATACCGTACCGGCGGAACCGGCTGTCAGCGTGAAGACCCTGTTTGAAGGGATCGGTGTACCTCCGCCGCGGCCTTTCAAACCTGACGACTGGCAAAAGGAAGCGATCGACCGCTTGGCGACCAATGACGTGATCTTGAGCGTACCTACCGGCAGCGGCAAAACCTACGTGGCCGTGGAAGCCATGCGACGGGCCATCGAAGCCGAGCGCACGGTGATCTACACGTCACCCCTGAAGGCGCTCTCGAACACGAAGTTGACGGAGTTTTCGGACATGTTTGGTGCTGATCAGGTTGGTATTCTCACGGGCGATCGGCGTGACAATCCTCAGGCGCCCATCCTGATTATGACCACGGAGATCCTGCGGAATCTCTTGTACGATGCCGCCAGCGGTGAGATCGACATGCGGTTGGATACCTTGGGTTTGATCATTTTGGATGAATCGCAGTTTCTGGCCGATCCGGAACGCGGCGTGGTCTGGGAAGAAACGATCATTTTCGCTCCTTCGCAATCACGGCTCCTGCTGCTGTCGGCCTCCATCGGAAATCCCGATGAAGTCGCCGCCTGGATCAGTTCGATTCGTTCCACGTCCTGTCACCTGATCCATCATCGGAACCGCTCGGTCCCGCTTCGCGCGGCCTATCTCGACCCCTCCGGAAAACTCGCACCCTTCTTCCGCACACGGGACATTGCCCACGGCAAAGGCGTCGCCCTCCACCCCGAAACCAAACGCCTGTTCGCGAACTACGAAGACCGGACCCTCGGCCCGCGCTATAGACGGTGAAGCCTGAGGCTTCGACCGGCCCATGGGTGATGTTGTTGCGAACGTTCCAAACCGTACAAAACTCAACAAACTGTACAATTTGTACGTATTGTACAAAACTTTACAAACCGTAACATTTGTAAAAAATCTACCTGACGGATTTCTCCCTCTCCCCACCGTGGGAGAGGGCTGGGGTGAGGGGGCTTTGTCCTCTCTTTGTCATCCCTGTATGTTTTCAGTCATTCCCTTCGACTTCGCTCAGGGCAGGCGTTGACAATGTTCCCGCTTCCTTTTGTGCCCCCGTGCCCCGCCTTTGGAAGACAACCCCCTCAGTCCCCCTTCTCAGGGGGACGGCAGACCCGCTCTCCCCAGAGCAGCGAGCCGGCAGCAAGCCTCTCCCCCCTGATAAGGGGGGCAGGGGGGTTCAGTAGGGGCGGACCCGCGGGTCCGCCCTCCTTTCTTGTGGGCAGATCCTCATGCTGTCAACGAATGACTGAACATTTACAATCCCCGATCGAGTCGGGGATGACAGGAGGGGAGGTCGGGAATGACGGAAAGGGAAAAGCAGATTCTTCGCCTGCGGCTCAGAATGACCACGCTGGTGCATTGCTCAGGGAAGGCAAAAGAGGAGAAGTGGCACAGCACCAGCTCAGAGAAGCCGGCGAGAGGATTTCTTTTCCGCGGCCGGATCTTTATTAGGCTGGCAGATGTCGCATTGACACAACTGACGAAGTTTGCCGAACGCATACAACCCGGTGTCATGCCCGTCACTCCAGATCAGGCGTAAGGCATAATGCCCTACCGGTTCAATATCCTTCAGCATGATCAGCATCGGGACGTCATCGGGTTTCAGCTTCAACTCGCCGGTCCATTCATCCGTACAGGCCGCACAGGGGCAGTGTAACCGCAGATACCGAATCGGATAGACGCCTTGGTGCCCATCGCTCCACGCGATGCCGAACACGCCCTTCCCGAGCCACTTCATATCTTTAGGCTGAATGGTTTCCGTGCCCATGTATCGCTCCCCTTCCCTCCATCACGTCTTTCCGCGCAAAACCATACGGCACCGGTTCCGGTTCCGCGGCCAAGGGCTCTTTCGCCGGCAACCGTTTCCCGACAACGGCGCTTGCATAGGTTTCGACAATGGCTTCAACCTCTTTTCGCACCTGGCCCGTCGCCTTCAACCGTGTTGCACGCGCAATGGGTATTCGCCGGGCTTGGCGAAGGAACCCTGTGCTCCCCTGAGACATCGGCAAACAATAGTCCCAACTGCCCCGGTCGCACGACCCGCACAATCGCCCTCCGGCCGAAGGAGAAAACCTGGAAGATTGTTCTCCGAAATCCTGCCCACAGGATGCACAGCGATCGATCTGTGGTTGAAACCCCGATTGGCTCAGAATATGAATCTGGAAAATTAACGTGAGTAATCCCGGATCATCCGTTCTGACCAACGACCGCAACCCATCCAGAAGCGTATGAAAAATCGCGGAACTCGGATCGCGGTCCGCGGTCACACCGTCGACCAAAGCCACCATACGCGCAGCCGCCCAGATGCGGTCCAAGCTCTCTCGCAATGGGCTGAAGGATTCGAGGCTATCGACTTGGCTGACCGATGCCAGGCCGTCATTGCGTTTGTCAAACAGTGTGAGATTGATCGACGAAAACGGTTCGAGCATGCCCCCGAAGCGACTTTTCATCCGGCGCGCGCCGCGGGCAATCCCTCGAACCTTGCCGAGTTGGAGAGAAAAAAACGTGAGGATACGGTCGGCTTCTCCCCAGCGCATGCTTTTGAGTACAACCGCATTTGTGGTGACAAGAGCCATACAAGGACGCCACTCGTCAGATTCAGAGGGTAATGACCATGATCCCGTTCCCCCCTCACCCCAGCCCTCCCCCTCAAGGGGCGAGGGGGGGAAGGAGATGACACGATTAACGCAGATACTCCAGCATCATCGTGGCGAACCCCAGGTAGATGCTGACCCCCGTGATGTCCATGGCCGTGGTGATAAACGGTCCCGCCGCCACGGCCGGATCAACATGAAACTTTCGTAAAAGCAAGGGGGTCACCGTGGCCATACTCGAGGAAATAAGAAACGTAATCAGTAAGGCCCCACCAACCACCAATCCCAAATACCCGTTTCCCTGCCACACCCATCCGGTCAGAAAGAGTAACGTGCCACAAATCACGCCCAGGAGGAGCCCGATACGCAATTCTCGAAACACGACTTTCCAAATGTCACTATGCTCCACGTGACCCGTCGCAAGTCCCCGAATGATCAGTGTTGAAGATTGAAGCCCCAGGTTCCCACCCATTGCCGCAATCACGGGAATAAAGGCCACCACGGCCACGACCTCCTGAATCGTGAACCGGAACCACCACAAAATGAGTCCCGACACGAGACTTCCGGCCAAATTCGTAAACAGCCAGGGAAACCGCAGGCCGGCGGCCAAAAGACTGGGGATGCGCATCTGTGCGTCTTCTTCGGCGGCTCCGGCCATCTTCAACATATCTTTGGTGTCCTCATCCCGAATGACGTCCACCACGTCGTCGACCGTAATAATCCCCACGAGCCGATGCTCGGCATCGACAACCGGAATCGCCAGCAGGTTGTAATTCGCCACCTGTCTGGCGACTTCTTTTTGTGCGGTCTCCACGCTCACACTGATGACGTCGCGGAAGAGCATGCTTTTCAGAGGAGTCGTCGGGGCCACCACCAGCAATTCTCGCAACGACACCACGCCGCTGAGCCGTCCTTTACGGTCTGTCGCGTAAATGTAAAACACGGTCTCGGCCTTGGTGGCCTGTTGCAGGCGCTGGATGGCTTCACGGGCCGTGGTTTCTTCCGGCAGCGAGAAAAACTCCGTCGTCATGATGCTCCCGGCCGTTCCCTTGGGATACGCCATCAGATTGGCGACTTCCTGCGACTCTTCGGCTTTCATCAGCGGCAAAATATTCTGCGCCAACTCCTCGGGCAACACGCCTAAAATATCCGCGGAGTCATCAGCCGGCACGGTCCGTAACATCCATGCAATATCGGCGGCGTTCCGGTCTTCGAGCAGTTCCAGAATCATCTCGTCACTCAACTCGCTCACGACTTTTCCCTGCTCCGCCACTCCTTCGACCAACTCAAAGACTGTCCGCCGTTCTTGAGGTGTATCCAAATTCATAATCACCCGGGCAATGTCCGCGGGATGCAACCGGGCGATCAAATTCGTCAGGTTTGAAATGGCACCACGCTTCAAGAGACGGCGCGTTGAGAGCCGCACCACGTCAAATTTGCTCTGACTATTGGTGGACGCCGAAACGACCTGCTCCTTGGCGGGCACAGCGGCACTTTGAGTCATTGTCTTTACCGGGTCCGTCATGGCTGAGCTGAGTATCCCAATTCTGCCAACAAGCGGTCATCGTCGCGCCACGCATTTTTCACTTTCACGTGGAGTTCCAAAAAAACCTTGCCTGCCATGGCCTCCGCCAACTCCAACCGGGCGGCGGTGCCGATCGCTTTTAACCGCGCCCCGGATTTTCCGATCACTATCGCCTTCTGGCCGGGTTTCTCAACGAAAATGGATGCGGCAATTTTGGTGACGCGTCCTTCTTCCTGAAAATCGTCTACCTTTACGGCTACGGCATAAGGGAGTTCCGCCTTGGTCGATTCAATGACTTTTTCCCGTATGGTCTCCGCCGCCAGATGACGCCATGACTGGTCCGTCACAAAATCTTCATCGAAGGCTTCTTCCTGCTCCACCACTCGATCAAACACCAGGGATACCAACCGGTCAACGTTCAGCCCGGTTTTGGCCGATACCGGAACGATCTCCATCCATTCCCCCAGTGAACGATACGCCTCGATCACCGGCAACACGTGACGTTTCTGAATCAGATCAATTTTATTCACCAACAAAAAGACCGGTAATCCTGAAGGTCGTCCGTGTATCGAGAATATTTGATCTATCACAAATCGATCGGCAGGGCCAGGTAAATTTCTTGCATCCACCATGACCGCAAGCACGTCGGCATCGTGCATGGCATCCAACGCCGTTCGCACCATGAGTTTATTGAGCCGGTGCCAAGGCCGATGCAACCCCGGCGTATCCAACAAGGCCAATTGACCTTGCGGAAAATGTGCTACTCCGAGAATCCGGGAACGCGTGGTCTGAGGTCTGTCGGAAACTATGGCAACTTTTTGATTGACCAGCGTGTTGACGAGGGTGGATTTCCCCACGTTAGAACAGCCCACGACAGCCATCGTCCCGAATTTCATCACGCCACCATAGCGGAAGGGGCAGACATGGGGAGAGGGAGATTCGTCTACGGCGACTCAACGAATTGATACACCGTTTCTCCTTCCTTCACGTACCCTAACCGTTCTCGCGCCAATCGTTCCAAGGTAAAAGGATCGGATTCCAGAAGATGAATTTCCTCTCGAAGCGCGGTGTTCGCTTGCTCCAACGAGGCAATCTCTTCTTGCGTCCTGTCCAGTTCTTGAGTCATCATCCAGTACTGAGGTAACCCCGTTCCTTGCAACATCCAAACCAAGCACAGCACGATCCCAATGCTGAGACCGAGCGGATAGACCACCGCTCGTGGGATGGACCATCGACTCGGTTTTTCCAGTCTTCGATTCTGACGGACCATCTTATGCCTTCCGGGTTCGGAGCACCTTTCTTCCTTTATAGACCGCCGTTTTCCCCAACTCTTCTTCGATTCTGAGGAGTTGATTGTATTTGGCCAACCGGTCCGTTCGAGACAACGAACCCGTCTTGATCTGCCCGGCGTTCACTGCCACGGCCAAGTCGGCGATGGTCGTGTCTTCCGTTTCGCCGGAACGATGGGAGATCACGACACCGAATCCTGCTCGCTTGGCAAGTTCAACCGTCTCGAGGGTTTCGGTCAAGGTACCGATCTGGTTGACTTTTATCAGAATAGCAGTTCCGACGTGTTCTTGAATACCCCTTGTCAAATAATCGACGTTGGTCACAAACAAATCGTCTCCCACCAACTGAACCCGTGTGCCGAGTCGGTCGGTCAGGAGTTTCCAGCCTTTCCAGTCGTCTTCATGGAGTCCGTCTTCAATCGAGACAATGGGATATCGCTCGACCAACCCTTCGTAAAAATCAATCATCCGGGCGGCATTCCGCGCCGAACGCTTTTCCTCACGGAGAACATACCCGCTCTTGCCGTAAAATTCACTGGCCGCCGCATCAAGCGCCAACACAATATCCGCACCCAGCCGGTACCCTGCCTTGCGAACGGCTTGACTGATCACGGCCAACGCCTCTTCATTCGACTGCAGGGCCGGCGCAAATCCGCCCTCGTCGCCCACGGCCGTACTCAATCCCTTGGTTTTCAGCACGGCCCGTAACTGGTGAAACACCTCCGTGCCCATCCGCAGCCCTTCACGAAACCGCGTCGCGCCGACGGGCATGATCATGAACTCTTGCAGATCCAATCCGTTATTCCCATGAACGCCGCCATTGATAATATTCATCATGGGGACCGGTAATTCACGGGCCTTGGCTCCGCCAATGTACCGATAGAGGGGTTGCCGCGTTTCCACCGACGCGGCGCGGGCCACGGCCAGCGAGATCCCCAGCACGGCATTCGCCCCGAGTCGAGATTTTCCCGGAGTCCCATCCAACGCGAGCATGGTGGAATCCACCAACGTTTGATCCAGGGCATTCATCCCTCGAAGTTTGGGTGCCAAGGTTTTCGTAATGTTCCGAATGGCCTTCGTGACTCCTTTCCCCATCCACCGTTGAGGATCGTTGTCCCGTAATTCAAGCGCTTCTCGCGTCCCCGTCGAGGCACCGGAAGGCACGGCTGCCCGTCCCCAGGCACCACTGGCCAGCAGGACGTCCACCTCCACCGTGGGAGTCCCCCGAGAATCGAGTATGGCTCTCCCCTTGATTTCTTTAATTCTGCTCATAAGGCATCGCTTTTCACAAAGAATGGTAGGTCGGGTTAGCGGAGCGTAACCCGACAATCTGTTTGGCCTAGGATGACAACCGTCTCATGACATTGTTGGATTACGCTACGCTAATCCAACCTACATGGCTGTTGCTTGCGCATCGAAATGGTCAGTCATTCGTTGACAATTTCCGCTTCCTTTTGTGCCCCAGTGCCCCGCCTTTGGAAGACAACCCCCTCAATCCCCCTTATCAGGGGGACGGCAGCGAGCCTTTCCCTCCTGATAAGAGGGGGAAGGGGGGTTCAGGAGGGGCAGACCTGCGTGTCCGCCCTCCCTTCTTGTGAGCAGCCTTTCATTCTGTCAACGAATGGCCGAACACATACAGGAATGACTGATGCGGGACGGCACCCGACGTCATGGAGCAAGCCGTGTCTGGAACAAGGCATTCACTTTTTGCGGATTGGCTTTTCCTCCGGAACGTTTCATGACTTGGCCGACCAGGAACCCGACGACCGTCTCTTTGCCCCCTCGATATTGGGCCACCTGTGCAGGGTGTTGCTCGATGACTGCGTCGATCAAGGCCAGCAATTCCCCTTCATCCGACAATTGCCTGAGCCCTTTTTCTTCGACGAGCTGCGCCCCCGTCTTATCTCCGGCGTAGAGTTCGGGAAAAATCTCCTTGGCGACTTTCAAACTGATCGTGTTCTCATGCACGAGCGTCAATAATCCCACCAACCGTTCCGGCGACACGGGGGATGACGACACAGTCGTCCCGGATTGATGCAATTCCCGCAACAACTCACTCATCATGAAATTGCTGATGAGTTTGGGTTCGGGAAACAACGCCACACAGCCTTCAAAATAATCGGCCAAGGCACGAGAGCTCGTGAGCACCCCGGCGTCGTAGTCCGGCAAGCCGTAGTCCTTGAGAAATCGTTGATGCCGATCCTTGGGTAATTCCTGAATCGTGGATTGCAATTCCGCAACCCACTCGTCCGAGATGACAAGCGGAACGAGATCGGGATCAGGGAAATAGCGATAATCATGGGCTTCTTCTTTGCTTCTCATGACGACGGTCTGGCTGCGCTCAATATCCCACAACCGGGTTTCCTGATGGACCGTTCCTCCCTCCGTGAGGACTTTGGTCTGACGTTGGATCTCATAGTCAATCGCGTCTTTGACAAACTTGAACGAGTTAATATTTTTGAGTTCCACCTTGGTCCCGAAGCCGTCGGACCCCGCGGGCCTCAGCGAAAGGTTGGGTTCACAGCGAAGGCTGCCTTGTTCCATGTTGCCGTCACAGACGTCGATATACATCAACACGTCCCGTAAGGACTTCAAATACGAAACGACTTCCTCTGCCGAGTGCATGTCGGGTTCGGTCACGATCTCGATCAACGGTGTTCCCGCTCGATTCAGATCGACGAAACTCCGGACACCTGCGTGAGTATTTTTCCCCGCGTCCTCTTCCAAATGCGCCCGACGGATTCTCACCTTTCTGGGAGTCCCGTTTGCCGTGAACTCCAGCCAACCGTTCTCGCAGATGGGCTGATCATATTGGGAGATTTGATAGCCCTTCGGCAGATCCGGGTAAAAATAATTCTTTCGGGCAAATTGGTTCGTTGGCCGAACGGTACAATTCAAAGCCAATCCTGTTCGAATCGCCATTTCCACTGCACGCTTGTTCACAACCGGCAGGGAACCCGGCAATCCCAGACAGACGGGACAGGTCCGAGTGTTGGCGGGCGATCCGAACTCCGTCGCACAACCGCAAAACATTTTCGACTGTGTTTGGAGTTGGGCGTGAACCTCCAACCCGATGACGGTCTCGAACGTCACCGTGACGGATCGGATTCTTCTGAAGAAGGACGCCGCATTTGCTGCACCGACTCCCGCCCCGCGTCCACCGCATCCTTGACGACCGTCCCGGCTTCATTCAGAAATTCCCGGCCTTTGTTCATCACGTCGTCCCAGGTATCCGTGGCTCTTTCCGAAAAATCCCGAACGTCATCGCCCGCCTGTCGCACCGTACGGAACAAGGTCTCCCGCGATTCCCGTCCGGCTTGCGGAGCCAATAACAAGGCGGCGACGGCGCCGAACGCCATCCCGCTCAAAAACGCCACCATCACGCTGCTGGCCGATGCGCCAGAATTCTTGTTTCCCATTTATCTGCCCTCCCTTTTTTGTGCACGATTTTTTAAGGTGAGTGCCACGGCCCTCATGCCCACCAGCACGCTGACCACATTCTTCATCAGCGTCGTACCTTGTGCACGAAGAACTCCATGGACTTGATTGACCGTCTCACCCACGTCGCCAATGGCATTCATCAACACCGATGCCCTGCCCACTCCTTCCCGAGCTTGCGCGGACATGACCCGGACGTTCTCATTCGTCTGCTTGATCTCTTTCAGGATCTCCGGCAATTCGGAATTGATCTGCGATAGTAATCGTTCGGCTTGAGTCGCGGTCTTCCGCACCTGAATCACGGTCGGAACGACGTAGCCCACAAGGACCACGAAGGCTACGGCCATTACCACTGCGGCAACCTCAATCATACGTCACCTTCCTTAGCGAATAAGTGGTCGTTTTTTGTGCCAGTCCGTGGCCAACTCATACGCCCGTGCGGCCCGAAGCACGACGTCTTCTTCAAAGGGACGACCCAAAATTTGCATGCCGATCGGCAACTTCTTCCGGCTCAACCCGCAAGGCAAGGCAATCGCCGGAATCCCGGCCAAACTTGCGGAAATGGTATACAGATCCGACAAATACATTTGCAGGGGATCTTCGATTTTTTCACCGAGTTGAAACGCCGGGGTCGGCATCACGGGGGTCACGAGCAGATCGACGTCCTGAAAGACCCGATCAAAATCCTGTCGAATCAGGGTCCGCACTGCTTGAGCTTTGGCATAATAGGCATCATAGTAGCCGCTGCTCAACGCATAGGTGCCGAGCATGATCCGTCGTTTCACCTCCGGGCCAAACCCTTCCTGCCTCGTGCTCCGATACATCTCCAGGAGATCAGCGCTTTCTTTGGCCCGGAATCCATATTTGACGCCATCATAGCGGGCCAGGTTGGAACTCGCCTCCGCCGTGGCCACGATATAATAGGTCGCCACCGCCACCCCCGTGTGCGGGAGCGAGACCTCTTCAATCGTCCCGCCCAAATCTTCCAGCACGGCGAGGGCTTCGCCCACGGCGTCGTAGACTTCCTGATCCAGCCCTTCTGCAAAAAATTCGAGCGGGACCCCGATTTTCAGTTTTTTGACGTCCTTCTTTTTGAACGCCCGCGTAAAGTCGGGAACCGGGTTGTCCGCCGAGGTCGAATCCCGAGGATCATGCCCGGCCAGCACGTTCAACATCAACGCGGCATCCATGACGTCCTTGGTAATGGGCCCGATTTGATCCAGAGAAGAGGCAAACGCAATGAGCCCATAACGAGACACGCGTCCATACGTCGGTTTCAGGCCGACGACCCCACAACACGCGGCCGGTTGGCGGATCGATCCTCCCGTATCCGTCCCCAGCGCCGCCACGCATTCATCGGCAGCCACGGCCGCGGCCGAGCCGCCACTCGATCCACCGGGCACAGAGGAGAGTTTCCACGGATTTCGACTCGGGCCAAACGCCGAATATTCGGTGGAAGACCCCATCCCGAATTCATCCAGGTTGGTTTTTCCGATCAGTAAACACTGCTGCGCCTGCAGCGCGTTCACCACGGTGGCGGAATACGGCGGGGTGAACCCGCCAAGAATGCGAGACCCACACGTCGTGGGCAGGCCTTCCGTGCAAATATTATCCTTGACGGCAATCGGCATCGCCATCATGGGCTCGGTTTTTCTCCAGGCGCGTAACGAGTCATCCAGGGCTTGGGCCTGAGATAACATGGTCTCTTTGTCATTCAGCGTAATATAGGCTTTGACCTTCGACTCCACGACGCTGATCCGCAGAAAGTAGGCGCGGACGATCTCCACGGCACTGACGTCTCCACGCGTAAAGCGATCCTGAAGCTCTTTCAGGGTACATTTAACAAGTGACATGGTTTTGAAACAGGCTTACGAATGAAGGAAAAAACGACAATCAGAAGCCGCCGCCGGCATTATGAGCAATTGGCGATTCGATTGTCGTCGTCTACTTGAATGATTCGAGGGCAATGGTGCTTGGCTTCGTCGTCATTGTAATATTCATAACAAAAAATGATGACCCGATCCCCAGTCACCCCTTTTCTGGCCGTGGGTCCATTGAGCACGACTTCGCCTGATCCCCGTTTGCCATTGATGGCATAGGTCGTGAACCGCTCCCCATTGTTCAAATTCGAGACCATCACGAGTTCATAGGGCAAAATCCCGGCGGCATCCAACAAATCTTCATCGACTGTCAGACTGCCCTCATATTCCAGACAGGCATCCGTGACGACCGCCCGGTGGATTTTCGCTCGTAACATGTGCCGTAACATCGCTTCCTCGACTTCCTCGGATTCACCGATCACTGATAATTTGCGGGACCTGAAACAGGCCATCGACCGCTTCCGGCGCGTTGCTCAACGCGTGCACTTGTGACAGTGACGGTTGTATCTCATCTTCGCGCAACACGTTGGCCTCACCCGCGACGACCGACGTCGTCCCGGGAACATCCGTCGTATCAACGGCGTTTAACTCTTCCATATAGGTCAAGATCCGGCTCAGTTGGGTGCTCAACCGCTCCAGTTCCTCGCGGCTCAGTTGAAGCCGAGCAAGGTCCGCGACGTGTTCCACTTGACTCATCTCGATGCTCATGGACAAGGTCTTCTCCTCTTCGGATCGGCTTCTCCTTCCACTCCAGGGAAGGATTGTACCATTAGGGAGGAAATGCTACAAAGAGTTTGTAATTTTATCATGGTGGGCGCCGAAAAGCTACGGAAGACCTTCACGGTACGATGACTCTTGGCAAGAACGATTGTGTGTCAACGCAGGTATTTGCTCGATAACGCAGCCATCGGCGGCGACATCCACCCCTCGTCGGCAAAGGAAACATAGCGTCCGTCGCCAATGATCACGTGGTCAAGCACCTGCACGCCCAGAATATCACCGGCCTCCTGCAAACGTGCCGTCAAGGCACGGTCTTCTTTACTGGGCTTGGGATCCCCGCTCGGATGATTATGCAAGAAGATCACGGCCGCCGCCGACTCGCGGACGGCTTCATTGAACACCTCCCTGGGATGGACCAAGCTGCTCGTCAGACTCCCTTCGGAGACAGTCTTTTCCCGGATGACCGCATGCTTGGCATCGAGGAGAATCACCTTAAACAGTTCGCGCCGCAAATCCCGCATCAGCGGATAATAATGCTCAAAGACCGTGCGACTTTGGGTGATGACCGTCCCGGTCGTCAGCGGAGTCGACAACGCACGTTTCCCCAGCTCAATGGCTGCTTTGATCTGGGCCACCTTGGCCGGGCCGATACCCGGCACGGCACAGAGTTCCTGGACGCTTCGATTGGCTAAACCCTGCAATCCGCCCAAGCGCTTCAGAAGATCCATGCCGACCTGGACGGCCGAAGTCTTATGCCGGCCTACCCGAAGCACGATAGCCAGCAGTTGCGCCTCCGTCAGAGATTCCGGTCCTTCTTCCAACAGACGTTCACGCGGCCGTTCACCTTTTGGCCAATGCAGGATCGCTTTTGAAGCTTTCTCGTCCATTCTTCTCCATTTTCTTGCCGCTCACGAACCAGTATGCTACTTTTTCTCGTCGAAAAGGAGCAAGCCATGCGAGTCGTTGCCGGCAGACAAAAAGGGCGTCGTCTCAAGAAACCCGAAGGGCAGGACCTTCGTCCGACCCCGGCCAGGGTCCGCGAAGCCTTATTGGCGATTCTGGCCAATCGCACAGAAGACGCACGCGTGTTGGATCTCTACGCCGGAACCGGGGCATTGGGCCTCGAGGCTTTGAGTCGTGGGGCCCAAAAAGTCGTCTTTGTGGAAAACCACGTCGCTTCAGCGCGAATCCTTCGGGAGAACGTCACCCGGTGCGGTCACGACGAACAATGCGTCGTCATCACACAAGACGTTGAGACGTTTTTAGCCGCACCCCCATCGTTCGGTGAACCACCGGCATTCGATATTGTCTTTGCTGATCCGCCCTATCACACCACCGACCTGATCCGATTACTCGAACGCCTGAGCCTGAGTGGGAAAATCGCTGCTCAAGGCATGGTCATTCTTGAACATTTTTTCAAACATGCCGTCCCGAGCCGAATCGGCGCACTCACGGAGACGCGTCAATCCCGATACGGCGACACCATGCTCACCTTCTATCGACGTGCTGCGGAGGAAACATGCGACTAGCCGTCTATCCGGGCACGTTCGATCCCATTACCCGTGGGCACACGGATATCGTCAGTCGCAGTCTCAGCATCTTCGACCGGCTGATCGTGGCCGTCGCTCCCAATCCACGAAAAGGAGCGCTTCTGTCTATCGAGGAACGAGTCGAACTGGCGAAAATCGCCACGAAGGACTTTGCCAACGTGGAAGTGGAATCGTTCAACGGCCTGTTGGTGGAATACGTTCGGCAGCGTGGAGCCCATGCCATTATTCGAGGATTACGCGCGGTTTCCGACTTTGAACACGAGTTTCAAATGGCGCTCCTCAATCGTAAACTGGATGAACGGTTGGAAACGGTCTTTCTGATGCCGAGCGAAGAGTATTCATATCTGACCTCCAGCATCGTCAAAGAACTCGCCCTGTTCGGAGGCGAATTGGAAGCCTTTCTCATCCCTGAAGTGGCCAAACGCCTGCGTGAAAAGTATGGGCATGAGACACGATGAAACCGGCGACATGAAACTGGCCACCCGCACCACTCGAATCGTCCCCTCCCCTACCTTACACGTTTCGGCCACCGCCAAATCCATGGCGGCCCAAGGCGTGGACGTCATTGATTTCTCCGCAGGAGAACCGGCATGTGACACGCCTGAGGTTGTGAAGGCGGCTGCCAAGGCGGCCATCACCGACGGATTTACCAAGTACACCCCGGCCTCGGGCATTGACGATCTCAAACAGGCCATCGTTGAAAAATTTTCGCAGGACCAGGGCGTCCACTACGAGAAATCGCAAATCCTGGTGTCCTGTGGGGCTAAACATACCCTCTATAACGTCGCGCAGGCCCTTTTGGATCCCGGGGACGAAGTCATCATCCCCGCTCCCTATTGGGTCTCCTACCCCGATATCGTGCGACTGGCCGATGGACAACCCGTTATCCTGGAAACAAAGGAAAGCCACGGGTATGCTCTTGATCCGAAACAATTGGAAGCCAGTGTCACCCCCCGCACCAAGGCGCTGATCCTGAACAGCCCGTGCAACCCGACGGGGACGCTGTATACACGGGAGACGCTTGAAGCGGTGGCCGACGTGGCCAAACGTCACGGCTTTCTCGTGATCTCGGACGACATTTATGAACACCTCGTCTACGGAGAAACCCCGTTCCTGAGTATCGTGTCCGCCGTGCCCGAGATCGCCGATCAGACCCTGGTGGTCAATGGTGTTTCCAAAGCGTTTTCCATGACGGGATGGCGTATCGGCTACGCAGGAGGACCAAAAGCGTTAATCGCCGCGATGGCGATGATCCAAAGCCAAAGCACGTCCAATCCCACGTCGATTTCGCAAAAAGCCTCGGTGGCCGCCCTCCGGGAAGGGACCCCTTTTTTCAAAGAGTTGTTAGCGGACCTCGGCCCCAAGCGTCGCCTCATGGTTGACGCGTTGAACGCCATCCCCGGCATCACCTGTCCATCCCCTGCAGGAGCCTTTTACGCATTTCCCAACATTTCGGGAATGCTGGGCAAACGGCATACCAATGGAACCATCACGACCTCTGCGGACCTGGCCACCTACTTACTGCATGAAGCTCACGTGGCGTGTGTGCCCGGTGAACCGTTCGGGAGTCCGCACCATCTGCGGTTGACCTATACCCCGACGCTCGACGCCATTGAGCGAGGCATGCAGAGGGTCAAAGAGGCGATTCAGGCCCTTGTTTGAACTCCGGAAACCCTTGACTTTACCGATGAACAGATTATTTGAAATAGCAAAGTTGTGAAACGAGAGGATAGGAACGATGCCGCTCTACGAATATCAATGTGAGACCTGTCACCATCAATTCGAGGTCCAGCAAAAGTTTTCCGACCCGTTGGTCGACACATGCATCCGATGCGGGAAGGGGGTCCGAAAACTCATCTCGGCTCCCGGCATCATGTTCAAAGGCAGCGGCTGGTACGTGACGGATTACTCAAATAAGTTGAAAGATCCCAGCCAAGGGAAACAAGCTGAAAGCCCGGCCAAGGACAAGGACGGGACAGGCGGTGGAGAGGAAAAAGCCCCTGCCAAAAGCGAATCCGGTTCCACCTCCGACGCGTCGTCATCGGCACCCACGCCGCCCCCGTCGAGTCCCGCATCCTCAGGTTCGTCTTCGGGTTCCACAACCTGACGCCTCTCAGCCGATAGACTCCGAAGGCAAATCGGGGCAGACGCCGAAACGATCCGCAAATACTTCGTTCCAGACCAAGCGGGCGAACGTCCGATAACCCGCAGCATTGAGATGCAGGCCATCACTGGAAAAGTGGAGGGCTAAAAGACAAGAGGAACCTTCCGAGGTCGCCTGAAACAGATCCACACACGGCATGTGACGGCGTTGACACCGTTCCGTAATCAGGCGATTCAATTCCAAGCGAGACTGAAGATGCGAGCGGAGCCAGGCAGGCAACGCCCCGGTGCCGACACCCTCGGCCCTGAGGGAAGGGACCGTCACGCCAACGGGCTGGATTCCCGCGTCCAACGCCAACGTATAGAAACGCTCTAAATTCGTGATAATCGTCGAGGGGGCAACGCCCCATCCCAAATCGTTCGTTCCGCCTAAAATCACGGTATAAGAAGGGACCACGTCAACGACGTCGCGCGAAAATCGCATCGCCATGTCGGACGTGGTTTCGCCACAAATTCCTTTCACGGAGACCCTCCCTCGTGTGCCCAACCATTCTTGAAGAAACCCGCTATAGGGAGTATCCGGCAACGGCATTCCCGTTTCAGCCTGAACCTGATACCCAGCGGTGAGACTATCCCCAAAACACACGAGTATCGGCGATGAGTCAGCCCGCAACTTCAAACTTTCAGGCATTGCCGGAAATCCTCCTCTTGACATCGCCCGGCCTCAATGCATAGCCTTAGAATTGTAAAGATAGACCGATCGAGGCAATCCATTTCCATAACAACGTTTGTTTTCCGTTACCGATCATCACCTGTTTTGAGGAAGGAGTTCTGTCTTATGCAAGGACGTCATCAGCTTACTTCACATACACGCGGCAACGTGATCCTCTCCCTGCTCGCATGGTTCATGGTCCAAAGCCTGTTTTGCAGCCTCCCCTACGCCTTTGCAGAGGAATCGTTTCAAATAGCCGTCATTGATCCTCAGGCGGTCCTGGAAAATTCCAACGCCGGACAAAAGGCGCTCGCGACCTTAAAAGAACACGTAATGGTTCGTCAAAAACTGTTGGAAACGGACGAAGCAGAAATACAAAAACTCGAGCAGCAGCTTCAAGGCGGTACGGGCCGAAGTGAAACCGAAACGCAAATCCTGCGGGAAGAGTTACAAGGCAAAATCCAGGATTATCAACGGCGGCGCCAAACCTTCCAGCAGGAAGTGCAGGAAAAGCAAAAGAATTTGATGGTGGATTATATGAAGAAAATCGAGGGGGCAACAAAGACCGTTGCCGAACGGCGTGGCTTTTCATTGGTCATTGACAAGGGCAATGAGGCCATTATGCAAATTGTGCTCTATTCCGCCAAGGGCATGGATATTACCGATGAGGTCGTGAAGGAGTTCAATAAAACCTACAAATAGGGGCTCAACCTTCATGCGAGGGAAGAGTGACGCTACGTTTGTACTCTAGTGTCGAGCATCAGGGCCCGGCTCCAGAGGATATCCTGCCTGCCGCCATGCCTTGATTCCGCCCGCCATTGAAAACACTTGCGTATAACCCATTTCCCGCAAGTTGGCGGCCGACAAGGCCGATCGATAGCCTCCACCGCAATAAAGCACAATTTCCGCGTTTTTATCAGGAATCATTTCCTCAATGTCACGCTCCAGAATCCCGCGGCCCTTGTGAATCGCCCCACGGGCATACCCCTGAGCAACTTCATGATCCTCTCGAACGTCGATGAAATGAAACGCTTCACCGCGCTCGATACGAGCCATAACCTCACTCGGCCCGCACTCACGAATTTCGCTCTTTCGTGTCTCAACGAGTCGTTCGAATCCGGGATTATGCCCCATCACATCTCCAGCCTCTTGTCGGCCCGACGCGCGAGTTCAGAAACGCCGCCCTGCGCCGCCGCCACGTTATGAAACGCTTTCATCAACAATCGAGGGTCGCCGTCGAATTCATCAATCGCCGCGTTCAGATAGGCCGCAATATCTTCCGGGGTTTTGAGATAATCGCCGGCTTTATGGTCTTTTACGGGCATCGCCTTCTCCTCCTCTTGATACGAAACCAGCCAACACCCACCCGGCAGCTAACCCAGGACGACCACCTAAACGCTGACCCCTTTCCATCAATTCGTGGTTCATCCAGGGTAGAATGGCGCGCCCGGCAGGGGTCGAACCTGCGACCCTCGGCTTAGAAGGCCGATGCTCTGTCCACTGAGCTACGGGCGCTCGGCCTTATTCTACGATAAGTGAGGCAAGGTGACGCGTTGACTGAGACGTGGCACGGGCCATCGTTTTCAGCCGCGTGTTTCAGATTTCTTCCCCAAAAACTGGTCGGGGCGAGAGGATTTGAACCTCCGACATCCTGCTCCCAAAGCAGGCGCGCTACCGGGCTGCGCTACGCCCCGACGTTTCTTCAACTATGCGTTTCAACACGTTTTTGGCTTTGGCCAATGCTCGTCCACGATGACTGATTTGGTTCTTCTGGTCAAGCGTCAACTCCGCCAGAGTTTTTCCCAGTTCCGGGACAACAAAGACCGGATCATACCCAAATCCGTGACCCCCGGAACAGTGGTCCGCAATCCGTCCCTGCAACACGCCCTCCACGAACTCGACGGAAGAAACAGGAGCGGCAATCGCCACGACCGTCAGAAAACGAGCCCCTCGTTGGTCCGCCGGGACACCGGTGAGTTCGTCCAACAGTTTTCGACAATTGTCCGCGTATGTGGCATGGGCTCCGGCGTATCGCGCGGCAAACACGCCCGGGCGCCCCCCTAACGCGTCGACTTCCAAGCCGGTATCATCGGCGAGGGTCAGCGTGCCGGTGAACCGGGCAATCTCCCTCGCTTTTTTGCCGGCATTCGCCTGGCACGTCTCGCCATCCTCAATCACAACCGGAGCGGCGGGAAATTGATCCAGCGTCCGAATGGTCAAACCAAGGTCCTGCAGGAACGCTTTCATCTCCCGCTGTTTATCCCGATTTCCCGTTGCCAACACAAGCTCCATGACGTGCTACACGAGATTGCCGACACAGTCTTTTTGCAGCTTGATCAATTGCTGGATCCCGTTCCACCCCAACGCCAGGAATTGGTCCAACTCCTCTTTTCCGAACGAACCGCGTTCGGCTGTCCCTTGCACCTCGACCAAGCGCCCCTTGCCGGTCATCACCAGATTCATGTCCACTTCGGCCCTGGAATCTTCTTCGTAGCACAGGTCCGCCAAGGCAACCCCTCCGACTCTTCCGACGCTGATGGCGGCAAGATAATCCACCAGCGGCGTCTTCTTCAGCATTTTCTTCTCTTTCAATGAGGCAAACGCATCGGCAAGCGCGATAAAGGCTCCGGTAATCGAGGCCGTGCGCGTGCCGCCGTCGGCCTGAATCACGTCACAATCAATCCAAATCGTGCGCTCCCCCATCGCAGACATATCCGTCACCGCGCGGAGCGCACGGCCCACGAGTCGTTGAATCTCCAGGGTCCGGCCGCTTTGCTTCCCTCGTGAGGCTTCGCGGGGCATGCGATCATGCGTGGCCCGCGGCAACATGGCATATTCAGCCGTCACCCAGCCTTGTCCCTTATCCCGAAGAAACGGCGGAACCTTTTCCTCAACCGACGCCGTGCAGATGACCTTGGTTTCGCCCATTTCCATGAGGACGGAGCCATCCGCATACTTGATAAACGGCCGGGTCACCTTGACCGAACGGATTTCATCGACCCGACGGCCGTCACTTCGTCGCAATCCTGACGTTTCATTCATCGGCATCTCTTCCTTTTCCTCTCTGCTTTCTGGCTACGGTCGCTCGCACGAGCAAAAGCCCGAGGATGACGAACACGATACCCCCGACAAACAGTTCTTCGTATGGAAACAGATAGGGCATCGACTCAGAGTAAGAGAAACCACACGCCACTGCAAGTTTACCGCCTCGCCGCGTCTTCGTTGACTGCCTCGGAGACTCATGCTAACTTTCATCCGTATTTTCAATAGGTTGGGATTATCTCCATGTATGACCTTCGTTCGCTCAGAGACCAGTTACCCGCCATCCGCGACCAACTCGGGCCCCGTGGAGCAGACGTGGCATGGGAGGAAGTCGAAAAGCTGTTGCAGGACCGCCTCGACCGGCTCTCCCAAGTTGAAGCCCTCCGGCATCAACTCAAAAAAGGCTCAGAGGACGTGGCTCGATTAAAGCGTGAGAAACAACCGGCAGAAGAAGCCATGACCGCCATGCGGGCACTGGGCGACAACATCGCCATTCATGAAGAGCATTTGCGGACCATTGAAACCCGGCTCGAAGAACACGCGCTACGCATTCCCAACGTCCCGCATGACACGGTTCCTCAAGGAACCGATGCGTCCCGGAACGTCGAAGTTCGTCGATGGGGTGAGCCGCCTTCCTTCGCCTTTCCACCGAAACCGCATTGGGAAATCGGAGAATCCCTGGGCATTCTGGACTTCAAACGAGCCGGCAAAATCACGGGGGCCCGATTTTCCCTTGCACTCGGCGCAGGCGCCCAACTCGAACGCGCGTTAACCGCGTTGATGCTCGATATCCATACCCGGACGCATGGCTATACCGAAGTGCTCCCTCCCTATCTTGTCAATCGGGAGGCCATGACCGGGACCGGACAACTTCCGAAATTCGAAAGCGACCTGTTTCACCTCCGTGACGACGAGTACCTCCTCATCCCGACGGCCGAAGTGCCGGTTACCAACATGTACCGGGATGAAATCCTTCCGGAGACCGCCTTGCCGATCCGGCACGTGGCATCGACCCCTTGTTTCCGGCGAGAAGCCGGCTCCTATGGGCAAGACACCCGCGGCCTGATTCGCGTGCACCAGTTCCATAAGGTTGAACTCGTGGCGTTCACCACCCCGGAGGATTCGTATGCCGAGCTTGAGCGCCTCACCAACGCGGCCGAAGCGATTCTGCAGACACTTGAATTACCCTACCGGGTCGTGAGCTTATGCCGCGGCGACCTGGGGTTCGGCGCAGCCAAGACCTATGACCTCGAAGTCTGGGTGCCTTCGCAAGAGACCTATCGGGAAATCTCGTCGTGCAGCAATTTCGAAGCCTTTCAGGCGCGAAGGGCCAACATACGATTTCGACCCCACGGCGGCAAGGCGGCGTATCTTCATACACTCAATGGCTCCGGCGTGGCCGTGGGTCGGACAATCGTCGCCATTCTGGAAAACTATCAGCAGGAAGACGGCTCAGTCATCGTGCCCGAGGCGCTCCGTCCGTACATGAACGGTGTCGAACGACTCACCACAACCCCGGCATTTTGACGTTGCCGACTGGAATTTTGGCGGGTACAAGGCCCTGCCGTGCGACCATCTCTGCCTGACAAGGAGGTCTGTTGTGAAAATTGGGAACCTGATCAGACTATCGACCTGTACGCTGGCCTTATGGGGAATCACGGCGTGCGGGATGAACCAAGTGGAAACCTCGTGGTCGAAACCCGGCGCCTCTCCCGGTGAGTTTGAACGCGTGAGCGCCGAGTGTGACAACGACCCGGGCATAACCGGACTCAAAGGTTACGCGGGTTACCAGGTCTGCATGAAAAAGCACGGCTGGTTCCTGATCGAAGAACCCGTGCAATAAGGGGAAGCTCCTTCTTTCTCTTTCTTACCCTCGTCTTCTTGCGACCGTTCGATTGGTGTCACTATGCCAATGAGGGAAGACCATCAAGAAATCGTATTGACAATTTATTCGCTACAGGCGAACATGCTGCTACGTGAAACAGGTCATGCAAATCGAATGGGCGACCAAAGCGGTGAAAGATATGCGCCGCCTCGCCGTCCGTGACCGCGAGAGGATCATCGTCAAGGTCGAACAGTACGCCAGAGACCCTGCATCGCTTGCCAATCAAGTGATTAGGCTAACTGGGAGTGAATATCGGCGAATGAAGGTTGGCCAGTATCGTGTTATTTTCAGAATCGAACATGACACAATTGCCGTCATGATTGTCTTGAGAGTCCGGCATCGGAGGGAGGCTTATGACTGACCCCCAAACCATTACCCTGACGCGGAAAAAATATAATGCAATCCTCACCCGCCAGGAGGAACTTGAGGAGAGGCTGGCCGCACTTGATGCGGACGATGGCAACCGTATCCCCCACGAAGTGGCCCTCGCTATTATGCGTGGCGAGAGCCCGTTCGTTGCGTTCCGGCACCATCTCGGGATCACGTTGCGCGGCCTGTCCAAACGAACGGGAATCGGGGTCAGCTACCTTTCCGAGATCGAACGTGGCATCAAATCCGGCTCTCCTGCGGCTTTGTCCCGAATCGCCACTGTGTTCGGCACGACCATCGACACCCTGATAAACACGCACCAGCATATGTTTAAGGCTAGACATTAGAAACCACTTGTTGCGCGAGGATATAACGATCAATGTGCCTTTCGTAGGGCGTAACCCGGAGGGGTGCTGGAGTGGACGAACAGGCCGGTCTTGAAAACCGGAGTCCTTCACGGGACCGTGGGTTCGAATCCCACCCCCTCCGCCATGACACCGAAAGCCATCTGACAAAAGTTGAGCCTGAGCCGCCCCAATAGCTGTAGAAGCGGGGGTGGGATTCGAACAGGGGGTTCTGAAGGGGGTGTGCCCCCTTCATGGGGTGACCGGCGCCACGCGACGGCGCGAGGGCCGTGATGGAGATGGGTGTGCGTTGCGTGAATGAGGGGGAAGGGGTGGTGGTACGGTGGCCGTGCTGCGGTCACATGGTCAAGGCGTGGTGAGGATGGGCGTTCTTTACTTGGGTCTTTTCACGAGCTTGCACCGTTGCACCGAGACCGCATACCACGCTTGTCGGACGCCAAAGGGTTTCTCTCGATCGTGTTGAACAAAGCGGTCTTCCGTTGACCGAAGTATTGTTTCATGAGGGTCGAAATCTGCATATCAAAGTAGTCATCCAACAACGCCCATTGTTCTGTGCCGGTCGTGACCGCCTTGTTCTCAAAGAATTTCAACACCCCGGCTTTGTCTGCCAAAACCCTCATGCAGGGCCGGATGACATAGGTCCGAAATTCCTCGTCAAACACCGCTTCCGTGATCGGGTCCGCGAACGCCGTCGTCGGCCCAGTCAGCACGAGCCACGTGGCTAGCAAAATAGTGAAACAGGGCATGGGGGTCTCCTTTTCTGTGGTGGTGAACACTTGGGTTGCTAGTAAACCGAAAATGGAAATGGTCGGAAAGAATGGTGGCGCGGTCACGTGGTCCTTGGGGGAAGTAAATGCCCTTTTACCCATAACATAGCTCCCTCCCCAACACTTGCGTGTTTTCTCACGATTGTCTATTATCAGAAAAAAGTGATATTTTGATGTGTGGACATTCCAAGAATATCAGAGTGGGGCAGGCAAATGTCCCGTGTCAGAATGGTATGAGGAACTGTCACCAGTCAGCCAAGCGAGAGTCGACAGATTTATGGAAATAGCTCGGAAAATAGCTCAGGACCAGGATAAACTTGGGCCGGACTTCCAAAACTTTTGTGAATTGCTTGAAGCGAGATTTTGGGGTGAAAATGGAGTCCCACACCGGATATTTTGTTACATCTCATCTCATAGGTCCGTGACATTCCTGTGTGGCTGTACGCATAAGGGGAAGACGTACAAACCGACAAATGCCTACGAGACAGCATTAAAACGTCGCAACGAAATAAAGGAAAGAAAGGCAAGTACACGTGAACTCTCTTTCTAAATCCAAGCTTAAATCTAAGCGATGGCAAAAGTTACAGACTAAAGAGTACCGGGACGCTTACGCAGAAGCGCAACTCTCAATTGAAATACCATTCCAAATCCGGGCACTCCGAAAGACGCGTGGTTGGACGCAAGCCAAGCTAGCGGAACTTTGCGGTATTCCGCAAACCCGCATTTCCCATATCGAGCAGCCTGGTCGGAAGCCGCTCTCATTGCGGACGTTGTACCGGCTTTCATCTGCTTTTGACGTTGGTTTGTTGGTACAGTTTGTATCGTTCAGCGAGTTGGTACACCGTGAAGCGGCATTTCATCCTGAGACGTTTTACGTTTCCAGTTTCAAGGATGACCAACTGGACGAGGCTTCTGAAGTTTACGACGTCGCTTATTTGCACCTGCACATCGGTCAAGCGTCCGTAGTTCTTGGCGGCGAGGATGTCCAACCGACAGAGATTGCGGACTATATGAAATGTTATCAAATACGTCTGTGGAACGCGTCATGGCATAAGGGAACCCCCTATACTCGAATCGATCCAAGTAGCGAAGAGAACGTGCAGACATGGACTAAGTCCATTCCCCAAGGTACAAAAATGGAGAACCTAAAGACAGCGATGCTCGAACCTCAAAATGCGTCGAACTCTGCCACTTCTCACTAGACAATCACCTTTTTTCACTTAAGAGGGTCTAACATGGCTACAAAACGTACCCAACAAAAGAATCCCCCAATTGAAAATATTTCCGACCTGCCACAACGGCAGGCAGAGGAATATCGTTCGACGTATACAAATTATGTTGAAGTAGGAGCCTCTCCTTGGGATTTCCGACTTCTGTTTTTTGAGATTGTGGAAGATGCAGACGGAGAGCTTGTACGTGAGAAGAAGGCTCGCGTGGTCATGTCCCCTCAGCATGCGATAGCCTTTACTGAAATCCTGAAGGCCCATATTGAGAAGTGGCGAAAGCAAACCTCCGATACGGTTGGGCTACTGAAGATCAAAGAAATTGGTGCGAATGAATGAAAGCATTCACGAGACTGCCTTTCATCCCAGTTCACTTCTTTCTCTCCATTTGATGGTCGGCGTGTTCCGGCCAAACCCGACCTAGCAAAGTTTCTCTTTTGTGCCCTCCCCTTGTTTCGTCCGATACGGTTTCAGGTTCGGTGGGTAGTCAGTCACCGGTTATCTTACAATTGGGAGCTTGGAACAAAATGGGCTTTAAATCATGGGATAGCTATGGACATTTTTCTCGGGAAGTCACACACAGCAACCGCTATATCTATAGCGATGATGTGAAGGACTTTCTGGCGAATGCCTTGGAAACAAGCCAGTCTCGCGTGGCGCGTGTTGAATCTGGCAGAGTATTCTGGAGAGCGCAGGTTGGGAGCGATTCGCGTCCCGTAATTTATGATGGTGAAGAAGTCGCGGATGAACCCATACCGTTTTCGTCCGAGAGAATGACGCCGCTTCCATATGAAGCTTCGGAAGGCAGAGTCAATCCCAAAGGAATTCGCTGCCTGTATCTGGCAACAACCAAAGAAACGGCCATGGCTGAAGTACGGCCATGGCTTGATGAAGATATTTCGGTCGCGCGGTTTAAGACCGTAAGGGATTTAAGGTTGATAAATTGTTCTGAGCATGCCTTCGACGGGATGGTGATCCATTTTGTCGAGCCTGATGATGAGAAAAAAGAGAAGGCGGTTTGGAGCGCCATTGATAGGGCCTTTTCGCAACCGGTTACTCAAAATGATAAATCATCGGACTATGTTCCAACGCAAATAATCGCCGAGCTATTTAAATGCAACGGTTTCGATGGTGTCATTTACCGGAGTTCTCTATCACGTGGTTCGAATGAATATAATGTTGCCCTGTTCGATGTTGACGCTGCCACAATGATGTATTGCTACTTGTCTAGCGTAGAAAAAATTCGGTATTCGTTTTCGTCACTTCAGTAATGCCAACTCTTTTGAGAGCGCTTCGGACACGTAAGTCTTATTAAAAGCACATGCCTTCGATTTGAAAATTGTCATGAAACGATTACTGATCTGGCTAATCATTTTTCTCATTCCTTCCACGTGTTTTGCTCATAGTGGTCGAACCAACAAGGACGGCTGCCACCATAACCGGAAGACCGGGGAATGCCACTGCCACGGAAAAAACGCACGACACCTTCACCGGGAAGCCCTTCCAGCACGTATGACCGCAAGCAATTTGGAAACTGGATCGATGCAGACGGCGATTGTCAAAACACTCGGCATGAAGTGTTAATTGAGGAAAGCCGTATCCCTGTCACCTTCAAAACTTCGAGGCAGTGTGTTGTCATATCCGGGGAGTGGCATGCCCCCTATACTGGACGTGTGTTCACCGATCCGTCACTGCTCAATGTGGATCACGTGGTGCCACTCAAGGAAGCCTTTCTTTCGGGGGACAATACGTGGAGGAGACAAAAGAAAGTTCTGTTTGCCAACGACCTCAAGAATAAGGACCACTTGATTGCGGTCTTCAGAAGTGCAAACTGAAGCAAGGGGCGAGAGACCCTGCCCGTTGGTTGCCTCCTAATCAGAATTATCGTCGGGAGTACGTCAGCATTTGGCTTGAGATCAAGAAGAAGTGGGGGTTAAAGATCGATCCCGAAGAAGACAGAGTCATTCAAAGAATGCTCGGGGACTAAGGGAATTGAAAAAGTCTTTGGCATAGTCATTATATTCAGCTATTTTGTGATTAAATTGATCTAAATGGTTCGTGGAACTTGAGGCTGAATTCATCCAAAGTCCAGCCAATAAGCCAAGGCCATTTGCAAGATTGAGCATTTGAATGATTTCTTTTTCTGTAAAATTTGGCTCAATCGTTTTATCCTTGATATGTCGACTAAGTTGCACCATTCCCGTATGAACATAGTCACTCATTCCTGACCATACCTTGCTTTTTAGCGTTGAGAACACGTCCTTTTCACCCACTTGACTATTTTCAATGTCTTTAATCATATTCCCAAATTTCTTTTTGGACCTATTCTTGACAAGGGCCTCTAAGTCGGTAAGAGAAGCGGCAGACAGTATCCAAAATCCTTTGACATAGGCTTCTAGTAGAATGCGACCAAGTGAAGAGGCAGAGGCAAAGTGTCGATGTGAAGCGAGGAGAACTATAGATCTATGATGTTCCAAAGCGACATAGAAGTGACTGACCGCAAGTTTGCCTCTTGGTTCATTAGGAATACTAAATTCATAGGCGTGCTCATTAAGCCATTCAGCCACTTCATCACTTTTTGAGATAAATTTCTCTAACTTGGCTTGATCACTTCCCGAGTCCATTACACGTTTAACTCCCCTCGCCCCTCTGCCTTCATGCGAGCGTCCCATTCATTCAGGAACCGCTCCCGATCATCCGGGGGATGGACATGACGACCGCTCGCTTGGTGGCGACAAAGAGAATGAATCCGGCCAGGGCGTCACGGTCAAAGGCGTGGCCCTGTTCCCGGCAGATCTTCTTCACAATGCCGACCACCGCGTCCACGTCCACCTCCATGACCTTGAACCCATGCTCGCGTTCCATACGTTGAATGACGGAATAGGGGAAGGGATCGTCGGACATGATGGTGACGTTCTGCCGGATGGGGAAAACCGTGTCAAGAGGTCCGCGCCCGGTGCGTCTTGTGTTCCATGCCCCCCCACCCCTTTTTTTCAAAAGGGGACGAATAAGGGGACGGCGAAATCTCAATGCCATTAAAACCCTATGAATAAAGGTGATTCTCATATCGTACGATGGACACCCCCTCCGCCAATGATTGCATGCTTACAGGAAGGTCTCCCCACATGTTTTCTATCGACCTTCAGGAATGTGAAGTCTGGTCTTTCAGCGAACGGCAAGTGAAGCCACGCAGTTGACAACGATTCCAGGAATTCGCAATCGTGTTTTCAGGACTTTGTTGTGCGAGTTGGTGCCTACATTGGAAATCATCATTGTTCGAGATACCATAGGCAGGGCCATGTTGCGAGACATGGCCGGCCTGCAGTTCGGGGATATGGTCAAGGCGGTTGTGGATGTCGAAGCGGGCATTATGGCGATTGGCGGTGAACTCCATTCGGATGAAGAGGCCATTCTTCTTGATGCAGGTTCGCGCCAATCAAATCTCTGGGGAATCAACTTGTATCCGGAAAAGCCGTCCGAAGAATGGATCGAATTTGATGCGATGATTAACGTGCGTCCATCCCAAGGAAATCGCTCTCGTTTTGTGGAAAGTGGGGAGATTCGCGAAGCGGTCACTCAGATAGTTCAACGGTTAGTAGAAGATTGAGCGGCATGTCCTATCAGCATACAAGCCTGGCGGGAGGGAGATGGTTCACCATGCCATTGGTGGAGCAATTGGCCCATGTCGGCAGTGAGGTCGGACGCATTCTCCGTTGGAAGGAAAAAAACCCGCAGGACTGTGAAAAGGCTTTCATACGGGCGCTGGAATTGCTTGACCTGACCATACAAGATCCACGCTGGAAGGGTCGTCGAAAGGAACTGACCCGTGCTCGAGAGTTCCTCTGTGATGCGATGTCGGGAGGGAACGCTTACAGGAGCGACCTGATCGATCTCGATCGGTATTTCTACCATTATGCCTTGGCCTCCAGAATCGGTCGATAAATGACTGTTGAGTGAGTTTGCCTTACCTGCCGAACCTGTGAGGACGTCCCTCGGCTATTTGTGTTCCTGCTGCAGGAAGATCTTTCCAATGCGCCCCTTGGCGGGAGCACGGCGGTTTCCGTCGGGCGACTTCGAATGCCCACCCCCTCCGCCAAACTTCAAGTATTGTAGCCTGAGAATCGAGGCGCCATCTCAATTTATTGCCGTTATTTACCGGGCCTGCTGAATAGACCTTTCAGTCAAACTCCTTGACTTCCCATCTGCATTTGTTTTTGCTATCTTTTACCGTTTTTCATATCAAATATGAGACAAGGAGAACGTGCCATGCCTTTCAGAAATCTGTTTATCACTGTCTTGATTATTTGCGTATTGGCGCCTGTGGTTTCAGCGCAGCAACCCGATCCCGAGGAGGCACCGATCAGACTTGAGGAGATCGTCGTGATCGGCAGCAGGATTCAGGGAAGAAGCATCACGGATTCCCCCGTCCCGGTCGACCTCATCAAATCGGAGGACATGCGCAACACGGGGCAACTGGAGGTAGGCCGGGCCATCCAGCGGTTGATCCCCTCGTTCAATTTCTCAAGTTCGTCGATCAGCGACGGAACGGACGCCGTGCGCCCCGCGACGCTCAGGGGCATGGGCCCTGACCAAGTGCTCGTGCTTCTGAACGGAAAACGTCGTCACGGCAGCGCGCTCATCCACGTCAACAGGTCGGTAGGACGCGGTACCGCGGGCACTGACATGAACGCGATACCCATGGGCGCAATCAAACGTATCGAAGTTCTGCGAGACGGGGCCTCGGCCCAATACGGGTCGGACGCCATAGCCGGCGTCATCAACGTCATCCTCAAGGACGATTATGAGGGCGGCTTCCGCACGAACTATGGAACGACCTACAAGGGAGACGGCGATCAGTTCGTCGCCAGCCTGGACAAGGGCTTCAAGATCGGAGAAGGCGGCACGTTACACACGACGTTCGAATACCGTAACCGGCAGCGAACCAACCGAGCGGGCCTGTTCGGAATTCCCAATTACCCCGGCACGACCTGTACACTAAGTGACAGTAACTGTGCGTCCGGGGCATCCTGGAAGCAAGCCGCCTTGGATACATACGGAGGAGATACCAAAGTCATTACGAATGACCCCGGCGACAGAGAGAGAAATTTCAATCGCCGCAACTTCCGCGTCGGAGATTCCGACTCGGAACAATTCAGCGGCGCACTCAACTTTGAAAAATCCATTGGGCGTGGAGTCGATCTCTACTCCTTTGCCGACGTATCAAGACGACAGAACGAAAGCGGTGGTTTTTGGAGACAGGGAAATTCTGACAGAGACAACCCTCCTTTTGGAAACCCTCCCGTCCGTGCTTATCCCGACGGATTTCTCCCGTTGATCAACACGACCATCTGGGATTATTCCTTCGGAGCGGGCATCGTCAAAGAATTCGATAATGGAATAACCGCAGACCTTGGGGTGGTCCACGGCGGCAATACGTTCAATTTCGATATCAGAAACTCTCAAAATGCCTCATGGGTTGCGGCCAATCAAGAGCCCGGGGCAACGTCCGCAAATGCCGGAACCCTGGAACTCTACCTCACCACCGTGAACCTGGATTTCTCCTTGCCGATACCCGACAAGAACATGAACCTGGCATGGGGAGCGGGATATAGGCGTGACAACTACCAGATCCAAGCCGGAGAGGAGTACTCGTACTCAGACTACGATGGACCGGGAGGGGGAGACGCAGGCATTGAAGTCTTTAACGGCTTCAAACCTGAAAATGAAGTCAACGAATCGCGGCACGCCTTCTCCCTCTATACGGACGCGGAGATGTTTGTGAATGATCTTGGTGTGTTCGATAGGATCGTGGTCAGTCCCGCGGTGCGTTACGAGCATTACAGCGACTTCGGCCATACCGTCAACGGCAAACTCGCCACGAAGCTGGATTTCTCCAGAGCATTTGCCCTCAGAGGCTCCATGAGCAGCGGGTTTCGAGCCCCGTCCATGCAGCAGCTCTACTTCAACAACGTGAGCACCCAATTTGTCACTGGACAGACAGTGGCTAACCAGACAGGTACCTTCAGGAACGACAGCGCCATCGCAAAGGCCATCGGTATTCCCGAACTCAAACAGGAAACCACAACCAACCTGAGCGTCGGGGTCGTGTACCATCCGACATCTTCGTTCACTCTCACCGCGGATGTCTACCGAATCGAAGTCAAGGACAGGATCATCATAAGCGGAGATCTGAAACCCAACGCCGATTGCTCGAATCTTCCATCCAGCGTATGTGCCGCATTCTATAATGAAGGCGTCACCGCGGGACAATTCTTCATGAATGCGGCGGACACCGAAACCCGGGGCGGAGAGATCGTCGCTTCGTGGAATGTACCGTTCGTCAATCGCGGGAACCTGGAGTTGAATTTCCTGGGAGCCCTCATGCAGACCCAGATCAGGGACGTCAAACTTCCTGCCGGTCTTGATCCTGCACTCTTTCAAGACCGTGAACGCTCGATCATAGAAGAATGGCAACCGAACAACCGTTTGACGCTGTCAGGTTTGTACCAGCTGGACCAATTCTCCGCATCGGTGATGGTACACCGTTACGGCTCATACACGGTGAGCGGCGATGGCAATAATCCTGCCAAGCAAAAATTCGACCCCCAATACGTCACCGACGTACAGGCAAGCTACAACTTCGGATCATTCGGGATTTTCAAAATCGGTGCCAATAACCTGTTCGACGTGACGCCTGATGAAGACACAATTGATGGACATCGGCAAGGAACGATCGTTGACAGCCAGGGTAATCTCATCGTGAACTCCCCAGGCGTATTCCAGTACTCGCGCCGGTCCGCGCCCTTCGGCTTCAACGGCGGGTTCTACTACGTGGCGCTTGAATACAAGTTTTAGGAGTCTAACCGGAAAGGAAACCCTCACCCCACCCCTCTCCCATAGGGAGAGGGAGTGCGCCAAAACTGGAGCGCCCCTGCCAACAGGCTACCTTCTAACATAGAGCAGCTCACAGGCTTCACAATAACCGTCCACCCGACCTCGCTGGAACGCGGCGGCCAATTGCCGTGTGACCCATTCCGCGCCTTCCCGGCCGCCGCGGCCGTCGACCCCTTGGGACAACATCATGTGTAAGGCCACGTCCAGCAACCGTTCTTTCCGTTCTTCCATTTCAGGGGTCACGATTTCACCGATGGCGTGTTTGGCATACATCTTTACAATCTCTTCATGAAATTTGTCGTAGCCCAATTTGGCAACCGTGGCTTTGCGAATTGCTGCCAATGCCTCTTTCACCAAGGCGAGGTCTTGCATCAATTTTCGAAAAATTTCCACTCGCCCTTCCTCCCACAATTTTTTCTCCATGGCTTCGAGAATAACGCCCGGATTAACCGTTTCAGTGGGTTCCTCGACAAAATCCGATTTCCTGCCATGCCCCCCAAACCGAAGCCGCTCGTAGGATTTCCGGGTTTCAGGATCGCCCAGCACTTCATACGCGGCATTGATTTCCCGAATCTTTTCTTCGGCCTTCTTGTTTCCCTGGTTACGGTCGGGATGATATTGGAGCGCAAGTTTCCGATAAGCCCGTTTAATCTCCTCGTCCGAGGCCTGCGGCGTTACTTCCAGGGTGGCGTAGTAGTCGAGATGATATTGTGCCATCTGTTCTCACCAATTGAATCGATCATAGCGGGGGACGGGGTTGCAGAACAACCAGCACCTGTGCCTCCTTTGAACGCTATGGTATAACCCGGGACGTTCGTCTTCCTTACTCTGACGCATTGGGGCGTCTATCGCCGTGTCACACGTTCTTCTTTCCAAATTGATTTCAGGCGGACAAACAGGAGTCGATCGGGCGGCCCTGGATATTGCCCTGGCTGCCGGCCTGCCAATTGGAGGTTGGTGCCCGAAGGGGCGTCTGGCCGAAGACGGCATGATCCCGATGACGTACCCGTTGCAGGAAACGCCTTCCCCGCAGTATGCCCAGCGAACACGATGGAACGTACGCGATGCGGATGCCTCGTTGATCCTGACGCGCAACGAGCCCACGGGCGGCACAGCCCTGACGATCCATGCCGCCCGGCGTCTCCACAAGCCCTATCGCGTCATCGATTTGACGACAAAACCGGACCCCCATGCCGTCGCTTCGTGGGTTTCTCAAGCGGGGATGATCGTTCTGAACGTGGCCGGACCCCGAGAAAGTACCTGCCCGGGCATTTATCATGAAGCCTTCGACTGGTTACAGGAAATGTTGGAGATCCACTTCTGAGAACGGATTGCCCGCATGCCGCTGAGACAACGTTTTGTTCATTCGCAGTGAGGCTGGGAAACGCATACGTGGCGGGCAGAAGAACGTAGCTCGAAAAGCCCGATCGTTCCCTCAGGCCGGACGCGATCGTCTGGTGAGAGGCGGACGCCCAGGCCCGCCGGGATGCCAGGGACGACTGCCCTTACGCACCCGCATCAATGTCCGCCGTTTCTTCAAGTGAAGCGCACAAAACCACTGGCTGACGGCTTTTCTGGGACAATAAATGCACAGGCCGGCTTCCTTGTGACGCCGCTGATACCGTTGTTGCCGTGTCATAGAAACAATCTACCGACTTTGTGTTAGTTATATTTAAGGGAAACCTTCTGATTTTAGTCTATACTACAACCTGATTCCCTTCAAGATATCCTACTCTTGCTCTGGAAAAATATACATGAGACAGTGCGTCAAATCCGTGAAGGTACAGTAAAATATGTGTATCCTCTGGTTGGGGCTCATCGTATCAGGCCTGTCTGGACACTTGATCGATGGCCGTTTCCCATCTCACGAACTTTCACAACATATTGAAAGTAAAGAGTTTATTGAAATTGTCACCATCACGCAACTCCTTCAGACCCCCAACCAATACCATCAAAAACGAATCCGGGTCCGGGGCACCGTCACGCGTTTGGAACTGCACCTCGACGACTCGAAACATTTCATCAATTTTGTGTTCTACCTCAAAAAAGGACCAGACCGCGTGCTGGTATTCGGTCGACATGATCGAACCGTAGGGGACATCCAGATGACCACCGGTCGAACCGTTGAGGTTGAGGGCATCTTCTGGCAAGAACGAGAAGCCAATGGCCACAGGTTATTGAACAATATCGAAGCCGGTCGGGTCCTATTCCATCCTCCGCTGACCCCGGATCACGCCGGCCTCACTTCTCCTCTGCTGACGAGCTATTGACGCGAGACCGTCACCACGTTTCAGACCGAAAACTGAGCGGGACCAGTTGTGCTTGCTCCATCCCCAGGACGAGTTGATCCTTTGCCAGCACATTTCCACAAAACCGGACGTGACATTGCCGCAGGTTGGGCTCCAGCGCAACGAGCGACGCCAAGTTCACACGCGTTTCCTGCCCCCCGTTCGTCTGTTCTTGCATGATTCGCCCTTTCACATAAGACCAATCCTCCGGCCATTCCCGGGTCAACACGGGATGATACGAAAAGTGTTCCGGCGATGCCTTGGCCAGATCCAGCAATGCCTGATGTTCCATTAACTGACGAGGCGTTTTGACACTCACGATCAGAGTCAAATGCCCACCTTTTGTGCCGTCCAGAGTTCCGAACGCTCTGGTTTTCATATACCGCAGATATGACAAAAACGGCGTAATGCCCGTCGAAAGCGCCACCGCTACGATCCGCATGGAACGCCATTCGTGATCGTCCTCCAAAACTAAGGTCGTCGGGTCAACTGTCTCGCTGTTTTGATACACCACCAATTCCGAACGGGTTTCGTCATAATTCACGCACACGTCGATTGAGCCGCCCGTGCGGTAACGCTGCACGAGATCGTCAGTTTGCCACCAGGGAGACGTATCGGCTTTTTCCTTATGGGTGTCATTGATAATGGTTTCCAACACGCGCGGGCTTTCATCGGAACAATTGGAGCGCGTATACATTCTGCGGCGATATTTTTGCGTCCGAACACCAAATGGTTTCACCAAAAACGCCGATCCTGGTCGCATGCGATCACCAACCGGAACGGGCCGTCCGTCGACCTCGAAGGTCTCCGGCAGCGTCAATGCGACCTTTCTCACTTCGCCCTGGTCATAGGTACACACGTCGGTGATCCTCGCCGGGACAAAGAGTTCGCGTGGCCGATTCATCAACTCACTCCTTTCCTTTCTGCCATCACGGTTTCTTGGGCACTCGTGCCATTGTCTATACCCCTCTTATCCTTTAACAGTATAGGAAATTGCGAGACTCCGCCAACTGCGGTCAACCGGAACGAAAATCGCCGACACCGCTCCTCCATGGCCTTGGCTGACAATCTGCGTTACCATTCCTGCTTCAACAGCAACCCCGAGTACAAACGTGGTGCCCCCATACCGTCTCTTGCGAGGAATTTTCATTTCCGCTACCCTATGTAGGCAATTGTACGAGCGTTATTTTCTTTTAGGAGCCTCTCGCATTTCTCAGGAAGGTCGTTTTCATGACAGAACCTCTCAATAATCGACACGTCATTGAAGTCAAAGAACTGGTGACCCCACGGCAGATCAAGGAACAACTTCCGGTCACCACGGCCGCGGAAGCCACGGTCCTGCAAACCCGTCAGGCCATCAGAGATATCCTCTATGGACGAGACCAGCACCGGCTCCTCGTGGTCATCGGACCGTGCTCCATTCATGACCCTGAAGCGGCCTATGCCTACGGGTCCGCACTCAAAAAGGTGGGGGAGGCTACCAAAGACCACCTGCTGATCGTCATGCGGACCTACTTTGAAAAACCGCGAACAACGGTCGGGTGGAAAGGACTTATCAATGATCCTCATCTGGACGGCAGTTGTGACATTGCCGAAGGATTCAGGCAAGCCCGAACCATTCTCCTTAACCTGAATGATCGCGGTGTGCCCTGCGCCACCGAATTGCTCGACCCGGTCACTCCCCAATATCTTTCCGACCTCATCAGTTGGTCAGCCATCGGTGCACGGACCACCGAAAGCCAGACCCATCGAGAAATGGCGAGTGGATTATCCATGCCGGTCGGCTTCAAAAACGGAACGGATGGCAGTCTGCAAGTCGCCCTCAATGCCATGGTGGCAGCGCGGCAGCCCCACAGTTTTGTCGGGATTAGTCTCGATGGCGTCACATCCATGATTAAGACCAATGGAAATCCCGATCGACACATCGTGTTGCGCGGCGGGGGCGGAAAGACGAATTACAGCCGGGAACACATTCTTCAAGCCCGAGACGGGTTGGTGGATGAAGAGATTACGAGACCCATTATGGTTGATTGCTCACATGGAAATTCCGACAAAGATCACACTCGCCAAATTCCAGTCGCTCACTCAGTCGTAAAACAATATTACGAAGGGCAGCGATATATCTTAGGACTTTTGTTGGAAAGCAATCTGAAACCGGGCAAGCAATCCTGGAAGATAGACAGACCATTGGAATACGGGATCTCGATCACCGATGCCTGCATCGGGTGGGAGGACACGGAAACCCTGTTGTACGAACTCGCGGAGACGTTGGCAACGCCATCGCCCATGCATGTGAGCCTCCCTTAAAGAAGGCCACGACACGAGTCACCTCGCGCCGACATCCATACCCCCGGATACCACTGTGGCCCTCCCAAGCGTCACCACGCCGGCCGCACCACTTTTCTTGTCGAAGGGCGTCTGCACGTGGCCATCACGACCCGTGCCACGACGTTCCGTCATGCGCCGAACCGTCGTGCAGCGGTCCCTTACTCAACAGCCCACGGTAGATCCGGTTCATCGTCAAGAAGCGGACCTAAGATGCGCTGAATGAGTTGAGTGCCTAATCCGGCGGTCGCCCCCAGGCCACGCAACGTGAGGACAAAATTGAATTGCGTGCGTTCGGGGAGACCGTTTCCGCCGGACAAACGAATATGATACAGGCCGAGCGACCAACATTTGCAGGGGTTTTGATACAACCCCACGACGTCCCATTCCGGGGTCTGTCCCGTGACAAAATTATGATAGGCCTTTGTCCCCACCGTCCATCCCAAGGGCAGACGAATGGCACCACCCACCGTAAAAAAGTTAATTTCCGATTGAGCCGCCAACACTTCGTTAAAGGACACCGGATTCCAGAGATCGCCGCGGCGTGGGATAAGGCCCGATCGTGCATAGCGGTGCCCCACTTGCACGTATGCCTGCCGGTGCGCCTGCACCGTGATGTCCGAATTGAATTGCGTCAATTCATGCTCGTCCGGATCATAGAACGTATCAAGACTCAGGCTGAGGCGACTCAGCCAACCCGGCAATTGCGTCCCCGGAAGTTCGAACGTCGCCCTTCCCCACAAATCGGATAACCTATTCGCCGAACCCGGTCCGTCGGCGAGATGGTAACTTTGGGCGATCATGACATCCACCAACGTTGCAGATCGTTGACCGCTCCCCTCATCCCGCAATTTGGATCTCAGGGAATAGGTCACCAGGTGTTTCTTCAGAAGATTATCGGTGGCATCGATCTGCGGGAGGTCGGACTGCCTGGTAGCCGGCACGTATTCGTAGAACAATCGCGGCTCGATCGTGTGACGCAATCGACGCCCGGTCCCGGCCTGAAAGGCGCGTGACACGTTCGAGACCGCCTCCAAGCCAAGCCAAAACGTCCCACGATCACGGGCATCGTCTTGAACCTGTCCCCGAGAGTAGAGGATCTCTCTGATTTTGAATTGCGGACGAAGACCGATCATGTGCCCCAGGTGCAACCCCTGAACGGCCAGGGTCGGCATGACGTCGAAACGACTGACGTTGAACCCTTGCTCACGAGCAAAGTGCACGAACGTCGAGTCCAATCCGATATCGAGACTGACCGTCTCCGCACCCACGGTGAATCGACGCCCGTACCGGTGTCCGATTTCCGGCAGCCGTTGAAACGTGCCTCGGCCTCCGGAGTCCAATGGTTGTAAATATTGAGCCCTGAGATACGCGGCGCCTCCCGGCAAGCGACGCGTCACGTTCAGCACGGATTCCTGGCTGGGCAGCGCCCGGGAAATGCCGGAAGCACTCAGATCCCGTAAGAGTCTCCGATCTGTCGCATAGTTGATATTAGCTTGAATCAGAAGGTCGTCCTGCGCGTGGTGTACGTGGGCACCCGTTATTTGCGCACGAGCCTGATCCGCCACGGTGTCATTAAACGCATTGAGTAACCATCGTCCCCTCGAACGGCGACTCAGGACGTAACGATACCTCACGCCACCCCCTTGTCCTCGTTTGGATAAAATTTGCGGTGCAACAGTCAGGTCCTGACTGGGAGAAAACGCCCAATAGAACCCTTGTCGATATTGAACGCCCAACACATTGTCGTACCCGATCGTCGGCACCAAAAATCCGGTTTTTCTGGCGCCCGGCATCGGATAGCGCAACGCGGGAATCGGGACAATCGGCTGATTGCGAACGTTCAACCACGCATTTTTGGCAAAGACGCTATCGCCTTGTTCCACCTCCACGTCCTGAAACGAAAAACTCCAATCGGGAATTTGCCCGTCATCCGCTTCACAATTCGTAAATGTGCCGTCCTTTACGCGATAATGGGTTTCGGAAAACCGTTGAAAGAGACGGCCGCGGAGCCACGTGCCCGTGTCTTTCAGAAAGATCTTTCCGTTGACGACGAGAACGGACTCCGTATTCACGTTGATGGTCAACTCGTCCGCCCACATGTCAGTCACCTGATCCTTGAGGTGAACATGATCCGTCGCCGTCAAACGGCCGGACAGTTTGTGAAGGACGGCTTGGTCGGCAGTCAACCGAACGGCACCCTGCGTCACCACCACTGTGCCGACGGCTTTGAACTCCTCCGTGACCTGATCGAATTCGGTTCGTTCGGCCGTGATGCGAAGCGTGGAGGAAGCTTGGGACTGCTCAGACGTAGCGGGAAGTGGAGAAGAGGTCTCCGATGCCATGGGCTCGGACACGGGAAACATGGGCAACGCATGGGCCGCACTCGCCATCGCAAACACAATCAGGCCGGCAACCAGCAAACCAACCGCATTGACCAACAGGGCGTCACGTGAACGGCCTCGACTACCCCAGAACCGGTTCATAGGCATTTCCCGCCATCAGGCTTTTCACGTGCCCGACAAGAAACAATGATCCCGTAATACAGATCAGGTCATTTTCATTCGCCAAATACGTTGCCAGATCCATTGCCGCCTCAGGCGTGTCGCGCTCATACAACGGATGCTCCATGACCGGCAGGGCCTCTTTCAAGGCACGCACCGTGGCTGCCCGGGGAGAATTGATCTTCGTCAAGATCACCACATCGGCCAGCGGGATCAACGTGTTCAAAAAAGCGCGAAGGTTCTTGTCCTGCATCATCCCGACCACCAAAATAAGACGACGCTCCGGTTGTTCGGAAACGGTCCGCTGCAATGAAATCCTGAGGCATGCTGCCGCAGCCGGGTTGTGAGCTCCGTCACAGAGGATCAAAGGATGGCGCCGAAGTCGTTCGAGCCGACCCGGCCAGGACACCTGCTCCAGGCCCTGCCTGATGGCCCACTCGGGAATCGAGGTTCGGGGCATGACACTGGCTTCGAGGACGGCCAAGGCACAGGCAGCGTTGACTGTTTGATGCTCGCCTTCCAGCGCGCACCGAAGATTCACGTAGTTTCGATGCATCCCGACGAAATCAAACGCCCCGGATGGATGGGAAACACTCAGAAACGCGCTACCGAATTTGAACGTCGGAACCTGCTTTTGTCTCGCCTGCTCCTGTAAAACGCAATCGACTGATTGTTCGACCGGCCCTATGACCAGCGGAATGTTCTCTTTCAGAATCCCCGCTTTCTCAAACGCAATCGCCTCCAGGGAAGAGCCCAGGTATTTCTCATGATCGAATGACACGTTGGTCATGACCGTCCCGACCGGCCGGCACACGTTCGTCGCGTCGAATCTCCCTCCCAACCCGACTTCCAGCACGACAATTTCCACCCGTTCTTCGGCAAAATACTGAAAGGCCATGGCGGTAGCCACTTCAAAAAATGTCGGCGGTACGGCGAATGAAGGCAGCGTTTGGATTGTGTCGAACAGTTCAACGACTCGACCTTCTGGAATGCACTTACCTCGAACCTGGATGCGTTCCCGAAAATCAAGAAGATGCGGAGAGGTATATAAACCCACGCGGATTCCGGCAGCCTGCAAAATCGAAGCCGTGATGGCGGCCACGGACCCCTTCCCGTTGGTTCCGGCCACGTGCAGGACCGGGAAACGCCGTTGGGGATTCCCGAGTTCCGACAACAACGAAGAAATCGTTTCAAGGCCCAGGTGGATGCCGAATTGTTGCAACGCGTAGAGACGTTCTCGTGTGGCTTCGTAGGAACGCTTCATCGACGATCCCCATGACCAGCCTGCCAACGTCGGATTACGCTACGCTAATCCGACCTACGCCCTGCTCCATGTTCACCTCTTGGTATGCAGACGGCAGGACTGCATCGCGGTGAGACGGCAGCTTTCAACAGCCTATTAGACACTGGCACTCAGGTGCCGTATAACGGTGTGAAGCGTCTGCCGAAGGCGGGGCCGACTCACAATGGCGTCAATCATACCATGTTCAAGTAAAAATTCCGCGCGCTGAAACCCGTCCGGCAACCGCTGTTTGATGGTTTGTTCGATGACGCGTGGCCCGGCAAACCCGATCAGGGCTCCCGGTTCAGCCAGGATGACGTCCCCTAACATGGCCACGCTCGCAGTCACGCCCCCGAAGGTTGGGTCCGTCAGGAGGGAAATGAACGGCACGCCGGCTTCATGAAGCCTCGCCATGGCCGCCGAAGTCCGTGCCATTTGCATGAGAGAGAGGATGCCTTCCTGCATTCTCGCCCCACCGGACGTGGTCACGAGCAAAAACGGCGTGTTTCCCTCCATGGCCCGACCGGCGGCACGACAGATCTTTTCTCCCACCACGGACCCCATGCTGCCTCCCATGAATCCAAAATCAAAGATGCCCACGATAACCGGGCGGGTATGGAGCCTGCCTTCTCCCGTGACGATGGCATCGCGTCTGCCGGTTTTCTTCTGATAGATCTCGAGTCGTCCGGGGTAGGAGCGCGTATCGACAAAGGCCAAGGGATCGCCCGGAGACAATTCGGCATCCCACTCCTGAAAACTGTCCGGATCGAGCAGGACGTCAATCCGTTCCGGAACCGACAGGGGAAAATGGTAGCCGCACTTGGGACACATTTTAAAATTTTGATCGACCTCTTTCCGATAGACGACGGCGCGGCACGAGGCACATTTGACCCACATGCCCTCAACGATCTTCAGCTTGGTTTTTTCCCGTTCTTCCGACGAGCTTTTCTTAAACCAACCCATCGAGACGTTTCCTCAGAAAGGTGGGGGATAACACAGCGGCGGGGACAATCAGCCGCCGCGCGCGTGCATTTCCAAATGTGGATCCTGGCGAAGTTCTTCGATCTGAATAAATTGGCCGCGCCCGCTTGAAGACTCCAGCGCCTTGCGTTCTTCGGCGCCGCGATCAATCCGTTGCTGCCATCCCGAACGAATACGGGCCCGCACGGTTGACTCATCGTTCATCCGAAGCGGTTCCCGCAGGTCCAAGCCCTGCCTGGCGTAAAGACACAGGTACCACATGCCGTCAGCCGTCAACCGGCTCCGATCACACGTGGCACAAAACGGCGCCGTCGTGGAGGGAATGATGCCGAACGTGGTCCCGTCGGGTAAGCGAAACCGACTGGCCGGAGCCGAACTGTTTTCCCGAACGGGCTCGATCGGGCCATAGGCCTGCCGGAGGGTCTCCAGGATCTCCGCCTGAGAAAAGACTTTGTCCATACCCCAATCATTCGCACCGCCCACGTCCATGTACTCGATAAATCGGACTTCCGCCTCGACGCTCTTTCCATATTCGATCAACTCGACCAGTTCATCGTCATTGAAGCCCTTGATCGCGACGGTGTCGATTTTGAGTCCGGTCAATCCGACCGTCCTGACGTGCGCAATGCCCTGTAAGACCCGATCAAAGGAATCACGTTTGGTCAGTTGTTTAAACCTGTCAGGCTTTAGGGTATCAAGGCTGACCGTGATGCGATGCAATCCGGCGTCACGAAGCGATTCGGCTTGTTCATCCAACAAAATGCCATTGGTGGTCAAGGCGATATCCTGAATGGCCGCCTGTTGCTTCAACAGGCGGATGAGGGTGGGCAGGTCACGGCGCAGCAGGGGTTCTCCTCCGGTCAACCGGACTTTGTCCACGCCGAACTCCGCAAAGATCTCCACCAACCTGTTGATTTCTTCAAAACTCAGGAGGGTTTCACGGGGAAGCCACGTATACTCATCCTCCGGCATACAATAGCGACAACGCAGGTTGCACCGGTCCGTCACCGACACGCGTAAACTCCGCAAGGGACGACCGAACGTGTCAAAAAGATCCGAACCTGTCGGCTCGACGTTCATGGATGTTGTTCCACCCAGACTTGCCCATCCGGTGTCTGTTCACATTTCCAGATCGGCGTGATCTGCTTCAATTCGTCGATACACCACTTGCAGGCCTTGAACGCATCCGCTCGATGCATGGCACCCACCACGATCAGGACGATGTTTTCCCCAATGTCGATTTCCCCGTACCGGTGCAGGATCAGCACTTCGATCACGTCAAAATCCTGTAACGCACGATCACGAATCTCCCGGAGTTTCTTTTGGGCCATTCCTTCATAATATTCAAACGTGATCCGGCTAACGTCCCGATCCTCCGACCGGTCCCGCGCGGTCCCGAGAAAGGTCGCAATACCGCCGATGCGCGTGGATCGATTCCGCACCCGGTCGATTTCCTCGTCAATCGAAAAATTCTCTCGTTGGACCCGGACCAACATGGCTTCTGTATCAACGGTAGACATCGAAAGGCATCCCTCCTGGCGTATCCGATCCGCCGGAAAACGGCGGAAGCAACGCGATTTCATCAGAGCTGGTGAGTTCGGTGTCCCCGTGAGCGATCTCATGGTTCACCGACACAAGGATTTTTCTCTTGAGCAACAAGTCCCCCACGTCGGGATTCATCGACTGGATGGCCGCGATCAGATCCTCGACCCGGCAGCCCTGATCCAACTGCACCGTCAGTTCGGGTTCAGTGTGAAGCTGCGCTTTCAACATGCCGAACAATTTCACCGTGACGGTCATGACTCTGACCCATGAACCGGCGTCAAAGTCTCGACGTCGGCTCGTTGATAGGTCCCGGATTTCCCTCCGGATTTCGAAACCAAACACACGTCACCAAAGCTCATGCCCTTGTCCACGGCTTTACACATATCGTACACCGTCAACGCCGCAATCGTCACCGCGGTTATGGCTTCCATTTCGACTCCGGTCTGCCCGTTGGTTTTGACGGTGGCCTGAATGGTCATGGAACACTGTCCCCTCTCATCGGGCGTCGCATGTTCCCTGAAGTCAATATTCACGCTCGTGAGCATCAACGGATGACACATGGGAACCAGATCAGGTGTCCGTTTGGCCCCCATGACCCCGGCCACCTGCGCCACGGCCAAGACGTCGCCTTTAGCGATTTTCCCTTCCTGAATACGGCGTAAGGTTTCGGGGAGCATCAACACCCGCCCCTGAGCCACCGCGATTCGTTCGGTCGAACCCTTGGCTGACACGTCGACCATCCTCGCACGACCGGACTCGTTGAAATGAGTAAAATCAGCCACTTGTCTCGACCTTTTCCGCTCAACCGTTTCGTGCCTATTATAGGAGCCCTCCGAAAAGCGGGTCAAGCAGGTCCGGCGCTCTCACGCCGGCTCGGGACGTGACGGGGCAACCAAGCTTGACACGTATAGACGCCTTTCCGACAATGCCCGTGTGTCCGAAGCCATCATCATAGAAGGGATACGTTTTCAGGCGAAGTGCGGGGTCACGCTTGAAGAACGGCAACGCCCGCAGCCCCTGTTGGCGGATCTCGAACTCACCTGTTCAGTCGAGGACGCCATTCATTCCGACAGCCTCACGAAAACCGTGGATTACGCACGAGTCGTCCAACGGGTGATTGACGTGGGGACCACCAATGAAAACGCGTTGATCGAACGCTTGGCTGATCAAATCGCCCAAGTGCTCCTGCTGGAATTTCCGATCCCTCGATTGATGATCTGGCTTCGGAAAGCCGCTCCGCCGCTCCCGGACGTGTCGGGGTCGGTCGGCGTTCGCCTCACCTACCCTCGCGCGAGAGCGGTCGAGCCCCCTTTCTTCTTCCAACCTGCGCCTTTTCTGCAGGCCACCGCCGACATGATCCCCAAGGGAAAAATCCTGGACGTGGCCGCCGGAGAAGGCCGACACACCCTGTACATGGCTTCTCAAGGGTATGACGCGGTCGGGCTTGACCGGGACGAGAATGCACTCGCCACCCTGACCCGGACGGCCACGGACCATCGCCTGTCAAATCTTTCGACGTGGAACGTGGACCTGGAAAAGAACCCGGAGGCACCCCCCTCTCTGGGCAATCAGGAATACGATGGGGTCCTGGTATTTTTCTATCTCTTCCGGCCACTGTTTCCCTCGATCCTTCAAGCCCTCAAGCCCGGCGGCATCCTGATCTATGAAACGTTTTTGATCGACAACCACGTACGGTTTCAGCATCCCCGGAGGAAGGAATTCTGTTTAGAGCATAACGAACTGCTTCACTTAACGAAACCGCTGCGCGTGTTGCACTATCAGGAAGGCCCGCGTCCCTGCCCTCCTCACCAAGAGCCTGCCCTGACCGCACGCCTCGTGGCCCAAAAACCCTGCCCTGAGCCCGTCGAAGGGGCTTGACCGGGGTCCCTGATGATTTTCCGGAACCGATTGCCCGTCGATGGCACGAATCGACCTTCATTTACACACCCGCTATTCCGACGGTAGTCTGACGCCGGCGGAAGTCGTGACCTTGGCCCATCAAGCGGGAGTCACGGCCATGGCGATTACGGATCACGACATCGTGGACGGCATTCCCCACGCCAGGGAGGCCGCAACCAAGCTGGGCATCGAAATCGTCCCCGGTGTCGAGTTAAGCTCTCGCTTTGACGGACGGGAACTCCACGTCCTCGGGTATTTCTTCGATTGGCAGGATCCGACCTTACAGGCCCATATGGTTCGACAGCGTCTTTCAAGACAGGTCAGAAATCCGCAGATCATCGAACGACTGAATGCTCTGGGGCTTGAACTTTCCGAAGACGAAGTCAAGGCAAAAGCCGGTTCGGACTCCATCGGTCGTCCGCATATCGCGCAGGTGTTGGTGGACAAGGGGTACGTTCACGATACCCGGGAAGCCTTCGAGCGCTACTTGGGCGAAGGAGCCGCAGCCTACGTGCCGCGGACGCTGTCCGACACGCGTGAAGTCATCACCTGGGTTCGCGATGCGGGAGGAGTCCCGGTTCTGGCTCACCCGACGTGGACCCGGTGCGAGGGGGAACCCCTGTATCGCTTGTGTGCGTGCTTAAAAGAAGCGGGGCTATTGGGATTGGAAGTGTTTTACAGCACCCATAACCGGAAACAAATTTCGCGGTATCTCGAATTGGCTAAACGGTTGGACCTGTTGGTCACCGGCGGAAGCGATTTCCACGGTGCGGCGAACCCGGCCATTCAGGTCGGTCGAGGAAAGGGAAACCTGAAAGTCCCGGCCGCGTTGTTGGAACCCTTACGCCTGGCCGCTCGTCCATAACTAAACCGTACTAAGTCCGCCAAATTCTTCGGGCGATAGATCGTTTGGAGGCCGAATCATGACCAGAGAATACGATCGTTACACCTACCGGGTCACGTGGTCTGAAGAAGACCGGGAGCACGTTGGCTTATGCGCCGAGTTTCCCGGGCTGAGTTGGCTTGACACGTCACCGGAAAAAGCGCTGGCGGGTATTCGCCGGCTGGTCAAAAGCTGCCTTGGAGATATGCGAAGAAACAAGGAGGACGTACCCGAACCTATTGCGCTGAAAAATTACAGCGGGAAGTTCATGGTACGAGTTCCGCCGGAAACGCACCGGATGCTTTCCATTCAGGCGGCTGAGTCCGGGGTCAGCTTGAACCGGCTGGTAGCCGGCAAATTACGATGAGTCGTCGGGTTACGCCTTCGGCTAACCCGACCTACGAATGCACATGTCCCGGCGCCTGCGGGCGTGGCTGCGCCCCGGTCCCGCAAACTCTATTGTGAGGCGAGGACTGTTTGAGCGAAGCGAGTTCCGCAGCCCACGCAAGCGGGACTCGGGCAAAGGCACCCCCTGGGACCACGCCCGGGCGCCAATGGTTTTGGGTCCTTTTGTCGAAACAAAAGGACCTCGTCGTGCGGGGGCGAAACCCCGCATGCAAAAGGAAAAACCCTTGGATCCCCGATCAAAGCCTGTCCTTGACGTTTGTAATCGAGGATCGCGGATGACAGAAAGAGCGTAATCCGACAAGAGCTAATTTTCCGGGGCTTCGACGATGTGGTTTTCAAAGCGGGTACAGCCTTCGGCCAACAACCGGTTCGTCAGCATTTCCCCGGGCCATTCAATCGGCAGGTCGGCCGTAAAGACCCAGACGTCCGGCGAGGTCCAGATCGGGCCATGGTCTTCCGGTAAATCAGGGTCAAACAAATCCGTCCAGACGGGCATATGGACCCCGTTCCCGCACTGCGTGTGTAAATGGACGATGGCTCGACTCCTGACCGGAGGGTCGAGATCATGCCAGACCGCTGCCGTTTCATCGGCCAGTCGATGAAGTCTCACCGCGTTCTGCGCGGCAAACATGCCATACGCGGCATACACCGGCACCTCCAACATGTTCGGCGCCAGGGCAATTTCAGGGCATTGCGCCGTCAGTCCCTGCAACAAGGTTTCCCGCTCTTGGTCGGGGATGGTCTCCGGAAGGGACGAATCCTTCGCGCCAATTAATTCAAAAAACAGGAATGCCGTCGATTCGACGGGAGGATGCAGACGAGCGGTAATGGGTTGCCGGCGCTGCGAACCGGCCATACACGACAAATGTTCGTGGAGCTTCTGAAGGGTTAAGAAATCGAGCGTCGTATCCGTCAGCAATCGCGGTTCGACCGTCACCACGGTTCCCGGAGGCACGTGCAAACATTCCCGCAATAATTCCGCTGTTTTTTCCGGATGAATCTTCAGGCCTAGAGGTGTGGCCAAATTCGCCTGCAGAGGCAACTCGATTGCGCCCAAAATGGCATAGGCCGGGTCGTCGTCGTGATCACCCTCGATCAACACCGAGCACGCGGCTTCCGCCAACAGGTCAAACAACCACTCGGCCATTTCTTCATCCAACGCCGCCAGAACGGTGAGCACGTCATGCTCGCGGTCCTGTTCGAGCAACGCTTGCAGGACTTCAATGGCGAGTTCGGAATCACCGTGATCGTGCCGGCGGGCATTGATCAGATGAATCAGGTCTCGGGTTAACGGGTCCGGGCGATACCAACTGGACATGTGCGGAGTTCGAATTCGGCGTCTGCTAAAATGTGGCGCCCTTCCCAGCCAGGGAGTATGGACGGCATCAACTCGACGGAGCATCCTTTTGTTTCGCCGCTTACAGGATGCATTCTGCATACGGTGAATCCGATATGCAAGCCATTTTCTTCTACGGCCGGAGGCTATGCTGTCTCCGTCGTTTTTCGACGAGACGTCGTTACTCCTTCATGCGTTCTTGCAGGCTCGAGCCACGGGAGTCCGTGGCGGGCGCCGGCACTTTCGTCCGGCCCCTTACATCCTTGCCCGGTTTGACATGCCTGAAGGTGAGTGGTATGAAAATGAGTATTGTGGCCACTGACCAGGATCTTGAGTTCGACGACGGATTGGAAGACTTCGATGACCCCCGGTACAGGCCCCCTCGCCGCAGATGGTTCAGGTTCCTCCTGCTCATTCTGTTGATAATAGGAACCTGGTACATCGTGACGGACCCGGAGCGACGGTCTTTCATGATCCACATGATGCCCGACACGGTGCTTGCCACTCTCGGCATAGATACTGAAGAACCCACACCTGAACGCGAGCGCGACGTCCCACCTACGCCGAGCGTCCCTCCCGTTCCGGCCTTTCACGAAGGGCAGCAGGTCACCGTCGCGATGAAGGAAGGTCGCCAGGCTCGCTTCCGATTACGGAATGCGGCCGAAGGTGAACAACGGGGACCTGTGGTGAAATCCGGTGACGTGCTCACGGTCATGGACGGGAGTTTGATTCAGAAAAAGTGGATCTATTTCGTACAAACGTCCGCCGAAGAGTCGGGATGGATTAAAGAAATGCACCTTCAACCCCAATCATAAGTCGCAGCCAAATTCCCACGCAGATGCCCACCGTCGCGGAAGCGCACTCCTACTGCACCAAAACAACCAAGGGCAGCGGGAGTAATTTCTATTATTCATTTCTCTTTTTGCCCCGTCCCCGCCGGGAAGCCATGTATACCGTGTACACGTTGTGTTACGAGTTGGACGCGGCCGTGGATCATCCCCCTGACGGGGCGGATCCATGCGAACAACTTGCGCAATGGCGCCGGGAAATCGAGGCGGCGTATCACGGCATCCCGCGATATCCGGTGACCATCAGTCTCGCGGACCACGCCCGCAAGCTGGACATTCCCCAGGACTATTTTCAGGAACTGATTGCCGGCATGGAAATGGATCTGACGGTCAGGCGGTATGCCACCTTTGACGATCTCTATCCCTATTGCTATCGCGTGGCCTCGATCGTCGGATTGATCTGTCTGAAAGTGTTCGGAACCATTGACCCGCGCGCGCGGGACTATGCCGTCAACTTGGGCGTGGCCTTTCAACTGACCAACATCATGCGCGACATCGGAGCCGATGCCGAACGCGACCGGATTTACGTGCCGCAGGAGGACCTGGCCAGGTTCGGCTGTTCCGAAGAACAGATTTTGTCCAAGACCTCTTCGCCCCAATTCTTTCAACTCATGGAATTCCAGGCCGCCCGGGCTCACGACTACTATCGAAAAGCCCAAACCGTGTATGACGCCCTTTCATCGGCCGACCGTCAATCCTTGCTGGTCGCGGAAATCATGCGCGACATCTATTTCAATCTGTTGACCCGTATTGAAAAAACGCGATTTGCCGTGTTTTCTTCCCGCATTCGCGTCCCTCCGCTTCATCGTCTGACATTGGCCCTGACGGCGTGGGGGCAGCGATCGTTCCAAAATCGTGTGTCCCGCCGCACGTGAGGCATCACCGGTCGATTGACATGAAAAGAGCCAACGCCAATTCAGGGGTGTCATTCCGAGCGAAGCGAGGAATCTCTCGGTCAACCACCGAACGCAGCCGCGTAGGTCGGGTTAGCCGCAGGCGTAACCCGACAATTCCGCAGGTTCAATATTTCCTGTCGGATTACGCTCCGCTAATCCGACCTACAACAACATGAGGGCTATCTATGTCGCTCGCTGATCTCTGTGAATCCTTGCGCAACTGCCAGCAATGTCGTCTGGCTTCCGGACGGACGCAGGTCGTGTTCGGGAGCGGGAATCCGGAGGCTTCGATCATGTTCGTGGGGGAAGCCCCGGGGTTTCACGAGGATAAGCAAGGGGTGCCGTTCGTCGGCGCGGCAGGAAAACTCCTGACGGAATTATTGGAATCGGTCGGACTATCCCGGTCACAGATTTATATTGCCAACGTCATCAAATGCCGTCCTCCTGGGAATCGCGACCCCGCACCCGATGAAGTGGAGACGTGCAAACCCTTCCTGCTCCAGCAGATCCAATTGATCAAACCGCACCTGGTGTGTTCCATGGGCAACTTTGCTACCCAAACGCTGTTGGAAAGAAAAGTCGGGATCACCAAGGTCCACGGGCAACCGTTTGAATTAGCAGACTTTCGACTGTTTCCGCTGTTCCATCCTGCCGCGGCGCTTCACAATGACCATCTTCTCCCTCAGCTTCGGGAAGACTTCCAAAAACTACGGCAGCTCGTGGAGGCCATGGCTGCTCCACACCAAGAGGCCGCGGGGTCAGCCACGGCTCAACCCGTCCAAATGGATTTATTTTAACGAATCTCTGGTTCCCTCTCCTTCCCTCGCCGCTCCTTCCTCTTCGCTCCCTTCGTCCTGCTTGCCTGTCCCCCCTTACCCTCAAGGAGAGGGAATGAAGGGACGCTCCGCTCACGCCCCGTGACATTTTTTATATTTTTTGCCGCTGCCGCACGGGCAGGGCTCGTTTCGACCGACTTTGGCCTGGGCCCGTTGGACCGTCCGTTGCGCGGGCGCACCGTCTCCACGGTTGAAGGTCATTTGGGGGGGCAGGTCCGCGTCGTCCTCGATGGGCGGGCGTTCTCCTTTGACGACCTGAACTTTAAACAGGCGCTCCAGAGAATCGGACTTGATGCGGTCCATCATGGCGGCAAACATGTCGAAGCCTTCTCGTTTATACTCCGCCAACGGATCTTTCTGGCCGTAGCCCCGGAGCCCGATGCCGTCCCGGAGTTGATCCATGCCGAGGAGATGATCCTTCCAATGATGATCGATGACCTGTAACACCAGGCTCCGTTCAAGCTGTGAGCGCAGTTCGGGACCGATTTGTTCTTCGCGTTCCGCTTGCCTGTGCCTGAAAAGCTGCTGGACGTGTTCCAGCAATTCGTTCCGCAGGCCATCGCGTCCCATTTCCGACATGTCCTCGGTCGCCAGGACTTCCGTGCCGAATTGCGCGAGGGCGGCTTCGCGCAACCCGGCCAAATCCCAGGCTTCGGCGTAGGCTTCTTCCGGGCAGTAGGTATTGATCAAGGTGTCCACGACGTCCACGAGCCAATCCTCTGCGTCGTCTTGAATGGAACCGCCCCCAAGAACGCCGGCTCGATGGGCATAGATGATCTCCCGCTGTTTATTCATGACGTCGTCGTATTCGAGAATGTGTTTCCGGATGTCGAAATTATGACCCTCGACTTTCTTCTGGGCGTTTTCAATGGATTTGCTGACCATCCGGTGTTCGATCGGCACGCCTTCTTCCATCCCAAGCTTCAACATCAGGTTGGAAACCCGTTCCGAAGCGAAAATACGCATCAGATCGTCTTCCAGGGATAAGAAGAAGCGAGACGACCCCGGGTCGCCCTGGCGACCGGACCGGCCTCGAAGCTGGTTGTCGATCCGGCGACTTTCATGACGCTCCGTGCCGACGATATGCAATCCGCCCAATTCCAGGACGTCCGCCTTTTCGATTTCGCATTGCCTTTGAATCCGTTCGAAAGCCGCGTGCTTCTGCTCGTCGGTCAAATCGTCGCCCCGGTAGACTACCTGCTGTTTGTATAACGCGTCCGGGTTGCCGCCCAGCACAATATCCGTTCCTCGACCGGCCATGTTGGTGGCCAGCGTGACCGCGCCCTTGCCCCCGGCTTGGGAAATAATCTCCGCTTCCTTTTCATGAAACTTGGCGTTCAAAACCTGGTGTTTCACGCCTTGCTGCTTGAGAATTTTGGAGAGTCGTTCCGACTTTTCAATGGAAATCGTGCCTACCAGTACGGGCTGACCCCGCTCGTAGTATTCCATGACCTCCTGGGCTATCGCCTCGAATTTTTCTTTTTCCGTGCGATACACCACGTCCGAATGATCCTGGCGAACCATCTCACGGTTGGTCGGAATCACGTTGACGTCCAGGTTGTAGATTTTGGCAAACTCCGCGGCTTCCGTATCCGCCGTCCCGGTCATCCCCGCCAGTTTTTCATACATCCGAAAATAATTTTGAAACGTGATGGAGGCCAACGTCTGATTTTCGTTGGCGATTTTCACGCCCTCCTTGGCTTCGACCGCCTGGTGCAACCCGTCGCTCCACCGCCGGCCCGGCATCAGGCGTCCCGTAAACTCATCGACGATCTGCACTTCGCCTTCCTTGACGACGTAATCCACGTCGCGTTTATAAATGGCATGGGCCTGCAAGGCTTTGATGACGTGGTGCACCACGTCGAGATTTTTCGGGTCATACAGGTTGTCGCCCGCCAGCAGCCCGTCCGCGGCCAGCAATTTTTCCACGCGGGCGTTCCCTTCTTCCGTCAGCGCCACCGTCCTTGATTTTTCTTCGATGGTATAGTCCCGTTCGGCGTTGAGCCTGGGGATCAGCCGGTTGATCCGATTGTATAATTCCGTACTCTGTTCGGCCGGACCGGAGATGATGAGCGGCGTGCGCGCTTCATCGATCAGGATACTGTCCACCTCGTCTACGATCGCGTACGACAAATCCCGTTGAACGCGCTGGCGCAGATCGTTGATGACCAAATTATCACGAAGGTAATCAAACCCAAACTCGTTGTTGGTGCCGTAGGTGATGTCGGCACGATAGGCTTCGGGTCTCGTACAGGGGCGCAGATAATTCAACCGTTTATCCGCCGCCTCGTATTCGGGATCAAACAGGAACGAGGATTCATGCTGGATCACGCCGACCGTGCAACCCAACGCGTGATACACCGGGCCCATCCATTGCGCGTCACGTTTCGCCAGATAATCATTGACCGTCACCAGATGCGCGCCTTTTCCCGGCAATGCGTTCAAATACATGGGCAGGGTCGCCACCAACGTCTTTCCCTCACCGGTCTTCATTTCCGAAATTTTCCCCGCGTGCAACACCATGCCGCCCACGAGTTGGACGTCGAAGTGGCGCAGGCCGATTTTTCGCCGGGAGGCCTCACGGCACACGGCAAAGGCTTCGGGGAGCAGCGCATCCAACGGCTCTCCCGCGTCGAGGCGCTTTTTGAACACCTGAGTCTTATCCGCCAGCGCCTCATCCGAAAGCGACTGCAAGCCGGGCTCCAATTCGTTAATCCGAGCCACGATGGGTTGGAGCGCCTTCAACTCACGATCGTTTTTGCTTCCAAACAACAGATTGAGCAGTCTGACAAACATGATCGGTCAACACCTCTGGAGGAATGAACGTCTTTTCGTTATCGGGATGATCCTGTCACTGCCATGACCTGACAGGGGGTCTGCCTTGTCACGTCTTGCTTCCATTCTCAGGCCTTGTCTATGCAGGCTGCAAGCCTGCGTAGAAAATTTTCACCGTTTTATATAAGAGAGCTTATAGCAAACTTGATCCGGTCGCGGCTAGTGGGGATTGACCAAGGGGGTGTGTATTGCAATTGTCGGGGGAGAGTTGTAAATTACGTAGTTTGCTACGTATCTCTCCCGCTAAGCAGTGCATGTGCATTGAAGCCATGATTTCCACAACTTCAAAAGCTTTTGATTAAAGACATACGGGAGAAACCCACCATGAGAAAAGAACGGACTTCTTCAGGTATGACTGTCACATTTCTCAGCATTCTGCCGTTTTTAGTCTTGGTATTTTCTTTGGATGCATCTGCGCAAAGCGAAGAAAGCACGGCGAAGAGCCCGAGCATGTCGGATATCCATCAATTGGAAGAAGTCGTGGTCACGGCGACCAGGCGGACCGAAACGGTCATGGACGTGCCCTTCTCCGTCAACGTGCTGAAAGAATCCGACATCCAGCGGCTCAACACCTTCAACCTGGAAGATCTCTCCCGGAACATCGCCGGCCTGAACATCCAGAACCTGGGGCCCGGCCAGACCGTGGTGACCATCCGCGGGGTGTCATCCGGGCAGATCGTCCGCGACCAGCCCGGCGTCAAGGAACAGGTCGGGATCTACCTGGACGACACGCCGATCGCGATTTCGCTCTTTACCCCGGACTTGGACCTGTATGACGTCCAGCGCGTGGAAACCCTGCGGGGCCCGCAAGGCACGCTGTTCGGCTCCGGGTCCATCGGCGGCACCGTGCGGTACGTCACCAACAAGCCCCAACTCGGCGTCAAGGACGTCAGGACGCAATTCGACCTGAACACCATCGACAGCGGCTCGGCCGGCGGGCACGTCAAGGCGGCCTTCAACGCGCCCCTGGGCAACAACGCGGCCGTGCGCGTGGTGGGCTACGGCACGCGATACGGCGGGTTCATCGACGCCCTGCGGGTCACCGGCGAAAGGGACGACAACGTCAACGACGGCGGCCGCTTCGGGGGTCGCATGTCCGTGTTGTGGCAGCCCACCGAGAACGTGACCATCACCCCCCGGCTGGTGTATCAGAACATCGACATGGACGGGTTCAACCGCGACGAGATCTTCAACCTGTATGCCAACCCGTATTCCACGACGCGGCCCCGCGTGCAGCTCGGCAAGCGCCAGCAATTCCTGCTGCTGGAAGAAGCCTTCGAAGACGAAACCCTGCTCCTCGACAACACCGTCAAATGGAACCCCAACGACCGCATCGAGGCGACCTATGTCGCCAGCTATACCAAGCGCAACTTGCTGGTCAGCCGGGACGCCAGCGCGCTGGCCGGCAGCGTGGCGGTCGATGTGGGATTTCCACCGGAAGGAGTGCTACTGCCATCCAACTTGCGGGATACCACCGGAATCGAGCAGATGACCCATGAGGTGCGGGTCAGTTCCACCGACGACAGTGCATTCCAATGGCAGGCGGGCGTCTTCTATTCCAATATCAAACGCGACTACTCCCAGCGACTGCCCACGCCCGGGTGGGACCGGACATACGTAAACGCGGGAAGTCCGGGGCTCGGGGCATTGGAGGATGCCAGAAACGGCTTCAACACCATGGATTCGCCCTATGTGTCGGACTTGACCTACGACCTCAGCCAGATCGCCGTATTCGGCGAAGCCACCTACATGCTCTACGACCGCCTTGGTTTTACCGCCGGGTTGCGCTGGTACGACTGGGAAGAAGACAAGACCTTCAGATCGGGCGGGTCCTTCTCGAACAGCGACGCGCAAAACCAGAACGTGACGGTATCCTCCAACGGGTTCACGCCCCGGTTCATGCTCAAATATGACGTGACCGACCGCGTGGCCGTGAACGCGCAGGCGTCGCGGGGATTCCGGCTGGGCGGCGTGAACGATCCGTTGAACGCGCCGCTGTGCGGCGCGGCCGCCTATGAGACCTACCGGGGGTTCCAGCGGTTCAAGGACGAGACCCTGTGGAACTACGAAGTCGGCCTCAAATCCTCATACGAAAAGGTGACGATGAACGCGTCGCTGTTCTACGCCGACATCAGCAACCTGGGCGTGAACGTGGAGGCCGGTGAATGTTCATCGCGGGTGACCGTCAGCGTACCCGAGGCGCACACCATGGGAGGAGAACTGGAGTTCGCCGTCCACCCCACGGATGCGTTGCTGGTCACGTTTGCCGGCAGCTACGTGGAGGCGGAATTTGATACCACGATACCCAACGTGCCCGGCATCAAGGACGGCAACCGCATCCCGTCCGTGCCCAACTGGCAGCTCTCCGCGGTGGCCACGTACACGTTCCCGGGTGTCTTGAATTCAAAGGAGAGTTACGTCACCGCAGCTTGGCAGTACGTCGGCAGTCAGTTCACCCAACCCGGTGATCAGGAAAATACGCCATACCCGTCCAGACTCATTGCGGGTCTGACGGGAGCAGACATGGCTTCCGACAATTTTCGGGACCAAATGGAACTGGACGCGTACCATCTGCTCAACCTGAACACGGGCCTGCTGTACGACACGTGGGAAGTCATGTTCTACATCAAGAACATCACGGACGAAAACCCGCAACTCTCATTCGACCGTGAACGTGGAGGAGCCGCCCGCCTGGCCTATCGCGTGGGGCAGCCCCGCACGTTCGGCATCCTCAGCCGCTTCTACTTTTGATCTGGAGGTGCACGTTCCGGCTCATTGTCAATAGTGGTGACGTTCGTATAAAATGTCCGTAGCAAGACCGTGTGGTCGGCAAACGGCCAGTTTCATGTTGGAGCCGGCCAAATCCCCCAACTCCTCGTGCACCGGGAGTCGAGCCTCTTGTGGTGACAAGCCCCAACAATGTCCTACACGAGTTCTCTGATAAAACGGGGATTCCATAGAATAGCTGCGACATCCCGGGGCAAAACCCGGGACAGGCCTTATGTCGCGATGTTCCTGACCGCCTGAGAGGCGGCGACAAAGCAAGGCGTTTTTCTATGAAACCTGGTCATTGTGAACCTAAAGATAGAAGTCCCGATACAACCCCTTGATTCGCTAATCGACATGGGGGATGCGCGTAGCGGCGTCGTTCGGTTCGAGGAAAGTTTGGGGCTGAAGCTTGTTTCCAGTAAACAGTATTTTATATTTACAGTTTACTTACATTCATGATGGTTCAGAAAACCGCCGCAACGGCTTCCATCTTCTCCAAGGTTCTCGGGTCTGTTCTTGTGCCGTTACTGGGATGTCTCGTCTGCCCCCCGGCGTTAGCGCAGGACTTACCGGGCGAATCAATCGAATTCCTGGAGACCCTCGAAATTGCCGACACTCTGGCCGATGAAGAAGAGCGGGAAATCAGTATCCCCCAACCCGATACCACGACGTTGAGGCCATTCGACGACCTCATGGTCGCCACGATTTCCAGAAATTCTCTCGTCTCACCAGACAGACCTACACTTATGCGGGATTCCATTGCGGACCGCAAGGGACTGTGGCAAACCGTCCGATTGATGACTGCCCGGGCAGAACGCCGCATCAGCCTGACCGCCTTGGACAGCACAACGGTCGTGCCGTTCAACGGCCTCATGATCGCCACGATTCCCAAAACTGCCATCGTCCCGCAGGACGGGCCTAAACCCGAACTCGCTCGGGATTCCATTGCGGATCGCAAAGCACTGCGGAAAACCGTCAGACTGATCAAGTCCGAACGTCCCCAGTATCCGCAAGCGGCTCGCAGGGAGGGCTGGGAAGGCACGGTCGTGTTACGAATCACCATCGGTGCCGACGGGGACGTGGGAAACGTCAGAACTCAGACAAGCTCGGGGTTTCCCGTGCTTGACGAGAGTGCCGCCAAGTCAGTCAAAGTGTGGCGATTCGATCCGGCGAGAGATGGAGAATTTCGCGTTTCCGCCGTGGTCGACCTGCCCATCAGGTTCAACCTTGACGAGTATGGGATCCAATCGTCGCGAGACGAACCTGAACCCGAACCTGAACCCGAACCTGAACCTGAACCCGTGCGGGTGAAGAAACCTGCCAGATTGATCAAATCCGAACGTCCCCCATATCCGCAAGCGGCTCGCAGGGAGGGCTGGGAAGGCACGGTCGTGTTACGGATCACCATTGGTACCGGCGGGGACGTGGAACAAGTCGCCATTCAAGAAAGCTCGGGACATCCCGAGCTTGACGAAAGCGCCGCACAGTCAGTCAAAACGTGGCAATTCGACCCGGCGAAAGTTGGAGACGATCCCATTTCCTCCGCGGTCGACCTGCCCGTCACATTCGACCTCGAGGAATATAAAGAGGAGACAAAAATCGCAGAATAGCATGCCTAAGGAGACCCTATCATGAGCGATTATCGAATCATTCCATCAATGATCCTGTTGTGTCTATTGGCTGTTCCGACCCAGCAGTCTCTGGCACAGGAAGCCGTGGATCAGGAACCGGAGATTGTCAAACTCGAAGAAGTGATCGTGGTCGGGTCCCGTGTTCCGACACGCTCGGCCCATGATTCTCCGGTGCCGGTGGACGTGATTGAAGGGACCTCGATGAGGAACTACGGGGTCAGGGACATGAACTCCCTCCTGAGGGCCACCATACCGTCTTACAACGTCAACCAGCAGCCCATCGGCGACGCCGCCACGCTGGTGCGTCCGGCGAACCTGCGCGGCCTGCCCCCGGATTCCACCCTGATCCTCGTCAACGGCAAGCGACGCCACCGGGGCTCCGTCCTCACGTTCCTGGGCGGCGGCATTTCAGACGGGGCGCACGCGACTGATCTGGCCTCATTCCCGGCCATTGCCCTCAAGCGCGTGGAAGTCCTGCGCGACGGCGCGGCCGCGCAGTACGGGTCCGATGCCGTGGCCGGCGTGATGAACTTCGTGTTGAAAGACGCTCCGGACAGCGGCACGGTAGAAGCCCGCTGGGGCAAGTATTATGCAGGCGACGGCGACACCAGCAGTATTGCGGCCAACCTGGGCGTGCCCCTGCCACTCCCGTTCATCCAATCCGGGTTTGCCAATTTCAGCTTCGAATATGGAGCGAGAGACTGGACCGACCGCAGCATCCAACGCGACGACGCGCAGGGACTGATTGACGCGAACAACAGGCACGTGGTGAGCAGCCAGTACACGCGGCAACCCAATGCCATGGTCTGGGGCGCACCCGAGGTTCTCTATGACTACAAACTCTTCGGCAACTTCGGGGCGAAACTGAACAGCAAGACCGAACTCTACGGCTGGGCCAACTATGCCCAACGTAAAATAGAAGGCGGGTTCTACTACCGCAATCCCAATACGCGAGGCGGGGTATTCGACGGTCCGGTGGTCGACAATGATGGTACATACAAAACAGACGCGATGCCTGATATTCCTTTTGTCGATTCGGATGACCCCACAGACGCCGAAGCAGAACGATATGAAAAACAGATTGAGGACGGTCTAGAGAGTGGGAGGTATGTCGATACAGTTAAGGTCGCGGACCTGACCGGGGAAGGCTGCCCAAGCGTGCCGGCGAACGCTGGGGCCGACTACGCCAGTGACATCGCAGACCTTCCCGCTAACTGCTTCATGTTCAACGAAAAATTTCCCGGCGGATTCACCCCGTTCTTCGGAGGGACGGTGCGCGACTGGAGTACAGCGATCGGCATCCGCGGGGACATCTCTGACTGGCACTATGACCTCAGCGCCGTGCTCGGTCAACACAGCACGGACTTCTTCATGAGAAACACGATCAATCCGCAACTCGCCGCAATGCGAACCAATATTCCGACGGAATACCGGCCGGGCAAGTACACGGAGACGGATCACGTGATCAACCTCGATCTCTCCAGGGTCGTGCAGACCGCCATGCTCCCCTCCCCCCTGAACGTCGGCCTGGGCCTGGAATATCGGGTGGAGCAGTTCGAAGTCACGGCCGGCGGGGAAAATTCCTGGTATGTTGACGAGAGTCCCGCAGATCTTGCAACGCAGGGCTTCGGCGTCGGGTCCAATGGATTTGCCGGATTCTCGCCCGATATCGCGGGGACAAACAACCGGGGCAGCTACGCCGCCTACGTCGATTTGGAGACCAACGTGTCCAAGGACCTGCTGGTCGGCGTGGCCGGACGATATGAGGACTTCGAAACCTTCGGAGACACCCTGAACGGCAAGTTCAACACCCGGTGGCAAGCCACGTCCATGATGGCGCTTCGCGGCTCGGTCAGCACGGGATTCCGCGCCCCGACCGTGGGCCAGGCGAACATTCAGAACACGACTACGGCGTTCGTCGATGGGCGACTCCAAAATGTAGGAACCTATCCGGTGAACCATCCGCTTGCGGCTCTGAAAGGGGCTCAGGAACTGAAGCCGGAAAAATCCTTCAACGTGTCCGCGGGCACGGTCGTGGACGTCGGGACCCTTTCCGTGACCGTCGACTACTACCGGGTCGCGGTGCGGGACCGTATCGCACGGGGCGCCCAAATTCCTTTGACTCAATCTGATATAGATTTCGCCAAAACCTTGGGTTTCAACGATATCTTCCGGGTGGCCTACTATGCCAACGCGTTCGATACCACTACGCAAGGGTTTGACATCGTGGCGACCTACCCGATGCGGTTCGCCGGAGGGAACACCCTCTGGACGTTCACGGGCAACTATAATCGAACCGAGGTCACCGATATCAATAATCCGGAAGCCATCGATGCCAAGCGGGTGACCCAGTTGGAAAAAACTCTGCCGTTGTTCCGAATGACGTTGACAGGCGACCACAGACAGGGGCCATGGCGGTTCCTGGGCCGGGTCTACATGTACGACGGTTTTACGGAGTTTACGACGGACGGTGGGAATAATACCCGTGTCGACGCCGGTCCGCAGTGGCTCGTGGACCTGGAAACGTCGTACACCATGAAAAACGGGCTGACGGTTTCGGCAGGGGCGCAAAACCTGTTCGATTCGTATCCCGACCGATCAAATCCAGGGGTTTCGGGCACGAAGTATCCGGAATATTCGCCTTATGGATTCAACGGTGGATATTATTACCTGAGGGCGTTGTATGCATTCTAACGACTTTGGCCAACCCTCACCCCCACCCTCTCCCATAGGGAGAGGGCTGGGAGGGGCTGTTCTTCTTCTGAATATGAACGTGGGGAATCCCGTTGTCATTACCAACCCCTTACACACACTATAGAGGCGTTATGAACAGACAACTCTTACGAATCATGTCTATTGGAGCCCTGGGCTTCACGCTATGCCTCGCCGGTCCTCTCACGGGCCTGGCGGCGGATGAAGCCCAAAACTTGTTCAACCAAGGCGCGAATCACGCGAACAAACAGGAATTCCAGCAAGCCGCCAAATCCCTGCAACAAGCCTTGGACGTGTTTCCCCGTTTTGCAGCCGCGCATCATCTTCTGGGGGTCGTCTCGTTTACCGGCTTGCAACAACCCGATCAGGCCGTCACCCACCTGAAAAAAGCCGTTGAGCTGCATCCCAATTTCGCCAGGGCCTATTTTGACCTCGGGCTGGTCTATCAACATCAGAAAAACCTGGAGGCCGCGGCAACGGTACTCAAGAAAGCCATCGAGATCTATCCGCGCTTTGCCGACGCGCAACTGAACCTGGCATTTGCCTATGACCAACTGGGTGATCGCGAACAGGCCATCGGCGCCTACCAGGCCGCGCTGAAGATGGATCCCAGCCAACTCACCGCCCTGTATAACCTGGCGACTCTCTATGACATGCAGGGCGACACGGACCAGGCGACGAAGCAACTGCAAAAATTGACGAGCCAGGACCCTCAGGACGCCAAGGCCTGGCTCCTGTTGGCCCAGTTGGCCGAAAAGTCCCTGCGTGAGACGCAGGCGATCGAGGCGTACCAAAAGGCCTTGGGAATCTCACCTGACTTGCTTGAGGCCCATTACGCCCTGGGGTATCTCATGCAAGCCCAGGACCAACCGCAACAAGCGGTGAACCACTTCCAGGAAGTGGTCCGCCTGAATCCGAATCACGCTGAAGCGCAGCTCAACCTGGGCGTGCTCCTGGCGAACCTCGACAAGCTCGATGAAGCCGAGCAGGCCTATCTGGCCGCCCTGAAGTTGAACCCGAACCTGGTCGAAGGCTATTACAACCTGGGGGTGTTCTACGAGTTTCACCGCAAGGATACGGATCGCGCCCTCGAACAATACCGTAAATACATCGAACTCGGCGGCCAGGACGACCGGGTTAAAAAGCTGCTGAAAAAAGTCGGGTCGTGAACCACGTCGCCTCCATGAACGTTCTCGAGCAGGAATCGTCCTTTCTGCGATTCGGGACGTGGTCCGTTCTGCTGCACGTCCTCTTTTTTGTGCTCGTCAGTCTCGTGCATTTTTCGCTCGACGTGGAAAAGCCCCCGCCGACGGTCAAGGTCACCTTCGTTGAAGTCCCGCCACCCCCCCAACCCGAACCTGAGCCCCAGGCCCCGCCCATGCTCCAGACTCAACGGCTGCAACCGCAGCCTGTCCAACGGAAACAGATTCAGCCTGCACCGAAACCGCCCGATATTGCTCAACCGGTCGAGATGCCCAAGGTCGTCTCCACGCAACCGCCGCCCCAACAACCGCCTCCTCAGCCTTTAAAACGGCGAATTCTTACGGATAACCGTGCCACGGACACCTTGAAAGCACGGGACCTGACCAAAGTCGCGTCGCGCCGCACCCCCCTCCCCGCGGCGACGACCAAGGTTGAGGAGCCGCCGTCGATGTTCGTCCCCGGGTTTTCGACGATCGCCGCCCTGGAAGGCGCCGCGACCCGGCACGTCGTACGCGCGTCTTTACCGGCAACGGCTCCCGGCCGTTCAAGAAGAACCCTGCAGGCCGCTCGTGGCGAAGCTCAGGCCGTGACCAGTGTCGGGGTGTTACGCTCTATTCATCCCGTGTATCCACGGATCGCCAAAAAGTCCGGGTGGGAAGGGATGGTTCTCGTTCGCGTGACGGTCGAGACGAACGGCAAGGCCAGTAAGGTCGTCGTGTCGCGGAGCAGCGGACGTAAAGTTCTGGATGACGCAGCGGTCAAGGCAGTCAGAAGATGGGCTTTCCGCCCCGCACGGGACGGGAACATTCCCATTCAAAGCGTCGTGGTCATTCCCATCAAGTTTTCTTTAAGCAAACAAGGCTAACTCCATTTCAACCATAAGGATCACAAGCCATGATTGACATGTCATTTGCTTTCATCAAAGTCCTGATGGCCGGCGGATTGCTGATGCTTCCCATCATTCTGTGCTCGCTGGTTGCCTTGGCCATTATTCTTGAACGGGGATGGTTTTTTTACCAGGTACCCTCCACGACGAAGGCCGATGAGATGATTGAGTTGGTCGCCCAGGGCAAATTCGACGACGCGCTCTCTCTCAGCGAGGAGACTCAGCATCCCGTGCTTCGGGTGCTGGCATCGGGCATTCGCTCGCGCTCCTCCGCTCCGGAAAAGGCCATGGAAGCAACGGGCATGGTCGAGGTGAGCCGCATGAAACGGGGTTTTCCGTCGTTGGACACCATCATTACACTCTCCCCGTTGTTGGGGTTGTTGGGCACCATCATCGGGATGATCGATTCCTTCGGCATCATGGCCATTGAAGGTATGGGCTCCCCGCATGCCGTTACCGGCGGAGTCGCCGAGGCGCTCATCTGTACGGCCGGCGGCATTACCGTTGCCGTGCTGGCCCTCATCCCCTACAACTACTTCGTGGCTCGCGCGGAAAACATCACCGAACAGATCGAGCACTATGCCACGCGCAATGAATCAGCCCTGCAAGCAACGGCGGTGATGCCATGAAGTTGTCTACGGCCGACAAGAAAAAAGCCAGGATTGAGATTATTCCCATGATCGACACCATGTTTTTTCTGTTGGTGTTTTTCATGATCTCCACTCTGTCCATGACTCTGCAGAAAGGCATGGAAGTGAACTTGCCGAAGGCCAGTTCGGCGTCGGATGATCTTCCCGAACAAGTCACCCTCACGATCGGCAGTAAAGGCGAACTCTTCTTTAATAAGGACACCTGCACGATCTCGGAACTCGAGCTGCGCCTACACGATCTCCTGTATTATGGGGAAAAACCCGCGGTGGTGATCAACGCCGATGAAGCCGTTTCGCATGGTCAAGTGATCGAGGTCATGGATGCCGTGAGAGAAGCCGGCATTTTCGATTTTGCGATTGCAACCAAACCGGACAAGCCCTCTACGTAGGCAATGTCTCCGCGAAGGCAGCCGACGACCCGCCATTTGTCTCCGTAGCCGTGCGACCCTCGTTCCGGGACGGGTGCACAGGCCTTCTTACGTCTTCCGTTCCTTCTTTCGTCGCAACGCCCTCTCTGTTTGGGGACGTACCTCAAAACGACAACCCGACTGTCGTCCAGGCAAGGCTTGAGAAAACCCAACCTGGAGAGTAGGCTGAAGGGTACAGGTGAGAGATTCTGTTCAGGCGTGTATTCTCATGCGGAGGAAACCAGCCATGACCCGTTTGGGAATGCTCTCAGTCGCGTTCTTGTTGCTTCCGGCCTGTGCCGGTCAGTCGATAATCCCGTTGGATATCGAAAAGCAGGTTGATCAGACGCTTTCGTTTGTCCAGATCAAGGAAGCACCGACAACTCATCTGGGAAAGGTCCTTGTGCTGGGAGGTGAAGTCTTGGACGCCATGCGCCTCAAGGAGCACACCCGCCTGACCGTGCTTCAGCTTCCGACTGGCAGAAACCACGCACCGACCATGGACCGCACGACGTCCCAGGGACGCTTTCTGGCGTTCCAGACCGAGTTTTTGGATCCGGCCACGGTACCGAGTGGAACCCGAATCACGATCGTCGGAAAAGTATCGGGAGCCACCACCGAGTTGCTTGATGAAATGGACTATACGTACCCGACGGTCACCATTCAATTCCTTAAAGTGTGGCCTGAAGCTATGCAACTTCCCCCCAGGTACGGACGACGCTACGGTTTTCCCTATTATGGGAATCCCTACTGGTATACCGGACCCTACTGGGGCCCGTATTACGGATTTTCCAGGCCGTTCGGATTTGTCTATTGGTAAGGAATAACCCAAGCTGTCATTCCTGCGGAAGCAGGAATCCAGAGTCCGTATCCCTCGTGAATGGAGGAAAAAGAAAAGACGCTGGATTCCCGATTACAGATGTCGGGAATGACAGATTGGAGAAAGGCATTTTTTTCATCCCTTCGGGCGCAGGCAGCATGCCGGCATGAGGGATGACATTGTGTGCGTTCATTTACATTCAAATAGGAGGGTTCGTAATGAATCGTTTCTTCAGACTGATGCTCTGTGTTTCTTTCGTTGCGTTTTTCGCCATGGCGAGCTTCGGCATTGGAGCGGCCATTGCCGCCGGCCCGCCGGCGCTCATGACCGCCGCCGATTCCAAAGCCCACGCTGCGAACAATGAAGGCATCGAGCATTACAACCAGGAGCATTGGGACGTGGCTCTCGGTCACTTTATCAAAGCGGTCGAGGCTGACCCGGCGTCAGCGGAAGCGCACTATAACCTTGCGCTCGCGTTGGACAAGACGGACAAACACATGGAAGCGGCTAATGAGTTTAAAATGGCTCAAGACATCGGGAAAGACAATCCCGACATTCAGAATTCGAAGATCCTGCTGGGCCACGTCAAAATGCTCAAGGGAGGCATGTGACGGACGTCTTTTCCTGTACGGGAAAACGGAACAAGGCAAGCGGGCGGGATTTCCGGCCCGCTTGCCGAAGTCTCACTCCGCTACCCGGCAACTAGCCTCCCTTGTTCACTGAAACACCGTATGGTACGATCTGGTACATGCCCACACTCACCTTCGACACCCATAAGGCCGTGAAAGCCCTCAAGGACGCCGGGTTCGCCGAGAACCAGGCCGAAGCGATTGTCACTGTGTTCGACAGCGGGAGCGCGGAACTAGTCACAAAAAGTGATCTCAACGCCGCCATTACCGAGGTGAAGGCCGATATGTTGAAGGTGGCCATCGGCATTGTGATCGCCAATGCCGGCCTGACCTTCGCTATTGTGAGACTCTTGGTGTAATTCCTGCTCCTGCATTGCACCCTAGGGTCTTCGCTCACTTACTGTGGACACCCATACCATGGCCGAAAACCAGCGGCTTCAATCTCAAACCGCGTTTTCCCTCTTACGGAAATAAAATCTTTGCGATTCAAAACCCTCAGTAAGCCCCCGGTGAGAGAGCGATCGCATTCATGCCAATGATAGGTGCCATTTCCTGTATTCACAGCAAGTAGTTGTTTTTTGTTCATCTCGATAAATTTCACGGAGGATAGAATGAGCATGATCACCAACAACCCGATGGGCAGGGACCACGGAGACTGAATGATAGTTACAATCCGTGACTTATTTGTTGTAGCAGATACAAAAGAAGCTTGTCGTTCAATGTCTACGCTGAATGCTGTGCTGACGGCAGATGGCGCCCTGCCTCTCAACGATTTTTTCCAGGGAGGCCTTGAGGTCTTTATGTTTGTGAAGGGAGGGATGGCCTCGCAAGCAGACGGACTAGCCTGCTTTGCGGCCTGTTTCACGGATTTTTCATGTTGTTCTAGGGGAAATCTCTCATGCCTATCAAAAGGAAATTCTTTCAAAAGAAAAAGAATGAGGCTGCCCAATATCAAGATGCCGAACAACTCGAATAACGTAGATGCCACACTCACTTTCCAAGCGAATTGAACCGGATAAAAGCACCGCCACATGAGAAGAGTGGCCATGCAACTTAGAATCCATCGGGCTCGTGGTGAGGGGGTCGTCATCACGCACTTCAATCGAGCGAGATCCTAATGTTCCTTCTGTTGCCTAAGGAGCTACCCGACAATCCGATATCCATAGTGCTACGTGACGCTTGATGTTTGCTCAAGCCTGGGCCACTTGGCAAACGCAAAAACCCAAATCGCGACTAAATTGATGATCGGTACGAAGAGTAATAATGCCCACCACCGTGAATAGCCTGCTTTCTTCAAGATTCGACCATAGATCCAAATTGGGAGTATGCAGAGGATGAAAAGTAACAGAATTTCTATCCAACCCATACTCTTTATTATTTCCATCCAATCCATACTTTGTTATTCTCTTCTTTCTAGAGCAGGCCAGCGTGAAAAGGCCAAAACGAGACTTGCCAACACAAAACCGAGTACGGCAGTCTCGGCCACCCCGTCCGTCGGTGCGAATCGTGGGAACGGCGCCACCGTCACTAGCACGAGATAAGGGATAGCGAAAAGAACCAGAGAGAGGGCTGGAGGGTAACCTGCCTTTGCATAGATTTTCCAGAGAGGCACCACCAGGGGAAAACTTAAGAGCAAATAGAGTGGCAGTGAGCTTTCCATCACACTCTCCGTTCTAGTTCGTCTCTCAAAACCAAGCCCACCCCTCGCATTTCCATGGTCTCGTCAGCCCCCCGGCGTTACTAAACCACCCCGTCCTTTATTCATCTCTTCCTTTACGAGGCGAGGGGCGGCATTTTCAGCAATAGCAGATTCGCCCACAGCACGACACCTATGAAGTATACAAACGAGATAAGTACCCATGCACCCGTCCATAACCCGACAAGCTCCCCGAATATCCAGACCGACATTACGAATACCGTCATTCGGTCAATAATCCGTTTCATCTCTAACCAACCCCTCAAGCTGCGCTGTTTTTACTCAGATACTATAAATATATAGGGGACTCCCAAAATCCATAAAAGCGGTAATCCCAAAATGATGAGTGGCTGAATTTTACTTTTCAGCATCATCACTAAGACAAAACCTGTCAGGAAGCCCGCAATGATAAGGATGAGAGCATGCCACCAAGATCCAAAGTAAAATGCGATTGCAGGGGTAGAGAGGTGGCTCGGGAAATCTGAACAAGGGGGATAAGTGACATTTCTGCTCACGAGCGGCATCATTGCCGTCAATGAGGAGGAACCATGACGAGACGACTACGCCGAAACCATAGTCCGGCTTTTAAGGCCAAGGTGGCGCTGGCGGCCTAGTCCAAACAAGCATAGACAAGACTGTTTGCACACAATCCAAGTTGACTCGAAGCTCTTCTGAATCCATAGCACATTCTCCTGTATTGCAGTAACTTGGTAACCATTTGGTAACTACTCGTTTTCACCTCTTTCCGATATCTTCATAAGTTATTAAAAAAAATGGTGGGTCGTACAGGGATCGAACCTGTGGCCCGCTGATTAAGAGTCAGCTGCTCTACCAGCTGAGCTAACGACCCACGCAAGAGGCGGGATGTCTGTGATGGCGCGCCTGGCAGGATTTGAACCTGCGGCACCTGGCTCCGGAGGCCAGTGCTCTATCCACTGAGCTACAGGCGCTTCCCAATTCCGATCCAAGGTAAAACTGGAACATCTGAAGCAACGCTTGTCGGATTACGCTACGCTAATCCGACCTACAGCCCGAAGCGACGCTAGCATCTTTGCATGGTGATTGTCCAGATCTGCGATTGTCGGATGACGCTATGCTAATCCAACCTACCCCGACTGCCCCCTCACCCTGCCCTCTCCCACAATGGGGAGAGGGTTCTTTAAGGCTCTTTTCGTATCAACGACTCATCCGACTAATCGCACGACAGGGTTTCCGCGGTCGTATCTTTGGTGGCCTTGACGACAACGCCTCCCTCATGGACCACGGTATCGGGTTCTTCCAACACGACTCCCAGCAAGAGCTCGGCGCCTTCCGGGGTCAGCCCGTTGGAGGGCGCTATAAACCGTTTTCGCGCCACCCGGCGTTCCTCCGGGTCGTCCGGTTCGTAATAGCCGAGTAATTCCCCGCTCGTATTGGCTCTCGACAGCAACGCCGCCCAGGCATCAATCAAGGGCTCCGTCCACGGGCCAATCCCGTTGGCCTGCTGTTCCAACTTCGTCCAAATTTGCCATCCGATAAACACCGCCCAGGTCTCGTTCAACACTTCCCAAGCGTCGTCTTCGGAAAGAAACCGGATTTCGGTCATATCCCGACGCTGGCGGATCGGATTAATGCGCACGAAACGGTAGTGACAGCGCATCTGTTCCCGGGCAAACTCCAGGACACGATTGGCCTCGGGACTCAACGTCTCAGGGCCCGGACCATTGAACAGGTAATCCAGATAAGCATGAAGCAGTTCATGATACAAAAGACTGATATCATGGTGGGTCATACGTTCCAGATCCATCAACGCCCCGCCGGCCTTATTGAACGACAACCGCATGTTCAAAATCATGCGATGATCTTCGGGATGATATTCGGCCGCATAGGTCCGCAGGTCTTCGAACGTCACCGTGACGAAATCTGGGCCGATCTCCTTGAGGAATCCCGTCGGCAAACCCAGGGATTCGGCTTGTTCAATGAGGTTGCTCCAGGTATTCACGGTCCTGTCGGGACCCTGAGCGCTGTGGGCAAACCTGGTCAGGCCCAGCACTGACCCCAACAGGAGAATCGCGACAATCCATTTTATCGTTCCCGGCATCACAACTGTTTACCTCCAGGGTTCACCATTTTCAACCACGCTCCAGGTTTCGACCAGGGATGCAGGGACGTCATCGAGAAATCGTGACGGTTTCGAGAGCACCGACCCCGTGATTTTATCATACACCTGGACGGGAAACGTCAGGTAAAGGAACTGCTTGGCCCGGGTCACCGCGACGTACAGCAACCGCCGTTCCTCTTCGAGTTCTTCCTCGGTGAGAAATGAATAGGAGGACGGAAACCGTCCATCGACCAGCCAGATGACGAACACGCATCGCCATTCCAACCCTTTGGCGGAATGGATGGTGGACAACACGAGCCGTTCATCATCGCGGTCCGGGGCTTCGATTCCTGTCACGCTTTCGTCCGGCGGTTCAAGCGTCACGTCGGCAAGAAACTCTGCCAAGGCCCCGTAGCGCTCAGCCATCACCATGAGATGCTCCAAATCCCTGATGCGTTTGGGATAGTCGTCGTACTGCTCCTTAAGGATCGGATAATAATATTCCAGGAGACGATTGATTTGATCGGCGGGCGATCCGTCCTCCACGTTGCCGACGGATTCCAGTGCCGAAGCCAGATTACCTAACCCCAAAGCCGCCCGCCCGCCCCCTTGCCGTAACGTCTCATTCGGCGCCTCGCTGGTCACGAGTTGGGCCATCAGGTCTCTCGCCCGCTTTTGCCCCACCCCATCGACCAACAGCAGCGAACGGTTCCAACTGACGGTATCCAGCGGGTTATGCACGATACGCAAATGAGCCAGGACATCCTTGACGTGCGCGGTCTCAAGAAACTTGAACCCGCCTCGCTTGACAAACGGGACGTCCCGTTTGGCCAACTCGACCTCCAAATCAAAGGCGTGAAAACTGGAACGAAACAGGACCGCGATGTCATCCAACGGCACGCCCTCCTCCCGCAGCTCAAGGATTTTCTGGGCAACAAACCGGGACTGCGGATTTTCACCCACCGTTTGGACCAGGGCCGGTCGTTCGCCCTGACCTTTTTGGGTAAACAACGTTTTACTGTATTTTTCCGTCGCGCCTTTCAAGATGTCGTTGGCCAACGCCAAAATGGATTGCGTGCTTCGATAATTTTCTTCCAGCTTGAAAATGCTGGTTCCCGGAAACAACACGGGAAATTCCATGATGTTCCGAAACGTGGCGCCACGGAACGAATAGATCGATTGCGAATCATCTCCGACCACCATCACGTTCTCATGGGTGGCGGCAAGTTTCCGCACCACGTCCGCTTGAAGCCGGTTGGTATCCTGATATTCGTCGACCAACATATAGCGATAGGTTTCCGAGATCGTCACCCGGGCCCGTTCATCAACCGCCAGCAAATCCCGGAGGCGAGTCAGCAGGTCATCATAATCGACCAGTTGCCTCTGCCGCTTGGTTGATTCATACGCTTCCTGCAGTTTGGTCAACTCGCCGAGATATTCGCCGAAATGACTGTAGTCGGCAAACAGCACGTCCTCGAGCGATTGTAGGGTATTGGCACATTTGCTGAACAGGTCGGCAATCGTCTTCTTGCGCGGAAAACGCTTGCCGGTCTCGGTGAGACCGGTCTGGACGCGAACGAGGTTGACCAGATCTTCGGAATCACCGCGATCCAGAATCGTAAACCCCGGCTCCAAGCCGATGGTCCGGCCATAGCGACGGAGCAGCACGTTGGCCACGGAGTGAAACGTCCCTCCCATCACCCGATCGCTTTGCGGCCCGATCAGCAGGCCTACCCGCCCCAACATTTCCTGGGCAGCCTTCCGCGTGAACGTCAACAGCAGGATTGAGGCCGGATCGACGCCCAAATCGATCAGCCTGGCCACGCGATACACGAGGACCCGGGTTTTGCCGCTTCCGGCGCCGGCTATGACCAGGGCCGGACCATCGACGACTTCCACCGCGGCAAGCTGTTGGGGATTGAGTTCCTGTGCGTAATCCCGGGAAAGGGGTTTGAGCGGTGCCTCGGCACGCTTCAGGACATAGATTTTGGAATCGGCATTGATGGAGTCCATCACAGGTATGCAGGAAAATTGGTCCACGGCTCCATCCGTCGTGTATAACATAGGGCCTGCCCCCGTGCAATGACGGGGCCGGGTCGGGACTGCGTGCCGCTTTCAGCCTCCCGGGAAACTTGCGAAGCCCGCCCTCCATTTGATTAGATACGCCTCAGGTTTTTCCATTCATGAAGCATTCCATCCAAGAGCACGAACCCATTCTCAAAGACCTGTCCAACACCATACTGGACGTATGCCGGGAATCCGTGACGCTGATTAAACGGAGCGATCCGGCCGTCACCACGACACTCAGTCAAAAACAAGAATGGGAAATTTACCTGGAATTTCTGAAAGTCCTGTTCAGCCTGGTGGATCGCGTGTCCGCGTTCCACGTTCCCATCCAACAACAGCCGGAATTCATGAACGGGCTTGAAGATCACGTGAGTGAGCGGCTCAAAACCCTGTTGGCGCCCTCTCTGAGTTCCTCTGAGATCGATGACCAGGAAATTGTTGTCGCCGTCGGCCAAGCCGTGGCTGAAAGCCGCGAGATCTATGAACCCTACAAATTCGTGTTTTCGGAAGATAGTAAAGAGCGAAATGCTTTTTTCCAGCACGTTGGTGAACGCGTGGCCGGACGGGCCGGTGCCGTCAACAACCAGGCCATCGTGTCGACGACCACCCTCTGTATCGGTGCCGTGCTTCCCGCGTTGACAGCTCTCTTTGAAGGGACCCCCCCGGAACACGGAGCAAAGGCGTCTCCGGCGACTCAACCGCAGACAGCAGGGCAATCACCGGACCCTTCCGGTACCCACGTGATCAAACTGATCAGCGTGGTGGCCTCAATTTCGGGAGAAGAATTTGAAACCCGGTGGGGTCTGCTACCACAATTTCGACGGGACCTGAAGCCGGATCAGGTGAACGCCCTCACCGACTATATGAACCGCGTGGCCCGGATCGTGGGCGACCGTTTTGCCATCGAATCTTCCAAGGTCCTAGGCAAAGTCGACCCACCCGTCGGGAACGCCTGAGCAACGGGCCTGTCTTCCGTTTTCAAAGACCATCGTCTCCCTCTTTTCTTTCGTCTCCACAAAGTCCATAATAGGGTGCCATCTGAAACCGACTCCCGACTACCATGAATAGGAACCACACGATGAAAAAATTTTTGGCAATCGTCCTGATCCTGGGTGCCGCTTTTGGGGCAGGATATTACGTGGGGCGACAACCACCGGAGGAGGTCAAAAAGCAACTCCAGGAGTTATCGCAGGAAGTGGTGGAGCAGACGGTCGGCCTCGTAGAGGGAGATTTGCTGGTTCAAAAAAAATTTTTGCAGGCCATGTCAGGATTTTTGGACGGCAAAGCCAAAATCCTGGCCGGCAAACCTGATGAAGCCATAGTCGAACTGGAAGAAACCCTTGATTACCTGGAAGAAGCCGTCAAGATGAAGGGAGAAGAAACCTCGGACGCACTCCTTGAAACCATGTCGAAAATAGGAGATCTTCGACGATCCTTGGCCGACGGCCAAGCCGTTTCTCAGGAAGCATTGGACGAAGCCCAGGAAAAGCTGGAAGCCCTCCTGTCGTAGACGCGAACGTGCGCACGGTCTGGAACCAGGACAGGCGCAGAGGCCTGTCCACCTCTCCTATTTCCTGCATTAAGCGGGAAATAGGGAGAGGGCGGGGGTGAGGGGGGGTCAGGCGTTGGCCGGCTGTTTTTTCCACGCGGCGAGAATACGTTCTACCCGTAGCCGAACAACAAGGTCCGGATCTTTCATCAAGGGCTTGATCGCATCCCTGCCACGCAAGTCTCCGACTTTTTCCAACGCAGCCGCCGCCATCAGACGCGTAAACCAATCCTGGTCCTGGAGCATGGCGATCAAGGGATCGACTGCCTCCGAATCCTTAATCTCGCCGAGCGCCAAAATAGACTGTTTGCGCACGAACTCTTCTCTATCGGTCAAGGCCGCAATCAATTTGGGCACGGCCGGTTTCCCCAGATCAATGAGGGCCCTCGTCGCGTCATCCTTGAACTCATCGTTGTGCAGCATCGACATCAGGGGATCCAAGACCCGCTCGTCATTGATCTTCCCTAATGCCTGGATCACGTACTTGCGGGCCTCCCAATCGCGCACGTACCTGACCAACAACTCGACGGCGGGAGACCCCACTTCAGCAATAGCCTCCACCGCCGCTTCCCGGACCTGCCAATCCCCGTCACGAAGCGCTCTGACGAGCGGCTCCACGCAGCGCTCGTCTCCCATTTCACCAAGGGTGACGACCGCTTCACGTCGGACGACCCAATCCGGGTCCTGCAGAAGGTCGATTTGGATATCGATCTCATCTTTGACCTTCTCTTCTTCCAGTTCAGGCTCTTCTTCCTCCGCCGGTTCCTCGCCTTCGTCTTCTCCGGCTTCCGCCGTCGCGACGGCGTCGCTGTCCAACAAGGATTCCGATACTTCGTCCACGAATTCATCCGTTACTTCATCCTGGGAGACGGTATCGGTTTCCTCATGTTGCGTTTGAGGATCATCGGCGGAAGATTGAACATCGTCAGTCATGAATGTTCCCCTTTCACTGCATTCAACAGGCGTGTCGCCCCTCGGTTTCCGGAGTTAGGCCGCTTTGGCTTTTTTCCCGGCAGCCTTGGCTATACGTGCAGCCCTGAGACTAATTTTTCGCTGGACCCGTTTGAGGCGTTTTCGCAACCGGCGTACGTCCTTGTCCCCTTCGGGGTTTTCACTGTTGGCTCGTCTGTCCTTGACCTTCTTTTCAAGGACAGCCTTATCATTCTCTTGCGTTCGCTTGTTTGCCATTCTTGCACTCCCCTCAACACGTTTGACAACTCATTGAACAGTCGAGTCTAATCAACGGTTCTTACGGGTGTCAACCGGGACTGCAAACGTGCACGCATTCGTTGAAAAAACGGGGGCTGGCCACACCGGGACGAATCCGGACACACCATGGCGTTCCGAGAAGCGGATCGCTATTTCTGCCAGTCTTTGCAGAAGCGTCGTTCATAAGCCAAGATTTTCCAGGCTTCTTCTTCGGTAATCGTCACCGGAATCATCGGCACCATGCCGGTCCCCGGGCTGCCGTTCTTGATGATCCAGAACAGTTCGCCGTCGTGCCGTCTCTTCTGAAACCTGCAATTGGTAAAATTACGAGGACCGGGATTCAGGCGTCTGCCGATCGGACCATCTCCCAAGCCGTTCTTTCCATGGCACGACACGCAGGCGCCTTTTCCTTCATAGAGGACTCTTCCTTGCTCAACGATTTCGGGGGAAGCCGTTTTCGTCGAACCGAAGGGCGGGACCAATTTCCTGGCCCATATTCGTTCACTCACGGGCACTCTGGGCCGTAACGGTTGCACTTCGTCAGCCAAGCCCGGGGCGGGACCGGCACCCCAACTCATCAGTCCCAAACCCACGACCAGCAGGTATCTGCTCGGGGATTTGAATGAGAGAGTGTGTGGTACGGGTCGCACGTTTGGTTAAGAGAAAAAGCCCCGTTCAGGGTTGAACCTGAACGGGGCTTCGGGCACTGACTCACGTGACAAAACGACTACTTCTTCTTTTTGCGCCATTTCTTACAGAAGCTTCGCTCGTAGGCCAACACCTTCCACGCTTCTTCTTCCGTGATGGTCGCCGGAATCATGGACACCATACCGGTCCCCGGGCTGCCGTTCTTGATAATCCAGAACAATTCACCATCTTTCCGTTTCTTGTGGAATTTGCAATTGGTAAAGTTCCGCGGGCCGGGATTCAGCACTTTTCCGGCCGGACCGGCACCGTCTCCCTTCTTCCCGTGACAATTGACGCAGGTCCCCTTACCTTCAAAAATCTTCTTGCCTTCGGCGACAATAGCGTCGGAGGCCTTTTTCGTTTTCTTGTACAACGCGGCGGGTGGTTTTGTTTTCTTGGCCTTCCCGCGCTCAGCCCTGGGAACCCGTGGCTTCAGCGGGTCTTTTTCGGCTCCGGCAAAGGCCAAATCGCCACCGGCGAAGGCAAATGCCGTCAACAAACTACAAATCGCTAAAAACCGCTTCATGAATCCCTCCTTTGATAATGATTGCATCCTTTGTCTGGAAGGCCGTTTGGATTGAGGGTATAGGCCCTCAGAGCATCGACGTTTGTATACCCTCATCAAGATCAATATCAAAACCTTCAAACTCGCCGAACATAGCAATGTGATTTTTCCCTGTCAAGAAATCAAAATCGGCGTTACGGTCTTAATTCCAAGTCTCGAACCACAACGCCGGATTCCCCAAAAGGGCCACGCAACTGGCCATTGAGCCTCACCTCGACCCCTCCGGCGTTCCCGAGCGTCAACAGAAACCGTTCATTGGCCCGCCATTGCACAACCTCACCTGCCTGCAATAAGGCTTCCGCGGGTTCATTTTCATCGGAACGAACCACGATCCAGGTCATTTCCAGGGTCCGTATTTCTAGAACCAACGGGTCGTCTTCCGATCTCGTCGTGGGAGAGGAAATTGGCGTGGAGTCCGGAGGTAACAAGAACGACGTGGACGCCGCGTCACCTACCGGCGATTCGGCAGGAATCGCGGCAACGTCCGTCTCTGAGGCTGATCCCGTATTTGTAGCTCCTGAATCGTCAACTTGCCCTTCGATCCCAGCAGGCGGGCGGTCCGCGGCGATTTCGTTTACGTTACCGGGTTGTTCCGGTTTCGATAACACCGCGTCGCGCGGTTTTACAACCTGTTGCAAAAAACGGGAAAATATGGATGTTGAAGGGGATTGTTGTTGGATCAGCACCATCCCTCCCAGCAGGACGAGTCCTCCAACGAGCAAGATCACCATGACTCGGCTGGTTTTCTCTTTATGCTCATCTTCCTTCAGGAGAAAAAGTTTCCGCAGCCTCTCGCCTTCCTTTTTGTTTTGGTAGAATGACGCGGAACATTCCGCAAACATTCGCAGACATTCTTCTTCGTCGAGATCGAGCGATCGGGCGTAGGCTCGGACAAAGCCTTTGGTGAAAACCCGTTCAGGCAATTGCGCAAATGAGTCCTCTTCCAGGGCTTTCAAATGCACCTTCTGGATTCGAGTCCTTGCGGTCATCTGCTCAAGAGTCAACCCTTGAGACTCACGGACGGTTCGGAATTTGTGGCCTAACGAATCCATATGCTCCGACGTTGAACGTGATCCAACAACCTCAAGAGAATATCCTTATGGGCAAACCAAAATGTTCCTCCGTTCTTCTTGCTCCAAAAAGAAGAACGAGATGGAAACGGCTGGGCGTGAGGAACGTTGAGTGCTCACGAAAGATCCTCGAAATGGGTGAGCCGTTTGAAATCGCGGAAACGAGATTCAATGTCCTGACGTTCCAGTTGCCGCAGGCGGTCGAGACTAAAGCCCTCCACGGTAAATGACGCCATGACGCTTCCGAAAATTATCGCCCGCCTCAAGCCTTCGCCTGAAAAATCTTCCGTTGACGACAGATGCCCCATAAAACCGCCGGCGAACGTATCGCCGGCACCGGTCGGATCCTTCACGCTTTCCAACGGAAACGCCGGCGCACCAAAGACACTTTTTTCATGGAACATCAAGACGCCATACTCTCCTCGTTTAACGATGAAATATTTGGGGCCACGGGCCAGCACGTCTTTCGCGACTTTGACCAGGCTGAAATCCTGGCCGAGTTCACGAGCTTCTCCGTCATTGATGACGAGCACGTCGATCTTTTCCAATACCTTCCATAGGGCTTCCCGTTTACCATGAATCCAAAAATTCATGGTATCACAGGCGACGATTCGAGGCCGTTCGACTTGATTCAGCACGTCCATTTGCAGCTCGGGGTCGATGTTCCCCAAGAACAACATGTCGGGGGTCCGATAGTGGTCCGGGATTTTCGGGCGGAACGATTCCAGGACGTTGAGTTGGGTATCAAGCGTGTGGGCCTCATTGAGTTGATACGTATATTCCCCTTGCCAGCGAAAGGTTTTTCCACTGCGGCGTTCCAGGCCTGACACATCGATCCCGCGACTTTTCAAAAAGGCGACGTGTTCATCCGGAAAATCTTCCCCAACGACCGCGATCAAATCGACGCCGGTAAAAAAACTGGCAGCCGTGGAAAAATACGTGGCCGACCCGCCCAACACTTCCGTCGCTTCCCCGAAAGGAGTGCGAACCGTATCAAACGCCACGGAGCCCACTACCAACAATCTACCCATCTCATCTACTCCCTTTCGATGTTTTAACTTGTTTCAAAAAGAGGCCGTAGCGTTGCTTCACGGAGGCCGTCATGGCTTTCGGTGCAGTCACGACGGTTTGTCGAAACGCCGTCGCGCATGGACAAGCTCTTGGACCATCGGTCCGTTGAATGGCGTCCCGGAGCAGAGTTTTGGCCTGGGCCACGTTCGCGTGCATCACGCTCAAAATCGCTTCGACGGTGACGGGCTCTTCACTCTGGTGCCAGCAATCGTAATCCGTCACCAAGGCCAACGTCGCATAACAGATTTCTGCCTCCCTGGCGAGCTTGGCTTCCGTCGCATTGGTCATCCCGATGATATCCACGCCCCATTGCCGATACAGCAATGATTCCGCCTTGGTTGAAAATTGCGGCCCTTCGATACAGAGATACGTGCCACCCACGTGGAACGTGACCTCCGCCGACCTGGCCGCCTCGCCCAGTTGATCCACCAAGGCCTGACAAACGGGATCGGCAAACGTCACGTGCGCCACGAGTCCGTGATCGAAGAATGTGCTCATTCGCTTGGTCGTCCGATCGATAAATTGGTCGGGAAGGACCATGTGCCCGGGATGGATGCGTTCTTTCATGCTCCCTACCGCGCTGACGGAAAAAATCCGCGTCACGCCGAGTGATTTGAGGGCGTAGACGTTGGCCCGGTAATTGATCATGGAAGGGCTGATGCGATGCCCCCGTCCATGCCGCGAGAGGAACGCGACGCGCCTACCGGACAAGGTTCCAAGCACCACGGCGTCCGAAGGTCGGCCGAAGGGGGTGGACACGCGCGTCTCTCGAACGTGTTCCAAGCCTTCCATTTCGTACAACCCGCTGCCTCCAATGACGGCAATATCGGCACGTGGTTTCGCTGGCACGGGATTCTTCCTTTTCGATTATCCCCGCAGGGTGTTCACAAATCGTTCAATGAGTGCGACGACGCGTTGAGAAACCGATCGAACGGACTCCTCCGGTTGCACCTCGACCCACGTCAAACCCGGTTCCTTCCTGAACCACGTCATTTGCCGTTTCGCGAAATGACGCGTATCCCGCTTCAATCGCCTCACCGCTTCGTCGAATGAATACTCGCCTTCCAGATATCCTGCCATCTGACGATAGCCCAAACTTTTCATCGAGACAAGATCTCTGGAGTATCCCTTCGTCAACAGAGTCCGGGTTTCGTCGATCAATCCCTTTGCCAACTCCACGTCGACTCGCTGATCAATCCGTTGATGAAGAACGGCCCGCTCCATGGTCAATCCCAACACCAGGGCCCGGAACGGGGTTGCCCGTTCGCGATGTGCTTCGTGGGCCTTCGAAAGAGGCACGCCGGTTTGCCGATACACTTCGAGGGCCCGGAGCACTTTCACGGTATCACGAGGATGCAGGCGACTTGCGGTTACCGGATCCACGCGACCCAACTCCTGATACATCGATTCCCCTCCCCTGGCACGCACTTCTTCTTCGAGTTTCCGGCGAAGGGTGCGGTCGCTGGGCGGACCGGTCCACAGCCCGTTCAACAACGCCCGAACGTAGAGCCCCGTCCCGCCAACCACCAAAGGGAGCAGGCCTTTTTCGTACAAACGGGAGATTTCTCGAAGGGCCTGCCGCCTGAACTCGCCGGCATTAAACGGTTCATCAGGCTCCACCAGGTCAATCAACCGGTGGGGGACGCGTCGCCGGTCTTCTTCCGAGGGGGTATCCGTCCCAATATTCATGCCTCGATAGACCTGGGTCGAATCCGCGGTCAAGATCTCCGTCCCCAGGGCCTGGGCCACTTCAATGGCAATGCGACTCTTGCCGATTGCCGTAGGACCTACCAGGACGACGAGGGGCTGCAACACGGGGGAAGCCTCCACGAAGGCACGGGTCCCGTGGTTCGAAGACGGGCGATGCTCGGGGGAGGAATTCATAGACGCCGAAAGATTCGATGCAGTTCTTCACTACCGAAGCGTAAGGAGATCCTTCGGCCATGGGGGCAGGTCATGGGGCTCCCTTCACGAAACCAATCGAGCACCACGCGTTTCATTTCCGGCTCTTCCATCCGGCGGCCGGCCTGGACCGCGCCTTTGCAGGCCACCGACGCGAGGACGGACCGAATACGTTTGTCGAGCGAGTCGACGGAGTTCCATTCCGACAGGTCCTCCAAGATGTCTTCGAGTAAGGCGCCATAGTCCATTTGCCCGACAAGCGCCGGCACCGATCGAATGACGAAAGAGGCTGGGCCAAAGCACTCCAAGTCGAGGCCCACTTTGGCCAACTCCGGCAAGATCTCCGCCAACGGCGTCGCCGCCGCGACCGGAACGTCCACCGGTTCGGGAATCAAGAGCGGCTGGGTCTGGATGTAGCGGTTCTCCCACCCTCTCCATAACCCTTCAAAGAGCACGCGCTCGTGAATCGTATGCTGGTCCAGCACGTGTAATGCATCGCCAATGCGCGCAACGATATAGGTGGCATGGATTTGCCCGAGAATCTGAACCTCAGGCTCGAGCGGATAGAGGATCGGCGTTTCTTTGACCTGGCCCGCTTCGCTTCCTTGCCCTCTCCCGGAACCCGTTTGCATGTCGCTGGCACCGGAGAAGGCCGACCGTTTGACAAACGGCTCATCCATTCTCATCTGCCCGGGCTTCTCTGTCTCGACGGCATCCGGCGCCCGTTCTTCAAGGCCCGGCGAAAGGATCGACGCCGGCCCCACCACGTTTTTTTGCAGTGGACCACGAACCGCGGCCTTGATCGCTCGATGGATCAGGTCGGGACTGCGAAATTTCACTTCCCGTTTTGAGGGATGCACGTTGACGTCCACCTCATGGGGATCGACCTCCACCATCAGCGCAAACGTCGGATGCCGACCTTTCGGCAAAAAGGAGCCATACGATTCATACACGGCGTGCGCAATCGTCGTGTTTTTGACGGAGCGCCGGTTCACAAAAATTTCCTGCGGAGTTCGACCGGTTTTCGCATGATTCGGATTGACGATCATCCCTCGCACGTGCACCTCGGTCCGCTCATCCTGAATGGACAGCATCATAGCCATGATTCTCGGGCCATACACCTGAAGCAGTCGATCCTCCAACGCGGCAACCTTGGGATAGTCGAACACCACGTGGTCATTGTGCGTCAAGCGCAATTGCGTGTGAAGATTCGCCAAAGCGGTTTGCTGGATAACGTGTGTAATATGGGAAAATTCCGTGGCCGTGGTCTTCAAAAATTTCCGTCGGCCCGGGGTATTGAAAAACAACTCTTCGACCTCGATTCGTGTCCCCGGTGCGGCGCCGCGCTCTTCAACCGATTGGACGGTGCCTCCCTCAATCACCACGGCGGTCCCAGCAAGAGCACGTTGCCGGGCCGTGAGCATCCGAAAACGTGAAACCGCGGCAATGCTGGGCAAGGCCTCTCCGCGAAACCCATAGGTCGCAATGCCCGAAAGATCACGTTGATGACGGATTTTGCTGGTGGCAAATCGTTGGCAGGCCAACGGGGCGTCGGCTGGACTCATCCCTTCGCCGTCATCGATCACCCGGATCAGGGTCTTCCCGCCGTTGACCACGTCGATGGAGATCATCGTACTTCCGGCATCCACGCTGTTATCAAGCAATTCTTTCACGACTGACGCCGGACGTTCCACGATCTCTCCGGCGGCGATGTGAGAAGCCACAGACTCCGGGAGGACTCTGATTCTGGATTCAACAGACTCCATGCGAAACGCTTTACGACGGAATCCTCGTGCTTCGTCGATGGATGCTTCTCGGGCTAACGGGACTTCTCGGAGCGAGTCGGTTTCCTGAGCTTCTTGAGGGCCTTCTCCACCTCGATGATTTGGGATTCGTGGGCATCCACCTTGGAGCCCAGCTTTTCACCCATGGCCCTGATCACGTCTTTCAACTGCGCGACGGACTTGGTCAATGCATTCAGTTGCGTGACGTTGGCCTTTAAGCCCTGCTCAAGATTTGTGACGTTGGAAGACGCCGCCGTCGATTTCGACACCTGCTGCGCCTGGTCCTGGAGCCGGACGGCCTGCTCGTTCAATCTGGTGGATACCATGTTCTTGAATTGCTCGAACGATTGACCGATCGCCTGCACGCTTGCCGTCACCTCCTTGAGCGAGTGCTTGCGGGCCTTGTCCGCCTGGATGAGTTGGGCTTCGTGGGCATCCACCTTGGAGCCCAGCTTGTCACCCATGGCCTTGAGCACCTCTTTCAACTGCGCGACGGATTTGGTCAATGCATTCAGTTGCGTGACGTTGGCCTTTAGGCCCTGCTGAAGATTTGGGACGTTAGAGGACGCCGCCGTCGATTTTGACACTTGCTGCGCCTGCGCCTGAAGCCGGTTGGCCTGCTCGTTCAGCTTGGTGGACACCCGGTTCTTGAATTGCTCAAACGATTTCCCGATCGACTGCACGCTCGCCGTCACCTCGTTGAGATGGGTTGAGATGGCTTGGGTGTTCGATGCCTGCTTGGCGGCTCCGGCTGATTGCTCTTTCTCCAATCGCTCCATTCTTTCCGTCAACCGCCCCAGCTGACTCATGTGCTGATCAGTGCGGTTGCCCAACATGCCGGCCATGGAATCCAGCACTTCTCGCATGCCTGCCACCGCTTCACTCAGTTCTTGAACGTGTTTGGCTTGAGCGTCCAATTGCGTTCGAGCTTGCGTAACGGTCTCGGCGCTCGTCTGTTCGACGCGTTGGAGACCGGATTTGACCTTTATGAACTCCTGAGCGATTCGATTCTTTTCCTGATCAAACGCTTTGGCGATCGATCCCAAACTTGGTCGAATGTCCTTGTCCAAATACCCGTGAAGACCTTTCATGTCGGCGTCCAACTTTTTCGCCAACGCCGCATACTGACCTTGTAATTGCTCAATCCGTTTTACCGTTTCTTCCAGGCCTTTCCCTTGGCTGTCCAGCTTAGTGCCGAGTTGGGTCCCGGTCGTCCCCAACACGTCACGGAGTTGGGACAAGGACAGGGTGACCTCCTCCAGGTTTTTGCCGTGCAGGGTATCGGTCTGTCGTAGTCCCGCAAGTTCAGTACCCAGTTTAGCGTTAAACTCGGACAAGCGTGTTGCCTGGGCGTCAATGTCGGCCTTCAAGTTCCGATTGCCTTCATTCAGGGCGGCATTGATGGATTCGATTGCCGTTTTGACCTCGGTTTCCAAATAGGTTTTCAACGCCAGCGTATCAGAATCGAGCTTCGCTCCAAAGGCTTTCTGGCGCTTGTCGAAGTCTTGTCGTATGTTCGTTTCGGCACTCGTTGCCCGCTTCCCTTCCTCGTTCAATCGTTTCTCAGCCTCGGTCAAGGCTTCCTTAAACTGAACCAATGAACCTTGAAACGCGGCAAACTGATCACTCACCCTTTGGCCCTGCTGCCCCAGAGCCTTCTCAAGGTTTTTGTGTAAGGCGTCGATCTGGTTGGACAATTCGGCCTCACGTTGTTCCCGAAGTTCTTTCAGGGCATTGAACTCCCGGCCCTGCCGCTGCAGTGCCTTCTCAAGGTTCTTGTGGACCTGATGCAATTGTGTCTCCAAATCACCGACAACCTTTGGCAAGTTTTCATCTCGCAGATTCCGTAACTCACTGTTTAATTGCGCACGGGCCTTCACAATCTCCTCGTTTAACTCGGCTTTTTGTTGCTCCAAGGCGGTTCGGGCATCTGCGATGTCTTGATTGGCCTGCTTGAGAACTTTGGTCAAGGCTTTTTTCTCCTGATTCAATTTGCTGATTTTGTCAGCTAAGCCTTTTTCCATTTTTACCAGGTCTGACTGCTGGGCACAGGCGGTCAGGCTGAAGACCAAACAGATCAGGCACAACCCTACTTTCAGGGCACGACCGGTTTTTCGTGTTGAGCCTTTTGCGAGCAAGAAAGAAGCGCGATCAATCCACATGGTTTTTCACTCCCTTACGATTTCTGCTTGCCTGGTCTTCCATTCTCCTGCGTCCGGGAAGGCGACTCGTTCGCCGCCCTTCGATCATTGGCGCATTGATGTTCTACCGATGGCCGGGTTCTCCCGGCGGGGAAGCATTATTCCGAGAATGGAGACCAGGCAGGAGAACTATGGTGTATCCCGCCTTTCGTCAACTGTTCCAACCCTGTGCCATCATAATGAATCATGTAAATGTGGTTTGGCCCCTGCCCCCCGTCGCCCCGCGAGGAACTGAAGACCAAGTGACGGCCATTCGGTGCCCACGAAGGAGAATCATCGATTTCATTGGGGGGCCCGTTCGTCATTTGAACCCGTCGCTTCCCATCCGGAGAAATCCGGCATAGCTTCAGCCCATAGCCGGGTACGCGACAGACGTAGGCGATCCAATCTCCCCGCGGAGACCAAGCTGGTGCGGCATTGTAACGCCCATCAAAGGTCAACCGGCGGACGTGTGAGCCGTCGGCCCTCATGATGTAAATTTGCGGTCGACCGGTCCGATCGGACGTAAAAGCCAATTCTCGTCCATCCGGCGACCACGTGGGCGACAATTCCGCACTCACATGATTGGTTAATGGCTTTTTCTTTTCCGTGCGCATGTTCATCATAAAGATGTCGGAATTCCCCTGCTTGGCGGAATCCTTGGCGGAAGCATACGCCAACCATCGACCATTCGGGGAAACCGTCGGAGTCATATTCAACGTTTCAGGAGGCACCAGGATGCGTCTCTTCCCTTTGCCCAACTCGAGCCACACGATTTCCTGATTGTTGCGGCGATAGGTCGTGTATACGACGGAGCGGCGGTCGGGCGACCAGTTCGGCATGAGGCTTAATTTAGGATTCGACGTCACGCGCTTGGGACCGTACCCGTCATAATCCATCACAAACAAATCCCGTCGGCCGGCCTGGTCTTCGGAAACGTAGATGATCTTGGTCTGGGCAATGCCGGGATCCCCCGTGTAATGCGAGACCAATTCATCAGCCCACCGATGCACCATCAACCGTAGAAGCCTCATGGTCATCGGACCACGAGTATGGGCATACCGTTTCCCAACCGCGATCACGTCCGTCTCCCCTCCCTCGTAGACACAGGCTTCCATCGACAATTTCCCATCTTTTCGACCGATTCTGCCCCAGGTGACCAATGGAGCCGTGCTTTCCTTAGCTTGCGCTATGGCTGCCTTTCTCCGGCACCCTGCTTGGGAAAGCGGGAGAGTAGCCGTTGCTCGTTCAAGGACCTCGAACACGTGAGTTCGCCGCAAATCCGCCTTGAGAATCGCGTTGACTTGCCCGCCGATTCCGGCATCATCCTGTTGCCGGAGTTCACTATCGGCGAACCCCATGATCCAGATGGGAATTTTTTGAAATTCCGACTTTTTCGCTTCTAAAAACACGTCGGCTTCATTCGCCTCCGCGTCAGCAAAGAACGGAGGACCCAGAGCACAAGAGCACAAGAGTAAGACGAGGCACGTGACGTTTTTCATTGTCGATTCGGCAGGCCCGTAAACGTGTATTGAACGTCGTAAGAAGGCTTCGGCATGTTGTCGGGAAAGGGTGGCAAGGAAGCTTTATCCACCGCATCTTTTGCAAACGAGTCAAAACGTTCATTCCCCGAGGATCGGACGACGACAATGCCTTTCTTTTTCTCGAGCTGACCGTCCGGCAAGACGCGAAAACCCAGAACCACTGTGCGCTGAAATGTAACCCTATACACCTTCTTTTCCCATATCGCCTTAATGATAGCCGTGACTCGCATCCAATAGGCATTTTCTTTAGGAGAAGGTCCTGCCACCCGCAGTGCCAACGTTTCCTGCGCACCACTCTCCGTTTGTTGGAAACCCAGCTGAACGTCAACAGCCGGCACCTCAAGTTTGGCGATCTGACTTCCCAGGGTATCCGGTGCGAACGTGGTCATGGGAACCGTGGATTGCGAAGGGACCGGGTCTCGCTCCATTGTCACCTCGGCCAGTTGCGGAGCCTGGGGCAGATCGAATTTCTTTTGCGGCAGGTTCCGGGCCTCGACCGATTTGGGATGTTTCGGCGACGTTTCAGGAACGAGTGGAACCGCTTCAGATATGGGGTGCGGCGTCTTGTTTTTGGTGATTCTCTCGGGGATCCGTATCTTGTCAAGCTCCTGCGTCAACGACTCCACAATGTCGCTTTCCTGTGCCGTTTGCAGCGGCGGCTCCTTCTTCGGCGCCTCGAGCGGTACGACGGCCACCAGCCGAGGTGCCCGGGAAGGCACAGTAATGCCTGATGATTCAGGTGTCTTGGTCGGGTCCTGTTTCGGCTTGCTTTCTGATGTGACGGTCGGGCTCACGCGTCTGGAAGCCTGCTCCGGCTTCTTGGGGACGACGATGGTGCCAACGCGCTGTTTCAGTTTTTCGGCTAGCAGGCCAACTTTCGGGGCAGGAGTCGACGTTTCCGACTTCTCGATCACCAATTCCGGTGGTTGCGGGGGCGCCTGGATTGGCTGAACGGCCATCTCCGCGGCAGGCGACTGTTTGATAGGAGAGGGCGGAGCCTGGCGGGGTGTAACCTTTTGGGGCGATGCCAAGGCTTGCGGCTTTGGTACGACCACGGAATCCAGCGCGCCCACGAGTGAATCCGTCACCCGTTCCGGTTTGGGCGCGTTTCCGTCGTCCGCTTTAGGCAGAGGCGGAAGCGTATCCACGTTCTGTGTCCCTGCCGGCTTGGAGTCAGCAAACACCGGCAGCGGCGGAAGAGGCGGCGGCAAAAGCGGCGCAGCCTTTGGGGGCAGTGCCAGGACTTGCGGCTTTGGCAGGACCACGGAATCCAGCGCGCCCACGAGTGAATCCGTCACCCGTTCCGGCACCCTCGGCTTTTCCTGGGGCACGGGACTGGGAGGATTGCCCGCCTTTTTTTGCGGGGCAAGCTTCGGGATTTCTCCAGGCTCCACCTGGGGAGGGGAAACCGTATCGGCGTTCCGTGTCGACTTGTTTGCCGATGAAGCAGTCGGCGACGCCGCGATCTCCGGAAGCGTGACGAGCGTGACCTCGTACGACCCCGAGGACGGTTCGAGCGATGACGCGAACCGAAAACTCAGAAACGCGATGAACACAACCACGTGAATGGCCAGCGAACCGGCAAGGGGCCCCGTAAGCTGTGTTTCCACCGAATCGGCAGAGTCCGACGCATGAAACGACACAAGATTGAAAGGCGCTGCATACGACATGGCGTCAATCCAACCTACAGAGGCTCGAAAACCTCTTCTTCGACCACGGTCCCCTGGGGGTTCGTGACCATGCCCAACCGTTCGATTCCCGCCCCCTTGACTTCATCCATGACTTGGACAATCCGTCCATAGGGAACCTGACGATCGGCTCGCAGATACACCGACACGAAGGGGCTCAGCGCTTTGGCTTCATCCAAACGCTTCCGTAAATGAATTAACGTGACCAGATCTTTCCCCAGGTAGACCCGTTGGTCGGGTTCAATAGTAATGACGAGCCGCTCCATGGGAACGATGGTATTCGATTGCGAACGCGGGAGGGAAATATCAATGCCCCGGTGCAGCATCGGCGTCGTCACCATGAAGATCACCAACAGCACAAGCACCACGTCGACGAGAGGCACGACGTTGATTTCAGAAAGAAACCGACGATGAGGGGATTCAAGCATCACGGGCGACTTTGGCCTCTTGGCTTTTTGCGTTCCGGTTCCAGCGCGCTCGGGAGTTCTTCATCTTTTGTCGTCGAGCGATTTTCAACGCTCGGATTTGCGTTTTCCGGTTCCACCGTGATGGATGGCTTTACATCCTTCGTCGTCGAGCGACTGCGGCCGCCTGGCTTTTTGCGTTCAGGGGGACTCACCTCAAGGACATTCAGAAATTCAATGCTGAATGCTTCGACGCCGAAGATGGTTTTTCGAATTTGGGAAAGATAATAATTATACCCGATGACCGCGGGAATCGCGGCAAACAGTCCGGCAGCGGTCGCCAGGAGGGCCTCGGAAAGACCGGGCGCCACCGAAGCGATACTGGCCGTGCCTTCGATGCCGATTTGCTGAAACGCATTGATGACGCCGACGACCGTTCCCAATAACCCGACGAAGGGGGTGATATTTCCCGTGGTTGCCAGGAAGGGCAGGTACGCTTCCTGCCGGGCGATTTGTTGCTGAACGAGATACTGGATGACTTTTTCCAAATATGTTCGGTCCGGCCGGTGACCCGCCTTCCGAGCCGTCATCGTGACGTCGCCCACGTTGAGATCGACACGATGACCCATCCGATGCAACACGTCAAGAAACACCGACCCACTGGGACTATGGGGCAGTTCCGCGGCCACGCGTTGCAGTGGTGGTAACGCTTTTTCGCTGAACGCGTCCCCCTCTTGATAGGCCTGGATGAACTGTTGCTCCTCTTTTTTGATCAGCCGGAACATGCGCCATTTATACAAAATGATGCACCACGAAAAGACGGAAAACCCCAGCAAGATCAATAGGACGATGATAGAGATGGTCCCCAGGGAACCAAACAATTCAAGAGGATCGATTGAAAACATCGGATATGACGCTCAGCCTGTCATGTGAAGGACAACGTGAAAACTCACCGTGCACGTGAGCGCAGCTACAACGAAGTGAATGGCGGGGCCGACGGGATTTGAACCCGCGACTTCCAGATTGACAATCTGGCGTCCTAACCTGGCTGAACGACGGCCCCATTCACGTAAGGGGGTAGCCTTTTGATTGTGATGTCGAACCGCGCTCCCTGCCTGGGCCCAGCATCCCTTCAGGTTTCACGTTCGACGCTCTATATGGATTAGTCTGAGATATATGGTAGGCGGAACAGGGCTCGAACCTGCGACCTCTGCCTTGTAAGGGCAACGCTCTCCCAACTGAGCTATCCGCCCCACGCCCCATGTCTTCAAAAATCCAAGCTTTTTTAATTATATCAGCCACGTATGCCGTGTCAACCGTAAGGTATACCGACCGCTTCATAACCACGTCGGCACAAAAATCGACGGCACCCTTGAGAAATTCAGGTACGACCCTTTACAGTGCGGCTTTCACTATGAGATGAACGCCGAGATGACCTACAAAATCAGACACATCAGCAAACAGGTGGGTGCCGAGAACCCGCAATTGTTATCCCGACGTGAACGGGTGTGGCTTTTTGCCGAACGCCATCGTCGAGCGCTCATCACCGGAATCATCGTAGCGGTCCTGGTGATGATGCTTCTCGGGATACTTGTCTGGCTCGAACACCAACATGAACAGGAAGCGTTGGTCCTCGAACATCAAGCCGCCCAAGCCTACCTGGACCGTTCCCTCGATGACGGCGACGCCGCAAAAGAAAAGCTGCAAGAAGCCGTGACCCTGTATCGACGGATCATCGAGGAATTTCCTCATACCGCCAGCGCTCAATCGGCTTGGTATTTTATTGGAAACGCCTTAGCCGAACAGAACGACCATGCCGGAGCCATCGACGCCTATCAGCACTTCATCGATCAGGCGGGAAACCCTCCGGCCCTGCTCGGATTGGTCTACCAGCGACTGGGGTCCAGCTATCTGGCAAACGGGGAACGCGAAAAGGGAATCGACGCCTACAGGCAAGTGCTCCAAATGCCCCGAACGCTCAACAAGGATCAGGTGTTGTTCGAATTCGCGAAACTGGAGGAGTATGAACAGCGCAATGACGAGGCGCTCGCCCGTTACAAACAGTTATTGAATGAACATCCGAACTCGCCCTATACGAGTGAAGCCACCTTGCGAGTCAAAATACTTGAACCGCCAGCGGATGAACCCGAAGCCCCACAGGAGGGAACCGAACAAGAAGAGATGCAGGAGCAGAAAGAAATCGTGGAATGAGGGGCAGTGTCTCAAGAAGTGATCATCAACATCCGCCCGGCTCGAATCAGACTGCTTCGCAAGTTATTCAACATCTTTAAGTCCCGCACCGTCACCCGAAACCGTTTGGCAATACTCCAGAGGCTGTCGCCGCGCCGCACGCGATACCACTTCACCTCCCCGACCTTCGTTACGTCTTGGTTGACGCGCAACCGTTGACCAACCCTGATGAGACTCCCCGAGAGATCATTGAGGCTCTTCAATTGCCTGACGCTCGTCCCGAAGCGATGCGCAATCACCGACAGACTGTCTCCCCGGCGGACGCGATACCACGTCCGTCGAGGCGGCGGGGGTGGCGTCCACGTCTTCATTCGGGATTTGGCCTGCTCCACGTGCCCTGCCGTTCCCGTGGGGACCTTTAAAGCATAACCGTCCTGATCCGGTGGAATGACGCTGCGGCGGAGTTCGGGATTCAACCGCCGAAGCTCCTCAAAAGGAATCCCCGTCTCCTTGGCAACCGATCGTAAATGGATGGACGCGTCCATGGGAATCTCTTCGTATTGATGAACCGGTTGGGCATGGGCGTGAAAACCGAACAGCGCGGGACGCGTGGCGATAATCATGGCAGCCATGAATTTCGGCACGTATTGCCTTGTTTCCCGCCGGATATAGCGGGTCCTCGCGATCCTCCAGAAATCCCGGGTGCCGGTTTTTTCAATCGCACGGCTGATTTTCCCGGCCCCGGCGTTATACGCTGCAAGCGCCAGCGGCCACGAGCCGAACAGGTCATAGAGATCTCGCAAGTGGACGGCCGCCGCGACCGTGGACTTGATGGGATCCCGGCGTTCATCCACGTACCAATTGACCGTCAAGCCGTACATGCGGCCCGTGCTCTTGATGAACTGCCAGGGACCCGACGCGCGCGCGCGCGAATAGGCCCGTGGGTTAAATCCACTCTCGACCAACGACAGATAAATCAATTCCTTCGGCAAACCGAACTCGACGAAGATCTGCTCGATCAACGGTTGGTAGGGATAGAATCTGGTCAACCATTCCTGAAAGCGGTCATGAATTACGTTTTGAAAGTAGTCAATATTGCGTTCGACCGCGGGATTGACGATAACGGGAATGTCCTCATACGTCTCGTTCCCGCTTCTCTGGAGATTATGCCCCCCTCTCCCCTGGCGGGAGAGGGCTGGGGTGAGGGGGACGGGAGTCGGAGAATCAGATCGGGAAGCCGGGGGGAAATACACCAGACCTCTAGGGCTCGCCGGTGAGGGTAAAGCAGACGTCACCGCGGCATCTAGCGGTTGGGGCATTCCGGAAGCACCAATGTCGCCGGCACTAAAGAAAAACCCTGATAGACAGATCAGAAAGACGACCTTAGCTGTCAAGAAACACCTGTTTCTTCCAAACCAGTTGATTTTTCTCATATTTTCTTCTGACATTCCGGCGTTCCTGAGAGAATGTAACGGGAAAACCCGCCTCTGTCAAGAAGTTAATTTTATGCCTCTCTGTTTAAGTCGACTCTACGATCAACCACAAGCTGTAGTTATTCACGCCAGTAACATCGAAATCAAGCCACAAGATGTTGCAGTTTGTGCAGCTAAGTACGTAAGCCCCGTTAATCTGGATTTGATTTCTCAGGTATTCTCATTAGTGGCTTTTACGCCTATCCATGCAAGCCGATAGCCACCTGGCAGCCCCCCGGGCTTCATCACGCCACCCTTGGCGGGGAGTCACGACTAGGGCATCGGAACAGCGGCGGCACATCGGAACCCGGTCGAATGATTCCGGTCGAGCGGATTGCTGGCGATCCGGGTAAAAATTCTCACTTGTGGAGTTTCCACTTGCCACCCGGAACTGCGAATGACCCGGCGGGTGCCGGTCGAGGGCCCCTGAGGATTCCGGCGTGGGCTCCTGGAATAATACGTCGCGTCATACCAATCGGCGACCCACTCCCAGACGTTACCCGCCATATCGTAGACCCCGTACGGGCTTTTGCCCTTTTCATAAATTCCCACCGGCACCAGGGTCTTTTCACCCTGCCAGGATTGGTTGAAATTCAGGTGCCGATGCGTAGGTTCGACGTTCCCCCAAGGGAACCGTCGATCATCGGTCCCGCGCCCGGCCTTCTCCCATTCGGCTTCGGTCGGCAACCGCTTGCCCGCCCATTGACAATAGGCATCGGCGTCAAACCAATCCACGTTGACCACCGGCAAGGAAGCAATAGACTCCGGCATGAGCCCACCCTGCCACAAATTTTTCGATGGATCGGTCGGGTGCGAAGGCGTGCGATGACCGGTCGCGCGAATAAATTCCAAATACAGGCCATTGGTCACTTCATATGTGTCAATGGCATAGGCGTCCAATTCGACTTCGTGATTGGGGTATTCATCCAGCCCCCCGTCCCGTGCCCATTTGGGCACACCCATAGAAAACGGACCGGCAGGAATAACCACCATAGGCGCACCATCCGTGCCCGAAACGGCCGCGTCCGCATGAGCCCGCTCGATGACGGCATCGTTCACGCCCGTTCCCATAAAAATACACGCAGCGACAACCAGCGTCCTTGCAATCTTCGTCATCATATCTCCTCTGTACGCCAAAACAATCAAGTCCCGATGTCGAGCGACATGCAGGCGGGCGAACCACGCGTTCGTTGTCAGCCCGTGCTTTCCTGCTCGGCCCGTCTCAACGCGCGCATCAGCACGGGGTCGTTCAACGCCACCTCACTCAGCGCATCCATGACGTGAAGGCCCTTGGCGTCCATCAACTCTTTGGCCTTGGCATATTGTTTGGCATTGAAGCGGGCCGCCGTCGGTTGGTTATTGATCACCTGGCACGCCAGCACCCCGTCTTCAAGGTCCAACGTCCCTCCCTCCTCCATCAACGTCTGCGCCTGCGCGACCGTGATGCCGTGGAGTTCGGCAAACTCCCCGATCCCGCCGGTTTCGACCATCGACCCGTCCGGCATCGAACACTTGCGTTTGAAGTAGGGCGACCAGTCTTTACGAAAATCGATATAACGAACGTCTCCCCCTTGAGCCACCGACCGCTCCAGCTTGCTGTAATCAAGCCCGAGATTTTTCTGTTTGAGGCGTTCCTGCAATTCCTCGGAGAGCCCACGGTAAAACACGCGCGCCGCGGCCTCGGGCAAAGGAATATCCGAAAACCTCGCAAGTTGTTCGGCCTGCGCGGTCTGCTCCAGATCCAGGACCCAAGTCTGCTTGGGCTCCTGGCCGGCCGGATCGACCTTGCACACGAACATCCCGCGCGTCACCACGCCTCCGGTTTCCGGATACGTATACAGCCCCCCGTCCGTCAACAGGCGGAGCATGTCGTCAACCGGGATCTCATAACTTTCCCCGAGAATCCTGGCATGATGATCGAGATTCTCTTCGCCGGCCATGGCGCACACCATGACGTTCCCGGGCGGATCGAAATCCGTATAATTCTCCAACACGTTATAGAGTTGCGGTTCTTTGGCCGGTTTAAGCGGCCGTTTTTTTATCTTGAACATGATCGTGTCCGGCAATAGACGGCGTCACGCCGATTTTCATCGTTGTCATTCCCGGTCGTCAAATGCTAGATCTGCTTTTTATGGACGCCTCACGACAACTGGCAACGTTGTTCTGGCGATACCATGCCTTTCAATGGGATTCCGACAAAGGCTTTGTCCTCGCCTCCGGGGAAACGAGTCCCTATTACGTGGACTGCCGGGCCCTGCTTGCGCATCCCGATGCCCGGTGGCTCGTGGCGCAACTCGCGTGTACGGCCATACGCGACCTCTCCGTCGAGGCGGTGGGAGGCCTGGAAATCGGAGCCATCTCCCTGGCCACAGCTATATCCGATTATGCCTTTGCCACTCAACCCCGGAAAACCTACCGTACCTTTGTCGTGCGAAAACAGGCCAAGGATCATGGACTGGGAAAACGAATCGAAGGCGCGGTCAACGACGGAGCCCGCGTGTTGATCGTCGATGATGTGCTGACAAGCGGCGGGTCGCTCCTGCAAGCCCTCGTAGCCGCCAGGGAGGCGCAACTCCACGCCTCTCACGCCCTGGTGATCGTGGACCGGCAAGAACAAGAGGGGAAAAAGATAATCGAAGCGCAGGGGGTCTCATTGATCAGTCTGTTAACCTTGGACGATTTAAAAACCGCCCAACCCGACACTTGATTGACGCCCGACCAATAGCCGATGTCGAGGATTGCCTTGACGCCCGCCAAAATCGAAGTGATCGCCCCGAATCTCAAGCGACGCCTGTCGGGTGTCACGGCAACGATCGTGCGGTTGTTGCCGGTACAGGCCCGATCGATCGGGATCGTGGCAACCGGACCTGGGCTGCCGGCGCACGTCCCCTGCATCCCGCTGCGGTCCGTGATCCGGATGTCCGGCCGGGCATGTCGGGTCTGGCATGCGCGGCGCAACACCGAGATGCTTTTCGGTCTCATCCTGCGTCACGTCCTCAGAAAGCGCCTGAAACTCGTGTTTACCTCAGCCTCGCAGAGAAATCACACGCGCTACACCCGCCTGCTGATCTCGGGCATGGATGCCGTCGTTGCCACGTCACACAAATCCGCGTCCTATCTGCGCCGACCGGCGCGCGTGATCATTCACGGGATCGACACCGGGACGTTCCACCCACCTCCCGACCGGCGCGCTCACCGGCGTTCGCTCGGTCTGTCCGAGAGCGTGACTATCGGGTGTTTCGGGCGCATCCGGCGCCAGAAGGGCACGGACGTGTTCGTCGATGCGATGATCGAAGTACTGCCTCGACACGCCGGGGTGACCGCCCTGGTGATGGGCCGCGCCGCACACAAACACGGACCGTTTCTGCAGGACCTGCGCGAGAAGGTGGCACGGGCAGGGCTCCGGGATCGGATCCTGTTCCTGCCGGAGGTGCCGGTGGAGGAGATGCCACGCTGGTATCAGGCGCTCGACCTGCTCGTGGCCCCGCAGCGCTGGGAAGGCTTCGGATTGACCCCGCTTGAGGCAATGGCCTGTGGTGTGCCGGTGATCGCGACGACTGTCGGCGCATTCGACGAGTTGGTTGTGGAGGGCGAAACTGGACTCCTGATCTCCCCCGGTGACACAGGGCAGATGCGCACGGCGGTCGATGCGGCGATGGCCTCACCCGCCACGCTGCAGCAATGGTCGGCCGCGGCCCGACGTCACGTTGAGGAAAGGTTTCGGATCGAAGACGAGGCAACGGCACTCAACGCGCTCTACCGAGAGCTGCTGGACGGTGGATAAGACTTATAACATTGATCAATATGAAGGGCGGGGAGACAAGCGGATCTGCGCGGTTTCGCCAGGTTGGTTTATCGCTGCCACGAAATAAGTCCGAGGCCTGATGCTGAGAAACCTAGAAGGCCGCACGGCGAGTCCTACCCGCAGTCTCGAAGCACTGATGGCTTCAGAGGAGCATCCTGTCCTGTGTTGACCGGCCCATTCCAATCGATCAAAATCACTGTGCCGAGGTGCCAGCAGTATAGCTAGCCATGCGTATGAACTTATTAAGTGACCTGCAAGCGAGCATTTTAGTGAGACTCCCACTTACCGTCTACTGTCAAGTCATAAACATGCGCAATCGCATCCGTGGCAAGGCCCATCGGATCTCACCCTTCGAGGGAAACCACATACTTAAGGCATATGACGCGACTGACGAAATATTCCTATGCCGCCGAAGACTACATAACCGCTACAGGCACGGAATTCGAGCGAGGATCGACAAACTTGCAAAGGAATATCATCTTGATCATGTACCGACGAAACCGGGGGGGCTTTTTATCGATTGCGGTGCAAATATTGGCGAATTGGGGCTTTGGGCTCTCGCCAGGGGAATGGACTATGTTGCCTTCGAGCCCGAGCCTCTTGAGGCCCGCTGTATCGATCTGAACGTCTATGGCGGCGAACCAAAGGCGACCCGCAAGGCGCTATGGAAAAGCAATTCTAGTATCGAATTTTTCTCCAAGCCGGAAAGTGAGGACAGCTCGATCATTGAGATGGACGGGGCTCAGAGCCAGATGATCATCGAGGCGGTACGCCTCGACACGGAGATCGCTCTTAATGGACGCACAGGTCCGGTTATTTTCAAGGTGGAGGGTGAAGGCGCTGAACCCGAGATACTGGAAGGCGCTACAGGTGTGTTACCGTCAATCGACTTCGTCACCGTAGACTGCGGTTTCGAGCGTGGCCGTGAGAAATCACCCACATTCGTCGAAAGCAACGCGCTTCTTGCAGACGCCGGATTTCGTTTACAAGAGTTCGAATTCGGTCGGGTGACCGCTTTGTACCATAACGCAAACCGATAACATGTGGCCGTCCTATGTCATTAACTTGGCCGAGAACATCATACGGATGGACAACAGTGTGCGGCAACTCAACGCGCAACGCATCCCGTTCGAGAGAATTGAGGCCATTAATGGCTGAGTGCTGCCCGAATCGGAAATCGGCCTCGTCTACGATGCAGCAGTTAACCGCCGGCAGGCGAAGCAGCCACGTCCGTGACTGATCAACCCACCCGTAAGCGCCTCCATATTGCCTTCGTTATTACCAACCTTGCGGGCGGCGGTGCGGAACGCGTTTTATTGCAGATGGCAGATGGGTTGACCGGCTTGGGCCATCGGGTCGATATCGTCTTGCTCAGGCCGGGCATCGGGCATTATCAGGAAATCCCCGCCGCGGCGCGCCTCGTGTTGTCGGAGAGTGCCTCCACGGCTTTGGCGGATGAAGAAGAGTCGCGCATCCCAGCTTCAGTCTGCCGGTGGCCTATCGAAAAAACCGGAAAAGAACTTTTGAAAAATGCCGTCCGTGTGGGGCAGGCGCTCAATTGGCAACCGCTGTTATTCCCCAGTGCAGATACCTTCAAGGACGTGTTGCTCATCGCCGATTACATCAGGAAAGAAAATCCTGACTGCATTCTTCCTGCTCTGCCCAAGGCTAAGGTGCCAACAATGCTCGCGAAGTCTTTGCCAGGCTCATTTCCAGTCGTAATTCCGGTGGTCCATAGCGTCCTTGAAAATCGGCGTCCGCGACACAGGGGCAGGTATCGCATCTTGATGCCGCACAGCGATCACATTGTCGCGGTTTCCGAAGGGGTCCGACACAGCGTATCCGCCAAGACCGGCGTGCCCAAGGAACGGATCACCACGATCTACAACCCTGTCGTGACTCCGAAGTTGGCGGTACTGAGTCGGCAGGTCCCGGACCACCCCTGGCTGGCCGGAAGCGGGCCACCCGTGATCCTTTCCGCAGGCAGGTTCGCACGGGTCAAGGATTTCCCAACCTTGATCCTGGCCTTCCACAAGCTATCGCTGGCAACCCCGGCCCGGTTAATCCTGCTCGGCGATGGTAGCGAACGAAAACTCCTGACCGCCCTCGTTCGCAGGCTGGACCTGGAAGACAGGGTGTCGATGCCGGGATGGGTGGACAACCCCTACGCTTACATGGCACGCGCATCTCTCTTCGCGACATCTTCGCGAATGGAAGGCTTACCGACCGTCTTGATCGAAGCCCTCGCCTGCGGTTGCCCCTGTGTCAGCACTGACTGCCCTTCGGGTCCGGCGGAGATTCTGGAGGGTGGACGGATTGGCCGCCTGGTACCTGTCGGCGATATCGAAGCCCTCGCGGAAGCCATGCGGCTTACTCTTGAGGACCCGCCGCCGAGGACGTTGCTGTTAAAGAGGGCGGAATACTTTTCCGCCGAAAATTCGGTGGCGAAATACGAGCGGCTGATCACAGAGACGGTGCGCGACCATCGCGATGGCGCCCGGTTAAGAACAAATTTGGAGAGTAGCTGACTGCCATGCAGGTCCTTTGTATCAATGTGCCGAGAGCGTCAGACCGCCGTGCCTCCATGGTCGAGCAATTCCGTCGGTTGGGTATGACATTCGAGATTTTCCCGGCCACCGACTGGCGGAATCTCGACGAAGCAGACTTCGCGCTGGTCGATGCTGAAACACGACGACGGCAGGGGCGTCGCCCGCTCTCCGACGGGATGATCGCGTGCGCACTCAGCCACAGACGGGCCCTTCGCTACATGATTGCCAAAGGCTTCGAGAGAATTGCCGTATTCGAGGACGACGTCACGCTCGCTCCTGAAACGATGCACGCACTCGAGATGATCGAGAAAATGGGTTCCGGTGCCGACATCGTCTTCCTGCACCGCAACAAGACGGACCGTTGTTTCGTGCCGCTTGCGCGCCTGTCCGAGAGATATCAATTGGGCCTCGTTCGGCCTTCGGACTACGGCACGCAGGGTTACGTCATCACCCGCGATGCAGCGGGCAGCTTTTTGGAACGGATTCCCCGGATCATCCATCGGTCAGATCATTCATTTCACGCTTACTGGCTACATGGGTTGCGGACTTTCACCCTCGATCCACCTGTGGTTCACCATAGCAAGATCTTCAGCCCGCGCTCTGTGCTGCAGGAGGCACCGCTGCGACGCCATCAGCGGGGTATCGTGGGTGTGACAAGGCGCATTAAGAACGCGATAGAGGAAGCCATCCAAATTCGTCTGGCCTTTTATCGCAGAACGCACGTCCGGAAGGATCGCTGATATGGTCTACTGCCACTGTGCCTTGTACTGTGGAAAATGCGTCAGTCAAGGATAACTTTAAGAATCATTTGGTTGTGCAAGTATTGAGATTTAGTTAGTATTTCCGTATGCCATCGGAATGCGCATTGTGCCGAAGCGACAAGAGCAAAATTATTTCACAGAGGGATCGTCGTGGCAGACCACTGACCACGAAAGTGTGTCTGAGCTGCGGGCTCCTCTTTAGCAGCCCGATACCGACAGATGAAGAATTGGTCCACTATTATACCAAAAACTATCGACTAGAATATAAGGGAGCACGTCAACCAGCCCGACGCAACATTCTCCGGAATTTCCGTCGCGCCGTCGGCCACCTGAGACAGTATCCCGAGATCTGGAAGGGTAGTGGTCGTGTTTTGGAAATTGGCGCGGGAGGGGGTGAATTTCTGTTCCTGCTCAGTCAGCTGGGGTTGGAGGTGCAGGGCATTGAACCGGATCCTTCCTATGCTGCGTTTTGCCGGAATGAGTATCAATTAAATGTGGAGGCGCAATCGCTTCAGGCTGCCCATTTTCCACCCCGCTCATTCAATCGGATTCGCTTTCATCATGTGTTGGAACATCTCAACGATCCGGTCAAGAGTTTATGCCGAATTGCCAACTGGTTAACTGACGATGGATTGCTCTGGATCGAGGTTCCCAACATTGAGCACATGGCGCAGAGCAAGAAACCCCTACGTCGAAGTCATTTTCATGTGGCACATATCTTCAACTTCACTCCTTACACGCTACGTGCGGCCGCCGGACTAGCAGGTCTGACTGAATGCCCGGAAACTAAAACACTGTGCCGCGGTCAGACTTATGCATTCTTTCAAATAGGTAACAAACAGCCACGCAGTGCAATCGAGGATTCCGAACATGCAAACAAGGTCATGCGGGCACTCGAGGGCGCTCATCTGGCTTCAGGACGATTGGCCGGACAACGAGCCGCGGGCATGAAATTGTTCAAAAAAATGCTCCAGACACTCGACGAGATATGGAGTGTAAGAAAATTCGACTCTCCTTATGCTGTCGGCCAGCATGCCTTTCACGAACTCAAATCTTCTTGGCCCCTGTGACTTAGCACTGGCCGTTTCAGATCTTACCCGCGTTTTTTTGACCATGTATGAGATTGAGTTGGACGAAGCCCGTTAGTTTTCCAAGCTTCCCGTTTAAAAGACATGTGACAAGTGGAGCTTTCTGTTACATTCGACCTGCCACGAAAAGGCTTTTCCAACTTTTCAGCCAGTTAGCACCCGTAGGAAAAGAACAATGAATTCAGGCTCATTTTTTGCGTCGGTTCTTATTGCCATTAATGTGGTGACGCTATTGCTGATGGCCCCGTTGAATAGTCTCATTTTGGCTCATCCCTATGAACCAGTCTGTGTTTCCTGTCTTTGCACAATCTACGGGGGGGGGATACTCGTCGTGGGCTTTTCCCTGATTGTGGCGAATTGGTGGGGAGATGAAAAGATTGCTTTACGTGTTCAAAAAACTCTTTCGATTGTGGCCCTCGTGTCTTTTGTGCACGCCATTCAACTGACTATGATTCCTTCTTCATTGAATACCCTGTATGTCATTGGTTGTGTCGTGGTGCTCGGTCCGGCCGTGCTAGGGTTCTTACGAGGACAGCAAAAAACCGTCATTCTTGTGCACCAGTTTTTTGTCCTCCTTTTTTTGTATGAAATATTTAATTTTGGCCAGGTCATCCTTCACGCACAAGATTTGGAAGGCAAGATAGAGTCCACCCATGGCAAGGAAGCTACAGTTGCTTTAAGCAAAGAAGGGCATCATGTATTTTGGATAATTTTCGATGAATTTTCGCTTGTCCAAAGTATGGAGAGAGATAATTTTGACGTTAAGGTTATTCCAAATTTGGCAACATTCTCCCAGACCAGTACGTGGTATCCTCAGGCGCGAACCCTCTCCGAATGGACCAACCGAGCAATCCCAATCTTGCTTTTGGGAAAAAAAGACGCCACAGACTTTAAACGGCAATTTTTATTCGATTTCGATTCCCAAAATTACCTTTCGACCATAGCTCAAAACATGGAAGTATTTATCCTTGCAAATTACTTGCCCTATTGCCGAGCTTTTCAGCAGGTGGTTGAGGGATGTCGGGCTTATCTTGACGGAGGGTTCACGTACTATAGCCATCTGGCCCACCATGTTTGGAATAGAGTGATCCCCGGGGAGTTGCGCAATACGAAAACAGGAAGGAAGTTAGGAAGGCTGATTCTCCCACAATCTGATCAACTCGCTCTTCAAGGACGCCCAATCACTCGTGCGCTCAGCATGGGGCAATCTTTCGACTATCCCACTTTTACGTATATTCATGAGGCCCTGCCTCATCACCCTTTTCAATTTACAAGGAATGGCGACGTCAGACAAATAGCCTATAATGGCGGACCAAGTAACAGCTTGAGTCACGACGAGCTTGAAGAACTGCAAGGATTTTACAGAGAACAATTGACATATGTAGACTCCTTATTTGGAGAGTTCGTTGACCAACTCAAGGCCAAAGAACTGTTCGACCAATCATATATCGTGGTCATGAGCGACCATGGAACAAGTTTCGATCCTGAAAAGCCTGGCCGTGTACTTGGGCATGAGCAGGTGGACCGTGTGCCCTTTTTGATCAAGTCGCCCGGACAAACCAGGGGTGTGGTGAATCCCCGGTCTATTGATACGTCCGAGTTTTTTGGCGTTTTGCTGGACCAGATGGAAAGTGTGAAACACCAGAGACCGTTGCCGCCCGAGTGACCATGCCTTATACAAGGATGAAGACCATGCGAAAAACGATAGGCGCCTTTTTCATTGGTATAATTTTGGTCGAGCCTGATTATGCACTGGCTTACATTGATCCGTCCGCCGGAGGTTTGCTGGTTCAAATATTACTGGGCGGCATTGCCGGCATCGGGGTCTTGGTCAAACTGTATTGGGGAAAACTCACCAAGCTTTTTCGTAAGGAAAAGAATGACAAGCCCTGAGTCCATCCCGGATTTCGTGCGGGCTTCAGGATCCTACCGTGATCCCGAAGGGTTTGTCTTTTTTCAGGGTGACCGGGTATTTCGGGCACTGACGAAGGACGGATTGGCCTCGTACCATGACTTTCGCCAAAGTCCTTTGAGTCAATGGTTGGAGGAGGAAAACTGGGTCACTCGAACGTGGGAAATTGATGATGCCGCGTCTGCGGGTGCCATTGTCGCGAAGTTCCCTGAGATTACAGGATTCATTGAACAGAGCCGAATTCCCTTCATCAGCTATCCCTATGAATGGTCATTCGATATGTTGAAGGATGCCGCATTACACACGCTGGATCTTCTGCTTCATAGTGGACAATATGGATTTACCCTAAAAGATGCTGCCGCCTATAACATTCAATTTTTGGGATATCGCCCGATTTTTATTGATATTCTCTCGATGGCGAAATATGTTCCCGGCACACCATGGGCTGGCTATACGCAGTTTTGCCAACAGTTCTTATTCCCCCTGGCTTTGACAGCCCATAGAGGCGTCCCTTTTCAACACTTCTTGAGAAGTTATCCTGAGGGGATTCCGCTCCATGTGATGAAACCTCTTCTTGGAGGGTTCGGCTGGAGAAAAGCCGGCATGTTCAAACACGTTATTCTCCAATCTTTTTTTCAAACCGGGTTTCAGAACAGCAACCCTGCTCTGAAGTCGAGTTTTCAATCACTGAAATTTTCCCTGGATCATGTGACGGCCCTCGTTCGTACCATGAAAAAGGTCATCACCCAATTATCCTCATCGTCCCCCAAAAGTCACTGGGCCGGCTACTCTGAGAATCGATCGTATACGGCTCCGGAAATTGAAGCCAAGCAGGGCTTTGTGGAAAAACATTTGCAGGATATACAGCCAAGTTCCGTTTGGGATCTTGGATGCAACACGGGCGAATTTTCCTTGATTGCCCGAAAATATGCTGATCTGGTAATCGCAGCGGATGCTGACCCGGAATCCGTGAATCGCCTCTATCGTTACTGTCGAGAAAACCGAATTTCAGGGATTTTGCCTTTGGTCCTGGATGTGACGAATCCCTCGCCCGGTTTAGGATGGAACAACCTTGAGCGGCAGGGGTTCCTCGACCGAGGCAAGCCGACCGTCGTGTTCATGTTGGCCCTTCTGCATCATCTCTGTGTCACACACAATGTGCCCTTTGAGTATATTTTCAATTTACTTCAGGTTATTGAAACCCAGTATGTCGTTATGGAATTTGTACCGAAGTCGGATCCTATGGTGAAGAAACTCCTTGCCAACCGCGAGGATGTCTATCCGTGGTATACCCTGTCGGCCTTCGAGTCCGAGGCCTTCAAACATTTTTCACTGGTTGATCGTCATGAACTTCCCACCGGAAAGCGTGTTTTGTATTGTCTGAAACGACGCGGCCATTGATCCCCCAATACCAACAAAGGTGTGGTTGCGGCGGTAGTCGCAGTTGGTCTTGAGCGGTGCCATTTCCATGGCTCGACCCTCATATCGTTGAGCATCAAAAGCCGAGTAAAGAATCGGGCTCACAGTACTCCACAAAGGGAAAGGTATTCAGGTTGCGGCAGACCTTCTCAGCCGTTGCCGCCTTTCGCCATTCATCCCATTTAAAAAGCCAGATTTTGAAACGGGGAATTTCTTCCGTCTTCGTCAGCCCCGCGTCCCTTGTCTTTCCAAGAATGATTCTTTGTTCGTCCTCATCAGGCCAACGGTGAAAGGCGAGAATGATCCCTATGGCCAGAGGATTGTCCGGGTCGAATTCAGGCAGGGGTTCCGGTGTTTTTGTTTCAGCAACGGGTACGGGAGGGTGCGAAGACGAAGAATCAGCTAGGACAGGTCTTGTTTCACCGGCCAACTGGATCAGCAACAATAAACAAATGACCACCGGATGATAAAAAGGAGCAAAACCACACCAAAAGTGCGCAAAAAATTACCATAAGAATGCATGATTGATCCAAAAGTTGTCATCATGGATCCAATTGATCACCATCCGTCGCGCCTCTCTGCCCACGCTAAAAACCCCAATTTTTTGGCATGGATTCCCATCCTAAACCACGCATGAGGCGTTGCGTCAGCAACCACCCGTCCATAACCATGGCCGTCGTACGCCGGCACGTGCCGATCTTGCAGGGCGCGAAGCTGCGCCCGTGGGTCCCTACCTCCCCTCGAGCCAAAAGTGGCTCAAGCCGGTGAATCCGGTTCGAGGTCGACCTTGACTGTGTTCCCTTCCACCGCCACGGGAAATCGGGCCACACATGCGGACGGATTCGTGACACAGGCTCCGGTTGTCACGTTGTATTCCCAACTATGCCAGGGACAGGTGACCACGTCGCCGATCAACTCGCCTTCGCCCAACGGCCCCCCACGATGCACACAGGTATTATCCAGGGCATAAAACGTGCCCTCGACGTTAAAGACGGCAATCTCTTTGCCCCCGACTTCGGCGACCATCCCTTGCCCGGGTTCCAACTCATCCGTATTCGCCACTTTGACCATCTCTGCCATTGGGATCCTCCACCGATCTCTTATGATTCCATGGGTTCTTTCAATTTATTCACCATCTCGCTCAGGGTTGCCCCTGCGGGTTCACTCGTCAGTTCCCTCACGCGCGTTTGCAACGTCTCTGCCACACCCTGGAACGCTTGAGTCAGCGGAGAATCCGGAACCGACACGACGATCGGCATACCCGCATCTCCACCCTCGCGGATTGCCGGGTCCAAGGGAATGCGACCCAGGAAGGGAATCTCGAATTTTTGCGCCGCGCGCTCGCCGCCCGCAAACGAGAAAATCTCCGTTCGTTCTCCGCAATGCCCGCAGACGAAAAAGCTCATGTTTTCAATCACGCCCAAGAGGGGAACGTTGACTTTCTTGAACATCATCAGGCCCTTGCGTACGTCATAGAGTGCCACTTCCTGGGGCGTGGTCACGGTGACGACGCCGGTCAGCGGCACGATCTGGGAAAGACTGAGCTGGGCATCCCCCGTCCCCGGAGGCAAATCCACCAACAGGTAGTCCAATTCCCCCCACAGCACGTCACGAAAAAACTGCTGGATGGCGGTATGCACCATAGGGCCCCGCCACACGATGGCGGTTTCTTCCGGCACAAAGAACCCCATGGACATGATCTTCACGCCATGCGCTTCAGCCGGCTTGATTTTGTCGCCCTCTTTTTCCGGGGGGTTCGGCACCCCCATCATCATGGGAATATTCGGGCCATAAATATCCGCATCCATCAGCCCGACTTTCGCGCCGGTTTGCGCCAATGCCACGGACAAATTGGCGGAAACCGTGGATTTGCCGACTCCGCCTTTCCCACTCGCCACCGCAATAATATGTTTGACGCCGGGTAACAGGGCATCCTGGGCCGCCGGATTTCCCGAACCCGCGTGCGTTGTAGATTCGTCACTCATCTCTCGATCCTCCGTTTCCATTCGTCGCGTGGGTGTCGGCACAAACTCTACCCCGTCATCAACCGCGGAGGCAAATGCTCAACGGGCTGTCATCCTTGAAAAACCGGCAACTCCTCCCTAGGATGGCTTCGCACATTGTATTGGTCCTGGCCGGCATCACGACTTTCGATTGGATATCCGTTTTGAACGATTTCATCCCTCCGTTGTGGGTTTCCCTCTCCTTCCCCGAGATCGATCCGGTCTTTTTTCGGTTGGGGCCGCTGCAATTTCGTTGGTACGGGCTGATGTATCTGTTGGGGCTGCTGGCGGCGTATTTTCTGATCAAGCATCGAGCCGCCGCGCGAAACATCCCATTAGGCACCGCCCAGATGTCCGACTTGATCGTGTATGCCGCCTTTGGCGTGTTTCTCGGCGGACGGTTGGGCTATACCCTCTTTTACAATACGGCGTACTACCTGCAGAACCCCCTGAAAATTTTGGCCGTGTGGGAAGGCGGGATGTCCTTCCACGGCGGGTTGCTCGGCGTCTGTATCGCGCTTTGGCTGTTCTGTTATAAAAAAGGATTCGCGGCGTACACGATTGCGGATCTGGCGGCGCAGGCAACACCGATCGGGTTGGGCTTGGGTCGGTTGGGGAATTTTGTCAATGGTGAGTTATACGGACGGCCCACGGACGTTGCATGGTGCATGGTTTTCCCGAAAGGCGGATCGGCCTGTCGCCATCCCTCGCAATTATACGAGGCGGCCCTGGAGGGAGTGGTCCTGTTCGGGGCCCTCTGGTTCCTGGGGAAAAAGGCCACGCCTCCCGGGACGGTCTTTTGGAGTTTTTTTGCCGGGTACGGCATCTTCCGATGTTTCGTCGAATTGTTCCGGGAACCGGACGCTCATCTGGGGTTTGTGCTGGGACCCATGACCATGGGGCAACTCTTGAGCGTTCCCATGATTCTCCTCGGGCTCACGATGCTCCTGGTGGGCTACAGAACGCATCGCGAACGCGCGGGGCAGTAATTGAATGTCTCTACCTCCCCTTGCCCTTCCTTACAAAGGAGGGGAAATAACTTGTCAGTCCGCGACAACGATCTGAGAAGGGATCGGCTAAAATCCTCCTGGTGGTGCACCACCAGGCCTACCGCCGCCGCCGATTCCGCCAAGTCCTCCAAGGCCCGGGATGCTTGGTAAGCCGCCTCCTCCGGTGGTCCCTACGTCACCATACCGACGATAGATCCGTGAATTCCAAATGACCTGATGCCCGGGAGCGAAATTCGCGGCTTCGGTATAGTGTGCCTCGGCTTGCTTTCGCTGTCCTAATCGATCCAGGGTCAAGGCCAGGTTGTAATGCGCCTCCGCCAAGGTCTTCTGGACGCCGATGGCTTTTTCGTAATGTTGCTTGGCCACCGTCCACTGCCCGGCGGCAAAGGCCTGGTTGCCTGCTTTCACGGCCAACATCGCCTCGGGCTTGCTCCCGCCCGGAGCATTCAAGGCCGTGATTCTCGCTTTCCCCGTACTGCTACAGGCGCCGATGACGACGAGACTGCATATAAGGCATCCCATTTTCCAACTGCTCGGTGGCATGAACGTTCTCCTTTCTTCACGTGTTTGAAGGAAAGATTTTCTCATTCTCTACCTCCCCTCTCCCTCACCCCAGCCCTCTCCCTATTTCCCGCTTAACGCGGGAAATAGGAGAGGGAGTTGAGGTTTTGTCTATCCTACTCAAACCTCGACGCCGAGTCCACTCCGTAAAAAGATGAGTTGTGCCCGGACAGCACCGTGTCCCAAGGCCGACTCTGCCGCTCGACGATAGATCTCCATCTGTGCCCGGGACCCCTGAACCACCTGCGCCAGGGAGGTATCCGCCACCTGATGCGTCTTATAATCGGCAATCCAAATCTGTTGGTCCCGGCGATACATGACGTCGAGCACCCCTTCCATCACACACGAGGGCACGGCCTGAGTGTGCTCCGCGTCCACCCCCGCTCTTTCCCAGGGAACGGCAAAGGGAATTTCCCTGCCCAGAATTTCCGACTGCCGGAGTACGGCATACGGGTCGGACCCGACAAAGTGCGTGAAGAGTTCTTGCAATTCCGCGCACAGGCTGTCCGACTCCGGGACCCATTCCCTTGGAAGGGACGTCCGGCAGCAGGCTTCGATCCATACCGGCATCGTCTCCGGATCTTCAGAAAAATCCCAACCGTGCAACACGCGATGGGCAAGCGTCCCGATGACCACGCTTCGAGCTGATGCCCCCGGCTGCGACGCCGTCTCCTTGCGCGAAGGGGCGACGGCTTTTCGCGGGGATTTCCTCTTGGATTTCACGGCGGGCTCCCCTGGAACTATAGGGATCGCCGGCAACGACGTGTCGTCCGTCGTCAGGGACCGTGTCGCGGAAAGAAACAGCGGGGTCTTCCGGGCCATTTCCATTCGCTGCATCCATGCGTCCCATCGGCGTTGGTGCCCCACAGCATCAGGCAGGGCCGCTTTCCACGCGGGTTGAGCAGGCCGGGCCTTCTTCATGGGCTGAGGAGCCGGCACGACGGTCGTCGTCACGGCCACGTTCCCGACAAGATAGTCAATTTGTGACCTTTCTTTTGCCGCCTCGACCATTGCCGGTAAATCAAGATCCAGGCCGCGCGAGATCAACGACAGGAACGTCCCCTTTGGGGTCGCCCCTTGTCCGTGAAGCGCCGCCGACAACACCAGACGCCGTTGCGCGCGCGTCATGGCGACGTAGAGCAACCGCACCTGTTCGGCCCGTTGTCGTTCGGCTAATTTCGTTTCGATAAAAATTTCTCCGAGGTCGGCAGCCTGGCCGAGCCGAAGACCGACGGTGTCGGTCAGCCAGTCGTGGGACGTCCGGACCGGCGTTCTTCGATGATCGACGTCCCGGTGCAGACCCGCCACGATCACCATGGGAAATTCCAACCCTTTGGCCTTATGGATGGTCAACAACCTGATCGCTCCACCCGGGCCCTGGGACGTGAGCCCTTCTTCGACAAGGGCCCGTTCTCCCTCTTCCGGCGGTTCATCCACCCATTGCCCCACCTGACGAACGATTTCCCGAAGCGTCAACCCGGACCGCGCAGCCAGGTCAAGCATGATGTCCCGGAGTTTGAGCACGTTTGCCAGGGCATGTTCGCCGTCGAGGGAGGCCGCTGCCAATTCCGCCAGGGGCAGTGTTTGGAACACGTGCCGGATGGCCTCAGGAACCGGAAACGATTGTATCTCCGTTCGCAACGAACGCAGGATCGAAAAAATCGGCGGGAGATGCTTAAGGGACGACTCGTGCGCCCAATCATCCGGGAATCCTCGTTGCACGATCGATTCGATCTCGAGGTCGGAACAGCCGCCATACGAAGATCGCAATACCCCCACCGCGCCAAGTTCATCACGGGGATCCATCAGGACGCGCAACACGTGGGTGCAATCGATCACTTCCTGACGTTCATAAAAGTGTTTTTCTCCTTCGGCGAGGCACGGCAGGTGGTGCCGCCGAAAGGCTTCGAGGGAGATTCGCAGGTGGGTAAGCGTTCGAAACAGGACCGCAATGTGGCGCGGCTGGATCGGCATTGCGCGACCACCCAGGAGCAGAGATTCTTTCTCCAGAACTTCCTCTCGTAACCAACGCGCCAAGGCGTCCGCCTCCGCGCGACTGGCCGTTTCCGCATCCGCGTCCTCCTGCGCAAGGGCGACGACGCGAAACTGCACCCGTTCGTGGGGCAAGGGACGCGAGTCCGCCGGCACGGGAATGAGTGGTTCGTAGTGAGGTTGCACCCCTTCGACGGAAGCGGACGGAAACAAATTGGCGCAACAGCGGTTCACCGGATCCAGTACCTGGTCATGGGCCCGAAAGTTTCCTTGCAAGGAATACCGTTTCCCCCGGGCCGCCAGGATATGGTTCCGGACAACGGTATCGTAGGCTTCGATATCCGCACGTCGAAACGCATAAATGGATTGCTTGGGATCGCCCACGATAAACAATTTCCCCGGCGCCGGTTGCACGTGATGCCATTCCCGGGCTTCGGCGCCCTTGGCCTCGGCTAAAAACAGGATCAACTCGTATTGGACCGGATCGGTGTCCTGAAATTCATCGACGATGATCGCTTGATACTGGTCCTTCAATTCGGCGCGCACGTGCGGATGGTCTCGAAGCAGGGCCCGTGCCCGCGCGAGTAATCCGTTAAACGACACCAGCCCCTTCTCCACGAACGAAGTCCGGCACCGGGCGACGAACGGGGACAGAAATTGCACGGTGTCCCATAACGAGCCCGAACTCGACTGTTCAATTGCCTGGGCTACCTTGATCAGATTCCTGGCTTCTTCATAGTCCTCGTCGGTCCAGTCCTTCGGTTTCTTCGAGGGAATCGTTTGTTGAAGCACCGTGGCGGCGGAGTTCTCATCCGCATCTTCAAGTCGCGTCGTTTGTTCCGTCGCCAAGCCTGCCAACAACTCTACGGCCTGATCGAGCAGACGATTGATCTTCAGCGTGCCCTGATACGTTTCCTGCAACCGGCAACCCCGATCGCGTAACGTCGCCAGCCACGATCGGAGGTGCGACGTGATCTCCGGTTGCGGGGTGAGGACTCCGGGCAATGGGATCAATTCATCCGTCAGCGCTCGCGCGAGTTGTTTCACGTCATCCAGGCTGTAGTGCGCCAGCATTTGCCGCCAGACGTCATGCCGGCGCCCGCCCACATCCAATTCGTGCTGCACCCACTGGTCCCACTCGCGATTGAAATGCTCGTGAAATCGCGTGCCGTCGTCTTCCTGAAACGAAGGATCGACACCGGCTTCCACGGGATAGAGCCGCAAGAGATGGCCGGCAAAACTGTGAATGGTTTCAATGTGCGCCCGTTCCACCTCACGCATCGCCGCGTCGCTGACCGCCGCCAACTCCTCGTCGGCGAGACCCGAGAATTCCTGAAGCGTCCGGATCGACTGGATCTCGTAACCGTGGGATTGATCCCCGGCATGGACGCCCGCGGCAAGTTCCTTCATGAGCCGCAAACGCTGCCGCATCCGCAGCTTCAATTCACTGGCCGCCTTGTTGGTAAAGGTGACCGCGACGATTTGCGTCAATGACAGTGGTTGGTCACGCCGGGTCAGCAGGTGGAGAATACGATCGATGAGCAGCGAGGTCTTGCCCGTGCCCGCTCCCGCCGTCACCACGACGTTGATCCCTGACGCCGTGGTGGCGCCATGACGCGCGTGGCTATCCGGAAGATTCTCTTTCACGACCTTGCCGCCTTCACGAGTCATCGTCCTTTGCGACACGCTTCGCAGGCGGCTTCGGGGGCTGCTGTCGCCGCATGTCTCGATGCGCGTGGGTCTGCTTATAATCCTCCCGCGCACGCCGGGCGCTTGCCGGATGGGTGAGGTGGCACACCGGCCGCACGTCGCACCACTCGCAATGTCGGCCCGGAACGATGAAAAATTTCCCTTGCTGAATCCCTTCGACAAGCGTCGTCATCATCGTCTCCAGTTGAGGGGTAACGCCGGCCCGCGTGCCTGATGAAAAGGCCACGGGCGCAAACCCTTGTTCTTCCGGAAGTTCACGTGGGGCCACGACGTAAAACCACACGCCGTCGCAAGTGACGGTCCCGTCCTGTCCCGGCGGGTGTTCCAACAGCGGCGGAATCCCTTGCCCGGCCAATTCCATATAGAGCAGCGGTTGCAGGCGAGTTCCCCGCACGACCGACCTGGCCAACTCCTGGTCCGTCATGACGCGGCTCCCGGTAAATTTATAATCGATGATTCGATACCGGCGCCGGGAAGGCGACCAATCCACCCGATCGAGTTGACCAGCAATGGGGAGCAACGTCGTCCCCTTGGATCCTTTCACCGGCATCTCACCTTTCAGGGAGACTTCAAACAGGACCGGGAGCCATTCGTCACCCAGTTCCCGCCTATCCTGCTCAAGGATCCGTTCGAGAATATCCATGATCTGTTCCTGCCGCATCTCCCACAACAGCGCTGGCCCAACCGCGTGCTGTTGTTCAAACTCCCGGAACACGGACTCCGCAACCTGCTTCAGGACGTCAAGGGGCTTGAAATCGGCCGGGGCCGCCTGCGCGAACCACCCGTTTTGCGCTAACCGGCTGTACCATTCTTTTAAAATCCCGTGAAGCAGCGTACCCACCTCCAACGCGCTCACACCCTGACTCGGGGGCGTGGTCCTCGACACCCGGATGCCCAGGACGTCCTGTACGAAATATTGAAAGGGACAGGTTGCATAGCGTTGGAGGTTGGTCGGCGACAGACCATGAACGGCCAGAAACTTCCCATACTCGGGCAGAGGCCCTGTTATGCCGTCATAGGCGTTCAGTTGCGGCTGTTCACTCTCCTGAACGCGGAGTGCCGCAAGCCCTTTTTCCACCACCTGCCACCACCCCGGCTCCCACGCGGTTGCCCGGGCCGGCTTATGACGATGCAGGACGTGTCGGATGAGCCGCTCACGCGGGGTCCATCGTGCCTCATCGGCATATGGAGCCGCCTGGGGTTTGTGAAGAAGGGACCGGGGCACCTCCATGGAAGCCAGCCCCGGCATGCAGCGTTCCACTTCCTGAAGATACCAGGACGGGATGGTCGTCCGGCCCTCCTCGTCCGACCGTTGCGCCACCAGCATGACCCCTTCCCGTGCCGCGTGCATCAACAGGTAGAACAGTAACTTTTCCTCATCATACCCCCTGGTCTTTTCCTGGATTTTGAACCCCAGGTTCACGTCCAAAAACCGGCGCGCCGCATCCCGGAGAAACCCGTCCTCTCGAATGTGCCGGGGAAAGGTGTGATCCGTGAGCCCGATCACGAACAGGAAGCGAAAGGACAAGCCTCTGGCCTCCATGGCATCCACGACCCGCACCGCGTTCTCCGGTTGAGTAGGACTCCACACGAACCGTTCGTCCATGAACCGCTTGAGCGTTGCGAGAAACTCCGCATACTGAACTGGCCCGCTGACCTCCGTCAGGGCCCGGATCTCCGCCAAACAGTCCTGCACCGCCCGATACACGTGCGAGAACTTCACCGTCCCCTCCAGGCCCTGCTCTTCCCGGGGTACGCGCGCGTCCTGATCTGATGACGGGCTTATCAGTACGTCATCCATGAGAGCCACAGCTCGGTCCGTGAAGATCTCCCACCCCGCCTCTTCCGGGAAGGCTTCAAGAAGCCGGTTCAATCGATCCAGCACGTGCCAGAGATTCCGGACTTCTTCACCGGCAATCATGGCCTCACCCTGTCTTCGCTTGTGCGGCATCGACACCCCGGTTTCAAAAAACCGTACCAGCCTCTCCCGGTCCCGCAAGCCCTGTTCGAGCCCAACCTGCCGGCTCACCTGCTCCCACACGCCGGGACGCGGGGTCGTGAGGTCGGGACAGACGGTCTGCCAATTCACGAACGGAGAATGCAATACGTCAAAGATGGCATTCCGGTCAGGATCGGAAAGACGAAACGCGAGGAGGCGCAGCACGGCTTGGGAAAACGGATACTGGCTCAAGGGCCGGCGCAAAGTCGCCTGCAAGGGAATGCCATGCGCCGAAAACACACGAGGCAGCACGTTTTCATATCCGCCCAACGTCCGCCCGACCACTCCGATGTCATGAAACGGAACCCGCCGTTCGTGTACCAGGGCCAGGATCTCTTTAGCCACCACTTCAATCTCGTCGTTCGCGCCGGAGACCGTCACAAGACGGCAGAACCTTTGCGTCCCGGTTGCTCCTGCGCTTCGATTCCCGTTTCGCCAAACGCCGGGAACGCTCGCGTCGAGATCATCTGCCGTCGGCTCGCCGGGCACGTCGGACTTTGGAGACCGGAACGACCGGGAGGGATCGAACAAGGCTCGAAACGGCGATTCGGTCCCGGCCTTGTGTTCGACCTGTCCTGACGCGAGCCCGCGGACGTGTTGATCGAAGAACTGCTGGGCGAAACGAAAGGCCGGATGTTGATCGAGTAACGGGAAATACAGCGTGGCGGGGTACTGCCTGACGACCGTTCGAAAGAGATCGAGTTGCCCTTGGGTCAGATCATAAAATCCATAGTAAAAGATATGGGCCTGCTGCCGAAGCCACGATGAAGCGGATACCAGGTCAAGCGCCAGCACCGTGACGTCGTCATGGTCATACAACGAATGACGGCTCTGGTCGTCACACCAGGCCCGGTACAAGTGGATGACCGCGTGCAGCCTGCGGTCCGTGGAGAACGGGCTTTGGCTGAACGCCTCCAACACCGGATCGGCATCCACTCTCGCGTCCTTGAGATCCTTAAGCGTGGCCCAGAGCGCCGCCCAGCCGCCGGGCATCGAGACGAGTTCGTTGAGCCCGGCAAGATCCGCTTCTCCCTTGCGCAACCGCTGATGCACCCATTCCCGAAAAAAGGGCTCGCCTCGAAGTTGGTACGCCACCTGACGGCTCTGTTCTTCGAGCACCCGCAACGCCAACTGGTGGAACGTCAAGAGATGAACGTTGAAAAGCGGTAGGCCCTGCCCAATACAGAACGTCCACTTGAGGTGCGTGCGTAAACTTTCAGAAGGAACAAGGACCAGGCATGGCGGCGAGGGCGGGGTGGTGAACGAGCGAAGGTCTGAGGCTAAGGCTTGTTCCAAATCCGGATGAAAGAGACCCGTAACGACGTGAAGCATGGCTGGCTGGCGAAAAGAACCGACGCGCAGGGATACGCGTCACGGGAAGGGGGCATGAACCTTCGCCCGCCCTACCCTGTTTCCGGACCGATCAGTTCCCCGTTACAATCCGCGCAGCCCCATTCCGCATCGATGAAGGTCATGGGCTCTCCACAGAACGGACAGTCTGGCGGGGCAGCAGATTGCTGCGGCGGCAGGACCGGAAGCTCAAGATCCAGATCATCTTCATCCATCCCAAATGGAAGGGAGGTGCTCATTGGGAGGACCTATGACAAAGGTTAACCCCGACGTTGACTCAACGCTTTTTCCGCGCTTTGCCGTGAGGGTACGCCGACGAAGGTGAGTCGCCCATTGATAATCGTGGCAGGAACGGCTCGCACCGCGTGACGGTCAGCCAGTTCCTGACCATCGGGGGTAGTGATATCAATTTCCCGGTAACTGAAACTGTGCTTCACCCGCAGTTGCTTCCACAGGCTCTTGGCTGAAGGACAGGCTGAACAGGACGAAGAGATTAATAAGGTTACATTGGCCATACCACGCGCTCCTTTTGCTGTGAAGAATGGTAGCACTAACCGGAACGGCGTCGCAAGCGACCATACCGTCTCCCGCCGTTATTCTCGACAGCTTTCATCGGGAATCCAGGGTCTTTGAAAATGCATTCGGTCTTTGTCGCGGCGCCATCTCATGGCGCTTTCCAGGACTCACCGAAAAGAGTATTTGATGCCCAAAGGTTTTTTGAAGGACTCATACGTACTTTCCAACATTTTTCTGATTGTCTTTTTTGCCTTGGACTCAGTTTCTCGCGTACTTCTCCGGGCACGTCTTCGAGAGAATACATCCTCTTGGAATACATCATTTTGCTGAAAGTGGAGTAGTAAGGCGAGAATGAAGACCGATGAATCAACCCATTCAGCGCCTTTTGTAAATCCTATCGTGGCCAATGAACCAGATGCTCTACGAAACGATTCTATATTTCTCCCAATTTCACATGCATCCAGAACAATAATGGTGCGTCCAAGTTTTTCCTTTAGACGTCGGATATCCTTACTAATGTTGATACTTCCGTCAAACGCATCGAGTTCTCGTCGGTTTTTGTTCTCGTTGAGAAGTGTGTGGGAACCATGAGCACTAAGGATTATGACATTGAGACCCTTCCGGTTACATCCGAGATCGACAAATTTTTCAATGTCCTCCAGATAGGTAGTAGATACCAAAGGGCGCTGGATTATCCGAATAGGTCGAGTCTCAATACGAAGCAACGTTTCAGCTGAGGCATATATGTCACGTGTTGCCTGAGTTTCTTCGATCTTGGTAGACCAGGGAGCTTCAAGAATCAGAATTTTCTCGTTGGCCATAGCTTTGTTTCTCCTTTTTTGGGGCTACGTTCAATCCATGAAGTATAGCTCATGGTGAACAGCTTCCAACTATTGGAGCGGCGGGATCGCATCCCGTCGCTTCTCCCTCTGCTTCATACATGCGTCATCTCATGACGGGCTTTCTTCATACCCCCTTGAAGAGTAGTCACGGCCACCAAAGGCCGATATTCGTGGTAGGGCGCCTGGAGGCCGCACAAGGCCTACCCTTCGGTCATCTTCAAGAGCAGTGCTTGACAAATTTAGCATTGTTAAATACAATTAGCATTATGTCGAATATCAAATATGATCTTGGTATCTTTCTGGCCTCAGCGCGAAACAAACTGGGATTGACGCTACGCGCCGTTGAAGAAGAAACAGGAATATCAAACGCCTATTTGAGTCAATTAGAGCATGGGAAAATAAAAACTCCGGCGCCACAGAATTTATACAAGCTGTCGGAGATATACCATATACCTTATGAGCTTTTGATGGAACTCGCTGGTTATCCGGTCCCGGAGACTCAATCTGCCGAATCTCGATCCCCTATCGACACCTTTGCAGCTCGGGTTGGTATAGTTTCTGAGGAAGAAGAGGAGGCGCTTGTCGAATATTTGCAATTCATCAGGTCACGAAAGCGGAGACGCTAATGCGGTGGTCTTATTCAGCCAGCCGCTCGTTTCGTCAGTGTCAGCGGCAATGGTTTTTCAAGAACAGAGCTGCAAACGCTAGGGCTAAGGATCCGTTCCAGAAGCGGGCCTACTTGCTTAGTAAGCTCCAAAGTATAAGCGCCTGGCGCGGCAAGATCGTAGATGACGTGATATCAGAGACGATCATTCCAAACCTCAATCGTGGCTTCTTTATCACATTGGCAGCAGCAAAGACGCGCGCGCGGGACTTGTTCAATCGGCAGCTTGCCTATGCCAAGCGTCATCCAATCACTGATTTGACATTGCAAGTATCTAAGGAGGGAGATGATTTCGCGGTCTTTCATGCCATGGAATATGAGGGCGAACTTCCAGAACAGGAAATCGAACAAGCGTGGTGTGAGGTCGAAACCGCTCTAGTCAACCTGTTCTCATTGGAAGATATTAAACGCATCCTGAAGTCATCAGATTACATCGTCGCACAGCGTGCTCTTCAGTTCACGCTAATGGATGACGTGACGGTACTCGCCTATCCAGACGTGATTGCGTTTCGGGATGATGCTCCTCCGGCGATCATTGACTGGAAGGTTCATGCATTCGGCATGAATGATGCTTGGTTGCAATTGGCGATTTACGCAATTGCACTCAGCCGCTGCAAGCCGCATGCGGATTTTCCAAGAGGCTTTGAAACGCAGCCTCAAGAGATAACACTCTATGAAGTCCAACTGCTGACCAACGTCGTGCGGAAGCACTCGCTTGAGAAAGAACAAATGATAGAGGCAGAAGAATATATGATCAGCTCTGCCTACGAGATTGCCTGTCTGACTGAAGGCAGAAAATACGCTGATTTGAATGTCGAAGATTTTCGGACCGCCGTTTACGAGGAAGCGTGTCAACGCTGTGCATTCCGCGCCATTTGCTGGGAGAAGTCACATGTCTATTGAAACGAATTGCTTTCGCATTGACGGCCTAGACGCACTAAGTACAACATACAGGCTGCACCAGATCACCGGCCTGCGCCGAGATGATCCAGCTTATTATAGCAATTTGGAACGACTCGTTCGGCGGTTGAGCTTTCAGATGAAAGCGCCGGTTACGACCTACGACAAGAAAGGCGAAACCTTCTTGGTCGTCCCCATCGAGTCAAGAGAACCGCCAGATCACGTTATGCTTGTAGGGGTTGTTGCCGTATTGAAAGACACCGGAGATGTGATTAGTCTCGATTTCACAGAGGCCCATCCAGAATTCAATCCCGTTCGACTACGCTTCCTTCAGTTCATCTTTCAGGGTGCACTCTGGAAAGATTCTCGCCTCTGGCAGCCAGGAGCAGGGCAGCCGTTCTTTTTTAAGAAACCGGCGAAACAGCTTGGTGCAATCGACCTCTATGAAGGCTTCGCCATGCGAGTCGCGCTACACCCAGAAGGTGGTTTCGGGCTCATCGTCGATCTACGCCGGAAACTTGTCTCAAGGTCATCGCTGCCGGCATCCCCCACACGCGAATACATTAACGCACTTAAAGGTCGGTCGTGTGTCTATAAAATGGGGCACAACTGGTTCGAGGTCACTCTCGACGGGCTCGCCGACTTGAACATCGGCACACCTTCGATAGAACTTGAGGGAGAAGCAGTTAGTTTGATCGATTATCTACACAGAGCATCTCGGAAACCCGTGCCCGATTCAATCGCGAACCTCTCGCCTGACGGTGCTGCCATTTACTATCGGACGAACGGACCGAAACAACGTTCAGCGCCAGCAGCACTGTGCCATCTAATCGAAGACACTCATGGCCAAGACGGCGCAAAGTATCAACCCGAGACCGTTATCGGTCCCCAAGATCGATATGAGCAGATCAATCGACTTGTCAGAATGTTTCTGAGGCAGGTGTCAGTTGGAAACGTCACGCTTTCGGTTTCAAAACAGGCGAGATACAGAAGGATAGAGCCGTTCCGAGTGCCCGCTTTGCGGTTTGGCAACGATAAGACGCTTTCGCTCGACGGAAGTGAGGGCGACGTAGGCTCCGCTCTTAAAAATTATGGACGAAGCAGGCTGACGCTCTTGAAAGATAAAGACGCAGGTTTCTTTGAACAGAGTCTCCTTGATCGACAATATCTTGTGCTGCCCAAGAGTGTCGAGAATAGCTATAGCTCGCAGTTTCTCAAGGACCTCAAGGAGCAGGTTGCTGAACTCTATCCCAAAGGTGGGACCTACGATCCTGAAATTATTGCCTATGATGACCTCAATGGCCACCGGGATTTTGTCGGTCAGGCCCGTGCAATTAAAAAGGCCTTAGAGGCCGCCAACGTTAAGCCAAGCTACGCGCTCGTGATGGTACACCGCTATGCTCGTCGCCCAAGGTCATCAGATCAATTGGCTGCGTGGACGGTGAAGGAGTTTCCTCGTCTGTTTGGCCTCAATGCAGCCGTAATCCATACGGAGATGTCAAAGAAAACTTACACCAGTGTGACCTGTGAAGGCCAGACACGTTACGTCATAAAGGATGGTGGACATAAACGTTTCTCTGGCTATCTGCGTAATGTCGCTCTTAACAAAATACTTCTCACCAATGGGAAATGGCCGTTTATCCTCGATACACCCCTATATGCTGATGTGGTGATCGGGATCGACGTGAAGAATAACACTGCCGCTTTCACCCTGATTGCCGATGGCGGAAAGATCGTCAGATTCTCCACGAGTCCGTCGCGGCAAAAGGAGCAATTGCTCAAAAACCAAGTTGCACAGTTCGTGAGCGATCTCGTCCGGAAAGAAAAGCCCTATCTTAAACAACAACCGAAGCAGGTCGTCATCCATCGCGACGGACGCACTTGGCCTTCGGAAATTGAAGGGCTCAAGGAGGCGTGTGAAAGTCTTGCGGAAGATGGTCATCTCGATGAGGCTTGGCAACTCACCGTCGTTGAGGTATCCAAGTCCGCGCCAGCACCTCTGCGGTTGTTCGATGTGAAGCCGTCCAGAAGCGGACAAGGGCTCTATGTTGAAAATCCAATGGGCGGCACATGGATACAAACCGCTTCAGACGAGGGCTACGTCAGTACCACAGGGCGTCCCTTTCAAATTCCAGGTACGGCCAACCCCCTACATATCCGACGGGCCTCTGGCGCTATGCCGATAGAACAATGTTTATCAGATGTTTTTTTACTTAGCTGTTTGACTTGGACTAGGCCAGAAGGCGCGATGCGTCTGCCGATTTCAATCAAGCTTTGCGACCGTAGCTTATTCGACGAAGCGGCTGAATACGATCAAAACGCGATTGATTTTGAAACCAACGACAAACAGCAGGAGGGCATAATATGAGCGATTTGAGTTTACTTACAGGCGTTTACGCTGATGTCGAGTCATACGGTGCCCTGCTAGACAGAGTAATTGAACGGCTGGGACGGGGACAGGCCGATCCAGCTGATCCGGATCAGAAGAAGTTGGCGCAACTCCTCGTTGATGCGAGCGATCAAGGCTTAGAATCTCAGTCGATCGAGGCATTAACTCTGGACAGTTTGCTGAGGGCAAGTACGGGCGAACCTTTAGCAAACTTGCAACAACTCGGCGAACGGCTTCAGCACGGTGATGTCGATCAGTCGTACCTAAAACAGCTTGAAAAACTCGCCCAAGGATTGGAACAGGAACGGGCAGATATAGCCCGCCGACTTCGGGGGCGTTGATGGTAGAGAAGTATTTGATTGGGTCGATTGGCCAATCACTGGAGCGGGCACGGCAGTTGCGCCAAATTGTACAGGGACCGTATCCACGTGAATATGATGGCTTGCGACAAATTTGCTTGACGCAACTCGACGAAACGCAGGCTATTCTTCGACGCTTGGTCGAGGAGACTGTTGTCGACACTGCGTTACAGACACCTCGGCGTGTCAGAGAATTCAAACGTGTAGTGAGACAACTCAACGCTGTTGAAAGCATTGGCGTATTTGCCCTTAGCAGAACGAACCCAGATGATCATTTTCTCAACCGGCTTGTTACGGGTGTCTGTAGAGAAATCGTCTATCCTTTACTCTCTCCGACTATCAGCCATATGTCTCAGGACTATTTTCATACCTATGTCGAATTTAATTTGCTATGTGTACCCTTAATTGAGAGTCGATTTCTCCTTCATTTGTCTGACATTTATCACGAACTTTGTCACCTATTTCATCAGAAGCAGAATGTCGATTTGCCGGCGCTTGAATCGTATCATGCCGCTTACAAGCGAAGCCGGTTCAAGATCGTGAGACATTTCCACTATAAAACCGTGGCCGCGCAACGTGTGCACAAACCGGAAGGTATGCTCTATCAACTCCAGCTATGGCGCACATGTTGGGACAAATTCTGGATGCAAGAGTTTTTCTGCGATTTGTTCGGTGTACTGATAGCAGGGCCAGCGTTTGCTTGGTCTCACTATCACCTTTGCGTCAAACGTGGCGGCGATCCCTATGAGACGCCGCTGATATTCGAGTCAACGCATCCATCAGATGATGCACGAATGTGTGCGGTGCTGATGATGTTAAGCAGGATTGGCTTCGATGCAGAAATGAGGCAGATCAAGAAAGCTTGGCGGGATTTTGTCGAGGTTATGGGCTACGATCCAGCACCTGAATATCAGCAGTGTTACCCGGAAAACTTGCTTTCTGAAATCGTCTCGACGGCACAGGAAGGCATCGAAGGGACTGGTGTGGTCACAACAAAGCCGGGAGTGCTGACGCCGATCGTCAGTCTTCTCAACTCCGCATGGCAGGAATTTTGGCGAGCACCGGAAGGCTATCAGGTTTGGGAGGCGACAAAATTTCAGAGGTTGCGTGCGTCTGTTAACGCTACGCATTGATTCTCGACAGACAAGTATGCGTTTTATTTATCCTGCACGGTTTCAGCCGGATAGCACGGGCGAGATCATTGTTTCGTTCCGTGACCTGCCTGAATGTCTCACTTCCGGTTCCAACAGAACCGATGCACAGGCTGCAGCCGCTGATACCTTAGAAGAAGCGATCGCGGGGCGCATCGACGACGGTGAGGAAATTCCGATGCCAAGTCCCCGATATGCTGATGAGCACCTAATTGCCGTCCCCGCAGATATGGCGGCTAAAGCCGCGCTTGTCCTCGCGTTCCGCAAAAGCGGGTTGTCTCGCGTGGCCCTGGCTCAGCGTTTCGGGGTTGACGACAAAGTGATCCGCCGCATGCTTGATCCGCGCCATGGGACCGCGACAACCCGCATTCATAAGGCCCTGCGGGTGCTCGGTCGTGAGCTGATCGTGGAGTCGCGCGCTACCTGAAGGGTTCAGTTAGACTGTCGGGTTACGCCTTCGGCTGACACGACCTACGGGACCAGGACATCACCAACAGAAGGCGCCATGAGATGGCGCCGCTACATTCTGTCCCCCTCACCCTGCCCTCTCCCGCCAAGGGAGAGGGTTCTATTTATCAAAAGGATGGTCGGGGTGCGGTTCGAGTTCGATGATGCCTTTTCGGATGGCTAAAATCGCGGCTTGCGTGCGATCATAGACGTGGAGTTTGTGGAAGATGTTGCGGACGTGATTTTTCACGGTTTTCTCGCTGAGATCCAACACGTTGGCAATTTCCTTGTTGGTCTTCCCATCCGCCACCAAGCGCAGGACCGTAATCTCGCGCTCCGTGAGATCGTGTTCCAGTAAAGACTTCTTTTTGCCTTTACCTTCGGCCAGCAAGGAAAATTCGGTTAAAATCTTGCTCGCCACCGACGGATGGATCAGCGATTCACCACGGAAAATGGCATGAATAGCCGCGATGATTTCCGTGGAATCCGAGTCTTTGAGGAGATAGCCCGTGGCCCCGGCCCGGACCAGGTCGAAAATATATTGATGATCCTCATACATCGTCAGGGCAATAATCCCGATATGCGGCATCTCCCGTTTAATGATCCGTGTGGCTTCCACGCCCGTCATACCCGGCATGCTCACGTCCATGAGGATCACGTCGGGCAGCAATTGTCTGGCTTTTTCCACGGATTCGCCGCCATCCTTGGCTTCTCCGACAATTTGGATGTCTTCTTTGGTCTCGAGAATAGCGGACAGCCCCTCGCGCACGACACGATGATCATCCGTAATCAACACCTTAATTTTTTTTGCCATTTCGTGCGCTATCCTTTCTGGTCAACGGAATGGAGACCGCGACCGTCGTCCCCTCGCCTTTGCGGGACTCCAACGAGACTTCGCCGTTGAGCAACTTGGCCCGCTCTTTCATCCCGCGCAATCCAAAGTGATCCCACTTGTCGGGGTTCTGAAACACGGCCTGCACGTCGAACCCGTTCCCATTATCGCGAATGACGGCGGAGAGGTGATGCGGTTGAATGCTCAATTGCACAAAGACCTTCGACGCCTTGGCATGCTTGGACGAATTTTGCAGGGCTTCTTGAATGATTCGGAACACAAAGACTTTCGTCTTGGCCGGCAAGCGTGCATCACTCCCCGTATGGGAGAAGGCGACCTGGACACGATGTTGTTTTTTATACGCATCGAGATAATTGGTCAGCGCCGACTGCAGGTCCAACTGCTCATATTGACCGGGGCGCAAGTTGAACACCACTTGTCGCGCTTCTTGAATGCCGTGTTTTAACTGGTGCTTGGTCTCACTCAGCAGGGTAAAACACTTGGTCGGTTCCGTCTGAATCAGATTCCCGCACCGTTCCATTTTAAAATTCACGCCCACCAGCGTTTGCACCAACCCATCGTGGATTTCACAGGCGATGCGCGTCCGCTCTTCATCGACCGCGCTTTCGGCCTCCTCTTTCACGTACCGCCGGAACAAGGATTGGTACCGGCTCAGGGTTTTTTCGATTTCCGTCGTGGCTCGAATCCGCGCATCAATCAACTGCCACATAAACTTGGCGCTCGCGCCGCCGATGATCGCCACGCTCGGCTTTCGAATTTTCTGCAGCGCCCGCTCGATTTCGGGACTGCCGGTCACGTCGATGATCAGGTCCACCTCCTTCATGTTCAAAATTTCACGATAATCCTGCGTAACCGGAACCCCCAACTGCCGGGCCAGCTTGGTGCCGAGTGTTCGCGCTTTGGCTTCTCCCAAACCAACGATACGGGCCAGCGGGTCCTGCGCAAAAATCTCCAACAACGCCCGCCCACCATGTCCACCCCCCAAAATCGCCACACGTGTGGCAGGGGTCACTCGGCGGCGCGTCGGTTTGGGCGCAGATTTGGGCTTCCGTTTGGGAAGGGAGGCTGACGCCCGTGGGGAACCGGCTCGTTGAACGGAACGGTTATTAGAGGAGGGCATGAGCACGCACCATCGTGGCGTCGTTGCACATCAGGTGTTTCCTCGATCCTGCGCAAGGGACTTGATCGTTTCCATAAATTGATCAATATCCTTAAACTCGCGGTACACCGAGGCGAAACGCACGTAGGCGACCTGGTCCAACGCATGAAGTTCCCGCATGACTTCCTCTCCGATCACCCTGGCCAGGATCTCCGATTCGCCCAAATCCTGCAGGCGTTTTTCAATCCGGTCCACCGAGGCTTCGAGCGCCGCGCTGCTGATCGGCCGCTTTTCACACGCTTTTTTCAGGCCAGCCATGACTTTGGTGCGGTCGAACGTTTCCCGCCGGTTGTCTTTTTTGACGATCGTGGGAAGATTTTCTTCAATCCGTTCATAAGTCGTATATCGGCGACGACATCCGAAACATTCCCTCCGGCGGCGGATGACTTCGCCTTCTCGGGCCGTACGAGAATCAATGACTTTGTCGTCGAGTTGATTGCAGAATGGACACTTCATGCCGGGTCTGGAACACCTCCGCGCGTTCCCAAAGCCTGTCCTGAGCGTAGTCGAAGGGAACGAGAGGCCGTCTCACCGCCAGAAAGACTGACGGATTCCACCTTGGTTCCTTCGCTACGCTCAGGACAGGCTTTGAAGTGAAAGAACCGGATTACGAGTCCGAAAAGACCGGAAAACGGGCGCACAGCGCCTTGACTTCCTTGCGAATCCGGCTCTGGACTCGCTTGGCCGTGGGATGGTGCAACACCTCGTCCATCCACGCCACAATTTGCGACATCTCGGACACCCCCATCCCCCGCGTCGACGCGATGGGCGTCCCGATTCGAATGCCACTCGCCACCGCCGGCGGTCGTTCGTCATACGGCACGGCATTCTTATTGACGATGATTCCCGAGGCATCGAGCGCCTCTTCGGCTTCTTTACCCGTCACCCCTCTGGAATTGAGATTCAGCAGGAACAGGTGGGTATCCGTGCCACCGGACACCACGTGATAGCCCCGCGCGGTGAACCCGTCCGCCAAGGCCCTGGCATTGTCCAGGATTCGTTGTTGATAGGCGGCAAAACCCGGGGCTAAGGCTTCCTTGAACGCCACGGCCTTGGCCGCAATCACGTGCATGAGCGGCCCGCCTTGCAGCCCGGGAAAAATGATTTTATCCACGGCTTTCGCGTGTTCTTCTTTACACATCACCATGCCGGCGCGAGGCCCGCGCAGGGTCTTGTGGGTGGTGGTGGTGACAAAATCGGCATGGGAAACCGGGCTGGGGTGCAACCCCGTCGCCACCAAACCCGAGATGTGCGCGATGTCGACCAACAGGTACGCCCCCACGGATTTCGCAATCTCCTGAAACCGGGGGAAATCTATCACTTTCGAATAGGCGCTCGCCCCGACGACAATCATGCGCGGGCGAACTTCTTCCGCCTTTTGCTGCACCGCGTCGTAATCAATCAGCTCGGTTTCTCGATCGACCCCGTAGGAGAAGGCCTGAAACAGCTTCCCCGAAAAATTGACCTTGCTGCCGTGGGTGAGATGGCCGCCCTGCGAGAGCGCCATGCCCAGGATGGTATCGCCGGGTTTCAAGACCGCAAGGTAGGCCGCCATATTGGCGGTGGAACCCGAGTGCGGCTGGACGTTGACGTGCTCACAACCAAACAACTGCTTGGCCCGCGCAATGGCCAACTCTTCAACCGCATCCACGTATTGGCAACCGCCGTAATAGCGCCGCCGTGGATAGCCTTCCGCATATTTGTTGGTCATTAGCGACCCCTGCGCGGCCAGAACGGCGGGGCTCGCATAATTTTCCGAAGCAATCAACACCAGCTTGTCGCGCTGTCGTTTTTCTTCGGCGCGAAATGCCGCGTAGACCTCAGGATCCTCTTGTTTGACCGCTTTCAAGGTCCCGACGACGTAGCCCATCACTCGTCCTGCGACTCCGGAGCCTCTGCCGAAGGAACGGCGGCGTCGGTCGCGTCCCCGGCTTCATCAACTCGGGCCTCGACTTGGGCCTCTCCATCCTGTTTGACAAGGGACACGGACACATTCGCGATGATGTCTCGATGCAACTTGATGCCGACGGTAAACGTGCCCAACTCTTTCAGGGGATTCGCCAATTGAATTTTTCGGCGGTCCACCTCAAATCCTTCGGCCGACAACCCGGCTTCAAGATCCTTCGTGGTGATGGACCCGAACAGCTTATCATCCTTGCCGGTCTGAACCGGAAAGGTGAGCGAGACCTCGGACAATGTTGCCGCCAGTCCCTGGATGTCCTGTTCAACCTTCTTGGCCTTATGGGCCGTCACTCGTTTGGTATGCTCCAAGGCCTTCACGTTCCGAGGATTGGCCTCCAGGGCTTTTTGACGGGGCAGTAAGAAATTCCGTGCATACCCGTCGGCCACGTCGAGTACGTCGCCCACGTACCCCAAACTGTCGATATTTTCTTGAAGAATCACCTTCATCGCTTTTGCCATGCCTCCCTTTTCTCTGTTGAAGGGAAATTATTATAAGGTCCAGTTAGACAAATATCAATTTGAAACCGACACACGCGTCTCCGACGTTCTTCATCAGGGCGGGGAAAGCGACAGGCGGCCTCTCTCCTGGCCTTATCGCGCCTGCTTCTCCTTCAACGCACCATAGCCGCCACCACCTGGAGTTTCAATCCGCAAACGATCCCCCTTGCGCACGGCCAGCGTCGTTTTCCCGGGGAGCCGCTTTTCCCGGCCCTTGCGAATCAACACATTCCGACCGGATTGTCCGGCCTCTCCCCCGGCCAACCCGAACGGTCTCGATTCCCGTCGATCGGAGACGATCGTCACGTGAGCGTCCTGCAGGAATTCGATTTCGCGCGTGACCCCATTGCCCCCGTCATGGATTCCCGCGCCGCCCGTCCCTTCCCGCAGGACGTACCGGGCTATCCGAAACGGATACGCATACTCCAGGGCTTCGACCGGCGTATTCATCGTATTCGTCATATGGGAATGTATGCCGCTGGCTCCCGAACATGCCGCCCCGGCGCCCATGCCCCCGCCCAACGTTTCATAATACGCAAACGGCCGTTGCTTTTCGCGGTCCCACCCCCCGATCGTAACATTATTCATGGTGCCCTGGCTCGCGGCCGGTACCCGGTCGGGGCAGGCCTGCGCCAAAGCCCCCAACAGCACGTCCACAATTCGCTGGGCCGTCTCGACGTTGCCCGCAGCCACCGCCGCGGGAAACCGGGCATTGACCACCGACCCTTCAGGCGCCCGGACGTGGATAGGCACCATGCACCCGCTGTTGCCGGGAATGTCCAGCCCCAGCAAACAGCGAAACACGTACGCGGTGGCCGAGACCGTAATCGCATAGACTGCGTTGACGCTTCCTTCACACTGGGGCGCACTCCCCTCGAAATCGACCACAACCTCTTCATCCTGGATCGTCACGGCTACGGCAATCGGGATCGGTTTGTCGTCAAGGCCGTCATCGTCGAGTACGTCCTCGTATGGATAGGTGCCGTTCGGCAACTGCCTGATACCGTGCCTGGTCAGTTTTTCACTATAGGCCAACAATTCGGACATATTGCTCCGAACGCGCTCCACCCCGTAGCGTGACGCCAATTCCCGGAGCCGTTGCTCCCCTATCCGGTTGGCCGCCAATTGGGCCTGCAAATCGCCGGCACGTTCACGTGGGGTCCGCACGTTCGCCAGAAAGAAATCCCACAGGGCCTGGTTCGTCCTTCCGGCGTCCACGAGTTTCACGGGCGGAATAATCACCCCTTCCTGATACAATTCACGGGACAACGGCATGGAGCCCGGTGACATTCCCCCGACGTCGGCATGGTGCGCGCGGTTGGCGACAAATCCCAGAAGCCTGCCGTGCTCGACGAAGACCGGTGAGACAACCGTGATGTCGGGCAGGTGCGTTCCACCATGAAACGGGTCATTCAGGATCGCCACGTCGCCCGGCGCGAAGCTCAGGTGCCGGCGGCAGGCTTCGACGGAGAGTGGCATGGCCCCGAGATGGACCGGGATATGCGCGGCCTGCGCCACCAGGTGTCCGGCTTCATCGAACACGGCGCAGGAAAAATCACGGCGCTCCTTGATGTTCGGGGAAAACGCCGAGCGTTGCAAAAGCACCCCCATTTCCTCGGCCACCGAACCGTACAGATGTTTAAAGACTTCCCGTTCAACGGCTTTCTGCACGAGCCTCTCCTATGGTGACCAGCACGTTTTGCCAGGCGTCAACAGTCGCATGATCGGTGTCCGACAACAGAATGGTGGTATCGTCCTGAAAAATGACCGCGGGGCCGGGAACGTGATGCCCCGGGTGTAATCGGCTGCGGTCATAGAACGGCACGCTTCGGGGCCCGGAGGCGAATACGAGGCGACGTTCATGGCACATGGCTCCGGAAGGATCGGCAGCCCCCGTTGCCCGCGTCTCGATCCGCGGGGGATCGACGTCGCCGATCGCGCGGACCCGGAGATTGACGATCTCCAGACCCGCGGCCTCGTCCTTATGCCCGTAGCGTTGGGCGTGTTGTTCATGAAAGGCCGCTTGAAAGGCAGGTGAAAAGGGTACGGTCAATTCAAAGGATTGGCCTTGATACCGGAGATCCAATTCACAATGAACGTGCCGGGCGGGAACAGGGACCTTCTGGGTCGCCAGGTCTTCCTGTGCCTGCTCCACCATGGGAACAAACCGGCGTTCCAACTCTTCCAACGGAGTTTCACCGGGATACATCACCGTTTGGACGTAATCCAGGAACACGTTTGCCGTTAGCATGCCCAAGGCGGATAACGTCGAGGCCGCCAGGGGAATCAGGACGCACCCGACGTTGAGAGATCGCGCAAGTTCGCAGGCATGTACTCCTCCGGCTCCGCCGAACGAGAGCAGCACGTAATCCCTGGGATCATGCCCGCGCTCGACCGATATCACGCGAATCGCGCGCTCCATCTCGGCATTGACCACCTGGAGGATACCCAGAGCCGTCTCCTCCAGGCCAACGTGAGGGCCGGCAGCGTACGGCACCAATTCTCGTGACAGCGCAGCCAGAGCTTCGTGGGTGGCCTCCGGATCCAAAGGCAATTCACCGCCCAACAGACCCGTGTCAGGCAACCGTCCCAGGAAGGCATTGGCATCCGTGACCGTCGCCGTCCGTCCGCCTCGTCCGTAGCACGCAGGCCCCGGATCGGCTCCGGCACTTTCCGGTCCGACGCGCAAGGCGCCCCCAGCATCGACTCGCGCCAGGGACCCGCCTCCGGCACCCACCGTATGAATGTCCAGCACCGGCACGCGAATGGGCATACCGGCGACTTCCGCTTCCGACGTCGTATGAATCGTCCCATTGACCACGGACACGTCCGTAGACGTGCCGCCCATATCAAATGTAATGAGCTGCGAAAACCCGGCCATGCGCGCAAGATACTCGGCGCCGATCACCCCGCCCGCGGGTCCGGACAAGATCGAACGAACTCCCTCCTGGCGTACCTGTGCCGCTTGGATTCGCCCACCGTTCGATTGCATGACGTGGAAGGAGCCGCCTGCGAACGATTGCTCGAGGGTTTCCAGATAGCGGTTGAGCACCGGGGAGACGTAGGCATTGACCACCGTGGTGGAGGCTCGCTCAAACTCCCGAAATTCCGGGATCAGTTCATGCGAGGCGGAGACAAAGAATCCCGCTTCCCGGAGGCGTTGCCCGATTTGCCGTTCATGATCGGGATTCACAAAGGAAAACAGCAAGGAGAGCGCCACGGCCTCGACCCGTTGTTCCCGCAGGGTCTCGATGAGGGGCGACAACGATCGTTGGGCCAGGGGTTGCAACACGCGCCCGCAATGATCGAGCCGTTCCCGAACCTCCAGGCACCGGTCCGGAGGCACGAGCGCCGGCACTCCGCCGCTGAACCAATCATAGAGGTTCCGGCGGGTCTGCCGGCCGATCTGCAACACGTCCCGAAACCCTTGCGTCGTGACGAACGCGATGCGCGCGCCTTTCCGTTCGAGCAACGCGTTGGTGGCCACGGTCGAACCGTGCACGACACTATAGCCGGCAGCCGGAGACAGTCTCTTCAACCCTTCCAGCACCGCCTGTGCGGAATCCGCGGGAGTCGAGAGCACCTTGAAGGTCTTCACGCCAACGTGGTCATACACCACGAAATCGGTGAAGGTGCCGCCGATGTCAATGCCGATGGAGAGGGGGGATCGTTGGTCGTCCGGACTCATCGCGCACACAGCCTCATGAACGTTCTCCGGAAGCGCAAGATCGAAGCGGAAACGGCGCGGCGCGTCAGCCTTTGACTTGTCCGCTGAGGGTCACGATTCTTGGACCGCCCGGCGCATTGTCGAAAATACGCAGCAACGCCTGGTGCATGCCGGGCGCCGTACCCGTGAAATGAATAGGCAACGCACAGAATTTACCCGTGGTCAGGGTGGCCCCGGCACAGGATTCCCGGTCAATGGAAAAGGCTCGGGACCCTTCCAACACGATATCGTCGATACTCAAAGAACCGAGACCCACGTTGGAGACGGTCAACTGCCGCGTCCGTCTGGCCGGGGTATCGACGTCCTCTGAAAACCGGATGGCGTCGGAACTCAGGCTGATGGAAGGAATGACCGCCTTCCCGCTCAACAGAATCGACACGTCATCGGAGCCACTGTTGGCCGTCACAATGTCCGGCAACCCGTCGTTGTCAAAATCTTCGATCCCCATGGCGGTGGGCACCTTACCTACGGCATAGTGCCCGGCGGGCCGGAACGACCCGTCTCCCCGTCCCAGGAGGATGGAGGTGCTATCCGAGGCACGATTGGTGGAGATCAGGTCACGATGGCCGTCACCATCCAAATCCTTGTAACCCAACGCCACGGGGCTGAATCCCACCTCCATGTTGGCGGGTTTGGTATATTGGCCGGGGCTCAACTGCAGGAGCATCTTGATGCTGTCGGTAAACAAACTGGTGACCATCAGATCGAGGTTCCCATCGGCATCCACATCCGTTTGGGTCACGGCACTCAGCGTGAACCCCGCTTGAATGTTCTTCCAGTAAGAAAAGGTTCCCTGTCCCTGGTTCCGAAACACGGACACGTAACCATTCGGCGTCCGCCAACTCGGCTGGCTCCACGTCAACGTGACGTCGGGCAACCCATCTTCGTCGAGATCCGCCAGCGAGACGCCGGTCGGGAACAAACCACGCCGGTCCTGCTCTTCGACGTGTTGGATCAACGCGAACTCGCCCTGCCCGTTGTTCAACAACACCGACCAGCTGAATGGAGGATAATGTCCGAATCGCCCGCTGTTGACCACGACCATGTCCAAATCGTCATCCCTGTCCACGTCACCGAGCGTGAGAAACGTCGGGCCTTGCCCCGTGGGATACGGCACGGGATCGTCGAAAAACCCATTGCCCTTGCCGAACAGGACGACGACGCGGTCGGCTCCGGTCTCGGCCACGGCTAAATCCGCTTTCCCATCCAGGTTCAGATCCCCCGTCGTCAGAAACATCGGGCTCGTTCCCACGCCGAAGGAATAGCTTGACCGGAACGTGCCGTTCCCATTACCCAACAACACCGAGACGTCGTCCGAATCACTGTTCGCCGTCGCAATATCCAGGTGCCCGTCCCCATCGAAATCGCCGACCGTGAGCCCTTCCGGATGAGCCCCGACGGGTGCCGACAAGACTGGGGTAAAGACGAGGTTCTGTGCCGGGACGGAACCGGCAGCGAGAAGCACTACCGCTCCGCAGAACGTCCATGTTTTAAACACGCGCCTGAGGCACCCGAGCATGACGTCCGCTTCAAACCTCCCGTTCACTCCGGCAAAGATCGCCCATCCGTTGAAAATGTTTTTTTCAAAGCAATTTCCACTTCATCCGTGGCCGGCATTCCCCGATTGCGAACGTGCACGGACCATGAGGGATGGGCGCGCAAGGCAGCCATCACGGTCTTGAGTAGATCAGGTTTGATCCGGGTCTCCCAATCGTGCAGCCAGGCGTACTCATCGTCGTCACCGTCATAGTCTTCCGGGAACCCGGCAACGAGATTAAACCGAAAGGTAAATGTTTTTTCTTCTTCGAACATGTCCGGTTATCCTATGCATATTGTACTTCCGTATTGTCATCCTCGCCGTTCCTTCTGTCCTCCCCGACCTGATCGGGGAACCAGGGTCTTTGCATTTTCATTCGTTTGTGAAGAGAAAGACACTGGATTCCCGATTACTAACGTCGGGAATGACAAAAGAAGGTTAGTGTCATGCCAATGACAACGAGAAGCTACTCCTGAATGTCTTTGGCCCGACGATCCATATAACCCGACCGGACGGCCCCGTACAGATCGATGGTGGACTCTTCAAGCCCCTCGAACGTCTCGAGGTTCATGGCGCGATCATTCAAACGGTCTCCTGCATTGAGCCCCAGGTTCGGGGTAAACGGCATAAAATAGTTGACGGGGTTCATGAAAATATCGCCGGCAATTCCTACCGCATCCCGAACCGTCATCGGAGGGAGCAACGGTAATACCATGTAGGGCCCGGAACCAATCCCATACGTCGCAAGGGTCTGACCGGCATCCTCCGCCGGCGGGGCTTCAATGCCGAACATGTACTTGGCCACGTCAAAGAGCCCCCCCACGCCGAGGATCGAATTCAGAAGGAACCGTTGCATTTCTATGCCGGCCCGATCGAATTTCCCCTGGAAGATGCTGTTGAGAAATCGTGAGGCAAACCCCAGATTATCAAACGCATTGGCCAGAGAATCTTGAACGTCGGGCGGCACGACGCCGGAGTAGACCCTGGTCACCGGCTTCAGCGCATAGCGGTCGAGATTGTAGTTGAGAGCAAAGGTCCTTGAATTGAACGGCTCCCAGGGATCCTGCACCGGTTCGCTTTCAGTCGCAAACGGATCTTCGAACGTGCCCTCGACGACCGTTTCCTCCATGACGGGAATTGTTTCTTCGTCATCTATGTCCAATTCCCCGAAAGGCGTTTGCTCGCTGGGACGGCCAGGATCACCGGCCGGGTCGGGTGGAAAATACTGCAGGGCAATGGGATCCTCAGAAGCACGCGGGAGTTCAGGTATAGCCGGTTGGGAGACTTGAGGGCTCATGGGTTCGGCCAGAATGGCCGATGGCAATGCCAGAACGCCCAGGAGGAGGGCCATCTGAGCTAGGGTGCCCCCCGCGAAAGCGGGGGACAAGCGATTCCGAGCCGTCATACGCTTCTTCTCCATCGAGAGAAAGACCGTGAACTCATGCGTCCCACGGATTCTCCTTTGCCGCAAGCCTCACTCTTCCAGAAAGAGCCGGTGAAGGGAAGCTTTACTCGGAACTGCCTAACATGTCATCGACCAACGGACGATTGATGTCTTCACAACCCGGACACAAGACGTCGAACAGCGTCTCGTAGTCCTCCACGTAGTTCCGGTGGTCGGCCAATTTTTCCTCGAGCACGTCCTGGTAACAGGTATCACACAACATCATGATCCCACGCATCACCGACACGGTTTTGCGACCATGGCTCCCGGTCATACGGCACCTCTTTCCAGAACCGGATCACGTATCATGTTCGTCTCGACCACGGCCTCCATCTTCCTCAATGCACACCCTTAACCGCAGACGCCATCACGACCAGCCGCGTTGCTGGGCCAGAAAAAAATCTTCCGTCTCAAGATCGATGCCGCATTCCGGGCATTCGTATGGTTGATCCGGTGGAGGGATCGACAATTCCTTCTCCTGGATCTGTCCCTGACAAACGTGATAATAGTGTCCACCAGCATGTTCGGAATCCAATGGATCATTTTCAAATTTGAGAATCATGGTTTGCTCCGTAAAAGTACGCCTCAGTTATAACAAGGACGGCAAACGGTGTGCAATCCTCGGCGCGCTTGGAGTTTTCTTCTTCATACTGTCGGCGCACCAGGCATGGGCGTTATCTCAAGTCCCTCGGCCTTCCGCCGAACCAATCGCTCTCGCGCCCGTCCTCACGCAGGGACTCATCCAACCCGTGTTCATCGGACATGCGGGCGACCACAGCCAACGGCTCTTTATCGTGGAACAGCCGGGCAGGATCCGAATCCTTCGGAACGGCACCCTGCAAGCCTCGGCTTTTCTGGACATTTCCGACCGGGTCAACTTCGGCGGGGAAATGGGGCTGCTGGGATTGGCGTTCCACCCCGGCTTTGCGAAAAACGGCCGGTTCTTCGTCAATTATACAAGAAAACCGGATGGGGCCACGATCGTAGCGGAATTTCACGTTTCACAAGACCCCGACCGTGCCCTCCACAACGAAAAAACCCTGATGGTGATTCCCCAACCCTATTCGAATCATAACGGCGGGATGGTGGCCTTCGGGCCTGACGGGTATCTGTACATTGCCACGGGAGACGGCGGAGCAGGCGGTGATCCGGGCAATCGAGGGCAAAGCCCGAACACCTTGCTGGGAAAAATTTTACGCATCGACGTTGATCAAGGAGATCCCTACGGCATTCCTCCTGACAATCCCTTTGCCGGGCAACGAAGCGGAAGGGAAATCTTTGCCCTCGGCTTCCGGAATCCCTGGAGATTCTCTTTCGACGGGCAGACCGGCCAATTGTGGGCCGCGGACGTGGGGCAAAATCGTTGGGAAGAAATCGACGTAGTGGAAGCGGGGAGCAACTACGGCTGGCGCGTCATGGAAGGGGCCCACTGTTTTCAGCCTTCTCAAGGCTGCGCCACGACCGGCCTGACCCTCCCCGTAGCGGAATACCGGAATCAATCGCCCCATTGCTCCGTCACGGGCGGATACGTGTACCGGGGAACACGCGTGGCTTTCTTAGAGGGCACCTACGTGTTCGGAGACTACTGCAGCGGCCGGATCATGGGCTTGATCGACGGGCACCCGCACGACCTTTTGGCCTCGGGGTTAAGGATTTCTTCCTTCGGGGAAGATGAAGCAGGCGAACTGTACGTCGTGGATCACGGGGGCGGCCTCTACAGGATCACCCCGGCATCCACGCCTGACCAACCATGAGGTGCATCCGGCAGACCCCAAACAGCCGGACAGACCCCGCGGGCCCTGCTTTGGGGCTTTGACGGGAGTAGGTCATGGGCAATACGCCTGCATGGGGCATGCCTGCACTTTATGGTTCGTTCTCGTGAAGGCTCTGCAGCACTTGCTCACGAGTCGTTCGTGCTTTTTTCAGGTTCGGCTCCAGGGACAACGCCTGATCGAGGCTACGTAACGCTTCCTCGGTTCGACCCAGTTGGTGAAGCACGACGCCCATGTTGACGTGGACTTCCGTATTGTCGGGCTCGACGTCGATGAGAGTCCGAAACAGATCGAGGGTCTCCTTGTGACGCTGTTGCTCGTAACGCAACGAGATCAGACGCCTGAGGGCTTCCGGGTTGCGCGGGTTCATAGCCAGGGCCTGCTCATACTGCTTTTCAGCCGCTTCGAGTCGGCCTTGATCCTGCTCGATACGAGCCAGGAAAACGTGCAGCACCGATGCCGTTGACGGGTCCGAGTCCGCAAGCAAGGGCACGGCCCGCTCCAAGCGATCCGCCGCCTCGGCGTAGCGCTGCGCGTGGAACAGCGTATCGCCCATGCCGGCATAGGCCATGCCAAACCAGGGGTGCAACTCGACGACGAGGCCGTACCATTCGAGTGCTTCTTCGTATAGTCCTTGCTCCCTGAGCGATTCGGCCAAACTCTGCATGGGTCCGGGGCCTTCCGGCACCAGATCCAAGGCGCGACGGTGATGTTTCTCGGCTTCGTCAAGCCGACCCAACTTTCGCGCCGCCAGGCTCAGTTGGGTATGCAGTCGGGCGTGCAGACGGCGTTCCGAGGGCAAACTTTCAGCTTGCAGAGCAACGACCGGCTTCAGGGCCTCGAAGACATCGGCGTAGCGCCCTATGCGGATTAGGACGCTGCCGCGGCCGACGTGGGTCCTGATATCTTCAGGGCCAAGTTCGAGAACGGCGTCGTAGACCTCGAGCGCTTCCTCGTAACGCTCCTGCTTGTCCAGTGCATTAGCCAGACTCAGGAGGATCATGGGGTGGCGCCGGTCGAGTTTGTAGCCGCGGCGCAGGTACTGTTCGGCCTCATCGAACCGCCGGAGGCCGACGAGCACCTCACCGACGTTGACATAGGCATCCGCGGAATCCGGACGTTGCTCCACCGCGGTCAGCGCCGCGGCGAGGGCCTCCTCTTTGCGTCCCTGTGCCAACAACGCGGCGCCGAGATTGAGATGCGCATCATGCGCCACCGGATTGAGCGCGATCACGTGTGTGTAGAACGTGACGTCATCCCGGTAGATGCTCGCCTGTTGCCAGGTCAGCGTACCCAGGACGACCAAGATCATACCCGCCACGGTCAACGCGCCGTATCGCCACGCGCCGGACAGCTTGTCCACCCCATGCGCCGCACACCCGACGAAAACCACGATCAACCCGAGGCTGGCCAGGTATTGATAGCGGTCGGCCACAAAGGAGAATGTCATGTAGATATTGTCCACAAAGCCCAGCATCGGCGCTAGCGTCACGGCAAAGAACGCGACGCCGGCCAGCGGCCCGTGGCCCATCCGCGACCGGAAACGCCACAGCAGCCCCAGCGCCGTCAACGCCGCGGCCACGTATCCCCAGCCCAGCGGCGCCAGCGGGTCTATGTCCCAGCGCGGATAGAGCACGGCCAGGTCGGCCGGCCAGAGCAGTTTGCCCACGTAGAACCACAGGGCGCGTGCCGAGATAAGCAATCGATCGACGGCGGAGTAGTCGAAAAGCAGAGGCTGCCGGCGCTGGTAAAACGAGATTTCAGTCAGTCCGATGCCCAATCCCACGAGGAAGAACGGCAGCAGGCGCAAGACGTCGGTGGAAGTCACGCGGCCTTGTTGCCACCAGTGCCCAATCAGCAGGGCCACGGGCAAGGTCACTGCAACCGACTTGCTCAGCAGGCCCGCCACGAACAACGCCATCGCCAGGACGTAGTGCCCCGCGCGCGGGGCATCGACAAAACGCAGCCAGACCAAGGCGGCGAGAAGGTAGAACAAGGCCGACAACAGGTCCTTGCGTCCCATCACCCAGGCAACGGCTTCGACGTGGACGGGATGAACGGCGAATACCGCGGCGATGAGCCAGGCTCCGGGTACGGCCAAGCGACGCAGCAGCCGCCACACCAGCCACGTATTGGCAAAATGCAACAAGAGGTTGACGACGTGATAGCCGACCGGAGCGAACCCCCACAGCTTGTGCTCCAACCAGAAGGTCGAATAGGGAAGCGGCCAAAAGTGCCCTTCGCGGGTATCACCGCCCCGGTAAGTATTTTCCGTATCGAACCAGAGATGCCAGAGACCGGACCACTTCTGCACGGCCTTCGACGAAGTCAAAATAAGGTCGTCCCAGATAAAGCCCGCCTGCGTCGCGGGGAAATAGCTGACGGCCACCAGCAGGGCAAGCCCGAGAATACCCAGCACATCCCGCGGCGCGGACGTGGGTCCCTGCACCGATGGCCGGACGGAAGTCCCCTCGCTCTTCAGGGCATCCGGCTGCGCCGGCCTGCGCTCCTGCGGCAAAGAAGTTGGCTGGTCGCGGCGCGGGCGTCTCGCCTGCTTCCTGGACGTCATGGTCGGCTCCCTGAAGGGCGCTTGAGTGGTGCGCTGTTCAAGTCTTGCTATCGTCCTGAGACGACGGAAGCGGGGAGCGGCCGCCAGCGCATTCGCAGTGGTGGCGGTTCAAGGCGTCTGAGACAACAAGAGGCGTTCAGGTCGGCAAGATACGACAGCGGGGCATGAAATTCAAGAGGTTGGAAATCGCTAAGATCACCCGGGCCTCCACGCCTGACAAAGTCAATGGAGGTCCGGGTTGCACTCTTTTCGCCATTTTTTGTAAAACTCGTTTCGAGTCATTGCCCACTTCGTTGCAGGCGACAGATCTTCTCCTTGCAATTTCCACGTGCCGCTTCCAAGGTCAAGGCCGGCGAAAGCGCCACGTCGAAGCCGCAAAGCGCCTCACCTAGTCCGTCCGGAGGGAATCACGCCGTCCGGAGGGAATAAGGGAACACCCCCGTCGAAATGAGCATTGCCGTTGACGGGATTGAGTTCGATGAGGGAAAGCGTCAGGGAATTTCTATGAACGTCGCCGTTGTCGGATACGGATATTGGGGCCCCAATCTCGCCCGCAATTTTTCCTCGTTGGAAGGGGTTTCCCTGAGAACCGTATGCGAGTGCAACCCGCACCTGTTGAAAAAAGCGCAAAAAGCCTATCCCCTCGCCTCGATGACGGGTGACTTTGACGAGATTCTCAAAGACGGCTCAATAGACGCCGTGTGCATCGCCACCCCCGCGTTGACCCATTACGACCTTTCCCTGCGCGCTCTCAGGGCGGGCAAGCACGTTCTGGTTGAAAAGCCCATGGCAATGAGTTCGGCGCAGTGCGACATGATGGCCCGGGAAGCGGACAAACGTGGACTCGTTGTGATGGTTGACCACCCTTTTGCCTACTGCGGAGCGGTTCGCAAACTGGCGGAGTTTTCATCCAAGGGCGAGTTGGGCAACCTGTATTACTTTGATTCCGTCCGCATCAACCTGGGCATCATGCAGTCCGACGTGAACGTGTTGTGGGATTTGGCGGTCCACGACCTTTCAATCCTGTTTCAACTCGGTGGGGAACGGCCGGTTTCGGTTTCCGCTTCGGGCGTTTCCCACATTGAGAACAGACCCATCGACACCGTGTATTTGACGTTGCACTACGATTCTTCTTTTATAGCCCACGTGCACGTGAGTTGGCTTGCGCCGATAAAGATACGGCATACAACCGTGGCGGGAGATTGTAAAATGGCGATATACAATGACACCGAATCGGTTGAAAAATTGAAAATTTACGACAGCGGAGTGGATATGAAATCCGCAAGCAGGGAAGATATGAACAAACTTCTTGTTGAATACCGCGCGGGAGACATCTACGTGCCGAGACTTGACTCTTCCGAACCGCTTGCGCTCCTTACCGCGGACTTTTACCACGCCGTGTGCCGGAGCGAAAAGCCGCTGACGGGCGCCGAAGACGGAGCGCGGGTCGTCCGTATTCTTGAAGCCGCGGATCGATCCATCCAACGGAACGGAGAGAGGATTGCCCTCTGAATCACGTGCGATGAAGGGAGTGCCTTTTCTTGACCTGGAAGCGCAGCACCATCCCGTCAAAGACGAGATCAAAGAGGCGCTCGGGCGGGTCGTGGATTCCGGCTGTTACGTGCTCGGTCCCGAGGTGGCGGCGTTTGAGGAACAATTCGCGGCCTTTGTCGGCACCCAGCACGCCGTGTGCGTCAACAGCGGAACGAGCGCCATTCACCTTGCCCTTCTCGCCGCCGGGGTTTGCGAGGGCGATGAGGTGATCGTGCCCGCCATGACTTTTATCGCGACCGCCATGGCGGTGACGTACATAGGAGCTAAGCCCGTGTGCGTTGACGTTGACCGTTTTTGCACGATGAATCCCGAAGCGGTTGAAGACGCCATCACCCCGAAGACAAAAGCGATTATGCCCGTCCATCTTTACGGACAGCCCGCGGACGTGGACGCTATCACGAACGTTGCAGAAAAATATGGCATCGCGGTGATTGAAGATGCGGCTCAGGCGCACGGCGCGGTGTATAAAGGCCGCCGATGTGGAAGCATGGGCAAAGCCGCCGCGTGGAGTTTCTATCCGGGCAAAAATCTCGGCGCGCTCGGAGAGGGCGGAGCGGTGACCACCAATGACCCGGACATTGCCGAAAAGTGCGTGACGTTGCGCGATTGGGGACAGGGTGCAAAAGGGTGGCACGTCGTCAAAGGGTTCAACTACAGAATGGACGCTTTTCAGGGCGCCGCGCTGGGCGTCAAGTTGAGACACCTGGACGAGTGGACGGAACAGCGAATCTCGGCGGCCCGAATGTATCGTGACAAACTCTCCGGTGTTCCCGGCATTGAGCTTCCCGCAAGCAGAGAGGGCTCCCGCAGTGTGTGGCATATTTTCGCGGTCATGGTGGAAAACAGGGACACGGTTGCCACAATGATGCGCGAACAGAACATAGGCGTCTCCATTCACTATCCGAACGCGGTTCATCTGCACCCCTGTTACCGGGATTTGGGATACAACGCAGGAGATTTTCCGAACGCCGAAAACATCGCCAACAACGAGATTTCCCTTCCGATGTTTCCCGGCATCACCGGGGAGCAGATTGAAAAAGTGGTCAACGCGGTTGTGGAGACGGTTTCCCGTCTTCACGGCAACGACCGGAGCACGGCAAGATGAAAAAAATATCCCTGATTTCTACGGCTTTTAACGAGGAAAAAAACCTTCCCGAACTTTACGCCGAACTTGTTCCCGTGCTTGAAAATCTGGAAATGGATTGGGAATGGATCATCATTGACGACCATTCCACCGATTCAACGCCGGAGGTGATCAAACGTCTTTCACAGTCCGATTCCAGAATCAAAGGGCTTCGCATGGCAAAGAACAAGGGCTCCCATGCTCTCTGCCTTTTCGGGTTTCAGAAGGCGTCCGGTGACTACGCGGTGCTACTCCCCGCTGACGGGCAGGACCCGCCGGCATACATCACGCGGCTTGTGGAGGAGCTACAAAAAGGCGCTCACAAGGTGGTATGGCTTACGCGCGAAAACCGTAGGGGAGACCCTTTTTTCAAGCGTCTTATGGCGCGTCTGTACTACTTTGTTTTGCGCAACCTGATGGGGCTTTCCTCAATTCCCCCAAACGGCGGGGATATGGTGCTTGTTGACGCCGTGGTTCTTGAGGAATTGCGCAAAATCAGGGAGAAAAATTTCAACATCCTTGTCACAATCGCCGAATTGGGGTTTTCTCAGGCGTATATTCCAGGCAAAAGGCGCCCCAGGGTTCACGGTAAAAGCAATTTTACTTTCGTAAAGAATTTCAACCTGCTTTTTGACACGCTCACGGCTCATTCGGTCGTGCCGTTGCGGATCATAACCTGTCTCGGCTTCTTCACCGCTTTCTTGGGCTTTCTGTACGGCATTGTCGCTTTCATAGCGAAGTTGAAAGGATTGCCAATTGAAGGTTGGACGTCTCTTATATTGACCATTCTTGTTATCGGAGGGGTTCAAATGGTTATGCTCGGAGTGATCGGAGAATATCTCTGGAGAACGTTGGAAAATACGCGCCAGTCATCGGGCTTGATCGTTGAGTCGGAGATAGGAGAATGGAAGAACTGAACGGCTATGTGGATTTGAGGATTTCAAAACCCATGGATGGGTTTGCCGATAAATGAAAACCCTGTTTATCAACGCAGCCGGCACAGCAAACGGATACTTTCTGGCGGAGACAGCAAAACGGTTCAGAAAGTCTCGCATAAATCTTCTTGTGGGAGACATGAATCCACCGCACCTCGTGGCCGCGTCGAAACTCGCCGATACGTTTGTCAAAACTCCACCGATCAGATCTCGCGGATTTCGTTCCACGATGGTCAACATTTTCAGGCAACACAACGTCGGATTCTATATTCCGGTGTTTCCCGAGGACTGTGTGAAATTTCCCTTTCGCGAAGGTGAAAAACCGCTTTGCCTGTCAGTGCCCGCGAGATCGGTTTCGCTTTTCAAAAACAAGTTTCTCCAGCGCGTGAAGTTGAAAGAAGCGGAGATTGGCGTTGAGGATTTTTTTAAGACTTCGGTTCAGGCACAAGAAAGCGGTCTTAAAAAAGGGGAGATTATAGCAAAACCCCTTCAAGGTAGCGGTTCAAAGGGAATATTTGACTGCACGCTTTCACCCATTCTGCAGAACGAAGACGAGTTGTTTTTTGTCAGCAAATGTGGCGGGATTGAGAGAACGGTTGATGTGTTAAATTGGGAAGGCCACTGTTGGACAGTTACGCGTGAAAGGATTGAGGTCAAATCCGGTATTTGCAGCAAAACGCGGGCTTATTTTTGTCCGGCGCATGATAATTTGGCAAAGCGTTTGTGTTCGCAGTTTCACATGCCCTTGGTGTTCTGTTTTCAAACCATGACAAATATTGCAGGCAAAACTGTTATTACGGACCTCAATCCAAGAATAGGCGCGGGTTGCTCAATGTCACGGTTTGCGGGAATTGATTTCGCCTACAATTTAATCGGTCTTTCTTTGGGAATTATTGACAAGCCGAAAGTGAGCAAGGTATCAGAAACCACTGTTGTAAGAGTGTGGCGTGATTTGGCTATGCCCTAATTTTTTTCTGCCACCGCGTAGATGTCAGACGCAATCTGAGGATATCGCTCTCCGAGGGCTAACAAAGCGTCTAGCAACTTCCCATTCCAGTTCCACTGTTTTATTTGAGCGATTGACGCGATTTTTATAAAAACCCCTCCCTGTTTGACGATCGACAACCCGGTGGATTCAATATCTTGTATCAGTGTTGTCAGTGTATAAACCCTTCTGTGTCCTAGCATCAAATCTCTTTCACTCGGCGAATTCGTATTCTCCAGTATTCCCATCTCCACGCCTGCCTGCCTGTGAAGTGACATTGCATTCGGAACTGCAACAAACAATCTGCCGCCGTCCGCAAGCCAACGGCTGACTCGTTGAAGCGAGTGTGCTGCATCCAAGACGTGTTCCAGAACATACATCATAAAGATATTGTCAAATCGCCTTTTCGGCATCCATTGTTCTACCAACTCACGCTCAACCGATACCTTCGAGAAACGTTTCTCCAAATTGTCAGCCATGGAAGCAGTTGGCTCAAGCGCAGTCAGGTCTTGTGTTTTGTCCGCTATCAGACCGGTCACAAGCCCTTCCGCGGGACCTATTTCAAGTGTGGCTCCGTCTCGCATACATTCGCTGAAAATATGAAACATACGGGAGTGTATTTTTCCATCGATGCTTCCGTCATCATAACCCGGTCCCTCGGCAATGCTCTTGAGACGTTCCATCTCGGAGTGTTTTTCATTCATGACCTGAATTATACAATTTGATTACATTGAAGCAATGTTATAATTTTTTTGAAGTATGTTTTCCCGCAAAGCAGCTTTTTTGGATCGTGACGGTGTGATAAACCGCGTTCCCCCGAGCGGCCACGTGGCTTGCCCGGATGAATTTGAATTTCTGCCTGATGCACCTTCCGCTTGCAAAATTTTGATTGAAAAGGGGTTTGAAATTGTTGTTGTAACGAATCAGGGGGGCATAGCGCGGGGGTACTACACAATGGATGAATATCTGGCAGTAAATGACAGAATGCTGGCAATGCTGAGCGCTGAAAAAATAAAAGTTCTTGATGTTTTTTTCAGTCCTTATCATCCTGTTTGTGACCCTGATTACGCTGAATTCCGCGAGTGGAGGAAACCGGCACCGGGGATGATTTTTGAGGCACGCAAAAAATACGGAATAAGTTTGCTGGAATCAATTATTGTCGGGGATATGGAAAGTGACGTTGAAACCGGAAAAAACTCCGGCATAGGCCGGATATTTTTTATAGGTTCCGAAAAGAACGCGCCGAAAAAACGCTTCTCCTTTCAGGTTTGCGGTTCGTTGCTTGAGGTTGCCGAGTCTTTATAATGAAAGCTCAATTTCTGCGTTTTTTAATAGCCGGCGGGACCAACACCCTTATCACGTACGCGATATATGTTGCGTTGCTTTCTCTTATAAATCCCTACTGGTCTTACGTCACCGCTTTTATGGCAGGCATTTTTATTTCCTATGCTCTGAATTTGAAATTCACGTTCACGGCGGAACATTCGGCGGTGAAAATGATTTCGTACCCGCTGGTGTACGCGGCCCAGTTAGTGCTGGGGATTTCCGTTCTTCATATTTGTCTGAAAGCGGGGGTATCGGAAAAACTCGCGCCACTGTTTGCAATTGCGGCGTCCGTTCCCATCACGTTTTTTCTGTCGCGATGGATCGTGAGTGCTCACTAATTCGCTGAGAGAAGTATTCGTCTGCAATCAGGAATCCGCCCTTCAAACGACCAACCCCCTCAATCCCCCTTATCAGGGGACTTATCCGTGGAGGACAACGCATGGCAAATCCTCTGTCGGCATCCTCAGCAATCCGCCTTATCAGGGGGACTTGTTCGGGGTCCCGGCTGGATGGTCTGCGGCCTCTTTGAACAACATCACTCGCTCTTTCAGCTCCGGAAAATCAACCTTGTGCTGCATCCCTCTTTGCAGAAACGAAAAGTCTGAAGCTGCCTGAAAATCAGTGGGAAGATTGGCCGGCGGGTCAACTTTCTCCGGTGTTTTATTGACAAACAGGGAATACTGCCCGTAGTTGATCGCGCGAAAAAATCCTGGTGGGGTTTGATCCGAAGACGCGACAACGTGACTCGCCAGGGTATTGACGGCCCGACTCTCATACAGTTGCTTGTGTTCATGATTCCTGTTCGGAAACATCATGGGCACGCGATGGTGGGAATAGTAATACGCGCCATCCCGGTAATATTGAACGGGAACCCACACAACGGAGCGTACTTCCTTAGCGGGGAGAGACGCAAGGTCACGGGCGATTTTCAACATCATTTCCGACCGGAATATTCCATCCTGGATCGGGGTCAACCCGTATGGGTAGTGGTAAGTAGCCGTCTTTGGATTCGGCACTCCGGCGAAAAAAACGGACAGCGTGACCACGACGGAGAGCGCGCCAACTCCCCACGTCGTCGCCGCCCTGAAACGAAGGCTTGCATCGTGCGTGACGTCGGCAATCAACATCCACAAAATCGGCAGCACCACAAAAACGTTCGTGTATTCCTGGTTCATCGTCGTCAAGTGAACAATGAAGACCGCCGCGGCCATGGCAAGCAACACCCAATGTCGTCGCCAATGGAACAAGGCGACCAGTGTCGCCGCGTATAAGCCGTAACTCCTCTCCGCCAGGAAGGAGAGTTGTGAAAGTTGATGAAACGGAGGGTAGTTCAGATCTTCAAAAATGTTGTTAAAGACGAACATCTCCGCGAATAGGCGGGGAGAATGCCACCACCTACCCCACGTCAGGTAGTCAACCCCTCCCCAGAAAACCAGGGCGCACGCGCCGCCGACGACAACCAAACGCCAGCGGGCAAACGAATAGGGAAACAGCAAAAACACGCCGACAACGCCAACCAGCGGAGAGTAGGGAAGGCGCAAGGCCATCGTGAAGCCAAGCAACACCCCCAGGACAACCAGTCGGGAAGTCGATGGAACATGTGACGCAAGCACCAAGGCGCAGAAGAAAACAACGGTCGCATACTGTTCGGCTACCGGGTGGGTGGAGAAAATGATGAATTCGTGCCAGAAACACCCCAGGAACAACGCCAACCGGGCGGCCGATTCGCTCATGATACGCCTGCCGAAAAGATACATGCCCGACGGGATGACGAGGGACAGCAGAGCGTTCCAGATCTTGACCGCGGGAATGTAAAAATCAGGGTGTCCCCAGCCGAGGAGTTTGCCGACAAACATCGGAATCGCGGGAATTGCAGGCAACAGCCACGTGCGCAAACCCACGCTGAACTCCCAGGGCACAATCCCGTAGCCGAACACCAGACGGTGCGCCTGCTCGGCATATTGAAAAATCTCATCCGGGCGAAACATGAACTCACCCGATAACCCAACCCACACGCGCAACAGGAACGCCATGAGCAAACAGGGGACAAACCCACGCCATAAACGCGGCTCGGGCGAATGAGAGAAAAACGGTGGAAAACCACTTGCAGCGGAAATCTGATTGGACGGTGTCAGATGGGAACGTTCCCCACGTTTTTGCCTTTTCTTAGCTTTCTCCCGCCCCATTTTTTCACTCCAACACAGGATTCTCTTGCCTAGGCCCCAAAAGTCATACCGAAGGGGACTCGAATGCCCACGGGCTTATCGCCCCCCGGATCCTGCATCCAACGCGTCTGCCAAGTCCACCGCTTCACGCGCTAGATACACCCCCAGAAACGTATACTCGAACCTTGTCAAGGCAATCGTGAACACATGCGGGGAAGATACAGGAAGATACGGCACGGGTGGCATGAGATTCAACGCCTTGGTAACCTTAAAGATGACCCCGGCATGCACGTCTGACAAAAAATGATGAAAGGACTGGCAGGAAAAACGCGCCGGATTGTCTCGTTCCCGACGATCGAAGAAAAACCGGGAACTCCGCCACGCTCGGCTCATTCTTAGTTGACGGAATTATTTTATCTTGTTATTCCCCTTCACGTGTCATACGCGAATAAAAAAAATCTGTTCTATGCGATTGCGCTCGGAATCGTGGCCTTCTACCTGGTCCTGACGGCCTTGTATCGATGGGGAGACGCGACTCCGCCTCAGATCACGCTGGTCGAGCCCTTCACCCAGGCCGGTCCCACGACCCCGTTGATCCTCCACGTCGAGGACGCGGGAACGGGTTTGCAGGAGGTGACCGTCCGCCTTGTCCAAAACCTGGAGAGTTACCCCCTGGCGCAAGAGCAGTTTTCCGCACAATCGCCCCTGTCCATTGGAGGCGGCGCCCATCACACCTTCGACCTCAACCTCCTCCCCTTTGGCGACGACACCATCCCCAAACGTCGAGGACAGGTCAACTTGGTCATTACGGCGCGGGATAACTCCTGGCGAGGATTCTTCGAAGGGAATTGGGCGAGGATCGAACAGGACGTCGCCGTGAAATTCACTCCCCCGCGGCTGGAAGTGTTGTCAACCCCCCTGCCCGTTGCGCAAGGAGGAGCGGGGGCCGTGGTGTACCGCGTCTCCGATGATGCTCGACGATACGGAGTCCGAATCGGCGAGACCTTTTTCCCGGGATACCCCAACCCCGACCAAGCTTACACCGCGTTCTCACTCTTTGCCTTTCCTCACGACCGCCAGGCCTCGACTCCGGTGACGCTCGTGGCGGACGACGGCTTGGGCAATCACGCGGAACAGCGGCTCGACGTCACCGTCGTACCCAAACACTGGCGGTCCCGAACCATCACGATCTCCAATCGCTTCATCGAGCAGACCATTCGTCCCCTCATCGCCCAGACCCCTGAGCTCGAAGACCTGGACGATCCGCTTCGCAACTTTCTGCAAGTCAACAACGTGTTGCGAAAATGGACGGCCGACCAACTCACGGCCCTGGCCTCGGGCAGCCGGCCCGAGTTCCTGTGGAATGGGGCCTTCATCCAATTATCCAACTCCCAGGTGGAAGCGGCGTTTGCCGATCACCGCGAATACCGCTACGGCGGAAAGGTCGTGGACACGCAGGACCATTTGGGGTTCGATCTGGCCGTGACCAAACACTACCCGGTGGAAGCAGCCAATGACGGAACCGTCGTGCTGGCCGAGCATTTCGGTATTTATGGAAACACCATTGTGATCGATCACGGTTACGGGCTCCAGTCGCTGTATGCCCATCTCTCCTCGTTCGCCGCGGAGAAGGAAGACGTGGTCCGCAAAGGGCAAATCATCGGACGATCAGGCATGACGGGTTTAGCCGCGGGCGATCATTTGCATTTCAGCCTGCTGCTTCAGGGAGTCCAGATCAATCCCGTGGAATGGTGGGATCGCCGGTGGGTGCAATCCCGCATTAACGATCCCCTGGGCAGGAACGACGCTGCTGCTCCGACGCGCGTTCCGCAAACGCCGGCGCCTCCAGACCGCATGGGTCCTTTACCACCGTCCCCCTAGGCCGGGCAGATCGGATTAGCGAAGCGTAATCCGACAACTCCGTGAGTTCTGTCCTCTCCCTTGACGGGAGAGGACAAAGGTGAGGGTGAATCTCAGCATAACCCGACGTGAACCCGGAAGACGATTGATGGCGAGATCGCAAGCACGCACGCCGAGCAAAAACCCGGCACCCATCACCACGGTGCCCCTGGATCAGACCACGCGCCAGCGGTACCTGAACTACGCGCTGTCCGTCATTACCGCACGCGCCCTGCCCGACGTGCGGGACGGACTGAAACCCGTCCAGCGGCGCATTCTGTTTTCCATGTTTCACAACCACCGGCTATCGCCGGACCGGCCACCCATCAAAAGCGCAAAAGTCGTGGGGTCGGTGATCGGGGAATGGCATCCCCACGGCGACTCCGCGGTCTATGACGCCATGGCGCGCATGGCGCAATGGTGGTCCCTGCGCGCGCGCCTCGTCGACGGCCACGGCAACTTCGGCAGCCTGGACGGCGACCCGCCAGCGGCCTACCGCTACACCGAAGCCAAACTCACCCCGGTCGCCGTGGAACTGCTGAACGAACTGAACAAGGACACAGTCGACTTCCAGCCCAACTACGACGGCAAGGCCGAAGAGCCGCTGGTCCTGCCCGCCCCGTTCCCCAACCTGTTGGTCAACGGGTCCACCGGCATTGCCGTGGGCATGGCCACCAACGTGCCGCCGCACAACCTCGGGGAAGTCGTCAACGGAGCCGTGGCCCTGATCGACAACCGGGCGTGTACGATTTCCGACCTCATGAAGTCGATCAAGGGTCCTGATTTCCCCACCGGTGGAGAAATCCTCAACAGCCGCACCGAGCTTCGGGAGATCTATGAGACCGGCCAGGGATTGGTGCGCCTGCGCGGGGAGTTCACCGTGGTCCCGCCCTCGCACGGCAAAACCCAGATCGTCGTCACCTCGATCCCCTTTGCCGTGGACAAGGCCACGATTGTCGAACGCATCGGCGAACTCATCGCCGCCAAAAAAGTGCCGCAACTGGTGGACGTACGCGACGAATCCACGACCGACGTCAACATCGTGTTGGAGCTGCAGAAAGACGCCGATGCCGACCTGGCCATGGCCTACCTGTTCAAGAACACCCCGCTCCAGAACAATTTTTCCGTCAACCTCACGTGCCTGATACCGGCCGCGGGCACCGCGACCGCGCGTCCCCGGTGCCTGCCACTCAAGGACATCCTCGAACAATTCATCGACTTTCGCTTTGAAACGGTCACACGCCGGTTCTCCTACGACCTGAGAATCCTGGAACAACGCATCCATATTCTTGCGGGCTTTCAAATCATTTTCGACGCGTTGGACCGGGTGCTGACCATCATCCGCCAAAGCGACGGCAAAGCGGACTCCGCCGGAAAACTGAAACGCGAGTTCCGGCTCGACGACGCCCAGACCAACGCGATCCTGGAAACGCCCATCTACAAACTGTCCCGCACCGAAATCAAGAAAATGCTGGACGAGCTGGCCGACAAGAAGAAGCAGGCCAAGGACCTCAAGGCTCTCCTCGGGTCAAAACCGAAGTTGTGGAGCGTCGTCAAACAAGAACTCCAGGACCTCGCCAAGAAGTACGGCGACAAACGGCGGACCCGGGTCGGGCGTCGCCAGGGCGAAGAAGTCGAATTCGACCCCGATGCCTACATCGTCAAAGAAGACGCCGTGATCACCATTTCAACGGACGGCTGGATTCGCCGCGTCGGCATGGTCAAGGACCTCTCGAAGACGCGGCTCCGGGAAGGCGACACCCTGCTGACCGCCCTGGTCGGCAGCACGGTAGACACCATCGTGTGCTTTTCGAATTTCGGCAGCGCATACACCATGCGCATCGGCGACCTGCCGCCGGCCCGGAGCGGCTACGGAGACCCCGCGCAAAAGCTGTTCAAATTCAAAGACGGAGAACGCATCATCACGGCACTCAGTTCGGACCCCCGGTTGTATCCTTCGCCACCGAACGCCGGACAACCCGCGGCTTCGGCGCTCCCGCTGTTCGACGGAGCAACGGGGGATGGAGCCGATCCTTCCTCCCTCGGGCAAGGGATCGCCGTGTCAACGGCCGGCATGGGCGTGCGGTTTGACCTGGGTCCGTTCAAGGAGCCCTCGACCCGGCTCGGTCGAAAATTCATGAAACTCCGGGACCAGGAAGAAGTCGTCAGCGTCGAAACCCTGGACCCGTCCGCGGCAACACCCGTCCTTGCAGTCGCCTCTCAACGAGGCCGCGTGCTCCTGTGCAACGCCGGCGAAGTCGGCGTCCTCACCGGTCCGGGACGAGGCGTGACCGTCATCAAACTCGATCCCAAGGACAGGGTCTTGGCTATGCGTCTGTTGTCCAAGAAACAGGACCAACTGGTCGTCCTGAAACAGGACGGCGGCACGGTCCCCATTTCCATGAGGAAGTATCAACCCGTCAACCGCGGGGGGAAAGGTCACGTGCTGTTCAAACGCGGAACTCTGAAAGGCGCCGAAGCCCTACCCGTCGAACTCCCGGCCCTCGAGACGGAGAATCACAAGAACGGCAATTGAACTCCACCGGCTTGACAACAACCATAAAGTAGCTACAATAGCCACTATGAAGACCCGTTCAACGAATACCGTTGGCGTGAAAGAATTGAAGGATCGTCTGACCCATTACCTGAGACGAACCAAGCAGGGGGAAGAAGTCATCGTCACGGAACGCGGCAAACCGACTGCTCTCCTCCAAGCCATCAAAACTGCCGACGAAGCCGCCTCGATCGAAGCTCGTTTGTCTCGACTGGCCGCCCTGGGCGCTATCACCCTTCCCACCCGACGAACCCGTCAAAAGCCGAAACCGATGAAAGTTTCCGGACCGCCCGTTTCAAAAGCCATTCTCGACGATCGACAGTGATTTATTTCGACACGAGTGCTCTCATCAAGATTTTCATCCTGGAAAAAGGGAGCGAAGACGCTCAGCGCCTTTCCCAGGATCATTTTCCTGCGGCAACCGCCGCGATCGCCTATGCGGAGATCTACTCCGGAATCAATCGAAGAAAGCGGGAGGGACATCTCTCGGCTCATCAATATACGAGATTGAGCCGACGTTTCGAGGAATACTGGACCACGTCTATTCGCGTCGAGATCACTCAGGAGGTACTGGCCGTAGTCAAAGATCTTCTTGAACGGCACCCACTCCGAGCCTCCGATGCCATTCATCTGGCTTCGGCCCTCATCCTCCAAAAAGGTATCCGTGAACCGTTGCCATTTGCGGCTGCCGATAGCCGCCTACTCGATGCCGCTTCAGCCGAACACCTGACGCCCTGGCGTATAGGATTGTAAAGGTTCAGTCATTCGTTGACAGAGCCTGAGTAGGTGGCGGACGTGTTCTTCCCTCCCCTTTGTAAGTGGGCGCATTTCCGAAGAGGAAATGCGGGTGGGGTAGAGGGATGGGCAAGGGCAAAGAAGAAGCATTCCCCCTTCTTGAAGCCCTCTACCGGATTTGCCATAATTTGCCTAGTCAGCGGCGGTTTTCGCAAAGGAGAAAAATGGTATGGGACTGACGAATGCAAAAATTCAACTGCGCAATCCCAGACTGCCCGAATTGGACGCAGTGGAGATCGACGCACTCGCCGATACAGGGGCGGTCCATCTGTGCATTCCGCCGCATATACAACTCCAGTTGCGACTCGAAGAAACCGATACAAAAGAAGTGACCTTGGCGGACGGAAACCGGAAACTCGTTCCCTACGTCGGCCCGATCGAGCTACGCTACAAAAACCGGATCGGTTTCAGCGGCGCCCTGGTCATGGGAGATACGCCCTTACTGGGAGCAATCCCCATGGAAGACATGGACCTGGTCGTCGTACCAAAGACAAGACAAGTCATTGTCAATCCGCTCACCCCAAACATTGCGTCGTCCATCGCCAAGTAGAGACGACGCAGGGCGGCATTCCTGCCACTTTGACAATCACCAAGAGTTTTCAGAAGGCGCGGAGTGCTGTTTCATCCGGCTTCCAGACATATTGAAAAAGTCTCCAAAATGGTGCAAAATAGATCCAAATAGATACCATTTAGGTGCTAAATGTACGCTATTTGGAGGTAAAACGATGCCAAAAAGAAGCATTACCATTACGGACACGCACGACGAATGGCTCAAGTCCCAAGTCGCCAGTGGGCAATATCGCTCCGAAAGTGAAGTCATCAGCGATCTGATCCGGGAGCAGCAACAACGCGATGCCGGCGTCGAAGCCATTCGCCTCGCCATGGCCGAAGACGAGCAATGCGCTCCAAGCACCCCAACACCAGCGGATGTCAGGACAGCCGTTCAGGAGCGCCTGCGGAAAAGCAGCTAGCCGCCAATTCAATGATCGCACAGAGGATGAAACCATGCACCCTATTGCACACCCCGGCAGATTGTTGAAGCGTGAACTTGAGGCGCGCAACTTGAGCGCCAATCGGTTGGCATTGGCCCTCGGCGTTCCCTCCGGCCGTATCACGGACATCTTGAACGGCCGCCGATCGATCACCGCCGAGACCGCGGTGCGGCTTGGCCACTATTTCGGCAACCGTCCCCGTTTCTGGCTCGAACTTCAGAGCCAATACGACGTTGCCCTGGTCGAACGCGACCGCGGTGTAGAAATAGCCAAACAGGTACGCCCCGCCGGTGCCTGACGGTGCCGGCGGAGTCAGTAGACATCGGATGACGCCGTACTCAACGGCGATACGGAACGTGTAAACAAAAACAGGCACTGATGACAAGAGGAAGACCCTGGATCCCCGACCATGTCGGGGATGACAGAAGGAGAAAAAAGGGATGACGATAGGAAGCGGCGAACCGGATCGAACGAAAGGGCGCACATGACCACGAAATACGACGCGAGCGAGATTCTGGTTCTGGAAGGGATCGACCCCGTCCGCCGGAGGCCGGCGATGTATATCGGGGGGACGGACAAGACCGGCTTGCATCATCTCGTGTGGGAAATTCTGGATAATGCCATCGACGAAGTCATGAACGGGTATGCCACGACGATCACGGTCGAGCTCGACAGGAACGGCGGCGGCATTCGCGTCACCGACAACGGGCGCGGCATTCCGGTAGATCAGCACAAAAAATATAAAAAGTCGGCGCTGGAAATCATCATGACGACGCTGCACGCGGGCGGGAAATTCGAAACCGGCAGCTACATCCATTCGGGCGGCTTGCACGGGGTCGGCGCCTCGGTGGTGAATGCCCTGTCCGATCACCTGGAGGTGACTGTCAAACGGCACGGGCATGAGTGGCAACAACGCTATCAGGCCGGCAAACCCCAGGGGCCGGTCACCAAGGGGAACGCGGTGCGGGGCACGGGCACGTCGGTGTATTTTCGTCCGGACCCGTCAATTTTCGGGAAGCAGATCACCTTCGACTCCACCCTGTTGCAGGACACCCTCGAGGCCAAATCCTATCTGCACAAAGGGCTCAAGATCACCTTCAAGGACGGCCCTTCACAGCAGACGCACGACTTCGTCCATGAACAGGGCATCGAAGAATACCTCACCAGGCTTGTCAGGGACCGCGGCCACAAACCCACCGCGGACTTCGTGTTTTATTGCGAACGCCGGTTGGGCGACAACGGCAAACCCGCGACAACCGACGACGGCTTTGCCATGGAAATCGCTCTGCAATGGACGGAGGAACCCGCGGAATTCGTCCGGAGTTACGTGAACGGCGTGGCCACGCCGAACGGCGGCACCCATGAATCGGGCTTACGGAACGGCATCGTGAAAGCCGTACGAAATTATATGGAGACGCACAACCTCACACCGAAAGGGCTCAGCGTCCAGGCCGAAGACATCCGCGAAGGCATGGCCTGCGTCCTGAGCGTGCTCATCCTGAACCCGCAATTTCAGGGGCAGACCAAGGAACGGCTCAACAATCCCGAGGTGCAGGGGCTCGTGGACAACGCGTTGCGACCGTCCCTGGAAAACTTTTTGCACGAAAATCAAAGCATCGCCGAAACCCTGGTCGGCCGCATGATTCTCGCGGCGCGCGCGCGGGAAGCCTCCCGCGAGGCGTCAAAAGCCGTCATCCGCAAATCCGCGGTCAGCCATCGCCTGAACCTGCCCGGCAAACTGGCGGACTGCCAAAGCACGGACCCCGAACTCAGCGAATTGTTCGTGGTGGAGGGGGACTCCGCCGGAGGCACCGCGAAGCAGGGCCGCGATCTGAAGACCCAGGCGATCTTCCCCATCCGTGGCAAGGTGCTGAACACCGAGGAACTCACCCTCGGCAAGGTGGTCGAGAACAAGGAGTTGGCGGACCTGGTCAAAGTTTTGGGCTGCGGGATCGGGCGGGAGTTCGATCTCAAGAAATTACGCTACCACAAAGTCATCTTACTCATGGACGCGGACGTGGACGGCTACCACATCAGCACGTTGCTGCTCACCTTCTTTTTCCGGCACGTCCCGGAACTGATCACACACGGGCACGTCTATATTGCCCAGCCTCCGCTCTACCGCATCGACGCCGGCAAGGCCGTGCATTGGGCAGGAACGGATGAAGAAAAAGACCGCATCCTGGCCGAAGCCGACGGCAGAACCACGCCGGTCATCAGCCGGTTCAAGGGGCTCGGCGAAATGTTTCCCCAACAACTCAAGGAGACGACGCTCGATCCCGCCACGCGCCGGCTCCTCAAAGTCGAACTGCAGGACGAACTCGACACCGACCGCACCTTCACCGAACTCATGGGTAAACGCACCGAAGCCCGGTATGAGTTTCTCATGGCCAACGCCGCGCTCGCCGACAATCTGGACGTGTAGCCTCGCTGTCGGATGACGCTGCGCTAATCCGACCTACCCTACTATCACCCTCACCTTAATCCTCTCCCATCAAGGGAGAGGACATTCTATGCACTCCCTCGCCCGATTTTCCGCATGAAGCGGGAAATCGGGAGAGGGCTGGGGTGAGGGTAGAAAGAAAAGACTTTGTAGGTCGGGTTAGCCGCAGGCGTAACCCGACAATCCCGTCAGCCGGCAACCCGCCCTCGATCCGACTCCGCCGTTCTGTCGAATTACGCTCCGCTTATCCAACCTACCCTGGCTGCAGGAATGACAGCAGGGAAGGAGGCCCCCTCCTTGTTGACGATTGACTGTCAGAGGAAGTCGCACGATAATGCCGGGACAGTCACAAGGGAAATGAATTGCACTATTACTCTCCCTGCCTCAAGTAGCGTGTTTTGATGACGAAAAAATCTTCGAATCCTTCCGAACAACAACGCAGAAAACCTGAAGGTCGAAAACGAAAGGAATTCGACCAGCCGATTGCGATCGTGGGGATGGCGTGCCGATTTCCCGGCGCGCCGGATCTCCCGGCTTTCTGGCGCCTGCTCGAAACCGGTGGGAACGCCATCAGCGAAGGCGTCCCGGGTTCCGGTGTCGGGCGCTGGGGCCAGATCTTCGGCGACGACGCGGTGCAGAGCGAAGGCTGCCGCTTCGGCGCCTTCGTGGACGATATCGACCAGTTCGACGACTCGTTCTTCCGGATCTCCCCGGTGGAGGCGGAACTGCTGGACCCGCAACAGCGCATGATGCTGGAAACGAGTTGGCAGGCTCTCGAGGACGCGGGAATCGATCCGGAAGGATTGCGAGAGAGCCGCACCGGCGTTTACACCGGAATCAGCAACAGCGAATACCGAATGCTGGTTGTGGACTCGAACAAGCCCGCCGAGGCGGCCGGCTGTCTCTACGCCCTCAGCGGCACCAACCTGAACGGCGCCAGCGGGAGGGTCTCGTTCGTGCTGGGTCTCAGGGGGCCGGCGAAAGCCGTGGACGCCGCCTGCGCGTCATCCATGGTCTCGATCCACGACGCGGTGGCAGACTTGCAACAGGGCAAGGCAGACTTGGCTATCGCCGGCGGCGTGCAGGCGATTCTGGACGGTCGCATCTACGAGCTGCGGGCCGATGCGATGATGCTTTCTCCCGATGGGCAGTGCAAGGCGTTCGATGCGTCGGCGAATGGGTACGTTCGGGGTGAGGGCTGCGGAGTCATGGTCCTTAAGCGACTGAGCGAGGCGGAAGCCGCCGGCGATAGAATTTGGGCGGTGATACGCGGCTCCGCCGTGAACCATGGAGGAGCCAGCATCGGGCTGACAGTGCCGAACGCTCCCGCCTTGGAAGAAGTGATGGAAACAGCGCTGGCCGACGCGGGAATCTCCCCTTTGGAGGTGGATTACCTGGAGGCCCACGGGACTGGGACTTCAGTGGGGGATCCGATTGAGATCAATGCCGTCGCCTCGGTTTACGGGAAGGGAAGAGCCTCTGATCGCCCGCTTCTCATTGGTTCCGTAAAGACCAATATCGGCCATCTGGAGTCGGCCGCGGGCGTTGCCGGAGTGATCAAGGCGGCTCTGACGCTAAACCGGGGTATAATTCCCAAACACCTCCATTTCCATAATCCAAACCCGAGTCTCCCCTGGGACCGTCTGCCGCTGCAGGTGACCTCCTCGAAGATGGACTTTCCCCTCCGGCCGGAGCGGCCTCGACTCGCAGGAGTGAACTCTTTCGGGATATCCGGGACGAACGCCCATATTGTGATGGAGGAATATTGTGCCCCGGACAATGCGTCCAGCGGCGAACCGTGGGCTGTGGGCTCCTGGAAATCGGTGTCAATTTCGCTGCCGGCGACCGTGGCAGATCTGCCGTTGGAGAAGGAAGGGTTCGCCGCGCGCAAGACGCGTTTCCTGCCCCTGTCTGGCAAGTCGGAGCGCGCGCTTCGGGAACTGGCGGAGCGGTATGTGGCGTGGCTCGACGAACGGGCTGAGGATCTATCCGCCGAAGGCGCCGCCTCGGTGCTGCTGCTTGCCGACATGGCGTGGACAGCGGGCGTCGGACGGAGTCATTTCGATCACCGGGCGGGTGTGGTCTTCCATGACACCGCGTCGTTGCGGGAGCGGCTAAAGAAACTGGCCGAGGCAGACAGAGAATCGAGGCCGCGAAAAGCGACCACGGTGGCGTTCGCCTACACCGGACAGGGAAGCCAGTGGGCCGGCATGGGCGAGGCGCTCTACGATCGCGAGCCGGTGGTGCGGGCCGTGCTGAACCGCTGCGACGAGGTTGTGCGGGAAATGCGCGGCGCTTCTCTGCTGAACGTGATGTTCGGCCGGGCCGGAGGGCAAGGGGAACTGACTGACACGGCGTGGGAGCAGCCGGCGCTGTACGCGCTGGAATGCGCGTTGACGGCGCTGTGGGCAAGCGTGGGCATTCGGCCCAGCGTGGTGATAGGACATAGCATCGGGGAACTGGCCGCGGCGCACACGGCCGGCGTGTTCAGCCTGGAGGATGGGATGCGCTTCGCCTGTACACGGGGCGAGTTGATGTCAAGAATGGAAGAGGGCGCCATGGCCGCGGTATTTGCTCCGGCGGCACAAGTGGCAGCGGCCGTGCGGGAACTGAACGCGGTGTCATCCGGTGTCGGGCTGAGCATCTCGGGAGACAATGGAACCCACCAGGTCGTCAGCGGCCCGGTGACGGACATTGAAACCGTTTCGAAACGCTTCGAATCGGAGGGAGTCAGGGTCAGGCGACTGAACACGGCCAAGGCCTTCCACAGCGCCCTGATGGATCCGGCCCTGGACTCTTTGGAAGCATCCCTGGACAATGTGGCGATCAAGCCGCCCTCCCTCACCCTGGTCAGCAACCTGACGGGCCGTGCGGTGGAGCCCGGCGAGACGCTGGACGGGGCTTACTGGAAGCGGCATGCCCGGGAACCGGTGGCGTTCGCCATCGGCGTCAGGACATTGGCGGACCTCGAGGTGGATCTGGTGGTGGAGATCGGTCCGCAGGCGGTACTCGCGCCGATGGCGGTCCTGGCTTGGCCTGAGTCGGCACGGACACCAACGCCGGTGGTGCTGTCGAGCCTGGCCCCACCGTCGGGCAACGCAACGGCTGGGGACGGCACGTTTGTGGGAGCGGTGGCCGGAGCGTACGAAGCTGGACTCCCGATTCATTTTGCAGGGCTGTTCGCGGGAGAGTCGCGACGCCGGATCTCGCTGCCGGGCTATCCGTTCCAACGCAAACGTCACTGGATCGAAGCGCCGAAGCAACGGCGCCGGAGCGCCGGGCATCCCCTGCTGGGCGTTCGTCATGAATCCGCCCGCGGCGAAACCGCGTTCGAGACGGACGTGTTCCCCTCGGACCCGCCGTGGCTGAACGATCACCGGGTGTTCGACCGGATCATCGCGCCGGGCGCGCTCTACGGGGCCATGGCAGCCTCGGCGTCCCTTGCCGAGGGCAACAGCTCAGTCGTGCTCGAGGACATGCAGTTGCACAACCCGCTGGTATTCCCGGACAAGGACTCTGAAGACGGAACGGCTGACGGAAGCCGGAAGATCCAGGTCGTACTCGACGCTCCCGAGCAATCGCCAGGACGCCGCGTCCAGGTCTTCAGCAAAGGGAATGAGGGCGAATGGACGCTACACGTGGAAGGCCGCGTGTCGCCGGACACCTCGGCGACAGAGGGCAGCGGGCGGATCGATCTGGAAAACCTGAAGGCCGGCCTGTCGCCAGGGGACGTGGCGGACTACTACCAAACCAGGGCTGCCACCGGGATTGATCTCGGTCCGTCGTTCCGCACGCTGCGGAAGATTTGGGCCCGGCCCGGTGAAGCGCTCGCCGAGGTGTCCTTCCCGGAAGGTTCCGGCCGGAACGGCCTGGACGTGCATCCACTCATGCTGGACGGCTGCTTTCAGGTCATTGGCGTCGCGCGTCTGGCAGGGGGTAAGGACCCGGCAACGTATCTGCCGTTCGGCTGGGAGCGCTTTTGGCTGACCGGCCCGCTGCCGGACCGGGTGGTCTGTCACGTACGCATGAATGATTCCTCCCCTGCGGCTGAAGCGGAAACCGGCGAGCCGGCGGAAGTCCTGACCGGGGAGATAAACATCTATAATCCGAACGGGATGCCCCTCGGTGGGTTGAGCGGATACACGGTCAAGCGAGCGACCCAGGCGGCGCTGCTCTCGGCTGTCGAGGGGGTGAAGGATTTGCTGTACGAGGTGGTCTGGCGCGAACGCACCCTTCCACCCGGAATCACACCTGCGGATTTCTTCCCGAGTCCCACCACGGTTGCCGCGGGCTCGGGCTTGTTGTCGGAATACCTGGCCGCCGAACGTGTCGACCCCGAAGACAGGAACGCCCTTCTGGCGGACTTGGAGCTATGGTCACGTTCCCGTGCGCTCGCGACCCTGGAAGAACTGGGGTGGCAACGGAGGGCGAGAGAGGCCGTGGACCCCGATGCCTTGCGGCAACGGCTGAACGTCAGCCCGGAGCACCGGCGCCTGTTCCGCCGGATGCTCGAAATGCTCGCCAAATCCGGCGTGCTGGCGGCCAATGGCGACGGCTTCGTTGTGCTCGTGGGACGCGACGATCCGCTGCCCCAAGGCATGCCGGAGGATCTTGAGGCGTTCGCCACGTCGATGGCGGAGCAGCACCCCCACGGCGTGACCGAGGTCGGGCTGTTTCGGCGTTGTGGCAGCGCACTCGCCGAGGTGCTGCTCGGCCGCATGGATCCGCTGACGCTCCTGTTCAGCAGTGGAGATCCGACCCCGGCCGATCTGTATCTGAAGGCGCCGGTGGCGCGCGCGGCCAACAAGATGCTGCGCGACGCGGTCCGGGCGCTGGTGGCCCGGTTACCGGACAACCGCAGGCTGCGGGTGGTGGAGGTCGGCGCAGGCACGGGGTCGGCGACCACCTACATCCTGCCGGAACTCCCGGAAGGCCGGTTCGACTACACGTACACGGACATCTCCGCGGGCTTCTTCTCGGAAGCGGAGGCGCGGTTCGGGGACGGCGGCGGATGCATCGAGTACCGCACCCTGGACGTCGAAAAGGACCCGATCGCGCAAGGGTTTGCACCCCACGGTTATGACCTGATCATCGCATCCAACGTGCTGCACGCCACGCGGTATCTGCCGGAGACACTGGGACATTGCCGTGAGCTGCTCGCGCCGTCGGGACAGTTGGTCGCGCTCGAGAACCTTAGCGGACTGGGTTGGATGGACCTGACGTTCGGCCAATTGGACGGCTGGTGGCGGTTTGCCGACGACTACCGGCCACATCATGCCTTGGCGAGCCCGGCGGTATGGCGGCAAGCTCTCGGCGACGCAGGTTTCACGGGAGCGGAAGTCCTGGGAGTGGACGAGTCGGCCGGGACGCCGGACAAGGGCGTCATCGTGGCGCAGGGCCCGGAGGAGGTGAAAGAGCCTCGAGGCGTGTGGGTTCTGGCGGGAGACCGCGGTGGGCTGACAGGGAAACTCGCAGCCGACCTCGCGGCCCGCAACCAGACGGTCGTCCTGGCAAGCAGCGAAGCTCCTGAAGACGGGAGGCCGGCGGTTGCCCCCGGTGTTGTCGAGAAAGCCGTGGAGATGGAGCAGCGGGAGTCCTGGCGGTCCCTGATGGAGAACCTGCCCGGTGATGAGCCGCTCAACGGCGTGGTGCACTTCGCCGCCCTGGACGGTCACGGGGCGGGGGCCACGACTGAGGAAATCGCGGAAGACGTGAGACGCGCGGGAGCGAGCGCGCTGGCGCTCACCCAGGGCGTGACCGACGCCGATCGGACACCCGCAAAGGGCGTGTGGTTCGTGACCCGCGGCGCGCAGATCCTGGAGCGGGAGCGCGGGGGAGAACTTGCCGGCGCCACGCTTTGGGGTTTCGGGAAAGCAGTGGCACTGGAGGCGCCGCACCTGCAGCCGAGGATGCTGGATCTGGACCCGGCAGAGATGGCGCCTCCACCTGACCTCGTGAATGAACTGCTGTATCCGGACCCCGAGAATCACATCGCGTACCGCTTCGAGCGCCGTCAGGTGGCACGGTTGGTTCGTGTGGGCGCGGGGCCGGAGCGACTGTCCTTGCCTGAGGAGGCCGACTGGGCGCTGGCTCCTGACCCGGGCGGCGTGTTCGAGAAACCATATGTCCAGCCGCTCCCCGCGCCTCCCCTGAAGCCCCGGGAAGTGCGCGTCAGCGTGGAGGCCTCCGGCCTCAACTTCTGGGACGTGTTCCGCTCGCTGGGCTTTATCCCGGAGGGAAATCTGGGCAGGGAAATGTGCGGCTACATCCTCGAGGTGGGGTCCGATGTCTCAACCGTTTCGATCGGCGACCACGTGGTTGGATTGGGATTCGGCGCGTTCGCGGCGCAAATGGTCACGCACGAGGAACTGGTGGCGCACGCGCCATCTGGAGTCTCAGTGACGGCGCTTGCCACCGTGCCGAGCGCTTTCGTGTCGGCTGCGCTGTCTTACGAGCTTTCAGGGCTCAACGCCGGCGACCGGGTGCTGATCCACGCCGGCGCGGGGGGAGTCGGAATCGCGGCCATTCAGTTGGCTCAAGCCGCGGGAGCGGAAGTCTTCGCCACCGCCAGTGCGCCCAAGCAGGCGTATCTCAGATCCTTGGGCGTGGAGCAGATCTTTGACAGCCGCACAACCGCGTTCGGCAAGGAAATCCTCGAAGCCACTGACGGCGCCGGAGTGGACGTGGTGCTGAACAGCCTGACGGGAGAAGGCTTCATCGACGCCAGTCTGTCCTGCCTGAAACACGGCGGCCGGTTCGTGGAACTGGCCCGGCGGGATATCCTGAGCGAGGATGAGATGGCGGCGGTGCGTCCCGACGTGACCTACGCCATCCTGGAACTGGACGTCCTGAAAAAAACCGAACCGGCCTGGGTAGGCAGGGTCCTGCGGGACGTCATGGCGCGCGTGTCCGCGGGAGAACTGACACCCATCGTCCACAGCCGGTGGCCGCTCGCCGAAGCGGGGGCCGCACTGAGGTTCATGCGATCGGCCCGGCACCTTGGGAAAATCGTCGTGACGACCCCGCCGCTGCTGAGCGGCCGGCTGCGGCAGGACCGGACGTATCTCGTGACCGGCGGTCTGGGCGGCATCGGCTGCGCCGTGGCCGAGTGGCTCGCGGACAAGGGAGCCTGGACGATCGTGCTGAACGGGCGTCGTGATCCGGACGCAGCCGCCGATGAGACGATCCGCGCGCTCCGCGAACGCGGGTTGACGGTTCGAGTGGAACTTGCGGACGTGTCGGACGCGTCGGCGGTGGATCGGATGCTGAAGCGGATGGACCGGGAACTGCCGCCATTGGGCGGCGTGATCCACAGCGTGGGGGTGCTGTCGGACGCCGCGCTGCCCAACCAGAACTGGGAGAGCTTCGAAAAGGTGCTCTGGCCGAAGATCCTGGGAGCCTGGCACTTGCACCGCGCGACCATGGACCGTGATCTGAATTTCTTCATCCTCTTCTCAAGCCGAGTCGGCGTGATAGGCAATCCGGGCCAGGCGAACCACGCTGCGGCCAACGCCTTCCTGGACCAACTCGCCGGGCACCGCCGGGCGCTGGGACTTCCGGCACAGGCCATTGCCTGGGGGGCCTGGTCGGAAATCGGCGAAGCCGCGGAGCAGAAGGAGCGGATCGAGCGACGACGGGCGGCACTCGGAGGCCGCTGGTTTACCCCGCAGCAGGGTCTCAAAGCACTGGAAAATCTGGTGCGACAGGACGCGACGACCTCCGTGGTGATGTCCATGGACTGGACGGTGTTTGCAGAGGCTGTCGCGGACCGTCCGCCTCTGCTGGAGGACCTGCTGTCGGCAACCACGAAGGGCAAGACCGATGCCGCGGCCTCGTCAGACGACCTGCTTGCCCGTCTGCGGAAAACACCTGCGGCAGCGCACGAGGAACTGCTGACGTCCTTCCTGCAACATGAGGTGCAGGCGGTGTTGAGGCTGCCGTCAACGCCTTCGCCCACCGTGGGGTTCTTTGACCTGGGGATGGACTCGCTGATGGCCGTGGAACTGCGGAACCGTTTGAATCGAGCGTTCTCCGACGAGTACACGGCACCCAATACCGTCGTGTTCGACTACCCCGACATCGCTACACTCGCCCGTCATCTGGTCGAGGCGCTGGGTGAGATGGGCAGTGCTCCCGCGCCTCAGACACAGCCGGCGGCACCTCCGGCAATACGGCACCAGGACGACGGGATTGCAATCGTCGGCATGGCGTGCCGCTTCCCCGGCGCTCCGGATCTCCCGGCCTTTTGGCGTCAGCTCGAAGCTGGCGTGAACTCAGTGACCGACAAGCGCCCGGATGCCGATTCCCCGAGCGACCTCGCTCAAAACCTTCCGACCGGATACGCCGCTTACGGACGAGGCGGGTTTGTCGAAGGGATCGACAAATTTGACGCAGGTTTCTTCCGGATTACCCCGATTGAGGCGCGCATAATGGATCCCCTGCAACGCATGATGCTGGAGACGAGCTGGCAGGCGCTCGAGGATGCCGGGATGGATCCGAACCGGTTGAGGGGCAGCCGCACAGGAGTCTACGCAGGGATCGGCACCAGTGAGTACCGGGACCTGATGACAACAAGCGCTTACGGCGTCAGTTATCTGTGCACTAACGCGAGCATGGCGGTCGGGCGAGTTGCCTTCCATCTGGGTTTGGAGGGGCCGGCGATGCCGGTGGATCTCAACTGTGCGTCGTCACTGGTCGCACTCCATCACGCAGTCGCGGCTTTGCAACAAAGCGAAGTGAATATGGCTCTGGTTGGAGGCGTGAGCGCAATCCTGTCGCCCGGGATAACCAGAGAGATGGCGGATTTGGGAATGTTGTCGCGAACGGGTGAATGTAAGACTTTCGAGGCCTCTGCGGACGGCTTCGTGCGGGGAGAAGGCTGCGGAATGGTCGTCCTGAAGCGGCTCGGCGAGGCTGTGGCCGACGGCGATCGCGTCTGGGGCGTGATCCGCGGTTCGGCGGTCAACCAGAACGGAGCAAGCGCAGGGCCGACGGTGCCCAATGGTCCGGTGCAGGAACGGGTGATCGAGGAGGCACTGTCCCGGGCGGGGGTTGCACCAGCGGAAGTGGACTATCTGGAAGCCCACGGATCCGGATCGGAACTGGGTGACACGATCGAAATGCAGTCGGCAGCAGCAGTGTACGGCAAGGGACGCGAAGCAGACCACCCGCTCTTGATCGGATCGGTGAAAACCAACATCGGTCACTTGGAGTCGGCTGCAGGGATTGCGAGCCTGATCAAAGTCATCCTGGCGATGAACCATGGCGTGATTCCCGGGCACCTGCACTTCCGTAACCCCAACCCCAACCTGGAGTGGGACCGGTTACCCGTGCGCGTCACTTCCGATGCGACGGACTGGCCCGTGCATCCCGATCGGCCGCGGTTTGCCGCGGTCAGTGCGTTCGGTATCTCGGGGACGAATGCGCACGTGGTGGTGGAAGGATACGGGGAAGGTGCCGGAGTCGGTTCAGGGCATCAACCTGCTGGTGCCGCGCAACCCGTGGCCGTTGTCCTGCCGGAGTCGGTGACGGACCTGCCATCTGCCAAGGAAGAACTCGCCGCACGCAAGACGCGTTTGCTGCCGCTGTCGGCGAAGTCGGACGAAGCCCTGCGGGAACTGGCGAAACAATACCTGTCGTGGCTCGACATGCACGAAGTGTCAGCCGAGGACGCCGTCGATCCCCTGCTTGCGGACATGGCGTGGACCGCCGGCGTGGGACGGTGTCATTTCAGCCACCGCGCGGGCGTGGTCTTCCGCGACGCCGAATCCCTATGGAATGGGCTGAAGAAGCTGGAGACAGGGACACGGCCGGAGCCACGCGCACCGACCAGGGTGGCGTTCGTGTATGCAGGCGAGGCCGGCCAGTGTGGCGGGACGGCACAAGCGCTTTACGCGAGTGAGCCGGTGGTGCGGGCGGTGCTGGACCGCTGCGACTCGGTCCTACGGGAAGCACAGGGCGCCTCGTTGCTGGACGTGCTGTTCAGGCGAGCGCCGGGTGCTCCGAACGACGCGGCGTGGACGCAGCCGGCACTCTATACGCTGGAATGTGCGCTCACGGCGCTGTGGGCGAGCGTCGGGATTCGGCCGAGCGTGGTCGTGGGACACAGCCTCGGAGAGTTGGCGGCGGCACAGGCGGCGGGGGTGTTCGGCCTGGAGGACGGGTTGCGGTTTGCTGCGGCACAGGGTGCGCTGATCGGGGGGCTGCCGGAAGTGGGGGCGCAGGTGGCGGCTCTCGACGATCTGCAGGCGGCGCTGAAAGGCATCGCGATTGCGCCGCCGTCGCTCACCCTGGTGAATCGCGTAACGGGCCGGGTGGTGGAGCCGGGTGAAACGCTTGACGCGGCGTACTGGCGCCGCCAGACAAACGAGCCGGGAGCCTCCGACCGTTGCGTTGAAACGTTGGCGGATTTGGGAGTGGAGACCGTAGTGGAGATTGGTCCGTGCGCCATACCGGATTCGGCTGCCGGCGATGGCTGGACACCGGTAGTGCTGTCGAGCCTCCCGGAATCGGGCGCATTCGTGGAGACGGTTGCAGAGGCGTACACCGCGGGACTCCCCATTTCCTTTGCCGGTCTGTTCGCCGGCGAAACCCGCCGCCGGATTTCACTACCGGGGTATCCGTTCCAACGCCGACGCTACTGGATCCAGATACCGAAGCGATAGCCTGGCCTACTCGACTCCCTCTCCCATTTCCTGCATTAAGTACAGCATTTGTAGGTCGGGTTAGCCGAAGGCGTAACCCGACAATCCGCCCTGGATTCGACTCGGCTTTTCCGTCGGATTACGCTACGCTAATCCGACCTACGCAAGACTATACTCAGGTCGGCAAGCTAGAGGGAGGAGTCTGGGAAGAGGAGGTCTGTTCAGGAGAGGCGGTAAGCTATGTCGTGACTGCCGACGGCCACGAGGAAAACCGTTTGGTCCTTCTCTAGTTCAAAGACTAACCGTGCTGTCTTATTCAGTCGGACAGAATAAAGAGAGCCATGGCTCGGTAGTTTTTCGAGGTTCCTGCCAGGAGTCAGGGTGCCGGTAATGAGTTCGTGGAGCACCTGCCTTAATTGACTGGCCGTCTCAGGACTTAACTTACGTTTCAATCGCTTAAAACGAGGACTGACACCACGAATGCCCGCAATACGAAGCGTGGGTTGTGGGGCCATTCACTCTTTATCCAATGACGCCATAAATTCGTCGACATCGGTAGAGACTTTGTCATCCGCGTTTGGCTTGTCGGCTAACCCGTCATTGATCAGGATAAGCCACCGAAATTCTTGGAGAAGGTCTATCCAGTTCAGGCTCCATTCGACAACCTTGTCATTGTTTGACTGCAAATATGACCGAAAATGTCGTTCGTACTCCTCAAATGTCGAAACAATGATTCCGCTCTCATCAAGTATTTCAGGTCTCGTGACGGACCGCTTCACGTGCATATAGATTTCATAGTAGTCCAAAAAGAGATTTTTGATGGAGTCAAGGTCTTTCTTCGTCAACTTCTTTTTGTCGCGGAGGTTAGACGCGACTCGACGATTCACGGCACGAATCTGTTCGACAAAGTCCTGCCTCTTGTCAACGGTCAACGGAGACATGGCCCTCTTGCTCCCAAAGAGTTGGACGGCATGTAGACGAAAGGTGTAGACGATTCATCGTCGTTCCTCCCTTTTACAACACTGTCCCCTGAAAAGTCACGAACTCTTTACTCTGTCTGACAGGATACACTATACGCTCGTCATTCGCTCCACTGAAGCTACCCCTAACGGGTCCTTGCCCCATTAAACAGGGAGAGCGCCGCTACAAAGCAAGAAGAATTTCTACAACAAACCGTTCTGCTCCAGAAATTCCCGGACCTCCGCCACACACTCCTCCGGGTTTTCGAGTTGAAGATAGTGGGTCGTCTCGGGCAGGAAATCATACTCCACAGCCACAATGTCTCTCAGATCAATGGTCGGCAGGTAGGCAAAAGGCAGGGTGGGGTCAGCTCCGACAATTTTGGTCGGGCAGGGAAGCGCTCCCAAGTCCATCAACGGTGAAAACCCCCTGACGTAATCCATGATCTGAGCCTCGTATTCACGGGGGCACCGGAGTTCATAATCCTGCCCGTTGGCGGACCGTCGAAGCGTCGTCCTAGCCATGAGGTCCAACACGCCGGGAACGACGCGAGTGAAGGTCGGTACATAGCGAAGGAGTTCGACAAAGTCTTCTTGTGTTTGGAACCGGTCTCCGCGTCGCCGGGTGAGTGCGGCGGCGCGTTCGGCGGCATCATCAAATTCTAAGTGGCTTGCGCCTGGTTTGCACAGCGGGGGATCAAACAGGACCTGCGCCGCCAGGCTGTTGCTCTCAGCGGATAAAAAGAGGGTGACCAGGGCCGAAGCGGAATGAAAGACCCCGATTTTTGGTTTGTTCCCGTAGTGCCGGTCAATGGCTTTGAAAATACGTTCCTGGTCGCGAATCAGGGTCGGAACGTTATGCTTTTCGCGGGCGCCGACGGTATTCCAGCCGTGGTTCCTGAGGTCATAGACGATGAGGTCGAAGTCATCGGTGAGCCGTGACCAGAACGGGTAATAGAGATCGATCGCCAGCCCGTTCCCGTGGCTCAGCACGAGCCGGGGGCCGTCGGGATTCCCGTGCCGGCGCAGGGTCGTCACGGTGTCCGCGTCGAGGCGGACTTCGCACACCGAGCGCGGTTCGGGTATCTCCCACACGGGCTCTGAAGTCATGAAAGGATCGGGACCACTTGCCGGGCCCTACACCGCGCCCGCTGAAAAGCGGCGATAAAGCCAACGATGTTCAACCGGTACGGCTATCGATGAAATCGATCAATTTCCGGACCGTGTTAACCTCCACACAATCTTCGGGTGTAAACGTAATGTTGAACTCCCGAGCCACCACTTTCCCGAACGCAAGTATATCCAAAGAGGACACACCAAGGTCGGAGAGTCGGGCATTCAGATCCTCCGGCAAATTCAACGCCTGCCCATCTACTTTGAGGTTCTCGTTAATGAGCGTTTTGACACGATCTTCTGTTGACGGCATAACGTAGCGCCTCCCTTAGTAAGTAAGTGAATGAGTGAGTGAGCAGTGACTGTCGGCTATCTTCCGTTAGGAACAGGATGACGTGTGAATCGGGGGGCGATATTAGCACACTGTAGAACGACATTCCAGAGTCACCCTCACTTCGACCGTTTTATCGGTGCTTGACGAATCCCGTGCTTTGTCCTGAGGCCCGCGGGGCTGTAGAATTCACGTCCGATGAATCCCCTCGAACTCGTGAAACAGTACCATGAGCAGACCAAGCACGAATTCAACCGGCATGCCCGCGCATTGGGGTACATGGACTGGGCCAACCAGCCCGATCCCTTTCGGCGCTATGAAGGCGCTCCGCTCTACGCATTGCCGCTACTCGCGGCTGGCGACGACCTTGTTGCGCCTCCGTATGAATCGCTCTATTCCTCGCAACCGGTTCCTCCTCAACCCGTGACCCTGAACAGTCTTTCCCGATTTTTCGAATACGGGCTCTCCATCACGGCGTGGAAAGAATACGGGGGGAATCGCTGGGCGTTACGCAGCAATCCCTCCAGCGGCAATCTGCATCCGACGGAAGGCTATCTCCTGATCAGAGAGACCGCCGATCTTCCGCTGAAGGCGGGACTCTATCACTATGCCCCCAAAGAACACGGCTTGGAGCACCGGTGGCATGGGTCGAACGAGGTAATCGACGTCCTCCTTCAACCCTTTCCTGCGCAATCATTCTTCGTCGGGCTGAGTTCGATCCATTGGCGGGAAGCGTGGAAGTACGGGGAACGTGCGTTTCGCTACTGCCAGCACGACATTGGCCACGCGTTGGGCACGCTACGGATTGCGGGAGCCGTTCTCGGGTGGCGGGTCTTTCTGCTCGCCGGGCTCGACGACCGGACGATTGGGGCTCTGCTCGGCTTGAACAGGTTGCATGAATTTGAACGTGCCGAACCCGAATTTCCCGAACTGCTGTGTGTCGTCTGTCCCGCTCGCGACTCCCGTCAGGAATCCATCCCGCTCGCCATCAATCAAACGATTGTCGAGCATTGGGACCAAGGAGACTGGCGAGGCAAGGCGAACCGGTTGAGCCGGGACAACCCCGTTCCCTGGGAAATCATCGATGACGTGACCAAGGCGTCATGGAAATCCTCGGCGGAGCAGTCGGAGCTTCGACTGTCCCCCTCCCCTGCCCCGTTTCCAGAACGAACGTCTGCTCCCGTTCGCCGGTCAGACACGATCTCCGCGCACCAGATCATTCACCAACGCCGAAGCGCGGTAGCCCTCGACGGAAACACGTCGATTTCCGCAGGACAATTTTTCACGATGCTGGAGCGCGTCATGCCTCATTCGAATCGACCGGTCGCCCAACGGCCCATGCCGTGGGATTCACTCGCGTGGGATCCTACCATCCACCTGGCCCTGTTCGTGCATCGAGTCGACGACCTCCTTCCCGGTATGTACATGCTCCTGCGAAACGCCGACCCGGCTCTCAAGGCAACCTTTCAACAAGCCATGCATGAGCAATTCGCCTGGACGGTTCCCGAGTCTTGTCCGGCATCGCTTCCGTTGTACTTGTTGGAGGACGGGAACGCCCAACGGATCGCCACGCAGGTAAGCTGCCACCAGGAGATCGCCGGCGCCGGTGCGTTTTCATTGGGGATGATCGCGGAGTTCGAGGCCTCCTTGGAAAAACACGGACCGTGTTTCTACAAACGCCTGTTTTGGGAAACCGGACTCATCGGGCAGGTGCTGTACCTCGAAGCGGAAGCGGCCGGTGTCCGTTCAACCGGCATCGGGTGTTTTTTCGACGATCCTGTGCATCGCGTGTTGGGGTGGTATCCCGACACGCGATTTCAATCCTTGTATCACTTCACCGTCGGCGGCGCCGTAGAGGATCATCGCCTCACCACCCTGCCGCCCTACGGCGAACTAAGCGGGGGCCGGAAAAGCATGGAGCCCTAAGACTCCTGCCCCCCTCACCCTGCCCTCTCCCAAAGGAGAGGGTTACGAAGCCAAAATACGAAGACACTGGATCCCCGATCGGAGTCGGGGATGACAGCAAGAGGCAAGAGAGTGCGCTCCGGCAGGGCCCGCTCTCTTGCAGTTTGTCCATGGAATAGGATAGGGTAATCGCCAGCCAAGGCGGCGTCGGCTCATCGCTTCTGCGACGAGCGAAGCCCCTCCCTTCAGACAACAAATCGCCCCATATCAAGGAGGACACCATGAATCCACTCGACTCGATCCCTGGAACGATAGGCGCAGGATTCGTGCTGACCGTCGTTCTGTATTTTGTGGTGAAAATGCTTGTCTAATTTTCTACGGACCTGAACTCAACCCAAAGAGGAAATATCATGGAACCCTTTTTAGTGGAAACCTTATTAAGGTGGGGACATTTTCTGGCTGGCATCACCTGGATCGGTCTGTTGTATTATTTCAATTTCATTCAAGTTCCCTTCCTGGGAAAAGTCACCCCCGAGACCAAGGCGGAGGCCTTTCAACATTTGGTCCCGAATGCGCTCTGGTGGTTCCGTTGGGGCGCCCTCGCCACGTGGCTGTTCGGTGCCTCACTCCTGCTGAACCAGGGCCGGTTCGGTTCGGCGTTCGCCCTGCAGGGAGAGAATGCCGTCATCGGGATGGGGGCGTGGCTGGGCACCATTATGCTCTTCAACGTCTGGGGCATTATCTGGCCAAACCAGAAAAAGGTGCTGGGCCTCAAAGAAGCTTCGGCTGACGAGAAGAAGCAGTCCGCGCGCATGGCCCTCCTGGCTTCGCGGACCAATACGTTGCTGTCGATTCCCATGTTGTTCTTCATGGCATCGTCCGAACATGCGTCCAGCCTGTTTTAAGCGGATTGATTCGAGGAAGGAAACGTGAAGAAGAAGCGTACGTGATGCGGTTGTGCAATAAGAGTTGTCTTTTCTGGCTTATCGCGTCGGCGGGGATGTTCGCGCCGGGCGCGTGGGCCAACGACACGGAAGGCTTGTTTGTGGGGATCAGGTTCGGCCATGAGCTTGCCGACGTGAATTATGCCAAGAGCGTCCACTACAAGGCCGATGTTCTCTCCTCATATCCGGATGGAAGTGTGATCGCGGGCGAGGATAGCGCCAATGACGGATTCAATGCGTTCTCGGCGAACCTGGGCTATCGCGCGTTCCTGTCCGACCGGGTGTATCTCTCCGGCGAGGTCGAGGGCGCGGTTTACTCCAACGCGGTGCAAGGCTTTTTTGAAGGAACCTACACGGGCGACGAAAGGCCCATTCCCTCTCAACACATCTTCCCCGGAGCATGGAAAGTGGACAAGAACCACAGCCTCGGGTTCAACGCACGTCTGGGGTACGTGCCCGAGGGACTTGCCTTTCTGGGAGAAGGCCGATCGGTGTACCTGATTTCCGGGGTAAAGTGGCTGGACGCGACGTTTGAAGCCGCCTTTGACAATTCGGGGGTTGGTAATGCGGCTATTCGCGGTGTGACCCGGAAAAGCCGTAGCGCGGTCCCCTGGCTTATCGGAGGCGGCCTGGAGTTCGGGAGCAGCAAAAATCGCTTTGACGTGCGCATCCACTATTCCAGTTGGAGCATGGATTACGCCAGCGGGGATGGGGCGACGGAACAGAGCGCCTATGTGCCGAACACGTTCGACGTTGATGAAGTCGGTATCTCCCTGGGGCACACCCGATCGTTTACCCTGGGCATGTAAGTTCTTATGTAAGCCGGCCGGCCGTTGCCGGCTCCGGTTCATTCCATCATCACTTTTCATACGAAAGAGGATCTTATGAGCAAGAGTCTCAAGGGCACACAAAGTCATGACAATCTGAAAGCCGCTTTTGCCGGCGAATCCCAGGCGAATCGCCGGTACCTCTATTTTGCGCGCCGGGCCGATATCGAAGGGTACCCGGACGTCGGCGGCTTGTTCCGCGACACCTCCGAAGCCGAAACCGGCCATGCCTTCGGTCACCTGGATTTTCTGAAGGAAGTCGGCGACCCCGCCACCGGTGAACCCATCGGGAACACCGAATCGAACCTCAAGGCGGCCATTGAAGGCGAAACCTACGAGTACACGCAAATGTACCCGGGCATGGCCAAAACCGCGCGGGAAGAAGGCTTTGAGGAATTGGCGGAATGGTTCGAGACCCTGGCCAAGGCGGAACGGTCCCACGCCAACCGTTTCACCAAAGGCCTGGAGTCGTTAAACAACGCGTAAGCCTTGTATGTGTTCACTCCGTTGAGAAAATGGCAGGTCGGGTTAGCCGAAGACGTAACCCGACAATCAACCCGCACAACGGGCGATGCGCCATGTCGGATTACGCTACGCTAATCCGACCTACGCTCCTGATCTACCCGCAAGAAGGGAGGGCGGACACGCAGGTCCGCCCCTACAACCCCCCTGCCCCCCTTGTCAGGGGGGAGAGGAGTTCTGCCGTCCCCCTGAGAAGGGGGATTGAGGGGGTTGTCTTTCAAAGACGAGGGAAAGAAAAAACGGAACGTGTCAACGAATGACTAAACACATACAAGGATGACAGATTGGTGCGAGGAGTCCCCTTTTCATCTCTTGGGGTGCAGGCGGCAATCCCGATGAGGGAGCCTACTTCACCATCACATGAAGATCTTCGTTGAAAAGCATTCACCTCATTTCCCCTGACTGGACGCGGGACGATCTCGTCCAAGAGACGAACCGCGTGTTCGACGTCTGCGACGGCTGCCGTCGCTGTTTCAACCTCTGTCCGTCCTTCAACACGCTCCTGGACCGGATCGACGAGTATGAAAGCGACGTCTCCAGACTGACCGCCCCGGATTACGAACAGGTCGAGAAGGAATGTTATTACTGCAAGCTCTGTTACAACCACTGCCCGTACACGCCACCCCATGACTACGGGATTGATTTCCCGCGTCTGATGGCCGCGTGGAAAAAGCAGCGGGTCAAGGAACAGGGCGCGTCCTGGCGCGATCGCCTGCTGATCAAAACGGACCTGATCGGGAAACTTGGAGGACTGACGACCTCGCTGACCAACCGGGTCCTCTCGACGCGGTGGATCCGGACCCTGCTGGAACCGATCCTCGGCCTGCACCGGGACCGGCGCGTGCTTGCCTTTTCCCGGGAAAATTTTCCCGCGTGGTGGCGCACACGCGGCCCGACGCTGCAACCCGCGGTCGCCAAGCATAAAGTCGTGCTGTTCCCGAGTTGCATGGTGAATTATCAAGCCGTCGATATCGGGAAGGCGACGGTCCAGGTGCTCGTCAAGAACAACGTGGAAGTCGTCGTGCCCGAAGGGCAACGCTGTTGCAGCATGCCGTCCTTCGATCTCGGGGATACCGAGACCATGGTGCAGACGGCCACGCACCACTTGCGATTGTTTCTGCCGTATCTTCAACAAGGGTACGACCTCGTCGTCCCCACTCCCAGTTGCAGTCTCATGTTCAAACGGGAATATCCGTATCTGGTGCCGACGCGTGACATGACCTTGTTGGCCGAGCGCACATTCGACGTCTGTGAGTATCTGATACGGCTCAAAAAAGACGGGGCGTTGTCCACGGAGTTCAAGCAGACGCAACAACGCATCGCGTATCAGGTGCCCTGTCATTTGCGCGACCAGAACATCGGCTTCAAATCCAAAGAACTCATGGAACTCACGGGCGCGACGGTCGAGTTGATTGAAAAATGTTCCGGCCACGACGGCTCCTGGGGCGCCAAGGTCGAATTTTTCGACCGTTCGATGAAGATCGCGCAGAAGGCCGTCCGCGCCGTTGCCGATTGCGAGCCCGACCTGGTGGCGTCGGACTGTCCGCTTTCGGCCCTGCAACTCGATCAGGCCGGAGCGACCAACCCGGCCAACGAAACCCGGCATCCCATACAAATCGTTCGCGACGCATACAAGCTGCCCTCATGAACCCGTTGACGCCATCCGATCTTCTCTCCCACGCGGACTACGAAGCGCAACGCGCGACCTTTCGACAGGAGATTATCGCCCTCAAAAAACGGCGCCGGATCGAGGTCGGCCCCTTGGTCACGCTGGTCTTCGAAAATCGACGGACGCTGCTGTTTCAAGTTCAGGAAATGATTCGCGCCGAACGCATTTTCGAGCCGTCGAAAATTCAGGACGAGCTGGACGTATACAATGCCCTGCTTCCCCGAACGGGCGAACTCAGCGCCACCCTGATGATCGAGATTACGACGCAGGAGCGCATCAAGGAAATTCTGGATTCCTTCCAACGTTTCGACCGGCCGGACACCCTGGCGCTCGTTGTCAACGACCAGGCGGTGTTTGCCGACTTTGAAGCCGGTCATAGCAAGGAGGACAAAATCAGCGCAGTCCATTTTGTCCGGTTTGCGGTTCCTCCGTCTTTTCTGACAGCGCTTCAAGCGGATGGGGCCGACGCCGGCATCCGGATTGCCCATGAGCACTACAAGGCAGAGGCGAAAGTCCCACTCGCCCTGCGGGAAGAGTGGCTGAAGGACCTGCACGCCTGAACGTTATTCAGATTTTTCTTCCGATACAAATTGACAACCGCCGGAGTGGTGGTTATGATTACTTGCTAAGAGGAGAACGTTCTGGATTGTCGAGAATCCGGGAAACACGAACATCTCATATTTGAGCGGAGGAATTCATGGTTACCATCACCCCAATTGCCGAAGAGAAAATCAAAGAGTTGATTCACGACGAAGAAGAGGACATCGTCGGCTTGCGGATCTACGTCAAGGGCGGCGGTTGCAGCGGCTATCAATATGGGATGTCCTTTGAATCCAAAATGGATGACGACGACACGGTGATTGAAAAAGGCGAGGTCAAAGTCATCGTGGATTCGCAAAGTGCTCCCATGCTGAGCGGCGCGGAAGTCGATTACGTCGACAGCCTGCAAGGCTCCGGGTTTGCGATCAAGAACCCGCAAGCGAAGAGTACGTGCGGCTGCGGCAGTTCCTTCAGCACCTGACCTCATCGAATTCGACCCCAACAAGGCCAGGGTTCTTGCCTCTCTCACAGGCGGAACTCCTGGCCTTTTTCTTCAGAGCCGGTTTCCTTTCATTCGAGCATGGCACGATCGACCCTCACGAAACGGATAGAGTTTTCCGCTTCCCACCGGTATTTCAAGGCGGAGTGGGACGAGGAGCGCAACAGACGGGTCTTCGGCCCCTGTTTCCAGGAGCATGGACACAATTATCTGCTTGAAGTAACCCTTGGCGGGCGGGTCGATCCCGTCACGGGCATGATCATCAATTTGTACGACCTGAAACACATCGTCACGGACGTGCTCACAGAGTTCGATCACAAACACCTCAACTTCGATATGCCCTACTTTGAACGGCTCGTGCCCACCGCTGAAAATCTGGCCCTGGTGCTGTGGAGAAAATTCCGCGAGCGCCCTGAAACCCGAGACATCGAATCGATACGGCTGTGCGAAGGAGAAAACCTGTGGGCCGAACTCTATCCGCCGACCGGCCCGGCATCACGGGACCACGCGGAACCGACCGAGGCTCTACTGACTCGCCGGTATGCGCTGACGGTGAAGCGAAACGCCGATGCTTCCCACGTGGAAACATGGCCCCTTTCCCTGGACGTCACGGTTCGCGGCCCGATTGACCCCGTCACAGGCCGGGTCACGGATATCGCGGCGTTGGACGAGCGGGTCCAGAAGCAGGTCATCAACCACCTGACGGGAACGAATGTTTCGCAACACCCGGAATTGTCTGCCCGGCCGGTGACCCTCCCCACCCTAGCCAAAGTCCTCTGGCCCCGATTGCTCGACGTTGCCGATGCGCGTCTCGAACGACTCCGGCTCACCGATCATCACAACGTAACCCTGGACTATTCGGAATAGTCGCACGACCCATTGGGCCTCTTTCTCCTCTCTATTTTCCTCCCTCAGGTTCGTCGTCGCGGATTCGCCAGAAGACGGGGAACCGGGGTTTGCCCGTGCCGGTGAATCCCTGGTGTTTGAAGGTGATCGTCGCGCCGATTGGCGGCGGGGTTTTGCGTTCGTCGTCGGAAAATCCGCTGCCGATTTTAACGGTTATGCCGTCCGCGGTTCGCACGGTCACGCTGCCCATCATTCCGGTGAATTTTCCCTTGCCGGGATTGTGCGCGATGACGATTCCTTCAGCGTCGTCGAATCGTTTCAGTTTCAACAAATCCATGCCGCGCCCGCCGTGATAGCGCGAGTCGCCACGGTGCAACATCAGCCCTTCACCCCCAGCCAAAGTGACTTCGTCCAGTTTGTTCAGCAGCGACTTGTGGTCGGCGATTTTTTCCTGGACGACGACGGCAAGAAATTCGTTTTGCGACGTAGCGACGACAGCACGCAGATTTTGCAGGCGTACGTCAAAAACATCGGGGTCTGCAGGCAGGTCAAAGACCATGTAGCGCACCTGCCGCCACCCGTCGTGCGGGATGCTGCGAGCTACGATGGAGGTCGTCTTTTCAAACCGCCCGCGTCCGGTCCACAATTCGCCGTCCAGCGCGACCCGTGGAAAACCGGCGGTAAACCACGACGGAGTTGAAAAGGCATTGCCACCTCGTGAAATCAACCGCTCGCCGTCCCAAAATGCCCGCACCCCATCCAGTTTTTCACTCACCCAGTAGGCGGAAAGGTCGATATCCTGTCGGTATTTTTCGGCGAGCAGCAGATCGGGGGATTCCCCCTCGACAGCCGGCGGAATAAGAACGGTGACGAAGAAGACGGCGAAGCAGGTGAAGGCCCTGTACCATACGCGCGTCATCATTGCATTTCTTTACTCGGCAGATGAGGTAGGTTAATGGCTTGGTAACGTAGCCAGCAAAGAGCAACCACCGCGTTCCATGGCTGCCATGCAACTACGCATTATGGCAAGGTTGTTGAATGCGAACGACCTGCCGTTACCGAACAAGCGCCACTGCAGAAAAATGGCAGAATCGAAATTTTCTTTCAACGAGTGGGCCTGCCTCAGGTTGCCAATGCCTGGATCGACCGATCTTCCAGCAAGTTCAAACATATTAAACGCTGCCTTTGACAATATGGAATTATCTTTCTATATTAAACGAAAAATTTAACAAAGAGGTGAAGATGGTTTATGGTAAAGGTAGCATTTACTATAAACCAGGCAATGGGTCATATGTAAATCACCGGTTTACTATGGAAGACCTTTCTACAATCTCAGCACGGGCAGGACGATACGTCACCCAGACAAACGGGTACCGGGCCTTCATTCCGGCACCATTGCCGCCCAACCCGCCCGTTCGATTAACCGAAGAGTTACAAGTGCTACTCTCCCAGGCCGACCTTGCCCTGGGCCGTCTCGACGGCTCTATCCAGACGCTACCGAACCCCGATCTTTTCGTCCTCATGTACATCCGCAAGGAGGCGGTGCTATCGAGCCAAATTGAAGGAACGCAAAGCTCGTTGCAGGACCTGCTGGCGGCCGAAGCCAAGGTCTTTTCGCCGAATCGGCCCCGAGACGTCGATGAAGTGGTGAACTACGTCAGTGCCATGAACCTGGGCTTGGAACGCCTCAAGGAACTTCCGATCTCGACCCGGCTGATCCGAAAAATTCACGCAGAGCTCCTGCAAGGCGTGCGCGGTTCTCGTTTCTCGCCTGGCGAGTTGCGAACCAGCCAGAACTGGATCGGCCCTGCCGGCTGTACGTTGAACGAGGCCACTTTTGTCCCGCCGCCGCATCATGAAGTGCCGCAAAAACTGGCCGAACTGGAAACCTTTCTCCACACCGACATGAAACTGCCATTGCTGATCAAAATCGGGCTGGTTCACGCCCAGTTCGAGACGATTCACCCGTTTCTGGACGGAAACGGCCGCGTCGGAAGATTGCTCATCACCTTCTTGCTCTGCGAGCGAGAGGTATTGCAAAAGCCGGTCCTCTACCTGTCCTGGTTCTTCAAGCGGCACCGCCAACAGTATTACGAGGAGTTGCAATCGGTACGTGACGGCGGAACGTGGGAGCAGTGGCTCGTCTTTTTTCTACGCGGCATCGTCGAAGTGAGCCGACAGGCGACCGACACCGCTCGGCAGATACTCGATCTCCGCGAAAGACATCGTCATTTGATAACCGATACACTTGGCGGCACTGTCGGCAATGGGCACCGGGTGCTGGAATATCTTTACGAATATCCCATTGTTTCTGTGAGTGTTGTACGGAATTTAATTGGAACAACCTATCCGCCGGCCAACAACTTGGTCACCCGTTTGGTCGATTGTGGTATTTTGCAGGAATTCACCGGCCAGTCGCGCAACCGGATGTTTAGATATAAGGACTACATCGACTTGTTCCACGATGATGCCGACTAGAGGGGTGGCTGGGCTGTTTTGAACAGGTTGTGATCTGTCGATAAGTGGATCTCCGCGCTGGTTATGCCGCCGCCGAGCTTGGCGTTGGCGGGTTGATATAGGCTTGATTGGGCGTTTGCCCGCCAAGCGAGGAATGCGGTCGGCGCCGGTGGTAGAACGCCAGATAGCGACCAAGACCGCGCCGCGCCGCCGAGACGCTTCGGTAGGCCCGGAGGTAGACTGCCTCGTCTTTGATCGTCCACCAGCGCCACCTTGGCCTTAAAAGCCGGACTATGGTTTCGGCGTAGTCGTCTCGTCATGGTTCCTCCTCATTGACGGCAATGATGCCGCTCGTGAGCAGAAATGTCACTTATCCCCCTTGTTCAGATTTCCCGAGCCACCTCTATGGATCAAAGCTCCCGCCTTACGAATGGGAAGATGTAGGTTCGATCCCTACTAGGCGCACTCTATTTTTCTTCTCCTTTGGGTAAAGTTGTATATAAGTCCCATTCGTGAACATCTACAATCCCCGACCCGATCGGGGATCCGGTGCCTTTTCTTTTCCTGTCATTCTCGACACTTGTCGGGCCTTCTTTCTTAGATCAGTTTGAGGATCGACAGCCAATGCAACGGCTGTAAGAGGGTCGTGGTTTTCGTGCCGTCACGCGACCGGATGACCATCGGCGCGATCTCCCAGCCATACAAAGAGTCACGATCACCATAGGCTCCAAAGCGAATCGGATAGCCAAAGAAATCGCGTCGCCACTCGAGGGGATCCTTGATAGCCCGTTTACTCGACCACTGGCTTGTGAGGGGCTTGCCGCGCTTCCAGACTTTGGCAATGACAGCGGGACTATAGTGGTGACGACGGCGTGCGGGTCCGGGAGCATGGCCCATACCCTACCTCCTTGGTCGAGCGAAACACGAAAGTACGGGCTTTCCTGTGTTGGAGCGCGGTGGTGAGTTTCGTCGTGGTCGGATGGAGACACCCGCCCTGTTTGTTTTGCGCTACGCTATACTATACTGATCCTTTCGGTCCGGCGCATCGTATCTGCTCAGGCCGTGCCCGTCAATCCGGCATACATGATGGTTTCCCCCGGCGTGGTCTGCCATAACGCCTGCATCCGGTCTTCCGGTACTTTTCTTCGTTGGGGTCTCTCCCTTCGATGTTGAACCTGGAGCACCACACCACAACAGGCCTGCAACGTTACATACATCAGTCCCAAGAGACTCATCTTGACCTCTCCCGGGGAATGGCTTATACCATGGCGAGCTTATGATTGCGGCTCAGGAGTGCACAAAATCCTTGACGAGTAGAAAGTCCTTCCTCCCATGAAGAACGGCCTGACCAAGGGTGAGACTGAGACGGCTATCCGCAATGCCGTCATCAAATTCGAACAGGAATTCATGGGGCGCGGACCCACGGAGGTCAAGGCGTTCATCCTGCGCGACACGGTTCTGGTGCGTCTCAAAGGCGTCCTGACTCCGGCCGAACGTCAACTCGCCAAGAACGCCGAGGGCGTGGACATGGTCAAACGCATGCGGCAAAACCTTATCTCCCAAGGACGGGAACGCCTCTGCAGCCAGATATCCGCCATCACCGGAGTCGAAGTCACGGGCCTGTTCACCGACGTCGAAACGCACAGCGGTGAACGGATGATTGTCTTCACGCTCGAAAACGACCTCGACAATTTGTTTCGCTGACGACGAAGATTCGCGAAGAATCCCCTGCCTCCCTCTACGCCGGTTGCGGATTTTCCCCATAAAAAAAGAGGGAGACCGGGACGTGTTCCCGGTCTCCCTCCCATGCCTGCCAGCCGGACGTTTGTTATGACGCCGGTTGGGTTTCTGATTGCCACTCGCTTTTTTCATGTTTTCAACTGAGCCAGTTGTTCTTCATGCCAGACAATGTGTTGCCGAATGTCCCTCAATTCCCCGCGCCACGTCGCAACCATTCTCTTCCAACTGGCTTGTCGAAATCCTTTGGGATCCCGGTAGGAGTTCTTGAACATGTCCAGCCGGTTTTCTAATTTTTGGATTTTTTGTTCAAGCACGGCCGCTTTGTCCTGGTGTTGCTGAATGGCTGTCTTGTGAGATTCGACGGATTGCATCATGGCCTCTCCTGCGAAGGGTCCGCCGGAAACGGCGCCATCCGCGGCAAATGCGGGCAGCGTGAGTCCCACACACAGCACGAACGTTGGAATCACAGAGGTTAAGGTTTTCATGTCAGCCTCCTTTCTTGTTATGTGTTCATCAACCGTTAATTTATTAATAACCATAAAAATGAATAAAACAAATAAATAATTATGAATTGAGTTATCCAAAATTTGGATGTATAATTTCATGCCGTGGATTGGCTCAACTACCATCATCTGCTCTATTTCTGGGTGATTGCACGGGAAGGATCCATTAAGAAAGCCCGCGAAGTGCTGACGTTGTCGCAGCCCGCCCTGAGTGCTCAATTGCGCGCGCTCGAGGACGCGATCGGTGAAAAACTGTTTTCTCGCGTAGGCCGCAAACTGGTTCTGACGGACGTCGGAAAGGTGGTCTACCGTTACGCGGATGAAATTTTTTCGCTCGGCAGAGAATTAACCAGCACGTTGAAAGGCTATGGAACCCAACGCCCCATTCGGCTGGTAGTCGGCATTGCGGAAGTCGTCCCCAAAATGGTGGCCTATAAACTGCTGAAGGCGGCGTACAAACAGTTCGAGCATATGAAAATCGTGTGCTGGGAAGGTCGCCTGGAACGGTTGCTGGGGGAACTGGCTCTGCACGCACTGGACATTGTCTTGACGGACACTCCGGTCCCGCCCAGCGTCAGTATCGAAGCTCATACCCATCTGCTCGGGGAATCGGGAGTGACACTCTTCGGACCCGAACACTTGGCCTCTCACTATCAGCGGAGGTTTCCACGGTCATTGGATGGGGCGCCGTTTCTGTTGCCCGCGCCCAATTCCATGCTCAGACGGGGCTTGGATGATTGGTTTCGAAAACACGGCATTGAGCCGTTCATTGTCGGCGAGTTTGAAGACGGGGCCACGATGCAAGCGTTCGCCCGGGAAGGGCACGGGCTGTTTCCCGGCTCTTCGGTCGTTGAGTCGGAAATCGCCCGGCAGAATCAAGTCCGAAAAGTGGGACAAATCACGGGCGTCAAGCAACTGTTCTATGGCATTACCGTTGAACGCCGTTTAGATCATCCGGCCGTCATGGCGATTTCCGAGTCCGCAAAAGAAGAAGTCTTCAGATAATGTTGTTGCCGTCGAGCAGATAGCAGTTGTACCGAGCGTCGAACGTTGGTATAAAGATCTCAACGGAAGAGCGATGAGTTCCGTGGCCGGTAGGGTGCCTGCCTTCTACGGTGTAGGGCCGGTACAGTACAAGCCAACCTGAAGCTGTTCGAGTCACTGGTTCGGAGCCTCTGGTTGGCTTTTTTATTGATTGGAGCAATTGAGATGACCCGTCAGGCCGCAGACAACCACGTTTCTTTCGACGAGGCTAAGAAATGAGACCGGTCTCTTCGGAATTTTTAGTCCTGAAAGCCACGGCATTGTTTGTGTTGTGGGTCCTGTTGTCCGGCAGTTTCGATTGGATCCATCTTGTCTTGGGCGGTGTTTTGTCCTTTACCGTGGCTTGGCTCAATTCCGGTCATTCGCCTTTTGTTCCCAATTTCCGCCTGTGGGGCAAGATTTTCCTGTATCTGCCATGGCTCTTTCTGAAGATTGTTCAAAGCAGCCTTCACTTGTCTAAGCTCATCCTCAATCCTGCTCTTCCGATTGATCCCCGGTTGCTTCGCGTGGAGACGAACCTGGGTCGTCGGGCGGCCGTCGTGCTTATGGGGAATTCCATCACGCTCACTCCCGGAACCATTACGGCTGAAATCGATCACGATGTCGTTCCCGAAGCCCTCGCTGCTGAAGCCGATCCCGATGCTCTCCTCGTGCATGCCATTGATGAGACATCGGCCGGGGACCTGACGAGCGGGAGGCTGGAAGCCAAAATAGCTGAAGTCTTTAAGAACGAAGAGCGGCGTTGGTGAAGATCTTTTTTATCTGTGTCCTGTTCATCCTGGCTGTTCTGATCGCCGCGTATCTGTACCGGGTGCTCCAGGGGCCAACGATTTTTGATCGCCTGTTGGGCCTCAACGGCATCTCCACCAAGGCGATTATTTTACTCGTGCTGATGGGAACCGTGTTTGAACGGGTCGACATGTTCATCGACATCTCGACCGGCTATGCGTTACTGAATCTCGTGGGAGCGCTCGCCGTCGCCAAGTATCTGGAACAAAAGGGGCTTCCGTAGCATGGACATTCTCTCCGTCCTCTTTATCCTGGCAGGATTGTTTTTTCTGATTGTAGCGGCGATCGGCGTCATACGCTTACCTGACGTCTTCAGTCGTGCTCATGCGGTTTCGCTAACGGACTCGTTGGGCGCATTTCTGATGTTGGTCGGCCTTGCGCTCCATGAGGGGCTGAGCAAGAACAACCTGAAAATTATTGCCGTGTTGGCGTTACTCTACATCCAGAATCCGGTCATCACGCATGCCACGATTCGTGCGGCCCTTCGGAGCGGCCTGAAGCCGTGGCGACGGGAATCCTCATGACCTTTTCCTTTGAAATTCCCCTTCTCCTTCTTCTCCTTGTGACCGCGGTGGGCGCCGTGTTGGTCCAGGATCTGATCAGCGCGATCCTGCTGCTGGGCTCCTACAGTTTTTTCCTGGCGCTGGTGTGGGCCTGGTTGGGCGCCGTAGACGTGGCGTTCGTGGAAGCTGTCGTGGGCGCGGGTTTGGCCACGGTGCTTTTTCTGCTGACGCTCTTCGGGACGGCGCCGAGAGTCAGTCGCCTTCGGCTGCCGCCTCCTCCCATGGCGGCACTGGTCAGCCTTCCTCTCCTGGGGCTGCTCTTGCTTTATGCCGCGAATGATCTCCCTCAATTCGGGGATCCCCAATCCCCGCCCAGCACGCACATTTCGCCGACCTACCTTGAACAGAGTTACCAGGATACCCATACCCCCAATGTGGTCACGTCCATTCTCATGGACTACCGGTCTCTCGACACGATGATCGAAACGGTGGTGATCTTTACGGCGGGCATTGCCTGTGCCCTGTTGCTGCGGAGACATTCATCATGATTCGACCCCATGACAGTCTCATTGTTCAGTCCTTGGGCCGTTTCCTGATTCCCGTGACCCAAATTTTCGGCCTCTATGTGTTGTTTTTCGGTCAATACGGCCCGGGGGGCGGGTTTGTCGGCGGGGTGATTTTGGGAACCAGCATGATTTTTTCCGTTCTGGCTTTTGGGCACGATGCCTCTCGCAGCCGGCTTGCCAAGAAGGTGCTGCATGGCGACGGGGTCGGCATGTTGATTTATGCCGGCGTCGGCGGCCTGTGCATGATCGGCGGTGGCGAATTTCTCAATTTTGCCGATTTTGAGATCCCCGGTCTGGAGACGGCAGCCCGCCGCTCATTAGGGATCGTGCTCACGCAAATCGGCGTGGCCGTGGACGTGGCCGTCACGGCCGTGTCCATTGTGTTCAGCTTATCCGCCGAGGAGATTATTGAGGAGTCTACGAATGGTTGATCTCCTCCTGGCGCTCTTCCAGCGTCCCAATTTCCTGACGTTTGTGATCATTTTTCTGTGGGGCTTTTACATCATGCTCACGAGGTACAACCTCGTGAAGAAACTTGTCGGGATGTATCTTGTCCAAACCAGTGTGATCTTTTTCCTGGTGTCCATCAGTGCGAAGCAAGGGGCGACGGTCCCCGTGCTCTTGACCACGACGGATCCCGTCCAAGCCGTCGATTATGTTAATCCGTTGCCTCACGTGCTGACGTTGACGGCGATTGTGGTCGGGGTTGCCACGCTGGGAGTCGCCCTGGCGTTGTGTGCCGCGATCTACCGGAAATATGGCACCCTTGACGAGGAAGAAATTCTGAAAAAACTCCAATGAATTACCACCTGCCGGCCATCCTGTTCCTTCTCCCGTTGTTCGCCGCGATTGCGATGCCGGTGGTGTGCCTGAAGCATCGGGAATGGAGTCGCCCCATCTCCCTCGCCGTGCTGTCGGCGATGGTCGTGGTCTCCGTACTGAATCTCAACGGCGTCATTCAATACGGAGAAGTGCGGTATGCCTTTAGCGGGTGGGCGCCGCCCTTGGGCATCGAGTGGGTCGCCGACGGTTTGGCCAGTGTCGTCCTGGTGGCCTTGAGCGTCTTGGGGTTGCTCGCGTTGGTTTTTGCCGGACCGACCGCTCCAAGAGATCTGGGCGGCCGTGTCGTGCATTTCTATGTCTTGATCCTGTTGCTTATTGCGGCGCTGACCGGCATTGCCTTTGCCGGGGACTTGTTCAATCTGTTCGTCTTTCTGGAGGTCGCGGCTATCGCGAGTTATGGTCTCGTGGGCGTCGCCGGGGGGAAAGCCTTGTTTGCCGCCTTTCGCTATCTTCTGCTTGGCACGCTCGGGGCCTCTCTCTATTTGTTGGGCGTGAGTTATTTCTACGCCGCGAGTGGAACACTCAATATGGCCGATATGGCTGAACAACTGCCTCATTTGTTGACCTCCAAAGCGGTCGTCGGCGGTCTTCTCTTTATGTTTATCGGATTGGGAATCAAGATGGCCTTGGTGCCGTTTCATGTTTGGCTGCCGGATGCCTATACCCATGCCCCTGAATCCATCTCTCCGATCTTGGCGGCGCTGGTCACCAAAGTCGCACTGTTGGGGTGGATCAGAATCATCTATTGGGTCCTCGGTGCTCAAGTCATTATTTATGACATTCCCGTTCTTCTGCTCGTGGGGGTACTCGGAACGCTGGCGGCGGTGATCGGCGCCGTTCTCGCCCTGATGGCCCGGAATATCAAGACGATGTTTGCCTATGGAGGGATTTCGCACATCGGCATCATCCTCATTGGGGTCACTCAGGGAAACAAAACGGGTTTTGCAGGCGGCGTCTTCTATTTGTTGAACGATGCCGTCATGCAGGGGGCGTTGTTTTTTCTGGCGGGGGCCCTGGTTTTCCAGTATGGGGTCCGCACGGTGCAGGACCTGGCGCAAATCGGCAAACAAGTTCCTTGGCTCACTGGTGCCCTGATTGTGATCGCCCTGGGTATGGTCGGTCTTCCGCCGACGGGCGGATTTTTCGGAAAGTGGTATATTATTCTTGGTGCGCTTGAAGCGCATAATTACGTCGCCGTCGCCGCCGTCTTGCTTTCGACGCTACTCACGCTGGCCTATTTCGTGAAACTGTTCGAGGCCATCTTTCGCCAAAGGCCACCCCGGTCGGACGTCCTGCAGAGCGAGCTTCCGCTTTCCTGTAAACTGAGTTTGGGGGTGACGACGGCATCGATTGTGCTTTTGGGCCTTTTCAGTGATCCCATTGTTCAGTGGATATTGAACCAGGCGTTGCCGCCGACTCTTTGAAGCATCCCATGGCTCTCTTTGTTCTGATTCCCCTGCTTCCTCTCTGCGCGTCTGTCCTTCTTGTCCTTGGAGGAAGATGGTGGGGTGAATATGGTCATCGGATCGGAATTCCCGCCATATGGCTCTCGTTCGGTTTGTCCGTTCTGGCTTTCCTTGAAGTGTTGAACAACGGGCCTTTCTCTCTTTCTCTTTATCGGTTCTTTCAGTCCGGATCGTTGGTCGTTGATATCAATCTGTTTGTGGATCAGCTCACGGTTCTTCTGCTGCTGCTCGTGACCGGCGTCAGCGGTATCGTCCACGTCTATTCCTCCCGGTACATGATCGGGGATCCGGGATACAATCGCTTCTGTGCCGTGATCGCGTTGTTTACCTTTAGCATGGTGTTGTTGGTGATGAGCGGCAATCTCCTGATGCTGCTGATCAGTTGGGAGGTCATGGGGCTCTGCTCGTATCTGTTGATCTCCCATTGGTCGCAAAGAACGGCAGCCTGCCGGGCCGCAACGAAAGCATTTTTGGTCAACGCCGTGGCGGATGTCGGGTTCAGTTTTGGTATCATCCTGACCTTTGTCACGTTCGGCACGCTCGATATTCAGACGATCCTTGCGCAGGCCGAAGGCATGCAGGATCACACGATCAACATGATGGGATGGCTTGGGTGGGACCTTCAAATCCAGCCGTTGACGCTCATTCCGTTGTTGTTCTTTATCGGGGCCATGGGCAAATCCGCACAAATACCGTTTCACGTCTGGTTGCCCTACGCGATGGAGGCTCCGACTCCCGTGTCGGCGTTGATTCATGCGGCAACCATGGTGAATGCCGGGCCGTTCCTCTTGGTGCGATTGAGCCCGTTGATCGTGCTTTCTCCCATCGCGATGACCGTCATCGCCATTGTCGGGGCGACCACGGCACTGTTCGCGGGTCTCGTCTCGCTGACCCAGTCCGATATCAAGAAGATTTTGGCGTATTCCACGATCAGTCAAATCGGCTTCATGATCATGGCGTGTGGTCTGGGCGCGTTCGTCGTGGCGATTTTTCACCTGCTGGCTCATGGCTGCTATAAGGCGTTCTTTTTTCTTTCCACCGGCAATACCCTGCAATCCGTGCAGTCGGCACGCGGACATGGGGAGACCCATCCCGCGTCCCGGGGCATGTGGCCGTTGTACGGCGGGGCCTTCCTGTTGGCGTGCCTGCCTCCGTTCATCCTGTTTTCCGGACCGTATGAAGCCCTGTGGAGCGTCACGGGATTTCCCTCTGCCACGATCGGATTCTGGATCATGGGCCTGGTCACGGTGTTCGTGACGTCCATCTATCTCTTCCGTAGCGTGACGTCGTTATTTGTGCACGCCCCAAGGACCTATTGGACCACGACAGGGCAACCGGCTCTGGAAGAACGTCCCGTTCAGCCGCAGTTTGTGGACGGTTCAATCCTGGGCGGCCTGTTCCTGGCGACGATTCTGCTGGGATGGACGCTGACTCTGTTTTGGCGTTGGTTCGCCGGCTTTCTTGCCCCGGCGGTCATCTCTCCCGGTGCTTCTTTGGGTGGGGGAGGCGCTGAAGCCGGTTCTCTGATTTGGATTGCGATGACGCTCGGCGTCGCATTTGCGGGGTGGGTCGTTGCTTTTTCCATGCATCTTCGATCTCGTCGAGAGGGAACCGCATCAGGCCGCAAGAAGACTTGGCTGTATGTCCTCTTCTGGAACAAATTTTATTTCGATGAAATCTACGATGCCTATGTGGTCACCCCCACCATTCAATTGGCCCATTGGCTCTGGCGGGTGATTGATATGAGGCTGATTGACCGGGCCATTCATTCAATCGCCTCCTCTTCCGTTCTCTTTGCCCGGTGGTTATGGAAGATTGTGGATATCAAAGGCATTGATCGACTCGTCGTCGGCATCGGCCAACAGAGTGTGGGGCTGAGTCGTTGGCTGTGGCAGGTGGTTGGTGTGGGATGGCTGGAACAAAAAGCCGAGCAAGAGGGAAGTCAGGCTGACGTGGCCGGACCATTCCTGGAAGAGGCCGAAGTTCGCACCATCCAACATCAATTATTGGTCATGATCCTTTGGTTGGTTTTGGCGACCGGGACGTTATATCTGTTGGTCTGATGATCTGCGGAAATCAGGTTTGGGTCTGGAAGATGACGCTGAAAGCCTTCGCGCGAAGTGGCCCGTGGCTGGGCAGCTTTGACGACGAGAGTATGGAGAAGTCGAGGTCATGGCCGTCTTGATGGATCATCTCATCAGTTGGATGATTGCCGTTCCTTTCCTGGGAATCGCGACCCTCGCGTTTATCCGCGATGAAGAATGGATTCGCCGAGTCGCTTTTGGCGCGACCATGGTGGAATTGGCGCTCTCGCTTCTTCTGTGGGGGAATTTTGATTTCACCCGACAAGGCATGCAATTCGTCGAGCGCGTGGAGTGGATGCCGACGTTCAATATTCAGTATGCCGTGGGTGTCGATGGGATCAGCATCCTCTTGGTGTTGCTCACCACCTTGCTGTGTCCGCTGTGCGTCCTCTGTTCCTGGACTGCCGTTGCCACGCGAGTGCGGGCGTTCATGTCGCTGATTTTGCTCGTTGAAGGCGCCATGATGGTCGTCTTTACCGCACTCGATCTGTTCCTCTTCTTCATGCTGTGGGAAATCACCATGATTCCCATGTACTTCATGATTATTCTCTGGGGCGGTCCCGGTCGCATTGCCGCGGGCCTGAAATTTGCCCTGTACAGTCTCACGGGCAGCTTGCTGATGTTAGTGGGCATCCTCGGTCTTTACCTGGAAGGCGGATACACCTACGATTTGTTGGTTCTCAGCGAACAAACCTATTCCTCCACCACGCAATTCTGGCTGTTTCTCGCATTCTTTCTGGCCTTTGCCATTAAAATGCCCATGGTTCCCTTCCATACGTGGTTGCCGGACGCTCATTCCGAGGCTCCGACGGCCGGCAGCGTCATTCTGGCCGGTGTGCTGCTGAAAATGGGAGGGTATGGGTTCCTGCGATTTTGCCTGCCGATTTTTCCCGACGCCTCCGAGCAGTTTGCCCCGTTTATCTTGTGGCTGTCCGTTTTGGCCATTGTCTACGGCGGATACATGGCATTGGCGCAGTCCGATCTCAAGAAACTTGTGGCGTATTCTTCTATTTCCCATATGGGTTTCGTGACCCTGGGCATTTTCGTCTTCAACAGCCAAGGCATCCAAGGTGCGATTCTCCAGATGTTTAACCACGGCGTCACAACCGGCGCCCTGTTTATGGCAGTCGGGCAGTTGTACGACCGCACGCACAGCCGGTCCATCCAGGACTACGGAGGGCTTCACAAACCCATGCCCCGGTTTGTCGCGCTGTTTTGCCTCTTCTCCGTGGCATCCTTCGGCCTGCCGGGCACCTGTAATTTCATTGGTGAATTTCTGGTCCTCGTGGGCACGTCCTCTGACAGTTTCGTGAAAGTGCTGCTTGCCATGGGGGGTATTGTCTTGGCGGCCTCGTATATGCTCTGGATGTTGCAGCGCGTGGTGCTGGGACAGGCTCGAACGCCGGTTGTCTCACGACTTCCCGATCTGAACTGGCGGGAGACGGCTACGATGATCCCCCTGGTGGTGATCGTGTTGTGGGTGGGGTTGTATCCCGCGCCGTTCCTCAACGTGATGGACGCGAGTGTCTCGGCGCTGATTCAACACACGACCGGGGGGCACTCGGCGGCCCAGTTGGCTCTTGGCCCCTGACAAAGTGGGACGGATTCTGTCAAGTGGAAAGTTTCGGCTCTCTTGACTTGTTCCCATTTGCGAGTTATCAATTTTAGTATGAAGCAGTCTCGTCCCTTAACCCATGATGAGAAAAAAGCCGCGGAAGCGGCCTACCGGGGCCGGCCATTCGATGCCTCGTGGTCGCAGGCGGCCCGTGTCGTGTATGACGGCATTCTGACGGCCCGAGGATATGCGGTGGATGCGCTTGATTCGGGTGGCGTCAACCGGGAAGCTGCAAGGGAGTTCGAAGCCCCCGAAACCTTGTTTGCGGAGACGATGAGTCCGACACACTTGTCCAGTGAGCAAAACGAAGGTGAGCCGGCAACGGCCCGTCATGTGCCTTCACGCCAGGAAGCCATCGAGGCCGGATTACTGGTCGATGTCACCAAGAAGGCCAAACGCATCGGATTCAACGTGGCGGTCGGGATCACGAAGTCTTTGTGGGACCGGAACATCACGAAATCCCTGGATCTCGACCCGCATGAATGGGAACTGCGCGTCCGTGATATGTTGTTGGCAGTTCGTTTGCGAATGGCCGGTCAGGGTACGTCAGGGCCGTGGGTTGAAGTACCGGTCGTGTTTCCCTCGACACAAGGCGAAGAGCCGCCACAGATGTTTCCCATCTATGCGCTCTTTCATAAGGATCCGGTTGCCGAAGACTGTGTGACCTTGATTCATCCCAAAGAATTTTCTTCAATCATGGGCCTCTCTTCTTCTCATTCCGAGACGGGAGACAACCCGTCTTTCGATTCCCTTTAAGGGTACAGATTCTCCCTTCCACATTTTGGGTTCCGTGATGGCCATGCTGCCGTGCGGGTATCAGAAGCGATATGCTAAGGTGGCGTCTATGTCGGACGATGCTGTAGGGGCGAACCTGCGTGTCCGCCTGTTAGTCAATGCGGTGCTTGGAGCCATGGCCGTCACGGGAGGGCTCTGGTTTCTTCAAGGAGGCCTCTCCCTGGGCGCGACCGTTGTCGTGGTGGTGGGGCTCATGGTGGTGTTGGCGAAGACCTGCTCCGGCGTTGCTCAGATCTGGATGTGGTCCACCCTGTTGCTCGGGATTGAAAGTCTGGCGTGGCCGTTTCTCATGCTAGGCGAACTCCGGCAATTCGGCCCCGAACCGCCTCTCGAAGAGATGAGCAAGGTCTTTACGGCGGTGTTGTTCGGGGTGTTTTCCGGCATCTTTTGGCTGACCTTTGCTTACGGCCTGTATCGACGGACCCAACCCAAAACCGAAGAACCGTCTGCTCCGTTAACGCCGAATCAGGCCAAAGCCAAGCGGAAAAAACAGCGGTAACAGCGGTTCCACTCACGCTCTCCTGACCATTTCCTATAATATTTCCAACGGGTCCACGTTCACTCCAAATTTCAGGCGTCGATAGGTTTTTTTCTGCATCATCAATTCGAGCGTCCGTCGAACGAGGGTTCGCCCGGCGGCATCGTCGGCGACTTTGACCAACAGATGATAGCGGGAACGCCCTCGCGGTTTGGCCCCGGGCGAGGCAAGGGGACCCAGGATGGCGTCCTGTTCATCTCGTTTCATCTCTCCTCGTGCGATCATGTGAGCGAATCCTTTTGTGAGATGCTGCTGCCATATGTTTGCGGCTTCCTCGGTTTCCGTTGCCTCCTGGCCTGATACGTGCAACTGGATGAGATGCCCGAAGGGTGGGTACCCCACCAGCCGGCGAAAGGCCAATTCATGGTCATAGAAGAGCTTGGGTTGTTGTTGGCCGACGGCGTGCAGCACCGGATGTGAGGGCAGGCGCGTTTGAATAAGCGCGGATCCGGAAAGGCCGGGCGTTAACAGGTCGACGGCCTGTTGTAAATGGTGAAACACGCGTTCCGACGATCGAAAATCCGGCACGTGCAGGCCGGCGTCCGCATAGGGGATGACAACGCATCGCACCGGCGTGAAGGGTGAGGCCTGAAAGAGCAGTTCTGTCCCGACGACAATCTGGATTTTCCCTTGTGAAAATTGCTCTCGGATGCGATGTGCAACGGATTCACTCCGGATCGTGTTGCCGTCATAGCGTCCGATGGTGGCGTGGGGGTACAGACGCTGCAATTCTTCTTCAAGGCGTTCCGTGCCGAATCCCACCGGTTCCAAACGAATGCCGGAACAGGATGGACACGCGGTTGGTATGGGCTCGGCCTGCCCACAATAGGGGCACCGCAGTTGTGATTGTCGGAGACTCAAGGCGATCCGGCAGCGCGGGCATTGCGGCGCCGTTCCGCAATCCCGGCACGTGACGGACGAAGAAAACCCTTTACGGTTGTGATAGACGACGACCCCGCCACCCTGGGCCAGTGCCTGCTCGATGCCGTTTTGCATAGGATCGGAGAAGATCGTGCCGAACGGGGTTTCTTGAAGGCTGATCATTTGAATCGGATTCGTCCGCCCGGCGAAAGCCCGTGGAGACTCGTCGTCGTCCGCAAAGCGATGGACGGTCTCAAGTGTGGGGTAAGGCGTGTGAAGCACGAGCACGGCGTTGTCCAACGCGGCTCTTTTTCGTGCGACCTCCCGAGCGTGATAGTGTGGACTCGGATCTTCCTTGTAAGCGCTATCCCCTTCATGTTCGACCCATACGCAGCCCAGGGAAGGGAGAGGAAGGAACAGCGCGGATCTGGTCCCCACGACCACGGGATAGTGCCCGTGTCTGACGGCTTGCCAGTATTGCAGGCGCTGTTTGTCTGAAAGGCCGCTGTGAAACTCTCCTATCGGATGGTTCACCGAGTGCCGGAGATGAGCGACCAAGCGCGCTGACTGGTTGATGTTCGGAGCAATCACCAGGACCGTGCGTGCCTGGGCCGTGGTTTCTTGTATGACGTTGCCTAACAGGGGGTGCGGGAATGCCAATTCAGTGGTCAGCATCTCCCTGAATCGTTCGGCCTGAAGGTGTTGCTGAAAACTGTCCCACCATGAGGGAAGGCCGGGGCTTTCATCCGGGACTTCGAGCAAGCCCTGTACAGGGGACGTGGGGCCGCTTTGAAACGGCCGTTCGGTCCAGTCTTGCCGGTCCTGAATCCATTTGTGTCGTTTGAGCCTTTGTAGGACCGTCGAGGAGTTGTCCAGCATCGTTTCGATGGTTGATTGCGCCAGACCTTTGGGACGTTTGGCCAAGGCCGTAAGGATTTTGTGCGTGGACGTGCCGGTCCGGGTGGTTTCCAGGCGTTGTCGGCCTTGTGGGGTCATGGTCCAACGGGTGTTGCTTCGAAACGGGATGGCAGGTGGTTGGACAAGCGCCAGGCATGTTCCTATGGGGGCCAGGTAATAGTCGGCCATCCATTTCGCCAAGGCAATGAGTTGGGGGTCCGGGTCCCAGTGCGCTGAGGTGACGAGATGCAGTTCGCGAATACGGCTGGGATCAACGAGAGGTTGCTTCGCATGCTCGACAAGAGAGACAATAATTCCCGGCTTGACACGCGGCCCGAACGGCGCCAGGACCCATTGCCCTATTTGAGGCTTGGAACTCCACGATTCTGGAATCCGATAGGTAAACGATTGAGAGGTCCTGGGAGGAAAGACAACGTCGGCATAGGATGGTGGCATATCGGCTATTGTGCCAAACGAGTTGAGGTTTTTCCATTATAATACCCCGATGGAACAGGTCTCATGAGGTACAGGTCATGATCGACAAGAGAACGTGGAACGGCGTGGTGCTCTGGGCTCTCGTCGGGACCGTGGTCATGTCGGCCTTGCCGGTGCATGGGCAGGAAAAGGCACCGATCTTGCCCCCGAATCCTTCGACTTCCCCATCTTCCGGGGAAACGCATTTGCGGGATTTTTCTCCTCTCCCGGAAGAGCCCGAAGAGTTTGACGATCGTGAGGTGAAGGCGTATTACGACTGGCGCAATGATCTGTTCTTCCGGGAATTCGACATGAACGGGGACGGCGTGGTGAATTATATGACCGCCCGTCGAACCTACAAGGTCTGGCTGGATGAGTTCGGCACGCCGGTCGTCGTGACGGTCGGGGCTCCGTTGTTCTATTGGCTGGATCGCAACGGGAATGGAAAATTTGAAACGGGCAACGGCGAGATGTGGTCGGATCCTGACGAGGACGGCATCACCGGCAATGAAAAGACGTATGATACCGGTTATCTGGAAAAAGAGCCTTCGCGTGTTCCACAGTGGTCCGTGCCCTCTCCGTAGTTTCGGCTGCTTGAAGGATCAAATCAGGGTATTGAAACAAGAGCGTGTGTGATGTCGAATAAGAATGTGAACGAGCGCAAAGATGCGGGGTCGCCGGATCCACCGAAGCGCATTCAAACGCAGATCCATCGGCGTAAGAAGGCCAAGGCGGTCTCTCCCCTGACGAATGAATGGGAAAGTTCGCAAGCAGGTCCTCCGAAGGGCTTGAAACGCCCACCGCAGGATATGCGGAATTCGTAAATCTCTCTTCCCATACTCTCCTCGACTTTTTAAGACGTTACCTCTTGATGCATTCAAGGAGAATGGCTGACACGGCTGTGGTCGAATGCGGGAACGGCTTATGCCATCTGGACGGGGATCGGCGCGGCGGGCACGGCGATCATGGGCATGATGTTGTTCAATGAGCCGCGCGACGCGGCGCGTTTGTTGTTTATCGTGTTGATCGTGTCGGGCGTTGTGGGGTTGAAACTGTCTACGCCCGCCTAGACGTCAAATCGAGAATTGAAACACGGGTTGGTTGCCGATCGTTTCTGCGAGGATGCCTTTTTGTTTCAGCGCGGCGAGCACGTCGTGGGTCGTGCGCGTGAAGTCTTCGGGTCCGGTGAAGGAGAGATCCGCCTCGATGGGGGAGGCCCCCGCCTCCTGACTCATGTAGACCGTCAGCACCGGCGCGGGATGCACCAGCGTACGGATCGCTTCGACGGCCTGATCCGCGGGCAGGTTGAAGGAGTTCGTGGTTGAAATCAGCAGGACGCCGGTGTCGATGAGCAGCCGCGCCACCTCGCCGTAGCGACGGATCGTTTCCCGGGCATCCTCGTCCTGCAAGTCCGCGTCGAGCCCGCGGCGCAGGTTTTCCGGGTCCAGCATATAGACGTGCCGGCCTTCGGCCACGAGCATGGATTCCACTTTCTTGGCCAGGAAGGTTTTGCCCGTGATATCGGGGCCGATGAGGAGGACCAAGGCCGCGCGGTGCCCGTAGTGCTTGGCGCGGTCCGCTAAAGTCACGTCGCCCTGGACCCAGGCGAAGTCCCGTTGCCGGGCCTCGATCCGCAGGGTCTCTTCACGGTCCGCCACCATCTCGGTGATGATTCCGCCCCCGGATACGTCGTAGTCATCGACCAGGACAAAGCGGCCCGTGGTTTCGAAGTCGGCGTACAGGTCGAAGGCGAGCGGGGCCTTGGCCTGGATGGTGACGTCCGCCACTTCGTTGCGCTTGACGACCGCGTTGGTCTGTTGCTGATCCAGCGAGAGGTTGTCGGCGTCCACGATGCGATGAATCGCCGCCACGCGGCATTCGACTTCGTGCGTGGCCAACCGCACCAGATAGAGTTTGTCCATGTCCAGGGGCCTGCGCCCGAGCCAGAACAGGTTGGCGCGAAAGGTCGTGGAGACGAGCGGCAGGGAACGCTCGTGACTGAGGATCTCCCCGCGCTCGACGAAAATCTGTTCGTCCAGGGTAATGCCCACGGATTGCCCGGCCTGGGCCTGCGTGGGCGGCGGTTCCACGTTGAACGCTTCGAGCGTTTGCACGACCGCGCTTTTGTTCGACGGCGAAAAGATGACCTGGTCGCCCACCTTGAGGCGTCCGGACGTGATGCGTCCCGTCAGGATCCGGCGGGCGTCGAATTTGTAGACGTCCTGCAGGGGAAACCGCAGGGGTTGTTCGCCTTGTTCGGATTCCGAGGAGAATTGCGCCAGCGATTCCAGGACCGTGGGGCCGTTGTGCCACGGCATGTGCGGGCTGGGCGTCGCGATGTTGTCTCCGAGTTTGGCGCTGGCGGGGATCACGAACTGGGGCGTCACGTCGAGTTGCGACAGGAACGCGCGATACTCCTTTTCGACGAGCGCGAACGTCTCCTGCCCGTAGTCCACGAGGTCCATTTTGTTGACCACCACGGTGACTTGTTTCACGCCCAGCATCGAGAGCAGCAGGCCGTGCCGTTTGGATTGATCCCTGACGCCTTCCACCGCATCGATCAGCAGGAGGGCGGCTTCGGCCCGCGCCGCGCCGGAGACCATGTTCTTCAGAAATTCCTTGTGCCCGGGCGCGTCGATGATGATGTATTGACGGCCCGCCCATTGGAAGAAGGTGCGGGCGGTATCGATGGTCACGCCCTGCTGCTGCTCTTCCAGGAACGCGTCGAACAGGAAGGCGTATTCAAACTCCTTGCCCTGTTGCTTGCAGATGGCCTGGATTTTTTCGATCTTGCCTTCCGGCAGGGTGCCCGTGTCCGCATAGAGGCGCCCCAGCAACGTCGACTTGCCGTGGTCCACGCTGCCCACGATGACGATGTTCATGCGGTCGCGGATATCGACGGCGGCCGGTGTGTCGGTCTTACATGTAGCCATCTTTGCGGAGTAACTCCATGCCCCGGCCTTCGTCCTGCGCGCGGCCGGCGCGTTCGGCCACGTTCGTGGCGCGCAATTCGTCGATGATTTCATCGACCGTGGAGGCGGTGGATTTGATGGGGAAAGTGCAGGGCGCGCACCCCAGGCTGCGGTACCGTGTGCCGTTGCCCTTGTCGAGGTACAAGTCCATAAAGGGAATGTTTTCGAGCTTGATGTATTCCCAGATGTTGATCTCCGTCCAATCCAGCAGGGGGTGAATCCGGATGTGGGTGTTGGGCGGGAACGAGGTCTTGAATTGATCCCACAGTTCCGGGGGCTGGTCCCGGAAATCCCAATCGTTGTTCTTGTCGCGCGGGGAGAAATACCGCTCCTTGGCGCGCGTGCTTTCTTCGTCCGCGCGGACGCCCAGGATGATGCCCGTGTACCCTTTCTCCTCCAGCAACTGTTTGAGCCCGTTGGTCTTGAGCGCGGTGCAGCATTCGACCCGGCCTCGTTCATGATTCATCCCTTCGGCCAGAGCTTTCTTGTTCTGCCCGACCACCAGGTTGAGACGCCATTCGCGCGCCAGCCGGTCCCGGTACTCGATCATGGCGGGGATTTTGTAACTGGTGTCCACGTGCAGGAGCGGAAACGGGACGTGCCCGAAGAAGGCCTTGCGGGCCAGCCACAAGAGCACCGTGGAATCCTTCCCCATGGACCAGAGCATGCCCAGGTTATCGAAGTGTTTATAGGCCTCACGCAGGATATAGACGCTTTGGTCTTCCAGTTGTCGAAGATGTCTCATGCGTGCACGACCTTGTGTTCCGGTGTCGTTGAGGCTGGATCTGAACCTTCACCAGGCGCCGGGGGTGAGGCGAGGTCCGCCAGTTTTTTCGCGGCCGCCCCGGATTCCAGCGCTTTTTGTGCCAAAGGTACGCCTTCGGCGATGGAGTGGGCCCGCCCCGCGGCATAGAGCAACATGGCGGCGTTGTAGAGAATCCAATCGCGGAATCGTGCTTGCCCTGAACCTGGAAGGATTTGGGTGGTCAAGACCTGCCGAATCAGGGCCGCCTCCCGGGCCGGGAGTTCTTTTGGAGGAGCTTGTCCTGAGCCTTGAAGGAACTCGGAGGGAATGGCCATGTGTTGGAAGGAGCCCAGGGGAAGCTGCACGTCCGTGGGTTTGAGGGTAAAGGGAGTCACGCGGTTGTTACGCAGTTCCCGCATCGCCGTCGCGGTCGCAATCGACAGTTCGGGAAATCCTTCCATCCCCTGAAAGACCAGGAGCCGGTGTCCACCCAGCATGTTCACCGCTTCCGGCATCTTTTCGAGATACGGCGGATGGGCCACGCCCACGACTTGCGAGTGCGCTCGCGTCGGGTTGAGCAGCCGGGCGACCTGATGGAACAGGTTTTGGGCTCCCAGTTGTTCGCGCAACGCCAGCAACTTGGCCAGGGGGGGGTGATACAACGCGACGTCCATGTACGCGAATCCGTTCCGTTGCAAGGTTGCCGGCAGGTCTTGGCCTTGCAGCGTGGCGGGGACGCCCAGTTGTCCCAACACGCGGGGAAGGTCGGAGGCTGCCGTGGGATTGTCCATGCCGTGAAACAGGATGGTAGCCCCGGCGGCTGCGGCAACAACGGCTGCGGGCAGACACGCGTGCTGCGTATTGTGCTTTTCGGCATACACCGGCACGTCGACCACGTTGAGGCCGGCCGGAGCGTCGATGGGAGCAACGTAGCTGCGCGTGGCCGCGGTGAACGAGGCCAGTTCCGTCACGCCTTCCAGCTTGATCCGCATGGCCATCAGGAAGGCCCCGGTCTGATAGGGGGTCGCGTTGCCTTCGATCAAATCCTGGGCGGCCTGTTTGGCTTCTCCCCACGCGAGGTCTTTGGCCCCCCGTTGTCCCTTTCCGATTTTGGTGATGAGTTGGTGCATCAGCGGCATCTATGGTCGGTGAAACTTACGATGGCATTCCAATGGTGTCGTGACGGTCTACGGTGCTTCTTCGGAGGGATGGTTACTGATGAAGCCCACATTCGGTTTTATCAAGAGTCTGCCATCGCCCGGATCGAGGATCGTCGCCCGGCTGAACGGGCGACGTGCAGTGGGTGCACCCGATGCTGGGATAGTGTTGGTCATGGAGCACGTTGTAGGGCACGTCATGCGTTTTGATGTAGGTCCAGACCTGATCGTTGGTCCAAGCCGCCAGGGGATTGAACTTGACGAGATCGAACGCGGCATCCCATTCAATCAACCCTGTGGTTGCGCGCGTCGGTGACTGGTCGCGGCGAATGCCGGTCACCCATGCGGAATAGTTCTTCAAAATCTTGCGCAACGGATCGACTTTTCGAATCCTGCAGCACTGATCCGGTTGGCGGACCCACAACAGGTCTCCGAATTGCTTTGCTTGCTCCGCGGGCGTCAGAACCGGCACGACGCGAATCACCTGCTCTTCCGAGACCTTGTACCGGTCGAACAGGCGGTCACGCACGGCGTGGGTTTCCGGAAAGAGAAAATCCGTGTCCAGATAAAAGAGCGAGGCTTCCGGATTGATGCGATGCATCATGTCCCAGAGCACCATGTCCTCCGCGCCGAAACTGCACGCCAACACCACCTTGGGGAAAAACCGTTCCAACGCATAGGCCAGGACTTCTTGAGGCAACTGATCCGCAAAGCGTTGGTTCAGTTCCTGAAGGGTCTCTGCTGAAAAATCTTCTTGCACGGTTTTCGTCATCTACGGCTCCTGCCTATGCGATGCAATCCTCAGGATGGTCAAAAAGGCCGTCCAGCGCGGCCGCAGCAAGCGAGGTGGCGAGGTGTACGTTTGAGTACGTTGAGCCTCCAAGCGCCGCGAGAACAAAGCTGGCGGGTTTTTTCACCATCCTACCTAAGCCTCAACCTTCTCCACCAGCACTTTGAAATGTTGCTCATCAACTTCCAACGGGTCCTCGCCGAGTACCTTATGGCCGTCGTTGCGGAGACTCATGGGCACGTTCTTGATGGGCTCTCCGGCATCCAGCCAGACTTCCAGACGTTCACCGTCGTCCATCATTTCGAGTTTCAACTTGGTCTTCACGTAATTCAGCGGGCACATGACCCCTCGAAGGTCGAGCACGGTCACGTCCTGGACAGGTTCGCTTTGCACTGCGGCCGGGGCCGGTTCGTTCTCGGCCGGGCTGTCTTCGGCGGTTCCGAGCTTGAGGTCCTGGTCGATGGATTCGGTCAGGTTCCGGCAGACGTCCACAAACCCCTTGGCAAAGGCCATTTTTCGGCTCGTGAATTCAGCAGAATTGTCCTTGGTGCCCAGGTCGCTGACGGTCCCTGCCATGCCCCGATACATTTCAGGTATGAGCCCGTTCTGCCGGGCGGCGAACTGATCGAATTCCGCCAACGTGTCGGCATCGGTGTTCGGATCGATGCCCTCGGTCACGAGCAGCGCCTTGGCTCCGGCCACCACGGCGCGATAGGCCTTGTTGATGGCCATGGCGTATTGATGTTTCTCGGCCAGGATCCGGGCCTGGTACAGTTCCTGCTCGGCTTCCAGGATCCGGTTGTCGATCATTTCGATGGCGCCGCCGGCACATTCACCCGGGCCGAGATCCTCAAGCGAGAATTCTTCTTCCGCTTCCCAGTCGAAGTAGTACGAGGGATCTTCGGCATAGGACGGTAGAATGGAATGCCCGATCAGTTCTTCCTTGAGCGCGGTCTTGCCCGCTCGCTTGACAAAGGCATGCAGGCCTTCGCCGTCCTGGCGATCCCGTCGATACACGTCGAGCAGGTGCGAGACCGCGGACGGGACGTTTTTGGCCGGGAGTTTGATCGTCATTTGTCCGACTTCCGCGGTGCCGTTGATCCGCCCTCCGAGATGCAATTCATACACCGGGGCGATGTGGTCGCCGACGCGTTTGCCGACCCCGTGCAGCCCGATGGTCGAGATATGATGTTGGGCGCACGAATTATGACACCCGCTGATATGGATCGTAGTCCCTTTCAAATCCTCGGGAACCTGTCCCGGCGGAAAGACTTCGGCCAAGGCGCGGGCGACGCCCTTGGATGAGGTGATCCCCAGACCGCAGGTATCGGTCCCCGGGCAGGCCACGATATCTTCGGTTTTGTTCGCGCCGGGTTGTCCCAACCCGTGGGCGTCCAATTCCTGGTAAAAGGCTTCCAACTGTCCATCGGGCACCCAGCGAATAATCAGATTCTGACCGATCGTGGTGCGAACGTTGCCATTGGAATAGCATTCGGCCAGATCAGCCACCAGCAGCATTTGCTCGGCGGTGATGTCGCCGGTCGGCAGCCTCAGGACGGCCGCGGAAAATCCTTCCTGGCGTTGTTTCACCACGTTGGTGCGTCGCCACGTCGCGAACGACGAGGCCGGCGACGCATCAGGATGGCCGCCATTGCCGTTTCCGCCATTCTTCGCCGGCATGATCAGGGGAGCCGGGTCGGCATGCGGGAGAAGTTTCAACGGCGGATGCGCGGGCTTCGCGCCGAACATCTCTTCGTAGGCGGTTTCCCACCGGCGCCGGAATTCGTCGAATCCCAGTTTTTCGATCACGAACTTCATGCGGGCTTTGCTGCGGTTTTTGCGATTGCCGAGATTGTCGAAGACCTTGATGACGGCTTCGATGGACGGAATCAGTTCCTCCATGGGCACGAATTCCCGGAGCAGATGCGCGATGCGCGGGGCCGCGCCCAACCCGCCTCCGACCACCATGCGGAATCCGATCGTGCCGTCCTCGGCCTTCTTCGCCAACAAGCCGACGTCGTGGATGGGCGTCATGGCGCAATCGTGATTGCAGCCCGAAAACGCAATCTTGAATTTGCGCGGCAGGCTCTGGTTCAGCGGGTTGCGCAACAGGTGTCGCGCCACGGTGTTCGCGTACGGGGTCACGTCAAAGACCTCACCCTGGCAGACACCGGCCAGGTGGCAGGCCGTGACGTTGCGGACCGTGTTGGCGCAGGCTTCACGCGTAGTGAGCCCGACTTCTTCGAGTTTACGCATGACCGTGCTGATCTGCGGCAAGGGCACGAAATGCAATTGAATGTCCTGCCGGGTCGTGACGTGGCCGACTCCCGTGGCATAGGTCTCGGCCAGTTCGGCGACGCGGCGCACTTGGTTGGCCGTCATCCCGCCAAAGGGAATCTTGATGCGCACCATTTGCACGTCCGCCTGCCGTTGGCCGTAGATGCCGTATTGCAACCGGAACGGTTTGAACAGGTCTCCGGAGACGTCGCCGGCCTGTAACCGTTTGACCTCGTCTTCAAACGTTTCGATTTCCTCCTGAATCTCTTGAGGAATGGGAATGGTATGAATTTCAGGAAACGTGGTGGAACGGCCCGTGTTCATGATGTGCCTCCGGATGAAATGGGGAATGTGCTCCCAATACCAGCAACGTTAAATGTGATACATCGGCGCTCGTTGTTGTTCGAGCTCCGTATATTGTTCGATCAGCGATTGCAGCGTGACCGCATTCAAAATTTCCCGCTCGGCCTGGTACACGCGATCCCAGAGCTTCGATAACAACGCCTCACGATGGGGAGGCCGCAAGGCCTTCCCGTTCGTCCCGGCCTCCCGCGTGTCCGGCTCGGTTTGCCCGTTCATCGTTTCGACGATGGCGGCCAGGGACACTTCCGATGGGGGTTGCCGCAAGACGTATCCTCCTTGCGGACCCCTGATGCTGTCAACGATGCCGCCTTGCTTCAAGGCGTGCAGCACTTGCTCGATGAACCGCGGAGGGATGGTCTGCCGCCGGGCAATCGTCCTGGCTTGGACCGGTCCCTCACCGTATCGCAAGGCGAGATCCAGCGTCGCAAAAATCGCGTACGTCACTTTAAGCGGTATCTTGATCATATCAATTCATACGTTTCCGATAGGAATTGTATGAATTATAGAAATTCGTTCATATTATGTCAATACCATTCTGCATAGAACCCTCTCTCCCGGTGCCGTCCTCTTCGTGGTCATTCCGAACGCAGTGAGGAATCTGCAGTTTCTTTTTCTCTGCCATCCCCGACACTCCCTCTCCTGTCATCCCCGACTTGATCGGGGATCCAGTGTCGTTCTCTTCGTAGTCCCGCCATGTCCCGGCGCCTTCGGGCGTGGCTGCGCCCCGGTCCCGACACCTCTTTGGGGGCGAGGACTGTCTGAGCGAAGCGAGTTCCGCAGCCCTAGAAATCGGGACTGGGGCAAAGGAACCCGGAGGGCCACGCACGGGCGCCAATGGTTTTGGGTCCTTTTGCCGAAACAAAAGGACCTCGGCGTGCGGGGGCGAAACCCCGCATGAAAAGAGAAAAAGCCCTAGATCCCCCTGCTGTCATTATTGAAGAAGCAACATGTCGTTCCGTCCTGTCGGACCGTTCAATTCCCGACGGTCACGCAAGGCCTGATCTTCTCCAGAGTTTTCTTCCCGATGCCCGGAATCTTGAGCAGATCTTCCACGGAATGATAGGGCCTGCCGGCGGCGATTTTGGCAGCTTTAACCGGGCCTATGCCATGGAGTTGTTGGAGTTGCTCGGTCGATGCGGAGTTCAGATCGATGGGCTTGTCACAGGTGGTTCGCTTTGGGTTCAACTTCTTCCTGAATGCTTTCTTTTCCCGGTCTCTTTCCCGCTGGCGTTTGTGCATCTTGGAGAGGAGAAGCGGGTCGGTTTCTCCCCATATCCCGGCACGCTTCAACATGGCAATCGAACGCATGTCCTGGAGTTCCTCGAGCACGGTCTCGCTCGGCGTGCCGTTAGGGTCCGGTCGGGTTTTGCCGTGTATTCTGGCCAAGCCCTGCTCCACGAGGAGATGACCGAGGTCGCGGCCGTCGTGGGTTTCGATAAAGGCGTAGTAGCGTCCCGTGGCCGAACGTCCGGGGGCGAAGGCGTAACCGGTATGAATGGTAAAGGGCCGGGCCAGGACCCGTTTGACGTACGCGGCTGCCTGTTTGCCGAAGCGCACAACGGCGGCGGGGTCTTCGAGGCCGAAATGGTATTGTTGTTCGCGGATTCTTTCCAATTCGGCATCGGTGCCGGCGGTGGTTTCCAGGCAATCCACGTAGTAGAGCCGCAGGTGCAGTTCCTTGCCGTTGGCCTTGACTTTGAAACTGTCCCCGTCGTTCAGGCCGGCCTCGATCAGCGTCGCGTTCCCGATGGTCTCAAGCTCGGCAGCCGGAAGGGCCGTTGCCAGACAGCATGAGAGGAACAGGGCGGGAAACAGGTATTTCTTCATGACGATCGTGTCGTAGCCGGACGATTCATCTGTCTCTTGTGCGAGAGAGTCACAATGATGATGTGACTCAAACACATACCGCATCTGTAGAGAAATATCCAGAATTGGAGCAGTGGTTCAGGGGGCAATGGCCTGGATTCCCAATGTTTGTAATCGGGCGAAGAGGTTGCGGTCACCGCCCGTGATGGAGATTGGCGAGGCGGCGAATTCCCGTCGATGCGGATAGTCTCTCCGGAGTTGGTCGAATGCCTGGGGACGCAATGGTTCGGAAACGGCGAGCACGTCCTGCATCCGCGCATGGTCTCCCGGGAGGTCGTAAAGGGTCGTGATAATTTCATGGGCTAGGGTCTGGAAATCCTTGCCGGTGGCGTCAAACGCGACGCGGGGCACAGTCCCTGGTGCGGCGGTCAGGGGGTGATCCAAGGGAGGCGCCCAAGCCGGCTCGATTCCCCAAAAGCGACAGCAGGCGTGATACAGCATCACCGTGGCCTTGATCTTTCCGTCGGAAGAATAGCCGGCAATATGTGGTGTGCCGAGCGTCACGTGGTTCAGGAGATCCCAGTTGATGGCAGGTTCCCCTTCCCATACGTCCATGATGGCTCCTCCTATCGTCTCTCGGGTCAGGGCCTTAAGCAAAGCAGCATTATCCACGACTTCTCCGCGTGCGGTATTGATCAGAATGGACGATGGCGCCATGCGGGCGAGTTCATCCGGTCCGATCAAATGAAGCGTTGCGTCGGGTCCGTCGAACGTCAGGGGAACGTGAAGGGTCACGACGTCGGCTTGGAGGGTTTCAGCGAGTGGCCGGTATCGTCCTTCGCCGGTTGCCCGTGCCAATGGCGGATCATGCAGGACCGTCCGCATTCCCAACGCGGGGGCCTTGGCCGCCACGAGGCTACCGATTCTGCCGGCACCGATGATCCCCAGGGTTTTTCCGTCGAGGACGAGGCCCTTGGCGTGGGCCGTCACGAGCAGGGCCGTCAGCACGTACTCCGCCACGGCGTTCGCATTGCACCCGAGGGCTGCGGCAAACCCGATGTTGCGAGCGGCCAGATACTCCAGGTCGATATGCTCGACGCCGGTGGTCGCCGTTCCCACGAATTGCACGTTGGTGCCGGTCAACAGCGTGGCATCGACTTTGGTGACGGACCGGACGATGAGCACATGGGTGTCCCACAGCGCCTCGCGGGTCATGGCTCGTCCCGGGAGCAGGGTCACGGTGCCGAGATACGAAAACGCGTCCCGGGCAAACGGAATCTCTTCATCGACCACGAATTGCACGTCTATCTCACCATGATGGGATTAGCTCTTTTCTTTTAGCTCTGGTATATCATAAAATTTCATTATTGGTCGGGGACGAAGGTACGCTGGTGAAAATCCGGGTGCCTGAATGATTGTTACAAATACATGAAGCGACGAGGGAGGGGGAGAAGTAATGGCCCAGAACACCAAGGCAACGAAAAAGCCGACGCCAGCCGGAGGAACGAAAAAGACCGCCACAAAGAAAGCTGCTACGCCGACCAAAGCGAAAACGACCAAAGCCGTCAAGTCCGGCCCCGGCCCCTCAACCAGGGAGTTGAAAATAGGACAGAAGGCTCCGGCCTTTGCCTTGCCGAATCAGGACGGCAAAATCATGCGGCTCTCCGATTTCAAGGGGAAGAAGGTCGTGCTGTATTTTTATCCCAAAGACGATACGCCGGGTTGCACCAAAGAGTCCTGCGCCTTTCGTGACGGTTTGGATGAAATTCATGCCAGCGGTGCCGTGGTGCTGGGCATCAGCGGAGATTCCGTGGACTCGCACAAAAAGTTTGTGAAAAAGTTCAATCTCAATTTCCCCCTGCTCAGCGATGAAAAGAAAACCGCGTTGCAGGCCTACGGCGTGTGGAAAGAAAAATCGCTGTACGGCCGAAAATACATGGGAATCGAACGCACGACGTTCATCATCGATGAACAGGGCAAACTCGACGATATCTTCCCGAAGGTCAAAGTGGACGGCCACTTGGAGGAGGTCCTGGCCGAACTCGACGTCATGCCCTAAGCTTGGGTGCAGGGTACATCCTGACCATACACATTGAGGCGGACATGCGCACCAATATCGAGATTGACTCCCACTTGATGACACAGGCTTTGAAGGCGGGCGGCTTCAAGACAAAAGAGGCCGCCGTGGAGGAAGGGCTGCGACTGCTCGTGCGAACGCAGGCACAGGGCCGACTCCGCGGGCTGCGCGGAAAAGTGCGCTGGGAGGGCACGCTCGAAGAGATGCGGCGCGACCGGTGATTGTGGGCGATTCTTCCGTCTGGATCGACTATTTCAAATCAGCCAAGCAGCCGTTCGATCGCGGTCAAGGGATAGAACAGGCGTTTCCCCGCTAGCCGGATAAAGCCGAACCGTTCATAGAACGCCCTGGCTTCCTCATTCTTTGCATCCACGACGATCGCGTAGACTGCGAGCGACTCACTCGCCCGGACCACCCTGCGGAACGCATCCGCCAGGAGTGCCGAGCCCAAGCCTTGGTCTGCCCAGCGTCGATCCACCGCCAGCCGTCCGATCAAAGCCACCGGCACCGGATAGTGGGGCAGACGTCTCACGTCGTCAGGCGGCAATATCGCACGTTCGATGCTCCCCGCGCTGAGAGCATAAAACCCCGCGACTTCCCTGCTTTTTTCAGGGAGAGCGACAAATACCCGCGCCACCTTGCGCCTCGTATCCTGGGACGCCTGGAAGCGGATGTACCGGTCAAGCGCCTCGGAGCCGCAACAGAACCGCGAACGGTCATGCGGCTGCGCGAGTGCCTCTATGGTGAAGGTCACTCCCCGACCGTCTTCGTGACGAGACGTTTGTGGGCCGTGAACGCCCTGCGGAGTGAGGCGTTCGGTTTGGGAGGATTAACGAGGGCGTCGAGAAACCGGTCCCAATCTCGCTGGCTTATTGCGAATCGTTCGCGTTTGGAGATGAGGCGATCGGCGGCTTCGAGCGCGTTGTTGACGACGAAAGCCGATACCGTCGTGTTCGCCAGTGCCGCCGCACGCTCCAGCATGTGCTTCGCCACAGGATCAATGCGAACCTGCACTCGTTCGGTTTTGGTTTGCTGGTCAGCCATCAGTAGTTCTCTTGCTGCCAATGTAAGCCAAACTAGCTCACACGTCAAGTCAAGACAAGAAGGCGAAACATGTTTTGCCCTTCGCGTTCACTCCCGGCTTTCTCACCGTATCTCGTCTTCATCGCCGATCACGGACGCGTCGTGCTCGCCGAAAATCGCGGTCTCATGCGTGTAGTATTTGAACTCCAACAGATTGTGTGATGGGTCCTCGAGAAAAAACGTCTGGTGCTCCAGCCGGGTTCCCGGAAATCGGCGACGAGGCTGTTGGTAAAACTTCAGCCCGTGGACCTTGGCCCGTTCAGCCACTTCTTGCCACTCCGCCTCGTCCGTAAACACCAAGCCGAAATGTCGGGGGTAGATGCCCTTCTGCCGGGGAAGCGGCTCCGTGGTCAATTGAGCCACAATTTGATGATCCTTGAGTTTCAACAGCACGGCGTGCGACGACTCGCGCCCGAGCGTGCAGCCCAGTCCATCCACGTAAAATCGCTTGGCTTCTTCCAGATCGTGTACGGGAAAGGCCAAATGGAAAATTGCGGATCCCATACCACTCTCGTTCGATTCTATCGTTGATTAATGCAGCAGAATGTCTTTGGCTTGTTGGTGCGGAGGATGCTGCATGCGGTCCAGGTCCTGGCGTACGAGGCCGAGACCGGTCACGCACAGTTCGAAGTTCGAAGAGAGTTTTTGAAATAGCACCGGCTGGTCTGTACGTTCACCGTGTTGGAAGGCGGCGACGATCCGGTACGAGCGTTTCCCGGCCTTCAGGTAATTCACGAGATAATCCTTGTGGTAAATCAGCCCTCCGGCTTTGAGATAGCGTAGATATTCCGGAAACAGCCCCGCAATAAACAGCGTCAAATCGCCGATGTGCCGATGAATGTCCCGTTCTCGATCGAGGTCGGAGGAGTCCGTCACCAGTTCGGATTCGTATAAGAGTTCGGCGACCGTTTCGACGGGTTGTCCGTGCTGATTCTTGATCTGTTGGAGATGGTCGATATGGGAGAATTCGACGAGCAGATTGGAGAGATAGGCGGTGACGTTGAAATCGGGCCAGCCCAGTGACTCGGTAAAGCTGCGTTCCGTCAGCGCACCGAATAGTCGCCTGAGTGGATGATGTTGAGAAACAGCCGTTGCCATCCTCCCCCCCTTTGACCCGTTACGGACCGGGTCTTGTACACCACCTATCCTATTGTCCCCGATTCCCTCCGGTGGCTGTCAAGAATAAATGTGACCGGGCCGTCATTTTCCAAGGTCACGACCATGTTGGCACCGAACTTGCCTGTTTGCACGGGAACGCCATGTTCTCGAATGACGTTCGCCACGGATTCATAGAGTTGCTGCGCCGTATCGGGCGGCGCTGCTGCATCGAATCCCGGACGCCGGCCACGATGCGTGTCGCCCAACAACGTGAATTGCGAAACGATCAGCAGTTCTCCCTTGACCTCCACGATGGACCGGTTCATCTTCCCCGCCTCGTCGGAAAAGATGCGGAGCTGCGGGATCTTGCCGGCCATATAGGAGACGTCCTCGTCGGCATCGCCTTTCGCCACTCCCAGCAGGACCACCAGCTCTTGCGCAATGGATGCGATCGTGTGGCCGTCGATTGTGACGGAGGCCGAGCGGACGCGTTGAAGCACGGCTCTCACGCAGGCACCTCCTTATGCGGTGCACAGCTCAGGCTTGGGGGCGCAGGAACGGCACGTTGCGTTGAAGGAGCTTCCACAGAACCTCCAGCTCTTGGGAATGAAACAGAGCCTGCATGCCGAGGTAGCCGGTTACGCTCAATCCGATGCCGACCGTCAGCATGATGCCCTTGGCGATCCATTCGTCCGCGCGTTGCCAGACGGCCAGATCCGCAATCCACAGACAGCTCAGAATCACGGGGATGGTCGCGAGCCCGGCCTGGCCGAGTGCGCGACCCACCCCGCACCAATCAATGCCGCCCAGTCGATGCGTGAGAATAGCGATCAATACACCGATGTTCGCCATGGCCGACAGCGCCGTGGCCAAGGCAAGGCCGGCATGTTCCAAAGGCTGCATCAGGAGAAACGCCAGCACGATGTTGAGGAACATGGCGGCCACGGCCGCGACAGCCGGGGTCTTCGTGTCCTGGAGTGAATAGAAGGCCGTCACGACGATGCGAAGGCCCGCGAAGGCCCACAGCCCCACGGCATAGGCCAACACGGTGGCGGCGGTGGCTTGCGTGTCGGCGGCGGAAAAGGCGCCGTGTTCAAACAACAGGTGCACGATGGGGTGTCGAAGAAAGATGACTCCGATCATGGCCGGCAGGATAATGAAACCGATCATGCGCAGGCCGAACCCCAGCGTGTTCCGCAGTTCATCCATGGCCCCGCGCGCCGCCTGGTCCGACAGGGTAGGCAGAATGGCCGTGGCCAGGGCCACGCCGAAAATACCCAATGGAAATTGGATCAGGCGCATGCCGTAAAACAGGTACGTGGGCCCGCCGGGGAAATACGACGCCAGGATCGTGCTCACGGTGATGTTGATCTGCACCACTGAGAGCCCCAGTAACGACGGCACGATCAAGGTCCCGATCCTCCGCACGCCGGGATGCCCGGGGTTGAACCGCCAGTGGAAGAGCAGGCCGCGCTTCTGAATGCCGGGCAGTTGAATGACGAATTGCGCCAGCCCGCCGGCCACGACCCCGAGGGCGATGCCCAGGACCGGTTCCTCCAGTGCGGGGGACACCACCAGCGCCGAGAGGATAATGCAGACGTTGAAAAATACCGGGCCGAGGGCCGGGGCGGCAAAAGCCCTAAGGGAGTTGAGGATGCCCATGGTCAAGGCCGCCAGGCTGATGAAGATCAGATACGGGAACATGATGCGGGTCAGGATGGTCGTGAGGCTCAAACGTTCGACATCATCGTGAAACCCGGGTGCCAGGACCCACACGAGGGCCGGGGCGGCAATCAGGCCGAGCAGGGTGATCAGCGTAACGATGGTCAGGAGCGTGGTGAACGCGGCGCTGGCCAGTTCCCAGGTTTCCTTTTTACTGCGCAGGGTATGGTATTCGGTGAAGACGGGGATAAAGGCGGAGGACATGGACCCTTCGGCCAGAAGTTCGCGCAGCAGGTTGGGAATACGATAGGCGACGAAAAATGCATCGGCCGCGATGGTCGCCCCCAGCAGCCGGGCGAGCAGGATGTCGCGCACCAACCCCAGGATGCGGCTGGAAAAGGTGGCGGCGCCGATCAGTCCCGCGGCTCCCGCGATGGAACGGTGCTCGTCGGCGTTCGGCGATTGAGTTTCGGGAGACATGCCCTATAAGCCGCCCCGATCCTGGCGCGGGATGGTTAACTTCGCCTCGATGAATTCCTGATGAGGCAACTCGAACGATTTGGCGATCTGGCGAATCGTTTCGATCTCGGCGTGGGAGGTGTCCTCCGCGGCGTTGGCAATCGCGAACAGGCACCGCAGAAACGCCTTTCGCTCCTCGATCGTAGTGTAGTGACAGAACCCCCTGGTGAGCCGGACAAGATCCAGGCCGTGCATGATCCGGGCGCGGCTCATCTCGGTGATCAACCGGGCTTCGTCTTCGGGCACGTTCCAGAGTTGCCGGAGCCCCAGGCTCATGGCCTCACGTTCGCGGTGACACACTTCGTTGTCCACCCAGGCCACGTGGGCCATCAGGCCCGCGGCCAAACAGATTTTCCGGGCCTCCGTCTCGGGGATCGACAGGGTGCGCCCCTCCTGTTGCAACTCCGACGTCAACTGGAAGTAAATCGTGTTTTTGATGAAATCCTCGATCCGATCCTCTCGGGACCCTTGACCGGCCTTGCGTTTCAAGGTTTGTCGAAAGGGAGCGGTGAGGTGTCCCAACAGGCCGCTACTGCGTCCTTCGATATCCAGACGAATGCGCTCCAGAAACGCCGATTCACCCGCCCGGTCGGACCCGTCGCCGACGACCAGTTTCTCCAAGGTCTGAAGCACAAGCTGTTTATCCTGCGATGATCGAATGCCGGAAAGAACGCGGTCGAGCAAGTCCTGGCGTTCGGCGTCGCTCACCGCATGGGTCATGTAGAGTTCCAGTTGCGTCCAATCCTCACCGGAAATATCAGGGAGCAGGAACAGGAGTTCCTTCAAGGCATTGACTTCTTCCTGCTCGAGCCGGCCGTCGATCCAGGCGATGCCGATCATCAATTTTCCGAGATCCAGGATGAAATCCCTGGTGGCCATGCGTTCTCCGTTGCTCCTGCGCCGTTTTGTTTCATTGACACTCGAACGACCCTTTCTATAGCATCTTTCGGAGTTTTTGTCTTCGGAAAAGACCGCATGGACAAGGACGGGTGAATGGAACTGCAACTGAGAAAGGCGGACACGCAGGTCCGCCCCTACGCGCAATAAATGGACACGCCCGTAACTCCCGCATCGCCGTACCCGTGGGGCCGGCTATGGTTTTTCGGAACGGCCTTTACCACGGGCGCCGTGGTCATGGCCCTGGAAATTCTGGGTAGTCGTCTGCTCGCGCCGGTATTCGGGACCTCGTTATTCGTCTGGGGCGCACTCATCGGGGTCGTCCTCGCAGCCATGAGCAGCGGCTATTCCACCGGTGGCTGGCTGGCCGACCGGCGCTCCCCCGGCGCGGTGTTGCCCTGGTTACTGCTGGGATCGGGCGCCTGGACCCTCCTGCTGGCCGGAGTGGGGCAGTCCATCGTGTTCACGGTCTCGCAATGGACCACGGACCCGCGATGGGGTCCCTGTCTCGCGGCCAGCGTCCTGTTGGCGGTGCCGGCCTTCGGGTTGAGCGGGGTGCTCCCCGTGCTTTTGCGCTTGGCAATCGCCGACATGGGACATTTGGGCCGGCACACCGGGGCGATGATCGCCGTCTCCACCATCGGCAGCCTGGTCGGGACTTGGGGTACGTCGTTTTTCCTGTTGACGTGGTTGGGGAGCCTGACCCTGGTTGCGGTCCTGGGCGTCGTGCTGGTGCTCTTGGGCTTAGGCTGGTTGTGGTGGAGCCGTTTGGTCAAGGGGTTGGTGCTGGTGCCGCTCGTCGGGGTACTGGGCGGGCTGGTCTGGCTGGGGTTCCACCCGGTTCTCGTCTATCTTCCGGCGATCCATCAGGAAGACAGCCCGTATCAGCAGGTGCGGGTCCGCGACGAGAAAGGCCTGCGCTTCCTGGAGCTCGACAATACCTTCCACGCGATCATGTGGCAGCCCGACCCGGTGCGATTGGCGCTTCCCTATAGTCAAATGATGATGGCCGCCCTGGCGCTGCCTCCCCAGCCGCAACGGGGGCTGATCCTGGGACAAGGCGGCGGGTCGATTGCCAAATGGCTGGAGCGGCATTGGCCGGAACTGGAACTGGACGTCGTTGAAATGGACCCGTCGGTGGTCGAGGCGGCCGAACGATTCTTTGACTATGACGCGCCCGCCAACCACCATGTGTACGTCCGGGACGCGCGCGTCTTTTTGGCGAGGCAGGCCACGCAGTATGACGTCATCTGGGTGGACGTCTTTGCCCGGCACCAGATCCCGTTTCATCTGACCACCACGGAATTTTTTGCCGAATTGCGGGAACATCTGAGCGCGGATGGGGTGGTGGCGGTGAACCTGGCGTCCTCGGATTCGGACCTGGACCGGATCAGGGCCGAGGCCGTGGTCTCCACGATGAAAACGTCGTTCCCTCACGTGGAGACGTACAGCATTCCCGCCCCGTCCTGGCTCCGCACCAAACCCGGATCGGCGAATCTGATTTTCTTTGCCGGTCCCGATCCGTTACACATGGACTCCGACGCGTTTTCCCTGGCGACGATCACCCTGCTGAATCAAGGCAAAATGCCGCCCGAAGTCCTGCCGTTTTTGAATACAGCCAGAGCCCCGGAATGGAACCCCGGTCTCATCCTGACCGACGACTTTTCCCCGTTCGACATCCTGCAGGGGAGTGGGTAGCACCTCCCCGGCAGCGCGAGACGCTGCTTATCTACATCAACCACAAGTGCCAGTTGCAGACGAAACGTCTCAACGAACGAATGAATCAGAGCAGATCGTATGGCCCCAGAAAGCGCTCGCCATCGAAGTGAATTAAGTGCGATGGTGCATCGGCAACCCATACCTCGGTTTCCCACGCAATATCACCAAGGTACCGTGACATAGTGGTACGATTCGGGAAGGCGGTCACGTACACCAGCCCGGCCTTTGCTCCCATAAACAATTTGGCCAACTCAGTGTGTCTCTTGCCGTCAACGGGTCCATGACTGGTAACGGCCTCTACCAGCACAAGCCAGTTACGATCAGCATAGTAGAGAACGACGTCCGGCATCTTCCCGTGTGAATAGACGTTGACGCCCAGATCAGCGAGCAGAAGTTCGTCAAAGTACCCCCATTTGTCGCCGGTGTCTCCGGCATAGATCAGGACGCTACCGGGTGTAAAGCGAGGCCCGAAGTCCTCGATAATTAAACGTATCAGTTCACTGTGTTCACCGGGACTGAGGGTTATCTTCTTGTTCTTGGCGACTTGCACAGGAATTCGGTTTTGTTGCCGCTCTTTGGCATACTTGGCGGTCAACGTCTCACGACGCGAGAGATAGTCTATCAGCTTGTCGTGCCACGTTTTGGTGCCGAAGCTGCGAAGCAACTCCAGTGTTGCCGGTTCGATCTGATAGACCGCTTTTGGGCTATTAACCGGTCTGTCGGGTGCGTCAGGGTTGTAGACGGCGATTCCGGCATCCACGAACTGATGCATAGTCTGCCGGCGAAACGTTTCTCGTGTGTTCGGGGCATAGTCTTTCTGGTAGTGCTCCCGCGCCCAATCCATGATCGGTGTAATGCCCATAAGGGGATTTTCCGCTCGCGCCCATTTCTTGCGAGGTGTCACGTTCAGCAATGCAAGCAAGCATAGCGCGGAACGCGTATTCTGTTGGGCACGGGGCAACCCAAGTGCAATGAGAATTTGGTTGGCTTCGGTGATGCGTTTATTGGGCACATTCGTCATGCGCCCAGACTCTCCAGTTGCTTCGCGGTCAAGGCCTGAATCGGCTCATGGCGGCGCATAGCCCTCTTACCTAAGGCAATGAGGCTTTCCTTGTTCGGGTACCTTATGAGCCGGAGATCGGTTGCATTGACTTGAGTATGGCCGTTGAAACGCCGGAAGTTTTCATCAACCGCAGTCGTGTTGAGGAATGCCGCCAACCCATGGGCTAACGCTTCCGTCAACCCATGCTTCCCTTCATGAAACACGTTTAGGTGGTTTTCAAAACCCAACGCGTCGGTATTGGGAAAACTGTCAGGAGTTACGACGCTCGCTACGATACGGCGTTTTTCCTCCTTAGATGAAAAGCGGCGCACCACGCAATAAAACCCCTTGGGGTAAAGCCATTTTTCCGTCTGAGCATTGCGGCATATCGCATTGGGTTTCTTCAATTCCGGATTCGGCCAATCCGTCGTTTGCCCTTTAAAGTGGACGGGATAGAGCAAGGGGACCGTGTCCACGTCCGGCATGTCACGCAGGTGTTCCTTCAACCGGAAATCGACCACGGGACCGGTTGATACCTTGATGCCGATATCGTCCAGGGTGAAGCAGATCGCTTTTGACCGTTCAATGGCGCTAATTTCCGGTGAGGTCGGTACGTGTATGAAATGTTCGGGGTCTCGGGGAGACACGATGCGATCGAAGGAGTACCTGTTCATCTCCATGTCGACGAAGCTGGCATCGGTCGAGGTTGTCACCGTCACGTTGCCTTGGCGCGCCTCACGCTCCAACGCGATGATGACGTTCTCCTGCAACACTTCATCATCCTTAAAGGCTTTATTTCTTGAGGCGAACAGGTGTATCTGCCGGATCGCCGCACGTTCCAGAACGTATTCGCGGAAAGGACGGTAGTATGGACCATTACAGAAACTCCGCGGTATGATTGCAACAAGTTGACCGTGATCCTCCAGCAAAGATACAGACAAGGCCACAAACGCTGAATACAGATTGACGGTTTCAATGCCGACTCGCCGCAGTGCCGAACGGTAAAGAGAGTCACTGCGGATTTTCTTGTAGGGAGGATTAAGGATGGCGTGGGTGTATCTTGGAAGGGCCTCGGTAAATAGATCCCCGGAGAGCGAATCTACCGCAGCATGGACGAAGTCGTCACCCCTGATGTTTGACGCGACGTTTGGATACCGTCCGTATTCCTCCAGCGATTGGATTAAATAGGGGTGAAGGTCTTTGTCGATTTCGAAGGCATCGACTTCGACACGCGGGAAATCAAAGCCGCCGCCAGCCCACCTTTCCAAAAAGGCGACGGAAAGAGAACCGATACCGGCCCCGGCATCGAGCAAGCGACAGTTGTTCCCTGATCTTTGAGTAAACAACCCTGCCATAAATCGAGCGATTTCCGCAGGTGTGAAAAATTGGCCATATTGTGACTTCTTCTTTGGATCAATGGCCTTTGCCACGGTCAGCCTTGAAGGTTTGATTTCTGAAAGCAAGGGAGTGCCTCTTATTTATGGAGATGCGTCTTCGTCTTCATCCGGGAATATCTTCGAGTTCCAGAACGCATCGATAACTTCTTGGGGTGTCTCGTCAAAGTCGGGAGCGATCCAGATCTGCCCTTTCAAAGCACCAAGTTTTCGCTTAGTCGTCGGCTTACGATACGGCTCCAGTCGGAGGTAAGGTTCGCCCGCCTTGGCAATCACGATTTCTTCACCTTCCCACGCCAGTTTGCCCAGCTTCGAAAGCTGAGATTTGGCCTCGTGCCTGTTAACTTTCATTTAGTCCTCACAAAACTAAGTTCACCTGCGTTTGGGATTGTCAAGACGATAGGCGGAGACAATTTCTTCCTTTATCAACCCCTTATGACCCAAACGTACAGGGGGCAGCAATCTATCACTAATGCGATCGCTGAATCGGTCGAAAAGTATGAAACCCTTCTCCTCCAGAATTGTGTGTAGAACCTTCCAAGTACGAATTCTGACACCTCCGACGAGGTTGTCTCCACAGACAATTACTAAGCAGGCACGGTGCTTCAATGTCTGCTTGATTACGTCGAATGCATTACTCATGTCGTAAAGATAGCGATGGACAACTGCGCAAAGCCGAGGCGCACTAATTACCAAACGCTCTAGTTCCGGTATCAACGCGAAACCTCTCTCAATAGACTCGTGAGAAACTCGCTCCAACAATCGACCGCGCTCCGTCCCTACGAAGCGTTCCCGAAGATTGCTCACTTTGAAGGGCAAGATATCTTCCAACATGTGCAGCTCAAGCTTGAAGTTTCGGAAGTAGTCTTGCGCGTTTATGTAAGGTGGAGAGGTTATAGCATGGGAATGTTTGCCTAGGTCGTCAAATTGACGATGAGGATTGCAGACGTCGGCATAAACGAAACGAAAACGAGCGTTCTCGTTCCGATCACTGCCATAGAGTGTCGAGAGTTGCGTCAATAGTTCAATGATAATTCGGTTTGGATCGAAATGCCGGCCAGTCCTTGAATGTCGGGCCTGTTGTGAGATGAAAGGTTTAGGGCTGTGCTGGTCAGCTCTGGAACAGAGCCTAACGGCGAGGACGTAACTGAGAAGAACAGCGGAGCCTTCGGGGCTGTCTCTGAGGGGAATGATCTTACTCGCAGCTCTCAATTGCTCGAATTTTCTGAGAGTGCCCTGCGTGAACCAGTAGTCCTTTCTATCCCAATCAACCGGTAGTGGCTTGATGGGTTTCTGCGCTTCCGCAATCCACGCTCTACCGAGTTTTAGAGCACGGCAGGGATCGAATCCCCTAATCTTTACACGACAAAACAACTTTGAAATAGGATTCAGGTCAATGCCAGCAACAGGAAGTCCAGCTTGGCTGGCAGCGACGAGAATCGCACCCGAGCCGCAGAACGGATCAAGAACGGAGTCGGCTTTAGACGCATATCTTTGAACTAAACGGTTGGCTAACTTGGATACCATTTTTGCAGGATAACGATCTAGCTTGTTGGCTAATTTCATTCGTCGGTACCTGTCTTTAGCATCCAAGTCTTACCGATCCCCTTAGAATAAAAAGCGTGATTGTGTCGCAGCGGCCCTGCATAAACGATTGCTGGTGGATCGTCTGCTTTCCTGATGTAGTTATAGACACCTAGGGTCTGTGGCTTGGTTCCAAGTGGGCAGATAATCCTCGCAAAATCATCTTTCCTAGACCTTCCGAGAATATCTATGAGAGTCTCTCTTGTGGCGTCCGGATCGAGCGCATCGATTTTGCGAACTGCTTGTTCACCAACCAAAAATAGAAGGTCACGGTTGAACTGCTCAGTTCTTCCCGTCCAACTTGGTTGGTATGGAGGGTCTGGGACCGCTAGGGTAGTCTTCATCGGCTGGATCTGTTCATAGACCGCCAAGGCCCTATCGCCTTCATAACCCAAGAACATCATCAAGTGAACGGGCCTACTGAGATCTGGGCTCGCGGAAAAACCGGGAATTTGCTGGAGGGAAGCGAGTCCGAATGAGAGAGGAATGTACTGAGAAACCAGATAATCGCTTGGCTCACTATACACGACATATAGTCGGCTCCAAAGATCATAGTCATCAAGCCACCTCAGCATCATAAGCAGATGCCGTTTTGTAAAAACAGATATATCAATCACGACAGCGCTATAGTCGGCACGATCTATAGCACGGCGAAGGTGCTGCATGTTGTCGCGGAGACTACTGACTGCATCCGCTTCGGTAAACTGGAGAACTGTCACCCGAGAAGCCATCTTCCGAAACGCGGACTCCATGCGGCGATGGTTTTCTTCACGGATGGGGTTGCTGTCATCATAGTGGAAGAAAATTACCTCGTCTGGCGACCAACTCCGAGTAACGGAAAGGAGGCCTAGGCAACGGCGCTCATGGCTGGAACATGTGATAAGCAACGCTCTATCAGGGAGGGCTCCTGCTCTTAGCGGTTGTTTCACTTGCGTTTTTCCGGTGGGGAAAACAGTTCCCCTTGCGCCACAATTTCTTTTGCAGATTTAGCTACCACATTCTTTAATTCCTGAATGGCTCGATCTCTCTTGCCAAGTTCGAGAAAACGCTGTAAGTGCCCGCATTTTATATTTGTTCTCCAGCGCAGTCGTGGACTAATCTGGAGAACAGGTGCGTAAACCCTACAAATATTAAATTCTGTAGGTTGAGGGTCTGAGCCGTGCTTCGGCTTGAAAGCAGGAAGCCCCTCCTTGGTCTGAAACACTCCCTCTCGTTCCCCAATTTCGAGCATGTTTTTTAACTTCGCCATCGTTTTATCCACCAGCAGCTCCGGATCCTCGATCGTCAGGCGAGCGGCCTCTGGCTCGCTCGTATGCTTGAGTAGCTTATGCCGCAAACAATCGCCGAGGTCCAGCAGGAAGTACTTGAGCTCTTCGCCGTGTCGCTCTACATTTTTGCTGAGTGTCGTAAGGTTGTGCTGAGAGACGATATGGACAGCCCTGGATTGTTGGTCTGGTGGGAGGGTAAGAACTCCTTGCGGCGGAGAATTAGCACCGAATGTAAGATGGTAGGCCACACTCAAAAATTCTTGGAAGTAACGGATTACTCCAGAACCTAGTAGCGCAAGCTCGTTGAATCCTGCGAATCGCTTCTCAGGCTGACGTCCGCCCTTTCCAAAAAGAACCCGGTAGGTCGCTGCTTCACCATAGTACCTTTTCTTTTCTCGCTGTTTCTCTATCGACAAATTCTCAAATTCGGCAAACGTTATCTTGCTGAGTTTTATAACTTCCTCTAACCATAGGGACTCATCGACTTCCGAATCGCAGAACCGAGGAAGGAGGTTATCCGCGTTAATCGGATAACCTCCTTCAAGTTTGGTCATATTTTCAATGATGTGGCGCAGTAGTTGATAATATGCCTTTTGTTGGCTCGGGTCCTCGACGTTGTAGACCAGTGGTACTCTAGTGTAGTCGTGAATTTCCTGTAGTTCCTGCCCGGTTGTAGTTCCCGCAACATCCTGGCTGGCCAACTTCTTCGCGATTTTGACCGAGATATTCGGTGGGCCAAGCTTTAGAATGCCATTGACTATCCGTTTCTGGTAGGGGTAAAGATTCTCATATTCGTCAAGTAAAACAACAAACATTGAGTTCTCGAGCGGTAGAGTGTGACTACGCACTAAATCAACGACGCGTCTGAGTTGCTCTATATCGAAGGTCGCTATCGGAACAGAAACATTTTCGCCATAAATGAACCTACGGCGAATGAATTCAGCCAGCTTTTTGTGCATTTGCGAGAGTCTAAATTGTAGTTCATCGAATGAGACCAACTTGCGATCCGTTGAATCGAACAGTAACTCCTCCGCTGCTTCGCAGAGATTGCGTTCCACAAGCCGGACGTGATCGATCAAGTCGTGCTTGACGCAGTACATCAATTCCGAGAACAAACTCTCCGCTATCTGCAGAAATAATTCTTGTGAGGCAACGTCCATGAGGACAGCGTCAGTTGTTGGATCCAGATGTTCCACCTCGAAACTGACTCCTGCATTACAGATTGCCCCGCGGGTGAGCTTCAAGTAGAAACCGAAGAGTTGGGGTGCATTTTTTTCGGAGGAGCACCGTAGTAGAAAATTACGAGCTCTTAAAGATAGCAAAAGCATTGACTTACCCGTGCCCCTCGATCCTTCGAGAATGCATGGTTTCATTTCCTCAAGCGCTCCGACCTTGACGGCATCAGGTAGCGCGAACGTCTTTGCGTGGAGTTCGGGCTGATTCTCGAAGAATTCAGCTCTAAGATGGCGAAATGGATTCTTTGAATTGGGTGTAAACGCCTCGGCAACCACAGACGATGTTGTCTGACCGCTGATTATTACACCGCAGATGTCTTCCACTAACTTCCTTAGAGATTCTTGATTTCCTGGCATTAGCTTTCCATACACTTTAGGCCCAAGTATTGGTGGTAGTTCTGTGTCGTCCAGACAGACGACAATACATTTCCCCCCATCTTGTGCAACTTCGTTCCAAACTGCGGCATCGATTTCGAGTTTCTGCCACTCCGCGTCAGGAGTGTGCTTGGAGAAGAGAATGATGACTGCAGCAGCATTTGCGATTCCCTTGTTCATGAAGGCAATGACGTTATCCCCCAAACCAAGGTCCAGGGTATCGACCTTAGTCTCATGGTCAGCATTGCGCAGGTGCCCTGCCAACTCTGTTGCAATTTCCGCATCCTTGGAGGCATGTGAAATGAAGATGTGCGTGATACCCATATTCTGGCAGATTCCTTACTTTGTATAGAAAGCTGTTGAAGTAGACCCGTGACTGATCAAGGATTGGTAATCATATACCGAGCGAGCGATTAGGTTGGAAATGACCTTCTGCTTCATACCATCACCGCTCCACTCATCAGCCGCGACAATAGCAGGTCGTGGGCTTGGGATTATTGTCCGTATTCCGATGCGCCGTCACAATAGACCCCAACAAGGATGTTCGCATCAGGCAGGATCATGTTTTCCTTCGATGAGATCGAGGAGCGAGGCCGAGTCGCTCAGATCCACACCGGGTCTCACGCCTGTTCCATGGAACAGAGGCAGGTTGATAGCTGATCGCTCCGTTGTGCGACGTCGGGATAGAGACTCGCGGAGAGCGTCCTGAATGACGGCAGTCAGTGTCTTCCCTGTGTCTACAGCAATCCCCTTTAGCTCGGTGAATAGATGGTCATCAATATGAATCGTTGTACGCATGCACAAAAACATGCAGGCTGTACATAGTTATGTCAACAGTGAGGCGGCCGTGATGCTGCTGCCCTGATTGATTGCCCCGTCACTTCCTGGCCATCGCCATCGCAAACGCTCAAGGTGGGCGATAACAAGATAATAAATAGATGGACCATTGTAACCATGGTCATGACTATAGTACTATAACGGTGGGATCAACAACAGAAAGGACAGGGTTTGAGGAGATGAGTAGTCACAAAGTCGCTGGTTCCCGCATGATCAAGGCATCCGAGTTCAAGGCCAAGTGTCTGAAGTTGATGGACGAGGTGGCAGACAGCGGCGCCGAGATCGTCATTACCAAGAACGGTCACCCGGTGTCCCGGCTCGTGCCGTACCGCGAGAAGCCGAAGAGCTTGTTTGGCATCGATAAAGGAAGAATCAAGATACTTGGCGACATCATCCAACCGCTGGACGTGGAGTGGGAAGCCAATACCGGTAAGACGTGGGACGGTGACCCGTGATGCTGCTCGATACGCACGTCATGCTGTGGCTGAGAGCGGGTGAGGCGCGATTGGGAACCAGGGCTCGACGCGAGATCGACCGGGCATGGCAGTCCGGTGAAGTTGGCGTCTCCGCGATCTCGTTCTGGGAAATAGCGATGCTCAAGGACAGGGGACGGATCAGGTTCCCCGAAGACGTCGGCCTATGGCGTCGTGAGCAATTGGAACAGGGTATGGTCGAAATCGCCGTGGATGGAGCGATCGGAATCCGCGCGATCAGCCTTGCCGATTTCCATGCCGACCCGGCCGACCGTCTGATCGTCGCGACCGCGTTGGAGGGCCACCGTCTTGTGACCGCTGACGAACGCATTCTCGATTGGGCGGGTAATCTGAGCCGGCTGCGAGCCACGGAATGAGGAAAGGTACCAACCGGTAGGGAACAACGATCGTTGTTCCCGGTCATTTCGGGCTCCGGCTCAATCGTGATTGCCGGGGTTCACGTCAATCGAATGAACGCCGGATCTCAGTCGGCTTGGGCGGGCCAGAATTTATAGCGGATTTGAGGTAATTGTTTGCCTTCGAAGTTTGGAATGTCGTACAGGCACCGGTCGATGGTCTCGACCTCTTCCTTCGTAAATTCAAATTCCTTGGACACCTTCCAGAATTTATCAAAGGTGAAATAATCCCCTTTTTCCGGCTTTTCAGCCAGCGCGGCCTGCATTTGTTTAAAGCCTTCGGTATCCACGTTGGGGATCCGGCCGTTATTTTTGTCCACGCACCATTTCAGGATCTCGGCGACCCCGTACATGGTGAGTTCGATTTTCACTTTACCCGAATTTGTTTCCGACATGAGCAACCTCCTCCTTCCAAAGATAAAATCTATAACACATTTTCCTGAAACTCTTCCAGTCGTTTCATCGGAAATTATATCTTTAGGTTAACAATGACCGTTTTTCTCAGAAAAACGCCTTGATTTGTAGCCGCCACATCTCATGCGGCCAAGAAGACCGGGGTATAAGGCATGTCCCGGGCTTTGACCCGGGATGCCGCCGCTACAATAAGGAAAGGCGTTCAACTATTCTATCTAACCCCTGTTTCATCGGGAAATTGCAGGATGCCCCTGAAATCCCGTGAAAATTCCGCGTGCGGGGAGTAGAAATTCCGGAAAAGAACCAGAAGAATCGGCTACCCCGTGAACAACTCGTGTTAGCCCAAAGCCGTAATGTCCCCTTTGTCCCAAGCTAAAATGTCCTCTTGGCACCAGGCAAGGAGTGGCGAGGACACAGGAGGCGAGCACGATGAGTCGGAAAGAAGGCCAAGACGCATAAGCAAATTTGCAGCAAAGACGAAGACTGTTTGAGCGGAGCCGGTTCGGCAACCGCCAACCCTGTCCTGAGTTCCATCGAAGGCTTAGATTCACGTCGTCGGGAACCCGTAGGCCTTATCGTGTGAAGGGCAGCAGGGAAGAGAGTGGTCACGTGGATCGGTTTTATGGGCTGTAGCCCGGCTTTCTCCGGCTATTGAATCAACATGGCATCGCCGTAGCTGTAGAAGCGGTACCGTGCGGTGATGGCTTCCGAGTAGGCCGACCGCAGTCGGTCGAGGCCGGTGAAGGCGGAGACGAGCATAAGCAATGTGGTGCGCGGCAGGTGAAAATTGGTCAGCAAGGCATCGACCATCGTGAAGCGGAAGCCGGGCGCGATGAACAGGCGGGTCTCACCCGAGCCAGCCTGGATTTCTCCGGCTGCGTTGACCGCGGATTCCAGGGTGCGCACCGAGGTGGTGCCAACCGCCACGACTCGCCGGCCTTCAGCCTTCGCCGCATTGAGGCTCTTCGCCGTTTCCACGGAAATGTGAAACCACTCGGCGGCCATGGAATGGTCTTCGATCTGGTCTACGGTCACGGGGCGAAACGTCCCGGGCCCGACGTGCAGCGTGACGGTCACGAGTTGAATGCCCTGCTGTTTGAGCGCGACGAGTAATGATTCGGTGAAATGCAATCCCGCAGTCGGGGCGGCAACGGCCCCTTCCGAGCAGGCGAAGACGGTTTGGTAGGCTTCTTTGTCCCGCTCATCGGCCGGACGTTTGATGTAGGGCGGGAGCGGGACTTCGCCTATCCTGTCCAGAAGGTCTTTGATGGACCCTCGGGTGTCGATCCGAAGGACCGTCCGTTCCGGAGTCCGTTCCAGGACCTCCGCGGTGGCCTCGTCCTGAAAGTGCAGGATCTGCCCGACGGCGACGTGGCCTTTCAACAGGACTTCCCACACCGTTGCCTCCAAAGGCCGGACCAACAACACCTCGACCTTTCCGCCGCTCGACCGTTTGGTGCCGTGGAGCCTGGCGAGCATCACCTTCGTGTCGTTCAAGACCATCACGTCGCCGGCCTGTAACAGGTTCGGCAGATCTTTCACCCGGGCATGTTGGCACACGGGTTCTCCCCTGCGCGGCACGACTAACAGTCGAGCGTGATCTCTCGGAGAAACCGGGTGCTCGGCTATCAGCGATTCATCGAACGGAAAGTTAAACTCGGACAGTCGCATGGCGGAGACCCCCGTCGGCGACACTCTTCTTGAGCGACCGCACAGGAACCGTCTGGATTTCTGCTTTCGCAGAAATGACGGAAGAAAGAAGACGCGATAAGGCACGTCCCTGTCATCGAACAAGGATCGCGCGGCTACGAAGACGATTCCCCCTCACCCCTACCCTCTCCCGAGGGGAGAGGGAGAAAAACGGGATACCCGCGTTCTCGGGAACCAGCTAGAAAGACGGTAGGCGCATGTCCACCTGATTGCGTGGAAGGATCTCGGTTCCCGGATAGTAATAGCGCAGGATGGATTGATAGGGGTACCCCAGTTCGGCCATTTCCTTGGCGCCCCATTGACACAGGCCCACCCCATGCCCCGCCCCTTTTCCCGCAAACACCACGTGCCTGTCAATCCGTTCGATAGAAAACCGGGTACTGCGAACTTTGGCATACCCAAGGAGCCGTCGAAACTTCTGTCCCGTGATAATAAGTTCTCCTCGGGAATGCAGGATCCGCACGTCCTTGATCCGGCCGGCAGTGGTCATGCGGTAAGGCGTGAGCGTCGAGAGCCAGCCAATGGGATACCCTTCATCCTTGAGCCGGGATTCGATCACATCAAACGGGATAGTCGCTTGCCACTGATACCATGGGGACTCCTGATCGAATGGACAATCCACCCCTTTCAAATAGGGCAAGTCCTTGGACCATACGTTCATCGCGTCTTCCGTGGGCCCGGCGGTCGTGGATGAATAGGCGGCGAAAATGGGGTGGCCTTCGTAGGTCAGGACTTGGCCGCGCGTCCGGCGCACGGCATCGAGTACGGCATCATTGACGTTTTGACGGCCCGTATACACCTGATCCTGGACGCTCGCGTAGACGTCAAACGGCAAACCTGCATGTTGCAATTTCTTGTGCAACACGTAAGTCCGTGCCGCTACGGCCTGCGTTCGCAAGAGTTCCTCGTGCCACTCGGGGTTGACTTCCGAGCCCACGACGCCCGCCACGTAATCTTCAAGATCAACCACGTTCACGACCAGCAGGTGCCCGTTGCTGACCGTGATCTCGAGACCTCCATATACCACCCATTGTTGATTCGCCGCGTCAGGAGGCTCTGCTTGAAGCGTGACTTGGAGTCCTTCATGTGTCCCTTGAATCGCAAGGTGGTTGCCCCGGACCAGTTTGTCATCGACTTGCAACGCATGCCCTTTCAGAATAATGGTCACGCCGGACGCGACTTCCATCTGATCGCCCGAAGGCATTTCGAGACGCAGATCTCTGGCGGAAGCAACCGTGACGTGGCCGGCCTGTTCGGACAGGGCGACGCGAACGTGATCCGATGCGTGAACCCAAGTCAGAGGACCCAGCCCCACACTCATGATCAGCAGCAGGATTCCGACTGCAGCGGAGCTGAATCCAGTCATCGTTTCAGGAAAAAGTAGAGGAGAAGGCTGCCCACGATGCTGATGATGATACTGGTGCTCAGGGGAAAATAAAAGGTGAAATTGTCCCGTTTGATGAAAATATCGCCCGGCAGCTTTCCCAGCCAGCCGAACCCTGTCCCTTCACCAGGCCACTTGCCGAGCAACGAGACGATGATGCCGAGGACGACAATCCCCAAGCCCAGCACGATGAGCGTTTTCCCGATGAACTCCGGCATGGCTCACTTCACCAATTCCTCGGCAATTTGAATGGCGTTGAGCGCGGCTCCCTTGCGCAGATTATCCGCCACCACCCACAAATTGAGGCCCTTGGGAATGGAGTCGTCCTCACGAATGCGTCCGACGAACACCGCATCCGTCCCAGCGGCGTGGATCTGCAGGGGATACAACTTTCGCGAAGGATCGTCATAGAGTTGCACGCCCGGGGCGGTCGAGAGAATGGCCCGGGTGTCTTCCACTGACAACTTCTGTTTCGTTTCGACGTTGATGGATTCCGCGTGACCCACGAACACGGGCACGCGCACCGTGGTCGCGGAAATCCCGATCGATCGGTCACCCAGAATCTTCCGGGTTTCGTTGACCATCTTCATTTCTTCGCCGGTATACCCCGACGACAAAAAGTCGTCGATGTGCGGCAAGCAGTTAAACGCGATCTGATGCGGATACACCGTTGGCGTCACGTCACCAAAGCCCAACAACTGACGGCACTGTTCCGCCAATTCATCCATGGCCTCTTTCCCGGTACCGGAAACCGATTGATAGGTCGAGACGACGACACGGGTAATCACGGCATGGTCATGTAACGGTTTGAGCACGACCACCATTTGAATGGTTGAGCAATTCGGGTTCGCCACGATACCCTGGTGGGTTTCGAGATCGTGGGGGTTCACTTCGGGGACGACCAACGGGACCTGCGGGTCCATGCGCCACGCCGAGCTGTTGTCTATCACCACCGCCCCGGCTTCGACGGCAACCGGCGCGTACTCTTGACTCACGGCGGCACCGGCGGAGAACAGCGCGATGTCGATCCCCCGAAACGAGTCCCGGGTGAGTAATTTCACCTTGACGTCCTCACCTCGAAACGACACGTCTCCACCCGCGGACCTGGACGACGCCAACGGGCGCACCTCTTCTACGGGGAACTTCCGTTCTTCCAGGACCGAGAGCATTTCCGTGCCCACGGCGCCGGTGGCCCCGACGACGGCAACGGTATAAGCTGATTTCTTCTTCATCTCCGTGAGTCCGTTATTTCCGCGGTTTCCGGCGGGAATCCACGTCTTTTTCTTCCTCCCCCTCACCCCAGCCCTCTCCCCTAGAGGCGAGGGTGTGGATCACGGGTTTCCATTCACCACGACCCGGATACGGTGACTGAAGGTATCCGCGATGTATACGTGCCCCCGGGCGTCGAGGGCCACCCCGAACGGGTAGTTCAAACTGCTGTGCAGGGGATCTTTCCCGTCGCCGGAAAACGCTGCCTGCCCGTTCCCGGCCAGCAGCGACATTTCCCGCTTCTGGAGGTTCCACACTCGAATCAAGTGGTTATCGCTGTCCGTAATGAACAGGCGGCCGTCGGGATGCAGGGCAATGGCATACGGTCGGGACAGGTTGGGCGAGGATTCGTTTTCCCCCGGTGTGAATTGAAACGCACCGGTTCCTCCCGCCACCGTCTCCACCATCCCGGTGTGTCGATCCCACTTCCGAATCCGGCCACTGAACGTATCGGCAATGTAGAGGTTCCCCTCCTGATCCACGGCGAGACCGCTCGGACCGGCCAACGCGGTTTCAGGGCCCGGCGCCCCGTCGCCGTTATAACCCGACTCGCCGGTTCCGACGACCGTCGTCATCATGCCGGAGGTCAGATCGAGCTGCCGGACCCGGTTATTGCTTTGATCGGCGATATACAAACGGTCAGGCCCGTCGAGGACCAGGGCCACGGGTTCATTCAAGGCCGCTTTTACGGCAGGTCCCTGATCGCCGTAAAATTTCGCCTGGCCCGTTCCCGCGATAGTGGAGATGACCCCGGTGCCGGAATCAACCCGGCGAATACGATGGTTCCAGGTATCGGCAATGTACACGGTCCCATCCTCAGCCACGGCCACGGCCGACGGAAAATTGAGGGCGGCCTCGACCGCCGGGCCGCCGTCCCCTGCAAATCGCTGATCCTTGGATGGCATCCCGGTCACATAGCGGACCATTCCGCTCAAGTCGGGTTGTTGCGTGTAGGCGTCACCCGGTTCGCTCACTGGATCCGCCAACGGATCTTCGTCGTCGTCCGAAGGTCCGAGAACGGGTTCGGCAGGCATCGAAGCCGGAGCCTCACGCACGCCGGTCCCGGCTATCGTCGTCATAATCCCGGTCCGCGTATCAACCTTGCGCACCAGGTGATTCTCGGAATCGGCGATGTAGAGATTCCCAGCGGCGTCGAGGGCCACCGTTTTCGGTTCGTTCAACATGGCCGCGGTGGCCGGACCGGCATCCCCGCCCCAACCGGGCTCGCCGGTCCCGGCAATAGTGCCGATCGCGCCGGCTTGTATAGCTTCCAGCATCTCTTTCTTACCCTTTCTTGTTCCTAACCCGTACCGATATTCCGAAGAATGCGTTCACCCATCTCTTTGGTGCCGACGAAGGTGGTTCCCGGCGCGGCGATATCTCCGGTGCGATACCCCTGACCCAGCACGGTCTGAATGGCGTGTTCGATGAGGTCCGCTTCTTCCCCCAAATCGAACGAATACCGCAGCATCATCGCGCCCGAGGCAATCATGCCGATGGGGTTGGCCGCATCCTTTCCCGCGATATCCGGGGCACTCCCGTGAATGGGTTCATACATGCCGACGGACGCGCCGACGCTGGCCGACGGCAACATCCCGATCGACCCGGTCAACATAGCGGCTTCGTCACTCAAAATGTCACCGAACAGATTCGTGGTCAAAATCACGTCAAACTGTTTGGGATTCCGGATCAACTGCATCGCGCAATTGTCCACGTACATGTGCCGCAGTTCCACGTCCTGATAGTCTTGATGGACCTCAATGACGATCTTCCGCCACAACTCCGAGGATTCCAGCACATTCGCCTTATCGACGGAGGTGACGAGCCCCCGTCGCTTGCGCGCGACGTCGAAGGCGACCTTGGCAATCCGCGTAATTTCTTCCGTGGTGTAGACTTCGGTATTGAATCCGCGGTGGCCGCTCGGCGTCGCCTCCACGCCCTTGGGCGTCCCGAAATAGATACCACCCGTCAGCTCACGCACCACCAACACGTCGATGCCTTCGATGACCTCGCGTTTGAGGGTCGAGGCATCGGCTAATTCCGAATACAGTTTGGCGGGCCGGAGATTCGCAAACAGCCCGAGTTGTTCCCGCAGGCCCAGCAACGCCCGCTCCGGTCGACGCTCATAGGCAAGCCCCTCCCATTTGGGCCCGCCCACCGCCCCCAATAGAACCGCGTCACTGGTTTTGGCCAACTGGAGAGTTTCGTCCGGGAGTGGCCACCCCGTATCATCAATGGCCTTGCCACCGACCACCGCGGGAACAAACTCAAACGTATGGCCATCGCGTTTCCCGACCGCCTCCAACACCGCCACGGCCGCCGGGACGATCTCCGGGCCAATGCCGTCACCCGCCAATACTGCAATTTTCTTGTTCATATTCCGAGCTTCACCCTCACCCTATTACCCTCACCCTAACCCTCTCCCATAGGGAGAGGGAATGACAGGTCAACAGAGCCCGATTTTGTCTCCCAGGTTGGCACGACGCTCCAGTTGTGACGCCAGTTTATTCAGGGCATTCAAATAGGCCTGGGCCGAGGCCACGATGATATCGGTATTCGCCCCGTTCCCGGTGACGATTTCGCCGTCCTGTTCTATTCGCACCGAGACCTCGCCTTGCGCGTCCGTTCCGCCGGTAATGGCCTTGACCACATAGGCCAACAGTTTACTCTTGGTCTGGGTGATCCCGGCAATCGTTCGATACACCGCATCGACGGGACCGTCACCGGTCCCCGTCTCTTTCATCACGTGCCCATCCACTTCCAGCTCCACGGTCGCCGTCGGCACCTGATTCGTCCCGCTTTGCGTATTCAGGGAGTTTAACGAATACCGTTCGGGCACCTTGGTGACGGCTTCGGAGACAATCGATTCCAGATCTTCCTCGAACAATTCCTTTTTCTGGTCTGCGAGCCGTTTGAATCGATCGAACGCCGCATTCACTTCTTCGTCCGTGAGCGTATAGCCCAGCTTCGCCAATTCCGCCCGAAAGGCGTGGCGGCCGGAGAGTTTCCCCATCACCAGGCGGCTTTGCGTCAACCCGATGGAATCCGGTCGCATGATTTCATACGTGTTCTTATCCTTGAGCAACCCGTCCTGATGGATCCCGGACGTATGCGCGAACGCATTCGCCCCGACGATGGCCTTGTTGGGTTGGACGACCATGCCCGTGATCTTGCTGACCAACCGGCTGGTCTTGGAAATTTCTTCCGTGCGAATCTGCGTCCCGGCGTCATAAAAATCCTTTCGGGTCCGCAGCCCCATCACGATTTCTTCCATTGACGCATTGCCGGCCCGTTCGCCGATGCCGTTGACGGTGCATTCCACTTGCCCTGCCCCCGCGTGGATGGCCGCCATGGAATTGGCGACCGCCAGGCCCAAATCATTGTGGCAATGCACGGAGATGACCGCACGATCGCAGTCACGCACGCGCGTCCGGAGCGTCCGAATAATTTCTTCAAATTCCTTGGGGGTCGTGTACCCGACCGTATCGGGAATATTCACCGTACCCGCGCCGGCGTCCACAACCGCTTCCACCACTTCACACAGGTAGGAGACGTCCGACCGCGTCGCGTCCATGGGCGAAAACTCGACGTCTTCCACGTAGCTTCGCGCATGTTGGACCATCTCCACCGCACGACGGAGAGCTTGCTCCCTGGTCATGCGGAATTGGTGTTTCAAGTGAATGTCCGACGTCGACAAAAAGGTGTGAATACGCGGCTTAGGCGTCCCTTTCAACGCTTTCCACGCGGAATCAATGTCCTCGGGCTTGGCTCGGGCCAGGCTGCAGACCGTCGGGCCTTCCACCTCCTGGCCTATGCGTTGCACTGCTTCGAAGTCGCCGGGGGAACTGAAGGCAAACCCGGCTTCGATAATATCCACGTTCAAGCGAGCCAGTTGTTTGGCGACCAACACTTTTTCTTCCACGTTCATGCTGGCGCCCGGAGACTGCTCGCCGTCCCGCAGGGTGGTATCAAAAATTCTGATATGTCGTCTCATGGCCCATACTCCTCACAAGGGAATTCACCGCCCTCCGACAAGGCCGCGTCCGGATCGACGCTCTTCACGCCCTGTCACCGGCCTTTCTCAATCATACCCCAATCATTCACCCAATCCTAACCGGCCCCCATAATAAAAAAGCCTTCACCCCGATGAGGTGAAGGCTTTCGACCTGTTTCGGGGTCATCAGGGGGTCACTGACGTGGTCAGCAGACCTGCCAGTGTCAGGACGTCGTCACCTAAGAGAAGGGTACCTCTTCCTTGTCCTTGCCATTGATCCATGCGATCAGTCCTTTGAATCCGGCGACACGGGCACCCGAACCTGCGTTTCCCGCGTCGTTGAGACGGTGACGGCGCTCCAGCCTTTTTCCAATAAACCGGAACTCACGTATACCAAACAAATCACAAACAACATCAACTGAGGATAGGCCATGACGGACACCAGAATCAAGACGGCCCAGACCAAATGCATAAAATGATTCTGGCCTGCAAACTTCAACTGCTTCACGCTACGGTACTTCACCGTACTCACCATGAGGAACCCCATCAACAAACTCAGGGCGATCACCACCGAGGGCAGGACGCTTTCCGGCAGGTGGCCGATGTGCGCGTTGAAAATATAAAACGTCGCGATAAACCCGGCCGCCGCCGGAATGGGCAGCCCCGTAAAAAAACGACTCTCCCCGCTGCCCGCCATGACGTTAAACCGGGCCAGGCGCAACGCGCCGCAGGCCACGTATGCGAACATGATGGCCGCCCCCAACATTCCCGGGGATTCCAGTACCCACGCATAAATCAAAAAACCCGGAGCCAGCCCGAACGAAACGAGATCCGACAACGAATCGTATTCCACTCCGAACTCGCTGGTACTGTTGGTCAAGCGAGCGGACGTCCCGTCCAGGACGTCGAACACCATTGCAATCAGGATCGCAATCGCCGCTGTTTCCAATCGATCGTGGAACACCAGCACCACCGCGGCCAACCCGCTGAACAGATTGCCGGTGGTGAGGATATTGGGGATCAGTTGGACGCCCCGGCGGCGGTTTCCTTCCTTGTTTTTAAAGATTCGTCCCTTCACGTGAACTCCGCCAGTATCGATTCGCCACCCTTCACCCGGTCTCCAACCTTGACCCGAACCCGGCTCTCGACGTCGAAATACGTATCCATGCGGGATCCGAACCGGATGAGGCCGAAACGTTCTCCCGGCACCGCGGCATCGCCCGGCTGCACCCAGCACACGATACGGCGGGCAATGAGCCCCGCAACCTGGACGCAGAGCACTTTTTTCTTCGACGGGGTCTCGATCATCAGCGCATTCTGTTCATTATGCACTGTCGCGTCCTGACCGCCCGCGTCGAGGAACCGGCCCGGCTGATAAGCCAGATCCACCACGGTGCCCGCACAGGGCATCCGATTGATGTGCACGTCAAAAATATTGAGAAAGATACTGACCCGGATACTCTGCTCTTTCAAGTATCGCGGCTCAAATTCCTTCTGAATCGCGATCACTTCGCCATCGCCCGACGCCAGAATCAGGTCGTCACCCCGCGGGGTCGTTCGAGGAGGGTTTCGAAAAAACCAGCCGGTAAAACACGCGAGGGCGCCAAAGGCCCTGGCAGTTTTTCGGCACCCCAGCAATCCGGCCAACACAGCCGGCGCCGCCGCTCCCAGGACAAAGGGCAACCCTTCCGGAGCAATCGGGAAACCTTTCGCACGATCAGCCATTCTGACCCGCTTCCCAGTAGGGAACAACGATCGTTGTTCGCTACCTTAATTCTTTTTCTGGTCCACGAGTTTGTCTTTGTGCAACCAGGGCATCATCCCGCGCAACTTCTCCCCGACCTCTTCGATGGGATGCTCCTTGCCTCGTTTGAGCAGCGCATTGTACACGGGGCGATTCGCCTGATTTTCCAAAACCCATTCCCGGGCAAACCGGCCACTTTGGATATCCCGAAGAATTTTCTTCATGGTCTGTTTGGTTTCGCCGGTAATGATACGCGGGCCCCTGGTGACGTCGCCGTATTTGGCGGTGGTGCTGATGGAATACCGCATGTTGGCGATCCCGCCCTGATAGATCAAATCAACGATCAGCTTCACCTCGTGCAAGCATTCGAAATACGCCATCTCCGGGGAGTAGCCCGCTTCGACCAAGGTCTCATACCCCGCTTGGATCAAAGAGGTCAGGCCGCCACACAAGACGACCTGTTCGCCGAAGAGATCGGTCTCGGTTTCTTCCCGGAAACTCGTTTCGATGACCCCGGCCCGCCCGCCGCCGATGGCGGAGGCATACGCCAACCCGACTTGCGCAGTCTTACCACTCGGGTCCTGATGGACAGCGAGCAGACACGGAACCCCGCTTCCCTTCGTGTATTCCGAACGCACTAAATGACCGGGTCCCTTGGGCGCCACCATAAACACGTTGATCCCGGCCGGCGGCTGGATCTGACCGAAGTGAATGTTAAACCCGTGACCGAACGCCAGAAACGCGCCGTCTTTCAGATGCGGGGCGATATCGTTTCGATAAATGGCCGGCTGCACTTCGTCCGGGGCCAGGATCATGATCACGTCCGACTGTTTCACGGCGTCGGCCACCGGCATCACTTTCAAGCCCGTGGCTTCGGCCTTTTTCCAGGACGAACCTTCCCGCAGCCCGACCACGACGTCGGCGCCACTCTCTGCCAGATTGAGGGCATGGGCGTGGCCCTGACTGCCGAACCCGACAATCGCCACTTTCTTTTTCAAAATCTTCTGCAAATCCGCATCTTTGTCATACATGATTTTCATAACCGACTCCTTGGGGAATGACCATCCAATGAACTCCCGGCAAACCGGAGACCCTTCATTGGACTTACGTCTTCAGAATGTTGAAACAGTTCCGTCCAGCTTCTCGCCCCGCCACCTCATTCGGCATTCCGACTAGTTGGCTTTGGCAAGCGGACGTGGCTGATTCGCCACCGCGCGAACGGGTTCCCGTGCAATGGCAATCCGGCCGGTCCTGACGATTTCCTTGATGCCAAGGGGTTGGAGCAACTGGATAATGGCATGAATCTTCTGCACGTCACCCGTGACTTCGATCGTATATGACGTTGGGGATGAGTCAATCACGTTCGCTCGAAAAATATCGGCAATCCGCAGAGCTTCGGCCCGATCCTCCGACCGGGCGTGCACCTTAATCAAGGCGCTTTCACGGCTGACGGCGTCGTTTTCATTGAGGTCAACCACCTTGATGACGTCGATGATTTTGTTCAATTGCTTGAGGATCTGTTCAATGATGCGCTCATCCCCGTTTGTGACGACGGTCATCATCGACACGGTCGGGTCCAGCGTAGGCGCCACCGACAAACTTTCGATGTTGAACCCCCGACCGCTGAACAAGCCAGCCACCCGTGACAAGGCCCCGGATTTATTTTCCAACGTCACTGAAATAATATGTTCCACGAATGCTCTACCCTTTTCTCTACAACACCCTCTCCCCCATTTGAAATTAGGCGAAGCCCCCGACATTTTTAATCGGGGGGCTGGGGTGAGGGGGGTTCGTCCTCGTTCGCTACGCCGTCAGAATGGTGTCTTTACTCTCCCCTTTGCCCGTCGTCCCCGTCGTTTGTCGCTTCTGCAACTCCGGAGGATCTTCCAGAATCATTTCATGGTTGCAGCCACCGGCCGGAATCATGGGATAACAATTCTCGAATTGGTTCACCGGCACGTCAACGAAGACCGGTTTGTCAATGGCCATCGCCTCTCGAATCCCGTCATCCACTTCACTGACTTTTTGAATGCGCAAGCCGGCCGCGCCATAGGCTTCCGCGAGTTTCACGAAATCCGGCGATTGATCCAAATAGCTGCACGAATAGCGGCCTTCATAGAACAGGTCCTGCCATTGTCGCACCATGCCGTGGAACCGGTTATTGATGATAAACACCTTGACCGGCAGCTTTTCGATCGCGGCCGTCGCCAATTCCTGGCTGTTCATCTGGACGCTCCCGTCACCCGCAATACACAACACGAGTCGATTCCGAAAAGCCGCCTGGGCTCCCAGGGCCGCGGGAAAGCCGAAGCCCATTGTCCCCAACCCGCCGGACGTGAGCCACGTATTCGGTTTGGTGAGATGAAAGTACTGCGCCGCCCACATCTGATGCTGTCCCACGTCGGTGGACACGATCGGGTCGCGGTCCTTCGTCAGTTGATAGACCCGGTCGATCAGGTACTGCGGCTTGATCAATTGATCGGCCTCCTGCTCGTAGCTCAGGGGGTGAGCGGTCTTCCACTCATTCAATTGATCCCACCACGGCTTGCGCAATTCTTTCTGGTCGCCGTTCACCGTCGCGCGCAACACGTTGTTCAATTCCTGCAGCACGCATTTGCAATCACCCACGATGGGAACGTCCACGTGAATGTTCTTGCGAATCGACGTCGGATCAATATCGATATGGATAATCTTGGCACTCGGACAAAATTCGGACACCTTGCCCGTCACGCGATCATCGAACCTGGCGCCGATGGCTATCACGAGATCGGAATAATGAATGGCCATGTTGGCCACGTACGTGCCGTGCATGCCGAGCATCCCCAGGGACAACGGATGTTGACCGGGGAAAGCCCCCAGGGCCATCAAGGTCTGGTTCACGGGGATCTGGGTCATCTCGGCCAATTCGCGAACCTCCGCAGAGGCGCCGGACAACTGCACGCCGCCGCCGATGTAGATGACGGGCCGGCGAGCCTTCATGATGGCATCGGCGGCTTGCTTGATCTTCCACTTGCTGCCCTCATAGGTCGGGTTGTAGCCGCGAATCGAGACCGAGTCCGGATACTTGAAATCGGCCTTGTCCATGGAGATATCCTTGGGAATATCCACCAACACGGGACCGGGTCTGCCGGTGGACGCGATGTAGAACGCTTCCTTGATGGTCTCCGCCAAATCATTCACGTCCTTCACCAGAAAATTATATTTCGTGCAGGGACGGCTGAGCCCGATGTTGTCGGCTTCCTGAAAAGCATCATTCCCGATGAGCGCCGTGGGGACCTGCCCGGAAAAGCACACCATGGGCACGGAATCCATATAGGCATCGGCCAGGGCGGTGATGACGTTGGTCATACCGGGACCCGACGTGATCAAGGCCACCCCGGGTTTCCCCGTGGCTTTCGCATAGCCTTCCGCCATGTGGCCGGCCGCTTGTTCATGCCGGGTTAAAATGACTTCGATGTCTTTCTGTTGATGCAGGACGTCGAAAATTTTCAGGACCACCCCACCGGGAAGGGCAAAAATCGTTTTTACACCTTCGCGCTTCAAGGCTTCCACAAAAATTTCGGCTCCTGTAAGCTGTGCCATGATCTCCCTCACCGGTTTGAACCGTCCATGATGAACCATGCATGACCGGTTCAGTTAAAAATAATGGCGACACCCCTCGTTTCTTGTCGTCCAAGAAACCCAATGGTTTCGAGGGGTTGTGCCCCTAAACGAATGATGATAAACCGGCATTATCCACAAGTCAACTCAAACGTTGTCAATCCCCAAGGCCTACGGGCCGTTTCAAAAACTTCACCGGCCGGTAGGCCCATGCTTTTCGACCACAGGAGTCATCTTACTCAACCGGACGTGGCCTCATGTTACGCGACTTTGAACAAGAGATAAAACATTTAGAAACTCGACACCTGCGCAGGCAACTACGGATCGCAGAGTCGCCGTCGGATACGACCATCACCATCGAAAGCCGCCGGTTCATCTCCATGGCCTCGAATAATTACCTCGGGCTGGCCAACCATCCCGCGGTCAAACGGGCGGCCATCGAAGCGATCGAACAATGGGGCGTGGGAGCCGGCGCCGCGCGTCTCATTACCGGCACCATGACGCCCCACCACCAACTCGAACAAGACCTGGCCCGATTCAAACAAGTCGAAGCCGCCCTGACCTTCGGCACGGGCTACACCACGAACCTGGGGCTGATCCCGGCGCTCATCGACCGGGACGGCCTCATCCTGGCCGACCGCTACTGCCACGCCAGCCTGATCGAAGCCTGCCGGTTGGCCAAAGCCAGGCTGCGCGTGTTTCACCACAACGACGTCGAGCACCTGAAAAAACTGCTCAAGAAACGGGAAAAAGCCCGGCCCACCCTGGTCGTCACTGAAGGCGTCTTCAGCATGGACGGCGATCTTGCGCCACTCCCGGATTTACTGGCGCTCTGCCGGCAACATGAGGCCACGCTGGTCATCGATGACGCCCACGGCACGGGTGTCATGGGAACAAACGGTCGAGGAACGGTCGAACACTTCGGCATGAACCCTCAAGACCTGATCCAAATGGGAACGCTCAGCAAAGCGATCGGCACCAGCGGCGGCTACGTCGCGGGACCGGCTGCCCTCAAAGACTATCTGATCAATACGTCAAAGGCCTTCATCTACACGACCGCGCAACCGCCCGCCATCGCCGCCGGCGCATCCGCAGCCATTCAAATCATTCAAGATGAACCCGCTCGCCGGGAACGCCTCCGGACCAACCGAAACACGCTCCATGCCGCCCTGACAAGCCTGGGCTTTCAACTCGCCGACACGCAGAGCCCGATCCTGCCGATCATCGTGAAATCGCCGGAACGAGCGTTAGCGATGTCGCAAGCCCTGTACGAAGCCGGCGTGTACGTGCCCGCCATTCGCCCCCCGACCGTACCCAAACACAGCAGCCGGCTACGCCTCACCGTCAGTTCGGAACATACGGAAGAGCAATTGGAGTACGTGGTGCGGAGCATACAAAAGGCAGGACAGACCTTGCGTGTAATTTAGCGGTCAGTGAGTGAGTAGGTCGGGTTAGCCCTTCGACTACGCTCAGGACAGGCATAGCGTAACCCGACAATCAGGCTGCGTGACCCCAGATACGGTCACACAGCTCAAGTGGTCTTTCAGGTGAAGAAGGTTTTAACGACGAGGCTAACCACGCCGGTCAGGACAATGGTGATCAGGACTTCAAGGCGGATGAGTCGGTTCTCAATGCTCGCTAAATGGTTCTCGAATGCAGCGATTTCTTCCGCGGCCTCGCCCGCTTTTTCGTCCGACGCGCTAGCCTCTTTGGAAAAACAAATCGGGCATGGCTCGAACTGACAGTCTTCTGCCTCTTTTACGCTTGTCGTCACCCATTCATATTGAGGAGTTGGTGCTCTCGTTATAGATTTCTTCTTATTGCCGCATTCTCTATCAGGGCAATGGTACAGCTTGGCTTGTGGGTTGTCCTTTGAATAGGTCACCTCTTTGGGTGGATGTTCGTGGAAAGGGCACCGCATAAAACGCCTTTTGACCTTTTTCCTCCCTCTCCCAATGGGAGAGGGTTGGGGTGAGGGCAAGCAAAGCCGTCAGGTTACACTTCGCTAACCTGACCTACGAGACTCTATTTCTCTTCGTGAAGTCTTATCACTGTACGGGTTTCCACTCGCGCGCCAGCCGTTGCGCCTCGGCAATCTGCGCCGGAGTCATTTTCGACGCAACCTTGTCGCGGAATTGCACAGTCGTGTCTCGCAATTCCCGCTCAGAACTGGAATACCGAGAAGCTGCAAGATTAAACCATTTGTGCGCCTGAACATAGTTCTGCGACACGCCTCTGCCGAGGTAGTACATGATCCCGAGACTCCCCTGAGCAATGGCGTGACCTTGTTCGGCCGCTTGGCGATACCAGCGCAATGCCTCGGTGTAGTCCTGCGGTACACCATATCCATGCTCGTACATGATCCCCAGCCTAGTCTGTCCTTCGACGTTACCTTGCTCCGCCGCCTTACGATACCAGCGCACCGCCTCGGCATAGTCCTGTGGCATCCCTCGGCCTTCATAGTACATGAGCCCGAGATTGTACTGGGCACGGGCCTCACCCTGCTCCGCGGCCTGACGAAACCAGCGCACTGCTTCGACCGCATCTTGGGGCACGCCCCTACCCTTGTTGTACATGAGTCCGAGATTGTTCTGAGCGCCAGCATGTCCCTGCTCAGCAGCCCGACGATACCAGCGCACCGCCTCGGTATAGTCCTGTGGCACGCCCTTACCCTGGTGGTACATGGACCCGAGCTTGAATTGAGCCCGGTCATTTCCCCGCTCGGCTACCCAACGAACCCAGCGCGCTGCCTCAATAGCGTTCTGCGGGATGGCATCCCCCAAGATATACATAAGCCCGAGCAGGCGTTGAGCCAAGTCATGGCCCTGCTCTGCAGCCCGGCGGTACCAGCGTACTGCCTCGTCATTGTCCTGTGGCACCCCCTCACCTTGGTGATACATGGACCCGATCAAGACCTGAGCATCGGCATTGCCCTGCTCGGCAAGGACACGGAACGACTCCAAGGCAACGGCATAATCGCCGCGATTATACGCAGCCTTGGCTTCCTCAAACGTCTGTGCCCACGAGGCCGGTGCGCCGAGCAGCGCAAGCGCCAGCAGTGTCGAGGCAATCATACCGTGCAACCCAATGTGGCGGATTCTCAACTTTCGTACGCAGGATGAAGACATTCGCATCTACCACTCCATGCCGTAAAAAATTTCTTCTTTCGTACCCCTCTCCTTCTCGACGTAATAGAGGCCGACTTGTTCAAGAGACACACGCTGCATTCCTCCTTTACTCAAACAAGGCCCTAGAGTAGCAGACTTTCAGCGTCGTTGATAATCCCAATGATCCCTGGCAGCGCAGGCGCCAAACAATTGGGAATCAACTCCGTATTCAATGCCAATTACGCTCTTGAGTTAATTTACTCAGTAGGCGTTTCATAAGACAAAGTCAGGGCAAAGCAAGTCGATATACAAAGGGATCGAATGTCTTAATGCGCTTGTTGATGGCTTTTTCCTTTTGGCATGTGTTAAAGCATAGTCCACGGAAGGTGTTGTGATCCCTGAACGACACGTCAAGCTATTCAAGAACGGACGGAACCAGGCTGTGCGGATTCCTCGCGAATTCGAACCTCCCGGTGAGGTTGTCCTCATGCGCAAGGAAGGCGATCGGCTGATCATCGAACCTACCCCGCCAAAGTCCCTGCTGGCGGTACTGGCACAGCTACAACCACTCGATGAGGAGTTCTCACCGATCTCCGAGTTGCCCGTCGATTCCGTCGCACTTTTGTGATTTCCTCTCCAATGATCCCCTCTCGGGTTAAAGGCCGGCACATGATTCCCCTTCTCGCAGCTCTTCTGCTCATGACGCCGGCCTTCGCCCGGACGTGGGCGGAACCAAAGGACACCACCAATCTCGCCGAAAAGCCGCTTATCACGGCGCGGGAACACATGATCGTCGCTGCCAATCCCTTGGCGGCAAAGGCAGGGGACCGGATCATGGCCGGCGGCGGATCGGCGGCGGATGCTGTCATTGCCGCGCTCTTGGTCCTCAACGTGGTCGAACCGCAGTCCAGTGGCATCGGCGGCGGTGGCTTTGCGCTCGTCCATGGCCCGAACGGGCTCACCACGTGGGACGCGCGTGAGACCGCGCCTGCCGGCTCCACATCCGGCATGTTCATGGAGAACGGCGAACCCCTGCCCTTTCGCGCGGCCGTGGCATCGGGGCGTTCCATCGGTGTGCCGGGGCTTGTGCGCCTGATGGAGGCGCTCCATGCACGCCACGGCAAACTTCCCTGGGCTGATCTCTTCCAACCCGCGATCCTTCTGGCGCGCGACGGGTTCGAGGTGAGCCCGCATCTGGCAAACGTGCTGGCCCGATACGCCGCGCGCTTGAACGGAACGGACGCCGCGGCAGTCTTCCTGCCCGGTGGCGAGCCGGTAGCGGCGGGAGCGATCCTGAAGCAGCCACGACTCGCCGAGACGTTCGCCAACATTGCCACGCATGGCGGACACGCCTTCTACACCGGCCCCCTGGCTGAACGGATCGTCGTGGCGACACGCCGCAGCCCGCGCCCGGGCGCGCTCAGCCTGCACGATCTCGCCGCCTACCGGGTCATCGAACGTCCTGCGGTCTGTCATCGGTACCGGCGCTATCGCGTCTGCGGCATGGGGCCGCCTTCCTCGGGAGCGACCACGACCGGCCAGATCCTGATGCTCCTCGACCGGTTCAAGCTGGATGACCTCACGCTGGACGGACCGCGGCTCTGGCATCTCTTTGCCAGCGCCTCGCGGCTGGCCTACGCTGATCGGGCTCGCTATCTCGCAGACGGCGATTTCGTAACAGTGCCCGTCGAGGGGTTGCTCGATCCCGCCTACATGGACTCCCGCGCGGAGTTGATCAATCCGTTCGAAGCCGCCAAGGGCGAAGCCGCCGCCGGTGATCCACCAGGGCGCGCGGGAGATCTTTTCGCACCGGACGTGCGGGAGGATCTGCCGGGCACGACCCACCTCTCGGTTATCGACAAGGACGGGCTTGCAATCAGTCTGACCGCATCGATCGAAACCGCCTTCGGATCAGGCCGCATGGCCGGAGGATTCCTGCTCAACAACCAGTTGACCGATTTCTCATTCCGCCCGACTGACGCCAAGGGCGTGCCCATCGCCAATGCGCCGGCGCCGGGGAAACGCCCACGTTCATCCATGGCGCCGACCATCGTCTACCTGGACGGCAAGCCGATCGCATTGACCGGCTCACCGGGCGGCGGGCGCATTCCGGAATATGTCGCGCAGAGTCTCGTCGCCATGCTGGCCTTTGAGGCCAACCCGGCCACCGCTGCGGCGCTCCCACACGTCTCACAGCGCAATCGCGGAACAGTCGCGCTTGAGCCCGGCATGCCGGTCTGCATCGTAGAGGGCCTCGAGGCCCTGGGACATAAGATCGAGGAGGCGGAAATGACCTCCGGGCTACACATCATTCGCATCCTGCCGGACGGCACGCTCCTGGGCGGCGCCGATCCGAGGCGGGAGGGCGTGGCTGTCGGCCGCTGAGGTCACTGTCGGGTTACGCTACGCTAACCCGACCTACTGTGGCTGAACGGATCGTCGCGGAGATCGCGGACGGTCTTGCAGGGCCTGAGCGCCCTGACGCGGGCCTTGGTGAGAGTGACCTTGGGCATGGTTGTTCACCCGATTCGAGGTGCAGCCTGGTGCAAACCGTTGCGCAAGCTGTCCTCTGAAAAGTAAGGTGCAGAAACAAAAGATCCTCTATCAGTGGTTAAACATCGGAGGTGTGGCGCGGCTCCGACCTGACGTGTCGACAGACCGCAGGCGACCTCGTCATCCCCGGCGTGTGATGTATGCCCGGACCAGACAAAGCGCGAAAAGAGGGTGAACAGCCCCATACGGCGTTGCGAAGACCGGAACCCACAGCCATAGGGCAACCGGACGAACCGCCGATGGAGGAACCGCTGCCGCAGATCGGAATTCTCTTCGCGAAAAACCGGGCGTGGGCGAAGCACCTGAAGGAGACCGATCCGGACTACTTTAAGCACCTCGCCAAACAGCAGAAACCGGAGCTCCTCTGGATCGGCTGCGCCGACAGCCGGGTGCCGGCCAACCAGATCATCGACCTGCCACCCGGCAAAGTGTTCGTGCACCGCAACATCGCCAATGTGGTCGTCCATTCCGATCTGAGCTGCCTCTCCGTCCTGCAGTATGCGGTGGAGGTGCTGGCGGTTCGGCATATCATCCTCTGCGGCCACTACGGGTGTGGTGGGGTCCGCGAATCCCTGGCCGAACCGGAGCACGGGCTGATCGACAACTGGCTCAACCACATCCGCAATGTTCAGCGGCTTCACCGTGCCGAGCTCGATGCCTTGGAAGACGAGGCGCGTGAACGACGACTGTGCGAACTGAACGTGATCGAGCAGATGTGCAACGTAGCCAACACAACCATAGTGCGCGACGCCTGGGCAGCCGGCACGGGCCCGGACATTCACGGCTGGGTCTACGACATTGACGACGGACTGCTGCGGACGCTGTGCCTGTGGGTCCGCAACGACGACGCCCCCTTCATCGTGCACAAGGCGGGAGGGTAAACGGTCACGGGCGCCGCGCTACGGCACTTCTTCGATCTTCAGGAGATAGGTGATGATCTTGTCCAGGGCGCCGGCGGTGAGTTTTTGGCCGTACCACCGTGGCATGACGTGGTCGGGATACCCCTGGACGATATAGGCGCTCGGATTCAGAATGGATTCCTGCACGTATTCCCAATCGGTGTTGGCCTTCCCGCGATAGTTGGGATCGGCCAAGCGCCGGCGGGCGGTCGTGCCCAATTCCAACTTCGGGCCTTCCCGCCCCTTGGCGACGCGAATGCCCGGAATCGTGTGACAGGCCGTACACCCGGACTGGACAAAAATTTTGTCGATGGGCTCTTTCCCCGTGGCCAGGGGCACCAGGGCCTTCTCCACCTTCTGCGTGGCCTTGGTCTCAGGTTTTTCAATCTTCTCTGTTGTTTCTTCCTGGGGCTTGTTCTCCATCTCGACGCGGTTGAGCGTCCACAGGAACACTAAGCACATGAGCCCGACGATAATGATCGTCTCTTTATTCCACTGACCCGGTTTCTTATTCGCAGCCACGCGCCTTCCCCCTCGTCCGTAGTCGAAATGAAGCCCGTGTATTTCTAGCACAAGCAGGCAGTTCCCACCAACAGAGGGAGAATTGCGAGGCGTGTTTTTGGTAGGCTGACGACCAGGATAGATTTTCCGATGTCACCGACCAACCATCTTTTGCCGTTTACACCTCATCCCTGGCTGACGAATCCGCATCTTCAAACCCTGGTGGCCAGGTCTCGACGCCGGCCTCATCTCCTTGCCGACGTGCCTGGTGCGGAACGCCTGTTCCGCGTCGATCCTCAATCGCAGATCAAGGGTGTGTGCAATTGGCAACCGGACCGTCAGGCCCCCGGTCTCGTCCTCGTTCATGGGTTGGAAGGATGCCATGACTCGCCCTATATGCGAGGGATCGCCCACAAGGCCTGGCACGCCGGACTGAACGTCATCCGCTTGAATCAGCGAAATTGCGCGGGGACTGAGCACTTGACTCCCACGCTGTACAACGCGGGGTTGAGCCGGGACATTCGGGCCGTGATCGACGAACTGGTCAGTCTGGACGGTCTCCAGGCTCTCTGGGTCGCCGGATATTCGATGGGTGGGAACCTGGTGTTGAAAATGGCCGGGGAGGCCGGAGAGACCTGCTCCGGTCTGCGGGGCGTAGCGGCCGTCTGTCCAAACGTCCATCCCGCACCCTGTGTGACGGCTCTAGAACAACGGCAGAACTGGATCTATCATCAATACTTCGTGCGAAAGCTCAAGAGGAGACTCAAACGCAAAGCGAGATGTTTCCCGGGAAAATGGGACCTGTCCTTTTTGAAAGATGTCCGGACCGTGTCTCAATTCGATGACGCCTACACGGCGCCCGATGGGGGCTACCACAATGCGGCTGACTATTATGAACGATCGGGAGCCCGGCACGTGCTCGAATCCATTCGCGTCCCCACGTTGCTCATCACTTCCCGGGACGACCCTTTTATTCCTTTTGCCTCGTTCGACATTCCACGCATCCGTGCCAACCCCTGCATTCAACTCATCGCCACCGCTATGGGCGGGCACTGTGGCTTTCTCCAACGAGCATGGAAGGGTGAAGATGAACGTTGGGCCGAAAATCGAATCATCGAGTTTATTCAACGGGGGTAACAAACAAGGCCGCAGGTCGTGGTAGGTCGGGTTAGCCTAGCGTAACCCGACAACGCAACTCCCCCTCACCCCAGCCCTCTCCCGCGAGGGGAGAGGGAGTTGGGAGCAGGCGGTTCAGTTAACACGGGGAAGTTCAGCACGACCCCCTCAGGGGTTCAGGAAGCGTTCCAGGGCTTCACGATACTTCGCACTGGTTTGCGCGACGACCTCATCGGGCAAATGTGGTGGAGGCGGGGTGTGATCCCACCCGACGGAATCCAGATAATCCCGGACGAATTGCTTGTCAAAACTGGGTTGTGATTTTCCGGGCTCATACTGCTGTTTGGGCCAAAACCGTGACGAATCCGGCGTGAGTAATTCATCGATGACCAAGAGCTGCTTCGTGTCCCGGTTCAGCCCGAATTCAAATTTGGTATCCGCAATGATAAGGTCGCGCTCCTCGGCCAAGGCCGCCGCGCGCTGGTACAACGTGATGCTCACCGTTTTGACCTGTTCCGCCAACTCCTCGCCGATGAGGTCTTTCATGGTGTCATAAGAAATGTTTTCGTCGTGCCCTTCGGTCGCTTTTGTCGACGGGGTGAATAACGGCTCGGGAAATTTTTCGGACTCCTGCAATCCCGCGGGAAGCGGTTGCGAGCACACGGTGCCCTGCTTCCTGTATTCTTTCCATGCCGACCCGGACAGGTAACCGCGCACGATGCATTCCACGGGCAACGGGTCGGCTTTCTCGACGATCATGCTGCGGCCCGCCAGGAGGTCCACGTGAGGCCGGCACGACTCAGGAAATTCCTCGGGGTTCATGGTGCGCAGGTGATGCGGGACCAAGCCGCCCTCCTGCCACAGGCGATCGAACCAGAACTTCGACAGTTGCGTAAGCACGTAGCCTTTGCCGGGGATCCCTTCCGGCAACACCACGTCAAAGGCCGAAATCCGGTCGCTCGCGATCAGCAGCAAGCTGTCACCGAGGTCGTACATGTCCCGCACCTTGCCCTGGCGTTTCACGCCAAGATCCGCAAAGCTCGTTTCAAACACCGCCGGGGATGTCCACACGTCACTCATGATAGTGTTCTTTCTCTTTAAAGACTGTATGGTAAGGACCGAAACAAAGGTGGCAAATGCCGCACTCTAATCAGACCGATCGCGTGCGTCAACGTTGTTCTCTCGTCCCTGGCTCCCTGACGCGACAGCGCCGAAAGGGAGTCATGCACGGCTGAGGTGTATTCTACTTGATCCTTTTTCAAGGGATTAGGTAGAATTAGGTAGAACATGACAGAAGGCACGAGCGGCAACGGCCACCCTGAGCGAACATCATGAATCAAAACCTTCCGGCTTCCAACCAAGGATTTCTCCGGCAACTGCATACACCTTCCAAAAAATATCTGGAAGAATGGTTCGACGTGCCGGCGCACATTCACCACGTCGCCCATCACATGGCCAACCCTCCGTTGAACCGTCCTCAGAGCCGGCAAGAATTTCAACAACTCCTGCAATGCCTGGACGTGCCCGAAGAACAGACCGTCATTCATGAAAAGTTCGGCCATGGCGCCAAAGTCGCCTCCAACGGGGACCGCTTGCTCGTCACGTGGGAAGCCCACACCGAATACTACAGTTACCAGTTGTGGCACATACCCGACGATAAATTAAAACCGCTTGAATTCGGGCCGCTTCGGTTTCCCGACTATACCATGCCCTTGTCACCATTGGGCGTTCAGGTCAATGCGTTGGATATCCTGGTGTTGCCGCACACGATCCTGGGCATCGAAGAAGTCAAAAACACGATGCCCGGGCCCCAACTCTATGGAAGCCGGATCTTCGGGGAAGACATTTCCGTGATGACCACGTTTACCCCGGATGAGTATAAACGCGAACGCTACCTGATCCTCTCCCCGTCGCTCGACGTATTGCTCGCGCACGTGGCGCGCACTATCGACACCCTCGTGGCCATCGAAAACTATACGCACTTGATCCTGTTTCCGTTTCACGCCTTCACGCAAGCCGTGGACGAGGTCCACCAGTATGAACAACGTCATCTGTCTCAACGCGGCGTCATTACCAAGGAAATCGAGACCGCCACGCCGCAAAAACTCCAGCACTGGCTCACCGTGATGACGCAGGATTTCATGAACGTGAGTCGTATGGCCGAATCCATGCGGTACAAGCTATCCGCCTCCGTGCCGTATGATCGCATCATCCGAGCCAACCTGGCGCTGCTGCACGAACAAACTCTTACAGGCTGCCGGCGAATCTCCGAATACGTGGACGGGAAAACCATCGGGGTCGCCGCTGGGTACCAGCAGTTCATCAGGCGAATCAATGCACTGGTGAATGATTTTCAAGGCTCCATCGCGGTGATCCGCACAAAGGTCGAACTCCAACTACAAGACCAGAACCTGGCGCTGGAAAATCAGAACTTGAAACTTCTGCGCAGTATGGATAAGACGACCCGCCGCCAAGCTATTCTGCAGAATACGGTCGAAGGCCTCTCGGTGATCGTCATTTCGTATTATCTAAGCGGCCTCGGCAGCTACGTGTTCAAGGCCATGAAAACATTGGGCTGGATTGACGACCCCGATCTCCTCTCCGGCCTGTTCGTGCCCGTTTCCCTGGGGATCGCATTCGGTCTCATCCTGATCGGCCGAAGGTTCATCTACCAACGCCGCTTCGAGGATTCCGTGTCCGACTCGCCACCGTCCGACTCACCCAACCAGTAACGAGCAGGCCGTTCAAGAACGACGGCTGAGCGATGCGTTCCTTTCGCTCAGACTGACAAAGTGGACGCGTTGTGTCTCCTTTCCGGCATTTGGTTAGCTATCGGGTTACGCTACGCTCACCCGACCTACCATGAACGAACACGGCACATTGACAAGAAAGTCCGGCTTGCCTATTGTATGTGTAGAAGCTACACATGGAGGTTCCTTATGGCGACCAATTTAGCCATTGATGATCGGTTGTTACAGAAAGCGGTTCAAGCAGGAAAGCTCCGCACGAAAAAGGAAACCGTGACCAAAGCGTTGGAAGAATTCATCCAACGACGGCAGCAACGCAAAATCCTGCGCGTGTGCGGGACGTTTGAATTTCGCGAGGATTGGGATTACAAAGCTGATCGGCACGGCCGTGAATCTCGTCGTTGACACGTCGGTGTGGTCCCTAATCCTGCGGCGGCCGCAGGTGGAAGTCGACAATCCATTCGTCCAGGCCTTTCGCCGCCACCTGACGGCCGAAGACGGTCTCTTCCTGATCGGCAATATTCTCCAAGAACTGCTGGATGGCCTTCGTTCCCGGAGCCAGTTCCAACGCCTCACGCGGAGTCTGGAGCCTTTCCCACTCCTCGTCCCCAACCGTGCGACCCATATCGAGGCAGCCCGTCTACGAACCGCGTGTCGGGGAAAAGGGGTCCAGGCTGGTCCCGTCGATTGTCTGATTGCCGTAATCTGCATTGAACAGGGCTTCCCCTTGTTGACTGCCGATCGAGATTTTCTCCGAATTTCACGCGATTCGGAGTTGATGGTATTACCACCCTTGAAAGAAGCCGATTAAGGCAAGACCGGTCTGCGTAACCGGCACGCGCCTGCCCACTCCCTTCGGTGATCCAGTTCCCCTCTTTCCGCCCTATTTTCGTGTGCTTTCTCCGATAACCAACCGTTCATTCCGACAATTTACGGCTCGTTGACCCCTCTGTAACGCCACCGTAACGAAAAGTTTTTAAACCTGCTCCAGCACAAATTTGCATCAAACGCAAGTCGATATTTCCATGCCATTGACCATTTACGAGAGGGGAGATTTCTTTATGAGCGTTCAGCGAGGGATCCTTGGAATGATGGTACTGTTTGTCATGATGACCCTCATGCCGTCGCCGGCAACGGCAATCGAGGGGGACTTACTCCTGGAGATTTTGCTGGAAAAAGGCATCATCACAAAGGATGAGTTGACTCAGATCAAAGCCGAAGAAAAGAAGCGGGAGGCCGCAAGAGCCGCGACGCACTCCAGGAAGAAAACCCAGATCGAAGCCGGCTACGGACAGGAGACGCCGGCAGTCGCGAAAACGTCGGAACCATCCAAAAAGAAGGATTCCGGGGTCAAAGTCGGCTTCGGGAAAAAAGGATTTACCCTGGCCACCACGGATGGATTGTTCAAAACCAAAATCCAATGGCGGTTTCAAGGCCGGTACACCTTTCCCGAACGGGGAGATCCACGCAATGCAGGCGCGTTCAGTGACAACGAAGAGAGTACGTTCGAGCTTCGGCGGGTGCGGATGAAAGTCGGAGGGCACGGGTACAAACCCTGGATCAAATATTACTTCGAAGTGGATTGGCAACCCATGCGTACCGATGATCGAGATCAAGCACGTGCCTCAACCCGTCTGATTGATTGGCGCATCATGCTGGAAAAATACAAGTGGCTCAAATTGCGGATCGGGCAATGGAAAATCAACTACAGCAGAGAGCGGGTCGACTCCTCCGGGAAACAGACCATGGTGGAACGGTCCATTATGAACCGGGTGTTTACCATCGACCGGCAAATGGGGATGATGTTGTACGGCCGCGTGAATCCCGGCACGATCCTTGATGCGAACTATTACCTCGGGGTTTTTTCCGGCGCCGGTCGTGGTGTGAACAACGACGACGACAACATGATGTATATGGGGCGCATCCAATGGAACGTCTTCGGCCGTGAACTCAAATGGCGGCAAAGCGACGTCAAGTTCCACAAGAAACCCACGGCCAGTATCTCATACGGCGCATATACGAATAAGGGCAAATGTACGCGATGGTCGTCGGGCGGATGCGGAAGCCTCGGCTCTCTCAGCAGGGCCGGTGACAGTTTTTCGACTTCTGTCGCCGATGGCCGATACCAGGTCAGCGGGATGCAGGTCGGGTCGGCCTTCAAGTACCGCGGGTTTGCCTGGCAGCATGAAACGCATTGGAAAAAAGTCAAGGATACTGAAGCAGCGGCTGGGTTGCAAAGAACGAATATGTTCGGGGGCTATTTCATGGCCGGCTATTTCCCGCACTATCTCATTTCGGCCGTTCCCAAGCCATTGGAAATCGCCTTCCGGTATTCACACGTCGATCCGAACGTGGATGCCGGCGGAGACCTCCGCCAGGAATTTACCACGGGCCTCAATTGGTTCTTTGCCGGGCACCGCAACAAGCTGACGCTCGACGCCTCGCACCTGACACTTGAGCAACCAACTCCCAACTTGCCAGCGTGGACGGAACAACGCGTCCGTCTCCAGTGGGACGTGTCCTTCTGATCGACTTCTTATCCTGAGAGGAGCTGTGACTCCTCCTCCCGGGAAGCTTCCTGGACCGCGACGGTCCAGGAAGCTTCCTCCCCTCTACCGTCCCTCCATCCCATCTTGACAAAGGGACAGCGCCTCTCTCATTTTTTCCAAAAAGGAAACTTTTGGTAATACGCAACAAAGAATACAGCAAAGGAGAGCAATTGGCATGGGATTTACAGCCATTAAAGAGAAGGCCTCTGCACTCTTCAATGAGGCGTCTTTTATCAGTCAGATCAGGAATAAACGCGACTATGAACGGGCCATGGCCCTCATGGATGAATTGATCGAAGATTACGACAACCAAAAAGCATTGATTGACGTGCTTTCCGGTTCAATCGCGCGGTGGGAAAATACGTCTCCTGAATTCAGCGCGTTCAATGACCGCATTGAAAAACTCGATAGCGGCATCACGACGCTGAACGTCATCATGGAGCAACATCGCCTAGGGGTTGCCGATCTGCCGGAGATCGGCAGCAAATCGCTGGTGTCCAGAATATTACGCGGCGATCGCCGACTGACGCGCGATCACATCGAGGCGTTGAGTCAACGATTCGGCATAAGTCCCGCGTTGTTTTTTCAGGCGAATCGAGGCCGGGACAATTGAGAAGAGAACTGGTGCAATGAACGAGCGCGCCGGTGTCGTTCCATTTGTTACCGCAATTCCTTGAAGCGTACCCCGACCTGCCACGGCTTTCCCGTTGCGACGGTGCCGAAGGACTCGTTTTGCGGTGTGACCATGAATTGAGGAGGATCAAACACCAGCCGGCCGGGTTGCGGCTCGAGTTGCTTGAGGGGCTGGAGTCTGACGGGTGAATGGTATTCTTCCACGTCCTGCCAAATTTCGGTCTGGGCCGCATGATTGCTGAGGATCACGTACAGCACGTCGCCCTGCAGATACAGCCCTCCGGAAGTCCTCACTTCATGCAAGTGGGAAATTTCCCCGCGCTCATAAAAGGTGACGACTTCGTTCGGCTGCGCCAGGCCGAACCCCTGGGCCAGCAGGGGCGCAAAAAATGCGATTTCGTTTTGATTAAAGACAGGGTAGCGCTCCGATTCGCCCCCACCCATCAACGGCAGGGAGATGGAGCTTTGGCGTTCGACGTACAGCCCTTTCAGCACGTTGGCGATGTCGGTGTTCTTGAGAAACGCCGGATGGGAAAACCCCTCCCCCCGGCTGCTCTCGGAAACCGTTTGCAGTCCGACTTCCCGGTTGGGGTCCGTATAGACTTTCTGGGTCACGACGTGGGAGGTGCCACCGCACGCCGCGAGCAGCCACACCATGCTCAATCCGAGTCCTGCCAAGACTTTCATCCTTCTTCTGACTCCTTTCTTGATCAGAGACTTTTTCCGGATCGGAGGAGGCATGCTCCCCCTCACCCTACCCTCTCCCTCCAGGGGCGAGGGTTTACGAAGACCCATCCTAGCATACCGTCAAGACGAAGTTCCCCGTTTGCGCGGGGCATTCCGGCGATTTCGGCATTTATTTACTTGACCCTAACGTCACGGAAACCTTCTCTTTACATTGCGCGGATACGCTAGGCCATCCACGGTCAGAAAGGGGGCCTATGCTTCGTATCGAAAAACTCATGAAACGAGACTTGATTTCAGTCCGGAGCGACGAAACCGCGTTTGGGGCCAGCTTGCTCATGCGCGTCCTGAACGTCGGCAGCGTGTTCGTGAAAGAGCAGGATACCATCATCGGCATCGTCACCGAATCCGACATCGTCAAGAAGGTGGTGTCGATGAGCCGGATTCCCGAACATACACCCGTCACTCAGGTGATGAGCACGCCGGTCATCGGCATCAACCAGGACCGGCCGGTTTTTGAAGCCGCCGACATGATGCAACTACACTGTACGCGCCATTTGGCCGTCACGCAGGAAAACGAGATCGTCGGGGTCCTGTCCGTCCGGGACATGCTGCATCCAGTGGCCGTCGATGACCTCTAACGGTCAGGCATTCCTTGTCAACCAATTCCAGCTTAAGGTGTTCTCTTATGTCTTTTCTGACACGCACGTTCTTTTCCGATATGACGACGATCTGGATGCACGGCACGAAAGTCGTGCTGAGTTTATTGATTCTGACGCTCCTGATGGCGCTGACCGGCGGAGTCGTGAAAACCTTTGCCGACCTGTATCTGCTGTTTTCCCAACCCTTGGAAGTGGTCTTTAGAACGATCATCGTCAATACCCTCCTGCTCCTTGCAATCGTCGAGGTGCTGAAAACGACCGTCACGTATTTTTCCGAAGGACGAGTGAAAGTGACTTTTATCGTCGATACGATTCTGGTGGTCATGTTGACCGAAGTCATTTCACAATGGTTTAGAGACGCTTCGCTCGAACGATGGCTGACCCTTGGAGGCATTCTGCTGGCGCTCGCCATTCTCCGGGTCGTCGCGGTCAGGTGGTCGCCGGCGAAATGCGATTCCGCGCCGGAGGGCTTGCCCACTCCGAACTCTCTCTCCATATCGGGGACCTGACCGGAAGCCGCGATCCAAGTCATGGCCAGAATCCTTTTTCTTTGCACGGGAAATTCCTGCCGCAGCCAAATGGCCGAAGGGTGGCTTCGGCATCTGGCCGGACCACCCATAGAGTCGTTCAGCGCCGGGACCGATCCGCACACGGTGAACCCCCTGGCCGTGGAATCCATGAAGGAACGCGACATCGATATCTCCGGTCATCGCTCCAAATTCATCAGTGAATTTCTCGGGCAACGATTTGATTTCGTCATTACGGTCTGTGACCAGGCCCAGGAACGCTGCCCGACCTTTCCGGATTCACCCCGCCTTCTGCATTGGAGCATTCCGGACCCTGCCAAAGCAGAAGGGACGATTGAAGAACGGCGGGCCGTTTTTCGTCTTATCCGCGATCAGATCCGTGGCCGGGTTGAAGCATTCGTTCGGCAAGAATTGGGGCCGTATTTACGCGACGGGGCATAGACCTGACGCGAACGTCGCTCGCCAAAGGGACCTCCTCGGAATACTCGACGCATTCCACCTTTTTTCCTTCAACCTCCTCTGTTAGAATTCTTTCTCTGGACCCCGACCATGGAGTGTATTTTATTCCGACACGGCATTGCCGCTGATTGGCGAGACTGGCAACGGGAAGATCGCTCGCGTCCCTTGACCGAGGAAGGGATCGAGAAAACACGAAAAGCCGTGCAAGGCCTTATCCGGCTGGGCGTCACCCCCACTCACCTTCTCTGCAGCCCCTACCTCCGGACCCGGCAAACCGCGGATATTGCCAAGGAAACGCTGGGATTGACCGAGCCCCCTCAACAGTGCGCCGAACTCAGGCCGGACGCATCTCCCGAAGATTTCCTCAACACGCTGGTTTCGTTTTCCGAGGATGACTGCGTGCTCTGCGTCGGCCATGAACCGCATTTGGGACATACTGCCGGCACGATGCTGTTGGGCCAACCCGTTTCAGGCTTGTCGTTCAAGAAAGCCGGAGCGTGCTGTATCCGGTTTCACGGTAAGCCCCGAAGCGGAAACGGCGTGTTACAATGGTGGCTGGAACCGGCTCAACTCAGGAAATTGGCCAAGAGTGGGTGAGGGCCGGTAGAGGAGACAGGGTGACGCGACGCCTGTCCTGCCTGTCCTGAGCGTAGTCGAAGGAAGCGTAGTCGAAGGGCCCACCCGACCTACCTCATTCCGCCGCGTCTGTCGAAAACCTCGGGTCCACCTGAACGGTGAAGGTGACCTCTCGCCCGAAGACTTTCCGGAACAGGTCTGCTCGCGATTGCGCGGTCCAGATTTCCAACTCCGAGTCGGCCAGAGCCTTCAACTCGATGTTCATTATTTTTCCGATGGTGACGTGGACGTCCCGGATGATGGAAAAGTGACTGCGATCCAAGCCATCCGCAATGCGTAAAATCGCGCTCAGCGTCTCCAGCACCTTTCGCCTGGCAGGTGAAAGGAGTTTATACGGCAGGTGTTGGGGGCCAGGTAACGAGCGGCGATGATAACGGGCCACGTTGGCGATCATCTCGATTTCATCGACCGTAAATCCGGCCAGATCGCTGTTCGTAATCAAATAGTAACTGTGCTTATGGTGTTGGCGTGGATTAATGGCGTACCCCACGTCGTGGAGCAATGCGGCATATTCCAGACACTCGCGTTCCTCGTCAGCCATGCCATGCAGGGATTGCAGTTGATCAAACAGCGACAAGGCCAACGTCGCCACGTGACGGGAATGCGTCTCCGGGTAATGGCAGCGTCTGGCCAAGGCCACGACGTTCCGCAATCGGATATTTGGAATTTCCTGCTCGATCAGTAAGCCTTCCTGGTTCTTTTGGATGAAATCGTAGACCAACCCTTCACGCATGGCTTTGTCGCTGATCGTAGCTTCCTTATGCCCGATGGCTTCGAGAGTTTGGCGAATCACCGACGTCGCCGCCAGCAGCGTATCCACCCGTCGCGGGTCCAGACCCGGGATGCCGAGCCGCGTGTCCACGTCGCTCGTCGCGAGCCGTTGCTCGACGGCGCGAATTTCTTTCAGGGTAATGGTCGAGAGGTTAATCTGGGGGATGGGGGCACCGGTCCGTTCCAGATAAATGATTTCCGCCAGGTTCGAGGCCATGCCGGAAGAAATCACGACTCGATCAAACTCAGGCTGACGAAATCGCTCCAAGGCGGCTTCCAGTTCTTTGGCGATCATGTCGTGCATGGCCCGCAGTTTGGCCTTCGGAGGCGGCGCTTTGGTCAAGAACAGATCTTTCAGGCGAATGGCCCCGAGTTTGAGACTCTCGGCGTGTAGCAGACGCTTTCGATTCCCCGCGATGATTTCGACCGAGCCTCCGCCCACGTCCACCAGCAGAGTCGGTTGGTCCGTCAAATCCATGCTTTGGCGAACACCCAGGTAAATGAGGCGGGCTTCTTCCTGACCCGTGATGACCTTGACGCGAACACCCGTGCTCTCGGACACTTCCTCGACAAATTGGCCGCTGTTGCGCGCTTCACGAACCGCGCTGGTCGCCGCCATCAGAATGCGATCAAACCCTTTGTTTCGTGCCAGCGTCGTCAGGTTTTTCAGGACTTCAACGCCTCGCGCCCGCGCCTCCGCAGACAACCGTCGCTGGCGAAACGTCCCGTCACCCAGACGGGTCATGTCCTTGAACCGATCAAGAATCTTATAGGAGCCATCAGGTTCGGCTTCCGCCAACACCATGTGAATGGAATTGGTCCCAATGTCTATCACGGCGATCTTCGACATCGCGTCACCTTCCGTTACACTTCATTTCGCTACTTCATATTAACAGGATAGGTAGGTTCCATAACAACAGCGTGATAAGCATGTTACGATTGCACGGAAGCCTCAAGGCCACTGACGGGCTGAAGGTTTCATGGCGCTGTCCCGACTTACCTGACCTGCAAAAGCTAAAAATGCAGTAAGGCAACCAATCGTTCGACCAGTTGGGGCGATCCGAACAGGACATCGATTTTGTGCTCCACCCGAGACGGACGGGTGACGAAGGTCCCGCCGGCCTCTTCAACCAGGACTTGGGTGGCAACGGCGTCCCAGGGATTGAGTGCCGGATCGAGCATGGCGCCGACTGATCCTTTGATGACCAGCGTATGACCGAAACAATCGGTATAGCCTCGAAGATACGGACACGCGTTGGCCAGTTGCCGGAACATTTCTTCGCAGCCCGCACTCGTGAATTGGGCGATATCTCCCGTGGCAATGATGCTGGTCTCCAGCTCCGCTTCCCGGGAAACCGACACGGCCGTCCCGTTACAGGCACACCCCATGCCTCGAGCCGCACTATACGTCATGTTCAGCATGGGCAAATGGATCACCCCGATGAGCGCCTTGCCGGCTTCCCTGTCCTCCAACGCCACGATCGTCCCAAACAAGGAGATCCGGTTCACGAAGGAGCGCGTGCCGTCGATGGGATCGATCAACCAGCGATAGCGCGTCTTGCTTCCTTGCCCTCCAAACTCTTCTCCCAACACGTCAAAGCCCACGGCGACCGGATCGCCCTGCAACACATTCCGAATCGCGGTTTCCGCCTCGCGGTCCGCAATGCTCACCGGAGAGCCGTCGTCTTTTCGTTCGACGTGAAGGGTGCGATCCGTAAAATAGTCGAGCAGCAGCCCGGCCGGCGTTTGCGCCGCGCGAATTGAAAGGGCCAGCAGGCGTTCTAGTTCCTCGGCATCCATCAACTGTTCATGTTCCCCATTGGTTTGCACAATCGGTTTTCAGAAAACCCTGACACGTGACAATTTAACACCGGGGCTGCGGCAATGTAACCCTCAGATAACAAATCGCCCCGGGAAATCGCGTAAAAATACGTCCCAAAGAAGCACGCGCCCGTCCTGCCGAACAGGCTAAACGGGCGACGAAGAGGCAACGATGCTGATAAAAACCGAATCGCCATCCTCAACCGTTCAAACGTTTTCTTCTGATCACCAACAAAGGGTCGAACGTCTGGCCGACGTACTCGGTGCCGGCGGGCGCTCATCAAATTTGAACCTCTGCAGTCTCCCCTTCGCACCGGACGACGTGACAGCGGGCTCGGAAAACGAATACCAAACCGCGGTATTGGGCACGACGAAACACGTCGACCTACCCATTACCCTGCAAACGTCCAATTTTTACAAAAACCTGGTCAAACAAACCTGGCGCAAAGGGGCTCCCTTCGCGAAAGCGGGGGGCCATTCCAAACGCAGCAAATCCGAACTCGAGGCTTATTTGGCTCACGAATCCAACGACGTCTGGGAAAACAGTTGGGTCCGGTTTCCGAGGCGGACGCTCGGTCCGTTTGCCAGACAGGTGCTTCAACATGATCTCCTGGCCGACAAAAAAGACCTTGCCGGCCCGCCGAGACGAGACATCAGGAAGGTGGTGTTTTATCAGGATGGGGAAGAGTGGGTCCGCGTTCCAATCAGTTACCTCTCGCGCCTCGCATTGGCCGACGTCATAAGCGGCAAGGCCCCTTCCGCCATTCGTCGCATCGGCGAACGCCTCATGGATCACTTTCTGAATGACAACACGTCTCCGGAAACGTGCAGCTTCTATATCATGAACCTGCATCAGGATACCAAGATGGGACGTACAGTCGGGAAGGAAGCGAGCAAACGGTTCTTTCTCAGTCATTTACTGACCACGTACGCCAACCGGAAGTTCGCGTTGCTCGAAACGGGCCAACGGGCCCTGATGTATTTTGCGCCGCATCCGCCAATCCGTCAAAAACGTCTCAACGGTCTCATTTCCGACAACTTTTATCGGGAACTCTTCATGAACCCCTGTTTGTCGGGATGGGACAACGGGCCAGACAAGCACGAGTATATGCGACTCTGCCATGAGGTGCTGTCACGAAGTCACCAGCACGTGATTGGAAAGCTCAAGAATGCCGGAATCATTACACGCAATCTGGTCGTCCCGACCAGCCCCTCCAACATCAGCCTGGCAAATAACGGCACCCACGTCAGCTTGGGAAGCCGAAAATTGACACAGCTTTCCCGAACCATGCCCGACGAATTTACACCCCGCGATGAAAAATATTTCGGGGATCTCGTGACGAAAGTCGCCGAGCATTTCCTTCCGTTATTCGTCGGAACCTACAGCGCCGCTCCGTATCGTTTGGACTTCTGGGACTTTCATCCGGAAAACGTGCTGGGCTTTCTCCCCCATGAATTAGATCACCAATTTCTGCGTTTACTCTGGCAGCGGTGGAAACGAAAGGCCGGCTTGCGGTTCTTCGGGAAACCCGTCACGCCCCTGGGACCGGTGTGGTTGGACAAGGCGTTGAGCTACGGGTTTGGGATGCGAGGGGATTATATCCCCGATTTCCGGCTCATCGATTATCTGGTCGTCCTGCCGAGCACGGAAGAATGTCCTGCCCTCGACGGCACGCTTGGGAACGACCTTCGGCTCAAACGAGACCTGGCCGAACAGGGCATCTATGACGAACGAATGTCCTTTTATCAGCTTTATAAACTCCGAACGTTTTCCACAATGGGATTTTCCGGATTCGAGGGCCGGTACTATAGTTTGTTTGAAAGCCTCCTCGACGACATGGGAGAAGCCGCCAGTCTTCAGGCTTTGGTCACCGCGTTGGCGTTCAAATATATCTTCCAATTTGATGTGCAGCCTTCCGACATTTCCGACGACCCCGCCACGGAAAGTGAACGGCGACAGATCTTTTTCGGGGCGGCCGTCAATCTCCCCACCTTCTACGTCCGTGCCGACACGTCGAACTGGTTTCTGAAACGCATCCTGGCCCGAACGCCGAAAGTGCGGCTGAGTCGACGATTTTCCTCATATTATCGGGTCCATTATCGGGAATATGGCCGAACCCTCTTGACGATTCTCCGGGAGGACGGCCCGGACCTCATTGAAGCCTTTCAACTGCACGACGTCATGGACAAACTCAAAGACCGGCTCGAAAACCCTGATGATTGCTCGACGTTCGGGAAGCTGACGAAAGGCATACTGCAGGAAAGTGGGGCAACCTCCCCCTTCAGTCTTTCAGGAGAGGAGTACAACACAGCCGCTGAAACCTACTATCGTCACACGCTTCGACAACGACACCTCAGCGAAGCGATTCAGGAATTGGAAGTTGATTGCGCCGCCCTGGATGACTGTACGGGCTCAACCCTTCACACGAGCAAAGCCCTCATGCAAACCATCCTGGGGCCTTCCACGTCCGCGGGATCCTTTCTGGAACGCACAAAGCCCGTACTGATCGACGAAACGATCTCCCTCCCTCAACTCACGAAATTGATTTATCTGGTGTTGATCACCTTACTGGTCGATGAGCAACGTGCCGGCGATCATGAATCCGAAATTGATTAGTTCAGGCCTGCATCAATATATCGATCGCGAAACCGCCAGTGTGCAAAGCGAGCAACTGTACGGGGACCGGGTCGTCAACTATCTCTACTCGGCCGTCAGGGAAAAGGCTCCGACCCTGTTTAAGGCGCTTACCTCATCGTCAATCTCTTATCTGGTCGGCCTTTGGAATTATGACGTCACCTTCGGCCCTGCGTCATCAGGGGTCTCGTCGTTCTGTCGAAAGTTGGGCATCAATCTCTCGGAATGCGTGGACAGTCCTGCGACGTTCGATTCTCCACGTAAAGTGTTTGAACGCAAGATCCGATATTGGGAACGTCGCCCCATGGACTCCGCGGCTTCCATTCTCGTTTCGCCTGCGGATTCGAAGGTGCTTCTCGGGTCCTTGCAGACCAGTTCTCAACTGTTCTTGAAGGGGAAATTTTTCGACGTGTATGAATTGTTGGGTCAAGAAAAGGCGTTGTGGCATCGGACGTTTCAAGACGGAGATTTTGCCATCTTTCGTCTGACACCCGACGAATATCATTACAACCACTCACCGGTTTCCGGTGTGGTCGTGGATTATTATGAAGTGGACGGCACCTATCATAGCTGCAACCCGGGTCCGATTATTTCGGTGGTCACACCTTATTCGAAAAATAAGCGGGTGGTCACCGTGATCGATACGGACGTTCCGGGCGGGACACGTGCCGGGCTCGTCGCCATGATTGAAATCGTAGCCCTGATGATCGGCGCGATCGATCAATGCTACAGCGAACACTTTTACGAGAACCCGCAGAAAATGGAAAAAGGTCTTTTCGTCAAAAAAGGGCAGCCGAAAAGCCTGTATCGGCCCGGGAGTTCAACCGACGTGCTTCTGTTGCAACGCGGACGGGTCGACTTTTCTCAGGACTTGCGCCTGAACCAGCGACGGCGAGACGCCATCAGTCGATATTCATTGGGTTTTGGACGTCCGGCCGTCGAGACGGCGGTCAAAGTTCGCTCGACCATCGGACAAGCCCTGCCCTCCATGCGCGATATGGAGACTCATGTGTCATGAGCATTTCTGATTTGCCGCACGTCTCAATAGACAGTCCCGGGGGATTATCTTTCCTGTTCTTGGGCATCGTCAGCCTTGCCGTGTTTTTTCTTTTTCGATGGGCCTTTGCCATCCTCCCCAGGGAACAGTGGCAAATCATGGCGGTGCTCCCGCGACACCGGGCCGACTCGAACCGATGGCACGGGCTGAACCTGACCTACTATGGATTCATCACGGCCAGTGCCGTCACGCTGGCCGTCGGCAATGCGTTGTTTCTCCTGGGAACGATTCAGATCCCGCTTGGGGTCTCCCTGCTGTTCGTCCTCTCTCTCATGAGCCTGGCGGTTCCTGCTTCCAAAATCATCGCCAAAGTCGTCGAAAAAAAAGCGTTTACCTTCACGATCGGGGGAGCGTCCTTCACGGGCCTCGTCATGGCGCCCGTGATGGCTGTCGCGATCAATGGGATGCATCACCAGCCTGACGTGCTGCCGGTTCTTCCGGCACTCTCCGCACTGATGATCTCCTTCGCCCTTGGCGAAGGCATCGGAAGACTGGCCTGCATCAGCTATGGCTGCTGTTACGGGAAGCCGCTTTCCGCCTGTTCGCCGATCATGCAAGCGTTGTTCAAGACCCTGCACTTTCGCTTTACAGGCGCCATCAAGAAAATTGCGTATGCCGGCAACCTCGAATCCGTTCCAGTGGTTCCCATTCAGGCCATCACGGCCATCGTCTCCACGGCGGGCTACATCATCGGTATGGGATTGTTCCTGACGGGACGCTTTGCAGCAAGTCTTTTGGTCTCCTTGATGATCACGCAAGCCTGGCGTGCCGTCTCGGAAACCTGGCGGGCGGATTACCGGGGGACAGGATCGATTTCCATGTACCAGGTGATGTCCGTCGTCGGAATAGGTTACATGATCGCCGTCATGATGGTTGTGCCCTCTTTCCCGCTTGCTTTTCCAAACCTTCTCGTGGGGCTTCACTCTCTGTGGAACCCGACGGTGCTGCTCTTTCTTCAAAGCGCCTGGATCGGCATCTTCCTTTTTATGGGAAGAAGCCGCATGACGGGCTCCGTGCTGTCCTTCTTTGTTCACAAAGAACATCTGTGAGACACCCCGCGTTTCCGGGCACCTGTCTTCTCTGTCTCCTGCTCATCTTTTCGTGTCATCTCCCGTCGTGGAGTCAAAAGTTTTCCATTCCGGAAGGGTATCCCGAGTCCCTTCGCCAGCAACGAGACGACTTCACCGCAGCCTTGATCGAGGATCTCAAGAATCCTCAACTCTGGAAGCTGTTGTCGCACGCGTACCTGAACATGGCAGATGATCTGTTCACCGACACATCAGAAAAAATTGAAGCGTATGACAAAGGACTGAAAGCCGCCACCCAAGCCATGACGCTTCACCCGGATGATGCCGAAACGCATTTCCTCTACGCCGCGAACCTGGGGAGCGCCACGCAATTGCGAGGCATCACGTCCGGGGCCGTCAATCTCTCGGACATCATAAAACACGTAGACCGTGCCATTGAACTCGACCCGCACCATGCCCCGTCGTTACAGATGAAGGGAGGCTTAATGGCCGAATTGCCCTGGTATCTCGGCGGCAACGCGAAACTGGCCAAAGACTATCTTCGTCGGGCCATCGAGGCGGACGGCAAGTTTACCAACGCTCGGATCATCCTGGCCAAGTTGCTCATCAAAGAAGGAGAGCTTGAGGAGGCCAAATCTCAACTCCTCGCCGTGATTCAGGCCCGAAACCCGCATTACCCCTATACATGGGAAAAACGATTTCGGCCCGAAGCGCAACGGCTCCTGGATGAGCTTCAAAATCGCCAGTAAATACTTGCGCGCAATTTCCCTTTGTCTTCTCCAGACCGTCGTGCTAATCTTTTAGTTTCAACCCTCGCTAAATATTCCAAGGTATGAACTGCGTTGTACGGCAAACGCTGGAGCGGGAAGTCAAGCTCAAGACGGGGCACACGTTTCGCCTGCCCCATTTTCCGGGTGAGCCGCTTCCTCCTCGGCTGTTGACCTCCACCTACTTCGATACCGTTGATTTCAGGCTGGCCCGGCTTGGGGTCACACTCAGTCGCAGGACCGAACAGAAACACGTCTTATGGCAACTGAAACTTCCGAGACCGCCAGCCCGGTTGGACGTGGAGATGGCTTCCGGTTGCTCGACCCCGCCGGCAGCGCTGGAGGAACTCCTGTTCGGCCTGTTACGACGTGAACCATTGACGGCCATTGCGAAACTCCAGATACGTCGTGCCGGCATCAGGATTCAACCTCTTGACAGACCCATCGCCGACGTGGTCATCGACCGCGTCAGGATTTTCAGCGCCCGTCGAGTGGTGGGTCATCTGAGCGAGATTGAAGTAGCACTCCGCTCAGGCAAGGAAAAAGAACTCGCTGCAATCGTGACCGCCCTTCGTGAAGCCGGCGCATCCGACGGAGATTCCCGCCCGAAAGTGTTTCAAGCCTTAAACCTGAATTTTTCGCATCCCTGTCTTCCCGAATCGGCGCCCTTCCCGGAACGCCTCAAATCCATCCTGCAAAAACAACTCCGGGACATCCTGCTGCACGACCCCGGAACGCGGTTCGGCCAAGACCCGGAAGAACTCCACCAGATGCGCGTCGGGATCAGAAGGTTTCGAGCACTCCTGCGGGCGTCGAGAGTCTTACTGGAGCCGGAATGGTATGCGTCCCTGCAAGAGGAACTCCGGTGGCTGGGCGCGATGCTGGGAACCGTTCGGGACCAGGACGTCCTGCTCGAGCAACTGTATATGGAAGCCCGCGTCCTTCCCCCAGCCGAACGAAAAATGTTCGAACGATTGTTGGCCACGTTTGAAACCCATCGTTCCCAAGCCCGCCTGCAACTACTCGACGCCCTTCGCAGCGATCGCTATCTGGATCTCTTGGGCCGCCTCGAACGAGCCGCCCAAACCCCGGCCTTGCGTGACGCGCCCGAGAGTTCTCTGATGCACCTGGCTGCTCAAGAATTCAAAGATCTGGTCAAAGCCGGCAAGCGTGGGACCGCCGACCCCTCGGATCACGAATTGCATCAACTGAGAATTCGCACCAAACGCACGCGATATGCCGCCGAACTCGCCCTCGAAACCATGGGAAAATCCGCCATACGGTTCGTCCGCCAAACCAAACGAAACCAGGATATCCTGGGTGACCACCAGAACGCCGTCGTCACGGAGGAACGACTCCGGCAATTGCTCCTGACGACCCGAGGCGTGAAGACCGCGTTTGCCATCGGACAGATCGTCGAGCGACTGCGGGCTCGCCGGCGCCGGACGAAAGTGATTTTTCCCCGAGAATGGGCGAAACTCAAAAAGCGAGGCCGCGAGGTCTTTGCCCTATGAGGTGTCTGAGTCTACTGTCGGGTTATGCTACGCTAACCCGACCTACCCGACACCCTCTCCCCCTGGGAGAGGGTTGGGGTGAGGGAGGAATGGTCTACACATGAGTGAACACGGACACGTCAGGCGTGCATGGCGCAATGAAGCCGAGGGCACAACCATGGCTATCGGTTCCGCTGAGACCAACGCCCCGGCCGATTCTTTGACGTCCGACCTTGACGATCCCAAGCTGTATTTGAATCGTGAGCTCAGTTGGCTCCAATTCAACGCCCGAGTCCTCGAGGAAGCAGAAGATCACGGCAACCCGCTGTTGGAACGGGTGAAGTTTCTGTCGATCTTTTCGAGCAACCTGGATGAGTTTTTCATGATTCGGATATCGGGATTGAGAGAACAATTGTCCGGTGGAGTGCGAGAGGGCCCGCCGGACGGCATGACCACCTCGGAACAGTTAGCGGCCGTTCGGCAGGAAGTCCTGTGTCAACTGGCCCGTTTTTCGGACTGCTGGCGGAACGATATCCTGCCAAAGCTCAACGCCCAGGACGTGTACGTGCTTCGCTACCATCAACTGCAACCGAAACAACAACACTTACTCCGCGGGTATTTTTCCAAAGAAATCTTTCCGGCGCTCACTCCCTTGGCCTTCGATCCGTCCCATCCCTTCCCTCATATTTCCAACTTGAGTTTGAATCTGGCCGTCGTGGGGCAGGATCCCGAGCGAGGCGAATGTTTCGCCCGCGTGAAAATTCCCAATATTTTTCCGCGTCTCGTCCGCATCCCCAACGAAGACATGGTCAACGAGGCGGACCAATTCGGCTTGCCCGACTCGGGAGCCGACAACTTCGTCTGGATCGAAGACGTGGTCGCCGCCAATCTCGACCTCCTGTTTCCGGGGATCACCATTCTCGCCGCCTACCTCTTTCGGGTGACGCGCGACGCCGATTTCGAAATCGAGGAAGACGAGGCAGCCGACCTGTTGGCTTCGATTGAAGAACAGGTGGACAACCGTCACTTCGGCTCGGTGATCCGGCTGGAAATCGACCAGGCGACGCCGGATCACATCCGGGACATTCTGATCAGGAATCTCTCGTTGGCTCCGTACCAGGTCTATACGCAGGATCTTCCGCTCGGTCTGTCCAGCCTTATGGAGTTGACGCGCATCGATCTTTCGGAGTTGAAATATCCGCCGTTCGTTCCGGAGATCCCGGATTCCCTCAACAAGAAGGAAAGCCTGTTCTCGGTCATCCGGCGTGGCGACGTCGTGCTGTACCATCCCTACGACAGTTTCACTCCGGTCGTCGATTTCGTGCGCGAGGCGGCAAGCGATCCCCACGTGCTGGCCATCAAACAGACCCTCTATCGAGTGGGAGCCAATTCCCCGATCGTGGAGGCGTTAATGGAAGCGAGAGTGAACGGGAAACAGGTCGCGGTCCTGCTGGAGCTGAAGGCGCGCTTCGATGAAGAAAACAACATCGAATGGGCCCGGAAACTGGAGGATGAAGGCATCCACGTGGTCTATGGGGTCTTTGGGCTGAAAACCCACGCCAAGATGTGCCTGGTCATCCGGCGCGACGAGGACAGCATCCGGCGGTACGTCCACCTGGGCACGGGTAATTACAATCCGGTGACAAGCCGGATGTATACCGACCTGAGTTTCTTGACCTGCGACCCGGCCACGGGCGCGGACGTGGCCGATCTCTTCAACTCGTTAACCGGCTACTCCCGGAAGAATTTCTATGCCAAACTGCTCGTGGCGCCCCAATTGATGCGGGAACAAATTCTGGAGCGAATCGAGCGGGAGATTCAGCGGCACAAGGAAAAGGGAGACGGATACCTGGCGTTCAAGATGAACGCCCTCGTGGACACACAATGCATTCAAGCGCTCTATCGGGCATCCCAAGCCGGCGTCAAAATCGACCTCCAGATTCGAGGGGTCTGCGGGCTTCGTCCGGGAATTCCCGGAATCAGTGAAACCATCGCCGTGACCTCGGTCGTCGGACGATTCCTGGAACACGCACGGCTCTATTATTTCCGCAATGGCGGGCAGGAAGAACTGTTTCTCGGCAGCGCCGACCTCATGCCCCGCAACCTGGATCGGCGCGTGGAACTCCTGTTCCCGATCGAGTCCCCGCACCTTCGCAAAATCCTTGTCGACGATCTCCTGCAAGTGGCGCTTCACGACAACGTCAAGACCCGCCAATTGCTGTCGAACGGGCAATATACCCGTCTCCAGCTCGTACCCGAGCATGCCCCCCTCAGCTCTCAAGAATGGTTTCTGGAAAATTGGAAAGGCCGCGGCGCGGGCGCCTTGTAGCCGGCTTAGGGTCCATTTTGGATCATTTTATGTCCATGAAGCATCCATTAATGCTCTTTATGTCATCATCATGGCATTTTCTGTCGCTCTGAGACCCCGTAGGTCGGATGAGCGGAGCGCAATCCGACACTCCCGCCTTTCTTCTGTCATCCCCGACCCCGATCGGGGATGACAGGAAGGAAAGAGGCTGGACTTTGTGGGATGATGCTGTGCCTGTCCTGAGCGTAGTCGAAGGGCTCATCCGACCGACTCCGACTTCTTCGGGGAGTCATTTATGCAGCTTCCTTGCGGGCCATATAGAGTTCCCATTTCGCTTGCATTGTAACCCAGAATTCGGCACTGATACCGAAGACTTCTTCAAGCTGAAGGGCAAAATCCGCAGAAATTCCTCTCCTGTTATTACAAATTTCAGAGATCTTTCTTTCTGCACAGCCAATTTTTTTAGCTAACCATTTTTGGGTCAACCCTCTTTCTTCCAGCACCATTGTTTTTAAAAAATCGCCTGGCGAATATCTGATTTTCAGTTCAACCATAAGCCGGTCCCTTTTTTGTTTATTTCATTGAAAGTTAATCATGGTAATCTTTAATCTCAACGTTGACAAACTCACCTTGCTGATACTTAAAAATAATACACCAAGGCTTTTCTATCGTGATTGACCAAAAATCTTTCATGTTCCCCTTTAGCTTGTGTAATTTTAAAGTGGGGGGTTCGCAAATTCTTCTTAAATCATCAAAATTCGATACATCACTCAACGCTTGCAGAAGCAAAACGGCTCTCTTGTTGATTCGGTCGTGAAACTTCCTATAAGCACCTTTGTTAACAATATCTTTGACAATTTTACCTTTAACCGAGTTTATCATTGTTTCCATATTGCCACATTCTGTAAATATGTCAAGATGAATGTCTCAGACGGAGGCGATTTTGACGACAGGACTCCGGATTCCCGCTAAGATCCCCGATTAAGAACGTCGGGGACAAGCGTCGAGGATGACAGGAGGGGAGGATCAGGGATGACAGGAAGGAAAAGCAGCTCCGTAGGTCAGGTTAGCTGAGGTTGTCGGATTACGCTGCGCTAATCCGACCTACGCGGACTACATGACTCTCTCCCCGGGTGGGAGAGCCTGTCCTGAGCTTGTCGAAGGGGGTAGGGTGAGGGGGAAGGACGTTTAGCCTTCTTGCGGGGGGATGGTATGGCGGATGATTTTTCCTTCGACCAGGTACACCACCAGTTCCGCGACGTTCGTCGCGTGGTCGGCAAGCCGTTCAATGTACTTGGCGATAAAGGAGAGCCGGATGGCCCGGCTGATCGTCTTGGGATTTTCCATCATGAAAGACAAGAGTTCCCGGAACAACTGTTCCGTCAGATTATCGACGAAATCATCATCCTGAATGACTTTCCGGGCCAATGCCGAATCCATTTTGACAAAGGCGTCCAACGATTCTTTGACCATGATGCGGGCGCGCTCGGCCATGTGAGGAATGTCGATATAGGGCTTCAACTGGGGCTCTTCGTTGAGTTCGATCGCCCGCTCGCAGATATTTTCCGCCAAGTCGCTCATCCGCTCCAATTCAGTGGAAATTTTCATGGCGGTGGTCACAAAGCGTAGATCCCTGGCAACGGGCTGATACCGGACCAACGCGTCGAGCGCCATCTCGTCGATTTCCACGTCGAACGTATTCACCTTGTGATCGTTCTCGATGACCCGCTGCGCCAGGGCTTCGTCACGTTCAACCAACGCAGTCAGGGCGTTCCTGATCTGCTCCTCGACCAGGGAGCCCATCATGAGAATTTTGCTTTTGATCCTGTCGAATTCTTCTTCGAAGTGACGTTCCATTTCTTCTCATTTCCCCTTAAAAACGAGTCATATCAACCAAACCTTCCGGTGACGTAATCTTCGGTCCGGCTGTCCGATGGATTGGTAAAGATGGTTTTGGTCTCGGCGTATTCGATCAATTCCCCCATGAGAAAAAAGCCGGTCAGGTCGGAGATGCGCGCGGCCTGTTGCATGTTATGCGTGACAATCACCACGGTGAGTTGCTCTTTCAGGGAATGCAACAACTCTTCGATCTTCGCGGTCGAGATGGGATCAAGCGCGGAACAGGGTTCATCCATCAGCAAGACTTCGGGGTTGACGGCCAACGCACGCGCAATACACAAACGTTGTTGCTGCCCACCGGACAGGCCGAGCGCGCTGTGATGCAAGCGATCCTTGACTTCCTCCCAGAGGCCCGCGCCCTGCAGACTCTTTTCGACAATGCCGTCGAGCACGGAACGACGCCGCACGCCCTGAAGCTGCGGCCCATAGACCACGTTTTGGTATATCGACTTGGGAAACGGGTTCACTTTCTGGAAGACCATGCCGACCCTGGTCCGCAGGTCGGTCACGTCCACTGAGGGATCGTAGATGTCCTTCCCGTCAAGACAAATCCTGCCGATGACCCGAGCTCCCTCAACCAGATCGTTCAACCGGTTGAAGCAACGCAACAACGTCGATTTCCCACAACCGGACGGGCCGATAAAGGCCGTGACGTGATGCGTCGGGACGGTCAGGGCGACTTTGAACAGCGCCTGTTTCTCGCCGTAAAAGAAGTCGGTATCCTCGACCGTGAGCTTGTGTTCGTTGTCTTGAGAACGTTCAGAAGAAGCCATGGTTGTTTCCGCCGCCTGCATGTGTCGAACAGCAGTTTGATGGGGTTGTGATAACGTGTCAATACGTGAACTCATGAGACCGAAACCTGTTGAACCTTACACCGCCGACGCCTTGAATTTTTTCTGCATGTAATTGCGAAGGGCCACGGCGCTGAGATTCAGAACAATGACCACCATCACCAGGATCAGGGTGGTGACGTACACCATCGGCTTCGCCGCTTCAACGTTCGGGGACTGAAAGCCCACGTCGAAAATATGGAAGCCCAAGTGCATGAATTTGCGTTCAAAGTGCAGAAAGGGGAAATGGTGGTCCAAGGGAAGCGCCGGCGCCAATTTGACGACCCCGGTTAACATCAGGGGGGCCACTTCACCCGTTGCGCGCGCCACCGCCAGGATCAGCCCCGTCAAAATGCCCGGCAGGGCGCAGGGCAGGATCACGCGCAGCATGCTTTCAAACTTGGTGGCGCCCAACGCCAGGGAGCCTTCACGGTATTCCCGGGGGACGGCTGAAAGCCCTTCTTCCGTGGACACGATCACCACCGGAACCGTCAACAGGGCCAAGGTGAACGACGCCCACAGAATGCCACCCGTACCGAACGTCGGAGTCGGCAGGGCTTCGGGGTAGAACAGGGTATCAAGGGTCCCGCCGACCGCGTACACGAAGAACCCCAATCCGAACACGCCGAACACGATCGACGGCACGCCGGCCAGGTTATTGACGGCGATGCGAATCACCCGAACGATCAATCCCTGTCGCGCGTACTCCCGCAGGTAGAATGCGGCCAGGACGCCGAACGGCACCACGGCCACGCTCATGATCAAGACCATCATGACGGTACCGAAGATCGCCGGGAAAATGCCCCCCTCGGTATTGGCTTCCCGCGGTTCTTCGCTCAGCACGGACCAAAAATTCATGAAGTATCGGAGAATCTTTTCGACGAAGCCCATGTCGTTGGGACGCAGGGCTTTCACGATTTGGCCGACCGCGAGTTGTTTCTCGCGGCCATTCGTTTCGACGAGGATCACGGCATATTCGTCGAGTTGACGACTCAATTTCCGAAGGGTAGCCACGTGCTTCTCGTACTGGGTTTCCAACTGTTTGGTGGCGGTTTGAAGCTCGGCCACCTCCTGGGGCTCATGTTGACCGCTTAATTCCAACTCCCGGATTTTTAAACGGGTTTCTTCGATGTCATAATTGATGTCGCCGATAACGTCTCGTTGCAGGTGTTCAATCTCCTCATGCAGGTCATTGGCCTGCTCGATGAGTGGCTGTAACGCCTTCCATCCTTCCTGATTGCCCGAAGCGACGACGTCGCCGCCGCGCGAGACCTCCCGAATCCGGCCATAAAAGTTCCCCCATTCTCTCCGTTCGAACGCCGCCACGTCTTTCGGAGATTCCGCCGAGACGATTTGATCGGTATCCACCCACCGGAAGTCCAGGCCATAGAGGTCACGATTCCCGACTTTCAGCCTCACCCGCGTTTTCCCTTCGGGAAATGCCGGCGTCTCCGAATAGGGAATGACTTCCTCCCCTTTCAGTTCTCCCAGGACGTGCGTGCCGTCTGTGAGCGTCAGATCCACCAGGGCGTGGGGCCAGAAAAACCCGAGGCCGTTGACCATGATCAGGAGCAGGACACCGCCAACGAGGAGCAGCGAGGCAGCCACCGCCGTGCCGCAAAACCACACGAACAGCGTCCCCGAGTCGAGAAATTTTTTGATCCTGGCACGCATGGAATCCCTTTAAAATTGGCTGTATCGCGCCCGAAGCCGCTGCCGGACGATTTCCGCAAGGGTGTTGACGATGGACGTAAACACGAACAGGAGGAGGCCGGCCAGGAACAGTAACCGATACAGCGTGCCTCCATGCGGGGCCTCGGGCATTTCCACGGCAATGTTCGCCGATAAGGTTCGGAATCCGTTGAAGAGATTCATGTCCATCACCGGGGTGTTGCCCGTGGCCATCAGCACGATCATGGTTTCTCCCACGACCCGGCCCAACCCGATCATGAGAGCGGAGAACACGCCGGGACTCGCCGAGATGATGACCAACTTCGTCAGGGTCTGCCACGGGGTGGCCCCGAGGGCCAATGATCCGGCGATCAGGTGGGGCGGCACGTTGCTCAGCGAATCCTCGCTGATGCTGAAAATCGTGGGAATCACGGCCATGCCCATGGCAAAGGCAATGACCAACGCGTTTCGCTGGTCGTACGCCAACCCGAACGTCGACTGCAACCATTGCTTATAGTCCGAATCGAAGAGCCAGAATTCGACCTGGTGATTCAACTGGAGACAGACCCACACCGTTCCGATGAGGAGCACCACGAACGCCGCCAATTCCGTCACGTTCCCCGAGTGGCCCTTGAGGCGTGAAGGCAGGAATTGCCAACCGACGCAGACCAACACCACGGCCAGCGGGATCAGGAGAAACATGGCCACCAGGGCGGGAAAGATCTTTTCCAACAGCGGCGCGAACCACAATCCGGCCAGGAATCCCAGGACGACCGTCGGGAAGGCCGCCATGATCTCCACGACCGGTTTGACCACGGCGCGAATATTCGGACGCATGAACATCGCGGTATAGATCGCGCCCAGCACGGCGAGCGGCGTGGCCAGCAACATCGCGTAGATCGTCCCTTTCAGCGTGCCGAACATGATCGGCCATAAGCCGAATTTCGGCTCGAACGCATCCGAGCCCCCGGTTGATTGCCAAATATGGAGAGGCTCTTCGTACCCTTCATAGAGCACGGGGAAGAACAAGGACGAGAACGTGGATTCGGGATGCTCATTCTCAAAATGATAGGTGATCAGTCGTCCCGAATCATCGAGCACCAAGGCGCCGTCTGTCTTCGGTGCGAACATCGCAGCGACAATGGCGGAACCGTTCCCGGGGATTTGGATGAGCGTCTGATCGGAAGTCGAATGGTGCAGGGCTACGCCGCCGGAGACGTCCGCCGTGAGAAATCCTTTATCCCGAAGCGAAGGGGAAACGGCGCTCACGGCCCCGTTATGCGAAGCCAGGTCCCGAATCTTTTCAAGACGCGGATCACCTCCCACGTCAGGATCGATCACGGACATCCAGACGGAGACCGTCCCTTTTTCCGTACCGACCACGATGGACCGGTCGCCGATGAGATAGGAAAGGGCGGTGATGGACGTGCCGGCGGAATACATCCCCATCAGCCTCGGGCTTTGGATGTCTTGAATGTCCCAATACAGCAACCTGCCGTCCTTCGTACCGCCCAACAGGGTTTCCCCCAAGTCGTCCAGGAGCAGCACGGACAGCGCCTCCACGCCCTCATCAATGATCTCGGCCTGAAGGAGTTCCGATTCCGTTTCCAGCGCAAACAGCCCCTCCGCCTCCGATTCCTGCATCTTGGTAAGGAACAAGCGGCCCGACCCGGTCAAGACGGCGGCGATGGGTCCACTGTCCGTCTCCCGGTAGGCAAGTCGCGCAACGGGCTCACCCGTCGGGGCGGCCTCAAACGGCTCACCCGAAGTCACCACCGGTTCGGTTTTTCGTACGTCGTCTTCGAACGTGACTCGAAACGTGACGTACAAGGGCATGACTCGACCGATTCTCGTCCCGAGTCCATAGACGTGGTCTTTCCCCGGAGAGCGGGCCAGCGCGGTAATTTCCCCGGTCTCGAAGTCCGGCACGGACTTGAGCGGTATCGGCGTGCCGGAGGGAAACCTATAGAACGAAATGTCGCCGTTTCGAAGTACGTATCCCACTTCCCTGTATTCATTGATCCCCACACTGACGTTTTCCAGAGGAGCTTCCCCGCTTGTGTCGATGTGCACGGAAGTCCCTTGGCTCCAGGAAGCGGCGTAAAACAACGGAGCCACTTCGATAAACAGGTAGGCAAAAATACCGAAGATGCTAAAAATGGTCGCCCATCCGCCAAGGGTAATCACCCCTCTTGCTCCATGGTCGGCCCAACGCCGCAACGTCCGGGAGGTTATCTTCGAAGGGAACGACGGCGCAGGGGGCGATGCCGTCTCGACCTGATTTGCTGTGGGATCAGCCTGGTTCATGAGGAAGTCGTTGACGCGTAAATAACAAAGCCATGTCCGAAAACCGAGGCTTTGCAGGACATGGCTTTGTTACTATTGTTGCTCAATGGTCGTACACTTTGGCTTTCAGTTCAAGCGAGACGACTGAAGCTTACATTTCACCCAACTTCTTGGTGATGAGGGTTTGCGGCAAAGGGAAATAGCCATCCTTGATGACGATGTTCTGTCCCGCTGTGCTATACACGTATTTCAGGAATTCCGAGACCAACGGCGGCAGCGGTTTCCCCGGAGCTTTATTCACGTACAAGTAGAGGAACCGCGCCAACGGATACTTGCCGACGGAGGCGTTGGCAAACGTCGGGTCATAGCACCCGGCGCCGCTCTTGGCCGACAACGGAATCGCCCGGACGCCCGAGGTCCGATACCCGATGCCGCTGTATCCTAGCCCACCACGATCCTCCGTCACGCCCTGCACTACGGAAGCCGAGCCGGGTTGCTCCTTGACCTCATCCTTATAATCGCCTTTCTTCAACACCTTCTTCTTGAAAAACCCGTAGGTCCCCGAGGCTGAATTTCGACCGTACAGGCTCACCCTCGTGCTTTTCCAGTTCCCATCAAGACCCGCTTTCCCCCACGTATCGATATTCACGGAATGCCCGCGCCTCCGGGTTTTTGAAAACGCGGCATCCACCTCTTCCATACTGAGACATTTCACGGGATTGTCCTTGTTGACGTACACGGCCAGCGCATCGACGGCCACGGGGAAACTGGTGGGTTTATAGCCGAATTTCGCTTCGAACTTGTCCATCTCTTTCGCTTTCATTTGCCTGGACATCGGCCCCACCTGAGCCGTCCCTTCAATGAGGGCCGGGGGCGCCGTGCTGGAGCCTTTCCCTTCGATTTGAATCTTCACGTTGGGATATTCTTTTCTGAACCCTTCGGCCCACAGGGTCATGAGATTGTTGAGAGTGTCGGACCCAATGCTGTTCAGGTTCCCGGACACCCCGCTCACCTGACTATAGCTTTTCCAGGCCGGGTCCACCATCGAGTCGGAAGCCGCCCCACTCTGGATTGCACTGCCAATACCGATTGCCAGGAAAAGGAAACTCACGGATACAATCCTCTTACTGAAAAAACGACTTGTGTCGTGTGCCAAGACGAAACGTCTCATCATGCTGCAACCCTCCTTCTGAAGAATGTATTTGCGGTACCGTTCCCTGGCAGTTGCCTACTCTAACGGTTGAATGTTTCCCGGACGTAAAAAGTAGGTTACGAAATTGTTAAGCGAAAGGGGCTACCCGGAGGCCCTCATGCTTCGGCCCTGCCGGTCTGCCAAACGAAACGGCCGTGTTCACACGGAATGGACGTCTGCACTATACGGGGAGCGTATTGCAGTCACATATGAGAAGGGTTACACCTCGGTAAATTTTCTGCGCCCTCTTACATGGAAGAGGCTGTTGTGTAGGGCGTCCCTGCCGAACCCCCCTGGCCCCCCTTATCAGGGGGGAAAAGACTTGCTGCTGTCCCCTGCTCAGGGGGAGAGAGGAGTTCTGCTGTCCCCCTGACAAGGGGGATTGAGGGGGTTGTCTTCCAAAGGCGGGGCAGGCACGGGGGCCGTCCCCTACAACGACCATGATGGAGGGACAGGGTTAGCGTGGCGTAGCGTAACCCGACCAGCTAGCAGGCGGGTTGGAGTTGCCCGGCCGGAAGCAGAACTTCGATCGTCGTGCCCTTGCCGTATTCACTCTCGATGTGAAGCGTGCCGCCGTGCAATTGCACCAAATGTTTCACGATGGCGAGACCGAGGCCGGTGCCGCCTTCCACGCGGGCACGCGCCTTGTCGACCCGGTAAAACCGTTCCGTAATGCGAGACAGATCGTTTGGCGGAATACCCTGCCCCGTATCCCGGACCGTGATACGAATTTGACGGATGTCCATTTTCGCCGCGAGAAAACTGACCGTTCCCCCTGCCGGCGTATACTTCACGGCATTGTCGACCAAATTCACCAGAATCTGGGAAAGCCGGTCCCGGTCGGCCTGCACCCATAAACCGGGAGGGACCTGGTTGACGAGCCTCACGTCTTTTTTCCCGGCATCCTTCTCAAACATCGCCGAGACGTCCTGCACGAAGTCCCCGAGACTGATGGGAATGGGATCCAGGACCACTTTTCCCGTCTCGATGTCGGAAAGGTTCAGCAGGTCATTAATCAAGCGCCCCATCCGTTCCGCGTGGCTGTTCGCGATCTCCAGAAATCGCCGGTGCGTGGCCGATTCCAGCCTGGTTTCATCGAGTACGGTCTCCAGGTACCCCTTAATGGCCGTCAACGGCGTGCGTAACTCATGGGACACGTTCGCCACGAATTCCGCGCGGACCTTTTCCAGCCGCCGCAATTCGGTGATGTCGTGCAGGACGAGCAAAAAGCCGCGGCGCCGGGAGGTAAAAGGCATGGGCATCGCATTCACCTCGATGTTTCGCAAGGCCGGCATATAGCACTCGATTTCCCGCTTGCACGGCTCCGCGGTGTCGAGGGCCTGACACATCTCCACCCAATCGGCCAATCCCTTGTCCCTGACGACCTCCAATAAGGTGCGCCCTTCTCCCTGGTCCTGAGCAACGTCGAGAATCCTTCGCGCCGCGGGATTCATCAGAATCACGTACCCTTGCCCATCCAAGGCGATCACACCCTCAGTCATATTATCGAGGATGGCGGTGCCTTTCGCTCGTTCAGACTCCAAGACGTCAACCCGTGTCCGGGGGTACGCCCTGATGTAATCCAACGCCTTTCTCAAGCCGTTCCATTCATCGTCCTCGAGTGTCTGCTCCCGTTCGCTCCACCCCTCCAGCAGACGCTCAGCCCGGGTGTCCATCTCATGGAGCGGCCTCAACAGCCTTCGGCCCAACCACATGCCAAAAGGAAACCCCAACGCGGCAACCACCAAGGACCCAACCCAGAGCGTCCCGCCGGTCGCCCCGGAAGAGGCCAACAGCCCCATGGCCCCCATGCCGGCCAACGTCATGCCACTGAGCAACAAACCCAGACGTGTCAGTAACCGGCTCTTCAAAACCGGGGGCTCCTCATTCAGCCTTCCTCCTCGAAGCGGTATCCCACACCCTTGACCGTCACGATCCGGTGACTTTCATCTTTGAGTTTTTCTCGAAGGCGCCTGATGTGGACGTCCACCGTCCGCGATTCGATCTCCACGGCATTGGCGTATCCCCAGACCATTTCCAGAATCTGCTCCCGGTTCAACACCCGGCCGTTGGCCTGGACGAGCGCACGGAGCAGATCGAACTCCTTCACCGTCAGGTCGATGAGACCGGCTGCAACCCGAACCTGATGTTTCGCTTCGTCGATTTCAAGCGTCCCGATTCGCCTGATGCCGCCCGTTTGCGCATCACGCCCCCGCCGCAATACCGCCTTGATCCGAGCCACCAATTCCCTGGGGGAAAACGGTTTGACCAGGTAATCGTCCGCCCCCATCTCCAGGCCCACCACCCGATCGACTTCTTCGGCTTTGGCCGTCAGCATGATGATCGCCACGTTGGCCAAGGTCCGATCCCGGCGAAGCAACCGGCAAATTTCCAACCCGTCGATACCGGGCAACATGAGATCCAGCACAATCAGATCCGGGCGTTCGGTCCGGGCGAGTTGCAGCGCCGTTTCGCCTTCAAACGCCTCGATACAGGACAGGCCTTCTTTCTCCAAATGGTGGCGAACGAGGTTCACGATCGCCTGTTCATCATCCACGATTAAGGCTTTCAGCGCCATGGGCACCTGTTTTGGTGTGAATCCCTCATTCGAAAAGCAGAGCGTGTCTCTCCTTCAAAACATGGCTGTACCGCAAACGTGGCACAACAATCATTCCAAGTTTATTGGCTTGATGTTTCCTCTGGGTTTCATTTGTGTTAAGGCTTCTCCCCCGTTCGTGAAATTTTCGTATTTAATGTAGCACAAAAGGTACTCGTTTGGCTTGACCCCACCCCCGCTGCCGTGTAAGCAGGCTCCGATTTCTCCTTACACCTGTCTCCGACGTCCGTCCTCGACCCGACCGGGGATCCGGGAAAGGGAAAGACTGGCAGGCCCTCGCGCAAGGGACGGGCACGGTGTGGTTCGGACGTGGTCAAGGCACGCGTGCAGTCGTCGACCAGAATCTAGGCCATCCCGGGACGTGAACGGGGCGTCAAGGCCTTCACGCATTGAACGTCGGCCATATACCGAATCCCCTTGCGTGCAAGCCGGTCCTGATAGCAGGCGGCGCCGCCTCCCCCCATGACCACCGTCGTCAGTGGCAGCACGTGCCGGACGATATCATCAATCAGGTCTTTCATGTCATCCAACGCGAGTTCAACGACACAGGAGAAGAGCACGAGTGTGGCCTGGCGGCGTTGGCAAGCCAATCGCACGATGTCGACGTTCACGTCGGGGCCGAGATAGGTAACGTGCCATCCGCCGTGGCGAAGAAACCGGACCGCGGACATGGCGCCGATTTCATGGAAGTCATGGGGCACGCAGGCGACCAAGGCTTGCGGGCAGTCGGTCTCCGAAGCCCGGGGTACGCTTTGAAGTTGCCGGGAGAGTAACCGCTGGATTGTTTGCGAGATCAGGTGTTCGCCGACGACGCTGATCCGGCCTTGGTGCCAGAGTTCGCCGATAGTCTGGAGCACCGGGAAAAAGACGCCGGTCAAGGCTTGATCGAACCCCCATTGCTGAATGAGCAGAGTGATGATCCGATCCACGGTCGTCCGGTCGTTCATGCGTGCCGCCTGGATCAATGCACGGGCCTGGGGTCGGGCCTCCGGATGGGTATGATGGACGTCGACGGGGCCGGCGTTCATCGCGCGGATCAATGCCTCACGGCCTTGAAGGGCAAGCTGACCGATTGCCGCGCCGGTGTTCAATTGGTGTTTGAGAAAGAACAGCAATTGCAACTCTGCCGGAGCATACACGCGATACCCGTTTGTTGCGCGTTGGGGGGACAGAAGGTTGTACCGTTGTTCCCACTTTCGAAGGACGTGACGACTCAGTCCCGTCATCTCCGACAGGTGTTTGATGCCGAATCCTGCTCCGGGAGTCCGAACGCTAGACATAGTTGCGCAACATGAGTTCCTTGGGATGAGGCGCAAGATACACCTGGTCCCTCAGGTACGGAACGTCCAAGACCCGGACGTAGTGTCCGATCAAGGTGACGGGGACGGTCAGCGGCACGAACCCCTTCTGATAATCGCCGATCACCGCGTGCAGTTCTCTCCGCGCCGCCGAGCCGAGGGTGTCCTTGAAATGACCGGCCAGATGTTGGAGCACGTTGACGTGTTTACGAATGGTCGTCTTAACGGCCAGGGCTTCCATAAACCGTTGCCCGTAGGTCCGGGCCAGTTCTCGGGCGGAGTACTGTTTGACATCGGCGACCAATCGACCAAGCTCCCGGTAATGGCGCCGGCTGTGGGCTAACAGGAGATATTTGTGGGCCGTATGAAACGCCACCAGCCGTCCGCGGGTGAGGCGTGCGGCAACCCCTTGCCACCGGTGATAGCCGAACACGCGTTCGATGAAATTTTCCCGAAGCCCCTGGTCCCGGAGTCGTCCTTCTTCCTCGACGGGCATCAGGGGAAACGCGCGTTGGAACGCATCGGCAAACAATCCCTTCCCCGTCCCCAGCAGATTGCCGTCGCGGGCATACACGCGAACGCGCCGGGTCCCGCAACTGGGGGAATCTTTTTTGAACACGTAGCCGGACAGGTTCAGCGATTGTAAGTCGCGCAGGCGTTGTTTGGCGTAACGGCGCATCCGGTCGGTGTGGTCGTGGCGGGAACGAACCGTGATCAAGCGCGGTTCAGCCACGTCATCGACCAGACGCATGGATTCTCTCGGCGTGCCGAATCCGGCTTCCACCTCGGGACACACCGGCACCCACTCCACGTGTTGCCCGAGCACGTCCACCAGAAACTGATCCCGCTTATGGCCGCCGTCGTACCGGACGGGTTCACCCAACAGACAGCGGCTGATCCCCAACCGCATGGGAAGATCCGACGCGATGGGCGGCTCCGCCGGGAGCGGGTGCTCGGGCCTGAAGCGGGATAGCATGAGCGGTTCCTCAGATCCGTTGTTCTTCTTCGGTCAACTGCGCCTCGCTGGCGCGAATGATCGTCACTTCCTTCACGTCGAAAAAGGTTTTGACGAGGAGCGTGACGGACGCCCCGACCTCGCCCCGTATCATGGACACGACCTCCCGGTACGTCATGCCTTTGACGGACCGGCCGTCCACGGACAGAATTTCCTGCCCGTGCGTCAGCCCCGCTCTGACCGCCGGTCCCAGGGGATGCGTGGCCCGGATAAACAGGCCCGCAGGATCGCCGATGCGTTCGGCGGTAAGATGCAGCGCCACGCCGATGATGCCCGGTGGGGGCAACATGGGGTCCGACAGATCACCGTGAGGATTGCCTTGTGGGGGAAGCCCTTGCTGCGCATGACTTTGGATCGGGATCATCAACAAGAGGGCAAGCAAGGCGGCAAGAAGAAAGCCACCCTGAATGGTTTCTTGAAGCGAGAACGTCGTTGCTGATGGATGCATCACTCTTCTCCTTTCAAATCAATCCGACCAAACACAATCCCAGAACGAGCACGACGCCGTTAAGCTGAACCGAGCGGCGATGAAGGGTGTCCCGATCCTTGCGAACCGAGACGATGTCCACGCCACGTTGCGTGGCGTCCTTGAGCCGGTCGCTCAAGGCATTGATACGTGGGGTCAATGGTGAGCGACAGTAATTCTCGATGGCCAGGATGCCGAGCCACAGCGTGGCAGCCAGCAGATCCGGCGGGCCGAACCCGTTAAGCAGGCCGAGACTCGTGATGCTCGCCCACCCGACAATGGCCGCCAGCATGCCCAGTGCGTAATAGCGCGGAAAGAGCATGCGTACCACGCGCGCAAAGGCGTCGGGGTCCAGGGCTCGGGCCAGGACCGGTGCGGTGACGAACGACAGGAAGACGACTTTTCCGACCAACACGGCGATCGCCAGCAAGTGGAGATAAGCGAGAATTTCGACCATCATAATCATATCTTGTAGGGGACGGCCCCTGTGCCGTCCCGAATGAATTATACGCCCTCCCCGACGGACAACCACAGGGGGTTGTCCCTACAACGGATGAACATCACCCGCCCTTCCCCAGGATCGCGGACAAGGCCGATTCCAGGTCCGAATATTTGAAGGTAAATCCCAGTTGTTGCGCCACGAGGGGATGCACCGATTGCCCATGAGTCATGAGCGTCGACAATTCACCTAATCCGAGTCGCAGGGCCCAGGCCGGAACGGGAAGCCGGCACGGTCTGCCCAGGACCCGGCCCAGTTGCAGGCACAATTCCTTCATCGTAACCGGACGAGGGGAAGCCGCATTGAGAGAGCCTTTGTACGAAGGCTGCTCAAGAACGGCCAAGACGAGCCGTCCCAGGTCCTCGACGTGGATCCAGCTTACGGGTTGGGTGCCCTTGCCGATAATACCACCAAGAAAGAGTTTGAAAGGGAGCAGCATCTTTTGCAGGGCGCCGCCGTCTTTCCCCAACACCATACTGATTCTCAGGCACGTGGTCCGAATGCCGTAGTCCGTCGCCCGGAAGGCTTCACGTTCCCATTCCACGCACAAGTCGGCCAAGAATCCGGTTCCCGGCCCTTGCGTTTCATCGACGCCGGCGGCGGTCTCGAGTCCGTAGAATCCGATCCCGGACGAACTGATGAAGATGGCGGGTCGAACCGGCGCGGAGAGACCGGACAACGCCGTTACGATCGTCCGCGTGGTTTCGATCCGGCTGGCACGAAGCACGTGCTTGCGCGACGGCGTCCACCGGCGGTCGGCGACAGGGGCGCCCGCAAGGTTGATCACCGCGTCCTGCCCCTGAAAGGTTTGTGCCAGGCTCTGCCAATCAGACGGATCCCATTCTCGAACCCGAACGTCGCCTCCGACCACGGGAGCCGTGCGTCGGGTGCGGGTCAGAATGGTCACCGCGTGTCCGCCGCCGGTCAGGATCGGAGCCATGTGCCTGCCGATAAAACCGGTTCCGCCCACGATGATCACGTTCATCGTTCGCCTCCCGCGACCGGTCCGGGTGCGGCGGACACGTCCCTCGCACAACGGAAGCCGGTCCCATGGGTTTTCAGGGCGAACCCTCCTTTGCCCCGGGCTGCCGCGCGAATGTCGGGTTCGAAACTGTGCCAGGAGCCCCCCCGGATGACTTTGAGCAGTCCGGTTTCAGGGCCCTGGGGGTTTCGATCCGGCGCGATCCGGTAGTAATCTTTCGCGTACCAGTCCTGAACCCATTCCCGTGCGTTGCCGGACATGTCATGGACGCCGTAGGGAGAGACTCCATCCGGGAGCGACCCGACCGGCAACAGCGTTTCCGTGGCCACCCAATCACGATTGAAATTGACGCGACGGGCTGAGGGGGCCTTGTTTCCCCACGGATAGGCTCTCCCGTCGGTACCCCGTGCGGCTTTTTCCCATTCGGCTTCAGTCGGCAACCGTTTGCCGACCCACTGGCAATAATCTTCGGCATCATGCCACGTGACCTGCACCACGGGTAAGTTCTCGATACCCTTCACCTCGAATAAGGAGCCCGTGCCGTACACGTTGAACGGTTCCTTGTGCCCCGTAGCCGCGATGAACTTGAGGTACTGGGCATTGGTGACTTCATATGTATCGATCATAAAGGCGTTGAGATAGATCGTGCGACGAGGCCGTTCGTCGGTCCGCCGGGTTTCCGCGCCGCTTCCTCGAATAAACCCGCCTTCTGCAATGGCGACCATGGCAGTGGGATCCCGTTCTCTTACGGGATGGTCTGCGAAAGCCGTGCCGTGCCCCAACAGCATGCACAGGGTGAGTGACGTGATCAATGGCGTGTTCATGGTTTTCGCCTTCGACTCTTTTCTTTGATGTGTATTGCAATCTCCTCAATCCGTGCCGTGAGTGCAGAGACGGCGCGGGTGTCATTGCCTCGGGCCGCCTGTCGAGCATCGACCAACAGGAGCCGGGATTCATGCAAATCCCGTTCGATCTGCGTCTGGATGGCCGGAGAAGCCAGGGTGCCACTCAACGCGGCCTGGTGGAAGACCTCCCACGCCTCATCCACGTTCTTATCGGCCCGGTAGAGCGATTCCTGTATGGGGCTCCGCGGATGAAAATGGGGCCCTGCATGACCGGCCCAACCCGGCTCCGTTCCCCAGGCGATCGTCCACGCCATGCAACTCAGGGTTAAATAATAAAGGATTTTCATGATCCACCTTTCTTGGCTTTTCCGGTGTCTTGCAGGGAAAGTGCGCGTGAGAGCACTGCCCGTTTGAATTATTCTGAGGCCGTTTTCGCACATCGAAAACCCAGGCCCACGCCGTAGCTGTTGTTCATAGGATGATTCCAGAACCGATGGGTGGCGGTCACGGTCTGCTCCGCCGCGATCCACGATCCACCCCGGATCACCTTTTTGGCACCGACCGTGAGGCGGTCCACGTAGGTTCCGGTTCCACCGAGCCATACGGGCGCCGAGGGACCTGAGGGATTTGCGGCCCCACGTTACATGTTCATTTGCTTTAAGATAAGCGATCGCGTTTGCCGATACTCCACGTTTGCGGGATCACGTTTGATCGCCCGGTCGATGGATTTCAACGCATCGTTCCATTGCTCCTTGCCCATGCTGATGAGGGCATGCATGAAATCATATCTCACCACGTCACGGCCTGTGCCGTCCGCCGACAGGGCGCATCGGAATCCGAGCCCCACCCCGTAGGAGTTGTTCTCCGGCTGATTCCAGAACCGGTGGCTCGTGTGCAGGGACGTCTGGGGAGCCAGCCAGGACCCGCCTTTCAGGACTTTGACCGGCCCTTGGTTGGCAAAGTTGTAGCCATCGGAAGGCCCTTGGGGATTGAAGGCCGGGCTGACCCGGAAATAATTCGGGTCATACCAATCGCCGACCCATTCAAAGACGTTGCCGGCCATGTTATACACTCCAAAATGACTCACGCCCTCGGGGTAGGAGTTCACGGGCATGGTTTTTCCCACGTGTTGACCATAGTTGGCCTTGGTGGGATCGACGCCGTGTCCCCATGGGAAATGGCTCCCGTCAGGCCCGGTGGCCGCGTGTTCCCATTCGGCTTCCGTGGGCAGCCGTTTACCCGTCCATTCACAGTAGGCGTTGGCATCGTACCAGTTGACCCCGACCACGGGTTGGTCGGGCTTGTTCAGGCGTGGGTCGTCCCAGTAGGCCGGAGCCGGATGGTCGGTGGCCTGCATGAAGTCCCGATACTTGGCGTTCGACACCTCATAGATGTCGATGTAATACCCATCCAGTACGACTTGATGGGGCAGTTCATCGCTATGGTCCTTGCTGCCCATGGTAAATTCACCCTTGGGGATCAGGACCATGTCCGTGGTGTCTCCGGCCAGCGCCGCAGCCCAGGGGCTGCCAAGCAAGGCCCAGGTCATGAGAACAACCGTGGTTGGCGTAAGGATACGTGTGTTCATACTGTCTCTCCTTTGTGCAGGGACAGGCCTGCGGGCCTGTCCGGGTGAAGGTAGAAGGTTTCTCGTTTTGTCAACATCGACGATCACAGGGCGCGGGGTTTCTGCTCAACGCCTCCACCCCGTTCCAACGTCTGCGACGCACCGCCTTGAGCGCCGAAAGATCCACACAGGTCCGGTGTCTGAGAATGAGCGAATCCACGATATCTCCGCACTGCACGCACCGCCACGCCCATCGGCGCATATGCCCCGTGTCGTCGAACAGATCGAACAGCCCTTCCCTGATCAACAGTCCGCCGCACCGAGTGCAGGCTTTCACGTGCTGAACCACGCCCAGCCCCGAGCCCGAGTCGATGTCGTTTGAGGTAGCCATATCTGCGCCCCTTGGTTAAACGGTAAACGTTCCGGCAGTTGTGTGCTCCATCTCAATGTCTATCAAATTGCGTGCCAAATTTTTCAGTGAGAATTTTCACTTGCATTTCAGAAGGTTAGACAACTCTTCGACAAAGGCAGCGGAAAGCTGGTTTTTTTGATGAGACAGTAAATTGTCTCATGATTGACACGTGAGACATGCCGACAAGGATGTAAGGACACCCCCCGTGGTTGTCCGTCGGGGATGGGATGTGGGGCATACGGGACGGCACGCAGGCCGTCCCCGACAACGACAAGAACGTAATCGGGGTCGCCAGGCGTCAAGCCCAGCTACCTCCTTGGGGGATTGTCTGTGTTCAGTCATTCACTGACGGTTTTCGACTTTGCGTTCTGTGCCCTAGCGGCTTCTCGCCGTTGTAGCAGCGGCATCCCGGGTCAAGCCCGTGGACATGCCTTATGCCGCCTCGAGAAGCCACTGGGAAGTCGCGCCATAAGATGGCGCGGCCACAAATATTGGGGGGGCTCCCCCACCCGCATTCCCTCTTCGAAAATACGCCCCTTCCAAAGGGGAGGGAAAGAATGTGGTCGCCATCTACGCAGGCTAACCATTCTGTCAACGAATTCCAGAACATTGACAATCCGAGCGCAGCGAGGAATCTGCTTTGCGCCGCGTTGCGGCCCGCCCGCGCAGGCGGTATCATCCGGGCAGGCAGGCACTGTCGCCACCACCGAATTGATGGAAGGAGACCGGAGATGGAACGAATTACCGTCAATCCGAGAATACTCGGGGGAAAACCCATCATCGAGGGGACTCGTATATCCGTGGAATTCATCCTTGAGTTGCTCGCATCCGACGTGAGCGAAGAAGACATTCTGGCAGACTATCCACATTTGAACCGGAAAGACATTCGCGCCTGCCTGAGATATGCCGCTCGCTGCCATAGAAACGAGGTGTATCTCGAGGTAAAACCGACAACATGAAATTTCATCAGGTGCGAATCCTCGCCGACGAGAACATCTCGCCGAAAGTCGTGGCGTTTCTGAGGGGTCAGGGTATCGACGTGGCGGATACGAAGGAACGAGGATGGCAAGGCAAGAGTGACGATGAATTGCTGGAAACGGCGTAGCAGGAAAACCGCTGGGTCTTGACCCACGATAGTGATTTTGGTTCGTTAGCCATTCATGAAGACAAGCCTTATTGGGGTGTCGTGTTTTTGAGGCCCCGGGATCTGAAACCCCACAACGTCGTGAGAGTGTGCAACCGGCTTTTGCAGCATGATGTGGAGATCTCTCAACGCACCCTGGTCGTCGTTGAAGAAGCCCGAATCCGTATTCGTCAGACAGGAGACCGCCGGTCGGAGTAGCGGTCAACCCTCCCTCTGTCATCCTTGTCTGTGTTCAGTCATTCCCTTCGACTTCGCTCAGGGCAGGCGTTGACAATGTTCCCGCTTCCTGTTGTGCCCCTGTGCCCCGCCGTTGGAAGGCAACCCCCTCAATCCCCCTTCTCAGGGGGACGGCAGACCCGCTCTCCCCGGAGCAGCGAGCCGGCCGCAAGCCTCTCCCCCCTGACAAGGGGGTGTATAGACCGGAGACATCGTGGACGGGTGTTCGGGGACATGGTGGACACATTGTGGGTTATTCTGCGGGCTGCTGCAAATCAAGCTCGCGGACATACTGGTGACAAAAATAGACCCGCCACCGGCCCTCCTGGAGCGTGGGCCGCAGGGCCACCGGGTAGCCCCGTAAGGCTTTGGTGAGGTGGAAGCGGCGCCCGCGAAAGGAGATCTCGCCTTTATCTTGCACGCGCCGGACGGGCGCGCTTGAGCCATAGTCAATCGGCGGGAGGGCTTCCGGGAACGGGCGGGGACTGGGCGTATAGCGCGTGGCCGGGACCGCGAGGGCTAACGCGTCATGCGGGCGGTCGAGATTAGAGTGGTCGCGCCAGCGATCAAAGGCTTGTTGGCAGTGGGCCAGATCGCGAAAGGTGCGCTGGTGGAGGAGTTCGGTTTTGAGGGTCCGATGGAAGCGTTCGTCTTTGCCCAAGGTTTGGGGGTGCGCGGGCCGGGCATGAGTAAGAACAATGCCCAGGCGAATAAGCCAGACGGTCAAGGACGTGAAGGGGCTGAGGGTCAGCGGCGCGCCCCAGGGCGGGCCATTATCCATTAGCATGCGGACGGGCAAGCCATAGCGGCGGAACGTCTGCGTCAAGGGGGTTTGGACGGTGGCGCCCTGTTCATGGGGACAGCCTGGAGGCAGAGGGCGAAGCGGGAACAGTCGTCCAGCACGGTCAGGGGGGGCACCGGCCAGCGGTCACGGGGAAAGGGCCTTTGAAATCCATTTGCCATAAGGCATTGGGGGTGGGCTGCGCGAAGCGCTGCCAGGCCCGCTGGGGGGCGGCCGCGACAGGCGGGAGCCAGGCGGCGCGGCGGAGGATCGCGGTGATGGTGCTCGGCGCGGAGACGGTGGCAGAGCCCAGAGCCTGGAGCCGGGCGCCGCCCCACGTGGGGTGCTGGGTGCGCAATGCGAGCACCGCCGCTTCGAGTGCGGTGGGGGTGCGCTGGGGCAGCTGGTGCGGCCGGCGGGAGTGCTCGGCGAGGCCCGCGAGGCCGGCCGTCGCATAGCGGGCCAGCCATTGATAGGCGGTGGTGGGGCTGATCGCGAACCGGCGACAGAGGGCGCGCAGGGAGCCCCCCGGCTGCTGGGCTAAGAGCATGAATTCGTGGCGTTGAGACATGGTCGACACCTCTTTCCAAGGCATGGCGCTCCTCCGTTTGGGGTGAAGCCATGCAGGGTAACGTGTTCACCATGTCTCCGAACAGGTGTAAACCATGTCCCCGGTCTATACAGGGGGGAAAGGGGGAGTCGGTAGGGGCGGCCCTGCGGGTCCGCCCTCCCTGCTTGTGGGCGGATACTCATGCTGTCAACGAATGACTGAACATGTACAAGCCCGAGCGTAGCGAGGAATCTCGTCGTTCCTTCTGTCATTCCCGCAAGTCTTTAGCGGGAATCCAGTGTCGTTCTCCTCACGAATGAAAAAAGACAAAGACCCTGGATCCGTCCCCCGACATCCTTAATCGGGGATCCAGTTCTTTTTGTCGAGGATGACAGAAGAAAATCCTAAAACTGCCGCACCCAGCGCATTTCCACGAGGTTACGTTTGTAGTCGGACAGTCGCGCGTTGGATTCGCGGACCTGGTTGGAAAACGCGATCTGGGGGCTGAAGCCGAACACCGTGATCGCGCGGTTCAGCAGCGTGGCCTGCAGGATGCGGGTCTGGTCCTCGCGGGCGGAGCCATCGTCCCTGAAGTGAGAAGGCCACCCGCTCTCGTAATTCGTCCACCGGAACTCGGCGCTGGTGCCCACGGTAAATCCCCACGGCAACATCACGTTCGTCCCCACCCGGGTCCAATACCCGGCACTGTTCCAGTGGTGCGCTTTCGTCTCCTGCTGCTGATAGCCCACCAGCGCGTTGACCTGCACGGTCGGGAAGAGCACGTAGTTGGCGCCCAGGGAGAACACCATGAGCGACCCTTCCAGGAACCGCTGCTGTTGGTAGGTTCGGTCCTGCCAGGTCGCCCGGCCGTTCAGCCACAGGCCCGCAAAGACCCGGTGCTGGACTTCCAGGCGCGCGCCGATATCGTAGTTGAAGGGGGAGCCGCCCCACCAGCGTTGGTTGGCGGCGGCCAGCAGGCTCATCTCGGTGTTCCGGTCGAGCAACCAGCGCGGCCCCACATAGACCCCGGTAAACGTCTGGTCGAACTGGCCTCCCTTGTATTCCCGGTGGTTGACGTCGAACCCCGTGCGCAAGCGCCAGCGCTCGGCCAGTGGGAACTGGTATTCGACGCCGCCCCAGCTCACGAGCCCGATACCGGAACTGGCCCCCCTCGTGGTGAACTCCAGGAGCCGGCCGTTGACGTTGATGTAGATGGCTTCCGCGTTCGACGCGGCGCTGATGTTGGTGTCCGGGGCCAGGGAAAAGCCGAAATATCCACGCCAGCGACGCCGGGCCCGCATGATGTTCAAAAACCGGCTGACGTTGGCAATTATGGGGGCCGGCGGGCGGCCGGCCAGGACCCGCTCGAAGTGGTTCCGCGCCAGGTCGTCCTCCTCCTTGAGGAAAAAGGCGAGGGCCAGTTCCAGGCGCACGCGCACCAGACCGGGCTCGTGAATCAGGATGGAGCGGTAGGCGGCGATGGCCCCATCCAGCAGGGTCTCACGGTCCTCCTCGGCCAGACCGGACTGCTGCGAGGCGCGGGTCGAAGCGAGACCGATGAGAAAGAGCACATCCGTTTCGATCGGGCCGCCTTCCAAGAACGGCTGCAACAGGACCAGCGCTTCGGTGAACCGCCGGTCTTTGATCAGGGCCCGGGCCTCGGAAACGCTGCCTTCGGAAGGCTGGTTGGCGGGTGCCGACGATGACGACCCTTCTTCTGGGAACGTTAGCGCGTCCCCAGCGGATATCGGCCCGCCCTCTGCGGATGCAGGCGCGTCATCAGCGGGTGGCGGCGCTTCTTCGACTACGGACGACGGCGCGTCCTCTGCGCTCCAGGCGGGAGCGCAGAGGAACAAGAAGGCAGCGGTCGCGAGGGTGAAGAGGATGGGATTGATCGCCATAGTGCCAAACCTATTGTGAACTCGGTGGAAGCCTGGCCCATGCACGTGTCGCGCCCGGCGCGGCGGGCGCACCGTTTCTCACAGGACCGGTGATGGAAAACATCATGCAGGGACGGGCCGGCCAAGGCCGGCGGCTTCGCCAAGCCTTGCGGGCTCGCCCGAAGGCGGTTCCGCCGTATCGACACGCACCCTGCTGTGCGTCCCGATCTCCATCGTGGCAAAAAGAAAGGGCGGCACGTGAGGCCGCCCTTTCGATGAAACAGGGGGTGGAGCACCCTCTCGAACTAACGATATTATTCTCTGGCGGCGTACGCCCCGGCGGCATGGCCGTCCGTGAAGTGGGCGTCGAAGCCACCGAAGAAGCCGGTCGGACGCTCAGAATCGGCGCCATAGACCTGCGCCGTCCAGACGCCGCTCTGGGCCTGGAGGCCGGTACTCGTGGCGCCATCCGAAAAGTTGCCACTTGATAGCACCTGGGACGCAAGGTCGACGGACCAAGTCGAATCGACCGCGGGGCCGGCGAAGTTATCGATGGTGCCGGTAAGACTGGGATTGGTGTCATCGAAGGTCGCCATCAAGTTGACCGTGGCGGTGAACGCACCGGAAGCCATATTCATAACGACGTTATCCTCATCGGTGGTCCATGTGCTGGACATGCCGGCGGCTTTCCCGCTATACGTGGCCGTCAGATCCGTAAAGTTGGTGGTCGCCAGGTCGACGTTAGACGTATTGCCACCGGTCATCGCGTAGGTGTTGACCGCAGTATTGCCGGTATCTTCAGTCAGCCAGTGGCCAAACTGCGCGTACAGGGTTTCCGGCGCATACGTCGTGACGTTCATATCATCTGTGGTCCCGACGTACTCAGCTTCCACGTCAGTCGGCGTGAAGTACCAACTGCCGGTCAGATTGCTGTCATCGTCCACACTACAATCGCTACCGGCGCAGAAAGACCTACCTGCGATGCCCATATAGCTGGCGTCGGTATACTCCGTGCCATAGTCCACGGGGCCGGTCGGCGTTGTGCCGGAGCTCGCGGCGGCGGCGGCCATGCCGGCAAACGAAGCCGCGTCAACAAGTTCGGTTCCGCCGCCCGTCGCGGTGACCGGCAATGACTCGAGAACCTTACCTGCGTCCGTGACGATTTCGGCCCAGGTCATGCCCACGGCGTTATCCATCATGACCGCGTCTGGGAAGGCCGTCGCGTCGGGTGCCGTGGTTCCATGGTCGCCCCTCGCTCGGGAGCCGTCGGTAGCGGACGTAGGCTCGAGCGCAGCGGTAATGTCTTCCGCCACCAGCCGTCCGTAGTCCTCGGGGGTCATCGGGTTGTCCTCGGTACCCGTGACTGCTTGAACAGCGGTTGTCAAAGCTGGGTCATTGGCAGACGCCTGGGCCGCTGCGAGCTGCGTGTTTGCAACCGCGATCGCCGCGTTAAGCGCCCTGGTCAGAGCGTCTGTCGTGTCGGCATCGGCATCGGGAGCCAAGGCAGCCACCGCATCCACCGCATCCTGGGCAGCCACAACAGCAGCGTCCCCAGCCTCTTTGGCAGTCAGCACTGACCGGGCGTTCTCCGTCGCTTTTGCGGAGTTTCCAGCAACGCCCGCCGCACGCGTGGTGATCAGCGACATGTTGGTTGTTGCCGTCGTCAAGGCCTCATCCGCGGCCATCGCGGCGCCAGTGGCGTTGTCTCTCGCGTTCTGCGCCGTCTCGAAATGGGTGATCCGGTCCTTCAGCCCCTGGACCTCTGCCGGCGTGATGTCCTCCCGGCCCATCAGGTCCGTGATCTCTGCCAGCGTGAGAGTCGTATCCGGCCGACCCATCAGAGCCGTGATCTCTGCCAGCGTGAGATTCGTATCCGGCCGACCCATCAGAGCCATGATCTCTACCAGCGTGAGATCCGTATCCGGCCGACCCATCAGGTCCGTGATCTCTGCCAGCGTGAGAGTCGTATCCGGCCGACCCGTCAGAGCCGTGATCTCTGCCAGCGTGAGATCCGTATCCGGCCGACCCATCAGAGCCGTGATCTCTGCCAGCGTGAGATCCGTATCCGGCCGACCCATCAGAGCCGTGATCTCTGCCAGCGTGAGATCCGTATCCGGCCGACCCATCAGAGCCATGATCTCTACCAGCGTGAGATCCGTATCCGGCCGACCCATCAGAGCCGTGATCTCTGCCAGCGTGAGAGTCGTATCCGGCCGGGCCTCTAATGCATCGATGGCGTCCTGCGTCGCTCGATCGCCCCCAACCATCAGGCTCGTTCCGCCACCTCCACCGCATCCGGCTAACAACGCCACTGCGGCAATCGTAAAAAATCCCCACACGAGTCGTTTCATCTTCATGTTGTCTCGTCTCCTTTATTGAGAGTTATAAGTCAATACGTAAAGCGTAAAGCAAAAAAAAATTTGCGAGTTTATTCCGCAGGATTGTACGGATAGCGGGTTGGTAAGTCAAGCCTCAGTCTCTTTGAATTTTTATTTATTTGATTGCTGGAGATCAGCAGAACAAACACGAGCGAAATAGATTGAGATAATTGTACGAATGGTGTGGAAGTCTGTCAAGCTTTTTCTCCGGGACTTATCCGGAATCGTTGACGTCCTCTCCTTATTGGAGCCGCGGGATCGTATGGCGCCGTTTTCCTGGCCGCATAAGATGCGGCGGCGACAAATTAAGACATTTTTCTATGAAGAACAATCGTTGTCAATTATTTTATAGACTTCCCTTTTCTCTTTCTTCCTGGTGTGTCGTTCGGGGTCTGCGGGAACGAATTGGGCGTCAAGCTGCAAGACGTACGACACGTTTTGGAGGCTCTCCCTCACCCGCATTTCCTCTTCGGAAAGGCGCCCCCTGACAAAGGGGAAGACCCGTCCCTCTCACCCCAACCCTCTCCCGCAAGGGCGAGGGAGTTGTCGTGTGGAAACGGGTAACGAATGACTGGATATTGGCAATCCCCAACCGGATCGGGGCTCCAGGGGGCCTGTGTCGTTGTCGCCGCGCGCTCTGATCGCGCGGTCTTCTGGTGGCCGCATTGTCGGCGCCCTGAGATGGCGCGGCTACAACGACGTTGACCATGCGGTCACCGCAAATGCCTCGACCTCGGATGAATCCCCGATCAAGAATGTCGAGGACAGGGTCCGGGGCACGCCTAATACCCCCTCGCCCTTTCTGACACAGGAGGGGGCAAGGAAAAACAGAAAGTATCAACGCCTGTCCTGAGCGCAGTCGAAGGAAATGAGTGAACACATACAGGGATGACAATTGCCGCCTTATCCGAACAGGTCGGGGTCGCCCTTGCTGCGGCCGAAGTGTTGGAAGGCTTTGGCGGTGAGTTGGCGGCCGCGGGCGGTGCGGTCCAAATAGCCGGCCTGGAGGAGGAAGGGTTCGTACACGTCTTCGAGCGTGGCCTTTTCTTCGCGGACCGCGGTGGCCAGGGCTTCGACGCCCACCGGGCCGCCGTTGAATTTTTCGAGGATGGTCAGGAGGATTTTGCGGTCCATGTCGTCGAACCCCGCGTCGTCCACGCCCAGCCAATGCAGGGCCTCCTGCGCCACCGTTTGGGTGATGACGCCTTGGGCCTTGACGTCGGCGAAGTCCCGGACCCGCCGGATGAGCCGGTTGGCGATGCGGGGCGTGCCGCGCGCGCGCCGGCTGATTTCCGCGGCGCCGCCCGGTTCGAGGGCCACGTGCAACAGGCCGGCCGACCGGGTGACGATGGTTTCCAGTTCCTCCGGCGTATAGAAGTCCAGCCGGTACACCAGCCCGAACCGTTCCCGCAACGGGGAGGTGAGCGCGCCCGCCTTGGTCGTGGCTCCCACCAGGGTGAACGGCGGCAGGTCCAGTTTCATGGTGCGGGTGGCCGGGCCCTGGCCGATGACGAGGTCGATCTGGAAATCCTCCATGGCCGGGTACAGGGCTTCTTCTACGGCCGCGGGCAGGCGGTGGATTTCGTCGATGAACAGCACGTCGTGGGCCTGCAGGTTCGCCAGGATCGCGGCCAGGTCGCCGGCGTGGTTCAGGACGAGCCCGGAGGTCGAGCGGATACCGCCGCCCATTTCCCTGGCGATGACGTGTGCGATGGTGGTCTTGCCCAGGCCGGGCGGGCCGTAGAAGATGGCGTGGTCCAGGGGTTCGTGGCGGCGCTGCGCCGCTTCGATGCAGACCCGCAACGATTCTTTCATGCGCTCCTGACCGGTGTAGGCGTCCAGGGTTTGCGGGCGCAGGGTGCCTTCGGTGTGCTGTTCTTCTTCCAGGAGGTGGTCGGTGACGATGCGGTCTTCCATGAAGGGGGTCGGTTCCGGGCTCGACACGGCATGGGGCCGTTCCCCGGGGGTGAGCGCCGTCCCCACCCCGTGGCCGGTTCGCGGATAGGGATTACGGGAGCGTGAATTCGACGTTGATGTCCCGCCCCAGGTAGTTCACGAGAAAGCCTTTGCTCTGGTAGTTCAACATGGCCCCCATGACGTTTTCGTCCCCGAAGTCTTCGGGGCCCAGCAGTTCCCGGATTTCCTTCGCGCTCTGGGCCGTGAGGACGCGCCGGAAGATGCCCCGGGTTTTATGCACGAACCGGTTGTTGATGAAGATGAGCGTGACGCGACCGTCCATGATCTGGACCCCGGCCATGGCGCCGGTGGGGTTCGATTGATCCCACAGCAGCACGAAGACGCCTTCCTGTTCGGCGCGGACCCCGGAAATTTTTTCGTTGATCAGCATTTCCACGGCTTCGATTTCCGGGTCGCCCAAACGAACGCCGTACAGGGACACGGTGGCGCTGTCGACGTCCTCGGGTTTTTGCACGTTGTTTCGCGTGAGTTCGTATTTCTTGACCTTGGCCACGGCGTCGGTGGTGACGGTCATGGTCCCCCCGATGCCCACCAACAGGGCCAACGCCATTATGGACAGTATGCGCATGGAATTCTCCTCCCCCAGTCTGATAAACGCCCTTCTCTGGCACCATCAACGGGAATAGGCATCATGAGTGCCGGATGCTTCTGTGGCGACATTTCCTGCTCTTTGCCGCCGCCACATTACTGTGATTGTAACGAACGGTCTGCGCAGAATCAAATAGTCTTGTGTGTTGCCGTTCCAGTCCGTCGGCGCATGATTGCACCCATACCAAGCCGGCAGAAAAAAGAATGCGCCCTTGTCTTGGCGGGCTCTGGTCCTTGACCAGGGGCGTGGCCCCGTCTCCGAACCGGGCCTGCCCTCGACCTTCTTCATCGGGAGATCGCGCGGCTACCAAGACCATCGCGTAGCCTGTGTCGAGGGGAGGTTCGCCATCCGGATCCAGAAATATTCAAGGGCTTTGACCACGGCGATAAAGGCTTCGAAGTTTGCCGGTTTGGTCAAATAACAGTTGGCGTGCAGATCATACGCCTTGGCCACGTCTTCCGGATTTTGTGAAGAGCTGAGGACAATGACGGGAACCCGCTTCAGCGTCTCATCACGTTTCACGAACTGTAATACTTCAAAGCCACTTTTTTTCGGCAGATTCAGATCGAGGACAATCAGCTCCGGGCAACCATCCCGTTTGCTGGTTTCCAAAAAGTGAGCGGCTTCGTCCCCATCACGGACAAAGTAGAGGGTGTGGTCCATGGAAGACGTTTTGAGTGCCTCCTTGATCAGGCGAACGTCTCCAGGATTATCTTCGACGATCAAAATAACGGGGGATTTCTTCATTGATGCTCCGCAGGGAACCTTACTCCCCGCCTTGCGTTCTTTGATTCTTTTAATATTATTCAAAGATTGTGCCAAAAGTCACCTTGGAAAAACCCAACAGAATGTCTTGTCGATTCAACTGGTTATGATTCCATGGCGGTCGCCGGCATTCTTCTTGGCTGTCTCATTAGTGTCTCATGGCTGTCTTATTGACGAGACTTTCATGCAGGCTTGCCCCTGCACACCAAGAAATGAAAAGGAGACGCCTCTATCCAATTGCTGTCATCCTTGTATGTGTTCAGTCATTCGTTGACAGCATGCAGGGCTGACTCCAAGAGGGAAACTCGGAAAAAAGGGCCAGCTTGTTTCTGATGCCGCCCTGAGCCTCTTCTGCTCGTGGCGTCGTAGCTGGCGAAGCGGTCGGTCGGCGGAAGAGCTGAACTCCCCTGCCCCCCCCTTATCAGGGGGACGGCAGAGCCCCTGAGAAGGGGGATTGAGGGGGTTGTCTGACCAAGGCAAGGCACTGGGGCACAAAAGCCTGTTCTGAGCCCGTCGAAGGGGAAGCGGTGAAAACTGTCAACGAATACGTGAACACATACAGGGATGACGGAAGGAGAAAAACCAGCATGACAGATTCGGACTACGGTCCTACCAATGACCAATTCGGGGTATCGTTGGCTATTTTCATGTCAGGCCCAAAAGAGAGTCGGCTTACGAGCGATCGTGTTTGGAAATGTTCAAATCATCCAACCAGCGATAGAAGGTGGCACGACTGATGCCGAGCAGGTGAGCCGCCCTGGCTCGATTCCCGTTGGTTGCTTTGAGCGCACCTAACAGACGATCCCGATCCTTGACGGTTGAGGTCGGGTCTGCGGCGGGAACCGCAGGGTCGGATGATTCGAGCAGTTCCGGAGGAAAATGCCCGGGTTGGATGGTGTCTCCGTCGCATTGGAGCACGGCATATTCGATCACACTTTTCAGTTCGCGAATATTACCCGGCCAGTGATACCGGTTCAGACGTTGCAAGGCCTCGGCGCTGACGTCCTGCACGAACAGTTTTCCCATCGCCTTCCGGCATTGGCCGACAAACGCCCAAATCAACAGGGGAAGATCCTCGTATCGTTCCCGGAGCGGCGGCAAATGGATGCGGCCCACCCGAATGCGGTACAGCAGGTCGGCCCGGAAGGTCTGCCGGGCCACCTGTGCCTGTAAGTCGTGATGCGTGGCGCAGATAATGCGGACGTCCACCTTTCTCGGCTGCGATTCGCCCAGCCGGGTAATTTCTTTTTCCTGGAGCACCCTGAGCAGACTCGTTTGCACGGGAGCCGGCATGTCGCCGATTTCGTCCAGGAACAGCGTGCCCCCGTGCGCGGCTTCAAAGAAGCCCCGGTGGTCACTGTGGGCTCCGGTAAAGGCGCCTTTCTTATGACCGAATAATTGACTGCCCAGCAGGGATTCGGTCAGGCCGGCGCAATTCACCGCGAGAAAGGGGTGGTCTTTTCTCGGGCTGGAATCGTGCAGGGCCCGGGCCACGAGTTCCTTGCCCGTCCCGGTTTCCCCTTCGATGATGACCGTCGAGTCGACCGGGGCGAGATTGCGAATCTGCCGGTACACGTCCTGCATGGGCCGGCACTTCCCGATCAGATCGTGGAATTGGGACTTGGCCTCCAGTTGTCTGCGGAGCGTATGAATTTCCGTGACGTCGTAGAGAAAGAACATTTTGGCGCGCGGGTCACGCGGGTCCTCGTGAATATCGATCTCCAGCCAACGTGCTGAATGGCCCGGGGGCGTAAACCGGACGAGAAATTTTTTTCGTTCGTCCTGCTGCATGAGCCGTTCCAGGGCGTGGACGTCCTGGTCGGCGAACCCCACGGCGTCCTGCCACGGTCGGCCTTCCGGTATGGTTCCGTTCTTGCCCAGTAACCGAAAGGCGGACACGCTCATGTGGAGAATCCGGCCGTCAGGACCGATCAAAATCGTCCCAATGTGCAGTTGATTCAGAATGGAATGGAGATCCTCCGCGCTTTTTCGGAGCCGGGTATTCGCGGCTTCCAATTCGGCTTGGATGCGTTTCCGCTCGATGGCATAATCAACGGCCCGCATCAGGATTGGCCCGTCCACCTCGCCTTTGATCAGATAATCCTGCGCCCCTTCTCGCACGGCCTGGATGGCGGTGTCTTGGTCATTCAGGCCGGTGAGCAGGACTTGTGGGAGCGAGGGATAGCCTGCGGCGAGGTTCCGAAACGTGTCCAATCCCTGGCTGTCGGGCAAGAACAGATCGACCAAGGCGAGGTCCACGTTGCGTGCTTTCAACCGTTCATACGCCTCCCGGAAGGATGCGGCGGTGACGAGGTCGAAGGATCGCCCTTGCAGGTCACGAAAGAGTTCCCGAATCAGACCGGCATCGCCGGGATTATCTTCCACTAAGAGAATGGTCGTCGTGTTCATGTGCCTGGGTTCTCCGGCTCTTTGCCAAGAGATTGTAGCAGATTTCGAAAAGCCGGTCGTTTATGGCAAAGACTTCATGGCCTCCCGAGGGTGATCAGGGTGAAAAAAAAGATCGATCCCGTGCCGGGTTCGGATTCCACCCGGATTTTCCCGCCGTATTTTTCCACGATTCTTTTGCAGATGGCCAGGCCGATCCCCGTGCCCGGGTATTCGCTTTGACCGTGTAATCGTTGAAAGATCGAAAAGATGCGACCGAGTTGATCGGCCGGCATGCCGACCCCATTGTCACGGACCGAGAATTCCCACCCGTCCGGAAGCGCCCTGACCCCCACGTGAATGCGGGCGGGGGCGTCTCCTTGGAATTTCAGCGCGTTGCCGATCAGGTTTTGAAAGAGTTGCATCAGGTGCGTCGGGTTGGCATGGACGGTGGGGAGCGGATCGTGGGTCACCTCGGCGTGCCGTTCCCGGATCGACGCGGAGAGATTATCCAGGACCTGTCGAAACACGAGTTCACAGTCGGTTGGTTCAAACGATTTGTTCTCCGCCCCGACGCGCGAGTATTCCAGCAGGTCACGAATGAGTCGTTGCATGCGGGTGGCTCCATCCACGGCGTACCCGATAAATTCGTCGGCGTCTTTGTCCAGCTTGCCCTGATACCGTTTGCCCAATAACTGGGTGTAACTCGCCACCATGCGGAGGGGTTCTTGCAGGTCGTGGGACGCCACGTAGGCAAACTGCTGAAGTTCCGCGTTGGATTCGGCTAATTCCCTCGTTTTGTGCGCCAATTCAGTCTCCTGGTGTTTGCGTTGGGTCACGTCCGTTTGAATCCCGATGAAATGCGTCAGCCGGCCCTGGTGGTCCTTCACCGGCGCGATGTAGAGTTCGTTCCAAAACAGGCTGCCGTCCTTGCGATAATTGCGGAGTTCCGCTTTGCCCTCGGTGCCCTGCCGAATCGCTTGACGTATGGCGTCGAGCCCGGGTTGCTGATGGTCCGTCCCCTGGAGAAACCGGCAATTCTGGCCGAGCACCTCCGCCGGGGTATAGCCCGTGATTTTTTCAAACGCGGCGTTACAATAGACCGTGGGCATGTCGGGTTGACGAGCATCGGCAATGAGAATGCCGTTCGTCGCCGAATTGATCGAGCGGTCGCGTAAGACCAGTTCTTCTTCGGCTTTTTTTCGCTGCTCGATTTCCCGTTCGAGCCTGCGGCTGGAGGACACCACCTGTCGGGCCAGGACCATACTCAAGAGAATGACCAGGATGCCGATGACCGGTTCGCTTCTCAGGAGATCCACGATGTTTTGACGGGAATGGGCGCTGAATAATTTGAACACGGTGCCGGCGTTGAGTTGCAGTTCACGTTGGAGTTGATTGAGTACGGCAAACGATTCCGACGACGGGAAGTGATCGGGATCTTCGAGGAGTAGAGTTCTGGTTTTGGCGAAAAATCGTTCAAGCAGGGAACGTTGTTGCTCCAGGAGATCCCGTATCCGGGCGGTCGGGGCCGCGGGAATCGAGCGCCGTTCGTTGGTGTCCAGGTTCACCACCACGTCGCCCCCGTGTTGCAAGGCATCGATGGAGTGCAATAACACCCGTTGGGTTCGTTGCAGGTCCATGCGAATCCCATGAGACGCCAACAGCATTTCATTGAGGTGCCGTTGAATCATCATGCGTTGGCGGCCCGCCACGTCCATGACCACTACGTCGATCTCGAGCGTTTTCACCGCGTCATGGGTAAAGGCCAGGATGGCACCCAGCGCCAGCATGAAGATGCCCACCATGGCAAGCAGGCGTTGCCCAATGGTCAATGGAAACGTCATCCCCGATCTGGACGATGCATTCATCATTCACTCCCCTCCTGAGGCCACCCTACTTCCCTTGAGAAGTCGAGGAAAATCGTGCGTGGTTGCGAAAGACGCGACATGTGCGGAGATGGGATGCCGGCGGCGCGCATAGTGTTCCCTTTTCCCTCATTATGGGTTGTCACAATGTCTGACACAACCACGGCGCCCCCTCATCCCTCTCCTCTGTGGGAGGGGACAGAGAGGGGGCATCCAGGGTCGTTCTATGCCCCTCCTTTGTTTGTAGGGACAGGCCCTTCGTTCAGGATGACCACTAGGGGGCATAGTAGACTCATACGCTCCCTTGACAAACCGAGAAAAGTATGGTTAACTCCGCTTCGAGAATGACAAAGTCGTCATTTTCCTGAAACAGAGAAGTTGTGTGAGGACAATGAACGTCCTTCCCCAACGCAGGTTGGGAAAGGGCGTTTTTTTTTGCCGAGGAGAACAGTTGGCGTAAATCCGTCGCGCAGGGCGTCAGTACAGGGGAAGCGTTCTTATTCAGGCCGTCGATCACGTACCCAGGCACAGGCATCGGGGCAGTCACGGCGAAGCGTTTTCTCACGTGTCCAGACCGAGGCTTTTTGTTTTTTGGCACCATGAAACGGGAGCTTTCACAGAACGACGACAAGCTCATCACCCAACTGTGGGCTATTCTGGATGGAAAGGATGCTCCTGAAACACGAATCGGCCAAGCCTTGACGTTGCTGGAGCGAAAAGCTGAAACGGGAATGACGCAAGGCCGTTCTTCCGACGCGTCCGGGGTATCCCTGCGCCTTACGCAAGTGGGTGACGCGCCGAACCCTTTGAGTGCCGCCAGGAACACGAAGCCGGCGCCGATGCTTATTGGACACAGCCCGGCGATGCAAGCGGTCCACGCGGCCATTCGGCGGATTTCGAACACCTCGGCCACGGTTCTGCTCCGCGGCGAAAGTGGGACGGGCAAGGAGTTGGTTGCGCAGCGGATTCACCTCTCCGGCCCGCGTGCCGGTCAACCGTTTGTGGCGGTGCATTGTGCGGCGGTTCCGGACCCCCTGATTGAAACGACCCTGTTCGGGCATGAACGGGGCGCCTTCACGGGAGCGACTCAGGCCAGAAAAGGACGACTGGAGCACGCCCATGGCGGAACGTTGTTCCTTGACGAGGTCGGGGACATTCCCTTGTCAACCCAGATCAAGCTCCTTCGCGTGCTTCAGGATAAAGAATTCGAGCGAGTCGGGAGTGGGCAGACACTCTGCGTGGACGTCCGGGTGATTGCCGCGACGCATCGCCATCTCGAGGCCATGGTCCGTTCAGGCGAGTTTCGAGAAGATTTGTATTATCGGCTGAACGTCGTGCCGCTCACGCTTCCTCCCTTACGCGTCCGGCGGGACGACGTGCGCCCGCTGATTACGCATTTTCTGGACACGTTTAATCGCGCCAATAACCGGGACGTTCACTTAGGGACGGACCTGGTTGATCTGATGAGCGTTTACCATTGGCCCGGAAACATTCGCGAGTTACAGAATTGCATTGAACGCTTAGTCGTCCTGGCGGAGACGCCGTTGATCGATGTCCCGTCCATTCCCGAATCACTCGCGCCCTATTTTGACCACATGCGAACCGTTCATTCCCGGTCCGCTCCCTGGTCGAGCAGCCCTGCCTCCCCCCACACGCTCCCTGCGCGGTTGGACGCGATCGAACGGGACCGTCTTCGAGAAGCCCTCAGGCAAGCCGGATGGGTCAAGGCGAAGGCAGCCAGGCTATTGGGCATGACGCCACGTCAAATCGCCTATCGAATCGAAAAGTATCAGTTGATCGAGAAAGCCTGAGTGCCGGGATCCGCTGGAATTGTCGGGTTACGCTACGCTACCCTGGGCTACTCGACCTTTCTCCTTCTGGCATCCCCGACCCGATCGGGGATCCAGGGTCTTTTGTCTTAACCCGACCCACCCGATCTTGAGATTTCTGAAAAATGTGTCTTTCCGTGTTTCTTTCGGCGCCATCTCTCTATACTATAGAGAGCGAAAATTTCCCGGCGAATGGCTTGCCTGCCTCGCCGTAACGACCGAGCCCCACGTCCCTTCACCCGGTCTGAGTCACGATGGCCCCGACGATCATTTGCGTCTAACTTCCACAACGAGAAGAGGTGCGAATCATGTATCGAGAAGACTTGAAGCACATGTCGGACGTTTCACGAAAAAAAGTGGACTATATCCTCCACTCGCCCGGAGGCTATTTCATCTTGTCGGCCCTCGCGGGAATTTATTTGGGATTTGGCGTCTGTTTGATCTTTAGCGTGGGGGCCCCCTTCTACGCTGAAGGGTCGGCTGCCCTGAACCTGGTGATGGGCGTGTCATTCGGCGTCGGCCTGACGCTGGTCATCTTTGCCGGATCGGAATTGTTCACGGGTAACACGATGGTCTGCACGATCGGCGCGCTTTCCCGGGCGATCGCCTGGAAATACGTGGGTTGGATTTTCGTCTGGTCCTTCATCGGGAATCTGGCCGGCTCGTTAGCCGTCGCCTGGTTGGTTGCGCAATCCGGGGTGGTGGCCCAAGCCCCGCAGATGGATCTGTTCCTGAACGTGGCTGAAGCGAAAATGTCCGTCCCGGCCTGGGAACTCTTCAGCAGGGGAGTGCTCTGCAACATGCTGGTGTGCCTGGCCGTATGGATGGCGGCCCGGACCACGAATGAAACCGCAAAAATCATGGTGCTCTTCTGGGGCGTGTTTGCATTCGTGGGGAGCGGATTCGAGCACAGCATTGCGAATCAATCGGCGTTGGGCATCGCGCTGTTCCTTCCTCACGGCGAAGCGATTTCGTGGGAAGGATTCATGTGGAATCAAATCTTCGTCGGACTGGGGAACATTGTCGGCGGAGCCCTGCTCGTCGGGGCGGCGTATTGGCTGAGCAGCCCTTATCGCGTGACCCAGGAAGACCATCCAAGAGAAGTGTTCACCCGTCCGTAGACGGGGGATTGAAAAATGAGTCAAGGTCTCAATAAGATATTCCCCGGCTATGCAGACACTCGACGTCGATAATCCCGGACTGCCGGACCTGCAATTCGTGCTCATGGTGGCGGCCTTGTGTACCGCCGACATGCCGAGCCTGAACGTGCCGGAAGACGTTCGACGAACGGTCTTTGACCGCTGTTGGGCGTTGCTGCACGACACGTCCCCGCCAACGGAACCGTCCCTACGCGTGTTGGATCTGCGGGAGGGGGACGACGTGACCCTTGACGCGCTCGTCGCCGTCATCCGCAACACCCTGCATGCCCATGGCTACGCCAACATGACCTGGGACCATGGGCCCAGTGAACCCACTCAATCGACCAGCCCGGATGCTCACCCCCTAACCGATCGCTTACAGTATTGGGACCCGGTTCATCCGCCACCGGTTGACGGGCCACCCGAGTCGAGTCACAACTGATTTACGGCCATTCCTCATCGCATTTCTTGCAGGCAAGCGTTTCTCCCAACTTCTGTGCTCTCCCGTGTGGCGTCACCACCCATGGTCTTTCGCTCCACGGTGGCGCGTGGCGGACGTGTTGCCCGTGGCCGCATTCAAGATCGGCGACCCAATCACCGTGTTCGTCTTGATGGAAACCGATGATGCGTCGTTTCATGGTTTTTCCGTGACGGATCGTGGGTGACGTTGTCGGGTTACGCTGCGCTAACCCGACCTCGTCGCTGAATTCTCACGCTTCACTGAGCCATCCGACTCTCGCAGGGATAACCGGGTCTGGCGGCTGCGAGGTTGGTATACACGTAGATGGAACAAATGCGCTTCTATGCCGAGGCCGGGTGTTTCATGTTCATGTAGACGCCGCCTCTTTCGAGTTCTTCCAGCATCTGGCGTAGCCGTTTTTCTTTTGTCTCCTGGCGCTTGGCGCGGTTGATCCAACCGACGTAGTCATTCTGTTGATACGCAGGGCGCTTATGATAGGCTTCCATCAAGCCACTCTCATCCAAAGCTTGTTTGACAAAATCCGGCATCGGGGATCGCGGTCGCTTCAGTTTGGAAACGTCCCTACCCATCTTTCTGTCTCCTCACCAGCACGCAACTATTAATCAGGTTGCCCGCTTTAGCCTCGCAGGTCAGGTTAGCGAAGCGTAACCTGACATCTTCCTAATCCGACCTACTCTTCTGAGGCCGTACCATGCAAACGATAGGCGTGATTCACGGCATGGCTTATTTTTGAAGCAGGACCTCTATGCCTTTCTGCCATGGCAAAACCTGTATCGGACCAAGGGTATATTTGCGTGGCGTTTGACAGAGACAAAACAAATTCGCTTTGTTGTTTTCTGACGCGAATGCAATGAGCCCTTTCAGGTCTGATTCTTTGGGCGAGGCTTGTGATTTGATTTCAACCGCTCTGGGCACGTCGTTTGGACCACGTGCCAGCACCAGATCGACTTCCATGCCGGTATTGGTACGCCAGTAATGGAAACGATAGCCGGACTCGTCGTAGTCGTTGGCCCTGATCAGTTCGTTGACGATAAACGTTTCAAACAGCTTCCCATACCGATAGCTGCTTGACTTCAATTCAGTCTGTAGTTCCCCTCTCACCGCGTTCAAAACGCCACAATCAAAGAAATAATACTTGGGGCTTTGGCGTAATTGCTTGCGTACCGAATAACTCCACCCATCGATACGAAAGGCAATCAACGTATCCGCCAGTATGTCGAAATATTCCTGAACCGTCTTCACGCTGACGCCGGTGTCCCTGGCAATGGCCGTACAGTTGAGGGGCTCACCATTCACCTGTCCGGCAACGTCAAGTAAACGAATAAAATGATCGATCTTCCTGACCAACGATTCCTGCATCACCTCTTCCCTGAGATAGGTTTCCACGTAGGCCTTCAATGACCGCTTTGCCGATGATGAGGTTTCCTGATAAATGCCGGGTAACGTCCCAATGGTCAGTGCCTTGCGTAGATCAGGTACAAGCTCCTGTGAGCTTAACGGATGTAACTTTAGTGTCCATGCCCGTCCGGCCAGAAGATTGGCGCCCGAACGCTTGAGTTTTCTGGCACTGGAACCGGTCAGCAGAAATTGAACCTGACCTTTGTGCCGCTCAATCAGGTAATGCACTTCATCAAGCAGCCTAGGCAACTTTTGCACTTCATCGACGAAAACGGTGAGTGTCTCTTTTGCGGGTATATCCCGCAGTCGTTGCTCGATTTCAAGACGAAACAGCCCGGGTTCGGCGACGTAGCGCCGATAGACTTCCAAACTCAACAAGTCGATGCTTTCCGCATGTTGGACGAGGCTGAGATAATCTTGCGCCAACACGGTCTTACCCACACCTCTGGGACCGAACAGAAAAGCGGATTTCCCCTGTTTCAACAGGCCTGACAGGTTGAGCTTTCTCTTATACATATTCCATATATATATTATAAATATGGAGTATAGTCAATATATTTAAAACATTCCATATGGGAAACACATGTCCGAGGTCCCCGATCAAGGCGTGGCGCGCAACGCGGAAAGGCATTGACACGTCCATCGAGGAGCTTCTCGCCGCTTGCCACGAAGGGCATCGCTATTGAGCGCCTTGGTTCTTGATGCGTCCGTCACTCTGTCGTGGTTCCTCGACGATGAAATAGATCCGTGAGCCGGCGTTGCACAATCCCATCTTACAAAGATTTGGTGGTCAGGACTGTTTCAGCAATCGCCTGACGTTGTCATCGATGGCTTGAGCCCATTCGTCGCCGGTGATTTCCACGAACGACACGTCACCGACGAAAGCACTGCTCATGACAATGTCGGGATTGAGGTCCCGAAGCCGCAACAGACTGTCGGCAAGCGACGCCTTGCTGCCACCTGCCTGAGGGAGTACGAACGTCGCCCACTTCGCGTTCGACTGGAATATCGTATCACCGGTAAAGAGGTAGGACTTTCCGTACGGCGACTTGTAGAAAAAACAAATACTGCCGGCGGTATGACCGGGGGTATGGATGATCTCAATGTCGCCAAGATGATGGTCCCTGAGCTGAAAAGTGACATCAATCTGCGCATCTTTGCCGATCATCGGGGCTTCCAAGGCACTACAGCATAACTTGGAACCAAACCGTTCCTTTATGCGGTTCAACGACGAACCCGATTCATCCCGGTGGCTGAGAAGTTGGAACTGGATACCTCCCAACTCAGCTATTTGCTCGAGATTGTCATCGTTGCCGGTATTGTAAAAGAGCACGTTACCTTCCGGTCGCCGGAGGAAGTAGGCATGGGTATTCAACATGCCCATGTTGTGGATCGTGCTTTGCCATAAATCTTCTTGTAACTGTTTCATAGACGTTATTCTAGTCGCTGGGGCTCATTCGCTTTTCTATGCCGATGCCCCGTGTTTCATGTTCATGTAGACGCCGCCTCTTTCGAGTTCTTCCAGCATCTGGCGTAGCCGTTTTTCTTTTGTCTCCTGGCGCTTGGCTCGGTTGATCCAGCCGATGTAGTCATTCTGCTGATACGCAGGGCGCTTATGATAGGCTTCCATCAAGCCACTCTCATACAGGGCCTGTCTGACAAAATCCGGCATCGGGGATCGCGGTCGTTTCAGTTTGGAAAAGTCGCTGTCCATCTTTCTGCTTCTATTTTCTTCTGCTGCAACAGGCTTGAGTTTTTATACATACGCCATTTCTATATTTTAAATGCGGAATAGGATTAACATATGCATCGATAATAGAAAAGTCCGTCAGACAGATCTCCAAACAACGCATTAAACAAGGTTCAAAAGCAGGCTTGCCACCTGCACACCAAGGGATGAAAATGGGACGCTTCGCCCCGCTCGCTGTCGGGTTACGCTACGCTAACCCGACCTACGGTCTCTGCCTGATTTTTTGGGGCAGAATTGTTATTTTTTTATCAAAGAGTATCTCAACAGGAGGCATTCGCAATGAGTGATCTTAAAGCCTACATCCGTAAAAGGAAGAAATCTGACGTTGAATTCAGAGATGGATTTGATGAAGGCTACAAAGCGTTCAAAATCGGGGTACTGCTCAAGGAGGCTCGTGAGGCTTCAGGTTTCACGCAAGACAAAATGGCTGAGAAACTGCGTACCCGGAAATCGGCCATTTCCAGAATTGAAAACCATGCCGAAGACATTCGCCTGTCCACTTTGGAAAAATTTGCCTCCGCACTGGGACGCAGCCTTGAAATATCAATACGGTGAAGTCTGCGAGGAGTCATAATCGTTCTACCGGTAGTACGGTAAGGGGGCAGGTTTTTGATTTATGATGATGATTGCGAAAGCCTAGTGCCGGGTTAGCTCCTTAAATTGCTCTTGTGGCCAGCCCCCTCCGCTTAGGATTCGCTGATGCTATCTATCACGGCAGCCCGCGCGGCGACCAGCGGAAGCTTATCTATGAATCTGGTCGTGACCGCACGCTGTTCCTTGCCACGACAGGCAAGGTCTGTGACTGATTTAATTGGGAATGCGATGCTTATTGCCTGATAAATGTGATCCTTTATTTGTCCTTGACGTTATAACGCTAAGACGCTAGTATTAGACGATGGCTGAATCCACACAAAAGCGGGCGACTGTTTATTTCGAGCCCTCCCTCCACCGAGCCCTGCGACTGAAAGCCGCGGAGATCGACAGCAGCGTTTCCGAACTGGTGAATGAAGCGGTTCGGGAAGCCCTGGCGGAAGACGCGGAAGATCTTGCCGCGTTCGAAGCTCGCAAGAAAGAGCCCGAGCTGATGTTTGAAAATGTCGTAAAAGATTTACGGCGACGTGGCAAGATATAAAGTACGCATCAAGCAATCAGCGGCAAAAGAACTGGAGGCCATTCCTCGGAAGTCGGACCGCCAACGAATCGTTGCCCGTATCACGGCCTTGGCGGACAACCCTCGTCCTGCCGGATGCAAAAAGCTGTCTGGATTCGAACGCTATCGAATCCGTCAGGGAGCTTATCGCATTGTCTATGCGATTGAAGATGATCGGCTTGTCGTTTACGTTGTGAAGATCGCCGATCGCAAGAGTGTTTATCGCGCCCTCTAACCAGTCAAAGAGAAGGCCCCTACCGCACAGTTCTTGTAGGTCGGGTTAGCCGTAGCGTAACCCGACAGTGTAGTTTGAACCGCCTCATCCCTGCTCAAGGGCAGGGCCATGCCTCATGACGCCTCCCATCCCCCCTCACCCTACCCTCTCCCACCAGGGGCGAGGGTTTTCTTGTCAACGAATGATTGAGGCGTTATCCGCCCGCCAGGGACGTCAGGACGGCAGGGGCTGAAGCCGCGGGGGTATTCAGATTGGAAAACATCAAGGTGGCGGCGACGGCCCAGTCGATGAAGGGTTTGGGGTAGATGCCGAGCAGCAGGGTGCCGGCGATGCCGACGAAGATGACGGTTTTCAGTGAGCCTGACACCGAAAGCGGCGTGGGATCATGGGGTTCGTTGATGTACATCTTCTTGACCACGACCAGGTAGTAGTACATGGAGATCACAATGTTGATCAGCCCGACGATCAACAGCGTGTAAAGTTCCTGTTCGATCGCCGCGACGAAGATATAGAGTTTGCCGATGAATCCCGCGAGCGGCGGCACGCCGGCGAGCGACAACAGAAAGAGCAGCATGGCGGCCGCGAGAAACGGCGACCGTCGATTCAACCCGTTGTAATCTTCGATTTCATCGCTCTTGATCCGATTGCTGACGCCGATGACGACGGCAAAGGCGCCCAGGTTGGCAAACAGATAGGTCAGCAAATAAAAGAGTATCGCGTCACTGCCCCGTTTGGTTCCGGCCGCCAGGCCGATCATGACGTTGCCGATTTGCGCGATGCCGGAATAGGCAAGTAACCGTTTGATGTTTTTCTGGGCGATGGCCACGATGTTGCCGTAGGTCATGGACAGGATGGAGGCCACGACGAACAGGAGGACCCACGCGGGTTTAAACGTCGCGAGCGCGACGTAGAACATTCTGATGAGAATGGCTAACGCCGCACCTTTGGGCGCGATCGACAGAAAGGCGGTGACCGGCGTGGGGGCCCCCTGGTAGGTATCGGGAATCCAGGAGTGAAACGGGACGGCCCCGATTTTAAAGCCCAGGGCGGCGAAGATCATGATGAAGCCGATGGCCAGCCCATAGCTGCCGGGCACCGACACCATTTCGGAAAATATCAGCGTTCCCGTTTCGCCATAGACGAGACTGATTCCATACGCGAGCAACCCCGCGGCGAACACGCCCAGGATGAAGAACTTGAGCCCCGCTTCGCTGGATTTCTGATCTTCGCGCAGATAGGCCACCAGCACGTAAAAGCCGAAGGTGGAGAATTCCAACGTGACGAATACGGAGAGCAGGTCCTGGGCCGAAGCCATGAACATCATGCCCAGGGCCGACATCATGACCAGGAAATAATATTCGCCCCTGAAAAACTTGAACGATTTGACGTAGTCGATCGAAGCCAGCAGGACCATCGCCGTGGCGATCAACACGAAAATCTTGAAGAAGATCGCCACCCCATCCAGGACAAACATGTCTTTGAACAATGCGCCCTGGACGCCGGTGTAATCGAACCAGATCAGGTTGATCAGCGTGGCGACGACGCCCCCCACGCTCAAGTAGGCCAGTTTTTCGTGGTCGATCTGTCTAAAGGTAAAGTCAACGGCCAACACCACGCACAACCAGATGGTGAGGAAAATCTCGGGCGCCAGGAGGAGGAGGTCCGCACTTGATAGGGTAAGGTCGAAAGTCATGACGGGTTACGGCAACAGCCCCGTGGTATTTTGGGTGACCACCGGAGCCACCTGGTTGATTCGATCCAACATCGGCACGACCGTCGAGCGCACGACGTTGTAGAAGTGCATGGGGAAGATGCCGAAGAAGATGCTGCACCCGATCATCACGAGCAGCGGGAGGCGATCCACCCATTGCGACGTGTCACGGGCATCCGCATATTCGGGCGACATGTTCCCATAGAACAACCCGCGCATCATTTTAAAGAGATAGGCCATGGTCAACACGATCCCCAGCACGGCCACCACCACCTGGAACGGATATTTCTCCCATGCGCCGACGATAATCATGATTTCGGCGATGAAGTTCACGGTGCCGGGCATCCCGACCGATGCCATACAGGCGATGACAAAGGCCCCGGCCAGGAACGGCATGTTCTTGACCAGTCCTCCCAGGGACGGAATGTCCCGTGTATGGGTCTGATCATAGACCCAGCCCGCCATGGCGAAGAGCATGCCCGTGGCCAGGGCGTGCGCGAACATGTATATCACCGCGCCGGTCAGGCTGATGTAATCCAAGGCGGCCATGCCCAAGAACACGTAGCCCATGTGACTGGAACTGGAATAGCCGATGACGTACTTCGTGTCCTTGGCGAAATACGCGACGAACCCGCCGTAGATGATGCTGAACACGCACAACACCGCGGCGATGGGCATGAGTTCCCGCGTGGTTTCGGGAAGGATTTCATACGCCACGCGGATGATGGAGAAATGGCCGAGTTTCATGAGCACGCCGGCGTGCAACATGCTGGTCGCGGCCGGAGCCGCGGCGTGGCCGACTGGAGACCAGGAATGCAACGGCCAGATCGGCGCAATGGACGCAAAGCCGAAAAAGACCAACAGCCAAATAATTATGGCGAGCGTGCCGTCAAAATCGGCCACTTCCCGCAGCACCAGAATGTCGAACGTCTGGACGGGCGAGAAATGGTAAATCAGCAGGATGCCCATCAACGCGAACACCGCTCCCGCCGAGAGGAACAGCGTGAGCTTCATCGCGGCGTATTCCTTGCTGTTCGCCCCGAAGTTCAGGATGAACCCGACCGAATCACGGAGCTTTTGGCCTTCGGAATCGGTCATGCTCAAATAACCTTTGGTATGACTCCCCCACACGCCCAGCAACACGTACATGGGCAACACCGACATTTCATAAAAGAAGTAGAGGAAGAACAGGTCCAGCGACATGAAGACCCCGATGGTCGCCGCTGCCAGGATCAACAGAAAGATGTAAAACTCCTTGGTGCGATCCTTGATGTGCCACGAAATGAAGATGCCCGCGAACAGCAGGATGGCCGAGGCAAAGACCAACGGGGCCCCGATTCCATCCACCCCGATGTGAAATCCGATGCCCAGTTCCTCGGACCACGCCCACTTGGTGATGAATTGGAAGCCGCCCTGGTCGGGATCATAGGCCATGAAGACGTACAGCGAGGCGAGCAGCGCCGTCCCGGCGGAGGTCGCGGCCACGGCCCGCACCAGCAGCGGCTCGCGATTGGGAACAAACAGCAACGCGATGGCCCCGAGGAACGGGGCAAACAGGGTTGCCAGTAAAGCCAATTGACCCATCGCTCAGTCCTTCCCTCCGGGCTCAGGGGCCAAGGCATGAGACAGCAGCGTCCGGTCCCGCTCAACGCTCGCGAGCGACCCGCGGTCCAACCGGTCCATCACGGCCTGCAGCGATCCGTTGACCATTCGCAAGAAAGGTGAGGGGTACAACCCGATCCAGAAAATCATCACGCACAGGGACACGGCAATGAACGATTCGCGTCGAGTCAGGTCCTTGAGTACCTGCGGGACTCGCTCGCCGATGGGTCCGAAAATCGCCCGCTCGTAGTACCACAGGAAATAGGCGGCGGCGAAGATCACCCCGGAGACGGCGACGACCCCATACACCCAATGCGCCTGAAACGCGCCCAGCAGGATCAGAAATTCGCCGATAAAGCCATTCGTTCCGGGCAATCCTATCGAGGCCATCCCGATGATCAGGAAGAACGTGGCCAAGAGGGGCATCTTCGAGGCAATGCCTCCGCAATTTTCGAGGAGCGTATTGCCGAGCCGGTCATAGAGAAACCCGGCCAGGAAAAAGAGCCCCGCGGTCGTAAAGCCCAGATTGATCATTTGCAGCAGGCTGCCTTGGAGACCCTGGAAGTTCAAGGCAAACAAGCCCAATACGACGAACCCCAAGTGACTGATGCTGCTGAAGACGAGCAGGCGCCTGAAGTCCGCTTGCATAATGGCGATGATCGCGCCCCAGACGATGGCGGCCAAAGCCAAACCCATGACGATCGCCACCACGGTGGCGTTGGTCGAGGCTTCCGGCAGCAACGGGAAGCTGAACCGCAGGAACCCGTAGGTTCCCAACTTGACGCCCGCCAACACCACGGACATGCCGATGGGCCCTTGTACGAGCGCATCCGGCAACCACGTGTGGAACGGAAAGACCGGAGCCTTGAAGGCCAATCCCATGAAGATGAGCCAAAAGATCAAAATCTGATCCCCGACCGGAACGGGCACCTGCAACAGGTCCAACAAGTCGAAACTGTAGGTGTTCGTGACCTCGTGGTAATTCAGACTCAACAGGGCGAAACCGACCAACATGAACACGCTGCCCAACAGGGTGTACAACACGTACTTGAGCGCGGCGTATTCTTTCTCCTCGCCCACACCCCACAGTTTAATCAGGAAATAGCTGGGCACGAGCATGAGTTCCCAGAACACGAAGAAGAGGATCAGGTCGATGGAAACGAAAATCCCCATAATCGTCGTTTCCAACGCGAGGATACTCATGAAGTACGCTTTGGGCCTGTCCTGAACGGCATCCCAGGAATAGAGAATGATCAGGACCGTGATGAAGGCCGAGAGGCCGACGAACAGGACGCTGATGCCGTCCACGGCGAGGTGATAGGAAATGCCGAGCGCCGGAATCCAATTCACCTGTTCGCTGAATTGCATAGCCGCGGATTCCGGTATGAACCGGAGCAACACCAGGACGGCGAGGCCCAACTCGAGAAGCGCGACGCCCAGCGCGGACTTTTTGATCAGGTCGGTATCCCGTTGCGTCCACAACCCGATCGCCCCGAGAAGCGGGAGAAAGAGCAGTATCGACAAAATCGGGAATCCAAATTCCAGTTCTTCAAGCATCACTCAACCCTACAACAGAGAACTTCCGGTCAACCACACCAGCAGAAAATGCGTCACAAGAAAAAGGCCGATGACGATGACGGCGGCGTAATGGTTGACCAACCCGGTCTGCAATTTCCGCCATGACCAGGCCGCCAGATGATTGGCGTACCCGATCACGTTAATCCCCCCGTATATGATGTGTTTCTCGGTCCAGGTCGCTCCGGCCGCACTGATGTCGGCCCCGTGCCCGATCCCCCTGATGAAGCGATCGATCACGTGTTGATCGATCCAATCCCATAGCCGGGCAAGCCGTTTACAGGGCTCGACGAAAACGGCGTCGTACAGTTCGTCCACGTAGTATTTGTTCAACAGAGTCCGATACGCCCCGGCATACCGCGCCGACCAGTTATCCGCGGTCCCCGGTTTGATCGCGTACAGGTAGTGCGCCAATCCCCAACCACTCAACGCGATCCCGATGGCCACCGCCATCAATCCGATGATAGTCCCCATGGCTACGTCATGCGTCACCACGTCCACGGGCGCGGCCACGGATTCCAAAAAGCCATGGAACCAGCCATGTTCCGGCGGCACACCCAGGAACCCGCCCAGCACGGAGAGCCCGGCCAGGATCATCAGCGGCACGGTCATGACCGGCGGAGACTCATGAATATGATGTTCCACCTTCGGATCGACCCGGGACTGCCCGTAGAACGTTACATAGGTGAGACGGAACATGTAAAACGACGTCAGGAACGCCCCGACCGCCGCAAAGGAATACAGCACGTAATAGTGATGCACAAAGGCATGGGCCATGATTTCGTCTTTGCTCCAGAACCCCGCCAACGGAGGAATACCGGCAATGGCCAGCGTGCCGATGAGAAACACGGCGTGCGTCACGGGAATTTTCTTGGAAAGCCCGCCCATCTTTCGGATGTCCTGTTCCCCTTCGAGCGAATGGATCACCGCGCCCGCGGACAGGAACAGGAGCGCCTTGAAAAACGCGTGGGTCACGAGATGGAAAATGGCGGCCATGTACGCCCCGACCCCACAGGCCAGAAACATGTACCCCAATTGACTGACGGTCGAATAGGCCAGCACCCGTTTGATGTCGTTTTGCACCAGCCCGATCGTGGCGGCAAACAACGCGGTCAGGCCGCCGATGATCCCCACCGTCGCCATGGACACGGGAGCCATGTCGTATAACACGTGAGTGCGCACCACCATGTACACCCCGGCCGTGACCATCGTCGCGGCGTGGATCAACGCGCTCACCGGCGTCGGGCCTTCCATGGCGTCGGGCAGCCACGTATACAACGGAATTTGGGCGGACTTTCCAATCGCGCCCACCAACAGGCACAGCGTAATGACCGTGGCCATTTCGACGGAGAGCTGGTTCGCGTTTTCGAAGACCTTCAAGTAATCCAGGGTCTTGAAATTGACGAAGACCAAGAAGATCGCCAGCAGGAACCCGGCGTCGCCGATCCGGTTGACCACAAACGCCTTGGTGGCGGCCTTGGCCGCGGAGACCTTGTTAAAGTAGTACCCGATCAAAAGATAGGAGCAGAGGCCGACCCCTTCCCATCCGATGAAGAGCACCAGGAAATTGTTCCCCATGACGAGCAACAGCATGGAGACCATGAACAGATTCATGTACACGAAGAAGCGGGTAAACCCGTCTTCGCCATGCATGTACCCGATGGAATAGACGTGAATCAGAAACCCGACCCCCGTCACCACCATCAACATCACGGCAGTCAGCGGATCGATCAGAAATCCGAAATTGACGTGCAGATCGCCCCCGAAAATCCACGAATAGGCAATGACTTCGCGGGGCGTGGGATCGGCAAGCACTCCGGCGACCACCGCGACGGCACACAGAAATGAAAGCCCGACGGACCCGACCGCAATACGACCGGCCAGGTCAACGGCATAGCGATGACCGAGCAGGCCGTTCACCAGCACCGCAATGAGAGGGAAGACCGGGATCAGAATGACGAGAAGATCGGACACGTTACCACTTCAACAGATTAATCTGGTCGACGTTCGTCGCAATTTTTCCACGGAACACCACGATAATGATCGCCAGGCCCACGGCGGCCTCCCCGGCCGCGATCGCGATCACGAACAACGCCGCCATTTGGCCGGCCATCGACGAGAGGTAATGGGAGAACGCCACAAGATTGATATTCGCCGCATTCAACATGATTTCGACCGACATCAGGACAATGATGAAATTCCGGCGGATCAGGACGCCCAACAGGCCCGTCATGAACAGGATGAAACTCAACCCCACGTATGCCGACAAAGGAATCATCACGTACCGCTTACCCGTCAGCCCCGGCAGTCGGGGCAGTCGGGGTTTTGGCCAAGACGATCGCCCCGATAATGGCGCCTAAGAGAAAGACTCCCACAATTTCGAACAACAACAAATAGTCGCTGAACATGGTGATGCCCACGGCGTGACTGGGCCTGGTCTGCAACACGACCTCCGGGGTCGCGACCCCTTTGGCCCCGCCGTAGGGGGTTTGAAACACCAGAATGAGCAATTCGCCGAGAATCGCGACGCCGGCGAACAGGAAGAAAGGATATTTTTTATGCAGATACTGTTCTTCGGTTTTCAGGTTGAGCAACATCAGGACGAAGAGATAGAGCACGAGGATGGCCCCGGCGTAGACGATGATCTGCACGGCAAACAGAAACTCGGCGTTGAGTAACACGAAAAGCCCGGCCACGTGCAGGAGCAACGACAGCAGGCTCAGGCCGCAATGGACAGGATTCTTCAGGGCGATCGTGAAAATACCGGACAGGATACTCACGGTCGCAAAGTACCCGAACAATAAATAGATCATCGTGAAAGACTACGAGTCGGGAGCCTCGGTTTTTCCTATGGGTTGCGGGAAGTGGTACCGGTAGGCGCGACTCTCCTCGTCATCGTCTTCCTGATTATGGGCATAGAGATATTTTTTCGCGTCTTCCAGATGCTGTTCACCGATGTCGTAGAGTCGCTCTTTGTCGAACAGGAGGGTCCGTTTATCATGGGTCGAATACTCGTACATCTTCGTCATGGCCAACGCATTGACCGGGCAGGCCTCCACGCAATATCCGCAAAACACGCATTTGGTGATATCGATGTAAAACTCGCTCGCATACCGTTGCAGCGGCAGGGACTTGTCCTCCTCACTGATGACCTTGATGCACCGGGACGGACAGGCTACCTCGCAGAGGTCGCACCCGACACACCGTTCCTGCCCGTTGTCGTACCGCAACAAGCCCAAGGCTCCGCGATGCGCGTCGGGGATCGTCCGCTTTTCACGGGGATACTGGAAAGTCATCGGACGATGAAGCATGTGCTTGAACGTGACCTTCATCGCCTTCCAGATTTCGCGGAACAGGACCGCGTCCAGGAATCTTTTCGTTTGAGCTGGAGTATCCATAGATCTCCTACAGTTTTTCGATCGTCACCTGCGTGGATTTGAAATAGGGAACGCGCGTCACGGGGTCCACGACGACCCGGACCAGATCCTTGACCGGAGGATCATTGAAATGTTCAGGAAACGCGCAGGTTCCCGGCAACATGTTGACGTCTGCTTGCACTCCCAACTCCAGGCTTCCCTGATCCGAAGTCACGCGAACGCGCCCGCCTTCGGCGATGCCCAACCGTTCGCATTCTTCCAGGGACATGCGTAACGCGCCGGTGTTCGGCGAAATATCCATCAACCCGGAAGCTTTCGTGGACAATTTCCCCGAATGATAAATGAGCTGGATCAATTTCAATCCATAGGGCCGGCCTGACTCTTGCGTGCGACCACGTACGCCATACCGGGCATCCACCGACTCCGCATAGCCGTTCCGAAGATACGCCGTGGGATCCGGGGCGACGGGCCGGGGTTGACCGAGGTTATAGTAGCCGGGGAGCAGCCTTCGAATTTCCGCTTGAATGTCCTGCGTCGTTTCATAGGGAAGCGCATGCCCCATGCCGTTGGCCAGTCCCACCATGATGTGCCAATCCAACGCGCTCTCACCCAACGGGTCCAACGCCGGCCTGACGAATTGGACCATCCCCTCCTGGTTGGTGACGGTGCCGTCTTTTTCCGCAAACGTACACGCCGGGAACACCACGTGCGCATGCTGCGCCGTCTCCGTCATGAAGGGATCCTGACAGATCAACAATTCCAATTGGCTCAGGGCCTCCTCCACGCCGAATGATTTCGGAAGCGTGGCCAACGGATTTTCCCCTACCACGTAGAGGGCTTTGATCTTGCCGGTGCGGCAATCCTCCAAAATTTCGACGAGGGATTTGCCGGCCTGTGCGTCCGGCAACGTCGAGCCCCACGCTTCGGAAAATTTCTGCCGTGCCGTGGCCTGCTCATAAGCCTCGGGTCCCGGGAGGAATTCGGGGGCGACTCCCATATCCACGGCACCCTGCTCGTTCCCCTCTTCGGCGAACGTGTTGATTCCACACCCGGGCTTGTTCAATTTTCCCGTCACCCAAGCCAAATCGATCAGGGATAACGTATGGTCATAGCCGTCGTGCTGGCGCAGGATTCCTTCTCCACACACGATGACGGAGCGCGGGGCTTCCGCAAACACCCTGGCAGCCTCCTGTATCATCTCGACCGGGACTCCCGTTTCCTCGGCCACGGTCTCGAGCGAAATAGTATGGGCCGCGGCTTTCAAAGCAGCCAACGCCTGAGGATCCTGAGAGGCGAGGTCCGGATCGATGAGATCCTGCTCCAGGACCGATTTGACCAATCCCTTGACGAATGTTCCCTCCGTTCCCGGTTTGACCATTGCCGGATGCGACGCCAACTTGGCCAGGTTCGTTTGCATGGAATCCACCACGATGGCCGATGCCTTATAGGTGCCGATCGCGGCCTTCACCCGCAGGCTGGCCACGGGATTCGTTTCCGTCACGTTCGCCCCCACCACCAGGATGGCCTTGGCTTTCGTAATGTCCGCCGACGTGTTCATCATACGGTTGATTCCGAGGGCGTGATGAACCGCCCGCACGAAATTCATATGACCGTACCGCGCGCTGCTGTCGAGATTGTTCGTTCCGAGCACGGTCCGCATGAATCGCTGGAAGACGTAGAGTTCTTCATTCGTGCACCGCGCCGTCATCAGGCCCGCGATGGCTTCAGACCCGTATCGACTCTTGACGTGCGCCAGCCGCTCGGCGGTCGTGTCCAGGGCTTCAATCCACGGCGTGGGGACCAGACCCGTCTCTTTGCGAATGAGCGGCTCCTTCAGTCGATCTTTACTGTCGATAAACTGGAAGCCGAACCGCCCACGCACGCAGAGCCCACTATGACCGTTGATCGTATCCACCCGGTCGCCCCATTTATTTTTCCAGGACAAGGGAGAGGTCACCCGCACGACTTCCGTATCCTTGGTTTCCACGTACATTTGACAGCCGTCGCCGCAGTAATTGCAGGTGGTTGTGGTTTTCCGGAGCTGCCAGGGCTTATACACGTATTTCGAAAATTTGTTGGTGATCGCTCCCACGGGACAGACCGCGAGGCAATCGCCGCAAAATTCGCAGTCCAGGGCGTGATCGCCCTTCGCCACGACCTGCGTAAACCCGCCCTTTTTCATGAACTGCAAGGCGTCGATGCGCTGGACGTCCTTGCAGATATTGATGCATTCCCCGCACGCAATGCAGCGGTTCATATTGAAGTCGAGCACCAGGCTGCGCGTATCCTCCGGAATATGTTTCTGTTTGGCGTTGGCCAGGTCGGTGACCTGGTGCTCGAAGGCCATGTCCTGCAGCTCGCAATGCCCGTCCGCGTCGCAGACCGGACAATCCAGGGGATGCACGGAGAGGTGTTTTTCAACGGCTTTTTTCCGCGCCGCGAACAGATCGTCCCCATCCGTACGGATCACCATCCCTTCGGTGGCCTTGGCGGTGCAGGAACGCACCGGCGACTTCTTTCCTTCCTGCAGCACCAGACACATGCCGCAGGAACCGAAGGGATCGAACGTATAGTGATAACACATGGCCGGGACGATTTTCCCCATGCTGGAAATCACGTCATATAGCGAAACCCCTTCTTTCGCGGTAACGGTTTCGCCGTCGATACTTAGAGAAATCGTCGCGGCTTCAGTATCGGGTGTCGTGACCGGTTTGAGTGCCATCTATCTCTCCCGCTCCTGCATTCAGGAGCTCATCAAGTTTTTTCAATTGCCCCCAACTCCACAGGCTGTTACCTGTCGCATTCTCCCATGACGATGTCGTACGACCCGAAAATCGTGACCGCATCGGCGATCATGTACCCTTTAGCCATAAAATCAAACGCCCCCATGTGGATAAAGGACGGAGACCGGATCTTCAGGCGATACGGGTTCCCTCCCCCCGTACTCACGATATAAAACCCCAGCTCACCTTTATGCGCTTCGGTTCCGCAATAAATCTCTCCGGGCGGCGCATCGAACCCCTGGGAAAACAGTTTGAACTGCTGGATCATGGATTCGAGATTCGTAAACACCCGGTTCTTGGGCGGCAGGGTGACGCTGGGCACGTCGGCCATCACCGGCCCTTCCTTCGGCATCTGGTCCATGCATTGACGAATGATCTTGATGCTCTCGCGCATTTCTTCAATGCGGATCCAATACCGGTCATAGGTGTCGCCGTTTTTGCCGACCGGCACGCTGAACTCGCACTTGGGATAGGCGCCATACGACTCGTATTTGCGCAAGTCGTAATCGACGCCCGACCCACGTAGCGTCGGCCCGCTCAACCCATAACCCAAGGCGTCCTCCGCCGAGATGACCGCCACGCCCACGGTCCGAGCCAGCCAGATACGGTTCTTTTCCAGGAACACCACGTATTCGTCGATCTTGGGAGGAAAGTACGCCAGAAAGTCCCGGATCTTGGTCTCCAGCGAAGCGGTCAAGTCCCGTTCCACGCCGCCGATCCGATACCAACTGGTGGTCAGCCGCGCCCCGCACAGTTCATCGAACCAGTCAAGCAGAATCTCACGGTCACGAAACGTGTAGAAGAACACGGTCATCGCCCCGATATCGAGCGCCTGCGTCCCCAACCAAAACAGATGCCCGATAATCCGTTGGATTTCCGCCACGATGGTGCGCAAATATTCCGCCCGCTCGGGCACGGTCACGTTCATCAATTTCTCGACGGCCCGGCAATAGGCAAAGTTGTTATACATCGCGCAGACGTAGTCGAGACGATCCGTATGAGGAATAAATTGATGATAGGTCCCGTGTTCGGCGAGTTTTTCCACTCCCCGATGGAGAAAGCCCATGACCACCGTGGATTTGGTAATCCGCTCCCCTTCCAGATCGAGGATCACTTTCAGCACCCCATGCGTCGCGGGATGCTGCGGCCCCATGTTCAACAACAGTTCCTCGGTCCGCAGGATCGGCAGATCCCTGGTCTCCGGATGGGCCGGATCGACTTTATAGATGGTTTCGCGTTGGTCTTCTAAATGCGCCATGGTTGCTCTCGAAAGGGGTCTCCTGCTCGTCAGGAGGCCGAACCCTCATTCAGAAACTCGAACGTATCGCGCCAGCCCTTGCCCTGCAGAGGAAAATCCTTTCGTAGCGGATAGCCTTCGGGAAAGTCGTCCGGCATCAGAATCCGCCGCATGTCCGGGTGGTTGTTGAAACGAATGCCCATCATGTCGAACACTTCCCGCTCCATGAACTCCGCGCCCGGCCAAATATCCGTCAACGAATCCACGAAACAGTCGTGTTCCGGCACCCGCGTTTTCACGCGGATGCGATGGCGATGGCGGATGGAATAGACTTCATAGACGACTTCAAAGCGCTCCTCCTCGTCCGGCCAATCCACCGAACTGACGAGGACGATGTAATCGCAATCCATGGACGGGTCATCCTTCAGGAACCGGCCGATCGCGTGCAGGGCGTCGCGCTTCACCGTCACGGCCAGATCACCCCGCCATTCATGGGCACTCAGGAACCCATCGGCAAATCGGGCTTGAATGGTTTCGGCAAGAGGATGCATTACCCGATGGCCTTGTCCCGGGGCCTGACCTGTTCGGGCTGTTTGGTAAAGACCCGCTTCTGCATAATCTGATCCTGAAGCTTCAAAATCCCGTCGAACAGGGCTTCGGGGGTGGGGGGACACCCGGGCACGTAAATATCGACCGGCACGAAGCGGTCCACGCCTTGCACCACGCTGTAACTATCGTAAATGTTCCCGGACGTGGCGCAGGACCCCATGGAAATGACGTACTTGGGTTCGGGCATCTGGTCGTAGATTTTTCGAATGACCGGAGCCATACGCCGACACACCGTACCCGCCACGATCATCAAATCGGATTGGCGAGGAGAACCACGAAACACGCCGGCCCCGTACCGGTCCACGTCATACCGGGAGGAGACCGCGGCAATCATCTCAATCGCGCAACAGGCCAACCCGAACGTCATCGGCCAGAGCGATCCTTTCCGCGCCCAATTCGCGGCCTTTTCCAGAGTCAGCGTGATAACCCCGATATCGCCGTCCTTCTCGTGCTTTTTCCCTATTTGTATCAGCCCCATGGATACCTCATTTTCCGTCGTCCTTTCACCAAGTAGGTCGGATTAGACATTGGGGCTCCACATATGCTCCAGTTCCACGCCTTTGGTGTAGGGACAGGCCTGTGTGCCTGTCCGAGCCTCAGTAAGACAACCCCCTCAATCCCCCTTATCAGGGGGACGGCAGAGCCCCTATCCCCCCTGATAAGGGGGGCCAGGGGGGTTCATCTCTTACGCCAAGCCACCGCCGACCGACCGCTTCGCCAGCGCCGTAGGTCGGATTAGCGTAGCGTAATCCGACATTGGGGCTAATCCCACTCCAACGCGCCTTTTCTCCACGCGTACACGTAGGCCACGACAAACAGACCGATGAAAATCATCATTTCAATGAGGCCGATCACGCCGAGTTGGTCAAAGGTGACGGCCCAGGGATAGAGAAAAATGACTTCGATATCGAAAATAACGAACAACATCGCGATGACGTAATACCGGACGGGAAACGGCATCCGAGAATCGGAAAACGGCTCACTGCCGCATTCATAGACGCTGAGTTTTTCAGCTTCGGGATACTTCGGTTGGACGAGATAACTCAGGAGGAGCGTCACCACGCCAAATCCCAACGCCAGGATAATAAACACGACTATTGGCGAATATTTCGCGAGATAGTCCAAAAACAGATCAAGGTCACTGACCATCAGGATTTGACCTCGCAAGAGCATGTCCCCGATCCCCGATTAAAGATGTCGAGGACAGGCTCTGATCGGGGATCTTATCGGGGATCAAAAACTTCAATCTTTTCGCATAATTCTGGATCGTAGCACCGCATTTTCCAACGAATCAAGAGAACAAAAGACCTACCGTCGCGTTTCAAAAGGCCCAATTCCGTAATTCCCTTGGGGAAACAATCGGGACATCCCCGCGAAACGGGAATCTGCAGACACCATTTTCCGGAACACGGGAAGAGAGCATTTCAGCCCCCAACGGGTCCGATGGATCTCATGATGACCCTGAAAGACGCGAAGTGACGTTGCTCATACGCTGCTTCCCGGAATGGAGCTTATCCTGCGGAACGTGACGTCACGTGACCCAGCCAACGCTCGTTGCAAAGGGTCGTCAGCTTCTTTTATGGTGGCTCTTGCAAAACTCGTCTTTACAGCCTACACAACCGCTACCCCGGATTGATCCCCGATTAAGAATGTCGAGGACAGGGGCCGGGGCAAGCCTCATGCCCCCTCACCTCTCTGGATAATGGAGTGGAAGGGAGGCAACGAAGTCGTGAACACGTGGATGACAAAAAAGGAGCATCATGATTGTAGCGGGAGACATTGGCGGAACCAAAACCTATCTGGGCTTGTTTGACTGGCAGGAGACACGCGTCGCCCCCATTCGGGAGGAGAAGTTCTGGAATGCGGATTTCGAGTCGTTCGAGGACGTCCTCGAAGAATTCCTACAGCCCCCGGCCTCTGCCGACGAGGGCGATGGAGAAGAAGCTGACGACACGGGCGTTGACGAAGACGCTCCTCAGATTTCCCCGACCATGCCTCTCCGCGCGGCCTGCTTCGGCGTCGCCGGCCCCATCGTGGACAACCGCTGCCGCGCCACGAATCTCCCGTGGACCATCGACGGGCACGCCCTGACCGAAACCCTGAACACCTCCTGCGTGCACTTGCTGAACGACGTCGAGGCCATGGCCTACGGCGTGCTGATCCTCGAGCCGGAAGAAACCGAAGTGGTTCATGGCGAACGGCAGGAAGACGGCACAAAAGTCCTGATCGCCCCTGGTACCGGACTGGGCGAGGCCGTGCTGTATTGGGACGGGGAACGGTATCACGCCTTGCCGTCCGAAGGCGGGCATGCCAGCTTTGCTCCGACGACCGATCTCGAGATCGACCTGCTCCGGTACCTGCGCACGAGTTTTCTGCACGTCAGTTTCGAACGGGTGTTATCGGGAAACGGCCTGCACGGCATCTATCAGTTTCTTCGGGACACCAAGAAGAATGAGCCGACCTGGTTCGCCGAACGTCTTCCCACCGGAGACCCAGCGGCGTTGATCGCCGAAGCCGGGCTTGCCGGCAAGCCTGATATTTGCGTCCAGGCGTTAGACGTGTTCGTCTCCGTCCTGGCCGAGGAAGCCGGGAATTTCGCCCTGAAAACACTGGCGCGGGGCGGGGTGTATCTCGGCGGAGGAATCCCTCCCAAAATTATCGACAAGCTCCGCGATCAACGTTTTTCGCAGGCGTTCATCAGCAAAGGACGGTACAAACGGCTGCTGTCATCGATTCCGGTCCACGTCATCACGAACGATAAAGCCGCGCTGCTCGGCGCGGCGTCCGTGGCCGCACGCCTGGACGCGGCTTCGTAAGCCATCCATGACGCTTTCTCCACCATCACCCGATCCGCAGGAAAACGGCAAACGCTCGGCCGGCGAGGCCGCCCTGGACTTCATCCAGGACGGGGCGCGCGTGGGCCTGGGGACCGGCTCGACCGTGAAATATTTTCTTCTGGCCCTCGGCGAACGCGTGCAAGCCGGACTACGGGTGCACGGTGTGCCCACGTCTCGTGAAACCGCGGAATTGGCCAGGCAATTGCGGATTCCGCTTCTCCCGGAACAGGCAGAGTGGACCTTGGACGTGGCGGTGGATGGAGCGGATCAGGTCGATCCCCACTTTCATTTGATCAAAGGTGGAGGGGGAGCCTTACTGCGGGAAAAAATCGTGGCCGCCGCGGCGCGCACGTTCATCGTGCTGGTTGATCACACGAAATGCGTGCCGGTGCTGGGCAAACCCATGCCCCTTCCCGTGGAAGTGACGCCGTTCGGCTGGCCGCAGTCCGCCAAACAGCTTCAGGCGTTGGGAGGCGTTCCGACGCTCAGGGAAAAACAAGGAACGGTGTTTGAGACCGATGGAGGCCATTATATTCTCGATTTGTTGGTAGACTCGATCGAGGATCCCGTTCAGTTCGAAGCGCGTCTCAATCGCATACCGGGCGTCGTGGAGAACGGGCTCTTCGTCAACCGAACCTCGACGTTAATCATCGGATCGCCCGACGGCGTTCACATCACACATTGCTCTTCTCGATCGGTTTCTTGATTGGCGACCGACACCGGCTTTTGAGACACTTTGTCCCGGTGCGCGATGCGAACCGTCAACGTTCTCTCATTCGTTGACAGCAGCAGGCTGACGACAACTATTCCCCAGACCGGATAAAAATGGCGTTCTCGATTCTTTCGAAGGCGTTGGTGTAAATCCTGACGTCCAGAATCGGGGTGTCTCTTCGGCTGTTCTGGCCGTGTGTTGAGGACGATTGTCTCGTCACCACAAAATTCAATCGCACCCGCGCCCTGTTCCCGATTTCTTCTATGAACGCGGTCGCGACCGTCTGTTCAACGCTCTGAGTCGTTGTAGTTGGTTGCCCCCCTAAGACACCCCCTATGACGCCGATGAAGATTTCCGCTTCCGGGCCGATCGACGTGTTCTGCGACGCACTTTCCGCATTGATGAATCCGGTGTTCAGGTCTGCGTTTTTGATCGTGTACCCCAAATCCTGAAAGACCGAGACGACGCTGGCGAACACGATCTTCTTGGGAGATTCAAATTCCCGTGTCTGGATGCTTTGAATTTCCAGCGGGGTCATGGGAGGTTTCTGTTGTTGGACTGCGCATCCGGCAAGGGTGAGACCGACGGCGGTCAGCATGAGCCATACGTTGGTCAAAAACACGTTCACGTGGTCCTCCTGCGAATGTATCAGCGTGGTCGATGGCGATGTGGTCGGAGTTCTGTCAATTAGAACTTGGATGTCCGGCTTCGAAAATCACTCACGACGTCGTTTTGATCGAATTTGATGATCAGGGTAATCATGCTCGAACTGCTTTCGAACCCTGATGAACGTGAATTTTGGCCGGCGAGAATAATCGTCCAATAGCCCGATTGGCTTGAGGATTGAGAGACCTGCGCCGCTCGTTGGTACGTCCAGACTTCGCGTTCCGCTCCGTCACGGGTAGTGATGTTCGGCGCTCCGAAATGTTCCAAGACCTGGGCTTTCGTTGTCTGACCGACGATCAGGTTCATCTGGACGTTTCCCTGTGTAAGCTGGGAATTGCGCTGGGTTACTGGTTCAGGGGGCGCCACACATGCCCCCAGGGTCATGACGACACCGAGGATAAGCGGCAGTTTGCGTATGTGCATGATCATTTTCTCCATATCTCAGTTCGGGATGGTGCCGAAGCCGGTGACTCGAAGTCGCATGAGCTGAAGCCCGCTCATGCTCCCACTAGGGGGCCACGCCCCCTCGTGCCTCGCCTGCGGCTCGGTCACCCCATGAAGGGGGAACACCCCCTTCAAAACCCCCTGTTCGAGTCCCGCCTTTACGCCTATTGTCGATGGTGTTGCCTCTAGTGGGTAATACCGCTTATCGCTTGTCAAGCTTATGGTGCCGAAGCCGGGACTCGAACCCGGATGGGTTGCCCCACACGCCCCTCAAACGTGCGTGTCTACCAGTTCCACCACTTCGGCATGACAGGATTATAGGTAGGGGTTCAAATGCTTGTCAATCAATGGAACCTTCGGTACAATTGATTGATTCCACTGGTGATGGCGCCAACATTGTTCATGTCTGATTCTTCTCACCACACGACTCCCGAGAGTGCTCCCCCCAGCAAAATTGCGGCATTTTTTGACGTCGATAATACCCTAATCCCCGGGCAATCCATTGAAATTCATTTTGTTCGGTACCTATGGAAAACCGGCTTGTTATCCAATCGCGTGTTGATCGACAGCGCCCTGTATTTACTCTTCAATATTCTCGAGCTTTCCCTGAGGCCGCTGCGGGAACGAAAGATTTACCTGACCAATAAACGACCGGAAGGGGTCGAGCCCCTGGCGAAATGGTTTGTACGCTCGGAGATCTGTCCCCGACTGTCCCTGCAAGGCACCGCGGCCTTGGCCCAGCATCAACAAGCCGGCCATCAGGTGGCCCTAGTCAGCGGCACGCCGGAGTTTCTGATCAAACCTCTGGCGCATTATCTGGACGTGCCGAACGTCCTCGCGGCCCAATTGGAAACCAATGAGGACGGCTACACGTGTCGGGTCCTTTCACCCTACCCGTACGGTGAAGGCAAACGGCGGCTGCTCCAGACGTTCGCGGACAGTCACGGGGTGGATCTTGCCCAAAGTTACGCGTATGGCGACAGCCCGGGCGACATTCAGGCCCTGGAGTCCGTGGGGCATCCCCTCGTGGTCAATCCCATTCGCGGGATGGCGAGGATTGCACGGCGGCACCGGTGGCCCACGACCCTTTGGGCGTAACGACCGACGCGAAGTCATGCAGAACGTGCTGAAGCCATGACGACGCGGCCTCTCCGTTGCTGTCCGCCACGCAGCCTCATCTCCTCGTGATGGAGCGAGACCTCAACGTATGAAAGCTTCATCGGTGAGACCGACCCCTCACCCTGACCCTCTCCCCGAGGGAGAGGGAAGACGCGCGAACGCCCCACCCGCTTCCCTGCGCGTCACGGAAATTTTTCATAGTATTCAAGGGGAATCCACCCGCGCGGGAGAACCGTGTGTGTTCGTCCGCTTAACGGGCTGTCCGCTCCGGTGCACGTGGTGCGATACGGCCTATGCGTTTGACGGAGGCACCGACATGAGTCTGGAGGCCGTCGTGGATCAGGTCAAAGGGTACGGCTGTCCGTTGGTCGAAGTCACGGGTGGGGAGCCGCTGGCTCAAGCGGCGGCGTTTGAGCTGATTACGCGTTTATGTGAGGAACGCTTTGACGTGTTGATCGAAACGAGTGGGGCCCTCGACATCGCGCCGGTGGATTCCCGGGCGAGCATCATTCTGGATGTCAAATGTCCCGGCAGTGAGATGGACGACCGGATGCGCTGGGACAATCTCCAGTGCATTCGTCACAAAGATCAGGTGAAATTCATCATCGGCGACCGCCGCGATTACGAGTGGGCCGTTGACGTGGTCAAGCGGTATCGACTCACGGAGACGTGCCCCGTGTTGTTCAGTCCGGTATTTGGACTAGAAGGGAACGATGAACGGCATCCCGTCCTGCGACCGTTGGCGGAATGGATTCTTCAGGACCGGTTGCCCGTGCGCTTGCAGGTTCAATTGCATAAGTTCATATGGGATCCCGACATGAGAGGGGTCTAGCTGCTGCTGGTGGTGTTCAATGATCCCCTGAGTTGGAAGAGATAAGGGAGAGGCGCACCAAACTTCTCAGGATAGTGTTATCTTCATTCAGGAGGGAGAGGAGAGTCGTATGAAGTGTCAGGTCAAGGAAGGGCATCTTGCCCAGGGAGCCACGGACGTGCTCGTGATCAGTGGTTATGAAGACGAGAACACGTTGCCCAAGGCCCATCAGGCATTGGATGACGCGTTGGGCGGGCAACTCCGGGAGTTGAGAAGCAATGGAGAGTTTTCAGGCAAGAATCAAGAGTCGGCGTTGATTCATACGCGAAAAACTCTTCCGGCCAAGCGAATTCTGTGGCTGGGGTTGGGGAAGAAGAAAGACGTGACCTTGGACCGCGTTCGACAAGCCATGGGCACGGCGTTCAAAAAGGTTCGGCAGACCGGGGCGGAAACGTTTTCCGCGCCGGTGTTCGCAACCGATACGGTAAAGGCACCTGCATCTGACATTGCCCAAGCGATGGTGGAAGGAGCCATGCTCGGAGGGTACCGGTTCACCCACTATCGGTCTGAGAATGAGGAACCGTCTAAAGAGATTCGGACCATGACCCTGCTGGCGAACCGCGCGAATCAAGTGAGTGGCATGAAAACGGGAGTCCGGCGCGGAGAGGCCAGTGCCCACGCCACGTCGTTCGCCCGTGACCTGTGCAATCACCCGGCCAACGTCATGACGCCCTCTCGCGTGGCGCAGGAAGCGCAAAGCATAGCCGAAGACTTTGGCATCACATTGACGGTGCTGGAGAGCAAGGACCAGGAGAAATTGGGAATGGGCGGGATGCTGGGCGTCGCACGGGGAAGCCAGGAGCCGCCGAAATTCATCGTCCTGGAATATGCGGGGGGCAGGAAGAAAGACCGGCCCGTGGTGCTGGTCGGGAAAACGATTACCTTCGATTCCGGTGGCATTTCCCTGAAGCCTTCGGAAAACATGGAACAGATGAAGGCGGACATGACGGGTGGGGCCGAAGTGTTGGGCGCGGTCAGGGCTGCGGCGCAATTGCGTCTGCGCGTCAACGTCGTGGGCATCCTGCCGGCCACGGAAAACATGCCGGGCGGGCGAGCCACGAAGCCGGGGGATATCCTGCGCATGCTCAACGGCAAAACCGTGGAGGTCCAAAATACCGACGCCGAGGGCCGGCTGGTTCTGGCCGATGGGCTGGCCTATGCCGCCCGGTTCAACCCACAGTGTATCGTCGATGTTGCCACGTTAACCGGTGCATGCATCGTGGCCCTGGGTCAGTTTGCGATCGGGATGCTCGGGAATGATGACGCGCTCAAGGCCGATTTAAAGAAAGCCGGGGAACAAGCCGGGGAACGCGTGTGGGAGATGCCGCTCTGGGAAGAATATTTCGAACAACTCAAAAGCGACGTGGCGGACATGCGCAATATCGGTGGGCGTGGAGGCGGCATGATTACGGCCGGCATGTTTTTGAGCAAGTTTGTTGACGATTGTCCCTGGGTGCATCTCGACATTGCCAGCACCGATTGGAGTTCATCCGAGCGTCCGTATATCAGCAAAGGACCGACGGCCATTGGCACGCGATTGTTGGTGCAATGGTTGATCAATCGCTCGGGTTAATAGGGAATCCCTCATGCAGGCTGACGCCTGCACCCCAAGGGATGAAAATGGGACGCCTCTCTCCAATCTGTTATCCTCGATCCCTGATTAAGAACGTCAGGGACAGGCTATTTTTAATCGAGGATCCAGGGGGTTTTCGTTCCAGGTGGGGCTGCACGACTGGAGGGGTGGACGAGAAAAACCCTGGATTCCTGCTTCCGCAGGAAAGACAGAAGGGGAAAGCAAGGATGACAGAACGAGAATGAAGCCCGTGCTGTTTCAACCGCGATTGATGAGGGCCAGCAGGGCCAGCGTGCCCAGCATGTAGGGAATCATGCACGCATACACGACCATGTGCAGCGGGGCGATGCCCGTGACGGCCGCATGGCGGGTTTGATGCTCTTTGTAGATGAATTCGTAGACCAGGATGATGACCGCGCAGGTGAGGGTCACCACGCGACTCGACCGGGGCCACGTATAGATCCCGCTGAGCAGGAAGTCCATGGTGAAGAACCCGCTCCAGGCCGACAGGAGCACGGCCAGCACGAGGTTGACGATCGCCGAGATGGGCAGTTTCCCGAATCCTGTGGCTCGTGCGTCCGGAATGGGGTTCACCGCTGTGGAGGTCTATGTCTATTGTGCGGATTTTGCGAGCGTGTGCTCGCAATTGAGACACACGCGGGGCCGTCGTTTGAGGAATTGCACCTTGCCGCTGACGAGACAGGCATAGTGGACGAACCGGTTGCACACGGAACAGCGTTCCCAGCCCCCTTTGAGCATGGTGGTGTTGCGATACAGGACCTGATTACATACCCCGCAGTGCTCGGGCTCGATGCCCAGGAGCAGAGGTTCCCATTGGCCCGCGCGATTCCGGATACTCATGGCCGCGAAGTATAGCCGGAGGATCGAGGGAATTACAAATGTCGTGTTCTTTCATGCGGGGTTTCGTCCCCACACGACGAGGTCCTTTTGTTTCGGCAAAAGGACCCAAAACCATTGGCGCCCGGGCGTGGCCCCAGGGGGTGCCTTTGCCCCAGTCCCGATTGCTTGGGCTGCGGAACTCGCTTCGCTCAGACAGTCCTCGCCCCCATGTAGAATCTTCGGGCCTGGGTCGCAGCCACGCCCGAAGGCGCCGGTCCATGGCGGCATGAGATGCCGCCGCTACAACTAATCGGTCATCCTCGACATTTGCAATCGGAGATCCAGGGCTTTTCTCTTTTCCCTCCGTTCGCTATGATACGGACTCTGGATTCCTGCTTTCGCGGAAATGACAGAAAGAGAAAAACGGGAATGATGCAAGAAGAAAGGCGCTGCATGGCCCTGGATATCAAGACCTACCTCGAAGATAAACGGAACGTGGTCGACCGGTATCTGGAGGCCCATCTGCCCGATCCGCGGACGCCGCCGGCGATCCTGCACGAGGCGATCCGGTACAGCCTGTTGGCCGGGGGCAAACGGGTCCGGCCCATCCTCACGATTGCCACGGCGGAGGCGATCGGGCCGTGCCCGGCGTCGCTGTTGCCCGTGGCCTGCGCATTCGAGTTCATCCATACGTATTCGCTGATCCATGACGATTTACCGTCGATGGATAACGATGACTTTCGCCGCGGGCGTCCCACGAACCATAAAGTCTATGGCGAAGCCATGGCGATTCTGGCGGGCGACGGGTTGCACGCCATGGCGTTTGAATGGTGCAGCCGGGCCGATCTCGTGACGGACCTGGACCCGCAGTGTCAGGTGCAGATTGTCGCGGAGCTGGCGCTGGGGGCCGGGCACGGGGGCATGGTGGGAGGCCAGGTGCTGGATATTCAGGCTGAGAACCGGCAGGTGGACCTGGCGGAATTGCAACAGATTCACGTGCACAAAACGGGCAAGCTGATTCGCGCCGCGGTGCGGGTCGGGGCGCTTCTCTCCGGCGCCGGGATGACGCAGTTCGAGCACCTGACCGGGTATGCCGAGGATATCGGGTTGGCGTTCCAAATTGCGGATGACGTGTTGAACGTGACGGGCACGCGGGAGGAGTTGGGAAAAGATGCCGGGACGGACGATGAACGGGGCAAGCAGACGTATCCCGCGATTTACGGGCTGGAGGGCGCGCAACGGCTCGCGCAGGACTGCGCCGCCCGCGCCATCGCACGGCTCGACGGGTTTGACGGAAAGGCGGACCCGTTGCGCGGGATTGCCGGGTATATCGTGGACCGCAAAAACTGACGATTCAATGTCTCCAAAAGTGTCATGAAAAGATCCAAAAGGCACTAAAATAGAATATATATAGATCATAAATAGATCCAAATAGCATCTAAACGTCATCTTGATGGTTTCGCATCGCAGCCCGTGACGCCCCGATCCTCTTCATTCGCATCCGTTTCGCTCATTTTTTCATCATGAAAGCCTTGGTCACAGGGGTCACGGGGTTTGTCGGGTCCGCCGTGGCGCGGGCCGTGGTCCAAACCGGCACGGAGGTCCGGGGGCTGGTCCGGCCCGGCGCGGACCTGCGGGCCCTGGACGGGCTGTCCATCGAAACCGTAGCTGGCGATTTGCACGATGCCGCGTCGCTCCGGTCGGCGCTGCACGGCTGCCGGCAGGTGTACCACGTGGCGGCGCATTATGCCCTGTGGGCGCGCGACCCGTCGGTGTTCTACAAGGTGAACGTCGACGGCACGAGGACGTTGCTCGCCGCGGCGCGCGAGTCGGGCGTCGACCGAGTCGTGTACACGAGTACGATCGGCGCCATCGGGTTGCCCGACGGCGGTGGGCCGGGCACGGAGGAGACCCCGGTGTCCCTGGCGCAGATGACCGGGGATTACAAGCGCTCCAAGTATCTGGCCGAGCAGGAGGTCTTGAAAGCGGCGGACGCGGGGTTGCCCGTGGTGATCGTGAATCCCTCGGCGCCGGTGGGGGTGTGTGACGTGAAGCCGACGCCGACCGGGCAGATCGTCGTCGATTTTATGAAGGGACGCATGGTGGCCTACGTGGAAACCGGCCTGAATCTCATCGACGTGGATGACGTGGCCGTGGGCCACGTCCGGGCCATGGAGCGCGGGCGGACCGGTGAGCGGTACATCCTGGGGTCTTGCAACCTCATGCTGAAAGAGGTGTTCGAGATCCTGGCGGGGTTGACCGGCGTCAAGGCGCCCAAGTTGAAGCTCCCCCGTGGGCTGATCCTGCCCCTCGCCCACGTCGACAAGTGGCTGGCCGATTACGTGACGCATCGCCCCCCGCGCATCCCGCTCGACGGCGTCCGCATGGCCAAGTACGTGATGCACTATGATTGCTCCAAAGCCGTCCGGGAACTGAGCTTGCCCCAGACGCCGCCGGAGGTGGCCCTGGAAAAAGCGGTGCGCTGGTTCCGCGATCATGGGTACGCATAAAGGGGGGAAAGAGAATGCGGGGTTTCGTCCCCGCACGACGAGGTCCTTTTGCTTCGACAAAAGGACCTCGGCGTGCGGGGCCGACACCCCGCATTGCATTCCTCACCGTGCATCGAATCAAGGCTTGTATGGAACCGGCGAGCCGGGTAAGATATACTTAGATGTCCTTTCACGATGTACCCTTTCCCCTGAACGATCAATGAAGCGCACCTTTCTCCTCCTTCCGAGATGAGGTTTACATGTCTGCGAGCATGAAAAAGATCGCGGTGGCCGCCGTGCTGGCCGTTTCGGCCTGGTTCGGGAGCGGGGCCCTGGGGTTCCCCCACGTGTTCCAGGCGATGTTCGTGGCGTACGTGACGTTGGGCCTGGCGGTGTTTCTGCTTCTGGATGCCCCGCCCATGAAACGGCTGTCGGGGTGGACTGCCGGTGCGGCGCTGGTGGGGTTCTATCTCGTGCTGTCCGCGATTTATATCGTGGGCGCGTCGTCCTGGCCGCAATATGATCCGGACGTGGAAAAGGGCAAGATCGAAAAGATTCTCAAACGCAAGCGCGCCCTGGTCATGGCCGAGCAAAGCCAGGTGGACGCGTTGCTCGAACGCGTGCAGGCGCTGCAGGATAATTCGCAGACCGTGATCGCGCGGCTCGGCCGGTTCGCCCCGGCGGTCGAGGTGGCGGAGACCGCTCAGGATCAGGGCGCTCTCACGGTGGTGGAACGCGGGGCCGAGGTCTATGATTTGTACGAGTGTTACAACTGCCACAAGATCGGGGGCAAGGGGAGCGTCAAGAAACGCGGGCCGATCCTGGACAACATCGGCAGTTTGTTGACGGTCAACGATATCAAGCGGAAAATTTTCGATCCGACGTACCTGTATGCGAAGGGGTTCGAGAAAGAGCATAAAAAGGGCCGGATGCCGGATAAGTACAAGGACTTGATGACGGACGAAGAGGTGACGGCGCTCGCGACGTATTTGTCCACGCTGAAGGATCCCACGGCCGAGACCCCGAAACCCGTTTTTGTGAAGGCCAACGTGGAACACGGGTTTACGGTGTTCGGGTACGTCCGGGATCCATCGGGCCGGGCGCTGCCCGGTACGGAGGTGCATGCCATGCCCCAGGTCAAGGGCGGGCACGGGGCCTCCGGCAAGACGAACGAGGCCGGGTATTTTGAAATTTTCCTGCACATGCATAATGAAAACGCGGGCGCGACGGTCGAGGTGGCGGCTCAAGGCGTGAAGAAAACGTTTGTGGCCGACTATGATCCCGGTGATACAATCACCAGGCGGCAGCAGTCCCTGGATTTGACGGTGGCTGCGCAATAGGGGATCATGGCCGGGATGGAGTGGCGTGTATGAGAGGGTTTGTGCTTCGCTTCATCGTCACGGGGGTGGCGGTGGTGGTCGCGGCCCAGATTATTCCGGGCCTGGCCATCGATTCGTTCGCCGCGGGCGTGGTCGGCGTGCTGGTGTTGGCGGTCCTGAACGCCGTGGTCCGGCCACTCCTGTATTTGCTTTCGGCGCCCTTCATCGTCGTGACGCTCGGCCTGTTCATGATCGTGATCAATGCCTTCCTGCTGCACGTGGTTTCCGTGCTGGTGAAAGGGTTTTACGTGGCGGGATTCTGGCCGGCGGTCGGCGGGGCGGTGTTGATCAGCCTCGTCAGTGCGACGGTGAACGTGATGGTCTCCAATCGCGGCCACGTGCAGGTGGTCGCATCTCCGTCCCGGCAACGAAAGATCCGGCATATCAATTGAAGTCATTCTTTTTTTCATGCGGGGTTTCGCCCCCGCACGACGAGGTCCTTTTGTTTCGGCAAAAGAACCCAAAACCATTGGCGCCCGGGCGTGGCCCCAGGGGTGCCTTTGCCCCAGTCCCGCTTGCGTGGGCTGCGGAACTCGCTTCGCTCAGACAGTCCTCGCCCCCAAAAAGGTGTCGGGACCGGGGCGCAGCCACGCCCGCAGGCGCCGGGACATGGCTCGATAAGATAGCGCGTTTCTCCCTCGCCCTCTGGGAGAGGGTTGGGGTGAGGGTGGGTTTGTCATTAAAATGAGCCAACATCTACAATGCGACGGTTGTGACGATGACTAAAAAGAAAACGCAAGACCCGGTTCGGCCTTCCAAGCAGACGACGCTTCAACGGATCTTAAACACGACGGTCAATGACCTGGGCATGGATGCGACGGTGGCCATCCTGAACCACCCCAAAGGCCCGTTGGTGCCGCAGGCGTCCAAAGGGTTTTCAGCCCGTGAGGTTCGCGCCGTGCTTCGGACGCTTTCGGGAGGAGACGGGCCACACAGTCGTCACCTCTGGAGTCTCGAAGAGAAGGATGGGAACGGGGCGATCCAGCTTCGCATGATGACGCCCGGTTCGAAGAATCTCCTGGCGAGGCTCCTCCACAACGGGAAAGTGGTCTATGGGGCGCTGGTCGCGGGGAAACAAGAGAAGCGGCCGTTTACCAAGCGTGAAAAAACCGCGGTGGACTCGGCCGGTCACCGGATCACCGAGCAATTGCGGGAAGCGAACCTGTTCGATCAGTCCGTGCTCCTGACGCGCCCCTGGGTCCTGCCGGATCCGTCGGCCGAGGAACCCGAGGCGGAGGCTGCCGACGCGACCACGCGCGCCTATACCTCACCCCGGGTCCAGGAACGAGTCGCCGAGCGTTTGACCGAGGCGCAGTCCCTGGTGGCGTTCGAGCGGGCATGGGTCATGCTGTATGATCCGTTAGCCGCATCCCTGGAAGTCCTGGGCTGTGTGGCCGGGCATAAGAAAGACCTGCTGCCGGGGCAACGGTTGTCTTTGAACGAATCCGCGTCGGGTTGGGCCGTGCGGCATCGCAAGCCCCGTATCGATCAGAACCTGGCCTCCACGCAAGGCCGCTTTCAGGATTACAAACAGTTGTACCGCGAACGGTTCCGGTGCACGCTCGTGGTGCCCTTTTTCGTCAGGGGACGCGTGGCCGGGACGCTCACCCTGGCGTCCAAGACGGCTGCCGCATATGAATCCGCGGAAGCCGAGTCCGGCAAACTCGAACCGGTCACCACGCAATTGGCCCGGCTGTTTGAAGAACCTTCCTTGAATCTCCTTTCTTCGCCGGAGGTGGCGGTCCCGCCGACGCCGGCGTCGGCGGAATCCGGCGTCTCGGAGCCGGCGATCCGGCGCCAGGAACGGCAATCGGCCTTGAATGAAGTCAGCTCCTTTCTCGCCACCGAGATTCGTGAGCCCATGGGCTATATTCGGGCTCAATTGGAGGAGGTGACGGGTGACGGCACCCTCGATTTCGAATCCCAAACCTCCATTGAAGCGGCCATGCGTGACCTGATGCGGATGGAAAGCCTGCTGAACGACATTTTGGATTTCGCCAAACCCCTCGCCTTAGACCGGCGTCCGTGCCACGTCACCGCCTTGATCGAAGACGCCCTCGCGTTGGTGGCCACGGACCTGAAAGTGAATCGGATCGAGGTCACGAAAGAGTCTCCTGCGCGTCTGGGGGAGGTGCGATGGGATCAAGAGAAAATCCAACACGCGTTCCTCAGTATTTTCACGAATGCCCTGGAGGCGATGTCGCCGGGCGGGCATTTGGGAATCGCCGTGTCGCAGAAACGCGGGCGTCAGTCTGAAATGGTCATCTGCATCCACAACGACGGCGCCCCGATTCCCGAAGAATTGAGTGAGAGAATTTTTGAACCCTATTTCACGACGAAACGGTCGGGCACGGGGTTGGGCTTGGCGATGGTGAAAAAAATCGTGGACGAACACGGCGGGCACATCGCCATCGACAGTCGCCCGGAGAAAGGAACGCTGGTTACCATCACGTTGCCGGCCATGCGTCCCAGGCGCCCCTATCGAGGGAGAGGCCGGCCGCCAAGGCGGCGATAACCAATAGAGGCTCTGCAACGACCTGCGGCTGAAGTAGGCCCCCTGGTGTCCCCCATGCCTTTTCTTGACAGAGTCCCATACGCGACCTAGAATCAATAGGGAATCTCCTTCCCAAGAGCGGGAATAGCTCAGTGGTAGAGCATCGCCTTGCCAAGGCGAGGGTCGGGGGTTCAAATCCCCTTTCCCGCTCCAACTTTCCCCACAACGCAGCCGATGGATTTGACCTCCCGACCGGGGATTCCGAAAGGGGTGTGCCCCTTTCGCGGGGTGACCGGAGCGGAGCGCAGGCGCGAGGGGGCATGGCCCCCTAGCGGGAGCCGGCAAAGACGGATTTCTGTCTGCGCCGGCGACGGAGGGGGTTCAAATCCCCTTTCCCGCTCCAACTTTCCCCACAACGCAGCCGATGGATTTGACCTCCCGACCGGGGATTCCGAAAGGGGTGTGCCCCTTTCGCGGGGTGACCGGAGCGGAGCGCAGGCGCGAGGGGGCATGGCCCCCTAGCGGGAGCCGGCAAAGATCTGTCTACGCCGGCGACGGAGGGGGTTCAAATCCCCTTTCCCGCTCCAACTTTCCCCCAATGCAGCCGATGGATTTGACCTCCCGACCGGGGATTCCGAAAGGGGTGTGCCCCTTTCGCGGGGTGACCGGAGCGGAGCGCAGGCGCGAGGGGGCGTGGCCCCCTAGCGGGAGCCGGCAAAGACGGATTTCTGTCTGCGCCGGCGACGGAGGGGGTTCAAATCCCCTTTCCCGCTCCAACTTTCTACAAAGTCGCAGGGATCCATTTTTAGATGGCAATGAAGAAAATTTAGCCTTCCTGTCTCCTAATGAATGGCAGGAAAGCCAAGAGCTTTTCTTTCTTTACCTCATACCCGTCAGGTGACTGCCGAACCAAATCCATTTGGACAACGGCATTAAGATCTCTTATTAATGTTCTGATATGAAGAGACCCATATTCTGAAGCTATTTTGGGGCTAAGGCCGCGAATCAAATTTAATGGAACGGGGTTCGGCGATAGAGTCAGCGCTAGAACTAATTCACGACGCCGTTTATGCGTTTTCGTCGCCTTTGTTGCCTGAAACGCCTCATGCACGAAATTATGCCACGCGATATTCCACTGATGGAATTTAATAGTCTCCAATTGTTCTTCCAGCCCATCTACAAATCCCTCAAGAGCATATCGCAAAAATGGCAGTGTGGCACCGCCAGATTTACTAGCAAGATCTAACTGCCTATAGTAATCCCCCCTTGTCGTATTGTAATGATTGCTCAACAAATGGGCAGCTATGTCTGGCACACCAGAACTAAATAAAATGAAGAACTCGATTAATCGAGCCGTTCTGCCGTTCCCATCTCCAAATGGATGAATCCAGGCAATATAGAGATGAGCGATCACCGCTTTAATCATGGCGGAGACGATTTTTGAGTCTCTCCCATAATAAGGGAGTGAAAAGTGATCACTGTTTAACCACTCACAAAGACGCTCAAGGAGATAGGCACAGTCTTCTCTTGGGGCTCCGCGATATTGAAAAACCCCTACTTGAAATTTTGGTATTTCACCTGGAGTAACCCCCTCTTCAAGGTTTAAATTGTTCAACACTTGCCTGTTGAAGTGTTTAATTAAATTGGCTGTGAGCCTTTGGGGGCCTTGGTTCTTGATTGCCTGAGCAATTTCATTCAACGCCATTACGATATTATCGACTTCTTGTCCTAAATATTCTTGCGAGGGGGGAAGCGTGAGCTTTCCTTCTATTCTTTTTCGGACTTGTTCTTCTGTGAGGGAATTTCCTTCTATTGCCGTGGTTCCCTTCACGCCTTTAGTCAGATAAATTCCGGCAAGCCGATCTGCGATGGCAGGTTTGAGGGGCAGAGCTGCAATCTGTTCGCACTTAGCCTTTGCTTCTCCCGCCAATGTCCAGATTCCCATATCAGCATGGTCTAAGTTTAATTTAAAACTTATCCAGGGATGTGTCCCAGTATATTTCAATTTTTTTGTCATCTATTTTATGGTTATTTTATTATATATATTAACATATTATAGTAAATTTCATAAAATTTGTCTTATTTTTTGTCATTAGTTATGTCATCTATGATAGAAGTGGTCAATGGCAAGCCACGACTTCTCCCTTCCACAAGACCGTTGTTTTTACCGTGCCGGCACCTGTTCCGGGACGAGCACGAGATGCCAGGGAGGCACTTCTTCGCTCATCTGACGAAATTGTCGAGCGGTAAAGCCGGCTGGTATGCCGGGAAAGACGGCGCCACGGCGGATTTCCACAAAACGGAAACGGAAGGTCGGGGGCTTCCGCTTCCCGGAACTTGACTCAGCGGGGATCGTCCGTCGAAGCGCGGTCAGGTCCGCGAGGGAACAACGTGCTCCAACGTCAAGTGCAGCCAGGGTTTGATGAACGTGCCCGAAGATCTCCGGAAGAACGTCCGGAGTGAAGACGACGTCCGTGGGGCGCATGCCGGGATCTTCAACCAGTTGTGCGAGGATTTCCCAAAACACTTCGTCATCAATGGCAGCGAGCACACAGAGGGCTCCGCGACGAGCCGCAAGGTTCAAAAGCGCCAGCGGACCTTGAATCACGAATTTCCAGGCAGGAAAGGTCAAGCACTGGCCCCGATGCATGACTTCCAGGGCCTCTTCTTCGTGAACGCGAACCGTCCGGTATTCGCCTTTGGTTTCGATGAGGTGCGAGCGGATGGTGGTTGGCGATAACCGCGTGGGCTCATAGGCAAAGGTCGGCGTGGCCGGCGCGTGACAGGTCACCATAGTGTAATGAGCAAGCAGGTGGGGTTGCGCCGAAAGATCCATCATATCGACGCCGCCCCCAAACCGGAATCGAAAATTGTCCGGAGGATATTGGGCAAAGCGGCGCAGGCGTTCCGGGTCGGCGTGGTACGCGCCGCCCAATTGTGAGCCGGGCTGCAGACGATCCACGGCATGAAGCGTGAGCGTTTTCCCGCTTTGTTGAAATGAAGGGAGATAGTGCTTCAGTAATTCTTCTTCGAACGATAAATCTCCCGCGCCCAAATCGAGCAAAGACGGCTTCTCCACCTGAAGAAGAAGGTCATACGGCGATGGGTTCTGTTGCACGAAGGCTTCGACGTTATGAGGAGCGGGCCCGAACGACGAGGGTGCTTTTTCCTGGACGAGGGCGAAGTACACACACAACGCTCGAATCGCCTTTGTGGGCGGGAGCCCCGTTAATTCTTTGAGCCGGACAGGGTCGATCCCCTCCGCCGAGGCAGGGGTTGTCCCAAGGCCGGCGACCAACCCTTCCTGAAGCGTGCGTGGTAATGGGCTTTGTTGGATGCGTTCCATGAGTCGATCCAGTGTGTGGGCCAGTCTGGAGCGATGGACCAGTTTCCTGGCAGACTCCCATTCAGCGGGATTCGCGGATTTGCTTTCCTTCAGGAGTTGGCGAAGTTGAGCAGGGTTTTGTGGCGTCGCCGGTGCATTCGACTGTACGGGCATGGAAGGAGTGCTCGACACCGGGAAAGCGTAGCTTTCGATTTCGTCACGCGTCAAGATTTGCCCGAGGCGATAAGTTGCGGTCAGACACCCCCTGTGCTACATCATGCGCATGCCGCAATCCGTCGCTTGCCGTTCACGTAAGACGTTGGTGTTCGTGGGGTTTGCCTGTGGGATGCTGGTCGCAACCACGGCCTCTGCCACCGTCCCTTCCCCCGTCCACTATCGAGTCGGCCAGATCATCGAGCCGAAAAACAACACCACCCTTTCGGACCTGGAATTCCGCGCAATGCTTCAATCGGTCGATATCATCTACATCGGTGAAGCGCATTACACGCCTTCTCACGTCGCTGCCGCGCTAGAGGTACTCCAAAGCGTGATCGGCGGAGGCCGCCAACCGATCCTGGGAATGGAAATGTTCAGTTGGGACGGGCAAGCCGGGCTTGATCGTTACCTCAAGGGAACGGTCACGTCGACGGAGGATTTTTTAGCCGAATCCCAATGGAAGAACAATTGGGGCGGGAAATACGCGGATTACTCACCACTTGTTGATTTTGCGAAAACGCATGGCTTAACGTTGCTGGGCCTCAATCCGCCTCGTCCTCTTGTCAGAAACGTGGCGAAACAAGGACTCGCGGCCATAGGAAACGATCCGGAGGGGCAACAATGGACCATTCCCGTCCCGTTCCCTGCCGACGACCCTGAGTATCGACGCGTCATTTATGAGCAAATAGAACAATGTCATGCAGGTTTATCACAGGAGGTCTATCAGAAAATCTATGAAGCGTCCGTGTTTCGGGATGAGGGGATGGCGTCCGTCATTACGACGACGGTTCGGTCAGATGCGCCTGGACCCACGACCTTCGTCAGTTATACCGGTGCCGGACATATCCAATATAGGCTTCCTATTCCTAAACGGGTCAACCGGCAATTAGGCGTTCCCATCAAAGACGTGACGGTGTATCTCCACGCACTGGACCCTGAACACCCGGAAGACGTCGATGATTTGATCGACGAACGCATTGCGGATTACGTGTGGCTCACGGCATTAGGCCCTCAAGGGAGACAACCCCGGTGCGGGGAATAGAAGCGTATCGTGCGCCCGTAAAGGACGAGGGGGGAAACGAGGAATCGTCGTCACGAAGCAACCACAAGGAGGAAAAGCATGGAAGACCCGGTCAAGATTGCCCAACGGATGCCTTACGTGCTGGAGATGGAGCCCGGTAAGTATTATTGGTGTCGGTGCGGTCGCTCCGAGACGCAACCCTTTTGCGATGGGTCACACACGGGCACGGAACATTCCCCGGTGGAAGTCGAACTCACCGAGAAAAAACGAGTGGCATGGTGTGGATGTAAGCATACGAACAAACAACCGTTTTGTGATGGAACCCATTCCGACCTGGAGCAATAACTCGGGAACAATCCCCTCTTGCCTCTTTTGTGAGCGTTTTTATATAATTTAGTCCTGTTCGAACGAAATCTTGTATTCTGCCTGATAAGGAGGATGAGACGATGAAGAAGACCTTGCAAGGGATTTTGGGGGCGGCTTTCCTGGTTGTGGGAGCTTCACCTGTTTTCGCCAACGAACCGAGTGGCGGATATGAAGGTATCACCGCCATGTACTATTCGATGATCGTACTGGTTCTGGTCTATGGTGCGTGGGATATTTTCTTCAAAAAGGACTGATGCGTCTCCGAACGTCGCCTCCTTTCAGGCCCTACTGAGGCTGTGAAAGGGGGCGCTCCTTTTTGAGTAACGGTTCGATCACGTCAAAAACCGTCTCTGCGACGATCCGGTACCCCTCTCCGGTAGGATGGATGCCGTCGGCTTGGTTCAATGCTTTCCGCGCCGCCACACCCTCAAGAAAAAAGGGAATGAGGGTCACTCCATGGTCTTGGGCTAAACGCTCAAACACGACGGCAAAGCCCGTGGTATACGCCAGACCGTAATTCGGAGGGATCTGCATCCCTGCCAGCACAACCTCGACGCCTGCTTTCTGTAATCCGTCAATGATTTCCGTTAAATTCGCAGCCATGAGGGGCAAGGGCTTTCCTCGTAAGCCGTCGTTCGCGCCCAATTCGAGAATCACCATCGACGGCCGGCTCTTGAGAATCCAGGAGAGGCGTCTCACCCCGCCCGCCGTGGTGTCACCACTGACCCCGGCATTAATGACTTCATAGTGATACCCTGCTTCGAGCAGGCGACGTTGCAGTTGAGCGGGATACGATTGGTCGGGAGAGACTCCAAGCCCGGCGGTAAGGCTGTCCCCAAACGCGACGATTCGTGGGGCGGCTTCGACAACGGGACCCGAAGCACTCGACGCGCTGGAAGACGAAGCGTGGCGAGCAGGTTGCGTTTCATCTGACGAGAGCGCAGGCTCTTTGGGTTCACATCCTCCGACTCCCGAGACGAGCAGGAAAACGCATACGGCTATCCGGAGCCATCGCCCCGATTGACTGTATTGTTGGGTTGCGAAACGGCAGAGAACGTCAGCGTCAGGGGTATTCGGAACCATAGTGTATAATAGACTGCTTTGATGAAGATTTTCCAATAGAGAAGAGACGGTTCAGGCAATGATCCGCGTTGAGAATCTGACCATGCAGCTCCGGGGTGGCGGCCACGTGGTGTCCATCCTCAAGGGGTTGAACTTTGAGGTACCGCGCAAGCAGATGCTCTCCATCATCGGCCCATCGGGGAGCGGAAAATCCACCTTGCTGGGCCTGTTGGCCGGATTGGATAAACCCACCGCCGGCTCCATCCAATTGAACGGCCAGGAGATCACGACGTGGACAGAATATCAACTGGCTCATTTTCGACGTCAAAACGTCGGGTATCTGTTTCAGTCGTTTCATTTGATCCCCACGTTGACGGCCCTGGAAAACGTCATGCTTCCCCTGGAACTGAGCAGCGATGGGGCTGCGAAGGCTCGCGCCAGGGAGCTGTTGGAAGCCGTAGGGCTACAAGACCGTCAGGACCACTATCCCACCCAGCTCTCAGGAGGCGAGCAACAGCGCGTGGCGGTGGCGCGAGCCTTTTCCTGCCGCCCTCCCATTTTGCTGGCGGACGAACCCACCGGGAATCTGGACAGTGCGACCGGGCAACTCGTGATTGATTTGTTGCTCAGGCTCCATCGCGACCAGGGCAGCACGTTGATCCTCGTGACGCACGATCCCACGCTCGCCGAACAAACGGAAAGAGTCATCACGCTCCACGATGGCACGATCGCGTCGGACGAGCCGATTCGGTCTTAACTCATGCAGCACGCACGATTACCAATTGCCTTCCTGATGGCGTGGCGGGAAATCCGTGGCAGTTGGCGCCAGTTTGTCTTCTTCCTGGCGTGTTTGGCCGTTGGGGTCGGAGCCGTGGTGGGTATTGAACTGTTTGCGACGAACGTGGAAACCCTCATCCTCCGCGACGCCAGAAGTCTCCTGGGCGGGGATTTGGAGATTCGCGCAGCCCATCCATTGAGTGAATCCGGGAGAGAGACGCTGGATGCGCTCCGGGACCGCAACGTCGAGGTCACGCACGTGAAGGAACTCGTGGCCATGGCGGCTGCTCCTTCGGTGGGACAGTCTCAAACACCCAACGCTCAAGCCACGCAATTGGTTGAACTCAAAGCCGTTGAAGAACCGTACCCGTTGTATGGGCACGTGGAACTGACTCCCCGCCAGCCTCTCCATTCCGCCCTTGCCCCCATCGAATCCTCCTGTCCGGCACGCCCCTGTTTCGGTGCCGTGGTGCAGGAATCCCTACTGATCAGTCTCGGGCTTCAGCTTCACGATTACGTCAAGATCGGGCAGACGTGGTTTGCCGTGACCGGAATCCTCGTCAAAGAGCCGGACCGCGTGGCCAGTGCCTTCAGCCTTGGCCCACGAGTCCTGATTGCCCGGCAGGCGTTAAAGGCGACGGATCTGGTGAAGCCGGGAAGCCGCATTCGGGAGCGGTACCTGCTGCGCGTTCCGGACTCACTGGCCCTCGGCCCGCTCAGGGGCGAATTGCAAGGACGACTGGGCCCGGAGGGGGCCGGCGTCTCATCGTATCGTGACGCCCAACCGCGGATTCGGCGATTTCTGGATCAGCTCACCGTCTATCTGGGACTCATCGGCCTGACCTCACTGTTTGTGGGTGGGATCGGTATAGCCTGCACCATTCACGGATTCATGCGACACAAACTCACGACCGTGGCGATTCTGAAGACCCTGGGAGCCGACGCCGGCCTGCTGATGAGGGTGTACCTGTTCCAGAGCCTGTTCATGGGATGCCTCGGCAGTCTGGGCGGCGTGGCGTTGGGCGTTGGACTACAACGGCTGTTGCCCGCGCTTCTGGGTGAACTCATTCCCCTTGCCGTCACCAGCCACGTCACCGCATTGCCCCTCGCCAAAGGACTGCTCGTGGGGGCGTTGACGACGTTCTGTTTTACGATTTGGCCGTTACTCGCAATCAGGGAGATCCCGCCCGCATTGGTCTTTCGGCGTGACGTGGAGCAGCATCACACTCCGATCGCAGGTTCACGATTCAGATGGATGGGGAACGCATTGCTGGAGATCGTGCGGGACCGCCATCGGCTCGGCACGGCCTTGATGATGGGGGGCGGCCTCGTCGTCCTGGCCGCGTGGCAGGCACGCTCGCTTACCTTGGGGGCGCTTTTTCTCCTTGCCTTTGGAGCCGCCGTGGTGCTGCTTCAGGCTGGCGCGTGGGCGTTGCTGCACGGTCTGCGCAAACTTCCCCGTCCCCGATCATTCGTGGTCAGGCAAGCGCTGGGCAACGTGCAACGCCCGGGCAACTACACGCGGGGCATGGCCGTGGCAATCGGCGTCGGCGTCATGGTCATCATGACGGTTGCCCTGGTGAAATCGTCGTTGCTGGTCGCCCTTGGAGAACGCATTCCGAAGGATGCCCCGACGTTTTTCTTCATCGACATTCAACCGGATCAACGAGAGCCGTTTGAAGAGATCGTGCAACGGGAAGCCCATCACTCTCCGTACCGGCTCACTCCCGTGGTTCGGACGCGGTTGCGGGCGCTTGACGGGCACGTGATTGACCCCGAAGAGCACAAAGGCAAAAAGAATGGATGGTACTTCACCCGGGAATACGCGCTCACGGCTCTCTCGACGCTTCCTCGGGACAATGTCGTGGTGAAAGGGACGTGGTGGACGGCTGATTCGGAAGCCATGAGGAAAGAGGATCACGAGAACCAGGACGTCTCCATTGGCGTGTCGCTTGAGGAGGAGGCTGCCCACAACCTTGGCGTGGATCTGGGGTCCATGATCGAGTTCACCGTTCAAGGAGCTCCCGTGTCCGCGGTCGTCCAAAGTATGAGGAAGGTTGACTGGGGAAGTTTCTCTATGAACTTTTTCATGATTCTTTCGCCGGGCGCGCTGGACGAGGCGCCGATGACCTACATTGCCTCGGCGAAGGTCGAAGCCGAAGAAGAAATGCCACTCCAGCGAGCGCTCGTTCGAGCCCTTCCCAACGTGACGGCAATCAAGGTCGGCGACGTGCTGGCCAACGTGGCGAGGTTGTTGGAACAGTTGGCCTGGGCGATTCAAGGCATTGCGCTGTTAAGTATGGTGAGTGGCGCCGTCGTCATGACCGCGGCCTTATCTTCGACGCGGTACCGTCGCCTGTATGAGTCGGCCATTCTCAAGGCGATCGGCGGGACGCGACGGATCGTCGTGGAATCATTCGCCGTGGAGTTTGCCCTGATTGGGGGGCTGGCGGGTCTCATCGGCGTGGGGTTGGCCAGTGCGCTCTCCTGGGCCATTCTGCATTTTTTCCTGGACCTCTCCTGGACGTTTCAACCCCTGGTGCTGGGTTGGGGACTGCTGGCGACCGTGGGCCTGGCCGTGACCGTGGGATTGCTGAGCACCTTTAAAATTCTCGGCGAACCGCCTTTGGCCGTGTTACGGCAGGAATAGGAGAAGGATGTGTCACCAAAGCCTAAGCCAAAGGGTGAATTGACAAGAAAGGGAAATTCCAACATCATTGACCAGAAAGTAAATATTCAGGTGTAAAAGATGCGCGTCACCGAAAAAGGACAAGTTCCCATACCCATGTCACTGCGAAAACGTTATGGGGTTCAACCAAACGTCGAAGTGGAGTTTCTCGCCGAGGCTGACGGCATTCGAATACAGAAACGGGGAACCGGTTCCTCGAACCCGTTTCGTGCGCTGAGGGACGTCGTGAAGAAACGACTGGCGGTTGACCGGTCTATCGAAGAGATTCGAGGGCGATGATGACGGCGGTGGATACCAGCATCCTCCTCGATGTCTTCGTTGATGCTGATGACACCGATCAATCAGAAGCATTGCTGACGCCAGCCTACGAACGAGGATGCCTTATCATTTTTCGTATGTGTTCAGTAGTTCGTTGACAATTTCTGCCTTTTCTTTGCCCTCCTTTGTCAGGAGGGGGTGAGAGGAGATTGAGATAGGTGGCGCTACGGCCTCTCCGTCGTTGTAGCGGCGGCATCCCGGGTCAAAGCCTAGGGCATGCCTTATGCCGCGTGGAGAGGTTGTCTGGAAGAAAACGCGATAAGGCATGTCCCTGCCTCCGAACAGGGATCGCGCGGCTACAACTATTGGAGGCTCTACCCCACTCCGCCTTCGCGGGGGCAAGCCTAGCTCGGCCTTCCTTACAAAGGGAAAGGAAAAACTACGGTCACTCCCTACTCAGGCTCACCACATTGTCAACGAATTATTGAACCCATACAGGAATGACAAATCGGGGTGCATTGGTTATTTTCATGCCAATGCCGTGACCTTGGATCGCGTGCGACAAGCCCTGGGCACGGCGTGCAAAAAAGTTCGACAAATCGGGGCGGAAACGTTTTCCGCGCTGGTGTTGGCAACCGATACCGTAACGGCGCCGGTCGGACAATGTCATGACGCCTTCTCGCGTGACGCAAAAAGCCCAAAAGCATCCGCGGCACAACGCCTTGTTGCCGACGATGCCACATGGTTGCGAGGGCCCCGACGTTCAATCAGTGCCGGTATCGTGTTTGTACGGAGGAAAGCATGGGGTTAAAAAAAGGCGACATCATTGATGAACACAAACGCCACCCGGAGAGTTGCGGCTTGATGATCAAAGTCATGGCCGGGGGGGCGGGGTTTGAAAAAGTCGTGTGCTGCGGGCATGAGTTGACGGAAGAAGACGTGACTCCGGCATTTTCACGCGGCAGAGGACGGAAACGCGGGACACTCCCGCCGGCAGTGCTTTTGGATGAGAAAAAACTGCACCAGGATTCCTGTGGGCTCCGGGTCATGATTCTGGACGGGGGGAAAGGGTTTCAAGAAATCAGGTGTTGCGGTCATTCGCTCAGGCTCAATTCGATGAAAGAATTTCAATACGGCGAGGAACAACGAGGGGCCTTGCCCGAAACAGGACCGGCCGGTCACGCCTGAAGGCCATTGTCGAAGCCTTCAATAACCAGCCCGGTCATTCTGTACATTTAAGATCGTAAATCCTATAATACTCTCCGCCCACGGTCGATCAATTGTCTAGACCGCTCTCGGCCTTTATCAGCCGTTCAGCCCTTCGGGTTGTTTTGGGAGTGGGTAAGAGAGCCAATGAAGCGGTCAAGAGATTTGTGATTTGCTGACTCTCCGAGTCGGTCGCGCTATTCTCGCCGTCAGCGGTTTTGATCAGCTTATCTCGACTTATGAATCCCAGACCACAACAAGTAACGACATCAAGAATCGTTTAGCGGAAAGCGATGCATCAACAAAACCAAATCGGAAAGGAGTAAGAAAGATGGCTGGCAATGACGAAGAAAAAATGGGATCGATTAAAAGTGTAGTCGATCTCACGATCGTGGGGGATAACATAAGCGATATTGCGGCGTTCACACTTGAGAAATATGAATTCAAGAATAACAGCACACTCTCTCCCGAGGCACGTGAGGAGGGGGACGCCAAGATCAAGGACGTCTTGTGGAAGCGGGTGGAGGAATTGAAAAAACGGCGCATGCAGATTCTGGCGGAGATGTTCACTCTGGCGGAAACGACGCTTGAAGAAGTCATCAATAAAGGGAAATAGCATCTGGTCGCTCTCTGAAGAGACCGGCGCCCAGGCTGGGCAGCATCAACGAATGAACGACCGTGGCGGGCAAAGTTCTGCCCCGGGGCTGGTTCAGCATTCTTCATATTTGCGAAGCAACGCCGTCGCCGCTTAGGCTCAAGAAGACTCTGGACAGGCTGGGCCCGGCGAAGCGTTCATGCATCTCGCCAATGCCAGATTGCTCAGTTGGTGGTCTGGCTTGCATGAATGGCTACTCGGACCCAGCGAGCGTACCGATTGATGCCCACAACCACAGTTTCCCCCATCGCCTGAACGGGCTGTTTCTTCTCGTTTTTCCAGACTATAAGTATTTCTTGCCGGTTGAGAGCATTCCAGGCCAGCAGCAAGCTCCGGGGTGCCGAGTATACTGGAGAGAAACACGAGTAAGCCGGAAAACCCTGTTGCCATCGTCGGATACAGTTACCGAATGCCGGGCGGTTTCCTCACCGACGATGCCTTCTGGCGTCTGCTCAGCGAACGCGAGACCGTGCAGGAGTCGATAACCGCCCGCTACGGTCAAAGGGTGCATATGCCACGGTAGGGGGCACACCGGACGACCCCCGCCGGGCGCAGATCGAGGAAATGCTCAACGCACCCAAAATCGTCGAGCTTTTCGAGGGTGTTCACGACTTCAACGTTGACGAACCGGAGGAGGATTTCCCGATCTTGAGGATGGCCTTCGCGTCATGGACCACGACCGCCCGATTCCATATCCCGGAATTCGGTCGTTGGCTGGCTGCCAGCGGTTCGCGGAATGTCTATGCCTTTCACCGTCGCACCGTTCAGCATTTTTCCTGGCGTCGCCGGCAGCGTCAGCCTGAACACCAGGGGCAGTGGGTATTCAAGATGCCCTTTCATCTCATGGAGTTGGAAGCCCTGATCAAGACCTACCCGGATGCCGTGTTCATCCAGACCCACCGCGAACCCTCGCAGTTCATGGGGTCCTGGAACAGCCTGGTGGAGCGGGGACGCTCCCTTTTCAGCGAGCCGTACCCGCCGCACGAACTCGGCGCCGAGCAGTTGGCCTTCATGAGCGGCATGCTCGACAGGGCAGTGGATTTTCGGACAGCCCATCCCGAACTGGAGCACCGCTGGGTGGACGTGAACTACTTCGAGCTGGTCGAGGATCCGTTTGGAGTCGTTCGCCGCATTTATCAGCACTTCGGCTGGACGCTCGAGCAGGAGGCTCTCGACGCCATGGAAGAGTGGCAATTCCAGCAGGCAGAGAAACGACGCACCGAGAAGCGGCATCGCTACGCCCTGGAGGAATACGGTCTCACGCCGGAGGCGGTCAATGCCGCATTCAAACGGTATCGGGACTTTCTCACCACACGCGGCATTCGGACATCCCGTTCGTGATTCGGATCGACCCGAACTCGTCGAGGTCATCCGTCTAAGTGTTTATTAATCCGTTAACAGAATCAGGAAGTGCCTACACCAGAATGGTCATTCCGAGCTTGTCCTGAGCAAAGCGAAGGACCTCGCGAGGCATCGTTCGTTCAACCACTACACGCTTGGGGAAACAGATCCTTCTCTAGGCCCTTCGCGTTGTCGCGCCGCTTTCAGATCCTGGTTCTTTTCCTCGAACGTCCTGCTGCCTGCTGATTGCATCGGCCTCCAATCTTTGGCATAGTTACGTATCGATTTCAGGCAAGCAGGAAAGCAGAATGCAGGACATCAAGATCCCTACAGCGTATAAGGCCGGATACGAGAAAGCGGCTGCCCTCAATCCGGATCTTGCCGCGAAGTATATGGAGTACACGGTCGTCGACGATCCGGTGGCCGATGCCGTGATCGAGGCGTTGGCGCCGTTCCAGCATCGAGAAGTCGAGCGATTCATCAATGCCGGTATGGAGCGGGACGCGAAGACTCTCGCGGAAGCGCCGCGTCTGTTGCGCGACCTCTTCGAAGCACTCGAACCCCCGCCGGCGTGGTTCGATCGGGACGCGGTGCTTCCCGGCCGCCAAGCTTTCCACGACTATTCGGATCTGTTCATCCCAGCGTTCTTCGTGGCCACTGTGCAAAACGCCACCACGTTGATCAGCAAGGCGTTCTACGCCACGGGCCGGGTCGTGAGCGGGTTCGCCCCCCGGCGAATCAAGCAGAATACCCGGCACTTTATCGAGATCATGCTCCCGGGTGCCCTCCAGCGTTACGGAGACGGATGGAAGTTGTCCGTACGCATCCGGCTGGTGCACGCGCAGGTCAGGCGGTTGATTCGCGCCTCGGGCAATTGGGACGAGTCGGTCTACGGCGTGCCGCTCAGCCAGGCGCACATGGCGCTGGCATCGGCCAATTTCTCGGCCACGATGTTGCGACATGCAACGAGCCTCGGAGCGGTCATGAACGCCCGGGTTCGTAACGACTTCATGCAGATCTGGCGCTATGCCTCATGGCTGATCGGTTCGCCTGAAGAGCTGCTGTTCGAAGGCGACGAGAACAAGACCAATGAGCTGTCCCGCATCGCGCATATCTGCGAGCCGCCGCCTGGTGAGGAATCCCGCGTCATCGCGAATGCGCTGGTCCAGGCCTTGCCCGTCATCGCCGGCAAGCAGGACCCCGAAGACGCGCGGAAGATGGTGGAACACTCCTACCGGGTCTCCCGCGCACTCATCGGCCACGAACTCGCCGATCAACTGGGTTTTCCCCGGCAACCGACCCGCGGGCTGCTGCCGTGGATGCGGTGGCAACGACGGGCCCATGCGTTCTCACATCGGATCTCTCCCCGCATTGCCAACAAATGGCGAGGGGAAAAATTCGTCTTTCTGCTCGACGCGTCGAAGCTCGATGACCTCAGCTACCGGTTCCCCGATCGTTTGAAGGCGGACCAATCGACTCCATGGTAACCGCCTCCCGGGCCATCACTATTCCACCGGTTTTTGTTCTGAGCACCGGACGGTGCGGCTCCACGATGGTGTCGAATCTTCTGAACCGGCACCCGCGTGTGCTCAGCCTCTCCGAGTTCATCGGCTACGTCGGGGTACGATCGCTCAGCCCTCGCCGGACCGACGGAGAGTGGATGTGGGATCGCTACAGCGTGCAAAAGCCTCGAACCCGTCTCATGTTGCAGGGACGGTACGAGGAGCTGCTCTATCCGCTTGACGACCTCGACTCCCGGTTCTCCCAGGACGACGTACCGCCCATCCTGTGCACCACGCTCCCGCACCTCACCGAACGCTACGAGGAACTGTTCGACGAGTTGGGTCCCGTAGTGCGGGGGCAGCCCAGACAATCCCCTACCGAGCATATGCGATTTCTTTTCGAGTGGTTGTGCCAACGGTTCGGCTGCTCCACCTGGGTCGAACGTACGGGAGGGTCTCTCCTGTTTGCGTCCAGGTTGTTGCTCGAATTTCCCGATGCGCGGGTGATCCACGTGTACCGTGACGGGAGAGAAACCGCCATCTCCATGAGCCGTCACCACATCTTTCGCTTGGTCGCTGTCCACATGCTGGCCATGCGCTCTTACGGATTCGATGCTATAAAGTACTTGGCCCGGGGCAGACACTGGGAGCGGCTCAGCTTTCGGCTGGAGCCGTTGACGAGGTGGTTGCTCAATCCGGAACGGTTACCCTACGACAAGCTCACGCTTCCGTATTTCGGGGCGTTGTGGAGCGCTATGATCGAGAGGGGGGAGCACATGCTCGGTCGGTTGCCGTCCGACCGCATTCTGAACGTCAGGTTCGAGGACGTGCAGGCGGATCCGGACCGCGAGAACCGGCGGCTGATCCGGTTTATCGACCCGGCTCTGGAAGACGAGACATGGTTGCGGGAGGTGCGCTCGATCCCGCGACAAACGCCGTCGAAATTCGCGCAACTGGTCCCTGACGAGCAGGCCGCGCTCACCGAAGCATGTCGCCCGGGACTCGAGCGCCTTGGCTATCCGCTGTAGGGGCGCCCCCGTGTGTTTGCCGAGGCAAGTCGGGCATGTACGCCGCAATCGTCGCACATGATGCCCGGGCACGTTCCGGACAAGACGAAAAGAAGATCGTGCTATCGCAGCTTTCTCCCTTCATAGTATAATTTCCCTTCATATCACGTCTCCTTAATATTGTAATAAGGAGGATATTGAAAATGACTGAGAGTTCCAATGGAAACGAGAAACTTCCCCCTGGGCCCAAAGGCCGCCGGTTTTCCAATCTGTGGAAGCGGTTCCGCGACACGGCCGGCCTCTTCGAAGAGTTGCAGAGGGAATATGGAGACCTCGTCTTCTACGAGCTCCCGTCCCGGAAGTGTTGCGCCATCTATGATGCTGACCTCATTCGGGAAGTCCTCGTTGTCCAGCAGTCTTCTTTTGTGAAAACTGACGTTGGCAAGAGCGTGATGAGGTGTCCAACTCTCCTGACAGCCGACGGCAACGAACACCGGCGGCGGCGAAAGCTCGTCCAGCCGTGCTTCGGCAAGAAGAACGTCGAGGCGTTCGCCGGAATCGTGATCAAGAAAACATCCGCACTACAGAACGGCTGGCGTAACGGACAGACCATTGACATGAAGAAGGAGTTGCACCGCTTGGCGCTAAACATCGCAACCGAGGCCTTCTTCGGAGAGGAGATGCAAGTTGCCCCTGGGCTGGTCGAGAAAATGTTGGATGCATTGAACTGGAAGATGAAGAGTTCCTTTTTGCCATTCGGCAAGCTGATCTCTCATCTACCCTTGCCACCAAACGTGCGGGCCCGACGTGCCATTGCTGCAATGGACGAAGTCATTTCCCATGTCATCCGGAAGGCTCATAACGAGACCAAGGAAGGGACAAACGTGATTTCCCTTCTCGTCCACGCCAAGGACGAGGAAGGTATTGAGGCATCGTTTACCGACGAGGAAGTTCGGGAGGATGCCTATATCCTCTTGGCCGCCGGTCACGAGACCTGTACCAACGCACTGGCTTGGTGCCTTTCCCAGATTCTCCGGAATCCGGCAGTACGCAACCGGCTGGAGCAGGAGGTGGACGATGTCGTCGGGGGTCGCCTGCTGACCGTTGAGGACTACCGAGAATTTCCTTATGCCCGCGCGGTCTTCAACGAGACGCTCCGTCTCATGCCGCCCATCCACTACGTCGGCCGGACCGCGACGAAGGACTGCGTGATCGGCGACTACCTTATTCCCAAGGGAACGGTGGTGCAGCCGGTCCTTCGCCTGCTCCACATGAATGAAACCCACTTTCCGCAGGCTCGCGAATTCAAACCTGAGCGCTGGCTGGAGGAACCGCCGGCCGATCGTCCGAAGCACGCCTACCTTCCCTTTGGTTCCGGCTCTCGTATCTGCATCGGGTGGGAGTTCGCCATCATTCAGGGCATATTGATCCTGGCGAGTCTGGCTCAGCGCTGGCGGCTCGAGGCCGTATCACGACAGCATGCCCCCGAGGTGAATTCGATGGCGCTCTACGTCTACAGGAGCAATTTTCCGGTCACCTTGGGTGAGCGCCAGGGTGGGCGTGTTTCTCCGGTCGTGCAATGACCCGGCCCGTCCCTTTCAAGAGACTGACCATGGGAACCTCCTGGCCGCATGCTTCATCAACGCAATTTCTGAACCGGAAATGCAGGCATTCAGCAATGCTTGTACGGGAGCGAGGCAATGCAACACGGTAGCGGAAGAATGGCGCCCCCGGTCTTCATCGTCAGCACCGGCCGGTGCGGATCCACCATGCTGTCGGATATGGTGCGGCTGCACCCGAATATGCTGAGCGTCTCTGAATTCTTCGCGAATTTGGGTGCTGGGGCCATTCGGGGCAAAAGACTGAACGGGGAAACGGTGTTTCGGCGTATGAACGTACCCCGTCCTGCAGCACGGGCATTGCTCAAGAACGGCTTGCAGCCTGAGGAATTCCTCTATCCGTTGGGTCCGAACGCGCGCTACGCGCCGGAGGACGTTCCACCGATCATGTGTACCACGCTGCCGCATTTGACGGACGAGCACGAGCAACTCTGGGACGAACTGGCACCGGTGATACGGGCACGCGGGCGGGACACTGCGAGTGTTCACTACCGCTTCGTCTTCGAATGGCTCGCTGAGTACTTCGGGAAAAAGGTTTGGCTTGAACGGTCCGGGGCGTCTCTTCTCCTGACGCCGGCGCTGGCGCGGCACTTCCCCGACGCGCGGTTCGTGCATATTTTCCGTGACGGCCGGGACACGGCGATGTCGATGCAAGGCCATAACCCTTTCCGGGCCCTGGCGATCAGCGCGACCACACTGAGGAAGATCGGGCTCGACCCGTTCCATCCTGCCAACTGGGCCGGAACCAGCGTGTGGATGCCCTATTTTGCAAAGTTCCGTTTCCGGTTCTTTTCGGCGGAACAGTTTCGGAAGACCAGGATCGAACTGCCGGTGTTCGGCTGGCTGTGGAGCAACATGATCGAGCGTGGCGTCCGGTACCTGAACGAGCTACCGCAGAACCGGGTTCTGTCGTTGCGCTTCGAATCGGTGCTGGCGACTCCAAAGGAGGAGATGACCCGGTTCATCGACTTCGTCGGACCCGAGTTCGCCGACTCCGAGTGGCTGGAAAAAGTCAGTGCGCTACCGCGTCCCAAACCGCCGAGTTGGTCCCGTCTCGCCCCGGATGAGCACGCGCAACTCGCCGAGGCATGCGCGCCGGGACAGAAGATCCTGGGTTACGACAACCGGGTGCCGTCGTCGTAACGGCATGGTCTCATTGGATCTCTACAAAAAAATCGGTTCTGAAATTCTCTCCTCCGGACATCCAAAATCGGAATAGCCAAAGTAGCGACCCTTGGTGAAGCAGAGCGACCTCAGCCATCTCGACGAGCTTGAGACGGAATCCATGCCAAGGCCGAGTACATCACTGACGGATGCCGCGTGGCCCGAGACCTGGATTGAGTTCCGGCTTCCTATTTCGTTACCGCTAATCTCACCGCGCTTCCCCAAGATGCACACGCACGTGTAACGCTTCTACCGCATCCTCTAAAAAACCATTCGTGGACTATGCTGAAGATTTGCTCTATACTGCCCGTCTACGAGTCGTCTTCTGGGCAGCAGCACCATGATACCTACCATCTATCGGGCCGGGTGCGACAGGTTACGTGTTTTGAACACCGAGTTCGCCGAGGACTATCTCAAGCACACGGTCCTGGCCAAAGCCGTTTGCCCGCCTTCCTTGACAACTCAGACCTCTTCATGTCCACTTTTTTTCGTCGTCATCCGGCAAAACGCCGCTCCCCTGCTCAGCAAGGCGTTCCACGCGACGGGCCGGGTGGCGGCCGAGGTCACCGCTGGGTCGCAGGAATCCGGCGCATCTGTGTCGGAATCCCCCTCTGTTCACCCGGCAACACATTTAAAAAACCACACACGTAATCGGAAACTGACATGGAACGTCAACTAAAAGACTCTGAACGATCTCGCTGGTTCGGCTTCGCCCAGTTGGTCTTGCTACTCGGTGTGATTGCATTCGCACTGTACTTCGCGCGGGCTCCAAGTCGCGTCGTTCTTGATGTTGCGTCCGGTCCGACGAACCAAGCGGGTACACCCGCCGTCAAAGTGTTTCACCCGGTGCCCACCGAGCAGGCACTGACCGTAAAATTGACCGGCACGGTGGGAGTGCACGACAAGGTGGCGGTACGGTCCGAAGTCACGGGCCGCGTGACGTGGGTTTCGCCGAAGTTCAGGAACGGCGGGTCGCTCGACGCGAACGAAACGTTCGTCAAGGTCGATCCAGCCGGATTCGAGCTTCAGGTCAAAGCGGCGAAAATGGCGGTTAAGAAAGCCGAGGCCCGGCTACGGATCGAAAAGGGCCGGGCGAAAGGCAAAGCGTTTATCGCCAAGGCGGAAGCCGAACTGGGGCACGCACGGGCCGCACTGGAGCTGGCGGAACTCGAACTCAAGCGAACGGACATCTCCTTCCCGTACGCCACCCGGGTGGTGAAAGCGGATACGTCGGTAGGGGAATTGGTGGGTCCGGCCGACACCGTTATTGGTCCGGCTTCGACATTGGGCATCGTGTATCGGCCCGAGGCGCTCCAGGTGGACGCGCCGGTGGAACCCAAAGACCTGGCATACCTGAACCCGACGATCGGTCGTTCCGCACACATTCAGACACGGTCGGGGACCTACGAAGCAGAAGTCGTGCGAGTCTCGTCGATCGTGACACCCCAAACGCGCTTGGCGTCCCTGTTTTTCAAATTCTCGAAAGACCACCCGCTGGACTCGCTGCCCCTGCCGAATACCTTTGTGGAAGTCGTGATTGCCGGGCCCTCGCATGACAACGTCTATGTCCTGCCGGAATCCGTCTTACAGGAACGCGGAAGTGTCTGGGTCGTGCACAACGGCGTCTTGACGGCCCAGAGGCCGCGGGCGATCGGACGCACGGATGCCGGCCTGGTGGTCGAGGCATTCGATGCAGGTGACGGCATCGTCGTCGGCACGCTCCCGGGTGCCAGAGAAGGACTGCCGGTCGCGGTGATGGAAGCCGCATCGTCGGGATGACGCCATTGCCCTGCAGGGACGCGCGCCAAATCGTGTAACGCCCCATTGCTCAAAAACGTGGAGTGACTGTGAGAAAAGGACTGATCGCGTACTTCGCCGGAAATCCCGTCGCCGCCAACCTGCTCATGCTGTTGTTGATCGTCGGCGGATTGCTGGCCGGCTCTCGACTCGCCGTCCAGCTTTTCCCCGAACTCGATCTCCGAACAGTCAGCGTCACGGTGCAATCTCCCGGCTCGTCGCCGACAGAGGTGCAGGAAGATATCACCCGTCGCGTCGAGGAAAGCGTGATCGGGCTTCCGGGCGTGGATCGGGTCGTGAGCACCGCGACTGAAAACCTGGGCGAGATCGACGTGGAATTGGCCACCTTCGCGGATGCCGAGACCGTCCTGGACGACGTCCAGAACGCGGTGGACAGCATAGAGAATTTTCCGCCGGTCACCGCGGAACAACCGGAAGTGGAACTCAAGCGGACGGAACTGGAAGTCATGACGCTGGCCGTGTCGTCCTCAGTGGTGTCCGAGAATACATTGCGTCTTGCCGCGGAAGACCTGCGCGACAAACTGCTGGAGTTGCCGGCCGTCTCTCACGCGACGTTGTTCGGCACGCGTGACCGTGAAATCGCCATCGAGTTGAGCGAGGAGGAGTTGCGCCGCAACAACCTCTCCATCGCGCAAATGACCAAGGCAATACGGCGGGCATCCCTCAATCTGACGTTCGGTGAATTGCGCACGGCCGGCGGGAGCGTGATGCTGCATACGGTCGTCAAACGACACGTTGGCGAGGAATTCAAGGATATTCCGCTGATCACGCATCTCGACGGCACGATCGTGACGCTCGGCGACGTGGCGGACGTTCGCGACCGGTTTGTCGACGAGGACGTCCGGACCGAGGTCGACGGCGTGCCGGCCATCTTCGTTCGCATTGACGCGACCCAGCAACAATCGATTGTGGACATCGCCGACAACGTCAAGCGCTGGCTGGCGACCTACCAGCCTCTTCGGGACGTCACCGTCACCATATGGAATGACAAGGCGAAGCCCACCATTGACAGGATATCGAACATCGTGCGAAACGCGGTGATCGGGGCCATCCTGGTGTTCATCCTGCTGATGTTCGTCTTCGACCTGCGTGTGGCCACGTGGATCACCGTCGGCATTCCCTTGTCCTTTATCGGCTCCCTGATGTTTTTCGGTTCCGTGGACCTGACCCTGAACATGGTGACCCTGTTCGGTTTTTTCCTGATGGTCGGCCTAGTCGTGGATGACGCCGTGGTGGTGGGAGAAAGCATCGCCGCGGAACGTGAAAGCGGTAAAAGCGCGCTGGACGCCGCCATTGCCGGCGCAAAAGCCATGGTCGGCCCTATCACCATTGGGGCGGCCACGACGATGATCGCCTTCTTCCCGTTTTTCTTCATCACCCAGGGAAACTACCAGATTATGCAGGTGCTGCCGTATGTGGCGGTCTTCGTCCTCCTGGTCTCACTCATCGAGGCCTTTTTCATTCTACCCGCCCATCTGTCGCATGAGGGAAACTGGAGTCTGCCGCCGTTGAGCCACGTGAAGGACCGGGTGTGCGCCTGGCTGGAAGAGATTCGCGACGACGTCGTCGTGCCGGCGGTGTCATGGGCCGTACGTCACGTGGCATTGACGCCGTTCTTCGGAGTGCTGATTGTGCTGGCCGGGCTGCTGCTGCTTCGCTCCGAAACCGTTCGGGTAATCGTCTTCGATGAAGCGATCAACGCCGGGGACAATGTGCAGGCCGACCTGTCCCTTCCAGTGGGGACGCCGTTCGAAGCCACGCTCGCCACCGCCGAACGTTTCGTGAATGCCGCCCATGCCGTCAACAAACAGAGTGACGGGACGCCGGTCAATGCGGTCAGCATCGTCGTCGGCAACATCGTAGCTCCGCGAACCAGCGAAGAAGGGGCGAACAGGAGCCACTTGGCGTCGGTCAGGGTCCATCTCAACGACCGGCCGGTCCGGACGACGTCGCCTCAGGAGATCGAACGGATGTGGCGCCGGAACATCGGTGACGTGTCGTATCTGCAGAACGTAGAATTTCATACCACGCGCGTCCGCGCCAAGCCCAACGTGGCCTATGCAATCAAACACGACGACCTGGACGTCCTGAAAAAGGCCACGGCTGAACTGAGAGCCTCAATAGCAACCATTCCCGGGATGTACGGAATCTCGGACAGTCTATCGCTCGGGAAACGGCACTTCGAAATTGAACTGACACCGGCCGGGAAGGCGGCAGGACTGACGCCGGCGGCGATAGGGGCACAGTTGCGCGCCAATTTCCACGGCGCGGAGGTGCAGCGGATTCAGCGCGGCCACGAGGAAATCAAGGTGATGGTGCGGTACCCGCGGGAACGACGGCGAAGTTTGCGCGAACTGGCCGGTGAACGGATCACCCGGCCAAGTGTCGGACGCAACAGGCCGGGCGGCGGAGAGATTCCGTTGGCTATGGCGGCGCGTCTCACCGAAAAACGCAAATTGGCAACGTTGACGCGGATTGACGGCAAGCAAACCGCCTTGCTCAACGCGCGTGCCGACGCGGCGGTGATCACCCCAATTCAGGCGAGACGGGCGATCAATACGCAATTCATTCCCGGGCTGGTCGCAAAATACCCCGGTCTCAAGATTGAGGTCGATGGCGGTGCCCGGGACGAGAAAGCCCTGTTGAAAACATTGGGTCTACTGGTGCCTATAATCCTGCTGGCCATGTACGCCCTGATGGCCGCGTTCCTGCGCAGCTACTGGAAGCCCGTGATTGCGGTCGCAGGCATTCCCGTGGCGTTCAGTGGAGCGGTATTCAGTCACTGGATCCTCGGGTGGGACTTTACCGCCATGTCGCTCTTTGGCGTGATTGCCGTGGGCGGAGTCATCATGAATGACGCATTGGTGCTGTTGGACCGTTACAATACGATTCGGCGGGATAACAGCGCGATTCCGGCGATTGCGGTTGCATCCGCGGCGGCCCGTCATCGTTTCCGGGCCGTGTTTCTGACCAGCCTGACCACGGTATTCGGCTTGTCGCCCTTGCTCTACGAACGTAGCGACCAGTTGGTCTTTCTGGTGCCCTTTGTCGTCAGCATGCTGGGCGGCCTCGTCTTTTCGGGTCTGTTCGTCCTGTTTCTCTTGCCGACGTTGGTCATGATTGCCGAAGGCCGCCACGAATAGCCACCGTCAGGTTCCATCTGCCCGTTGTTCACTCCCTCTCCACGCTGCGGAAGAGGGTTGGTGTGAGTTGCCTTTCAATCCGTCAACGAATGACTGAACACCTACAGGCATGACAGCTTGCGACAAACAAACTATTCGCTCTGAAACTGCCGGCGGAGCCTTTCGACGCGGCTCCGGTTCACGAAGAAGTCCCAGATGCCGTCCCGCGATGCCGAACGGACGTGAATGACACGGCCCGAGGGACAGAGACGGCACTCCAAGTCATCAATGTACCCGGCCCGGGTTCGGCAGGCCGCGTGGAGGTAGTCGTCCGTTGCGGTAATGATGTCGGTGCTGACTGCCTTGGAGACAAGGTTTTTCAGCCGGGCAAAAGCTGCGAGGGGATCGCCGGATACGGCGAACGGCTCGACCCGATAAAGACTCCACGCCTCATTCAAACTGCTGACGCACCCGAATGGAAACCAAGGACAGGGCGACAGTGGTTCAGACACGGCATCGTTCTCTCAAGATGACATTCCGGGTAAGGGCACGTGGAAACGTGCCCGGCGGCGTCCTGGAGCCGGCATAGTAACCGATACGAAAATTCAAAGTCGAGTCACAAGCCCTATGCCACTCTTTTCTAGACATTCGAAACCGGAAACGCCACAATAGCGCCCCATGCCGAATCAGACAGGCCTCAGTCATCTCGACGAGCTTGAGGCGGAATCCATCCACATCATCCGCGAGGTCGCGGTCTCGTTCGCCAAGCCGGTCATGCTGTACTCGATCGGCAAGGACAGTTCGGTCATGTTGCGTCTGGCGCAGAAGGCCTTCCATCCGGCACCGCCGCCGTTCCCCCTACTGCATGTGGATACCACCTGGAAGTTTCCCGAAATGTACGACTTCCGGGATCGCATGGCGCGCGAGACCGGCATGGAACTCATCGTCCACGTCAACGAGGAGGGGCGCGCCCAGGGCATCGGCCCGTTCACCCATGGATCGGCGCTCCATACCGACGTGATGAAGACCCAAGCGTTGAAGCAGGCGATCGAGAAGTACGGCTTCGACGCGGCGCTCGCCGGAGCACGGCGCGACGAAGAAGCGTCGCGCGCCAAGGAACGGGTGTTCTCCCTGCGCACGCGGACCCATCGCTGGGACCCCAAGAACCAGCGCCCCGAACTCTGGCGCCTGTACAACCCCCACGTGAGCAACGGCGAGACCATGCGCGTGTTTCCGCTTTCCAACTGGACCGAACTGGACGTCTGGAACTATATCGACAGGGAACACATCCCCGTGGTCCCGCTGTATTTTGCCGCCCCGCGACCGGTGGTGCGCCGGGAGGGAACCCTGATCATGGTGGCGGACCAGCGCATGAAATTGGAACCCGGTGAAGAGCCGGAGACGAAGCAGGTGCGGTTCCGTACGCTGGGGTGCTATCCGCTGACCGGTGGGGTCGAATCCGATGCCGACAGCGTGCCGGCGATCATCAGTGAAATGCTCTCCGCCACGGAGTCCGAGCGGCAGGGTCGCGTGATCGACCGCGACGGGGAGGGGTCCATGGAGCGCAAGAAACAGGAAGGCTATTTTTGATGAGCCCGTCCGCGCCTTCTCAAGAGTTCCGCGCCTATGTCAATGCCCGGGAGAAACGGGACGTCCTGCGCTTCATCACCTGCGGCAGCGTGGACGACGGCAAGTCCACCCTGATCGGCCGCCTGCTCTACGAATCCAAACTCATCTTCGAGGACCAGCTTGCCCGGGTCGAGGCCGACAGCAAGCGGCACGGCACCCTGGGCGGCGCGCTCGACCTGGCGTTGCTGGTCGACGGCCTCCAGGCGGAACGCGAGCAGGGCATCACGATCGACGTGGCCTATCGCACGTTCTCGACCGACAAACGTTCCTTCATCGTCGCCGACACACCGGGTCACGAGCAGTACACGCGCAACATGGCGACCGGCGCGTCGACCGCCGATCTCGCAATTGTCCTCATCGACGCCCGCAAGGGCGTGATGCCGCAGACCCGCCGTCACACCACGATCCTCTCCCTCCTCGGCATCCGTCACGTGCTCCTGGCGATCAACAAGATGGACCTCGTGTCGTGGTCCCATACCGTCCACGAAGGGATCGTAGGGGTCTATCGTGACTTTGCGCGACAGCTCGACGTCACCGACGTTACCTGCATTCCGGTTTCGGCCTTGACCGGCGACAACGTGGTCGAACCATCCACCGTGATGAACTGGTATCACGGGCCGACGCTCCTCCAGGCCCTCGAATCGGCCGACGTGGCGACAAACCGCGGGAGCGCGCCGTTTCGCATGCCCGTGCAGTGGGTCAACCGCCCCGATGCCGGGTTCCGCGGGTTCGCGGGCACCATCGCATCGGGCCTCGTGCGTCCCGGCGATCCCGTCCTGATCTGTCCCGCGCAGAAGCCCTCGACCGTGAGTCGAATCGTGACCGCGGACGGCGATCTCACGTGCGCCAGACCCGGGCAGGCCGTCACGCTCACGCTGGCCGACGAAATCGACGTGAGCCGCGGGGACGTGATCGCTTCGACCAACCAGCCTCCGGGCCAGAGCGACCAGTTCGCCTGTCACCTGATCTGGATGCACGAGAATGCGCTGCTGCCCAAGCGTCCCTATCTCTTGAAGATCGGTACGTGCGTGGCGGGGGCCCAAATCACGGCCCTCAAATACACGCTCAACGTCGAGAGCCTGGAACGCGTGGCCGCCAAGACGCTTGAACTCAACGACATCGCCTACTGCAACATCAGTCTCGACCGGCAGATCGCCTTCGACGCCTACCGTGAACTCAGGGAGACGGGGGGCTTCATCCTGATCGATCGCTACACCCATGAGACGGTGGGTGCCGGCATGATCGATTTCGCCTTGCGGCGGGCGTCCAACCTGACCCGTCAAAAGTTCACGGTCGACAAACCGACACGCTCGGCGCAGAAGAACCAGAAGGCCTGCGTCCTGTGGCTCACCGGTCTGTCGGGAGCGGGCAAGTCCACGACGGCCAACGCCGTGGAGCAGCGTCTCCATGCCCTGGGCCGGCACAGCTACGTCCTGGATGGCGACAACCTGCGCCACGGGCTGACCAAGGATCTCGGCTTCACCCCGGCCGACCGCGTCGAAAACGTGCGGCGCATCGCCGAGGTCGCCAAGTTATTCGTCGACGCAGGCTTGATCGTGCTCGTCTCGGTGATCTCACCCTTTCGGGATGAACGTGAGATGGCCCGCCGGATGATGGATGAAGGCGAGTTTATCGAGGTCTTCGTCGATGCGCCCCTGGAGGTCTGCGAGCAACGTGATCCCAAGGGGCTCTACAGGAAGGCCCGCGCCGGCGAGATCAAGAACTTCACCGGCATCGACAGCGCCTATGAACCGCCCGAGCAACCCGAGATCCTGTTGAAGACCGGCGAGCGTAGCGTGGACGACCTCGCGGACGAGATCATCGCGTATCTGCGATCACGGGTCGATCAGGCGGAGCCATAGGTGCGACGATTCCCTCAACACGCTCCTGCCCCATCATGGCTTGAGCCTTTCATCTCCAGGATGTTGCCTCAACGTCTCGAATTCCAACGGGAGACACCTCATGCATGATCTTGCGTCACGAAACCCGGTATGGCACTATGACGACCTTGGTCTATCATGAGCGCACTTCCTGAATTTGTCGGTACGATTCACATTTTTTTCGGACCCTACCGGGGTAACCCGATTGGGTTGTATCTTCGACAAGAGGGTGACTCCTGCTCGATCGCTCCGACCATTTATCCGTGGAACCGGGTGGTGGGCGTGGGTGAAACCGCGAATAAGGCGGCAGCGGATTTCGATGCCAAATGGAAAGAAGGTGAGTTAGCCGCGGAAATGTACTCCGGGCCCCATTGGGAAGGAGGGATTAAACCGGAAAAACCGAAACCCCCTCCGAAACCCGCGGTTCCCAAGCCGGAAGCGGCAACACCGACCCCCTCCCCGACTGAATCGACCCGGGTCTCGGCTTCTCCTCCTCCGACTGCGGCATCCGAACACGCCGGTGTCTCTACGGCCCCGGAACCGAATACCCCGCCGGCCCAGCCTACTCCTGCCCCAAATGGGCCGGCTCCTTCAGCGCACGTTTCTCTACCGAACCAAGAGCAGCCCGCTGACTAATTGTCCTCCCCGTGGGTGTTCCCTCATTCGCTGACGGCGTGGGGGATTGCCCACAAGAGGGAACCCGGAAAGACGGGCCTGCCTCACCCTCCCCTTTCATGGTATTCAGGCGGCGTCACGGTGAATCACGTGATGAACGCGAAACAGAAAATTTTCCAGGCATAATTGGAGATTCAAATTTTGTGCGGGCGCCTGCTCCAGGGTTTGCAAGGAGTCCAGGAGATCGACCATATCCGTCGGGGTGAGTGATTTCGCGATGCGTCGAAGCGTAGAGATTTGAGACTGATGTAAGAGGAGGTCGTGTTCAGCTCCGAGGATGATGAGCAGGAGATCACGAAGTCCATGGGAGAGCCAGTCGATTACGTCTGAGAATGGTTGGGCTTTCGAGATCTCCTCGGCTCGTTGGAGAATGGCCGTGGGATGGCCGAGGGTGTCGGATTGCCATAATTGAAAAAACTGCTCGTGCTGCCGACGCAGTTCAGCAAGATCCGCGCGCATGGCCACGCCGATCCGGTTGCCGCACACCCGAGCAAGAAATCGGGCGTCTGCGATCTCCATGGCTTGCTTCAGGGCAAGAGCCCCTTCAAATTGCGTCGCCGTTGCGGGCGAGAATCGCAGCGCCAAACAGCGAGACCGGACGGTGGCCAACAGACGCAAGGGTTGACTGGTGATCAAGATAAAAAGACTGTGTTCAGGGGGATCTTCGAGCGTTTTCAAAAACGCATTGGCGGCATTGGTGGTGAGGTGATCGGCATCGTCGATGATACAGATTTTGCGGTCGCTCAGTAGCGGCCGGTATATCATGTGGCGTTCAATCGCGCGGACCTGATCGATTTTAATTTGTGGGTTGGCTTTTTCCTGCTCGGGTTGGATGCGCAAGACATCGGGATAGGTTCCCGAGGCAATTTGTTCACAGGCTCGACATTGGCCGCAGGAGTCCGGCTGCGACGATGAGGGAGGGGTTTCGCAGGAGAGGGCTTGCGCAAACCGCAAAGCCATGAGGCGTTTGCCGATTCCCTCGTCTCCCGAAAAGAGGTAGGCATGGCCAATGGCCCGCTGAGCCAGCGCCGTCCGAATTTTCCGTTTCGGTCCTTCCTGACCGATGACGTCTGCAAAGAGCATAGGAAGCCGTCGAACGTGTTACACCTGCTTTAACGCAAGGCGTCGCGTCTTCAGCCCTTCTTCGAGCAGGGGGGCGACCACTGTGATCAGTTGCCGGGAAATCGCTTGGGCCGATCGGCTGGCGTTAATGGTATGGATGCGTCGCCGCGGGTGTTTGGCCAAGCTCAGAAAGCCTTTTCGCACGCGTTGATGAAAGGCCGATGTTTCATGATCCAGGCGATTCGCGTCTGTGCTTTTTAATCGTCGTTTCAATCCTTGGGAGACGGGCAGATCAAACAAAAAGGTCAGGTCGGGGGTCAAGCCCTGCGCGGCCCAACGCGTGAGCGACCGCAGCTCGCGTAAGGACAATCCTCTGCCGAACCCCTGATACGCCAGCGTCGAGTCGGCAAACCGATCGCAGACGATAATAGCCCCTTGCTGTAACGCCGGCAGGAGCAGATTCGCCACGTGTTGGCTTCGGGCCGCGAGGATCAAGGCGACTTCGCATTCCGGAATGAGCGGATCGACGGCCTGAAGTTTGCGGGAGGGTCGGAGAAACACCTCTCGAATCTGTTCGGCGACCGGGGTGCCGCCGGGTTCCCGTGTTTCAACAACCCAAAATCCTTGGGACCGGAGGTATTGGGCGAGGGCATGGGCTTGGGTTGATTTGCCACTTCCTTCGATCCCCTCAAACGTGACGAAGAGGCCCTTCCGACGAGAACGTGTCGACCCGGCTGCTGGCCCTTGCGATTTCCTGTGTGCCACGGTGCATCGTAATCTACCCCATTGATATTCGCAAGAAAAGGGGTTGCGGTCCATACCCCATGTTTGTAACATTCGGGCTGAGCCCGTTGAACCGCTCGTCCGTTGGGTTTTCATTGGTCGGCATAGACGGGGGCGTGCAGCCCTGATGAGCCTTCTGGGGCCTCCGGCCTTGCCCAACGGCTCTTTTTGACCATCCTTCTGTGTGCCGTTCCTTAGGTTGGCCTGACGCTTTGGGGGGAAACGTGAGTATTTTTCACCGTCTGAATTTCTACCGATTCTCGATGTCAAGCACGACATTGAAGCGCTATTTTCTCACCGGTCTGTTGGTGGTCACTCCTATTTGGGGAACGGTGCTCATCCTCAAAACCCTTTTTGTGACGGTGGACAGCATTCTCGGCAATATGCTGGCCGAAGTGGTGACCGAAGACTACTATGTGCCGGGCTTGGGAATCTTGACGCTCCTCTTCCTGATTCTCTTCGCGGGATTCATGGGGACGAATTATATCGGAGGTCGGTTGGTGAAACGGTGGGAAGAGTTTCTGGAACACGTGCCGATCGTCCGGGGGATTTATGCGACCCTGAAATCGATGATGGATATCCTGTCGTTTAAACAGCGGGAAAAATACAACAAAGTGGTCATGATTCAATTCCCTAAGGATGGGAATTACTGTTTGGCCTTTGTGACCGGCGAGACGAGGGAAGAGGTGCGAACCTTAGCGCCGGAACCCTTGGTCCACGTGTATGTGCCGACCTCGCCCAATCCCACGTCCGGGTACTTTTTGCTGGTCCCGGAGCGCGAAGTCGTCTCCGTGGACATGAGCGTGGAAGAAGCCATGAAATTGATTGTGTCAGGGGGACTCTATTCTTCCGGTAAGACCATGAAGGTGCCGCCTCTTGATCCTCACGAACCCGCGGCCTTTCCTGAACAGAAGGTGGAAGTCAGGACAGGCTAACCGTCGATGGTTCTGTCACACCTCACCATGAAGAACAGTCGATGAAAAAATATTCCGCGATTGTCATCGCAGCGGGCCGAGGCAAACGCATGCGATCCAAAACCGCTAAGGCGTTGCACCCCGTCGCCGGCAAGCCGCTGGTCTGGTATATGGTGTCGGTAGCCAGACGGGTCGTGGATGCGCACGTGGTGGTGATCATCGGCCATCAAGCCGACCAGGTGCGGGCGTTTCTGGAACAATCCAAATCGAAATTGGAGCCTTTCGATCTCGTCCTGCAACCTCGTCAGTTGGGGACGGGGCATGCGGTGCACCAAGCCCACGCCGCCTTGATGCCCAATGGGAAGCCCGTGTGCAAACATTGCCTCATTGTGAACGCGGATACGCCTTTGCTGAGACCAGAGACCATCGCGCAGGTATTGGCCCATCATGAACAAGAACAAGCCACCCTGACCATATTGAGTGCGGAGTTGCCTGATCCCCGAGGATATGGGCGCGTCGTCAGAGCGAAACAAGGACACGTCATCAAGGTGGTCGAGGATCGGGATGCCACTCGATCCGAGCGAGCCATTCGCGAAGTGAACGTCGGCTCCTATGTGGTCGACACGCGGTTTTTATTTCAAGCCTTGGCCGGGAGTCACTCTCAGAATGCTCAAGGCGAGTATTATCTGACCGATATCGTGGGCTTGGCCGTGGCCGAGGGCCGCCGAGTGGCAGGCCTGAAGGCCGCCGACCCCTCGGAGTGTTTAGGGGTCAATACCCGGGAACAACTCGCCTTGGCTGAACAGGCGATGCGCCAACGCATTCGGACGCAATGGCTGGAGGAAGGGGTGACCATGCTCGATCCCCAAACGACGTTTATCGATGATGGCGTCACGCTTGGTCAGGACACCGTGCTCTACCCTGGCGTGACGTTGGAAGGGCAAACGGAAGTGGGGGCCGACTGCCTGATTCGCTCCTATGCTCGGGTGACGAATAGTGTGATCGGAAATGCCGTCACCATTGAAGACCATTCAGTGGTCGATAGGGCGGTGATAGAGGATCAGGCCACGATCGGTCCGTTTGCGCACCTTCGTCCCGGTTCGATTTTGAGAACAAAGGCGAAAGTAGGAAATTTCGTTGAATTGAAAAATACGGAACTGGGCCCTGGATCCAAAGCGAATCATTTGACGTATTTAGGGGATACCTCCGTGGGCAAACAGGTCAATATCGGGGCGGGGACGATCACGTGCAATTATGATGGGTACCGAAAAGAGCAGACGATTCTTGAGGATGAAGTGTTCATCGGTAGTGACACGCAACTGATCGCTCCCGTCAAAGTGGGGAAGGGGGCCGTTGTGGGAGCCGGCTCGACGATTACGCAAGACGTGCCTGCCGATGCACTGGCGTTATCAAGAAGCCAACAGGTGACCCATGAAGCGTGGGCGTCCCGACGGCGAGCCTCTGATCAGAAAAAGGCATCATCCTCGGCCGCTTCAACGTCCCGCGCCTCTGCCCGCGGCAAGGAACCGGGTGGCAACGATTGACCGTGCGTGAACACTTCGTTTCGTTTTCCCTCGCGTGCCGGCCCTGTCGTCTCACAGCTTCTTGCCTCACGAAAAGGGAGGGAGAAGAGAAGACGGCGGGGCATCCGCTGAGCATGACCATGACGGAGCACGTCGTTCATGGCTAACAACACGAGCCGACTGAGCCGGCGGGGATCGATCCGGTTACAGGATCGTCCGCCCAGCCTGGTCCGGCTGGACATGACCAAGCAGGTCGGCCGCAAGCAGTACGAGAACAAACTCGCCCGGCTGCAGGTGCGCTTGAAGGAACTCTCGTTGGCCTATCAGGCCCAGGGCCGGCGTGCGGTGATTGTGCTGGAAGGGTGGGACGCCGCGGGCAAGGGCGGCATCATTCGGCGTCTGCACTGGCCACTTGATCCGCGTGGCCTCAAAGTGTGGCCGATTGCCGCGCCGACCCCGGATGAGCTGGAACATCACTACCTGTATCGCTTCTGGACGCGCCTGCCGAAGTCCGGGCAGATCGTCGTGTTCGACCGCTCCTGGTATGGCCGGGTGCTGGTGGAGCGAATCGAAGGCCATGCCACGACAAGCGAGTGGCAGCGGGCGTACGCCGAGATCAATGAGTTCGAGCGCCTGCTCGACGACGACGGCATCCGTCTCGTGAAGATCTTTCTGCACATTACGCCGGAGGAACAACTCGCGCGATTCCGGGCGCGCTTCAACGATCCGCTCAAGCGCTGGAAACTCTCGAGGGAAGACCTGCGCAACCGGGCCCGGTGGGCTGACTACGAGGTGGCGATAGAAGAGATGTTCCGCAAAACCTCCACCGTCCGTCGGCCGTGGATCGTGATCCCGGCCAACAACAAACCGTACGCCCGGCTGGCAGTGATCGGCGCTATCGTCAAACGACTAGCGGATGGAGTGGACCTTGCGCCGGCGCAACTCGACCCTGGCTTTGAGCAACGGGCGCGTAAGCTACTCGGTCTCTCATAGACCTTTATGAGAGGAGGGGGTATTTCAAAAGGAAGAAGCGCCATGCGCTTGTCCCCGACATCCTTCATCGGGGATCCAGGGGCGGGCAGGTCGGGGTAGATCGGATTAGCGAAGCGTAATCCGACATTCCCGGCGTAACCCGACGGCGAGTCATTATTGTCGTGTCAATATTTTCGTCTCGATGACGAAAAGGGTTTGACGTAACACGGTGTTCACAGTTTCAGCATTGTTTTGTAGCCCCTGCCCTGCACACTCTCAGGATAGGCCCGAGAAAGGATTTGTTTTCGCGACATGATGAATCAACGGATACTGGAGTTGAGCGGTTTCGACGCCGCGATTTTTGACCTCGACGGGGTCATCACCAAGACCGCGGCCGTTCATGCTGCCGCGTGGAAACACTTGTTCGATGATTATCTCCGGACGCAAGCCGAACAAACCGGGGAGCCGTTTCACGCCTTCGATCCCATCAAAGACTATTGCGCATACGTCGACGGCAAGCCCAGGTATGACGGCGTCACCAGTTTTTTGGCCTCCCGCGGCATCACGCTGCCCCATGGAGACCCCTCGGACCCGCCGGAACACGAGACCATCTGCGGGTTGGGAAATCGCAAGAACGTCCAGTTCCTGAAGACCCTTCACGAGAACGGGGTGGAGGTGTTTCCCTCGACCGTCGCGCTCATGCGATTCCTCAAGTCGCTGGGCAAAAAAATCGCCGTGGTTACGGCCAGCGAGAATGGCCAAGCCATCGTTCAAGCCGCGGGCGTGACGGATCTGTTCGAGGTCATGGTGGACGGCCGGGATGCCCGCGCCCTTCGCCTGCGAGGGAAACCGCACCCCGATACGTTTGTGCGAGCCGCAGAGAGTCTGGAGGTCCAGCCTCAACGGACCGTCGTGTGCGAAGATGCCTTAGCCGGTGTGGAGGCGGGACGAGCCGGAGGCTTCGGTCTGGTCGTGGGCCTCGACCGCGTCGGCCAGGCCGACGCCCTGCACACCCATGGCGGTGACGTGGTCGTCCCGGATTTGGAAGAACTCGTCGTCCGGGATGAAGCCGGGATCACGTGGCGCAGCGCCACGGCCTTGCCGTCCGCGCTGGATCGTTTCGACGACGCGCTTACCCGGTTGGGTCAACAACCGGTCGTGGTGTTTCTCGATTATGACGGCACCCTGACCCCGATCGTGGACCGGCCCGAGTTAGCCGTATTGGCTCAAGACGTACGCGAAGTCCTGGACGGCTTGAGTCGTCACTGTCCGGTCGGGATCATCAGTGGCCGGGACCGAAAAGACGTCACGAACCTCGTCAAGTTGAACTCGCTGATCTATGCCGGCAGCCATGGATTCGACATTGCCGGGCCTGAACACTTCGCCCTGTCCCATGAAGTCGGGACGCAATTTTCCGAAGCCCTCGATCACGCGGAGGACATGCTCCGGCCTCTCCTCGAACCTATTGCCGGGGCCTTGATCGAGCGGAAAAAATTTTCCATCGCGGTGCACTACCGCCTGGTCGATCCCGGCGAAGTCTCCAGGGTTGAAGAAGCCGTCACCCGGGTCATGGACGATTCTCCCGATCTCCGGCGCTCGGCAGGCAAGAAGGTCTTTGAAATGCAACCGCAGCTCGACTGGGACAAGGGGAAAGCCCTGTTGTGGTTGCTGGAAGGCATGAAATGGAAGGAGCACCACTACCAGCCCGTGTATATCGGCGACGACCTGACGGACGAACACGCGTTTCGTGAGTTGGTGAATCATGGCCTGGGCATCGTGGTGGAACACGGCTCCCGCTTTTCCTCGGCCTCCTATTCATTGCAAGACCCCCGCGAAGTGAAAGAATTTCTCATGCGATTGAGTCGTCACCTGGACAGCCACACGCGATGAGCGATTGGGCATTGATCTACAACGGATTCGATCCCGCGAAGGAGCGCCTGCGCGAAACCCTCTGTACGCTGGGCAACGGATACTTTGCCACCCGCGGGGCGGCGCCCGAAGCCAACGCCGATGCCACGCATTACCCGGGGACCTACCTGGCCGGCGGGTACAACCGGTTGCAGACCGAGATCGAAGGCCGGACGATCGAGAATGAAGATCTCGTGAACCTGCCGAATTGGTTGGTCCTCACCTTTCGCCAGCCCGGCGACGAGTGGTTCAACATTCAGGCCGTGGACCTGCTCTCCTACCAACAGACCCTGGACCTGAAGGCCGGAGTCCTGCATCGGTCGTATCAATTTCAAGACCGCCAAGGACGAAAAACCACGGTGAGCAGCCGCCGGTTCGTCCACTTGGGCGTTCCGCACTTGGCCGGATTGGAGGTCGTGATCACCCCTGACAACTGGTCCGGCTCGTTGGAGATTCATACCGGCCTCGACGGACGGGTTCGCAACACCGGTGTGCCACGCTACGCGGCCCTGAACAGCCAGCACTTATCTCCCCTGGAAACCTCCGTGTTCGGCCATGACAAGATCTTCCTGTGTACGGAGACCACTCAATCGAAAGTCCGCATCGCCCAAGCCGCGCGCACCGGGTTTTATCCCGATACGGCCTGGGCGGACCTGCCTCGAACTCCGGTGCAGAACCGGGACTACATCGGCCAGGACTGTACGATTTCCATGACCGAAGGACAGCCCCTGACCATTGAAAAAATCGCGTCGTTGTATACCTCTCGGGATCACGGCATTTCGGAATGCGGAGAAGAGGCCCGCGATGCCCTGGCGCACGCCGGCCGGTTCGACGAACTGCTCCGGTCACATACGCAGCACTGGGATCAGATCTGGCAGCAGTGCGACCTGGGCCTCCAGGGCGGAGAAGGCTCCCAACTCACGCTCCGGTTACATCTCTTTCACCTGCTGCAAACGGTTTCCTCGCATACGATCGAATTGGACGCGGGCATGCCCGCGCGGGGATGGCACGGCGAGGCGTATCGGGGGCACATTTTCTGGGATGAACTGTATATCTTCCCGGTGTTGAACCTGCGATTCCCGGCCCTGACCAAGGCGCTGCTATTGTACCGGCACCGGCGCCTCGAACAGGCCAGGCGGAACGCCAGGACGGCCGGGTTCAGCGGGGCGCTGTATCCCTGGCAAAGCGGCAGCAACGGCCGCGAAGAAAGCCAGATCCTGCACCTGAACCCCAAGTCCGGCCGATGGATCCCGGATAACAGTCTGCTTCAACGGCACGTGAATGCGGCCATTGCCTATAACGTCTGGCAGTACGCCGAAGTCACCGACGACTGGGAGTTTCTTTCAACCCAGGGCGCGGAAATGTTCCTGGAGGTCGCCAGGTTTTGGGTCAGCGCCACCTCATACAATCCCGACAAGGAACGCTATGAGATTCTTCGGGTGATGGGACCCGATGAATACCACGATCAGTATCCGGACGCCGAGACCCCGGGCCTGAACAACAACGCGTATACCAATCTGATGGTGGTGTGGATCCTGTGCCGGGCACTGGAACTCCTGGACCGGCTCGAGCGGTCGAGCTGCACCGAGGTCCGCGACCGCCTGCACGTCAGCCCAACCGAGGTCGCCCTGTGGGAAGACATCAGCCGGAAGATGTTTGTTCCGTTTCACGAAGAGGGGATCCTGAGTCAATTCGAAGGCTATGACGCGTTGGCGGAATTCGAGTGGGAGCGCTACCGGCAACAATACGGGGACATTCACCGGCTGGACCGAATCCTCGAAGCCGAAGGGGATTCCACGAATCGCTACAAACTCTCCAAACAGGCCGACGTGCTGATGCTCTTTTATCTGTTCTCGCCGGAGGAACTGCGTGCCCTGTTCGACCGGCTGGGCTATCCGTTCCGCACGGACACCATGTCACGGAACGTGGAGTATTACTCGCGGCGGACGGCCCACGGGTCTTCCCTCAGCCGGGTGGTGCACGCCTGGGTCATGACGAGATCCGACCCGGAACTGGCCTGGGAACTGTTCAAGGACGCCTTGGGCGTGGACGTGTCCGATCTGCAAGCCGGCACCACCGCGGAGGGCATCCATACGGGCGCCATGTCCGGGACGGTGGATCTGATGCAACGCGCCTATACGGGATGGGAAAGCAGGGACGGAACGCTTTCCTTCAATCCCTGCCTCCCGCCGAAAGTGGAAGCCCTTCACCTCCGGGTGAGATATCGCGGGCATTCCCTGGACGTGGCCGTGACCCAGGACGCGCTTCAACTCGCCTCGCGCCCGGGTCGCGCGGCCGAGATTCAAGTGTCCATCAAGGGCCAATCCCACACTCTCACGCCCGGGCACACCATCAAGACGATGCTGTAACGGCCGGCCCGGGCCAGGCCGCGGCCCGGGACCATGATGGTCGGAACTGCTTACAATCGACTCAACTCGTGCTGCGCCACGGCCGATGAGACCGCCTTCACCAACCGGTCTTTCCCGATCGGTTTCATGAGGAAATCCTTCACCCCGTCGCGGATCAGCCCCGCCAACTTTTCGGACCGGAGCACGTAGGATTGCATGTCCCGTTCCCGTTGAATCAGCAGCCATAAGAGCTTCGACGCCGCTCCGCCCAGGACCTCGACCCGTTCATGTTTGTTCCCGGCTATCCGCGCCCCCATGGCCGGATCGCCGGTGACGTCGATCAGCAGATCCACGTTTTCGTTGCGTATCAGATTCATCGGCTCAGCCACCACCGGGATTTCGAATTCCTGCGCGAATTGTAACCCCGTGGCCCCGGGATCTTTGTCCGTGATCCCCACCACCTGCGCATCCGGCAGATGGAGGAACACGTCGAGCAGCGCCCTCCCGCCTTTGCCGGCGCCGACGATGCCGATCCGAATGGCCGAAGAGCCGGAAGCCTGATCGTCGACCATGCCCGTCAAGGCAATCAAGGGAATGTGCGGGAATTGGGATTTAAAATAATTCAGGGATCCGACACCCAACTTCTTGTCGATATCCGTAATCACCACGTCAAGCAACAACGGATTTTCGCCTTCCTTGACCACGTCGATGGCCCGGTCTTCCGTGTCGGCCTCCAACACGTCGAACCCCGCTGTTTCCAGGGCCGTGCGCATCTCCGCGCAAATCCCGGGATCGTCCTCGATCAGCAACACGCGGCCGTTTCCCGGTTTGGAGCCGAACATTGCAGCAGTTTTAGGTTCAGTCATAATGACCCTCCTTGATAAAAAGTCCCCTGATGACTTGACCCTTCCCGCACCGCGTCCCGTGTCGAGGGACCGGGCCTTCGGTTGTCCGCCCCCGTCGCATGCCTCGACCGTTCACGCGCGGAAAGGATCCGGTTTCGTGATCACGAAAGAAAACTAAAAAAGCCCTTTGGATCCTTCACAATCCAAAGGGCTTTGCCTCGATCTTGTTCGCCGCAGGATATCCTGGAAACTACCCCATCACCTACCTCTCTCGTCAAGAATGTTTCTCTTCAATACCATGATAAGCCTGTCTTCCCGAACAGTCAATAAAGAAGCTCCCTGTGCCCTGCGCTTTAGTGCATTCTCCATCGTTGGATTGATAGAATGGCGCATTGCCGAAACCACCCGGCATCCACCAATCCGTTGCACCCGGTGGTACTGCTGACGAAGACCAAGCAAGAGGCCGGCCTATGATGATGACGCCAGAATCCCGAGACGCTCCCGACCGGCACCTGTGTCTGGTGGACGGGTCCGGTTTCCTGTTCCGGGCGTTCCACGCGCTCCCGTTAATGACCCGACCGGACGGGACGCCCGTGAACGCCGTGCTCGGGTTTACCAACATGTTGCTCAAACTGCTGGACGACCTCCAGGCCACGCACGTGGCCGTGATTTTCGATTCGGCCCGGGAGTCTTTTCGCAACGGGATTTTTCCCGAGTACAAAGCCAACCGCCCTGACCCGCCCGATGAACTGATCCCCCAATTCCCATTGGTGCGCGACGCCACACGTGCCTTCAACGTGCCATGTCTCGAAAAACCCGGGTTCGAAGCGGACGACCTGATCGCGACCTATGCGCGACGCGCTCAGGCAGACGGGTTCGAGGTCATGATCGTGTCTTCGGACAAGGACCTGATGCAATTGGTGTCCGACCGGGTGAGCATGTTCGACGCTCTCAAAAACCGGAGGATCGGCCCGGCCGAGGTGAAGGAAAAATTCGGCGTGGGCCCGGAACAGGTCGTGGACGTGCAAGCCCTGGCCGGCGATTCCACGGACAACGTCCCCGGAGTTCCCGGCATCGGGGTGAAAACCGCGGCCCAACTCATTCACGTCTACGGCGACCTGGATTCCCTGCTCGCGAGGGCGTCCGAAATCAAACAACCGAAGCGACGCCAAAGCCTCATCGACTTCGCCGGGCAAGCCAGGCTTTCCCGGGAACTGGTGCGTTTGCGGGATGACGTGCCGTCGGACGTGACCGTATCCGAGTTACGACGCCAGAACCCGGACCCTGCCCAATTACTCGCGTTCCTCGATGAACAGGGCTTCAGGTCGGTCAGGGCCAAGGTTCAACACCGACTGGCCTCCGGGCAAGCCACGCCCATGACCGAAGAAGCTCCGGCCGGCACCCGCTACGAGCTGGTCCAATCCGTGGAAGTCCTGCAAGACTGGGTGACCCGGGCGCGTTACGCCGGCGCCGTGGCGCTCGATACGGAAACCACGTCGCTGGATGAAAGCCGTGCGGACCTGGTCGGCATTTCCCTGTGCGTGCAACCCGGCCACGCATGCTACATCCCGCTCGCGCACCGCCTTCCCAAGCCCGTGTCCATAACGGAGGGTTCCCCTGCCGCCGGTGAGGAGGCTTCCTCTCCACAACCAAAACCGCTCGAACAAATTTCGCTCGACGCGGCCTTGGATCTCCTGCGTCCGCTCTTCGCCGATCCCTCGGTGCTGAAGATCGGCCATAACCTGAAATACGACATGGTCGTCCTACGACGATACAACGTCACCATCTCGCCGCTGGACGATACCATGCTGATGTCCTACATCCTGGACGGGGGCAGTCATGGCCACGGCATGGATGAATTGGCCGCGTTGCATTTGAACCATCGGACGATTCCGTTCAAAGACGTCACCGGCACGGGAAAATCACAAGTGACCTTTGACCTGGTTCCGCTGGACCGGGCACTGACCTATGCCGCGGAAGACGCGGACGTGACCCTGCGGCTTCACCGGTTCCTCAAACCGCGCCTGCTGGCCGAACGCATGGTAACGCCCTATGAAACCCTGGAGCGGCCCCTGGTGCCGGTCCTGGCCGACGTGGAAACCGACGGCATCCGCGTGGACCGGGAGAAACTGGAACGACTCAGCCGGGAATTCGCAGAACGCCAACGCGCGTTGGAACAGGACGTGTACCGGCTCGCGGGTCACGAATTCAACGTGGGCTCCCCGAAGCAACTGGGCGAGATCCTGTTCGACGAACTGCACTTGGAGGGCGGGCACAAGGGGAAATCCGGCGCCTATGCCACCGGCGCCGACGTGCTGGAATCACTGGCCGCCGAGGGGCATGAACTGCCGGCCACGGTGCTGGAATGGCGACAACTCGACAAACTCAAGAGCACGTACACCGATGCCCTGGTCGAGCAGATCAATCCGCGAACGGGTCGCGTGCACACCTCCTTTGCCATGGCCGCCGCGTCCACCGGCCGCCTGTCTTCCACGAACCCCAACCTGCAAAACATTCCCATCCGGACCGAAGACGGCCGAAAAATCCGGCACGCCTTCGTGGCCGAACCCGGACGGGTCTTGGTGTCGCTGGACTACTCCCAAATCGAGCTGCGGCTCCTGGCCCATATCGCCGGAATCGACGTGTTGAAACAGGCGTTCCACGAAGGCCTGGACATTCATGCCCTGACCGCCGCTCAAATGTTCGGGGTCGACGCCGGCACGGTGGACCCGGCGATGCGGCGGCAAGCCAAGGCTATCAATTTCGGCATCATCTACGGGATCAGCGCGTTCGGGCTGAGCCGCCAATTGGGCATTTCCAACGAGGAAGCCGCAGCCTACATGAAAGCCTATTTCGAACGATACCCGGGTATCCAGGACTACATGACCCGGACCAAACAGTTCTGTCGCGAACATGGATTCGTGGAAACGCTCTTCGGACGCCGGTGCCACGTGCCGGGCATCCACGACAAGAATGCCGCCCGGCGCAATTTTGCCGAACGCGCGGCGATCAACGCCCCGATCCAGGGTACCGCCGCGGACGTGCTGAAACGCGCCATGATTCACGTGCCCCCGGCATTGGCGCGGCACGGCCTCGACACGCGAGCGCGCATGCTGTTGACGGTCCACGATGAATTGCTCTTTGAAGTCGACGACGCAATCGTTGAGCAAACGGCCGAAGTGGTGAAAACCGTCATGGAATCGGCATGCCTGCCCGCGCTTCAACTATCGGTGCCGCTGACGGTAGACGTGGGACAGGGCCATTCATGGGGCGACGCGCACTGAGAGCAGGAAGAACGGAAGTTGACGCGGGAAGGTGTTTTGAACAAAAGGTAAAAAAATGATTTACGTGGAAGGCGAATGCGCAGTATAGTACATTGTATTTTATAGTCTTATATCAACTCAGTAAGCTTACTTTTTTCATGACCTGACTTCATGCCTTTCCCCAGCAGGAGGGAATTGAAGATGAAACCCAAGATGTCGATGATGCTTGTTGTCGGCCTGTTCGTGCTGGCCGGCGTGTTTTCCGATGCGCGTCTTGCCCTGGCGCAGACGCAGGAAGCTTGTCCGCTCCCTTCCGGCGTGACTCTTCCTGACCCACCGAGTACAACGGCGCAACAGGTGGAAGACGGCAGCGCCAGCCTGATGGACTTCGCGCTCGCCGCCAGCGATCAATTCAAGGGCTTGGGAACACTATCTCTGGAACAAGGCCTGTACTTTGGATGTCTCATCAGGCAGGAGGGGGGGCCTTGGCGTTCCGGTTCCACCTACCTCGTACAACTGTCGCTAGACGGCAGAGACGGCAGGGTGTTCGTCCACACGAAGGACATGGCCTTGGCTGGCAGGAAGCTCAATCCCTTGATCTATGCAGCGATCCTTGACGCATTGGAAATCAACCCGGCCGACCTGGCCAACCCTGCTACCGCCTTCCCCGCCTTGACTACCGCCATAGCCGGGAACGGTGGAGCGTTCAATGTTCCCAATGTCCCGGGCGCCTCCGGCTATGCCACTGCATTTTTGTCACCGACTACAGGGGTCCCGTTCGTCTTGCTCGCCGGATTCGATCTCACCTCCTCCCCTCACTTGGCTCAAGAAAAAATCGATTACGGCGACCCGGCCATTACTGCCAGTGAAGTGGTGGACCGCAGAACCTTGAAAGCCTTCGTCGAGGAAGCGGGGAATTATGTCCTTGATCTCCAGAGGAGCGGAGATCTGGCCGCTGCCTCGAAGATCCGGGTCGCCTTGCGAGATCCGAACGGGCCCTGGAGACACGATAACGTGTATCTCTACACGCTGGACCTTACCAGCAACATCATCCTGTTTCACGGAGCGAATCCGGACAAATACGAGCTGCGACCTCTGGAACCGACTGTCGAAGTCCGCTTTGCCGATGGTACCGAAGGGTTCATTCTTCCGCGGGTCCTCGACGCGGCGATAGACAACCCGAAGGAAGGCGGCTTCGTGGAGTATTTCTTCGACGATCCCACCGACCCCAACGACAGCAACGACACCCCCAAGGTAGGCTACGCCCGCCAGTTCACCGGTGGATACATGAGGCCGGACGGAAGCGTAATTCCAGTCAACTTCATCGTCGGGTCGGGCTTTTATCAGAGTTCAGCCAACGTGGTTGCCGCGCGCCAAAACACGGTGATCAAGTCCGTGCTGCCGCAGGTCATGCGGGCCATGACCGCCAGCACGGTGGATGCCGTCTCGGGCCGCATCCAGCAGGCCACTTCCGGTGCCCCGCCGGCCAAAGGGTTCAGCCTGGGCGGCGCCTCCACGCTTGCCGATGCCCTGCTGGCGAACGGGCGGGCCCTTGGGAACGGCTCGTTCGACCTCAGCCGGCTGCTCGCGGGCTCGTCCTTCACCCTGCCGCTCAACGCCGCGGGCACCGGGGGCAGCGGCCCGTTCGGGAACATGACGCTCTGGGGAAGCGGGGACTACCGCAACTTCTCCGGCGGCAACTCGCAGACCATGACCTACGACGGCGACGTGGTAAGCGCCAATCTCGGGGTCGATACCAGGCTGAGCGCGGACCTGCTGGCGGGGGTGTCGGTGGCGTGGGCGCGAGGAGCCGTGGATTATACGGACTCCGCGCTGACCGGCGAATCCACGAACACCCTGACGAGCATCAATCCCTACGTGGGCTGGCAGGCCCCGAGTGGCATGAACCTGTGGGCCACGGCCGGCTACGGCTGGGGCGAGGTGGAGATCGATGATCCCGCGGCGGACACGCAAGCGAGCGACCTGTCGCAGCAGATGGTCGCGGTAGGCGTGAACGGGCCGCTGGTGTCCAGCGATCAGCTCATTGAAGGCGGCACCACGAGCCTGCGGCTGAAAGGCGAAACCGCGTTCACGTGGGCCGATATCGATGGGGCCGGGACGATCGAAGCCGTGAACTTGAATGCCAGCCGGCAGCGGCTGATGTTCGAAGGACTCCACGTCCAGACACTCGCCTCGGGGGCCACCCTCACCCCCTCGGTCGAAATGGGCATGCGGTATGACGGCGGGGACGGCGACACCGGCCACAGCCTCGAGATCGGGGGCGGCCTGCGGTATGCCGATCCGGCCACGGGGCTGACCGTCGAAGGCCGGGCCCGCACCGTGCCGGTGCATAGCGGCGATTACCGGGAGTGGGGCGTGAGCGGCTTGGTGCGGCTCGACCCGGGCGCGGCAGGTATGGGGCTCGCGCTCACCGTGCAGCCGGCCTGGGGCCAGACGGCCAGCGGGGTGCAACGGTTGTGGGAGACCGGCATGACCCAAGGCTCGGCCCCAGCCAACCAGGCGGCCGGGCGCGTGAACGCACGGATCGCCTACGGCATCGGCACCACGTGGGGTGGCCAGGGCGTGCTGACGCCCTACACCGACGTGTCGCTGTCCGGGGAAGGGTCCCGGCGCCTGAGCCTCGGCGGGCAATTCAACATCGGCTCAGCGGTGAGGATGAGCCTGGAAGGCGCTCACAGCCGGCCGGCGCGCGGCCTCACCAACCACGGCGTCATGCTGCGTAGCGACCTGAACTGGTAGTCGTAGCGGTATTCCCTCCGGTCGGCAAGGGCCACGGCCCTTGCCGACCGGGGTTCTCTTCTTCCATCATCCCCTGCATATGAAGATTGCCACATGGAACGTGAACTCCATCAACGTCCGGCTGCCGCACGTCACGGCCTATCTGAGCGAGGTAAGCCCGGACGTCCTGTTGCTCCAGGAATTGAAATCCACGGACGAGCGGTTCCCCTACGCCGAGATTGAAGACGTGGGCTATCACGTCGCCATCGCCGGGCAGAAAACCTTCAACGGCGTGGGGATTCTGGCGAAACAGCCCATCGACGTGGAACAGCGGGTGCTGCCCGGCGATTCGACCGATGCGCACGCCCGGTACCTCGAAGCCGTCATCGGCTCCGTGCGCGTCGCATCGCTGTATCTGCCGAACGGCAATCCCATCGACACGGACAAGTTTTCCTACAAGCTGGCGTGGATGGATCGCCTGATTGCCCACGTCCGCACCCTGCTGGCTTATGAGGAGCCGTTGGTGTTGGGCGGCGATTACAACGTCTGTCCCACGGACGACGACGTGTACGACCCCGAGGGATTCGCCAACGACGCGCTCTGTCACCCCGAGACCCGCGCGCGGTTTCAGACCGTGTGTTACCTGGGCCTCACCGATGCGATTCACGCCCGGCATCCTCAGGTGGGCACGTACACGTTTTGGGATTACCAGGCCGGGTGCTGGAATAAGGACCAGGGGTTACGGATCGACCACTTGCTCCTCTCTCCGCAGGCGGCCGACCGGCTCATCGACTCCGGGGTGGACAAAGGCCCCCGCGGAAAAGAGAAACCTTCCGATCATACGCCCGTCTGGTGTGAGTTGCAGGCCCCGTAGGTCGGGTTAGCCGAAGGCGTAACCCGACAGCAGCCCTGCGGCTGTTCGGTGAGAATAGCCCTATAAAGACTCTGGAGCCCCGATCAGGTCGGGGATGACAGCAGGAGATAGTCAGGTAGGACCGTCGAGGTCGGCCGAGCAGGCGACGATGGCGCCGGCTTCCTGCATGGCCTCCAAAGCTCGATCGGCATCTCCGGGTTCCACGTCGATCCCGCGCACACCGTCCCTGAGGACCACGACGCGAAAGCCCAACCGGCAGGCATCCAGCACCGTTTGTTTGACGCAATAGTCGGTGGCCAGCCCGATCACGTACACGGTCTGCGCCCCCAAATCTTCCAGGCGCTCGTCCAACGTCGTCCCGTCAAACCCGGAATAGGCTTCCTTTTTCGGGTTGGTGGCCCCGGATACGATCAACGTTCCTGGGGGCATTTTCAAATCCGGATGGAACTGGGACCCCAATGATCCTTGCACGCAATGCGGCGGCCACGGCCCACCCTGTTGCTGAAACGAACAGTGGTCCGGCGGATGCCAATCCCGTGTGGCGACAATGCCGTACCCTTGCGCGGCAAAAAGCCGAATCCAGTCATTAGCCACGGGGACGACGTGATCCCCTTCCGGAACCGGCAAGGCGCCTCCCGGACAAAAGTCATTCTGCAGATGAACCAACAACAAGACGGTCTTCCGGTCCGGTGTCGGCACGGCGGCACGATTCTTTCGTTCGGTTTGTGCTTTCATAAGTTTCATGTCATGAGTCTCAGGTGGCCGAGGTCAGGGGCATCCGTGTCTGTGTTGTAGGGGACGGCCCCCGTGCCGTCCCGAAGTTGACCATCCCCCCTCACCCCAGCCCTCTCCCTCCAAGGGAGAGGGAGTTTTGCGTAGGTCGGATTAGCGTAGCGTAATCCGACATGGGGCCTCGATCGTTGCGCAGTTGCTTGTCGGGTTACGCCTTCGACTAACCCGACCTACGGTCTTGATGCAATTCTCCCTCCTCACCCCGGCCCCCGGATCAAGTCCGGGGCAGGCTCTCTCCCTCGTTGGGGAGAGGGGGTAGATTTACGCCACGATCTCCGTGCCGATTCCCTTGTCCGTGAAAATCTCCAGTAGAATGGCATGCTCGATCCGGCCGTCAATGATGTGGGCCTTGTGCACGCCGGCTTCGATGCCGGTTAAACACGCCCGCACTTTGGGCAGCATGCCTTCACTGATCGTGCCTTTCTTCACCATGCGTTCGACGTCTTTTCTGGAGACCGTGGGCAGGTGCCGGTTGTTGGCGCCCCGAATGCCCCGCACGTCGCTGAGCATCAACAGCTTTTCCGCTTTCAACGCGCCGGCCACGGCACCGGCCACGAGGTCCGCGTTGATGTTATGCGGTTTCCCTTTGCGATCGACGCCGATAGGCGCGATAACCGGAATCAGATTCTCCTGCTGCAATTTCGTGATGATCTGCGGTTCGATGTGATCGACCTCTCCCACAAAGCCGTACTCTTCCTCCGTCTGACCGTGGGGCTCGTGGCTCAATCCCTGCGCCCAGGCTTTCGCGGAAAACGGTTTGCAGACAATGAACTGCGCGTCTTTTCCGGTGATCCCGACGGCTTTCCCCCCATGCTGATTGAGCAGCGTCACGATTTCCTTGTTGATCTTTCCGCCCAGGACCATTTCGACCACGTCCATGGTGGCTTGATCCGTGACCCGAACACCTCGTTTGAAGGTCGGCTTCATGCCCAACCGGGAAAGCATTTGATCGATTTGCGGTCCGCCTCCATGCACGATCACCGGATTGAGCCCGACGTATTTCATCAGAACCACGTCTTCGGCAAAGCCGTCTTTCAATCCATCCTGCACCATGGCCTTCCCGCCGTATTTGATGACGATGGTCTTCCCCGCAAACGTCCGTATGTACGGTAATGCTTCGACGAGGACGTCGGCTTTCTTGATCAGTCTGTTCATGGTTGAGTCGACCGGCGCTTCTACAGAATGTACCGGCTCAGATCCTGGTCCTTGACGATCTCCTTTAAATGCTCGTTCACGTAGGGCGCGTCGATCACCACTTTTTTCTCTTGCAGTTCCTGCGCCTCAAAGGAGACTTCCTCGAGCAACCGCTCCACAATCGTAAAGAGCCGGCGCGCGCCGATGTTTTCCGTTCGATCGTTGACCTCCACGGCAATGGCCGCAATGGCTTCAATGCCTTCCCGGGTAAAGTCGAGCGTAATGCCTTCGGTTTCCATCAAGGCCTGATATTGTTTCACCAGGGCGTTTCGGGGTTCCGTCAGGATGCGCACCAAGTCACCCTTGGTCAAGGGCTCCAACTCGACGCGAATGGGGAACCGGCCTTGCAGCTCGGGAATCATATCGGCCGGCTTCGCCACGTGAAACGCCCCGGCGGCGATAAACAAAATATGGTCGGTCTTCACCGGGCCGTACTTGGTATTGATAGTCGATCCTTCGACAATCGGCAGCAAATCCCGTTGCACCCCTTCCCGTGACACGTCGGGCCCCATGTTCTTTTCCCGACCGGCAATTTTGTCGATTTCATCCAAGAAGACGATGCCGGATTGCTCGACCCGTTCGACGGCGTCGCGCGTCACCTCGTCCATGTCAATCAGTTTTTGCGCTTCTTCCTGCGCCAGATACTTCAGGGCATCGGGAATCTTCATGACCCGGTCTTTCTTCTTCCCGGGCATCAACCCGCCCAGCATGTCGCGCAGGTGGTTTTCGAGGTCTTCCATGCCTCCGACGTTGGAGATAATCCCGACCGGCAGGCCGCGTTCCTTGATTTCGATTTCCACCGTCCGGTTGTCGAGCCGGCCTTCCCGCAATTGCTTGCGGAGCTTTTGTCGCGTGTTGTCACCCGACGCCGATTGCCCCGGCTCATCCTCCTGTCCCCCCCGGGACGGACTCGGCGGAAGCAACAGATCGAGCACTCGATCCTCGGCCATGTCTTCGGCCTTCCGTTCGACTCGCTTCAGCGACGAACTCTTCACCAGGTTGACCGACTGTTCGGTGAGGTCGCGGATGATCGATTCCACGTCGCGCCCGACGTACCCGACTTCGGTGAATTTCGACGCCTCGACTTTAATGAACGGGGCGTCGGCCAGTTTCGCCAGTCGCCTGGAGATTTCCGTTTTACCCACGCCCGTGGGCCCGATCATGACGATATTCTTCGGGAAAATTTCATCGCGCAATTCCGGGCTGAGCTGCTGGCGACGCCATCGATTCCGCAACGCGATGGCCACCATCCGTTTGGCGTCACGCTGTCCGATCACGTACCGGTCGAGCACTTCGACGATTTCCCGAGGCGACAAGCTGTCGAGTTTCTGCGTTTCGGCCGGTGAGGCGTGATTCATGAGGGTGCCTTCAGTTCTTCAATCACGATTTCATGATTCGTGTAGATATCGATGCCGGCGGCGATGCGCATGGCCTTATCGACGATTTCCGCCGAGGCCAAGGAGGAATTTTCCATCAGCGCTCGAGCCGCAGCCAACGCATACGGCCCGCCCGACCCGATGGCGAGAATCCCGTCTTCCGGTTCCACGACGTCCCCCGTGCCGGAAATGAGAAAGGATCGATCCGGATCCGCGACGGCCAACAGCGCTTCGAGCCGACGCAGCACGCGGTCCGTCCGCCAGTCTTTCGCCAACTCGACCGCGGCCCTGGTCAGGTTGCCCCGGTATTCTTCCAATTTCTCCTCGAATTTTTCAAATAGGGTAAACGCGTCCGCCGTGGCTCCGGCAAAGCCCGCGATCACCTGATCGTGATGGAGACGGCGGACTTTGCGGGCGTTGGCCTTCATCACCGTGGTCCCGACCGTCACCTGGCCGTCGGAGCCCATGGCCACCGTTCCATCCCGGCGCACGGACAGAATCGTGGTGGAGCGAATCTTCATGACGGTTTCCTCGGGGTTGCGGGCTTGGGCGCCCTGGCGTCTCCGGATCGCGGATGGGCCTGGTCGTAGACTTCCATCAACCGATCCGTGGCCAGGTGCGTGTATTTCTGCGTGGTGGCCAAGGACGCGTGCCCGAGCATTTCCTGGATGACCCGAAGGTCGGCCCCCTCATCCAATAAATGCGTGGCATAGGAATGCCGAAAGGTATGCGGGGTCACGGTCCCCACCTGCAAGCGGTCGGCGTAACGCCGGACGATTCGCTCCACGCTCCGTACCGACAAGCGGCCGCCGCGATTGTTGCGAAACACCGGACCGTCCGCGGGTTTCACCGCGAGGGTCGAGGCCGAAGCCTCATCCTTGGCCGCTGCCCGGCTCGCACGCACCGGTGTCACCGCCAGGTAGTCTTGGATCGCCTCGACCGCTACGTGGCCGATCGGCACGAGGCGCTCTTTTTTGCCCTTGCCTCTCAACCGCACCATACCTTCATCAAGGCTGAGATCACTCCAATTCACCCCCACCAGTTCGCTCACCCGCGCACCCGTGGAATAGAGGGTTTCCAAAATAGCCTGATCCCGTGCGGTGTAAGTCCCCTCATCGGAATCAGGAGACTCGATCACCCGTTCCGCCTCGTCTTTCGTGAGGACACGGGGCAAACGTTGCCCCAGCCGTGGGGTCCGAACGTGTGCGACGGGATTGCTCGGCACCTGCCCGCGGCGGTGCAAAAATTTGAAGAGGCTGCGCAGCGTCGCGAGTTTCCGCGCCTGCGACGACTTTTTATCCCTCCGCCCGGCCAACCACACCAGAAACCGGCGAACGAGGGCCGCGTCGATCCCGGTCGGATCCGGCACCGCGTCCGTGACGGTTTTGAGAAAAGCCACGAATTGTCGCAGGTCCGATTGATAACTGCGAATCGTTTCCCGGGACACTCCACGCTCTACGTCCAGATACGTCAGGAAAGTGCGTATTGCCGTTTCCACGTTTGCCACTCTTCAATCGCCCGTTGGCGGATCATTCGGCGCTTGAGTTCTTTGTCCCGTACTCTTTCGGAAAGGGGGGGGAACAGGCCGAAGTTGGTATTCATGGGCTGAAAATGCCGGGCGTCGCTTGTCGTAATATAATTCACCAATGCCCCATGTGCCGTGGTCAAAGGAGGCGTCACCAACGGCAGATTGGCCAGGGCTCGACCGGCGTTGATCCCCGCCAAGCCGCCGGTCGCGGCGGATTCGACGTAACCTTCCACGCCCACGAGACAGCCCGCCAACCACGTGGTCTCGTGCAACTTCAGTTGCAACGTCTTTCGCAACAAGGCCGGTGAGTTCACAAAGGTGTTCCGATGCACGCTGCCATAGCGGAGAAACTCCGCGCGTTCGAGACCCGGAATCATCCGAAACACGCGTTTTTGCTCCGGATAGGTCAGCTTGGTTTGAAACCCCACCATGTTATAACACGAACCATAGCGATTTTCCGCACGTAACTGGAGCACCGCGTGCGGTTGGACGCCGGTGCGCGGATCAACCAACCCCACGGGTTTCATGGGACCAAAGGTCAGCGTCTGCTTACCGCGTTCCGCCATGGCCTCGATGGGGAGGCACCCTTCAAAGTAGGGAACCTTTTCAAAATCCTTTGCCTGTACCTTGTCCGCCGCCACGAGTGCTTCAAAAAAGGTCGAATACGTTTCTTCGTCCATCGGACAATTCAGATAATCCGCGCCGCCCTTGTCATAGCGTGACGCCCGGAACACTGTGTCCATGTCAATGGATTCGGCATCGATGATCGGCGAAATCGCATCGAAAAACGCCAGGTTCGTCTTGTGAGTCAGCGCGGTCAAGGCCTGCGCCAGGCTCTCGGACGTCAAGGGACCCGTGGCCACGATGCACAGGGCGTCCATGGGAATCTCTTGAATCTCTTCTCGAATGATCCGGATATTCTGGTGGGATTCCAGGGTCCGGGTGATTTCGCGCGCGAAGATCTCGCGATCCACCGCCAGTGCCGCCCCGGCGGGCACGCGGGCTGAGTCAGCCGCCCGCAGGACCAGCGAATTCAGCAGCCGCATCTCTTCCTTCAAAATACCCGGCGCGCTGATGGGGTCCGCGGATCCCAACGAATTCGAGCACACGATTTCCGCCAACTGATCCGTCTTGTGTGCCGCGGTCCCTTGCTTGGGTCGCATCTCGTACAGCGTGACCCGCGCTCCGCGCTCCGCCGCCTGCCACGCCGCTTCCGACCCCGCCAGTCCGCCCCCTATGACCACCACGTCATCGCGCATCATGCGCTGACTCTCTCTTGCTGCTCGTGAAAAATCGAAGACGATTGACACGTTTGGAACGTGACGGTCCGCAATGAATTAATCACTTTTTTCACAGTAAAAATGGCAGGGATTCCATTCTAGGAACCTAGTAAAAACAGTGCAAGCGTCGAGAGCACAGTCTACTGCCTACGCTCAGATGAACGGTCATTCCCGTATGTGTTCACTCATTTGTTGACAAATTTCACTCCCTCCTTCCGTCATTCCCGACAGTTTTCATCGGAAATCCAGGTTTATTTTTCTTTCAGGAGAAGGGCTCGTGCATACTCAGTCGCTCTTGAGCATGGCATTCTCTTCTATCGAAGTAAGGTGCGCCGTTTCACCCAAGAGTCACCGTATCTCGAATCGCTTCAGGTGGGGTTCCTCGGAGGGCATCTTCGCGACGATCTTGCAAAATGAGGGCAATAGCATCAGCAAGACTGCTCCTTGCTTCTTCTTTTGTTTTGCCTTGTCCATTCGCCCCGGGAATTTCTGGGCAATAAGCAATAAACCATTCCTCATCTTGTTCGATGATCGCCGTAAATTCGTTAGGCATCACACACTCCCATAACTCACCAGGCTGTTTGATCAATAGGTTGAACGTTAAAGAATTCTTTAGACACTGTCAATTTTCAGGTCGTTGCCGTCCCGCCTTCTGGCGTGGCCGAGAAGCGGAGCGGACTCCGGAGATTCGGCGAGCACTGTTTGAGCGAAGAGGTCGCTGTGTACCTCGGAGCGAGTTGCGCAGCCGCCGGAGTCCGCGAGCATCGCAGGGGCCCGGAAGGCCACGCCAGGGCGGAATGGTTTTGGGCACTTTTGCCGAAACAAAAGTGCCTCGTCGTGCGGGGGCGAAACCCCGCATAAAATCAATGAACGGAAAACCCGGAATGGAAGCTCTACTTGGCCTTTCGGGGATTCACCTGTTTAGCTAACGTCTTATCCAACGTGACCAATTCGAGGTCTAACTGCCGGGCGAGCCATAAGAAAGAAGCGTCATACGCAGTTAACTTTTTGGCTTCAGCAAGGGTCACGACCTCTGTCATGTTGACTGCCATGAACGTCAAAGGCAGGCGACTGACCATCTCATAACCAGCCAACAGTAATTCCCTCTTCACCGGATGCCTTCGAATCTTGGTGAGGCAAACATTCGCCAACTCAAAGGGTAACAGGTGCGGAGCGATCAAGTCATGCTCTTCCAATTGAGTCGCGATCCGTTGGGCATCGGGTTCGGCAAACACCACGGCCGCCAAGGCTGACGTATCGATGACCTTAACGGCCATCTCGGTCTTTCCTCACGATCGTCACCGATTCCTTGGGAGTGCGTAAGCCCCGTTGCCGTAATTCTGCCAACAGACTTTGCGGGGAAATCTTGTCCTGCTGATGCAGGCTGTCTTCCAAAATGGAAAGTAATTCCCCCTGAAGCGAACGATGGTGTTTACTGGCGCGTTGCCGCAGATGCTGCACCCATTCTTTCGGAACATTTTTGATGGAAAGATTGACGGACATCCTTGCCTCCTTGTGGTTCTATTTTGGAACCATTATAGCTCCACTGGAGCTATCCCGCAACACCCATTCGAGAGAGGCCACATGTTTTGACAGTAAAATGCCGAGGCATGTATGAGGAAGCAATTCCTCCTCTGTCCCCGCCTTCTGGCGTGGCCGAGAAGCGGAGCGGACTCCGGAGATTCGGCGAGCACTGTTTGAGCGAAGAGGTCGCTGTGTACCTCGGAGCGAGTTGCGCAGCCGCCGGAGTCCGCGAGCATCGCAGGGGCCCGGAAGGCCACGCCAGGGCGGAAATGGTTTTGGGCACTTTTGCCGAAACAAAAGTGCCTCGTCGTGCGAGGGCGAAACCCCGCCACGTTGGTTTCTTATTGCCATCTATACCATGATGAAGTATTTTGAACTGCCTCAGCGAGACAGGAAGCGAGCAGAAAATTTCCAGACGCAAGAGTGCTCAACTTCAGCCACGATTCCTGTGCTTTAAACGTTGACGCATGAGCGACAGAAAAGACATAACGGAACACTCAGGGGGAACACCGAACGTCTCGAAGCGAAGCGATCCGGAGCCGAGTGCGGGCAGACGCGATGAAGCACACGACGATCTCAGGATGTCGCCCGAACTCATGCTCGATCTTGCACGCAAGGCGGCGGAGATTCTGGTTGAGCGCATCGAGAGCCTGCCCCAGGAAAGCGCCTGGGAAGGAGATTTCCAGCAGATCCTCGCGGACCGACTCATGGAGGACCCACCCGAGCACGGCCGGCCGGCAACGGAGGTCCTGGAGCGGGCCGCCCGCGAGATCCTGCCGATCGCGCTGCGGCTCGACCATCCTCGTCAATTCTCATTCATCCCGACAGCACCTACGTGGCCCGGGGTGCTCGCCGACTTCATGGCCGCCGGGTACAACGTCAACCAATGCACGTGGCTGACGTCGAGCGGCCCAAGCCAGCTTGAGTTGGTCGTCATCGACTGGTTGCGGCGCTGGATCGGCTATCCGGAGAGCGCGGGAGGACTGTTGACCAGCGGGGGTTCGGCGGCCAGCCTCGACGCGTTCGTCGCGGCGCGGGAAAGTGCAGGCTGCCCCGAGCGCGCGACCGTGTACATGAGCGACCAGAGCCATAGCGCACAAATCCGCGCGGCCAAGATCATCGGCGTTCGGCCGGAGTGCATACGGCTGCTTCCGTGCGATGAACGCTTCCGTCTGGACGTGGAGGCGCTCACGCGCGCCGTGGCCGATGACCGCGCCGCCGGGTTCAACCCCATCGCGGTGTGCGCCAACGCCGGGGCGAGCAGCACCGGGGCCATCGATCCGCTTGAAGCGATGGCGGACTACTGCGAGGCAGAAGGTATCTGGCTGCACGTGGACGCCGCGTATGGCGGCTTCGCGGTCGTGACCGAGGAGGGCAAAAGGCTTTTGCGTGGGATCGAGCGCGCCGATTCGATCGGGATGGACGCGCACAAATGGTTCTTCCAGCCGTACGAGTCGGGCTGCCTGCTGGTGAAGAACATGCGCACGATCGAGAGCGCATTCGCCGTTCACCACGATGTCCTCCAGGACACGATATGGGGCGCGAACCACCCGAACTTCTCGGATCGCGGTCTGCAGTTGAGCCGCTCGTTTCGGGCCTTGAAGGTCTGGATGTCGGTCCAGACCTTCGGGATGGCCGCATTCCGGCGGGCCGTGGCGAAGGGGATGGAATTGGCTGCTCAGGCCGAAGAGTACGTCCGGGCGAGCCCGGTCCTGGAGATGTTGAACCCCGCGTCACTGGGAATCGTGTGCTTCCGGATCAACCCCAAGGACACCGACCTCGACGAGGAAGCCCTGGAAAAGATCAACCGGAACGTGCTCGCCCGCGTCTTTTGGGAGGACCCCGCGTTCATATCCTCGACGCTGCTCCGACAGCGGTTTTCGCTCAGGCTCTGCATCGTCAACCACACCACGACCTGGGACGACGTGCGCGAGACCCTGGAGGCCATTGAGCGGTTCGGGCGTGAGGCGTTGTCGAAGGGAGAGCATGAGAGCCAGTGAGCGAGAAATCCTGAACGGTGCCGCTACCGCTTAGCCGGACAGATTGTCTGTCCCTCGTTGTCCGTACCAGAAGCGAAACGTGTGTATTTCCCAATCAAAAACCCGGAGGAAAGAACATGAGCACCGGCACTACGGAAATCACTCCCATGCTCCAGAGTTTTTTGTCTTCTCCGCGGAAAATCCTGATTGATGGAAAATGGGGCAATACCTTATCTGAACACACGTTTCCCACCTTTAATCCGGCCACGGGTGACGTGTTGTGCCAAGTCCCGGACGGTCAAAAAGAAGACATCGATCGCGCAGTCAAGGCCGCGCGGCACGCGTTTGAGCAAGGACCATGGCGAACGCTGACCCCGTCCGAACGAGGGAAACGCCTGTGGAGATTGGCTGATCTCATGGAACAGCGCACGGAAGAATTTGCGCAACTGGAGTCTCTTGACAACGGCAAACCGGTGACCGTTGCCCGAGGCGCCGACGTCCCACTGGCCATTGACCTATTCCGGTACATGGCAGGTTGGGCCACGAAGATAGAGGGCAACACGATTCCGATTTCCGTCCCATATGCGCCGGGGGCGCAGTTCCATGCCTATACCTTGCGAGAACCCATCGGTGTGGTCGGACAGATAATTCCCTGGAATTTTCCCCTGCTCATGGCGACGTGGAAGTTGGGCCCTGCCCTGGCCGCGGGGTGTACCATCGTCTTGAAGCCCGCCGAGGAAACCCCCCTCTCCGCCCTCTTGTTGGGAGAGTTGGCGTGTGAAGCCGGATTCCCGGATGGCGTCCTGAATATCGTGACCGGCTTCGGGGAAACGGCCGGAGCCGCGCTCGCCGCGCATCCCGACGTCGACAAGATCGCCTTTACGGGATCGACGGAAGTCGGCCGTTCGATCGTCCATGCCGCCGCCGGCAACCTGAAAAAAGTGACGCTTGAATTGGGAGGCAAATCTCCGATGCTCGTGTTGCCCGATGCAGACCTGGCTTCGGCGATCCCCGGTGTGTTCAATGCAACTTTCTTTAACACCGGACAGTGCTGCGGTACCGGCACACGACTCTACGTCGAAAGCAGGATATTCGATCACGTGCTCGCAGGCCTGGCTGATCAGGCCAAACAGATTAAACTGGGATCCGGCATGGAGCCGACCACCGACATGGGCCCCCTGATTTCAGAGAACCAACACCAACGCGTCTTGGGGTATATGGAATCCGGGCTGAAGGAGGGAGCCCAAGCCATCGTCGGAGGACATCGGTATGGGGACACGGGATATTTTGTGGAGCCAACCGTACTCGTGAACACCGCGCAACACATGAAGGTCGTTCAAGAAGAAATTTTCGGACCCGTGTTATGCGCGGAACCCTTTATCGATCTGGAAGAGGCGTTGGAAAAAGCCAATAACAGCATGTACGGGTTAACTGCCGCGGTTTGGACCAAAGACGTGAGTCAGGCCCATCGCATTGCATCTCGGCTCAGAGCCGGACTGGTCTGGATCAACTGTCATAACATCGTATTAGACGCCGCACTTCCCTTCGGGGGATACAAACAATCGGGATGGGGGCGGGAGATGGGCCATGAAGCGATTGATCTCTACACCGAAGTGAAAGCCGTCTGCGCTCAACTCTGACGGAACGGGAACAGATTTCGCTCGCTGGGTTAGAATTAGGCCGGATGCTAGGCGGTTAAGCGAGTAATCCCTGGAAACCCGTCAAATCCTTCATCGAAACTGATGATCCGCTTGATGCCATGACGTGCCATAACGGCAAGATGGAGGGCGTCTCAGACAGACGAGCGTTCGGTGGACGGCACGATAGCTTTGGCACGCTCCACGTCCCGTCGATCGACGAGAAAAACTTCGTCCGCCATGCTTGGCAAGGTTTCAACCGCCGAAAAATGGCGCGCCGTAGGTCCGCATCTCCGCTCGGAGGCAGGGACGTGCCTTATGCCGCCTGAAGAGGCCGCTTGGAAGAAGACGCCATGAGGCATGTTCCCGTGATAGCGTTGGTGAGCTTGAAACGGGGATGCGGTGGATCAGGAAGCGATCGTTGAGGGTGGGCGTGAAGCTTCGAGGTCGCGGGCGAGGGTAAACACAATCATCCGCTCGCCGATGTGCGTTTCGATGTCGGTGAACAGACCCGTGACTTCCGCTCCGGTAATGGCGGTAATCTGGTTGCAGAGTCGTTCCCGTCCTTGTGAGATGAGATTCTGCCTCATGCGTTTGACCATATCTACGCCCTCGGCATTTTTCGTGAGTTGACGCTCCGCTGGAGTCAAGACGCCCTTGAGTCTCACCAAGACCATGTCGCGAAGGACAAACGCCTTCACCTCCGTCGGTCCGCGCCCCATGAATTCTTGTTCGAATTTGATGACGGCATTGCGAATGGCGATCTCAGTCTCGCTTTTGGTCGGTCCATTCTTCATAGGGAGGAGAACGTGTGATTGACCACTTGGGCCCAGCGGTGACCCCTGATCCGACAACGGTATAAGCCATTCCTTTGTAGAGGTCAAGGAGAGGGGGGCATCACTCCCCGATGAGATCTCCGATCAAAGCCTGTCCTCGGCTCGATCGGGGGGCGGGAACAGGCTTGAGCCCACGGGTTGACTGCACCGGCTCTGCAGAGACAGCCTCACGTCAGGAGGCCGGTCATCCCTGTATGTGTTCAGTAATTCGTTGACAATGTTCACCGCTTCCTTTGGGGCCCCAGCGCCCCGGCTTTGTCAGATAACCCCCTCAATCCCCCTTATCAGGGGGACGGCAGAGCCCCGCTCTCCCCCCTGATAAGGGGGGCCAGGGGGGTTCAGTTCTTCCGCCGACCGACCGCTTCAAGAATGGATTCAACCAGGAAGACGAGGAAGAAAAAGCTGGCCGTTCTTTCCGCGTTCCTCTCTTGTGGGCAGCCCCTTCATTCTGTCAACGAATGACTGAACATTTACAATCCCCATGAGGCTCCGGCCTCTCCTGCACGTGTGGCGTGCCTTTTTCTAAAAGGTTTTATACTCGAGCCACTTGCCGTTCAGGGTGATCTTGCAACGATCTTCTCCCTGACTCCCTTTGACCTTTTCCATATCGAGTGAGAAATCAATGGCGCTCATGATGCCGTCGCCGAACATCTCATTGGCCATGTCCCGCAAGGCGTCACCGTACACGCCGATGACCTCGAGCAGCCGATACTTGAACGGATCACTCATGTTGGGAAAGTCCTCCCGCACCGGAAACCGGCTGAGGCTGGCGGTGGATTCCTGATCCAGGCCCAACAGTTTTCCGACGGTTGCCGCTTCCTTCGGCGTCAACCGGTGATTGCCGGTTAAGGCGGCGGCCACGAAGGTCGGATTCTTTTTCACAGCTTTCGCGACGTCGGCAATCTTGATGTTTTTCTTCAGACGTTTGGCTTTGATGGCAGCTCTCGCATCACTCATGATCATGGCTCCTTTCTAGTGTGAGACCGCGGGTTCATACGTGTTCGCCGCCTGATCGCGGAAGTTGATTTCGAGGGGGCCGGACCGTTTCGCGTCATCCCCGCTCTCATCCGTGTGTTCGTGCGAGGCATGGCGGACGAGAAAATGAATGATATGGTTGCGAATCTTGTAATAATGCTCGTCTTCGATAATCGTTTCCCGTGAGCGCGGCCGGGGGATAGTCACGTCCACGATTTCCGCAATCCGTGCCGAAGGGCCGTTGGTCATGAGCATGATGCGGTCGGAGAGCAGGATGGCCTCATCCACGTCATGCGTGACCATGAAGACCGTGTTGCGGGTGGCATTCCACATCTGTACCAATTCCTCCTGAATCACGCCCCTGGTCAACGCGTCGATTTGCGCAAACGGTTCGTCCAGCAAGAGGACCTTCGGTTCAATGGAAAACGCGCGAGCCAAGCCGACCCGTTGTTTCATGCCTCCGGACAGAGCCGTGGGTTTTTTGGTTTCGGCCCCTTGCAGGCCGACCAACGTGATGTATTTCTGGACGTGCGCTTTGATCTCCTGCGAACTCCAGGTGGGATAGGCCGAACGGACGGCCAGAGCGATGTTCTCGAAGACCGTCATCCACGGCATCAACGCGAAACTTTGAAACACCACCATCCGATCCAATCCCGGGCCCGTGACTTCCTGCCCGTTCAGGATGGCGCCGCCTTCGGTTGGCGTTTCCAACCCGGCGATGATGTTGAGCAGCGTGCTTTTTCCGCACCCCGAATGGCCGATCACGGTGACGAATTCCCCTTTGGTAATCTTGACCGTCACGTCTTCGAAGATACAGACCGTGCCGTTCCCGGAATGACTCGGGAAATACTTGCTCATATGATCGATAGAGAGAAAAGACATGTCGTTACTCCTGATAGGTGACCAAACCGGCTAATTTGTTAAACCCCGAATCCAGGATCACACCGACGGTCCCCACCACCAGGATGGCGAAGATGACCCCGGCAATGTCCAGGTTGTTCCATTCAATCCAACTCAGATAGCCCACGCCCAGTTCCCCGAGCAACATCTCCGCCGGCACCACGGCGACCAGCGCACTCCCGAACGAAATGCGGAGGCCGTTCACGATGGTCGGCGCGGCTCCGGGAAGAATCACCTTGTAGAGCCGCTTGAACCACGACAACTGAAGAATGGCAGCCACCTGCAAATATTCTTTTCGAAGGGTGTTCACGCCGAAGGCGGTGGTGGCCAGGGTCGGCCAGACCGCGGCCATGAATACCACCAGGATCGCCGTCCATTTCGGATCCTTGACCGTGTACAGGAGCAAGGGCATCCAGGCTAAGGGTGAGATGGGTTTCAGGATCTGAATAAACGGGTTCAGCGCGCGAAACAACATCTGGTTCAATCCCAAAATAATCCCCACCAGAATGGCCACCAGTGAGGCGGCCAGGAACCCCACGGCAAAACGCGAAACCGTATAGCCCACCAAAAACGCGATCCCGTGATCATTGGTCCCTTTAATCACAAAGGCTTCGTTCAATTCGACCCAGGCTTTCTCCATCACCGTCAAGGGACCCGGTACCCCTTTCACCTTTTCTTTTTCCGGATTCCACACGTATTGGCCGTCGTCGGTCTGCATGATATCGCCGTTGAACTCCATGACCATCAATTCCTCGTCCGTCTTGCCCGTGGGATCGAACGGCGGACTGATGGTGGCGATGTGCCACGCGAACAGAAAAATCCCGAGGAAAAAGATGGAGATGAAGAACGGATGCTGTGTCTGCTTGATGCTCATGGTGATTCCAATCTGTGTTTATTGAGCCCAACACCCTCTCCCCAGGGAGGGAGAGGGGGCTACGCCATACTGTGAATGGGAAAACTCTTCACGTAGGCTTCCGGCTTCATAGGATCGAACGTCTTGCCCATAATGACGTGCGACGTCATGGTCTTGGCATGCGTGGGATAGCCCAGACCTTTGGACACCTTGTCGCATTCCGCCGCGAGATAGACCTGCTCCGCGACCTTTTGATAATTCACGTCCTTTTTCAAATGGCCCCAGCGTCTCATTTGAGTCAGGATCCAGACGGCCATGGAATGCCAGGGATACGGATCGAAATCGATGCGACTCGGAACCTTCTGAATCCCGCCCAATCCATCGGCAAACGTCCCGGTCAGCACTTGTTCCAGCACGATTCTCGGCTGGTTCAGGTAATTCGCCGGGGCAATGGCCTTGGCGATTTCCTTCCGGTTGCCCGGGTTCGACGCGTAATGAGTGGCATCGACGATCGCCCGGAACAACGCGAGGAACGTATTCGGATACGTCTTGGCGAATTCCTGTGAGATCGCAAACGCGCAGCAGGGGTGTTTGTCCCAGATGTCCTTCGAGAGCTTGTAGATAAAACCGACGTTCTCGTACACCGCGCGTTGATTAAAGGGGTCAGGGGCCAGGTAGCCGTCCACGTTGCCCGCCTTCAGGTTGGCGACCATTTCCGGGGGCGGCACCACGCGGATTTGCACGTCCTTGTCCGGGTGCACGCCGCCGTCGGCCAGGAAGTAGCGCAACAGGTAATTGTGCATGGAATAATCAAAGGGCACACAAAAGCGAAACCCTTTCATATCCGCGGCCGTTTTCACGCCTTGATGTTTGTTGTGCAGGGTAATGGCTTGCCCATTGATATTTTCCACGGCCGGCATATAGAACGGGACTTGGGGCGACCCCGCACCGAGGGTGATGGCCAAGGGCATGGGCGAGAGCATGTGCGCGGCATCCACGTCTTTGTTGATCGCCCAATCCCGGACCATGGCCCACCCCGCGGCCCGTTTGACTTTGGCGTTCAAGCCGTGCTTGCTGTAGAACCCCATGGGCTCGGCCATGATGATCGGCGTGGCACAGGTAATGGGAATAAAGCCGATCCCGAGATCCGTTTTTTCCGGTTTGCCCACGGGGTCCGCGGCCAATGCCTGCAACTGGGAAAGAGGAAGAAATTCGCTGATCAGGCCGAGTAACGCCGCGCTGCCGACACCGGCCAGCAGTTGCCGTCGACTCGGACCGCTTGCCTGCAGCACGGCCTTCGTCACGGCGACTTCGAGTGTCTTGGACAGGTACTCCTCAGAAGTGAGGGGTTGTGCCTGATTGCCACTGTCGAGGGCTGCGACTTCAGATGAAACGGGCGAAACCGGATCGTAACGGTGATCGTAACGGTGATTGTGAATGCTGTGTGCCATGGCTCCTCCTGGAGTTCAAAAATGTGAATGCGCCGACTGTGTTTTACACCGATCGCGAAAACGCAAAAAAAAAACGCCAGGCCAAGAGGTCTCAAAACTCTCAGGCCTGGCGTCATTGCCAGAACGACTTCGACTGCTTTGTCAGATTACAAGGCTTCTACCGACACCGTAGTGTCCCTATGAATAGAATTAAGCAAAAACGATGCCATTTTCCCTTGCATAATTAACTATTGAATATTGTTGAAGTTTGATGGAATAGACGTCGCGCATCTTTGTCAGAGTCATGACATCTTTGTCCGAAGCCGACAATTTCGTCGGGTCTTGAACGCTGCGGAGTCGCGGGGCAACGGACGTGGTGGAAAGCTCGGGCAGGTCGCTTCGGAAATTCGTGTCAAGATACAGGCTCGTTTGCGCCCAAACGACCGACGGGGCGGCTACAGCAGCAAGCGCCGAGCAGCACCCGCGAATCAGGCAGCGGCGAGTCCGCGGCGGCTCACGTCCGGCCTAGGGGGTCATTTCGGGGGGGCAGCCTCGGGTGCGGTACGCGCGGCTGGGAGCCGTCCGCGCAACGCGGGACATCTGGCGTTGTCTCATCACAACACGACGCGTCGGATGCGATAGGTTTTTGGGGCCTCATGCCCAAAAGAATGCGCCAGGGTGACGCGTTAATCATGATACCCGCCCACAATCTTATCGATAAAATTCAGGATGGCGGTTTTCTTGGCGGGATCCTTTTCGAGTTGAAGGGCCTGTTGATAATGATCCCCCGCGATGTCGGGTTTGCGTTTGAGATCGTAGACCCGCCCGACGCCGAACGTGGCCCTCGCGTCGTTGGGATCGGCCTTGATCGCCACGCTGAAACTGTCGAGCGCCGAATCCACCTGCCCCTTGTCCAATAACATCCATCCGACTTCCGTGGCAGCCGCGCCGAAATCCGGCTTGATCCGCAGGGCTTCCTGATATTCCCGCAGGGCAAGATCGTGCCGTCCCTTTTGGTCATAGATCCCGGCCAGCGCATAGTGCACTTCGGCGTCCTCGGGATTGAGCTTGATCGCGGTTTTATATTCACGAATGGCCGCATCGATCTTTCCCTGTTCGGCCAGCGCACAGGCTAAATTGACGTAGCCCAAGGTAGCCTCGGGTGCGAGTTTGATCAGTTCTCGATATTGGGGAATGGCCATTTCCAACTGGCCGTGGTCCTGATACGCCGCACCCAGGTTCAAGCGGGCGGCGGCATAGGTGGGATCCAATGTGACGGCTTGACGATACGCTTTGATGGCCTGATCCGTTTGGGCCATCCGTTGATAAATCTGCGCCAGAAAAAAATGGGGAAAGGGCGAGTCGGGGGACAGTTTCATCGCCGTGTGGTAACTCTTGATCGATTGCTCCGATTGACCGGACTGCGCCAGAAACATACCGTACAGCAAATGCACGGAGCCGTCCTCCGGATACGACTCGCACAGGCGCTCAACCCATTCGCACACGTTCGCAATATCCGCCTCCTCCTGTAACGACTTCGCATACATCTTCCACGCCAGGGCAAACTCGCCTTTCAACAGATACACGACGTTCAACGCGAAAAACGCCCTGGGTCCCGCGGTCTCACGCTGCGTCCACTGCGTCGCGGCGTCGAGCACCGCGTCCCAATCCCTTCTGAGAAAAGCTTGTTCGATGGTCTGTTCTTCGCTCATGCGTTGCCCTTTTCTGTCATCCCTGTATGTGTTCAGTCATTCGTTGACAATGTCTGCTTTCCCTTCCCCGCCTTTGTCAGACAACCCCCTCACTCCCCCTTCTCAGGGGGACGGCAGCGCTGACCACCAACCAACCGCTTCGCCAGATACGACGCCACGAGAAGAATGGACTCAACCAGGAATACGCGGGGGAAAAGCTGGCCCGTCTGTCCGCGTTCCCCTCTTGTGGGCAGCCCCTCATTCTGTCAACAATTGACTGAACATGTACAATCCCTGACCTATCCCCCCTCACCCTGCCCTCTCCCACGTGGGGAGAGGGTTCCATAAGGCTATTGTCGCATCAATGCTGCCCTGCGCGAGCCATCCGGCTCAGCGCGTCAGCGTATCCTCGACGTCGGGCGGGGTGGCGTCGATCAATCCGCCGAGATGAGGATACTGTTTCATGATTTGCTGTTTCATTTCCCAGGCCACCGTGCGGTAGGACCAATGGCCTTTGACCCCCGACCGGAGCTGGCACATGTACTCCGCCTGGGCATAGTCCATTTTGAAGACGCACCGCACCCTGAACCCGAAAGGAAGCGCGTAAAGGGACGCTTCCTGATCCATGCCCCGCAACCGTTCGATGTCCTGTCGAACCGCGTCCATGGCCAGTTGATACTCCCGATCCAGGTTGGCCTCATACAACGGAGGCGGGACTTCATAGCCGTGGACGGCGGTAAAGTTTTGTTGGATTTGCTGGCACCGACGATGCCGGTGTAGATCCCGCCATCCTCCGATATCCATCAACACGTCGAAGATGAGGGGATAGCCGCAGCGAAATTCCTTGATCAACTCGTCATACGGCCCCCGACGGCGCAAGGCCACGTCAAGGGTTTCCTGCTTGTCCCGTTCCGACCAGTCACGCACCAATTCCAGAATCCGGCGATACGGCGCCTGACTGACGCGATACAACACACTCGTGACCAGTTCATCCATCAAGGAATGCGGCTCGATGAGATCGACCGGCGCCACTTGATCGGCCCACGCCGACGGCTGATCCAAGCCTGCCTTGTGCAGGATTTTCTTGGCGTGCCTCGACAGATCACGATAGACCTCCGTCTGATACTCGTTGGCCTTGGCGTGACGAGCCAACGTCGGCGCGAGCGGCTCCGCGGGTTTCCCGGTCTCGCCGCACAACTCCCCCCACACGTTCGAAGGCGCTTTCGCGCAGGCTTCCTGCAATTCTTGGCCAAGGGTCCGGAGTTCGGGAAGTTGCGCCGACAGGAACCGGGTGATCTGTTTTTCCAGCGTCCGGATACTCACCACCTGTCCGACGTTCGTCGTGCTGGCCAGGGGCAACAGATACCGGGTGATGTCGTACACGCGCGCGGCGAGGGTCCGTCCGTAATTCGCCTCGCTCATGGAATCGGGGCTGGGATAGCGCCGTTGCAGGTGTTCGAGCAACGGGTCGTGAAACGTGCGATAGAGATTGAACAGGCTGCCGAGAATCCCGCGATAGAACGCCTCGGGTTCGGAATCCTGGATGGTCGAGGGCACGTAACAGCCGGACACGGCGAAGTTTTGATACCGGCTGGACTTGGCCTGTCCATCCCACAGCGGTTCATCCTCCAGACGGATGGCCGCCAGTTCGGAAATGCCTTCCAGGCACACGGTCACGTGCCCGAGGTCGGCGATCGACGCATGGCCGTAGGCGAAATAGAACTGCTCCCAGAACTTCTCGGAGGAGTGCCCATGGACCCACCGCAAACTGTCTTCAATGGAATCCGGAGAACGGCTGTACCGGGCCAGGGCATACGCCGCTTTCTCGGGCGGCATCGGCGCGAGGACAACCACCCGGCGTGCGTTTTTTTCCTCGAGGGACATGAATCACGTTCTTCTTCCGCTCACCGGCTTCATGCAACCCGCCGGGAGCGGTTCACTATAGTCAGGCGACCGCTCCAATCTCAAGTCGGCGCGGATTCCCCTGTCATCACCTGTTCACTACGACGTTACGGACGCCCCCTTGAAACGCGAGGCCAGGCTGGCTACACTCCGCCCCCAACGGAAGATTCGGGCCGGCACAGAGGCCGGCCCCTACGGGAAAAGCAGGAAATGATCCGGCTTGCACGGGAGCCGGCCCCTGAAGGCGCACCGGAACAACCGAAAGAGCACGGGCATGCGCACACACGATCGACAATCCATCCACGGCCAATGGTCGTCCCGCCTGACCTTTATCATGGCGGCCACCGGGGCCGCCGTCGGACTCGGCAATATCTGGAAATTTCCGTACCTGACGGGCATCCACGGCGGCAGCGCCTTCGTGCTGGTGTATATGCTCTGCGTGGCCGTCCTGGGCATTCCCATGATGATGGCCGAGGTCATGCTGGGTCGCCGGGGCCGGCAGACGCCGATCAACACCATGCGAACGCTGGCGAAGGAAGCCAACGCCGGCCAGGGCTGGCAACTCATCGGGTGGTTCGGCACCTTGGCCGGCGTCCTGATCTTGTCGTATTACAGCGTCATCGGCGGATGGACCATCGGATATATTGTCCACGCGGCCACCGGTGATTTCTCGGGCCTCAGCGGAGACGGGGCCACGAGCCTCTTTGGCGACTTCGTCGGAAACCCATGGATTCAGGTGGCTTGGCATACGGCCTTCATGCTCATCACCATGTTCATCGTGGCCCGGGGGGTGCAGAGTGGGCTGGAAAAAGCCGTCAGCTATCTGATGCCGGCCCTCCTGGTGCTCCTGCTCGTGCTCGTGGGCTACGCCATGACCACCGGCTACTTCATGCAAGGACTCGCCTTTTTGTTCACGCCCGACTTCAGCCATTTTTCGGGCACCAGCATGCTCACGGCCATGGGTCAGGCGTTTTTCAGTCTGAGCTTGGGCATGGGGACGATCATGGTCTACGGCTCCTATCTCCCCAAAGACATCTCCATCGCCGGCACCTCCGTGGCCGTCGCCCTCTCCGACACCATGGTGGCCCTCATCGCCGGTATGGCGATCTTTCCCATTGTCTTTGCGAATGCCCTCATACCCGGAGCCGGACCCAGTCTCATTTTTGAAACCATTCCCGTGGCTTTCGGCCACATGGCGGGGGGAACGTTTTTCGGCACGCTCTTTTTCGTCTTGCTCCTGATTGCGGCCTGGACCTCATCCATTTCATTGATCGAACCCGCGGTGACCATGATGATCGAAAAATTCAACATGACGCGCCGCACGGCGGCCGTCTGGACCGGTCTGGTCACGTGGCTCTTGGGACTCGGCACGGCCTTTTCCTTCAACGTCTGGGCGGAGGTCAAGATGGGGGGGCTGACCTTTTTCGAACAGATCGACTTCCTCACGTCAAATCTCATGCTGCCGATCGGCGCGATCGGCATGGCCATTTTTGCCGGGTGGGTGATGTCCAAACACGTGAGCCGGGAGGAACTCGGCATGAACAGTGCGGCCGGCTATTTCATCTGGCACGCCTTGATCCGCGTCATCGCCCCGATCGCGGTCTCGATAGTCCTTCTGCACGCCATTGGCCTCTTCTGAACGCGCGGGCGAGGGCCGGCATTCACGGGAAGCCCGAACCGAGCACGGGCCTTCCTTGCAACAACCGGTAGTTTCCCCTACTGTACCCTCTTATGTCAAAAACGCGTGTGTGGTTCTATTGTCTGCTCGCGGGCACGGCGTATTCGCTCTCGGTGTGTAATCTGATTGACGGATTTCCCTGGGGTCTGTTCGCCTGGGTCGCCCTCCTGCCCCTTCACCGGGTGCTGATCGACGCCACACCGGGCCGAGCCTTCTTGCGCGGATGGTTGACGGGTTTTCTGGCGTTTATTGGCACGATGTATTGGGTGGTGACCGCCATGCATCTCTACGGCAAAGTTCCCCTCCCCGTCAGCATCGTGCTCATGCTGGTCCTGGCGGGATATCTGGGGCTCTATGTCGGCCTGTATGCCTGGGGATTCATCCGACTGGAACAACGATGGGCCGCCGCGGCCTGGATCGCGGCGCCCTGTTTGTGGGTCTCACTGGAGTACGTGCGGACCCACGCGTTCAGCGGATTGCCCTGGGGCCTGTTGGGCTACTCCCAATTTCAATGGCTGCCGCTCATCCAGATCTCCAACGTCACCGGCGTCTACGGCGTGTCGTTTCTCATCGTACTGGTGAACGTCTCGTTGTTTCTGCTGTTCCGTTGGATGTTGTCCGATAACCCGCAGAAGCTCCCTTGGATTCCGCTCGCCTCGGCCGTGGCGGCCGTCCTCGGGGTCTGGCTCTATGGGCTGGGGCAACTTCCTCTTCCGCCTTCGGACAACCTCACCGTCGGGGTCGTTCAAGCGAATATCGATCAAGCGCATAAATGGGACACGGCCTATCGCAAGGAAACGTTGAAACGATACCGCCGGCTCACGGAAACCGTCGGCCCCAAGTCCGATCTGATCCTTTGGCCTGAAGCGGCCACGCCCTTTATGTTCGAACAGGAGCCGGACTATCGATCGCTGGTGACCGGGATGACGCAGAAGGCCGGGGTCCCGCTCGTGTTCGGCAGTCCGGCCCTCCGGCGTCAGAGCGACGGCACCCCGTACCTGCTGAACAGCGCGTATCTTCTGAGCCCTTCAGGGGACATCACCGGCCGTTACGACAAACAGCACCTCGTCCCCTTCGGTGAATACATTCCACTGGAACGGATGCTCTTTTTCCTGGACAAACTGGTCGTCGGCATCGGCGATTTTCAGCCGGGCCCTGGCCCGACTCTGCTGTCCTTTGCACGTGGGCCGGATCGACGGCAGACCCGGTTCGGGGTCGCCATTTGCTTTGAGGTCATTTTCCCGGATCTTGTGCGACGACTCACCCGTGAAGGCGCCGATTTTCTGGTCACGATCACCAATGACGCCTGGTTCGGTGACACCGTGGCCCCGCACCAACATTTCGGGATGGTCGTCTTCCGCGCCGTCGAAAACCGAATGGCGTTCGCCCGCGCCGCCAACACCGGCGTGTCCGGATTGATCGATCCGACCGGACGCATTCTGACGGCCACGCCCGTTTATACCGAACACTCCGTCATCGGATCGATCCCCTTGAGCACACCCTCGACGTTCTATACACAATTTGGCGACGTGTTTGCGTGGGTCTGTGTTATAATGGCCTTGTTTTTGTTATCGTTCGCTCGTTTGGTCTACAGGCCATCCGCGGTTGACACCCGCTTTTCAACGCGACGCAAAGGAGCCAGGCATGCTTGAGGACATTCGCACCCGTTTGCACACCACCGGAGACCATATCAAAGATTTACGGAGGCGTCTTTGACCTGCCTCGACTGCTGAACGAACTGGAGGAACTCGAGCAGGAAAGCGCCCAACCCGATTTCTGGAAAAACGCGCACATCGCCACCAGGGTGGGACGGCGCAAAGCCACGATTGAACGGGACATCGCCCGCGTCGCCGATTTCGAGCAAAGGCAGACCGACCTGGAAGCCACGCTTGAACTCATCGGGGCAGAGGATGATGCCGACCTCCACGCCGAATTAACCCAGGGTATCGAGACGCTGGAAACACTTCTGGAGCACCTGCACACGGAGCAGTTGCTGGCCGGCGAGCATGACGGGCGATCCGCCATTCTGGGGATCAACCCCGGGGCCGGCGGCACGGAATCGCAGGATTGGGCTCAAATGTTGATGCGGATGTTCGTGCGATGGGCCGAAAACAAAAAGTTCAAGGTCGGCAGCATCGACATCCAACCCGGTGATGAAGCCGGCATCAAAAGCGCCACGCTGAGCATCGAGGGCCCGTATGCCTACGGCTACCTGAAATCGGAAGCCGGGGTGCACCGTTTGGTGCGGATCTCTCCGTTTGACGCCAACAAACGTCGCCATACGTCGTTTGTCGCCATTGCGGTGTATCCGGAACTGGATGACGACGTCGAGGTCGAGATAGACGAGAAGGACTTGAAGATCGATACGTTTCGCGCAGGCGGGGCCGGAGGACAAAACGTCAACAAAGTCGAAACCGCCATTCGCATGACGCACCTTCCCAGCGGGATCGTCGTGCAATGTCAAAACGAGCGCTCGCAGTTGCAAAACCGCATGGGCGCCATGCGCGTCATGAAAGCCAAATTGTACGAATTGGAACAACGGAAAAAGGAGTCCGAATTTCAAAACATCGTCGGCGAAAAAAAAGACATCGCCTGGGGCAGCCAGATCCGGTCGTACGTGTTCCAGCCGTATCAAATGGTCAAGGACCACCGGACGAATCATGAATCCGGGAACATCGCGTCGGTCATGGACGGGGCTCTCGACCCCTTCATCGAAGCCTATCTGAAACAGGCCGCCGCGAGTTCATAACGACCGGGGGGAACGTTTGTTTTTTTCATTGCGACGTATTGGAACTGTAAATGTTCAGTCATTCGTTGACAGAATGAAGGGGCTGCCCACAAGAGAGGAACGCGGAAAGAACGGCCAGTTTTTCCCTCCGCGTCTTCCTGGTTGAGTCCATTCTTGAAGCGGTCGGTCGGCGGAAGAACTGAACCCCCCTGGCCCCCCTTATCAGGGGGGAGAGCAGGGCGCTACAGTCCCCCTGATAAGGGGGATTGAGGGGGTTATCTGACAAAGCCGGGGAACCGGGACACGGCGGTGGAAATTGGCAACGATTGAGAATACGGGAACGACCTGATGGATGAATCGAACGAACAGCGCGCGCAACGCATTCACAAACTCGACGCGCTCAAGGCCATGGGGGTTCAACCTTACGGTACCCGCTTCGAGACGACGCACCGGGTCGAACGCCTCCTGGCGGCGCATGGGGCAACGGCCAAAGACGACCTCGAGCAACGGGCAATCGACTGCCGCATCGCGGGACGCATCGTGGCGCTGCGCCGGTTCGGCAAGGCCGCGTTTGCCTCGCTCCAGGACGGCGCGCACCGGCTCCAGGTCTATTTGAAAAAAGACGTGCTGGGAGACGACGCCTTTCGCCTGTCTCAAGAATTGGATTTGGGCGATTGGATCGGGGTGGACGGCCGGCTGTTCCGCACGAAAACCGACGAGTTGACCGTGGAAGTGCGCGCGCTGACGTTTCTGTCGAAAGGGCTGCGTCCCCTTCCTGAAAAGTGGCACGGCCTGACGGACATCGAAACCCGGTACCGGCAACGCTACGTGGACCTGATCGCCAACCCGAACGTCCATGCCGTGTTTGAAACCCGCAGCAGGCTGATCTCAGGCATCCGCAACTATCTCACCGAGCACGGGTTCCTCGAAGTGGAAACGCCGATGATGCAGCCCATTCCCGGCGGGGCCACGGCCCGCCCGTTCGCGACGCACCACAATGCCCTCAATGCGAACCTCTACCTGCGCGTCGCGCCGGAACTCTACCTCAAACGGTTGATCGTCGGCGGATTCCAGCGCGTGTTTGAAATCAATCGCAATTTCCGCAATGAAGGCATCTCCACCATCCACAATCCGGAATTCACCATGCTGGAGTTTTACCAGGCCTACGCCGACTACCGGGATCTCATGGCGTTGACCGAAGACCTGTTCGGCACACTCGCGCGGGATCTCCTCGGCGCCGGCACGCTGGAGTACCAGGGTGACGTGATCGACTTGACTCCCCCGTGGCGCCGCCTGCCCTATTTCGAAGCCGTCGTCGAGTACAATGCCCTCGACCGGAACGTGCTCGAAGACCGGGCGGCGGCAACGGCGGCGGCCCGACGACTCGGGTTGGACGTGCCGGAGGACGCCTCACTGGTCGGAATTCTGAACCTGATGTTCGAAGAAACCGTGGAACACCGGCTCACGCAACCCACGTTCATCACGGACTACCCCACGGAGATCTCGCCGCTCTCGCGCAGGAAGGACACGGACCCGCGCCTCACCGACCGGTTCGAACTGTTCATCGCCGGACGCGAACTGGCGAACGGGTTTTCCGAGTTGAACGATCCGCTCGACCAGCGCCAACGATTCGAAACGCAAGCCGCGCAACGGGAAGCCGGCGACGAGGAAGCGCATTACTTCGATGAAGATTTCCTGCGCGCCCTGGAATACGGGATGCCGCCGACCGCGGGAGAGGGCATCGGCATTGATCGCCTGGTGATGTTGTTCACGAATCAAGCCTCGATCCGCGACGTCATTCTTTTTCCTCAACTTCGACCGGAGAAACCGTTGTGACCTTGCCGTATGAAATTTTCGTGGGGCTCCGGTATCTCCGGGCCAAACGTCGAACCCGGACCATTTCGCTCAATACCTTCATTTCGATCACCGGCATTACGTTGGGTGTCGCCGCGCTCATCGGGACCCTCGGGATCATGACAGGGTTCAAGGAGGACATGCAGGCCAAGATTCTGGGGACGACCTCGCACGTCGTGGTCCAGCCGCGAGGGAAGCAAACCCTGGCCGGCTATGCGGAACTGATTCAGCAAGTGGAGAACGTGCCTGGAGTGGTGGCGGCCACGCCCTACATTTACCAACAAGTGCTGCTCACGTCGAAAACCGGCGTGCGCGGAGTCGTCTTGCGTGGCATTGATCCGCAGAAAGAGCCGGAGGTCACCGAAGTGACCAAGAACGTAAAATCCGGCACCGTGCAGGATCTGGCCGCTCCCGACGCCTCCGCCCAAACCGACCGGAAACCCGGCATCATCGTCGGCAAGGAATTGGCCAGGCGTCTCGGGGTCGTCGTCGGCAGCCGAATCAACGTCGTCTCCCCCGTGGGCCCCATCAGCGCGTTGGGGATGACGCCGAAAATTCGCCCGTTTCGAGTCGTCGGCCTGTTCGAGTCGGGCATGTACGACTATGACGCCTCACTGGCCTACATCTCGCTGGAGGAGGCTCAGCGGTTTTTCAGCCTGGGCAGGACCGCAACGGGGATCGAAGTGAAGGTGGACGACGTGTTTGCCGCCGACGCCGTGGCCAAACGGATCGACGCACGACTCGGGAAGGGGTACATGGCGAGAGATTGGATGCTCCTGAACAGCAACCTGTTTTCGGCCTTACGCCTCGAAAAAACCATGATGTTTCTGTTGCTGGTCCTGATCACGCTCGTCGCGTCCTTCAACATCGTGGGCACGCTCACCATGATCGTCACCGAAAAGCAACGCGAGATCGCCATTCTGAAAGCCATGGGCGCCACGCCTCAAGCCATCATGCGCATCTTCATGTTGAACGGCGTGGTCATCGGCCTCACCGGCACGGCGATCGGCATTCCCCTGGGGTACACCTTTCTCTACCTCATCGAAAATTATTTTACCTTCGATCAAACCGTGTATTTCCTGTCGAGCATTCCGGTCCACGTGAAGGCCCTGGACGTGTTCCTGGTTGCGTTTTCCGCCATCCTGATCAGCTTCGCCGCCACGCTGTATCCCTCGTGGCAGGCCGCCAAACTGGCGCCGGTCAGCGCCCTTCGATACGAGTAATGTCCATGAGCCCGTCTTCCAATCCAGCGCCGCCGTTTCTGCAAGTGACCGATCTGTCCAAATCATTCGTCCTCGGAAATCAAACCGTCGAAGTCCTGAAAGGCATCAATCTCGAAGTCCGGCAAGGCGAACTCCTGGCCATGCTGGGAGCTTCAGGCGCGGGGAAAAGCACCCTGCTCCATATTCTGGGAACCTTGGATCGACCGACGCGGGGCACGGTGTTCTATGAATCCCAGGATATCTTCCGTTTGTCGGAACAGGAACTGGCCCGGTTTCGAAACCGGCGCATCGGGTTTGTCTTTCAATTTCATCACCTCCTGCCTGAATTCACGGCCCTGGAAAATACCTACCTCCCCAGCCTCATGCAAAAGCGACCGAAGGCCCAATGTGTCGAAGAAGCGAGTTCGCTCCTTTCGGAAGTCGGCCTGGGACACCGCTTGCATCACAAACCCGGCGAACTGTCCGGGGGTGAGCAACAGCGAGTGGCCGTGGCACGCGCGCTCATTCACAACCCGGACCTGGTCCTGGCGGATGAACCCACGGGGAATTTGGACACCCACACCGGCGAAACCCTGTTTGCCCTGTTGCGAAAGCTCAACGAACAACGCAGGACGGCGTTCGTGATCGTCACCCACAACGAACGCCTCTCTCGACAAGCAGATCGATCGATCCACGTGGTGGACGGACGGATCGTGAACGGGCATGGGGGGTAAAATACAGCGCAGACTCCCAGGATGGCGTTGACGGTACCATCTATGGTACATATGTCCGATGACAATACCCGAGAAGGTCATCGTTGCTCGATTTTACCGACTGGCAAGCGGTCGAGAGCCGGTGCGCGAATGGCTCGGAGGACTGCCTCGGGAAGACCGCAGATTGATTGGCCGGGGCCTCATGAAGGTCGAATTTGGATGGCCGTGCGGTCCGCCGCTTTGCGCGTCGCTCGCGGGCTATCTCGGTCTGTACGAGGTACGCAGCAACGTGACGGCTAGACGCATTGCCAGAGTGTTCTTCACCGTGTCGGGGAGGAACATGGTGCTTCTACACGGTTTCATCAAGAAAACCCAAGCGATACCCGCGAAGGAGCTGAAGCTCGCGGAGCGTCGAATGAAGGAGCATAACCGCTATGGCTGAGAAGAACCCGCACGTTGGATCAACGCTTGAAAGCTTGCTCAGGAAAGATGGTGCCTATGAAGATGCGAAGAACCATGCGATCAAGTCGGTCCTCGCCTACAAGCTAGAGCAAGCGATGAAGGCACAAAACCTGTCCAAGGCGCGCATGGCCGAGCGCATGGAAACCAGCCGCTCGCAGATTGACCGTTTGCTCGATCCAGAGAACGAAGGCGTGACACTGCATACGTTGAAATGCGCCGCGGCTGCCGTCGGGATGCGCCTTGAGCTTGAACTACGGCAACCCTAGGACGGCTTGTCACGCATCAATCGTTCGCCTATCCTACACGCGACGGACTCACCATCCGGCGAGTCGCTAGGCAACCGTGGGGAGAAGCGCAGCCGGAAAAAAAGAAGACGGCTTCCATGCGAAACAATCGACACCGGATACCCAGACCGTTGGCCCCTGTAGCACTGGCCATGCTCCTGACGCTCCCGGTCATATCGGCCCGGACCAACACGGCGTTCGCCCACGAGGGGCACTTGTTCTACATCGGCGTGACGGTCCCGGTGGAACGGGTCGATGCGTCCTACGACAAAACCGTCGACAATACCGGGGCGAGCAACCCGCGAAGGGGCCAGGTGTTTCACGACAATGATTCCGACGATACCTTCGCGTACGGAATCGGATTCTTGGCCGGCCATCGGATCCCGCTGCTCACCAAGGAGGACGGTTATTACCTGAGCGCCGAAGTAGACCTCGCGTTTCACGGCGGCCGGGCCAAGGGACAGCTTCCGGGAGTGGGAGATTCCCCGGGACGCAATCAACCCGGGGAAAGCTGGCCGGACCGCTGGTCCTTCGAAAAGGATCGAAGCTACGGCTTCACGGTCAAGCTGGGCGGCAGCCCCGGCGTGCTGCGGTCATGGGACACGAGCGTCTACGTCCTCGGAGGCATCCGCCTCATCCAGGCGCAGTTTACGAATCACTATAGAGGCTGCCCGGGTCTCGTGGACTGTACCTCAACCGACCAGACTGCGTTTGTCTCGGGAACGGACAGCCGAAGCCTGGATTATACAGCCTGGACGTACGGCGCCGGCGTGGAAAAGATGCTGAACGAACACCTCGCGCTTCGCGTCGAAACGCGCTACACCCAGCACAACAGCAAACGCTGGGGCGAATTGTTCAGCGACGTGGGAGTCAGGATCCCGATGCGTCTTGACGCGGATGATGTCGGCCTGCTGCTGAGCCTGGCGTGGTATTTCTGAAGTACGACACGATCGACCGCGACACCGGCGTCAAGTCTGCCACACCCGGCTCCCGTCGTGACCAGGGGAAATCCGGCTTATTGGGGAGCCGCGGTAATTCTGTCTTTGATCACGTCGAAGGTGGCTTTGGGCACGACTTGCTTGGAGACCAATTCTCCGCGAAGCCGATAGGGACGATTCGAGACGACTTGGTCGGCCAGTTCCTTGGTGAGCCCTAAAAACAAGACCAGGTCATTCGCGGAAGACGTATTGATATTAACGGGTGTCGCCGTCCCATTGAACGGCACGGCGACCGGAGGTGGAACCGGCTTGGGTGAGGATTTCTTGGCCACCACGGGTGGAGCTTCGGGGACGCGCTCTTTCGGTTTCACGATCTTGGGAGTCCTGCGTTTCACTTTGGCTTTACGGGCTTCTTCGAGCTCCTTCTGATAGCGGCGCACCGTCTCCCGCAACGCGCGGTTCTGGCTTTTCACCCCCTGATAGACGTGCTGAATTTCTTGCAGTTTGCCGACCATGGCTGCACGGTCCCTCTGCAACTCCGCCTCACGAGTCGCGAGCAGGTCTCGTTCGCTTTTTTGTCCTTCTTTGATCTGCTGAATTTCGGCACTCAACATTTCCAAATCAAAAGCCGCCTGTTCATGATCGGCTCGTAATTGTTCATTTTCTTGTTTAAGGGACTCAGACTGACTCCGGCTCTTTTCCAGTTCCATCTTGGCGGTTTCCATATCCGCCACGGCCGTTTCATATTTGCCTTTCGAGACGACACAGCCTCCCAGGAACAGGCCGGTCATGCAGAGGAGACTCGCCCCCCACAGGCCGTATTGCCGAACCCGTACACGCCCGATGTTCTCGTCAGTTCTTCTCAGCATCAAAACCGCGTCCGTTCGTCCGCCAAACACCATGATTTTTTTCGATCGTTGTCCATGGCATTTACTATGAAAGCACTGGTATGTTTTGTCAAGAATTCACGTGACGAGGACTCGTCCTCGTCATCACACCATTGCCCATGGACTCACGCCTGAACCGTCGCCATCACCCATGGACCAATTCGGACCGGGTTTAGCCGTTCTGCTCGGCATCTTGGAGGGACTCACGGAGTACCTCCCCATCTCGTCGACCGGCCATCTCATTCTTGTCGGGTACTGGTTGGGATTGACGGGTCCCGTGGCGGTCAGCGTCGAAATCTGTATCCAGTTGGGGGCCGTGTTGGCCGTAGTGGCCTACGAACGCACCAAAATCCTTTTCTTGCTGAGTCATGCCAACCAGGAACGGCACAGCTTACGACGCCACCTGCGCACCTCCGCCTCTTCCTGGGGCGAGTCGATCAGAACTTCCGCCGGCACCCATCACCATCTCTGGTTTCTCATCGGCTTGGGCGCGGCGTTTGTGCCGGCGGCGTTGGTGGGCTTACTGGCTCACGGATGGATCGAGGCGCACCTCTTCTCTCCTCGAACCGTGGCCCTGAGTCTCATCATCGGCGGGATCATCATCCTCATCGTGGAAACCTGGCCCAAACCCGTCCGTTGTACGGTGTTGGAACACATCGGGCTGTCGAGGGCCGTGGGCGTCGGACTGGCCCAGTGCGTGGCGTTGATCCCGGGCATGTCGCGTTCGGGATCCACCATCGTGGGAGGGCTGCTCCTGGGGCTGGACCGAAAAATCGCCACGGAATTTTCCTTCTTCCTGGCGCTTCCCACCATGTTCGCCGCCACCGGCTACAAATTCGCGCAATCCTACCATCTCTTCAACACCCAGGATCTCCTGGCCCTGGGCATCGGCCTGGTGGTGTCCTTTCTGGTGGCCTGGGCCGTGATCGCGGCGTTTCTCGGCTACGTCAAACGACACACGCTGAAGGTGTTCGGCTATTACCGCGTAGTCCTGGGAACGATTATTCTCCTCGTGGTGTAGTCGCTTGGTCGTACGGACGAAACAACCGGTACGGGGTCAGATGAACACTTGACATCTGACGTCTAGACGTCTCTTCTGTGAATCATGGAGCGGCAAGAATCTCGAAATTACCCTGGGCAAGTACGAGACGCCATCCTGCAAGTGTTGGCGTTGACATCCAGACCGTTACCGATCAAGGAAATCGAAAACCGGGTGGAACGAATTGCCGGGCCAATGCCCCCATCGTCCATCCGATCCTACTTGAGACTCAATACACCGGATATCTTCGTTCGTGAGGAACGTGGCGTCTACAGGCTTCGAGGGCAGAATTCCGGAGGCATCCAGCGGGAACTCGCTTATCCCCAACGCTGGGAAGAACCGTTCGATTACGGAAAAGCCACGCTGGTGAACGCCGATTGTTTTGATTGGCTAGAGACTCAGGAACCAAACAGTTTCCATGCGGTTGTCACCGATCCGCCTTACGGTTTACACGAATACACGCCGATGCAGCAGCAAAAACTGCGTAAGGGTAAGGGCGGCGTTTGGCGAATACCCCCGTCTTTCGATGGCAACAAACGTTCACCCGTTCCCCGTTTTACGACCTTGACGCAGCAACAATTGGAACAGTTGGGTTCGTTTTTCTTTGTATGGGGCAGGTTGCTGCTGCCAAAACTCGTGCCCGGCGCACACGTCGTTGTTGCCTCCAATCCGCTTGTCTCCTACATCGTGTCGAACTCCTTGGTGGACGCCGGTTTGGAAAGAAGGGGAGAAATCGTACGTCTGACCATGACCATGCGCGGCGGCGACAGACCCAAGGGCGCTCACGAAAGATTCGGCGAAATCAGCGTCATGCCGCGCTCGATGTGGGAACCATGGATAGTGTGTAGAAAGCCCGTCGACGGCCGCGTGCAGGACAACCTGAGACAATGGAAAACAGGGGGATTTCGACGACCCATACCGGATAAGCCTTTTGGCGACGTGATCGCTTCCGCGCCTACAAGAAAGAATGAAAAATTACTTGCCTCTCATCCGAGCCTGAAACCACAAGCTTTCATGAGACAGGTTGTTCATGCCGCATTACCCCTGGGGGAAGGTGTGATTCTCGATCCATTCGCAGGTGCCGGTTCCACGCTGGCTGCAGCGGAGGCAGTAGGCTATGCGAGCATCGGTGTGGAGAAAGACCCTGAATTTTTCGCCCTGGCCCGCGAGTCGATACCGAAACTTGCGGCACTCGAAACGAACGGAGGGTCTAGAGCCTGTATATCCAGCTATCCCGAAGTTTCCTGATGCCTTCCTTGTGAAGCGTCGCGGTGCGTGTTCCCAGTTCGCCCCTTGGATTTTTCCTGAAGTCATCCATTGTCACTTCTGCCAGGTAGGCTTCCGTGAAAGTCATTTGTAAATGTTCAGTAATTCGTTGACAGAATGAGGGGCTGACCACACCATAATTGTCATCCTGAACGAAGTGAAGGATCTCTCCCTCAATGACCGAACGCCTCAACTGCGAGATCCTTCGCGTTGCTCAGGATGACCATCTGGTATTGTGTACCGGATGAGGGATTCCCACTAATCTCTAGCGACAAATTTCAACAATGTTGCGTTTGATAGCCATAACTGCTTTTCTGCTGCTCAGGAGCAATAATACCCGGGGCGGCGGTCCTTCAAGAGCTCGTTGTACGGATTGATCGACTTGTTGCGGGCGTCGGCAACGTCGATCTCGACCACCGTCAACTCGGGGGCATCGACGGAAGCCCTGGACAGAATGTGACCCTGTGGTGACACGACTTCACTGTGTCCGATGAAGGTCAGGGGCGGTTTGCCTCCCCTGGCTTCCTCACCAATCCGGTTGGCCGTGATGCTGAAGACCCGGTTTTCCAGGCAACGGGTCACCATGGCATCGGGGCAATGCGGCAGGACCAGATTCGATGGATGGCACACGATCTCCGCCCCTTGCAGGGCGAGGGTACGGGTGGATTCCGGGTAGTACCAATCGAAACAGATCATGACCCCGATGCGAGCCGGGCCGATGTCCCAGACCCGGAATCCCGAGTCGCCCGGGCTGAAAAACAACGTTTCCTCACAAAACAAATGCGTCTTGCGGTAACTCCCCAGGAACCCCGAAGGACCCACCACGATCGCCGAGTTGTAGCACTGCCGGCCGGCCTTCTCCGGCAGTCCCACGACCAAATGCATCCGATGCCGGCGGGCAAGCTCGATACAGGCTTCGGTCGTCGGTCCGGCCGGCACGCGTTCCGACAACTCGAGGACTTCCTCCTGGTTCACGAATTGATACCCGGTAAAGGCAAATTCCGGCAGCACGAGCAGGTCGCACTCCACCGAACCCAGGCGGGAAGCCACCTGCTCGATGTTGCGGTCCACTTCCCCGAACACGGGATGCGTTTGAAAATAGCCGACTTTCATCCATGACCTCGGTGACCGTCCGTCAAAACAAAAACGGGCAGGAACCCCCTGCCCGTTTTTTCAAACCGCACTGACCGGTTCAGCCCGATCAATGGACTTCCTTCAGATGCATGACGGCGCTTTTCGCATGCTTGGTCGCCACCTCGGCATGACCCTGGCCGCCGTGTGCGATGGCTTCCTTCAATTGGCCGACGCCTTCGTCAAGATGAGGATTCGTGACTTCTTTCTGGGCCATTTCCGCATGACTCAACGCTTCCTGGGCATGGCCGACCACGGCATCGGCATGGCCCATGCCGCCATGTTTGGCCGCTTCTTCCGCGTGCGCAATCGCTTCAGCCACGTGCGGATTCCCATCGGCGAACGCCGGTGCGGCCGCCAATACGAACACTGCCGCCATCACCAATGCGGCAATAAAAAACTTCTTCGCCATTCTACACCTCCTTGTTAATCCTACTTCCCTTCTACTGCCTCCGCAGGCGCTGCCTCTTCAGGTGCCGCCTCTTCAGGTGCCGCCTCCGCAGGTGCCGCCTCTTCAGGTGCTGCCTCCGCAGGCGCCGCCTCTTCAGGTGCTGCCTCCGCAGGCGCCGCCTCTTCAGGTGCTGCCTCCGCAGGTGCCGCCTCTTCAGGTGCTGCCTCCGCAGGTGCCGCTTTCTCAGGCGCTGCTTTCTCAGGCGCTTTCTCTTCGGAGCACCCCGACGTAGCCACCAATGCAAACACTGCCAAAATCAGCACACCGCCAAAAAGAAAATTTTTCACCATGTCAGATCTCCTCTCTAAAGGATTAGAGAAACAAATCTTTCCTCTGATTTTTGCATACCGTCCCGGTTTCTTCAAGACGCCTCTTCTTCGGCTTTGCCTGTCACCTGGTAGAGCAACTTCAGGTCTTTTTCAGCAGGGGCCGCAAAATCCCGGCTCCACTCCCACCAGGACCCGGGATAATTCCGCACCCGCTCATAGCCCGCCAGCTTGAGTACAAAATAGATCCACGCCGACCGAAGCCCGCCCAGACAATAGGTCACGACTTCCTGTCGTTCATTCATGCCGAACGCATGAAACATTTCCCGAAGCGCGGACAGGGGCTTGACCGTGGCATCCTGCCGGAGAAACCCGTTCCAGGGGATATTGACCGCGGACGGGATGTGTCCGGGTCTCGGCAAGCCGTCGATTTCCTTCCCCGCGTACTCCTCCACGCTGCGGGCATCCACGATGACCGTGTCCCGGCTGGGACTCTTGACCAACTTTTTCAGTTCCTGTTTGTCGATCATGACGTCCGGCCGGACCGACGCCGTAAAGTTGCCCGGCTTGGGGCGAACCGGCTCATGGTCGTAGGGTCGATGTTCCGCGGTCCACTTGGGCCAACCGCCGTCCAGGACCTTGACGCTCCGGTGCCCGAGATACTGCAACATCCAAAACATCCGGCCCTCGTCGCCCCAATTGTCGAACGGATTGGAGTACACCACGACGTCGCTTGAATCATTGATGCCCAGGGCTTGCAGCCGTTTCTCCAACCGGGCGACGTCGGGATCCAGCAACCCCTTGGCCGTGGCCTGGGGATCACTGTATTCATGCCAGGAACTGTGCACGGCGCCGGGGATGTGCGAGGTGTAGGCGCCTTCGCCGCGCACGTCGATGATCACCAGGTCATCCCGGCCAAGATTGAGGGACAAGGTTTCCGTATCGATGAGGTACGTGCTCCACATAAATCAACCTATCCTTAAAAGATCATGATGCCCCCGGACAGGGGCGGGGTCTTCGGGATGAACCCCGTCTTCCTGAACGGCGCATCCCACACGCGCCTCGACCGGCGCGTCCGCAGCCAACGCCGTCGCCAATGTCTCGTTCAGAGGAAATTGACGCGTATATATCGTATACCGGTACGGATCATCCGACCGCAACCCATACGTCTCCCGCAACATGGCATGCTGGCCGTCGGTCAGAATATGGTAGCGGACCCGGGCTTCCACCACCAGGGCCGGCCCGGCTTCGGGGACGTCATACGAAAACGCATAGTCACGGCTGGCCAAGGGCAGCAGGCGATTGTCGTACACTTCGAGGATCACGGGTTGCCAGAGAATCCACCGGCCCATGGTGTCGGTTTGCTGCTCGAGAATCCGGCCCGACTGATCCTTGACGTAAAATTCCACGGTAAAATGGCGATCGGGGTCGCCCGTGGGAATCTTGTGCCCGGCCCCGGCATTGATCAGGGTGAGGGTCAGCGTGACGGGCTTGCCCGGTTGGGGGTTGGGCGGATCGGCCCGGACCTGAATCGCCACGGCCCGTTTGATCATGTCCGGATCATGCCCGCCGCGCCAGAGATGGCGCCGGCCCTGGCGAATGGGTCCGCCCTCGGCCACCGGGCGGGACACTTCCGGCATGTGGCAATGCTGGCACGTGAACCCCTGCTCCTTCATGAAAAACTCGCCTTCATATTCCGCATACGTACCGCACGGCCCCACGTTATAGAATTGAAAGGGGCCGGAGACCACGTTGTGACACCGGTAACAGACCGCGGTCGTGCGAAACGCGGGATCGTATTCCGTGGGGTGGGGAGCCGCCGAATCGTCGAACGGCCCCAGGATCTTGCCGTCGCGCACGTGACACGCCGCGCAGGTGACGCCTTCCGCCTGATAGGCCATGTCGTAGCGCGGGTTATCGACCTCGACCGCCTTTTCCACGCGGTTGTTCGGGATCGCCGTGATGAGCGTCGGCTGCTGATTTTCCAACGGCGTGTGGCAGTTGAGACAAACCCAGACGTACCCGTCCTTTTTCCAATAGGCCTGGAAAAACGGGTCCCGGTAGGCATGGGCGTGAATGCTGGTTTTCCATTCCTCATAGATGGCCTGATGGCATTGCCCGCAGGACTCCGCACTCAGGGAGTCCAGCCCAGCCGGGACCTCCTGGAACGGAATGGCATGGGCATAATCGTCACGCAATCCGAAAATCACGGTAGGCCGGACCTCCGTATAAAAATAATAGAACACGCCCGGGACGAGCAGCAGCAGCGCCAACAGCACCAACAGCCGGCCTTTGCCTCGTCGTCTTGTTCGCAGTCTGGCCATCGTTTACGTGTCCATCAGCGCGAGGATATGGTGTTCAACCGACGCGGCAAGCGCCCGGAGATCGTAGCCTCCCTCCAGGCAAGCCACGATACGGCCCTGACAATGGGTTTGAGCGATGGACCCCACGATACGGGTGAGTTCGCCGTACCCCTCATCCGTGATTCCCATGCTCGCCAGGGGGTCATCACGGTGCGCGTCGAAGCCGGCGGAAATCAGCACGAACTCCGGCTGAAACGCCGCCGCTGCCGGCACCAGCACCTGATGAAAAATGTCCCGGTACTCATCCGTCCCCTGCCCGCCATACATGGGCACGTTGATGGTTGCCCCTTCTCCTTTGCCCCGGCCGCGCTCCGTCTCCGCCCCGGTCCCGGGATAATGCGGATACTGGTGCGTGCTGAAAAACAGGACGGAGGGATCGTCCTCAAACGCGTGCTGCGTGCCGTTCCCGTGATGCACGTCCCAGTCCACGATCAGCACGCGCGCGAGACCATGACGCTCCTGGATATACCGGGCCGCGACCGCCACGTTATTATACAGGCAAAAGCCCATGGCGCGATTGGCCTCGGCATGGTGTCCGGGCGGACGAACCGCGCAGAAGACCTGATCGACCCGATCGGCCATGACGGCGTCGACGGCCGCCAGGGCCCCACCGGCGGCGAGATGCGCGGCAGGCAACGAACCGGACGACAGGGACGTGTCCAGATCGAGTGAGGCATAGCCCGTGCCCGGGGCCCGGTCTTCCAGCCGCTCCACGTAGGCCGGATCATGAATGCGGGTAATCCACTCCTTTTCGGCGTTCCGTGGAGCAATCCGGGTCAACCTGGACATCGTCCCGGTGGATTCGAGGCGGGCGACAATGGCCCGCAGCCGCTCCGGCGACTCCGGATGCGACCGGCCCATATCATGTTCCAGATACGCTGGATGCGTCACGATTCCCACACGACCCATACACAATCCTCAGCTTTGTCTCTTCTGTCATCCCTGTATGTGTTCAGTCATTCGTTGACACTTTCCGGTTTTTCTTTCCCTCGCCTTTGAAAGACAACCCCCTCAATCCCCCTTCTCAGGGGGACGGCAGAACTCCGCTCCCCCCTGACAAGGGGGGCCGGGGGGTTCAGCGTGCCCGCCCGATCATTTTTCCTGCAAACCGGTTTAGCCCATTCCCTCTCGACCTTGCCCCTCTTCCTCTGAGGTGTTTTTACCCTCTCCCCTTACGCTCTTTTACCCTCTCCCCTTGAGGGAGAGGGAAGGGTGAGGGGTGAAGGATGAGAGAAGGAAGACGGGACTCGGATGGTAACACAGGGTCCGTGGTTAGACAACGCGAAGACCACAATGCTACAGTCCTTCGCCAGAGAACCAGCAGCGCGTCAACCATCATCCAGAGGATACGCCATGCCAGATCCAAAGATCGACAAATTCAAAAAAGTCCTACAAATGGATCCCAACGACGAGACCCTCTGGTTCGGGTTAGGCAAGGCGTACATGGGAGATGAAAATTGGGAAGAGGCCATCTCCGCCCTTGAGGGCTGCCTCGCGGTGAAACCCACCTACTCCGCGGCCATTCTGGCCCTGGCGCAATCCCTCAAACACGCCAACCAACCGGATCGATGTCGCACGGTCTGCGCACAAGGCATCGACGTCGCCACCGCCAACGGCGATTTGCTCGTGATCAAAAATTTGGAAGAGCTGAGAGATTCGCTTCCTACCTGAACCGCCTCTCCCTTGACGGAAGAAGATGAAGCCTGCCCCCGCGGACGCGGGGGGTGAGGGTGGAAGGCAAAGGGGGGGCGGACTCCGACTAGAACCGCCAGTCCGTTTGCAGCCGGATTCCATGGTCGGCCTGGCCCACCGTGGTCACTTGACGCGTCCCTTCCAGGCTCAGACGCAGCCCTCCGCCCAGCTCCAATCGACTGCCCATGCGGTATCGCTGCGTGCCCCCGCCCAGCATGACCGCGCTATACGGCGTCACCAGCCCTTGGCCCGCAAACGCCGCCAGGCCATAGCCTACCTCGGCCTCCAACCGACCGGTCGGCGCCTGCATGGCGCTCAGTCCCTGGGTTGGCCCTTGGGTTGGCCCTTGGGTCAGCCCCTGCTCCCAGAGCCGCTGCACCCCGCTGGCGGTCTGCCCATAGCTCGGCGCCAGGCTCAGCCACAGCCCCAGCCCGTCAATCCCCGGGTCCACCCGGATCAGCCCGCTGGCGCCCCATTCCTTGTAGGCTTCCTCATAGGCGGCCAGCACCCGGCCCCGGCCTTCGATGGTCAGCCCCAACGCCGGGTCCACATAGCGCAGCCCCCCGCCCAGCTCCAACCCCGTGCCCGTGGCCCCGTCCCCGCCGTCATGCCGCAGCCCCACTTCAAACGACGGCGTCAGGGAGCCGCCCGAGGCCAGGGGGCGCGCGTGGCTGCCTTCCAGGGCCAGCCGCAGCCGCTGCGCGTCGATGGTCTGTGCTGCCGGCAACGAGCCGTTGCCCTCCACGTCCATCTGGGCCAGCGAGGCCTGGGCCTTGACCCGCAGGGTCGTGGTGCCTCCGGCAATGAGCGCGTCGCCAATAGGCAGCGGGCCGCTGGCCCCCACCGAGCCTAGCCGCAAGGTCGTATCGCTGGTGTGGGTGCCGGTCTCCTCATCCGCAATCTCGATCTCCCCCCGGCCATAGCCGCCCGTGGCCCAGAGATCCAGCCCCATCGGCGACCACCAGGTTACATACGGATGCACGCTCACCATCCGGCTGCGATAGTCCCCGCTGAACGGCTCGCCCGTGGTGCGGTCCGTATAGTCGAAGGCCCCGTCGGACCACGACACCGCCAGCCCGGCCAAGAGGTCCGGCCGCAGGAGCGCATCCGCGCCCACCTGCCCGGTGACCAGGTCCCCGTCCCAATTCAGGGCTTGGGAGGCGCCACTGGAGAGATTGCGGTAATCGCCCTGGCCCCACAGGGTGAGACAGCCCGGGCCGGCGCCCGAGCCCTCCTTCGTGAGCCGCAGCCGGAAGGACGAGGTCCCCAGGAGCTGCTTGAGGTTAAAGCTGCCCGTATTGAGGGTCTGGGCGTTGGCCCTGAGGATCTCGGCGAGACTCGACTGGCCGCCCAACGAAGCGGTGTTGGGCTGGCTGGCGCAGGCCCCGGCCTCTTGACGGCTGGTGACGGCCGCGACGGTGACATCGGCGAGGGTCAGCGCGTGCTTGGAGAGGATCTCGTCGTTGAGGCGCCGGAAGCGCGCCCGGATCGTGTGTTCTTCATCGTCGTCCATGTTGGTGAGCGTCACGTTGTCGGGAGTGAATCCGGCGTAGTTTGGGTCGTCGCTTATCGCCTTTGTGAACTCTACGTTGTAGTTCTGAGGGCCGTCGACCTCGGCGTCATCTACCCCCATCACGGTCACCATCTGCGGTTTGTTCCAGTTCGCCGGCGTGAAGGTGAGCGGGGCGAGCGCCGCCGCGCCGCCGCTGGTGCCCAAGCTCTCCAGCACCACCATGCCCTCGCTGGGGTCCGAGCTGCTGAGAGCGATGCTCACCGCCGTCATCGGCTGGCTCTCCAGCACCACCGTGAAGGTGGCGCTGTCTCCTGCCTCGGTGGTTGTGAGGCCGTCAGTTGGGTCAACCATCACCCCGACCGTGTCGTCGTCCACGATGTCGAGCGTCGCCGGGGTACCGGCGGTGATGCCGGTCCCGCCCGCGGTGAACGTGAGCGTCTCGTTGCCGGGACCCTCGTAAACGTTGTCTTGGATCGGCGTGACGGTCAGGTTCTTATTCCCGCTGGACTGATTGGCCGGAATGGTCAGCGACAGGGTGCCGCTGATAGTGTAGTCCGTGCCGCTGCTCGCCGAGCCTCCGCGCAGCAGGGTGACCGTGGTCGCAGTCGACGACACGATGGAGCCCTGCCAGGTGCCGGTCACCGTCACGCTGGTCTGCCCGTCCCCCTCGTTGATCGTCGCCGGACTGACCGTCAGATTCACGGTCGTCGGCGCCGTGTCGTCATCGTCTTCCGTGGCCGTGACGCTGGCGATCGAGAGGCCGGCGTAGCTGGAGTCCGTGCTGCTCGCGGTGTGCGTGAAGGTGGCCGTGCCGTTCACCGTGTCGGCGTCCTGGGCCGCAGCGATCGTCACCGTCTGCGCCGTCGACCAGTTCGTGGTGGTGAACGTGAGCGTGAGCGAAGCGCCGCCATTGACCGTCAAGTCGGTATCGCCGCCGCTGGCGCGCGCCACCGCGATCGTCACGCTATGCGTGGGCCGGGTGTTCAGCGTCACGGTGTAGTTCGCTGAGGAGCCCTCCGCCGGGGTCACGCTCGTCGTCGAGACCGTCACACCCGCGGTATCGTCGTCCGCCTCCGTGGCCGTGACGCTGGCGATCGAGAGGCCGGCGTAGCTGGAGTCCGTGCTGCTCGCGGTGTGCGTGAAGGTGGCCGTGCCGTGCACCGCGTCGTCGTCCTGGGCCGCGGCGATCGTCACCGTCTGCGCCGTCGCCCAGTTCGTGGTGGTGAACGTGAGCGTGAGCGAAGCGCCGCCATTGACCGTCAAGTCGGTATCGCCGCCGCTGGCGCGCGCCACCGCGATCGTCACGCTATGCGTGGGCCGGGTGTTCAGCGTCACGGTGTAGTTCGCTGAGGAGCCCTCCGCCGGGGTCACGCTCGTCGTCGAGACCGTCACACCCGCGGTATCGTCGTCCGCCTCCGTGGCCGTGACGTCGGCGATGGTGACGTTGGGATAATCGGTGTCCGTGTCGCTCGCGGCCGTGTGCGTGAAGGTGGCCGTGCCGTTCACCGTGTCGGCGTCCTGGGCCGCGGCGATCGTCACCGTCTGCGCCGTCGACCAGTTCGTGGTGGTGAACGTGAGCGTGAGCGAAGCGCCGCCATTGACCGTCAAGTTGGGATCGCCGCCGGCGGCGCGCGCCACCGCGATCGTCACGCTATGCGTGGGCCGGGTGTTCAGCGTCACGGTGTAGTTCGCTGAGGAGCCCTCCGCCGGGGTCACGCTCGTCGTCGAGACCGTCACGCCCGCGGTATCGTCGTCCGCCTCCGTGGCCGTGACGCTGGCGATCGAGAGGCCGGCGTAGCTGGAGTCCGTGCTGCTCGCGGTGTGCGTGAAGGTGGCCGTGCCGTTCACCGCGTCGGCGTCCTGGGCCGCGGCGATCGTCACCGTCTGCGCCGTCGACCAGTTCGTGGTGGTGAACGTGAGCGTGAGCGAAGCGCCGCCATTGACCGTCAAGTCGGGATCGTGTTCCGTGCCGCTGGCGCGCGCCACCGCGATGGTCACGCTATGCGTGGGCCGGGTGTTCAGCTTCACGGTGTAGTTCGCTGAGGAGCCCTCCGCCGGGGTCACGCTCGTCGTCGAGACCGTCACACCCGCGGTATCGTCGTCCGCCTCCGTGGCCGTGACGCCGGCGATGGTGACGTTGGGATAATCGGTGTCCGTGTCGCTCGCGGCCGTGTGCGTGAAGGTGGCCGTGCCGTTCACCGTGTCGGCGTCCTGGGCCGCGGCGATCGTCACCGTCTGCGCCGTCGACCAGTTCGTGGTGGTGAACGTGAGCGTGAGCGAAGCGCCGCCATTGACCGTCAAGTTGGGATCGCCGCCGGCGGCGCGCGCCACCGCGATCGTCACGTCCGCGGTGGGTTCGGTGTTCAGCGTCACCGTGTAGTTGGCCGAGCCGCCCTCCGACGGGATCACGCTGGTCGGGTCGACCGTCACGCCGATGGGATCGTCGTCCGCCTCCGTGGCTGTGACGCCGGCGATGGTGACGTTGGGATAATCGGTGTCCGTGTCGCTCGCGGCCGTGTGCGTGAAGGTGGCCGTGCCGTGCACCCCGTCGTCGTCCTCAGCCGCGGCGATGGTGACCGTCTGCGGCGTGTCCCAGGTCGTGGTGGTGAACGTGAGCGTGAGCGAAGCGCCGCCATTGACCGTCAAGTCGGGATCGCCGCCGGCGGCGCGCGCCACCGCGATCGTCACGTCCGCGGTGGGCTGGGTGTTCAGCGTCACCGTGTAGCTGGCCGAGCCGTCCTCCGCCACGGTCACGCTCGTCGTCGAGACCGTCACGCCCGCGGTATCGTCGTCCGCCTCCGTGGCCGTGACGCCGGCGATGGTGACGTTGGGATAATCGGTGTCCGTGTCGCTCGCGGCCGTGTGCGTGAAGGTGGCCGTGCCGTGCACCGTGTCGTCGTCCTGGGCCGCGGCGATCGTCACCGTCTGCGCCGTCGACCAGTTCGTGGTGGTGAACGTGAGCGTGAGCGAAGCGCCGCCATTGACCGTCAAGTCGGGATCGCCGCCGGCGGCGCGCGCCACCGCGATCGTCACGTCCGCGGTGGGTTCGGTGTTCAGCGTCACCGTGTAGTTGGCCGAGCCGCCCTCCGACGGGATCACGCTGGTCGGGTCGACCGTCACGCCGATGGGATCGTCGTCCGCCTCCGTGGCTGTGACGCCGGCGATGGTGACGTTGGGATAATCGGTGTCCGTGTCGCTCGCGGCCGTGTGCGTGAAGGTGGCCGTGCCGTGCACCCCGTCGTCGTCCTCAGCCGCGGCGATGGTGACCGTCTGCGGCGTGTCCCAGGTCGTGGTGGTGAACGTGAGCGTGAGCGAAGCGCCGCCATTGACCGTCAAGTCGGGATCGCCGCCGGCGGCGCGCGCCACCGCGATCGTCACGTCCGCGGTGGGCTGGGTGTTCAGCGTCACCGTGTAGCTGGCCGAGCCGTCCTCCGCCACGGTCACGCTCGTCGTCGAGACCGTCACGCCCGCGGTATCGTCGTCCGCCTCCGTGGCCGTGACGCTGGCGATCGAGAGGCCGGCGTAGCTGGAGTCCGTGCTGCTCGCGGTGTGCGTGAAGGTGGCCGTGCCGTTCACCGTGTCGTCGTCCTGGGCCGCGGCGATCGTCACCGTCTGCGCCGTCGACCAGTTCGTGGTGGTGAACGTGAGCGTGAGCGAAGCGCCGCCATTGACCGTCAAGTCGGGATCGTGTTCCGTGCCGCTGGCGCGCGCCACCGCGATGGTCACGCTATGCGTGGGCCGGGTGTTCAGCTTCACGGTGTAGTTCGCTGAGGAGCCCTCCGCCGGGGTCACGCTCGTCGTCGAGACCGTCACACCCGCGGTATCGTCGTCCGCCTCCGTGGCTGTGACGTCGGCGATGGTGACGTTGGGATAATCGGTGTCCGTGTCGCTCGCGGCCGTGTGCGTGAAGGTGGCCGTGCCGTTCACCGTGTCGGCGTCCTGGGCCGCGGCGATCGTCACCGTCTGCGCCGTCGACCAGTTCGTGGTGGTGAACGTGAGCGTGAGCGAAGCGCCGCCATTGACCGTCAAGTTGGGATCGCCGCCGGCGGCGCGCGCCACCGCGATCGTCACGTCCGCGGTGGGTTCGGTGTTCAGCGTCACCGTGTAGTTGGCCGAGCCGCCCTCCGACGGGATCACGCTGGTCGGGTCGACCGTCACGCCGATGGGATCGTCGTCCGCCTCCGTGGCTGTGACGCCGGCGATGGTGACGTTGGGATAATCGGTGTCCGTGTCGCTCGCGGCCGTGTGCGTGAAGGTGGCCGTGCCGTGCACCCCGTCGTCGTCCTCAGCCGCGGCGATGGTGACCGTCTGCGGCGTGTCCCAGGTCGTGGTGGTGAACGTGAGCGTGAGCGAAGCGCCGCCATTGACCGTCAAGTCGGGATCGCCGCCGGCGGCGCGCGCCACCGCGATCGTCACGTCCGCGGTGGGCTGGGTGTTCAGCGTCACCGTGTAGCTGGCCGAGCCGTCCTCCGCCACGGTCACGCTCGTCGTCGAGACCGTCACGCCCGCGGTATCGTCGTCCGCCTCCGTGGCCGTGACGCCGGCGATGGTGACGTTGGGATAATCGGTGTCCGTGTCGCTCGCGGCCGTGTGCGTGAAGGTGGCCGTGCCGTGCACCGTGTCGTCGTCCTGGGCCGCGGCGATCGTCACCGTCTGCGCCGTCGACCAGTTCGTGGTGGTGAACGTGAGCGTGAGCGAAGCGCCGCCATTGACCGTCAAGTCGGGATCGCCGCCGGCGGCGCGCGCCACCGCGATCGTCACGTCCGCGGTGGGTTCGGTGTTCAGCGTCACCGTGTAGTTGGCCGAGCCGCCCTCCGACGGGATCACGCTGGTCGGGTCGACCGTCACGCCGATGGGATCGTCGTCCGCCTCCGTGGCTGTGACGCCGGCGATGGTGACGTTGGGATAATCGGTGTCCGTGTCGCTCGCGGCCGTGTGCGTGAAGGTGGCCGTGCCGTGCACCCCGTCGTCGTCCTCAGCCGCGGCGATGGTGACCGTCTGCGGCGTGTCCCAGGTCGTGGTGGTGAACGTGAGCGTGAGCGAAGCGCCGCCATTGACCGTCAAGTCGGGATCGCCGCCGGCGGCGCGCGCCACCGCGATCGTCACGTCCGCGGTGGGCTGGGTGTTCAGCGTCACCGTGTAGCTGGCCGAGCCGTCCTCCGCCACGGTCACGCTCGTCGTCGAGACCGTCACGCCCGCGGTATCGTCGTCCGCCTCCGTGGCCGTGACGCCGGCGATGGTGACGTTGGGATAATCGGTGTCCGTGTCGCTCGCGGCCGTGTGCGTGAAGGTGGCGGTGCCGTGCACCGCGTCGTCGTCCTGGGCCGCGGCGATGGTGACCGTCTGCGCCGTCGACCAGTTCGTGGTGGTGAACGTGAGCGTGAGCGAAGCGCCGCCATTGACCGTCAAGTCGGGATCGCCGCCGGCGGCGCGCGCCACCGCGATCGTCACGTCCGCGGTGGGTTCGGTGTTCAGCGTCACCGTGTAGCTGGCCGAGCCGCCCTCCGACGGGATCACGCTGGTCGGGTCGACCGTCACGCCGATGGGATCGTCGTCCGCCTCCGTGGCTGTGACGCCGGCGATGGTGACGTTGGGATAATCGGTGTCCGTGTCGCTCGCGGCCGTGTGCGTGAAGGTGGCCGTGCCGTGCACCCCGTCGTCGTCCTCAGCCGCGGCGATGGTGACCGTCTGCGGCGTGTCCCAGGTCGTGGTGGTGAACGTGAGCGTGAGCGAAGCGCCGCCATTGACCGTCAAGTCGGGATCGCCGCCGGCGGCGCGCGCCACCGCGATCGTCACGTCCGCGGTGGGCTGGGTGTTCAGCGTCACCGTGTAGCTGGCCGAGCCGTCCTCCGCCACGGTCACGCTCGTCGTCGAGACCGTCACGCCCGCGGTCAGGATAAGCGGCCCGCCCACGGCGGTCCGGAGGCCGTGGTAGAAGGAGGGCGGCTGCGTCACCGTCGGGCCCAGGGTGACTTCCAGCGGGGCGGTGCTTCCCGGCGTCGGGGTGGCGGTGATCACGTCGCTCGTGGTACTCCCTAACGGGACCGTGACCGAGGTGGCAGATAGCGTCCCGCCTGTCACGCTCAGGTCGGTGGTCATGGCGAAGGGTGCACCCGCGGCAACCTTGACCACAAACCTGCTCTCCCCCACCATCTTCTCCGGCTCCATGGTCAACGTAAACGGAACGCCAGGGTTATCATACAAATACAGCCTCCTCAGACTCGAGAGGCCGTCGAATATGCCGGCGGGCAGGGAACTGAGCTGGTTGTTGTTCAACCACATAAGCCACAGACTGGTGAGGCCGTCGAACACGTCGGCGGGCAGGGTGCTGAGCCGGTTGTTGTCCAAGGATAGGATCACCAGACTGGTGAGGCCGTCGAACACGTCGGCGGGCAGGGTGCTGAGCCGGTTGTTGTCCAAGGATAGGATCACCAGACTGGTGAGGCCGTCGAACACGTCGGCGGGCAGGGTGCTGAGCTGGTTGTTGTCCAAGCCCAGCTCCGTCAGACTCGAGAGGTCATCGAAATCGCCAGTCTTCAAGGAGGCGATGCTCTTACCCGAAAGACTCAGATAGGTGAGATTATTGAGCTGGGTAGCGGTGACGTTCGCGCAGTTGCTGACCCCGCTGATATAAGAGAGGATCGCGTCCTGGACCTGCTGGGTGCGGCTACAGATGTCCGCCTGGGCGTTGCCGGGGAAGACGCACAGCGCGAGGGAGGCGAGGACGAAGCCGGCCAGGACCCTGGCCAGCGGGCTTCCGCGGCCGCCCAGCCGGTTCGGACGCGGGCGCGGCCCGGGCTTCGGCGAGGTTCTCTGGGGCCTCGGCGCGCCGGGGGTCAGGGTCCTGTTGCGGTCAGGGCAACGGGATGACTCTTCTGGTTTTTCCCAAGCATCCACGGAACAGTTCCCCCTCAACTCTTCGTGTTGAGGTAGACTGAATGGAGCTCGAATCCGAGGGGTGGGTTAGCAACTTGGCGTGATTCGTGTCTGCCGCAGCCAAGCTATCGGCGATATGTATATGTATTATATCCGAGCCATCGTCGATCGATTATAAATTTGGAACGAACAGTAACATAAGGTCATCTCTCTTTCAACCATGTCATGAACCGTGTCATGCCTCTGGTCGGGTGTGTGGAGAAGGTCGGATGCGCGAAAGCGTCACCCGACCGCCATAGCTGTCATCCCTGTATGTGTTCAGTCATTCGTTGACAATTTTCCTGCTTCCTTTTGTGCCCCTGTGCCCCGTCTTTGGAAGACAACCCCCTCAATCCCCCTTCTCAGGGGGACGGCAGACCCGCTCTCCCCGGAGCAGCGAGCCGGCCGCAAGCCTCTCCCCCCTGATAAGGGGGCCAGGGGGGTTCAGTAGGGGCGGACCTGTGGGTCCGCCCTCCCTGCTTGTGGGCAGATCCTCATGCTGTCAACGAATGAGGGAACACATACTGACGATCTAAGCCATGCCATTCGACAATTCATCAAAATAGCGGGATAAATCCACGTTGCCGCCGGAGATGATCACGCCCACGCGTTTGCCTTGCAACGCGGGTTCATGGCGAAGCAGCGGCGCCACGGCCACGGCGCCGGCCGGTTCGATCACCAGTTTCAGGCGTTCGTAGATGAACCGCATGGCCGCGAGGATCTCCTCCTCTTCCACGACGAAGAATCCGGTCAGGTGTTTTCGCAGGATCGGCAGCGTGAGGGTGCCCACGCTCGTGCGTAACCCTTCCGCGATGGTTTGCGGGTCTTCCTGCGGCACGATGCGATTTTCCTTGACGGAATACAGGGCATCCAATGCCCCGGCCGGCTCGCACGCGTAGACTTGGATCTTGGGGTTGAGGCCATGGGCCGCCAGACACGTGCCGGATAGCAAGCCTCCGCCGCCGATGGGGCCGAGCAGGACGTCGAGATCCGGCACGTGGCCCAACAATTCCAGGGCGGCCGTGCCCTGCCCCGCGATCACGTCGGGATCGTTAAACGCTTCGATCCATTCACCGTGCAGTTCTTGCACCAGAGCACGGGAAAACGAGTCCGCGTCTTGGGGATCGGCAGGCACGTGGACGATGCCCCCGTAGTCCCGCACCGCGGCCTGTTTGACGGGATTCACGGGTTCCGGCATGACCAGGTGCGCTTCTTTTCCCGTCAACCGGCAGGCCAGCGCAATGCCCTGGGCATGATTCCCGGACGACAGCGCCACCACGGGCTTGGACGATGGCCGTTGCGCCACGGCGTTGTACGCCCCGCGAAACTTGAACGCTCCCACGCGCTGAAAGTTTTCGCACTTCAGAAACACGGTGGCCTGCGAAGCGGCATCGAGCCGCCGGGCCGTCTGAATGGGCGTTTCCCGAACGATGCCCGTTAAGCGGGCCGCCGCGCGTTCCACGTCATGAAAAGTGGGCAGAGCCATGATTGGCCATGGCTGGGCAACCAGCCCAGCCTCGCCGGGCAGGACGGCACGCTTTCGGTTCGATCCTCTCGGCTACACCGTTGGGGACATAGCACGGCATGGTAAATGTTCACGCATTCCTTGACTCTTGCTCCCACGAAGCTCGGGGTGAGACACCCGCTCCGGACAGCCGCAGGTAAAAAAAGAGGGGCCCTCTTGTAAGAGAGCCCCTCTTTTCGCCTGTCGCTAGCTTGAGGTTATTTTATAACCGTGGACATGGCGCCGCCCGGGTTGACATCGACCCGGTTCAAGGCCCCTTCGACTTCCGGCAAGCGGCCGGCGCCCTGAGAGGCTTTAATCCGCTGACGATTAGGATCGCTCGCGGTTTCCATGGCAGAGGCGTCCGCCGTGGAAGCTGCCGCCATCGAGGCTTTGGAACCAACGGCATTCATTTGACCGGCATCATGGCTTGTACGCGTTCCATCGACCGGAGATTTGGTTTCTGCCATAGGATACCCGCTATGTGCAGGTAACATGCCCGGATTCGCAAACGCCACTGAAGCCATCACGGCAGTACCCGCGAACGCAATAAGAAGAAGGCGAATACTTTTCATAATTCCGCTCCTTTTGTTAAGACAGGTTATGGACGATAAAGGCATGAGTTTCCGATTTAACGTTTCACCCGGATAAAGCGGGTAAATCTTATTCATTTTCACTAGGAAGTGTCAAGCAAATGTATGGGGCCCCCACTCCCCGGGGAGCGACCACCCCCGGACGGCGTCCGCGGGCCTCTGGGCAACGCCGGCCATGGCCGGGGCATTCCGCACCGGGATCGGCGAAGAGGACGCCTGGCCGGGGCGGGCGCGCGGGCCGCGGAACGTCTTCTGCTTTCTTTCCTTTTCGCGATCCATTTTTCCCCCAAGTTGTGATAGGCTGTACCGCATTATGGACTGATGGTCGAATGAGGTTTTTTTCTTATCTCAGAGGTTGCGATGCATATTAGTGTTCTCGGCACGGGTTACGTGGGCCTCGTCACGGGCGCGTGTTTTGCGGAATTCGGACTCAACGTGACGTGCATGGACGTGGATGCCGCTCGCATTCAACAACTGGACCGTGGCGACGTGCCGTTTTATGAACCCGGCCTGGCCGCACTGGTGACCAAAGGCCTCCAATCCGGGCGGCTCAACTTCACCAACGACTTGAACCGGGCCGTGGATACGGCGTTGGTGATCTTTATCGCGGTCGGCACGCCCTCCAATCTCGACGGGTCGGCGGATCTGTCCTACATAGATGAAGTGGCTCGGAGTATCGGGAGCCGCATGACGGGGTACAAGGTGGTGGCCACCAAGTCGACGGTGCCCGTGGGGACCGCGACACGAGTGCGGGATACGATCAAGGCTCATCAATCGAAGCCCATCCACTTCGACGTGGCGTCCAACCCGGAGTTTTTGCGCGAGGGATCGGCGATTGAAGACTTCATGCGGCCGGACCGCGTGGTCATCGGCGTCGAGACCGAACAGGCCGCGGCCATCCTGAAGGATCTCTATCGGCCGTTGTATCTGATTGAAACGCCGTTCGTGGTGACCACGGTTCCTACGGCAGAAGTCATCAAATACGCGTCGAACGTGTTCCTGGCCACCAAGATTTCCTTTATCAACGAAGTGGCCAACCTGTGTGAAGTGGTGAATGCCAACGTGCAAACCGTGGCCAAAGGCATGGGGCTCGATAAACGGATCGGGGGCAAGTTCCTCCATGCCGGGCCCGGGTACGGCGGCTCCTGTTTCGGGAAGGACACGGCCGCGCTGGTGCATATTGGAGAAGAGGCGGGCTATGCCATGAAGCTGGCGGCCACGACCAAACGGGTGAATGAACAACAGCGGGCCCGTATGGTCGATAAAATCCGTGACGCCGTGAACGGCGTTCAAGGGAAAACCCTGGCCTTTTTGGGGTTGTCCTTTAAACCCAACACCGACGACCTCCGGGATTCACCGGCGTTGATGATTGCGGAACACCTGATGAAGGAAGGCTGCACCCTCCGGGCCTATGACCCGGAGGGCTTGGCAGGAGCGCTCGAAACGTTACCCGGCCTGGTCGGCTGTCAGGATGCGTACGACGCGATGACGGGCGCGGACGCCGTGGTGTTGGCCACCGAATGGAATCAATTCCGCAACCTGGATTTGGAGTACGTGAAATCGCTGCTGCGCGTCCCGGTGTTTATCGATCTCCGGAACGTCTACGACCCCGACCGGGTCGCCGAGTGCGGGTTTCATTACGTTTCGGTCGGCCGCCCGGCCGTCGGCGTGAATCCCTATACCACGTCCTGACCGTTGCGCCGGGAGGCTTTGCCGGGAGGGCTTACGCCTCTTTGGGTTTATACCCCATGCGATCCAACACCTTGGTAATCCGTTTTTTCAGCGGGGCGTCGGCATCGGCCAAGGCCGTGGCCAGGGGTTCCACAGCCGGCTTGCCGATCTTCCGAAGAATCTCGGTGGCGGACTGGCGCAATTCATCTTCTTCCGACACCAACAGCGGAATGATTTTAGTGACGGAGGGCGCTCCGATTTTAATCAAGGCTTCATAGGCTCGATGCCGGACGTCACCCACTTCATCTTCCAAACATTCGACGAGGTCATCCACGGCATTGTCCGCCTTGAGCTCGCCCAACATCTCAATGGCATATTTGCGATTGAGCCAGTGCGAATCTTTTAGGTCCATCACCGCGGCATCGACTTTGACGACGTTGGGATCTTTCGCCCGAATGCGAAACTGCTTGACCAGCCGCTTGCCTTCTTCCTCGACGATGCGGAAGGTCGCCCCGTCGCCCGGCTTGATCTTTTGCAGATCATCGAGCGCTTCCTCGGCCACGTCCAATAACACGGTTTTTCCATCATAGGCCAACAGCTCGACTTCGAGTTGCCGGGCCTCCAGGTTGACGGTGATGACGTTTTCGGTCACCAGGTTAAAGCCATCTTTCTTGGCACTCTTGGGACTGATTTGAACAAGAGGGGTTGGAGCTGGATCTGCCATATCTACGTCTCCTTCTTTATCATGATTCGGGTTTCCATCCTAAACTCGCCAATACGCCTTCGGCGGTATCGCGTACCATTTCGTTTTCATCTTCCAATAAGGCCACCACCGGCTGGATGGCGCGGGTATCGCCCAACCGGGCCAATGCTTCGGCCGCGTTCCGACGAACCAGCCAGTCCTCATCCGTCAAGGCCTCCACCAACGGAGAGAATCCCTTGGGATCCCCGATTTTTCCAAGGGCTTCGGCGGCATGCCGGCGGACGATCCAATTGGACCCTTTCAGCCCGTCGATCAAGGCATCCGTGGCTCTGGTGTCCCCGATTTTTTTCAACACGCGCGCGACGTCTTCCCGCAACATCGCATCCATCAAGCAGTCCACCAGGGCCGGCACGGCTTCGGGATCTCCGATCCGTTCCAAGGCCCAGACCGCGGCGGTTCGGACGCCCCCGTCTTTGTCTTTGAGCGCCTTCGCCAAGGGGGGCACCGCCCGCGAGCTTTTCAGTTTCCCGAGCGCGGACGCCGCCTGCTCCCGCACGGTCCATTCATCTTCTTCCAACGCTTCGATCAAAGGATCAATCGCCGATTCCCCTATCTGCACAATGGCCGAGACCGCGGCCTCACGAATCACGAGATCATCATCCTCAAACATCTCGATGAGGCGGGGGATGGCCGAGTCGCCCATTTGCCCGAGTCCGGCCGCCGCGTAATTTTGCAGCCCTTCGTTTTCGTCGCGAAGCGCGGACAACAACTGTTCAATGCGCTGACTCTCAGCCATTACACCTGCTCCTTCTCCGCCCACTGCGTTTCATCCATCTGCGCGGCGGCGGCTTCCAATTTGTCGATGATGACCCCGGAGTTATACGACACCAACCCGTCACGGTCATTTTTCATTTTCTTGAACACTTCCGCATGGGGACGCAAGGCTTCCACGTCTTTGATCTTTTCCAGGGCTTCCACTGCCAATACTCGTAACGGTTTGATGGGAATCATGTCAATCAGGAGATCCACGGGTCTGGCGTCTCCAATGAGGCCCAACCCCTTCGTCGCCAGTTCTTTGACGCCCGTATCCTTATCCCGCTTGAGGCGGTCGATCAACGGCTCCACCGCCCGGACGTCTCCGATTTTTCCCAACACGTCGGCCGCGGCTTCACGCACCACCCAATCATCGTCTTCGAGGTATTCGATTAAAATTTCGACGGTCGGCCGGCCAATCGGATGCAGTTTGTGCACGGCTTCCTGCCGCGCCCCTTCACGGAGTTCGGATTCTTCCACGTCCCGCAATTCATCCATAATCTCGTCGATGCGATCCCGAATGGCGCCGAGTTTTTTCAAAGTCTGAATCGCGATGTCACACAACGCGGGATCTCCCATCGCATCGACCAACGCATCCGCAGAGCGCGGGTCCAACAGATGATCGAGGATGTGGGCGGCGTTCACCCGCGCTTCCTCATCCGGGTCCTTGAGCATGGCGGTCAGGGGGCCGATCGACATGGGAATGACCCCCAACAGTTTGGTGACGGAGGGCCGAAGCGTGTCATTTTTCAACAACTCCACCAAGGCCGTTGCGGTCTCTTCATTCACGATGCCGGCCATTTGTTCCAGCGACTCCACTACGGCCTCCCGGACGCTTTCCTCCTCGCCCTGCATCAGCGTCACCAGCGGCACGCCTGCCTGAGGGTCACGGACCCGCGCCAACATTCGGGCCGCTTCAATCTGATACGCCGGTGCCCCGGTTTTCATGGCTTCGATGACCAACGCCACGACGTTGGGGCCCCCTTTCAGACACGTGGCCGTGGCACGCATGCGGCGCCAATCTTCTTCATGGTCAAGCTCGGTCACGATGACTTCAATGGTTTCTTTCGGCATAGCGGTGTGGCCTTACCCCTTCCTTCGCAGTCGGTGCTATAACCGCACCCGCTTGGGGTTCCATCCCAATTGGGTCAGGGTTTCCTTGATATGGTAGCGAATGTTTTCATCCTGTTCACGTTGCAGCCGGCTCACCAAGGGGGCAATCGCCTTCTGTCCGAACTGGACCAGGGCTTCACTCGCTTCGTTCCGGATCAAGGTGCTTTGCAAAGCCGTCACCAGAAGAGGAATGGCCTCCTCGTCATGGATACGCGCAAGCGCTCGAATGGCCTCCTCCACGCTGGCCAGATCCTGTTCGTACCGGTTATCCTCACAGGCCGGGGTGCGATCTTCATAGTCGCTCGTCTTCAACTCGCCGATCAGTCGGAACAACAACGGGAGCACCCGTCGATCGCCGATTCTCCCGAGGGCTTCGATGACGCGAACCTGAAGACGGGGCTCCTCAACGACCCCCAAGAGGGCGTCCACTGCGCTCTCGTCGCCGATCTGACCGAGTGCCCGGGCGGCCTCCTGACGCACGGCCGTATCGGGATCGCGTTGCAAGAGACCCACCAGCGGCTCGACGGCCGTTGGAGATTTCACGACACACAGGGCTTCCGTGGCTCGCAGGCGGACCCGCCAATCCTGATCTTCCAGGGCCACCACCAACGGCTCGACCGCCGACTCACCCATGGACACCAGGGCCGCAATGGCTTCATCGCGTACGGCCGGCACCTTATCCTGGAGAAGCAGCACCAGCGTTTCAACCGACCTGGAATGCCCGAGTCGCCCCACGGCACGGGCGGCATGCATGCGGACGACCCAATCCTGGCTCAGGAGCGCGGATTCCAGGGGTTCGAGGACCCGCTCATCGGCAATCTCAGATAAAATCGACGCCGCGGCCTCCTGCACCGACAGATCCGGATCCTGCAAGCAGTAACTCAAGTCCACGACCGCCGGGCCTCCGATAGCCGTCAACGCACTGGTGGCGGCGGTTTTCACGGCTCGATCGGAATCCCGTAAGGCCTCGATCAACGGACTCACCCCTCTGGGGTCCCGGGATTCGCCAAGGGCCATGGCCGCATCTTCACGGATGCCCCAATCTTCATCCTTTAAAGCGGCAATATGCTCCGCCACACTATCGACCATGGGCACCCCTTTGTAGGGGCGGGCCTCTGTGCCCGCCCGCGCACCTCGTGAACCTCGCTTTCCCTTTGTCGCTATGGGCAACGCTGAAAAACCCTCGTCTCGGCAACTTATCACAGCGATTTTTTGAGGGTCAATAAACTGTAGGAGCCACCAGGAGGAAGCCGTGGGGCCCTAAGCGGCGCTGCAAAGGGCCCGGGCCTTCCGCGTCGGCGTGAAAGCGGAGGACGCCGGCGGCCGGCCCCAGTGTGGCCATCGCTTTCGGAGCCACTCCGAGTGGAACACGTTCATCACTCAGATCGTGGACAATGACAATCGCACTCGGTTACAGTGCCCCCACAATCAGGCGTCGTGGCAATGAATCAGACGGGACACAACAGTCCCCCCTCTCACTGTCATGCTGTCCACGAATGAGTGACCACGTACAGGCTGCAAGTCACGATGATCCGAGGCATTCTGCTGATACTCCTGATCCTGGCCGTGTTGATCGGACCTCAGGTGTGGACCAAATGGGTCTTCAGCAAATATCGCGGTCATCGTGAGGACTATTCGGGGACGGGTGGCGAACTGGCGCGGCATCTGCTGGATCGCTTCGAGATGTCGCACGTGCAGGTCGAGACCACGGCACTCGGCGACCACTACGACCCGCAGGCCAAAGCGGTCCGGTTGCTCCCGGATCACTATAACGGCAAGTCGCTGACCGCAGTCACGGTCGCGGCGCACGAGGTGGGACACGCGATCCAAGACCGAACCGGGTACGGGCCGCTGCACGAACGCACCAGGCTCATCCGGTTGGCGCAAGGCGCGGAAAAAGCCGGGTCCTTCGTCATGCTCGGCATTCCCATCGTCGCCGGGCTGACCCGTTCACCGGCCGGCGGCTTATTGGTGTTGCTGGCGGGGCTGGCCGTGATGTCCATGGGGGCGTTGGTGCATCTCGTGACCTTGCCCGTGGAATGGGATGCCAGCTTTCGCCGGGCCCTTCCGATCCTCGAACAAGGCCGGTATATTCCCCCGAAGGACATGGACGGGGCGCGAAAGATTTTAACGGCTGCCGCGCTGACCTACGTGGCGGCGTCACTGGGCGGGTTGTTGAACATCTGGCGGTGGATCATGCTCATGCGCCGGTGAGACTTGATGGACTTTCACTTTTATACGCCTGCTGGAATCTTTCTGATCATGAACGAAGAAAATGGAAACATTCGTTTCGTCGTGTGCGTCAACAACGATGACTACGCTGCTTCGCTCGAAGTGCGGAAGATTTATCACGCGGTCGAAGACAAAGAAGCCGAACGCCACAACTTCCTCCGTGTGGTGGATGAATCCGGAGAGGACTATGTATACCCGGCTCATTACTTTATGGCCTTACCCCTTCCCAGCGAAGTCGAAGAAGCCTTAACCAACCTGCCCTCCTGATTCCTGCTTCGATTCGTCTCAATCTTCTGACAGCTATGTAGGTTGGATTAGCGTAGCGTAATCCAACAATTCCGTTTCTGTCGGGTTACGCTTTCGCTAACCCGACCTACGATGCTTCGAGTCGTCTCACCTTAGCTTGCGCAAAGCGGTTTCCGCCGGGGTTTCCAGCTTCTTGTTTCGATTGCACTCGTGACACGCCGGGACGGTGTTGCCCTTGGTCGATTTTCCGCCGCGTGCCAGCGGCACCACGTGGTCCATGGACAGTTGATCCGGCTGAAACGAGTTGCCGCAGTAGTGGCAGCGCCCCTTGTGGAGTTGCTGTTTCCACCAGGGCGTCCGTTTGAGGGCCCGGGCCTTGTCCCGCTCCTTGCGAATCCGTTTGGCGGTTTCCGGGTCGGGATTGATTTCGAAGTAGGGTTCGGGTGACATTCATGGAAGTTTATAGGAGTTGCCTGAATTTTTCACATGAGTGCCCGAACAGCTAATCCAAGGCAAGCGTCAGACATTTGGCGGAGCCGCCGGATTTGAGGAATTGGTCCAGGTCGACGGGGTGGAGCGTATAACCCCGGTCTTTGAGCATGGCCGTGGTTTCCGGGCATCCCGAGGGCAACACCACGTGACACCCAGCGCACACGGCGTTGCACGCAAAGCGCGCGGCTTCGGCGTGGGGTACCACGAGGCGCCGTTGCGCATCCACGCGGTCGGCGATCGCGGTTTGGGCATAGGTGTCGAACGCGGCAGGATAGTACAGCAATTCGCCGTTGCTGAGCGGGCAGAAGCAGGTGTCCAGGTGATAGAACCGGCTCGTGACGAGTTCCAGCGGCAGAATTTCTTTGCCATAGACGTCGCTTAACACGCGATGGGCTTTGATGTCGCTGCGTTGCCGGTACCCCGTGAACCAGGTATCGGAAAAGCCCAGCACGTCTCCCGCTCCTTCAAAATAACACTCCTCGTCCAGGCGAAGCACGCGGTACCCGTGTTCCCTGAACCACGAGGCAAAGTGTTCCTCTTCTCCGCGGCGCTCGCGATGCCGGAACCGGCTGATGACGGCCGTGCCGTCGTACACCACCCCGGCGTTGGCGGTGAACACCAGGTCGGGCAAGCCCGGCACCGGCGTCATCCGTTCGAGTTTGGCGCCGGCGTCTTGTTCCAGCACGCGGGCGAGGGTCCGCCATTGGGCCCGGCTCGCGTCCTTGTCCACGGCGTTGGAGAGACGCATCCACGGGTTGATTTCGTACTGAATCCCGAAATGATCCGGTGGGCAAACCAGAAAGCGTGTCACGATGTTACTCCCGCCAACCCAATGCCTGGGCCAATTGTCGAAGGAAGGAAGCCGCATCCATCACGAGGCCGATGGATTGGAAACTGCCGCGGTCGCTGAGCTTGGTCGGAACGGCCGGGTTGATATCCACGCACACGGTGGGCACCTTCGCCGGCAGGCAATTCCCGGTGGCGATGGCGTGCAGCGTCGTCGCGACCAGTAACGCGAGGCCGACTCCCGGGAGCGCGGCGCGCATGGCCGTTTGAGCCTGCCTCGTGTCCGTGATGACGTCGGGGAGCGGTCCGTCGTCGCGGATGCTGCCCGCCAGCACCATGTCCACGTTTCGGCGGACGCAGGAGGCGATGACCCCATCCCGGATCAGCCCGGATTCCACTGCGCGTGTGAGGCTCCCGGCGTTCCGGACGCGGTTGATGGTGCGCAGGTGATGTTCGTGACCATGGGGCATGGCGCACCCGGCGCGCAGGCCGTATCCCAGGGACGTGCCGAACAGGCCGGCTTCCATGTCATGCGCGGCCAGGGCGTTGCCGCAAAACAGAACGTGAATGAAGCCGGACTCGATCAACCACGAGAGGGCTTCCCGGCCTCCGGCATGAATGATGGCGGGGCCGCCGACAAACAGCACTTTGTCGCCGGGGCCGGAGTCGCCGCCGGACGTGCGGGCCTTCTGCCGGTGATCACGAATCAGCCACATGCGCCTGGCCACGTCGGCGATCATCGCATGATGCGGCCGTTCCGAAGACACGTCCGCGGCCATGAAGGCGAACGCGTCCCGCTCTTTGGGCCGTTCCAGCGGGAAAACCCGTACGCCGGTTCGTCCCGTGACGATGAGGTCGCCGGCTTTCACCTCGGCCATGGGTACGGTGCGGGCCGCCGGCGGATCCATGGTCACGCGAATGGCGACGTCCATTTCGATCGCGTCCACGTCGAGCCATTGGTGGTTGAGGCGGATTTGCGTCCGGAGGTGCGAGGTCGCATAAAACGAATCCGGCAACACGCCGTCTTTCGGCGCGGGTTCCACGGTGCAATCAGCGGCGTGTTCGACTACGGCCCCATGCGGTTGAATGGCGTGCAGGATGGCCGCGAGTCGTTGCGGGGAGTCGGCATGCACGGCGATCGCGGCCGAGGATGCGTCCTCTCGCGTGGCCCCGACGTGCATCCGGTTGATGGTGAAGGTGCCGCTTCTCTGGAGAATCGTGTCGAGCACCTTCGCCAGGATCAGCGAATCGATGATATGGCCTTCGAGGGTCACGGTTTCAGTCGCCATAAGTGTATTGTACACCCATGGGAGGCGCAGACCGGTGCCTCTCTCCGTCGTGGTGCAGGGTAAGGGAAATTCTTCTGGTGACGGTTCAGGGCAGATGGTATACTGATAGCATGTACCGGCCGGGATCACGGAAACGAACGCTTGGATTCACGGGCCTGGTGGTGGCTCTTTTCATGGGCGGGGTGAGTTGGGCTGCGATCGACACCGGCGTGTTCGAGGGCTTCGTCCACCATATCGCCCAGCAGATTACGAGGGACAAAGTCGATTTTGCGGTGGCGGAGTCCTGTACCACGTGGTTTTATGAACAATTGCGAAAGTCTCCCGGAGCGCGCCCTGACGTGAAACGCCTTTCTTCTTCCGTTGCGGAGGGAGACCCCGATGCCCACCCCTGTGCCGGTCGCTACCCCGGAATCAATGAAGCGCGTGAGGCTTTTGCGCACACCCAATCGACCCTCTCGTTGAGTCTGACGTTTTATCAATTGGCCCTGGTGGCCGACCGTGATGATGATGAGCGCTATGATGCGGGCGAACTACGGGATATGTTGGCATCCCTGAACGTGGCCCCGTTGCAGGGCGATCAATCCCTTCAACTCCTTGCGAAGCTGAAGGGAAAATTCGACGACGTGCGTGAGACGGTCGAGTTCACGACCCTGACCGATAGCATGCAGGCGTTGTACAACAAAGGGTACCGGTTCACCCAAGCTGATCAGACCGCGATGGGCCGCGTGACGGGCGAATCCTGATGCCGCAGGAACCCTCTGATTTTTGTGATAGCGGGATGCAGGGCAAGGCGTCCCGCAGCGAAATCCGAGGCTTATCAAGAGAGATAGGCGAGGGTTGAGCGAGGACACAACGCCGCCATGCGCCCGATAGTGCAATAAAGCAGAGGGTTCCTTAACCTATTCGTTCGACTGCTTCTCTCGACCGGCTCCGCACAGTCTGGTCCCAGTCCTCCTTCATCGTATATTCCAATTTGGCCTTGGCTTCCGTGGCGCGCATGCGTCCCAGGGCCAGCGCCGCAGAGCTCCGCACGTACGCGTGATCGTCTTCCAAGGCCTTCATTAACAGGGGAATGCTTTCCCGGTGTTGCACGACGCCCAGGTAACTGGCGGCCATGCCCCGGTAGCGGTGCTGTTTGTCGCCGAGCGAGCGTTTGAAGGTATACAGGAACACCTCGGCCATGTCCTCGGCGACGCTCTCCAGCCCTTCCAGTCGATACTCATTGAGTTCAATGAGTTGGCTGGCGAGATCAAACCGTTTTCGCGGGGCCTTTTCGCCGGCAAATTTTTGGAGGAGCAGGGCTCGCCGTTTCGTTTTATGTTTCGCACGCTTGACCTTGCGTACGTTCACCCACGTGATGAGCGTGAGCGCGAGGGCCAGAAACAGGATGGGGACGACTTCATCGACGATAAAGTCCTGCGTGTCGAAGTCCAAATGGTTCCATATCCAGATCCCGCCGACGAGCAGGATGACCAGGGCCAAGGCCACGGTGAGGTTGGCTTGTCCCCGTTGGTTGTCGAGATGCGATGGAGGCGCGTCGGTGGCCATGACGCCAAGTGAACGGTTTAGCACGCTGCTAGTGACCGTGTGGGCGGTTTTCCCTGTTTTCAAGAGTGGTCAGCAGCCGGCGAAATCGCCGGGCCTCTGTGGCTTCTTGGCGGTTTTCGTACACGGCGATGAGATTGCGTAGCATGCGAGCGAGGATGTGGGCATGAGAGCAGGGTTCGAGATACCGATGGTCGAACTCGACGCCGTACTCCCGCAACAGTCGTGCACAATCCTTTTCGGTGAGCAGCGCCCCTTGGTGAAAACAATCGATGAACACGGGTTCCGTCCGCAATCCGACGAGAAAATGGCCTGGCAGGCCGATCCCCGCCACGGGCACATGGAGCCGTTGCCCCAGGAGTAAATACACGACCGACAAGCTGATCGGGATCCCCTCGCGGTCATCCAGCACGCGGTGCAGAAAACTGTTATTGGGATCGTAATACTGTCGGGTGTTCCCCCGAAATTGCAGGGTGTGAAACAGGTACTCGTTCAGATGGCGCACGACTTGACGGGGGGTGCCTGAGGCAAGCGGTTTAAGTTCGGCGGCCATGGCGTCCAGTCGTTGCCGATAGGGGGCCGTCACCACTTGCGGGTCCCCGGCCCGGGCGATCAAGAAAGATCCGGCTTCCAGGTCAAGCTCCCCTTCCGAAGTCCTCAGCAGCGCGTCCCAGTCGTGTTCGACGTCCGCTTGTGCAATGTCTCCGATGACGCCGCGGATGCGGGTGGCCAGGGTCGGATCGTCGCAGTCCCTGAGGGCCGCCCTGAGAACGGGCATGGCCTCGCGGCCCGCGTCGACGAGGTATTGGTGAATTTGCCGGGCGATGCGCGAATCGTGGTCGGAGAGTAAATGGAGCAGCGCTTCGAGGTTTGGGCGTTCGGCGGAAGTCGAAGGCGCGTTCTTCATCACGGAGGAGCCCGGGGTCACAACCTTTACCCGATTGCCCGACGGAAAGCTTTGGCCCCGCCGTACAGGCACACGGCGTCGAAGATGGCCAGGATCAGGAAGGCCAGGGCGACTTGAGGAATGGCCGCGTCCCATCCCGTGATGATGAGCGGGCGCACGGCGTCGATCACCCAGGTCATTGGATTCACCATGGCCACCACCTGCATCCATCCCGGCATGGCTGACAGGGGTACGAGCGCCGAGCTGAGAAAAATCATGGGCAGGGAAAGAAAGCCCAGCAAGGAAAAGAAATCGCCGTGGCTTTTGACGGAAAACGCGATGCCCATGGAGATGGCGGTCAGCCCCACGCCGAACAGCATCCCGATCGCCAGGATCACGGCGATGCCCGGCAGTCCCGTTTCGAGGCGCACGCCGAAGACGAACGCGATGCTCAGGATGACCAGAATCTGCATGCCGGTGATGGCCATCACGAAGAGGTAGCGACTGAGGATCACGGAGGACCGGTGAATGGGCGTGGACATCATGCGTTCCAGGAACCCGTTCTCTTTGTCGAACAGCAGATCCACGCCGCCGGCCAGCCCGTTGTTGAGGACCGTCATGACGACCACTCCGCCCGCCAGGAAACTCATATAGTTCGGGGCGTCGAGGATTTGGATGTTGGCCGCGCGTTGAAAGAGACTGCCGAAGAAGATCAGCCAGAACAGCATGGGCTGGACCAGGGTAAACAGCATGCTGAATTTTTCCCGGCTGAGCCGGCGAACCCACCGCATCGTGAGGGCGAGCACTTCCTGTTTGTAGTGTTGGAAGGTCATGGTCTGTAAGCCGGGGTTATTCCTCCGCCGCGTCCGGAGTGCCTCCCCGTAACCCGTGCCCGGTATGGGCGACGAATACGTCGTCGAGTCGGGGCCGGTGATATTCGATCCCATCGAGGCTGCAATCAAGGCGTTGGGCGACCTCGATCACGGCGGGGAGGGATTTCTCGGGAGATTCCACGAGCACGTCCAGGCCGGTGGGGTTGATGCGCACGTCGCGGACCAGGGGCAAGGCCATGACCCCGTCACGCAGGCGAGGGAGTTTTTCCGTTTCGTGGTCCTTGATCGTCAACGCCAGGCTGTCGCCTCCCAATCCGGTCTTCAACTCCAGTGGCGAGCCGATGACCCGAATGGTCCCGCCGTCGATTATCGCGAGTCGATCGCACAGTTGGTCGGCTTCTTCCAGATAATTGGTCGTCATGACGATGGTGATGCCCTGCTCACGGAGTCGCCGGATATAGTCCCATATCCGAAGACGACTTTGGACGTCCAACCCCAGGGTCGGTTCGTCCAGAAACACGATTTTGGGATTCGGCAGCAGCCCGCAGGCAATATCCAGTTTGCGTTTCATGCCCCCGGAATAGGTTTTGGCTACGCGGTCCGCGTGTTCTTCGAGATCGACGAGCTTCAACAGTTCGGCAATCCGTGCTTGCGTTTCCGTCCGGGAAAGGTGGTAGAGCCCTCCCAACAGCTCGAGGTGTTCACGACCGGTCAAAAACCGATCAACGGCGCGTTCCTGCGGCACGTAGCCGATCAGGCTCCTGACGGTGTCCGCCTCCGTCACGACGTCGTGCCCCAGCACCGTTGCCGTGCCGGCGGACGGGGGCAGCACGGTGATCAGAATACGCAGGGTCGTACTTTTCCCGGCGCCGTTGGGACCCAGGAGTCCGAAGATTTCACCGGCGTGCACCGTGAACGACAGATCCTCGATGGCCGTGACCGGGCCGAAGGTTTTCCTCAAACGTGCGACGTCGATCACCACGGCGGGATCCATCATCCCCACCCTGATAATTGTGTTTCACCGTCGAGTTTAAACTTCAGGAGGTCGATCAAGCGGCGGGTTTGTTGATGCAAGCTTTCGGCTTCGAGCAGGAACTGTTTTTCCAGCGGCGTCAAGTCCAGGCACGAGGACAGACCGTTGACCAGGACGCGATCCGTCATGGCGTCCTCGTTCACAAGCTGGCAGAGTTTATCGGCCTTTTGTGATTGAAGATAGCGCATCGCCAACGCCGTGAGGGTTGCGCGTACGCACCCTTCGGTAATCGTTTGAAACGGCTCACTCGGTCCCAAGGTGATTTTGGCTTTACGATACCGGGCATCGAAGAATTCCTCTTCGATCGTGTACCGATGCAAGCCGTGCAGGATCAGGTTCGACCGGCCATCCTGTAGTCGCTCGATATGGGTCAGTCGTCCCACGCACCCCAGGGAAAAGATTCGTGGATTGCCGTCATACCGGCTCTCCCATCCTTGCTTGAACAACGCCATGCCGATACAGGCGCCTTCCCGGCTGGCATCGGCGACCATGTCCCGGTACCGAGGCTCGAAAATATGAAGCGGCAAGTAGGTGTCCGGAAACAACACCACGTTGGGAAGCGGAAAGATCGGGATAATCTCCGGGACGGGAAAGGCCTTCGAAGAAGGAGTGTCATTTAATGCAGGCATGCGGTACGATAGCCGACGCTCAAAAGCCCTGTCAACGTGGCGGTTCGTTGTCTGTGTTCACTCATTTGTTGAATATTTTCGTTCGGCATTAGTGGGAGTCCAGTATCCGGCACACCATACTAAATTGGGGGTGTCGTTGGTTGTTCTGATGGCATGTACATTCCCAAACGGGCACAACGTGGAGGAGGGTGAAACACCATGCCGGGCCTGCCTCATGGGGTGATCGGTCTTTTTTGTGTGTTGTCGATTTTTCTCCCTCTCCTCCCGGAAGAGGGCTGGGGTGAGGAGGTTCTTTCCTCTCCGTCTGCAGACCCCACGGAGGCCGCACCCGCCTCCGTCTCCTCGGTCGATCTGGTCCCGGCACGGCCCGGGTACGTCTATGCCTTCCCCCGGGATCATGGTTCCCATGACACCTACGGCCTGGAGTGGTGGTATTTCACCGGTCACCTCTATAACCGGTCGGGACGACGGTTCGGGTATGAAGTCACGTTTTTCCGCAAGGCTATCGATGATGCGCGCGTCCGCGATCACCCGTCCCGCTGGGCGTTGCGGCACCTGTATTTCGCGCACTTGGCCGTCACCGACGTTGAGGGGGGCACCTTTCGTTTCTCCGAAAAATTGAGTCGAGCGGCCTTTGGGAAAGCCGGAGCCGACCCCGACCGGATGCGGGTCTGGATCGACCGCTGGACCCTGGAACCCTTAACCGAGGATCATGGACAATTGCATCTCACGGCACAGGATGCCGGTTTCGGAGTCGATCTGACGCTTACCCTGAACAAACCGCCCGTGATCCACGGACAAGAAGGGATCAGTCGCAAGGGCGCCGACCCCGGCCAGGCGTCGCATTATTATTCACTGACTCGCCTGGCGACCCGTGGAACCGTCCGGGTGCGCGACGAACCGTTCGAGGTCACCGGCACCAGTTGGATGGATCATGAGTTCGGGTCCGGTGGATTGGGCCAGGATCAGGTCGGGTGGGATTGGTTCAGCGTGCAATTTGACTCGAACGTCGAACTCATGCTCTATCTCCTGCGCAAACGGGACGGGTCCCATGATCCGGCATCGAGCGGGACGTTGATCTTTCCGGATGGCACGAAGAGGCACCTGAAACGCGAGGACTTCGTGGTGCGAACGCGGGAACAGTGGACCAGCCCGCTCAGCCGCACGCAATACCCGGCCCAATGGACGCTGGAGGTTCCGTCGGTCCCGCTTCGCGTGACCGTGACGCCGGTGCTGTCCGATCAGGAACTGCGGACCGAGAACAGTACCCGGGTCACGTATTGGGAAGGAGCGGTGGACGTACGCGGTCACTACCGGAATGCTCCCGTTGCCGGGAACGGATACGTCGAACTCACCGGCTATGCGAATCCCCTGGAATTCGATCATGGTTCACGCACGCACCACCTGAGCCGATGAAGACCGTCGTGCAACATGCCGTCGTCTTGTTGATGATGGTGGGCCTGCTGGGCTGCACCCAGCGAAGCGACCGCGTGGTCGCGGTCGCGGTGCATCCCGCCAAGCCCAAACTTGTTTACGTGGCGACGGAAGAAGCCGTGTATAAAACCCGGGACGGGGGACACACGTGGCAGCGGCTTTCAGAGGGGTTGAGCCGCGTGCGGGTCATGAATCTGGCGATCGACCCGCAGCTACCGGCCAACGTGTTTGCCGGCACCCTTGCCGACGGGGTGTACAAAAGTCCCGACGGGGGGCGACGGTGGCTCCCGCGCAACGCCGGCATTCAGAAAGGAACCATCTCGGCCAACGTGAATGAATTGGCCTTCGATCCGATTGACTCGCGAATCCTGTACGCAGCGACGACCGTCGGGGTGTTCCAAACAAAGGATGCAGGGCAGTCCTGGACCGAACGCATGCGAGGCATGACGGAGATCAATTTTATCGTGGCGTTGGCCGTCGATCCGATCCGTCCCAATATTCTCTACGCAGGGACGAGCGGGGGGGTCTATCGCAGTGTTGATGGCGCAGACCATTGGACGAAGATCAATACCGGGCTCGTTCCCGACGACGCTAAACTGGCATCTATGGCGCTGGGGGTGAATCGCTTGTTGATCGATCAGGCCAATCCGGACGTGGTCTACGCGGGCACCACCCAAGGCGTGTTCAAAACGCTTAATAAAGGCGAGGCATGGGCCAGACTGGCGGCCGAGCTCGGAGAACTTTACGTGAGCAGTCTCGTGTTGGAGCCGGGCAATAGGCAGCACCTCTATATGGGAACCAGCAAGGGCATCTTTCAAAGCCGGGACGGCGGGCAAACGTGGCGTGCCACGAATGCGGGGTTGGACAACCTCAATATTCGCGCGATCGCCCTGGACTCCCGCGATTCACGAGTTCTGTACGTGGGCACGAACGGCCGCGGCCTGTTTCGCAGTCAAGATGGCGGCGAGTCCTGGGCCCATATTCCGTTGGCGGCGAAGACGTAAGCGGACGCGATGGGGCAAAACGGACTGTTGTATGACCGTTCATCCCGGCACCTGAGCCTCAAACCCCGGAATATGCCTGATGCGGTCTTGAAGGAGCGGGCCGTTTTCCACGGAGTTACCCGATGCCGTGGGCCGGGGGTTGCAGGAGCGGGGGCAGGAAGTGGGCACGGCGATGTGGGTAGTTGGATGCGGTGCCGTTACCGTACGCGACGCGGTGCGGGTGGAACGGCTGCACGTCATGGGCAGTGACGACATTGGGCGTGCTGGAGGGGTGCCGGCCCTGAAGATTGCGGTGGGGTATCGGCAGCAGGGGAAACGGTATCGTGAAAGGCCCGCCGATCCGCGCGTTCTCACAGGGACCAGACGATCCTGCGGAACGACCCGATGACGCAGACGGGTCCTGGAGGTCCCTGCGCCTAGGGGGGCGTATGCCAGCCGAGTGCATGAACCCAAACGCCGCCTCCTTGCCTGTTGCCCTGTCTCCTGAAGGGGAAGCTTGCGCAAATTCTGTATCGGTTATTTCCCACTGAGTGACAGGAAGAGCATCGAACGGCCCCGTCTCAGGAGCACCAGCACCGAATCGTCTTCATCGAGTCGACTGGTGACGCGATCGAAATCGTCCACGTCCTTGATGCTGGTCCGGTTAATTTCCAGGATGACGTCGTCCTTGCGGATGCCGGCTCGCGCGGCACGGCTGTCGGGTCGGACTGTTAAGACGCGCACCCCCGTGTCATCGGAGGACGGTTCGGACGCCACCGATTCAACCGTCAACCCCGACAGGGCATGACGCTGGCCGACGGTGCCCACCTCACCGAGCCCGGCCACATCCGTGGGCATCTGTCCGATGACGATGGTCAGGCGCTCGCGTTTGCCTTCTCGCAGAATCCCTACGCCCACCTTGGTTTCAGGAGACGTCTCGGCCACGTAGGTGCGTAATTTAGTCGCATTTGGGACCGGGCGTCCATCGTATTCACGAATGATGTCGCCTCGTCGAAACCGGGCGTCCTGTGCGGGACTCCCTTCAACCACGTCCGTCACCAGGGCGCCTTTGGTGTCCGTGGTCTCAAATTGTTTCGCCAGGTCGGGAGTCAGGTCCTGGATGGACACCCCGAGCCATCCCCGCACCACTGTGCCGTGCGCTTCCAAACTGCGCGCCACCCCCTTGGCCATATTGCTCGGGATGGCAAACCCGATGCCCATATACCCGCCGCTTCGGGTGAAGATGGCCGTATTGATCCCGATGAGTTCCCCTTGCACATTCACCAGGGCCCCGCCGGAATTCCCCGGGTTGATGGCCGCATCGGTTTGGATAAAATCCTCGTAATCGGCAAGACCCACACCGGCCCGTCCCACGGCGCTGATAATGCCCATGGTCACGGTCTGGTTCAAGCCGAAGGGGTTCCCCACGGCCACGACCATCTCCCCGACCTCCAACGTGCTGGAATCGCCCCACGACAGAAACGGCAAGCCCGACGCCTCAATTTTCACAATGGCCAGGTCGGTCTTGGGATCGGTGCCGATCAACTCCGCCTCGAACTTCCGTTGATCCCCCAACACCACTTGGATTTCATCGCCCTCGGCCACCACGTGATTATTGGTGACGATATAGCCATCGGGATTGACGATGACCCCGGACCCCATGCCCTGTTGCCGGCGTCTCGGCTCCTGGCGGCGTTCCTCTCTGAACCGCTCTCCGAAAAACTTCCGAAAAAAGGGGTCGTCAAAGAACGGAGAATGCGGAAACGGAGAACTTCGCGGGGCGGTCGTCTTCACGATGGAGATATTGACCACCGCGGGCGTGACCTTCTTCGCAATCGCGATGAGGTGCTGATTAAACCGCAGCAGGTCTTCGCTCGTGGGGGGCGGAGAAAAGGCGGCCGGTTGAACGACGGCTGGCTGAACCGATGGCGCGGCCTGCTCCTCCGAAGCCTGAGTGACCGTGGACGGCTGAAAGAACGTCGCACTCGCCCCCAACGCCAGGCACACGCAGATAAAACTCCCGATCGCCAGGACGACGGGGTTTTTCAAGACCGTACTCAAGGACCGTTGAACTCGCATTTGACCTTCCTTCTTATGACTTGGAAATCTTCGCAAAAACCAACGACGAGATTATACCATGCCGGCAACGCTGACAAATGCCCCCTCGCCCTGCCCTCTCCCGCCGGGGGAGAGGGTTCTAACCAAGGGAACGGGAGCTATACCGGTCTCTCATCCGATGCGTTCCCACGTGGCGTCGGGAAGATAGCGATGAAACTCGAAGGTGTAGGGGTCGAGGGCCACCAGATTGAGCCATTGGTTATGGAGGAGTTGCTGGAGGATCGCATGCTTCTGAATGATGGCCGAGATCCGGCTCGGCGGGGCTTCGATCATGCCTAGAAGCCGCATCGGTTCATGATAGTGGACGTCACCGTCGTTCACCGTCTGCAAGGGGAACCCGATCTGCAAATCACTTCCGCTGCCCAGCATCACGCCCACGCCCGACACGACGTTGTGGATCACCTTACTCCCACTGCCATAGTGCCACGGATCCACGGAGGAGAAGTAATAGCCGGTGTTAATCCATTCTCCGACGATCAAGGGGGCCGTCATGATTTTTTCAAGGTTGGTCCCTTCCTCGTCGGCAATCGGATCATAGGAATGTAGAAAGACGCGGCCGCCTAAATCCAAGCCTTTGGTGAGGCGGCGTCGCCCGATTAAAAAGGCCGCATTGCCGGCCAGGCCCCATTCCGGCCGGGGATTCGCCCAATCACGACTGCGTTCCTCCACGTGCGTAAAGGCCCGTTCCGGAGAAAGCTCCGCCGGCGCACTCGGGATGCGACGACAGCGTTCCAGCGCCTGGCTCATGCCCGCCCGCTCCAAATCCCGGATCAACGCCGCCAAATCCTCCGCATGGGTCTCGGGCAAGTCGTCCAAGTCATAGAACGTAACCCGATCCGTGGTGGTATTGTGCTTGGCCGGCAGAAACCAGGTATCCTCGGGGATGGGCAACCCATTCGCACGCAGGATGGACCGGACATCCGGCTCGTTGGCCATGGCCGCGAACACCCGAGCGTTGGCGTCCCCGTGGTTCCCGCCGCAGGCCCCGCAATCCAATGCCGCGTAATACGGATTGTTGTCGGTCTGGCTCCCGTGCCCGCAGAGCACCACCAGCCGGCTGAAGTTCCGGGTCAACCCCATGACCCGGAGTCCGGTCTCGATGAACGTGGCGCGTTCCTGAAGCGTGAACCCCTGCGCGAGCCAGTCGGGAATCCCTTCGGGCTTCGTCTCGGCCCATTGGGGATTGCCGGGATCCGACGGTGCGGCCACGGCGATCCGTGTCGGAACCGCAGAGGCAGCCCATGCCTGCAGTTTTGATCGAATCGCATGAAACGCTTTGGGAAGCAGCGTCTTGCCCATTAACCCGAGACTGAAGAAAAATCCCAGCACGTCAATCAGCATCATCGACCCGACGGGGTGATGTTTCAGGTCGTGAAAGACGTGATGGCCCAGTTGATGCCAGCGCGTCCCCGTCGCATACTCCTGCAAGGCCCGTTCTTCGCCGAGTCGCGGAATTTCCGTCACCGCGTGCTTGGGCGACAGCAAGACCGGGCACAAGGCCGACCGTTCCTCGCTGTCAAAGGCTTGATGACTCAGGGGAATGGCGAAAAACCCGGCGAACCCAAACGTTTCATACGGACCTTGCGCTTCGACGTGGCGCCGGAACGATTCCGAGCGCACGTCGATACACAACACCAGTTGCGCGTGGGGGCGAGTGTCGAGCGGCGGCACGGTCCCCCGATGCGCCGAGAGTTTTCGGATGATCTCGGCCCGGAAGCCCTCTTCATACGCCTCAAGCCACACCGGGCCGTGTTGGTCCGAAGGAAAGGCATCCAGCCATCCCAACAACGTCCGCGCATCGTCCGAAGACAGATCGGCCATCTCGGTCAGCGACAACTCCAACGTCTGCGCCAAGTGAAACAGCCGCCAGGCATCACGGCAGACGGCCCGTGTCCCGGCGTCAACCGCATGCGCACCGCCGTCCATCCGTGTCTCGTATTCCTCTGGACGCTCCCGCCAGTAGGCGACCAGCACCGGAACCGTGCCGTCAATTCCCCACTCCCGCCGGCAGGCCGCCTGCGTTAATTCGGCTTCGTAAAACAATCGCACCGCCAGATACTGGACCGCATCGACGGGATGTTTGCGTTGCGCGTGATACGCGGGATTCGTCTCCAACCAGCGCACGAACCGGGTCCACCCCGGCAATTGGGACAACTGCCGGGCGAGGTATTCGCTCCATTGCGTCTCGGGCACGCCCAGACGACGGAGGCTCGACACGATCGCATCCTCAGGCTCGGACGGAAGGTCGGTGACGGCCTGCTCGAACCCGCGAATACCCAAAAACCGGCCGGACTGGTCGTATTGTGCAAGCTCCCGCCAGGCCGCATAGAATCCGCCATTCCGGCCCGGCATTTCCCATCCGGCCAACCCCTCATCCACGAACGCCGCCAACCATTTGATGAGTTGGTTATTGATCTCCTCGACAAGCGTCGTGCCGGCAAGGACGTCCACCCAATCGGCGGTCGTCCGGCCGGCCGGCAAGACCACTTCGACGGAAGCGCACAGTTCTTCCGACACCTGGGGGTGAGCAGACCCGCCGAACTCGCCTGACAGCGGGTCGGACAATCCCAAGACCGACAAGGTGACCTGCCACAGGTTCGTCAGATACGCCGCCTCGGGATTATCCCGGCACTGCTCGCACTCCTGAAGCGTGTGGTCGATGATCCGTTGGGCGGCTTCGTCCGGGAGATCCTGCCGGAATCGCTTCGTGGCTCCTTCACCACCAAGTTCCCATGCCAACAGGGCGGGCTCCAGCGCCTCCAAGCCAAACGTCACCTGCAACAACCAGACGTCCTCGGCCGTGATCTCACGACTCCCGACCGTGATCGCCCGGTGCTGTTCCAGTCGAGGAGCCACGCGCGCCAACGCGCGCTTGAGACTATCGCCGGTGATCCGTCCTGCTCGATAGAACGCCCGATACTCTTCATTGGGCAGGTACCCGTTGCCCCCCAGCAGGTGTTTGCCTTGGCGCACGGCCTGATCAAAGGGAAGATATTCCAAGCCGTGCATGGGGTTTTGGGCCACCATGATCTGCATGGGCCAAAAGGGGGGAATCGGTTCGCTGGCCCGGGCCACGATCTGCCGGAGCCGATCGCATTCTTCCCGTGACATCGCAGGCGTTGACGTGGTGTTCATAACACTGTGCGAACCTTGCTCGGAGAGACCAGAAAAACCCGCTTTCGTTCCATCCATCTGAGAAACACGGTTGGCTTGTCCCGTCACCGCCCGATACGGTAACAGGCGGTCACGCTACCGGCCCCGGGTACGGTCAATCGGTCTGCTTGGCTTTCTGACGAAAGACACAAACGGATCGCCGTTTCGTTCAGGTCTTTATACCAACGTCGTGCATGTGGTACAACCGCTATCTGCTCGATAAAGAGGAAATGATTGCTTGACGCTAACTCGACCGTCGCCCCTTACCCTGCCCTCGGATCGATCCCCGATTACACATGTCGAGAACAGGGTCCGGGGCACGCCTTGTTGCCCCCCATAGGGGTGGTGGCTGGAAACATTTTCTGTTAGGGTAGACCTAAGGGCTAGGCTCACTGCTGACCCAGGGAGCCCTCTTGTCCGGCCCCGTAATGATTGCTTCGCAGAAGGAGTTGACCCCATGGATACGATCTTGAGAACAACCTCCTTATTTCCCCTCGCGGCTCTCAGCCTGGCAAGCCTTCTGGTCGTGGCCTCCTCCACCCAGGCCGCAACGATTCAGGGCTTTGGCGCCTTGAAATTCGGCATGACCCCTGCTGAAGTGGCGGCGCTGAAGGATTGTTCGAGTCAGACCGAATGCCTGTACGATATTTTGGGAAAAAACCGCTACTTCACGTTAGGGTATGGATCCGTCCAGGATGGATCTGACGTTCCCACTTCATCCGAGGCCACGCAGACAACCCTGAGTCACATTGATATTGAAATGGGCACCTATACTCAGGAATGGTTTCTGGAGGTCTTCGAAGCGTTGGCCGCTCAATACTCTCTCCAGCACCATCCCACCGACGATGAAAGTGCGTTGTTTCGAGAGGGTCGTTCCCAAGAGCTGGTGATGGGATTTGCTGAAGGCTTTGTGCTTTTGAAAGTGGTCCGTCGCCCGTTCGGCAATATCATCATGCACGTGGTCTACCAGGATGCCGTCCACGCCAAAGCTCAACGACGAGCCTGGGCCGCCGCTCCCGTCCCTTAATCGACACGACAGCGGTGGGGAGCCACCGCCATTCAAAATCGGCCCCAGGCCTCTTTCAGACGCATCACCGCCTGATTCACGGCATCACCACCGGCGACCGCTCGCATGACGTCGTGCGCATCTTCTTCTTTCTCAGGGTAAATGGCGGGATCCTCCAGGTTCCGTCGGACCACCGGGTAGACGTTGGACTCGAGGGGCACGTCCAGCCGTTCCAGGGAAGCCCAGGCATTCCCCTCGACCCTGGCCAACACGTGCCCGGTACGCGCGTCGATCAACGCCAATTCGGCAAGCGCCAGGTTTTCCGCACGATACCCCAACAGCAATCCGCGCCCGATGGCCCCCAAAGTCGATCCTCGCCAAGGGAGCCGTTCCGGCACCTCGATTTCGGAGCTCGAGAGAATAACCATTACCAGGTAATCGACGTGCTGATCTCTTGCCCATTGCAGCACCGAAGTGAACTCCGGCGGCGAGGCTCCAGGATTAGGGGTATGAACAATGTTCACTACCTCGAGGGGAACGTCATGCATCAATTGTTGTCGCACGTGCTCGGTCAGCGAAGTCAAAGAGGCCTCGGAAAGTTTGGGGGCGGAATCCGAAGCGGTCGTATCGTTGAACACCACAAGCCCGGCCTGTACTACGCCCGGCAAGCCCGCCAACCGTGAGATGTCTACTGCCGGCTGCTGGCCGAGGTACGCATCGAGACGGGCCTGTGGCCATTCGCCGCAGCCTGCGAAGACAAGGAACAAGATTCCCAGAATGGTAAGGAGAAGACCCGGGATCGGCCTCCGGTCGTCGTTCTCGTTAAGCATGCTTTTACGGCGCGGATTCAACGGATTCTCCAGTCCCAATGAGATCAAGCTCTCTCCTCTATTATATTCCAGGACAGCAAAAGGTGCGAGCAAAGCGGCCCAAGGAAGTTGCAAACCATTGGAGGCATCGGGTAGGTTACACGCCATGTCTCTCAAAATGCGTACCCTTCCGAGGCTCCTGCTTCTCCTATCGATTCTCCAGTTTTCAGGCTGCTCCTATCTCCCGGACGTGAGTATGCCGGACATCAGTCTTCCGGACCTGGACTTCCCGGACATCAGCCTGCCCAGATTTGGATTTGGAGAAGAAGAAAAACCCAAGGAGCCGGCCATTCCCATCTCGGTGGCCTATGCCTTTGATCCCAGCGTCACGGAAGCCACGCTCGAAATTCAGGCATGCGACCTTCCGTATACCCTGAAAACAGGAGAAAGTATTGTCCAGAACTTCCTCACCCTGGGACAGGAAACCTTTCAGGCCGTCACGGCCTATGCGGGAACCGGAGAGGCCGTCCAAGCCACCAAGCCAAGCGATTTGATCATCCAGATCAGCATGGTCAACCAAACGTTCCAGGCAGTCGACCGTATGGCGGAGGAAGATAACTATCTCGCCTACCTCGACTTCAAGCTGCAAGCGGTGTTTATCGATAGAAACGGCGCCCAATTGGGGCAAATCCCTTTGAATTACGGCGGCCAGGTCAGGGTTTGGGCTCCGGCCATTACCGGCCAATCCGTCACCTGCACCACCGGACAATACGATGCCAAAATCAACGGGGCGGCGGCGGAACTGGCGCAGCAACTCGTGGGGGTGGTCCCGCAACTGCTCCAGGACGGCGGCACGCAACCCCTGACGGCGCAACAGGGTCGCCAACCGGCATTCACCCCGGCCACGCCGCAACAAGCGCCCCGGGTCGCGCCTCAAGCAGCACCTCGATTCTCGGCTCCGGCTCCCGCCGCTTCGGGAAACCGGCCATTCTTTACGTTTCGCACAATGCTGAAGGACGGCAACGACAATTTGATTCTCGAAGGCGGGGAAGCCATCGTCCTGATGATCGAAGCCACCAATTTGGGGGGCACTACCGTCACCACAGCCACCGCCAACGTGGTGGGGAACACGACCCTGGTCGAAGCCTTCTCACAAATGACACCGCTTCCCCTCTCCATGGGCACGTTCCAACCCGGAGAAACCAGGACCACAGAGATTCGAGGCCGTATGCCGGTCGATGTCCCCGCACAAAAGGCGGAACTGGTGGTCTCGTTGCAACTGGAAGATGGCACACCCATCGGGTCTCACCGCATTGTGGCGCCGCTCCAGCCTGGAACTGCGGCACTGAGTTCCCAAGCCCGCCCATCCAGGCCACGGACCGCCATCCGAAAACAGAAGCCGGCGGCTACGAAGACGAAGCAAATGGCTCCTGCCACGGGAGCATACGCGGCCATGCTCGTTGGAATGGATACGTATCAGGAGCCCTGGCCACAGGCCTATCGCACGCCCGAAGATCACCTGATGACGTTACGGGACACCCTGCAAACGACCGGGCTCTTCACCAACCAGAACATCCGCGTACTCCAGGGAAGCCGGGCCGGAAAAGCAGACATTGCCAAAACGTTGCTCACGTGGGTTCGGCAACGAATCAACAAGGGATCCGTGCTGGTCGTGTATTTTTCCGGTCAGGCCGTAAACGACCAAACGAACGGTGAGGTCTATTTGGTCCCCTATGAAGGGTCGCCCGAGGCATCCACCAAACAGTTGATCTCGCTTCGAACGCTCCAGCGCCTCCTGGGGAAACTCCAAAACCGGCTGACCCTGCTGATCCTCGATGCTCCTGTTGCCCAGGGCAAAGAAGAGGCATCCTCACAGGTTCGCTGGACCAGCGGCCTTTCGCAGCAGACCCAAACACCCGTCATCCAATTGCGCAAACGTCCCGGTCAAGAAAACAGGGAACCTGCCGGCATCCTGGCCGGGCTGTTAGGCAGTGCGGACGCGAACCAGAACGGAACCATCACCGTCCGCGAATTTCTCGCAGACGCCTCCGAATCGACCGAAGTGTCCCTGCTGCTGCCCGATTCCTCGCCGCTCCTGAGCCTCCCGCTCGCACGGTAATTTTCTCAACAGCAAAAGATTTAGAGCAGCACGATCCCTTTTCTGAAAAAGGACATGCCCTGATGCCGCACTACACGTTATCGGGTGGCTTCGATCCGGATATGGGCTGAATAGCCTAATCGCCGGAGCAGGTGTTCACAGTCTTCCCAGGTCAGGCCGAACGCTCGGACATCGGCGACCCCCACCCGCGCCACAACGTCTCGAATGTCTCCGAAATGGTTGCCTTCAAATTCACCATCCATGAAGGCGGTTTCCGCCCACGCGACGAGACCGGAAAGTGAAAGCTCGTGGTGCAAATAGGCGGCGAGCTTATCGACGACTGTTTGGCGGGTAATCACATCCTTCATTCTTCGACCTTTTGATGGCCATAATCGACCTGTCTTTATAACATGTCTGTGACCATTTCTTCATTCCTTCTCTAAGAATCGTGCCTTCTTCTCAATTTTCGATTGCATTCGCACAGTTCCCTTGATGAGACCTGGGACTGCCCTATTCGGCCCACAGTGCGGCGTATAGAAGAAGGGAACGCGGACAGACGGGGCAGCTTTATTCTCTCGTATTTCGGTTTGAGTCCATGCTTCTCGTGACGTCGCATCTGACGAGGCGGTCAATTGGTGGTCGACAGAACTAACCCCCCTTCCCCCCTTGTCAGGGGGGCGAGGTTTACTGCCAGCTCTTTGTACAGGGCGAAAAGAAATTCTGCCGTCCCCCTGATAAGGGGGATCGAGCCTCTCCTGAACCTTTCGAAGGGAATGACTGAACACATATAAGGGCATGATAGGAAAAAGAGAAAGACCAAAGGCAAAGACGAAAGGCAAAGATTCTGGATTCTTATATATCGCCTGGATCCCCGATTAAGGATGTCGGGGACAAGCGTCGGGAATGACGGAAGGGGACTCCGGGAATGGTCAACAAAATCCCGGAAGCGTGTCTAAGCCTGAAGCACCGCCCTCAGTTCGGAAATCCGAAGGAGCAACATGAGTGGTTCATGCACCGAGAATGGCAAGAAGCCGAACTGCTCGTAGAACGTCCTGGTCTCTTCGTTGAATGCTTGGACAACGATGGCGCGCGCACCAATCACGTCTGCCGCGGCCAATGCTCTCTTCCCTGCGTCAATCAACAGGTCTGATCCCAAGCCACGTCCCTGATGGTTCACGTCCACCGCCAGCTGTCCCAACAGGATCACCGGAATCGGTTCGGGCATGTACCTGCCAACACGCGAAGAAACCCGTCGCCTTTCCACGGAACTGGCGGCAAGGCTGTAGAACGCGATCACCCTGTCGCCATCACAGACGACGTACGTCCGTGCGCCACCCTTGGCTTCGTTCAACCTGGCCTTGCGCTGTAACCACGTATTGAGGCTGTCTATTCCGGAGTCGAACTGGGAGACGTCATGACGTGCGCCGAGCGGCTCAGGGGCATCAGGCTTGCCCCGGGCTTGACCCGGGGTTATCGTTCCCACAGTGGCCGGCGGGCAAACCGTTCTTTCAAGCGGTTGTTCGGTTGGACTGGTGCATCAAGCGCGGCGACAAAGGCGTCGTAAGCCTCGTCATCAAGCGCAATGACGGGGCGCTCATTCAACGTCTCGATCGCCGCCGCTTCGCTCGACCGGAGTACGAACTCAGTGCGCGTGACGCCTCGAATCGCAGCCGCCCGATCAATGAGTGCCAGACGTTCGTCTGTCATTCGGAAGTTCACTTGACCCATGTCACCTCCTCCTTCTTCCGCTCAGATGCATGGATTCTGAAATTCTTACCGTATACCGTTTGTATAGACATTATCGTGTATCATCCTGCTAATGGATTGTCAATGAGATAGCACAGCTTGCGGGCAGGGAGCGCGCAACTACAAAGACAAGAACCCTGGATCCCCAATCAAGCCGCGGATGACAGCAGAAAAGAAGCAGATGTCTCGCTAGGCCCTTCGCTTGATTCTTTGTCGGATTACGTTACGCTAATCCGACCTACTCGGATTCTCGATTAAAACTGTCGAGGATGACAGGAGGGAGAAAAGCAGATTTACAAAGACGGGGTACTGGGCACAAAAAAATCCCCGCTGAGGCGTAAGCCTCAGCGGGGATCGAGATTGCCCTCACCCCAACCCTCTCCCGCAAGGGGAGGGGGAGTGGAGAGAAGTTAGAAGTTCACCCAGAGTTGGGTATAACCCCAGGTTTGTTCGGAGGCATTCCCACGCCAGTCATCAATAACATCACCCGGGAGGAAAACCCCGCCGCCGATTTGCCAGGCCACGTGGTTTCCGGGAGTGAAGAAATGCGTATAGACCACGTCGACTTCTTCCCCAATATTGGTCTCGTTGCTGACATCAGCACGTATGAATTGAGCTTGACCGGCATGATACACGCCATCGGTTGTCTCCTGGCGGTTGAAGATGTGACCGGTCACTTCGAAGTGGCTGTCCGCGTTGGGCCGCATTTGAAGGCCGAACGCCAGATGGTTCATGTTCTTCCAGGACATGCGGTCCATGTACCCGAAGTGGATGTGGTTCGTCGGATACAATTGATCGAAGCTTCCCCATTTGCCGTCGCCTTTGTTACCGGAGGCCATGTTGAACTCGGCGCTCAGACGGGGCTGCATGGGCACCGGAAGGGTCACGCCGCCATCGATATGGAAGGCATACGCCTCGATATCCATGGTCGTGGCCCCGGAGGCATTCGCGCCCGGGCCTATATCACCGAATTGGTAGTAGCCTTCGATCGTGACGTCAACGCGGGCGCCTCCCGCACCGAACTTCTTGACGCCCCGGCCGCCGAGGGTATGCCTGGATTGGTTCGCAGGACGAGGAGCGCCCATTCCGCCCGTTCCGCCGTCATGCCAGATGTAGGTGGGTTCGAGCACCATGCCCATAACCTTCATGGGCGCCCGCACAAAGACCACATTGCCATCGTCCGTTGCGTCTACGAAATTAGGGGGATCACCTTGAGCTGCTCGGTTGACGTTACCGATGCAGTTACCCGTTGTCGGACCCCCACAGTTTCTCTCAGCCGTCCGCAACCAGCCCACTTGCAGGGTGGTCATCTTGTTGAGCTTGTAGTTCGCGGTCAACCCGTCGTGGCTCCATCCCACGTTGTTCCAATCGAAATGCCCGAACATGCGATGGTTGCCCCAGACCACCAGTTGCCGGCCAGCTTTGATGCTCAGGTTCGGTACCAGGAAGTTCCGCACCAGCATGAATGCCTGCCGGGCAAAGAGGGTCCCATTGGTACCATTCGCGTCGGGCGCCGCCTGTGACCCACCTGCATTGACCCCCCAGTTCTTGGAATGTTGGGCCTGTAAGAAGAACGTGACGTCCGGTGAGATGGAGTAGTTGAAGCCCAACCGCGCCCATTGCTGCACCACAAACGTGTTGTTCTTTGGTCCAGTATTTCCAGCAAAGCCGGTGTTCGTCCGGAATTCCGGACGGACCCGCAGGTCGCCGGAAATGGTGAGCTTGCTCATGTCAAACAGTTTGCTCTTGGGCGGATCGAATTTGTGATAAGGCAACAGATCCGGAATCGCGCGCGGCACTGCCGGCACGGCCGAGTTCTTGCCCGTGGCCGGGGTGGTCTTCTCGGCCATGGCCGGCGCCGCCGTGACCCCTACGAGTAGGATCGCGGCCAGCGCCCATTTGGTACCGTAGTTCAATCGTTTCATTGGTGACTCCTCCTGTAAGTTAATTCCCCCTGCGGGCAGCACGTGCTTCCTGCCAGCCCAACTTTATGATGACTTCTATAAATGTGCTACTGCCTTTCCTACCGCATACGATGCGGCCCTACATCTTCGGAATGTTCTTCAACATGGCATTCCCCTTTGCTCCTTATTTCCTCCACCTCCTTTGTTCGATTGAATGACGGTATCGGGTTGCCCGTTTTGTTTCGTGTTTCCCGGATTTTAGGGTCATGTTAAAAATTTTCGTAAATGTATTCCAAAATTGATTTTATTGCAAGAGTTTAATGATATTTGTTTCTTTTTTCTCTACCCCCCTCGCCCTACCCTCCCCTGCCAGGGGAGAGGGTTTTATTCGTCACGCGGGCTTGTTCCCTTCGTTGAGCCCGGCGGAGGCCGTGTCGCCCGCCCCTTTGATGGTCTCTTCCGCTTCTTTCATGGATGATTGCAAATCCTGTTCCACCATTTTCACTTCCTGCTGAATCATGTTGATTTCCGGCTCGACCGACTGCCGCAAATCATCCGCGGTCTCTTTAAACCCCTTAACGGCTTTCCCGACCTGCTTTCCGATTTCCGGTAATTCCTTGGGCCCGAACAACAGAAAGGCAATGATCAGAATAATCAGGATTTCCATTCCCCCCAGGCCGAACATCGCTCCCCCTCATCAATGACCGTTCTTTGTGGGGCGGGATCCCCCCCCCCCCTCACCCCTACCCTCTCCCTCCAGGGGAGAAGGGGTGGCTTGCGTTATACCTGCCTGGGTTCCTGAGCCTGCGCTTCGGCCTGAGGCGCCGGTGCCGGCTGTTGTACCGGTTCCCCTGCCGGCGGGACCGCGGCGGTTTGCGCCATGGCCGGTTCCTGAATCTGGCCCGGCTGCGGCGCCGTCGTGCCCATGTCCGCCTCTTCCTGCGGGGTCACGTCCATGGCCTCCGGTTCGTTAATCGACTTTTTGAACCCTTTGATGGCCTTTCCCAATCCTTCTCCCAGTTGCGGGATTTTTCCCGCCCCGAAAATAATGAGGACGATGAACAGGATAAGTAGAAGTTCCATCCACCCAAAGGAACCAATCATGTTTCAACCTCTCGATAGGACATAGATTCGGCGCACGTCCAACCCTTACGGACCCATACGCGTGAGGAGTATACTAGCACGTGATGAAGAAATCCACAAAAAATTTACACCGATTTGACTTGGCACCTCATGTTTTCCGGGCCAGTCCTTCGTGCTACGAAGGAAAGAGGCTGTTTTCCGAAACGTTCATCCTGAATAATCCAGAACGAACGTTCTGAAACACCGAGCACACTTTATAAAGGGCGAAGGGCTGGCACACAGGCCTGTCCCTACCAGATTCGCTGTCGGCTTACGCTACGCTAACCCGACCTGCGGGCTCCTCTACCTCCCGACTTTTCCCTCTTCGGAAAAAGTCCCCGTCCTTACAAAAGAGGGGAACAAGCCCCATCACTATTTATCCGGCCCCATCCTGAAATGGAAATAATCCACGGGTTGCGGCGGGGCCAGGAACGCGGCCCTGAGGGTGTCCCGGTTGTAGCCCAACTCCTCCAGTTGACCGGCCGCAGTCATGACCTCTTCTTCGGTGAGGTAGGCCACGGTATCCGCGACGCCGTGTTTGGCCAGTCGTTCCAGCAGTTGTTCCAATTCCCGTCGCGTCTCCTCCGGGGTCTCGGGTGCCATGGGCAATTCGATGGTTCGTTCATAGGGACTCGTATACCCGGCATTCACCGCCTCGATGGTTTTCAGGATCAACCGGTCGATGGCCCCTGCTCCGTCCTGCGGCAGGTTGGGATGGGAGGCCAGCACGTCCATAAGACTCATGACGTTGGCCCCGAGGCTTCGCCCGACGAATTCTTTTTGCGGCTCGATTGTGACCCGTCCTCCGCCGATCTGTTTGGCCACGTCTTCCAACAGCGGGACGTTGACCATAAAACTGAATTGGCCGCCCACCAGGTTGTAACAGGGTTTGTCCGGATCATTGAGTACGGCCTCGTCCGCGGTGCCGGCATCGAAGCTGCTGAACCCGATGGCGTCCGGGGCCAGCAATCGATGCGCTTCCTTGAGGGAGGCGGCGGCGCCGACGTTCACGGGTATCAGGAGTTCTTCATCGAAGAGTTTTAAAAAGTCCATGATCAGACGACGGAACGGCACGTCTTTCGCTTCGATCTTGTGATATTCCCGTTCCCAGAGGATGTCTTCCAGAAAGGCCGGCAGCGATTTGAGCCCGGCGATATCGGCTCGATCGAACGCCTGCACCAAGCCCGGCCAATCGGGAAAGTCAGGAAGCCGGGTTTCCTTCAAATTGGGCCGGATGTGTTCTTCCATGACGTCCCCGGCCTTACGCAGCAGGAGTTTGGTCGGCAACTCGCTCCACAGTTCATTGCATAGAATACGATCGACCGACCCGTCGGGATACGATTGCAGGTCCTGCACCGTGGCATGTACGAATTGTACGCGGTCTTCATGACCGGCCAACTCCGCATTCGCCCTGGCGCTGGCCAGCACGGGCTCCGAGGCGTCGATGAGCACGTACTGCACGCGCGGGTAGAGCGTCGCGTCCCGATCCAGGGCCTTGACGTGATCGAGAAAGCAGGCGGCCAAATTGCCGTTGCCGCAGCCCCATTCCATGATGGTGAGCGGCGCGCCTCCGGTCTCGGCACCGGCCTTTCGGCGTTGGGTGGTCCGTTCCACGTAATCCGCGGCCAAGGCGTACCCCAAGCGGTAATCCGCCGCGGCAAAGGTCTGATAGAGTTCCCGCAGGCGTTCGCCCCGCAGGCCGTAAAACACGGTATTCATATGCCGTTGCCAGACGTCGATCGGCGCGAAATCCCCTAACAATTGGGGCAACGCTTCTTCGTTCTCAGCGACTTGCTCGGCAATTTGATCAACCACGCCTCAGCCTCTACCTCGGGGCATGCCTCATACCCCCCTCACCCCAGCCCTCTCCCTCAAGGGGCGAGGGAGCGAAAATTGTCAACGAATGACCGAATACATACAGGACGTTCCGAAAGGCACGCGATTCTAGCAAAGGCGTTTTTCGCCTCGCAAGGGAACACTCCTGGCTGCTATAGTGAGGGCGCATACGAGCGATGTGATTGTTTCTTTTTCCTTGACCACTACATGTTCTGGTGGAGGTGCCATGAAGACGAAAGACTTAATTACAGAGGTGATTGACCTTCCAATAGAGGAAAGGGCAATGGTTGTCGATTCGATTCTGAAAAGCCTCAACCCAACACAATCGGATATTGAGAAGAAATGGGCTGCAGTTGCCAAACGGCGATTGAAAGAATTGCGGTCCGGCGAGGTCGAGGGTATTCCGGGAGACGACATCTTTCAAAGGACGTGGGGAAAATTTTCCTCGTGAGATATGTCTTTCATCCAGAGACCAATAACGAATTCGTCAAGGCCGTTGAATACTATGAAGAACGTGAGCAAGGTTTGGGGCACGACTTTGCGGTAGAAATCTATTCGACAATCGAAAGAATACTTGCTCACCCAAAGGCGTGGCCAGTCATAGAAGAGGATATAAGAAGATCGTTGGTCAGAAGGTTCCCATATGGAATTCTCTATGCAGAAGATGGAGAGGAAATTTTCGTTGTTGCTGTGATGCATCTGCAGCGGGAACCAGATTACTGGAAACATAGAATGTAAGTCGAATATGTGGGCGCCATTCTGGGTCACGGCCTGGGACATGCCGTATGCACATTTACACCCTCATTTTTTTCTTCCTGTGCGTTTCGAGTCCGGTCCGGGCTCAGGACACGTCCCCGGCTCCCTTCAGTCCGGACGAAATGCAACACGGCTTTTCCCAGTTCGATACCATTCCCACGGCTCCGGAGGACATGGCTCCCGATCCCATGGACTATTACAGGAACCCGGCACGTGATTCGGCCGGTATCCCGGACGAGACGCCCGGCGGCTTGTTCCTGCATATCACTCTAGCGGAAAGCTTTGAAGAAGATCTGGATTTGCGGCGCGGGCACCGCTATTACCCCATCAAGCCGACCGAGGAATTTTCTCCCGATGCGCTGGCGGTGCACGTGGTATTTCGCGTGTTCAAGCACTATAGCGCGTATCAGGTCATCGGGCGCTTGTTTCCTGAAAAGGTCACGGGCTTTTCCGGGGACACCTTTACCGACGAAGAAACCGCCTACCTGGCGGTGGAAGACGAAAGCGGGTATCTCAAATTCTTCGCGCCGTCGGAGGACGGCTGGATTCCGGGACTCTACCGGGTCGACATCTTCGTGGGGTACGAAGCCAATGCCGTCACCCGCATGGGTACCCTGCGCTTCACGGTGACGCCAAGAGCCTGAGGGGGGGGGGAAGCTCTTGCGGGGTCTCGGCCCCGCACGCCGAGGTCCTTTTGTTTCGGCAAAAGGACCCAAAATCATGGGCGCCCGGGCGCCCTCTCGTGGCGCCATGGACTGGCGCGGGTACAAAGAGGGCGGGCCGCATGAGATGCGGCCCCTACAACTGAAGGAAGGAATGGACAGGGGAAGAAGAGAGGGCGGGGATGGGAATAGTGACACAGGGTTGGGGTTCTGTCTCATATGTACTGAACGAGTACATTGGTTTGACCCGTTTGGGGGGGATGCGTAGAATAAGTGCCCGACTTCGTGAACAACGTTCCTTCCATTGTGCAACGCGCCTGCGCGTTGATACCCTGCTCGTGAAACCGAACGTTCCCCACGCATGACTCAATCTCCACCACCCTGGCTCTCCATGGTGATACCCATCAAGGATGAGCGGGACAACCTTCAGATATTGACCAATCAACTCACGAAGGCGCTGGGAAGCCTGGAGCCGTCGCACGAGGCTCCGTTTGAAATCCTGTACGTGGATGACGGCAGCACGGACGGCAGTTCCGCTTTGCTGGATGAGATCCGCCAACACACCCCGGAAGTCCGGGTGATTCATTTCGACCAGAACCACGGGCAAACCGCAGCCTTTGCCACGGGCTTTCGCCATGCCCGGGGCGATTTGATTGCCACGTTGGACGGCGATCTGCAATACGATCCCGCGGACATCGCCCTGCTGCTGCCGTTGATCAAGGACTACGACCTCGTGTGCGGCCGCCGCCGGCAGCGGCTCGATACGTTTGTCCGGCGCCTCTCCTCACGGCTTGCGTACCTGGCCCGGAACGTCGTCCTTCGTGACGGCATTCACGACTCCGGCTGTTCCTTGAAACTCTTTCGGCGTCCGGTGATCGAACGCATTCCCCTGTTTCACAACATGCACCGGTTTTTCCCCGCACTCGCCAGGATGCACGGGTTTGCCGTAGCCGAAGTACCCGTGCAACATTTCCCGCGCGCCCACGGGCGCTCCAAATACGGAATCGGCAATCGCCTCTTTGCCGGCATGTACGATCTTCTGGCCGTCCGGTGGATGCAATCACGATGTCTGCGGCATGACATTGTTCACGAATCGACTGATTCCGCCGACACCGCCCCACACGATGCACCATGATCAGCGCCGGCTCATACCGTCGTCTCTCCCGGAAGGGCCTGTCCTCGACGTCCTTCATCGGGGGATGGCACCCCGACAACAACTCGTTCACCCTTCGCGTTGATTCATGAGCGAAATCTTTGCCGGTATCAGCGCCTACTTCGCCAACCTGACGACGGCGGAAAGCATCTGGCTGGGTATCGGCTTTTTCGGGCAGGGCCTGTTCTTTTCCCGTTGGCTGGTCCAGTGGATCGCATCCGAACGCAAAGCGGAGAGTCAGATCCCCGTGGCGTTTTGGCACATGAGTCTGGCCGGCAGCCTGATCGTGCTGGCGTATGCCATCCATCGCCACGACCCGGTGTTCATCATCGGGCAGGGAACCGGCACGTTGGTCTACCTGCGAAACCTGATGCTGATCTACCGAAAGCGAACGGCTCGTGACTGATTCCCCAGCGGTTGACGCACCCCCATTTTCCACGCGCACCCTTCACCTGATGTTCCTGCTTATCTGCGGGTGCCTGCTTCTCCTGCTCGGGCTTGGGGACATGGGCCTGACCGATCGCGACGAAGGCAGCAATGCCGGCGCCGCACGCGAAATGCTCGAAACCGGGGACTGGATTTCCCCCACGCTGAATTATGAGCCGCGGTACGCCAAACCCGCGTTGTCGTACTGGATTATCGCCGGCACCTATGCCCTGTTCGGCGTGAATGACGTGACGGCCCGGCTGCCGTCGGCTCTTTTCGGTCTCGCGCTGCTCGTGCTCCACTACCTCTTTCTGCATCGCCTGCTGGGGCCGGCTCTGGCGTTTTGCGGCTCGCTCGTTCTCCTGCTGAACGTGGAATTTGTCGGCATCCACCGCCTGGTCCTGACCGACCCGGAATTGGTGTTCTTCACCACACTCGCCACCTACGGCTTCTGGCTCGGCTTTTGCGATCCGGGGCGAGACCGGCGTTTCCTGTGGCTGCTTTATATCGGCATGGCGCTGGGCACGTTGGCCAAAGGCCCGCTGGGCATTCTCATTCCCCTGTTGGGTATCGTGCCCTACCTGACCCTCACCCGGCAGTGGAAGACCTATTTCGCGGAGGGCCGGCCGCTGCTCGGCTGGACCCTCTGTTTTCTCATTGCCGCGCCCTGGTACCTCGCCATGCTGGCGATCCACGGCGCGGACTATGCCGCCGCGGCCCAAGCCAATACCACCGGACGATTTGCGAATCCCATGGAGGGACATGGCGGGACGCTCCTGTTTTATGTCCCCATTCTCCTGCTCGGGTTTTTCCCGTGGAGTGGATTGCTCCCGGCCGCCTTATGGCACACGCTGAAAGAGTGGAAGTCGTTTTGGACGGGCGAGACCGACGCGCGAGGCGAGCAGGGACTGTTGCTGTTCTGTGCCTTGTGGGTCTGCGGCCTTTTTCTCTTTTTCACCCTCTCCGCCACCCGGCTTCCCCACTACGTCCTGCCCCTGTTTCCGCCGGCCAGCCTGCTGGTGGCCGTGCTCTGGTCCCGGTTCTTAAAGAACACCTGGCCCGCGGGCCTGACCGTCTCAACGCGCATCATCCTCATCACCGGGTACGTGTTCAGCCTCGTGCTGGCTTTTGCACCGGTCATCTATGCAAACATGCGGCACCAGATCGCCGTGCACTTTCCGGCCGCGGAAAAAATCGGCCTGGGAGCGACGCCGATCGTGTTGGCCGTCGTCGTCCTGTTGGGCGTGATGATCTTTCGTCACCTTGTCCGGGAGGAAGCCCGCCGGCCACAAGCGTTCTGGGTGCTGTCGGCGACGATGGGGCTGTTTCTGCTCATCGTGATCCTGTTTGCCTTGCCGCGCTTCGGGAAATATTTCATCAACCCGCCCCAGGAATTGGCGGCCATCGCCAGATTCAACCTCGGTCCTCAGGACACGCTCATTCACTATGGGCGCAAACTGCCCTCGTTGACGTTTTATGCCAAACGGAAAGTGCAGTTCATTAATCCGGGCCGGCATGAACAATTTGCACCGCATCTCGAAAAGGACGGCCGCCTCATGGTCATCCTGCCGGCCAACCTTCGTGCGCGCCTGCCCCACCCCGTCGATTCTTTCCCGCCGATTCTCCAACGGTACGGGTTTCTGCTCCTGTCTCGTGAACCGATGCTCGGGGGCGCTCCGGCGGGTCAGCGGTAACGGGCCCGCTACGGCACCAGGCCGTGGAGGCTTTGTATCGTCACAAGCACGAGGACCAACGCGCTCGTGAGCCATGCCTCGCGCAGCAACCCGGAAGGCTCCACCGGTTCCGGTTGATCGTTCAACCACCAGACAACGCAGGCCGGGAGAGTCACCGCGACGACCCACAACGCCTGAGAGCCGGCCGCCAGGCCCAGCGCGATCACGCCATTGGCCAACAGCGTTCGAGACCCGTTCCCGCTCCCCTGCCAGGCCATGATCCACCGGGCACCGATCCCCGACACGAACAACAGCAGCCCGGTCCGGAACAGGCCGACCGCAACGCCATCGGAGGCCGGATGACTGAAGATGCTCCAGAACAACGCACATCCGCCGATCAGCAACGGGAGGGTGCGCGGCAACGCCTGCACCACGTTCACCCGCCACTCCTTGAGTGCCCGCGCCCACACGTAGCCGATCAGGAAGCCCAACACCGCCCCGCCCAACACGTCGGTGGGAAAATGGGACCCTCCCACTACGCGAGCCATGCCGACGAAGAGGGCGGCGGCGTACCAGAGCCCCCTCCATGCGGGGAAATAGCGAGCCAGCACCGTTGCCACGGCAAACGAAGCCGCGGCATGGCCGGAAGGAAACGCGTCAAGCCCCCCTTGCCACGACGGGCCATATTCAAAAGCATCCTGATGCGTCCACCGTGGGCGGGGCCGTCCGATCAGGTGCTTGAGGGCTTGGATCGCGATTCCCACCAGGGCATGCGCCACAAGCCCGTCGATCCCGGCCTGTTGCCACGCCTTTTTCTTCCAAAGATATCCGATGCCCCACAGCCCGGCGCACAGGATCACCAACGTGAGTCCGTCCCCCAACCGGTTGCCGATATACGCCAAGCGTGACACGAACGGGTCGTGCAGGGACCGGATCAATAACACGGTCTGAAAATCGAATTGAGAAAGCTGGTAAAGACAGAAGAGAACAATGCCGCCGGAGAGTGACACCACACTGAGGGCTTTGAATCGAGACACGAGACCTCTCGCTACTGGTTGAACACGTCGCTACGCCGAATGGTATCACAAAATGGAGGGGTTCGCGGGGTCTCGGCCCCGCACGACGAAGGGGATTCTTGCGGGGTTTCGCCCCCGCACGGCGAGGTCCTTTTGTTTCGGCAAAAGGACCCAAAACCATGGGCGCCCGGGCGCGGCCCTCCGAGTGCCTTTGCCCCGGTCCCGTTGGTTAGGGCTGCGGAACTCGCTTCGCTCAAACAGTCCTCGCCTCCATATTAGATTCGGGACCGAGGCGCAGCCTCGCCCGCAGGCGCCCTGGAGTGGCGCCATGGGATGACGCGCTACGACTACACAAACAAGACGCTGGATCCCGGATCAAGTCCGGGATGACAGGCGGGAATCAGGGGGCCCACTCGGCGAGGAACACGTTGTATTCGCCTTTTTCTTTGGCGTTGCGGTCGGAGACCCACACCAGCAGCTTGCCGTCGGGAGAGAACATGGGGAAACTGTTGAAGCGGCCCTCAACGGTGATTTGTTCCAACCCCGTGCCATCATCGTTTACCAGATAGAGATGGAACGATGGCCGGCCCTTCGACAAGCTCAGGGCAGGCTCTTTTGTTTGTGCGGCTTCAGGCCCACTCGACGCAAAGATGATCCGGCGGCCGTCAGGATGGAAATACGGCGCGAAGTTGGAGGCGCCGTTTTTTGTCACTTGTCGTTTGCCCGACCCGTCGGCGTTCATGACGAACAGTTCCAGATTTCCCGGTTCCACCAGATTCCGGCTCAGCAAGTCCCGGTAGGCCTCACGTTCTTCCGGCGTTTTGGGATGCTGCGCCCGGTACACGATCCGCTTGCTGTCCGGCGAGTAGAACGCCCCGCCGTCGTAGCCGACGTCGTCGGTGAGCCGTTGGAGGCCGGTCCCGTCGATATTCATCGCATACAGGTCGATATCGCCGTCCCGCACCGACGTAAACACGATCTTTTTCCCATTGGGCGAGACGGTCGCTTCCGCATCGTATCCGGGGGAAAAGGTGAGACGCTGGAGTTCGCGGCCATCCAGTCGTGCGGAAAAAATGTCATGGTCATCCAGGACCCAACGATACTTGGGGCCCCGCTTGGGCTTGGGCGGGCATTGCAACCCAGCCAAATGGGTCGAGGAATACAGGACCCGCCGCCCGCCCGGGAAAAAGTATCCGCAGGTCGTGGTACCATATCCCGTACTCACCCGGTGAATGTTTTCGCCGTCCAGATCCATCACGTACATCTGGTAGCACGCGCCGAGCGTCTGGCTGGCCGGATCTTTGGTGGATTGAAAAATCAGACGCGACCCGTCAAAGGAAAAATAGGCTTCGGCGTTTTTGCCGCCCGCGGTCAGTTGCCGGATGTTGCGTAAGTGCCGTTCGGCCTTGCCGGAACCGGGCGGTTCGTCAGCCCAGGCCGGCGTTCCAGCGGTCAGGATGAGACCGGACAACGCCACCACGCCCATGCACAGGAATGTTACGGGTTTTTTCATTGTGGATTCGGTTGCCCCCTTCACCCCAGCCCTCTCCCTATTTCCCGCTTAATGCGGGAAATTGGAGAGGGTGAAAAATTAGTGATCGTGTAACGTGACGGTCAGATCATTCATTGGTGGATCGAATGAACCCCGCGCTGCGACCTTTCTGTTTTCGAACACAAGATAGCTGTCCCATCCATAAAAAAACAATAACCGGGAGAGCCCTTGCACGGCTTCGGGGGAGAATCCGAAGAAGACCGTGCCCACGTGTCCGGGATGGTCGGGATTGGCACAATTGACCAGCACGGCCACGTGATCCCCCGAGTACGTGGTTCCTTGAATCGTGATGCTCCGTTCACCCAGTTTGACCCGTGGACCGCACCATTCCAGGATTCTGCCGACCCATGGATTGGTTTGGGGATGGCCCATGGACAACACCGATTGCCCCTCGATCGAGGCGGTCCGTTCATCCAACCAGGCCGTGTCGTCATTTTGCGATCGGATGCGGTCTATCGCCGGCTTCAAACCCTCGCGCTCGGGTTCGGGCGTGGTCGAAGCCAACAGCACGGCTCGACGTTGGTCCGTAACCCACGCATTGAGTATCGGGGCCATGACCTGGCGGTCGAGCCGTCGAAAGGTTTCGTGCGCCGGATCGAGTTGCACCCGCATGGGCTTGGCCGGGACCCACAGGGCCATGGTTTGTGCGTTTCCCCGAATATCCACCCAGGTGCGATACTCACCCTGTTCCAACTGCACCACCACAGGGATACTCAGGCGATAGGCCGTCCCCTTTTGCTTCACTGTCAGGGATACCCAGTAGCCCGTTCGGGAATCGCGTTCGACGCGCGCTTGAGTCAACCGGAGGTGCGGCGTTCCTTTTCCGTGCACCCATTGGTCGAAGAACCAGGACAACTCTTTTCCCGACGCGTCTTCAAAGGTCCGCTGGAGTTGAGGCCAATCGGCATACTCGCCCGAATAGCCGGCTATGATCGCCCGAATCGCCCGGAAGAAATCACGGTCGCCGAGTTCGCGCCGCAGCATGTGAAAGATCATGGCGGTCTTCTGGTATCCGATCGCGTTGTCCACGCGGTTTTCCTTATGATGAAAGTTCACCACCGGATAATCGTCGGCCGGCTGCACGTACAAGTTGTATTCCATGAGTATCCGTTTGCGATGCGCGCGCGCTTTGTCCTCACCCTTTGTCCGTTCGTCGTAATAGTAGTTGGCGAGATAGGTCGTCAGCCCCTCCACCCAATTTCCCGTTCCGAAATGGTTGTGCACCGAGTTCCCGATCCACGAATGCACGACCTCATGCCCCAGGGAATAGGGTTGAGTATAGCCTCGCTTCATCACCCGGCTGCCCAGCAACGTGAAGGACGGCAGCCCGATACCACTGGGAAAGAAATTCTCCACGACCGCGAACTTGGGAAAGGGATACGGGCCGAGCAGTTTCGTGTACCATTCGAGATAGCGCGCCGTGGCTTCCAGATATTGCTCAGCGACGTGCGCATCCTCAGGAAAGAGATACGCCGAGATTTCGATTCCATTCCATTCAGACGCCCGCTTCACGAATCGATTGGCCGCCAACGTCAGGGCTTCGGTCTTGGCGCGCACGTTCCACTCGGAAGACGCGGTGGTTTCCCCTTCCGTAAACGAGACTTCCTGACCATGCGTGACCGTTCGCCACCCCGCCGGCACGGCGACCGTGACGCGAAACGTGGCGAATGACCCGGGGATATCAGGGTACCAGGCGGTTTCAGAGGTCAAATAGACGCCCTCTTCACCGATATATCCCAAGGTCCGGTCCGGCCGCACAAACCGCAGGCCCGGCGACGCCGTAGGCGCATCCTGAATGCGACCACGATAGGATATGCTCAGCGTATCGGATGGGGAGGATGTCTCCGGCAGCCGGATTTCGATGGTGCGTCTCCCTCCGGGTGCGACCCGTTTGTTTTCAGCCGAAGGCAAGTCCTCCTCCCAAAAGAGTACGGGCCCGTTCGCCAACACGATTTCTTCGATTTCCAAATCCGGGTTCAATTGCACGTGCAGCACCTGCCCGGCATCCGGACGACCCGTCAACCGGATCGTATCGCGAGCCGCGATCTCGTGACTCCCGGGCCGGAGCTCGACGTGCAACTCGTGATGCCGAATGGTGACGTCCGCGGCCTCCACGGTCAGGCTCATGAGCAGGCTGATGCTCCACGTTCCTGCGATCGTCAAGCCTGCCCGCTTCATGACGGGTGAACCTCCAACAAGGCCTCGGCAAAGGCTTGCGCGTGAAAGTCCTGCAAGTCTTCTTCCTGTTCGCCGATGCCGATCAAGCGCACCGGAATGGCCAATTCCTCGGCAATGGCCAACACGACCCCGCCTTTGGCCGTGCCGTCCAGCTTCGTGAGGGCCAACCCCGTGACTCCGATGGCCTCGTGAAATTGTTTGGCCTGGGCCACTGCATTTTGTCCGATGGTGCCGTCAAGCGTGAGCAACACTTCATGCGGGGCCCCGGGGTATTCACGATCCAGCACCCGTTTCATTTTTTTCAGTTCATCCATCAAATTGACTTTCGTATGCAGCCGGCCGGCCGTGTCGATCAACATGACGTCCACGCCCCTGGCTCTTGCAGCCGCAAGCCCGTCAAACACCACGGCCGACGGGTCCGCTCCTTGCCGGTGCTTGATCACGTCGGCCCCGATTCGCTTGCCCCACACTTCCAACTGTTCGATAGCCGCGGCCCGGAAGGTATCCGCCGCAACGAGGAGCGGGGTCAACCCTTGCTTGCGCAGGCGACCGGCCAATTTCGCCATACTCGTGGTTTTCCCCACGCCGTTGACGCCCACCGCCAAAATCACGAATGGTTTGGGACCCGTTCGGATGAGTTCGTCAATCGGCTTGGATTCCACGGACGCCAAAATGTCCGCCATCGCCCGCTTCAACTCCTGAATGGATTCCCGGGGGTCTCCACCCGCCGTCTCCCGAAGCCGTTCGATCAAACGATCCGTGGTCCGAACGCCGACGTCCGCTCCCAACAACGACGCTTCGACTTCTTCCAGGACCTCGGGGTCGAGACCACGGCCCATCAATTGCATCAACGAACGCTGGACGCCCTTTCGCGTTTTGCCGAGCCCTTCTTTCAGTCGATCAAGCCAGCCCATGGGTTCGTGATCCTCGTCTGTGCTCGTTCGTTGGTTGACGATCCCCCCTCACCCCAACCCTCTCCCTCGCTGGGGAGAGGGAGAGAGATCAGGATTCAACCACCAACGATGGCACGGGGGTGAAAGTTTCAAACAGTTCCGTTTCCTTTCGGTGCATACGCCGGGCCTGCCACTTGCTCCGCTCATGGTCATAGCCGACCAGATGAAGCAATCCGTGAATCAGCAAGCGCAGAACCTCTTCGTCCAGGGAATGGTTGCGCGCTTTGGCCTGGCACCTGGCCGTGGGCACCGAAATCACCACGTCCCCGAGCAGGGGAGACACGCCGGTTTGGGCTTCCCGATACGCAAACGCCAGGACGTCCGTGGTTCGATCCTGGTTCCGATACGTCCGGTTCAACCGCCGCATCCTCGTATCGCCGACCAACCCGATACAGACTTCGGCCCCATCCTCGTCAAGGAGCCGCAGGAGTCTCCCGGTGACGCGACGCAACGTCCCCTGACGTACCGACACACTTTTCACGCGACATTGAATACTGACGGACACGAATCACTACGGAGTCCGGGGAACAGCCCGTTCACCCGGCTTGATGGAGGGAACTGCCCGGTCACGTTCATTCATCGGTTGCCGCCGAAGCCGCACCTTTGCCCGTTCCGTTTCCATGTTGGTTGTAGGCCTTGATAATCTCTTGCACCAATCGATGCCGGACCACGTCACTGTCCTGAAAATACACGAATTTGATCCCGTCCACGTTTCGCAGGATTTCCGAAATCTGAATCAACCCTGAAGCACGCTCGGGCGGCAAATCGACTTGCGTAATATCCCCCGTCACCACGGCTTTGGAATTAAAGCCCAACCGCGTGAGAAACATCTTCATCTGTTCCGCCGTGGCATTTTGGGCTTCATCCAGAATGACGAACGCATCGTTCAGGGTCCGGCCCCGCATAAACGCCAAGGGCGCCATTTCGATGTCCCCGCGTTCGATCAGGCGATTCGCCCGGTCCATGTCCATCATGGCGTACAGGGCATCATACAAAGGACGAAGGTACGGATGCACCTTGGCGAACATGTCGCCCGGGAGAAAGCCCAATCGCTCACCGGCCTCCACGGCCGGGCGAGCCAGGACGATCCGTTGCACTTCCTTTTTCGTCAACGCCGCCAACGCCATGGCCATGGCCATATACGTCTTGCCCGTGCCCGCCGGACCAATGCCGATCACCAGGTCATGTTGCCGGATGGCTTCGAGATACACCTGCTGCGAGGGGGTCTTCGGAACCACCCATCCCTTGGGCGTGAGAATGTGAGCCGTATCCAGAGAGGACGAGGTTTCGGGTTGGTTGGCTTCCGCGGCCTTGAGGGCTCGGGTGACGTCTTCCGATTGTATCTGGCGCCGGCCGATCGTGCGTTCGGCCAGTTCATAGAGCAGCCCTTCGGCTTGCCCGACCGCTTCAGGCGGCCCTTCCAGGGTCACCTCATTGCCGCGGGCCGACACGCGGACGTGCAGACCGTCTTCGATCAACCGAAGATGTAAGTCTCTCGGGCCGAACAGGTTGGACAGATCGACCCCTTCACGGAGTGAAACTTTTTTTACGGAAGCGTTCTGGTCCAAAGGAGACACGTTCACGCATTTTAACAAAGGGGCTCCCGGACCCACAAGATAAAGATGTGTAACAAGAGGATGGCGTGCCGGGATCGTGCGTCAGTATGACTTCTTGGTTTACCGTTTCTGGCAGGCCGGACAAAGAAATGACGCGCGTTCGTCCGAGAGACCTTGAATCCTGGTCCCGCACCCGTTCGGACAGAATGCGCCTTTCTTTTGATACACCAGATGCCGGCCCTGGTATCTTCCCCGAGTCCCATCCGGCGCGACGAAACTCCGAATTGACGAGCCTCCCATGAGGATCGCTTCTCCCAGCACGCGTTGCATGGTCTCAAACAACGTGCGGATTCTTCGCCTCGACAACCGAGACCCGCGAGCATGTGGATGGATGCCGGATCGAAACAGCACTTCATTGGCGTAGATGTTCCCGATACCGGCGATCCGGTGTTGATTTAACAACACGGCCTTGATCCGTCCACGGCAGGATTTGATCAAATCCACAAACTCCGCACCGGTCATCGTCAACGGATCAGGGCCAAAGCGGCGTTGGCGATAGACTGTCCAGGCCTTCTGATTCAGGAGATACAGTCTGCCGAATCGACGGGCGTTCCAATACCACACCTCCGGTTGCGGGCCGTTTGCCAGCTTCATGACCATGTGCACGTGCTTCGCACTCGGCACCGCTTCCCGCGCCAAGAGCAACAGGCCCGTCATGCCGAGCTCCGCCACCACCACCCGTTTCACCGCGGCCCGCTCGCAGACCAAGATGACGCTCTTCCCCTGCCGCTGCACGTCCACGACGCACGCGCCGGCATACCAGGAGAGGGACTCGATGCCTTGCCGGATGATGTCTTCCCGTCCGACCCGGATCCGGGCGATCGTGGTCCCCACCACGGCCGCCTGTAATTGTCGTCGAACCACTTCGGCTTCGGGAAGTTCCGGCATCGCGATCCTCCATGAACCGGGCAAGCGTATCGGCACAAACGGGTGCCCGACAACTATTTTTCACGCCCGATCCGAACGCACTGCGCTGACGGCAGTTGCGTGAACCCTCGGCGGCTCCTATACTGTTGAGGCAGTCATTGACCACCCTTCACCGGAAAGCCTGTTATGTCCAGTCTCGATGTCCAATACGTTCAGGACCGGCTTGGCGAAGCGAAATGCGCCGTGTGCAAGAAAAGCCGGTTCGGTATCGATAGCCGGAACATGAAGGAAGACGGGGAATGGAAGGGGATCTGCCTGGACTGCTATTATCACTTCCCGGTCTACACGGATATGGAGTTTTATCTCCGAACCCAGCCTGACGTGAAATATTGGCTCAAAGAAATTACCTGCCCCGTTTGCAGTAACCGGGGAGTCACGCTCGACTTTCGCATTATCATGTCCGTGCGGGAGTCCCGCTATTTCGTGGCCTGCGAGCATTGCCGGCACTCATTTACCGAACAATCTTTTTTGGAAGTCTTTGAATAACTCTTATGAACGATTCCGAACCCTCCACCCCACCCCAGGACCCGGTTCCCGACAAAGACGACGCCTCGCCGGATTCGCCCAAAGCCAAAAAGGAAATTCACGTGGTCTCGGTTCCTCACGATGACGACATGATTGCCGAAGAAATGGCTGAACTCTTTGAAGAAGATGAAGTGACCCACCAACACGGAAGCACCGAACCCGAAGGCGACTAGCCGGGCCATGTTCTGTAAGGCCGACTGAAGGAGATCAGGGCTTGGGGAACCATGGGATGAACGCATTGGTGGTCCGTTGATACTCCCGGTAGTCCTCGCCCCGGCTGGCTAATGCCTGGGATTCGGCCAGAGGGATGCCCGTCACCTTGAGCAAAGCGCCGATCATGACGATCGGGCCCACCAGCGTCAACCACCAGTCGGGCAATCCGATACTCATCACCACGTAGGCACACCAGTGGACGCCTTCAAAGAAGTAATTCGGGTGCCGGGAATATCGCCATAGTCCCCGTCGACAGGTTTTGCCTTTATTGCCGTGGTCTCGCCGAAACCGACTTAATTGGTCATCTGCCACGGTTTCTCCGCCGACCCCAATGGCCCAGACGACTACCCCCAGAACTTCCCATACCTGCCACGCGGGGTCGGGATTGGACATCAAAACCAACAAGGGAACCGAGAAGACGGCGACGGCAACGGCTTGTCCGACGAAATACACAAAAAAATACCACTCCGCCCGATTGCCCCATTTTTCTCGAAGTGACCGGTACCGTTGATCCTCGACAACGCCACGGAACCGGTTGGCCGCAAGATATGCTGCCAGGCGAACCGCGTACACCGTTGCCATGGCGGCCACCACCAGACGATGACTGACGTCACCCGTGGTCGTCAGACCGAAGCCGCCGGCCACGAGGCCGAATCCCACGCAAAATCCCACGTCCGCCAAAGACGCGTTCCTGTGCACCCAACGGTAGCCCGACCACAGGCCCACCATCATGGGTGTGGTCAGCAGCAAGGCCCATACGGGGAGTTCCCAGTTCATGGTCTTTTCTCTTCAGACCGTGCGAACCCTCTCGTCCTTTTGAACGGCCCTGCCTGCGGATATTGACCCTGCGTGGAGCCTTGTGTATGGTGAGCCGCTACGTCTGGGAGGTGCGCTCATGAATGATCCGTTAATGCAGGCTTACTTGGAAGTTGAACGTTCCATGCAACGCTATAATGAGGTCCTTGATCACTATCTGATTTCTCTTCAATCCACAGAGGGAGCGGATGCCACCAAGCTCGAACGCATGACCGCCGGCACAAAGGCCATGAGGGATAGTAGCAGCATCTTTCTGTCCTATGCGAAATTTGTCGCCTACGGCATGCCGGAGAGCGAAGATCTCATCGAAGAAGAGGATGATCTACAAGCCTGATCCCCACTCGTCGTCATGCCCGAAAGGGCACGAGTCCCGCTTGCTTCCCCTGACCCGGACGGTTGCTCCACAACTGCCAAAGACGTTTATAAAGACACTGGATTCCCGATTACAAATGTCGGGAATGACGGAAAGGTGAGACGCTGTTTGTGATGAGAGGGAAGGGCAAATGGTCATGGTCGGGGCGAGCCGATTTGAACGGCCGACCTCTCGCACCCCAAGCGAGTGCGCTACCGGGCTGCGCCACGCCCCGACAATGATGCCCTTACAAGAGAAAGGCCGGACCTCTTTCCGGTTTACTGCGCGGAGGTCCCGGTTTTCTGACGACTCGACTCATTCAATATATCCAGAATATCCTGAAGTTCTTCTTTTATTTGCTGGACCTGCCCGACCGGAACCGCGGCGCGCGCCCGATGGCGACGCCAGTACCGTTTGAGGCCCATGATGGTATAGCCTTCCTCATAGAGCATCCGTTTGATTTCCAGAACGATTTCGATCGTTTGTTTATCATAGACCCGATGCCGCCCCTGACTCTTTCTGGGACGAAGGAAGCTGAACTCGGATTCCCAAAAACGCAGCACGGAAGCCGGTAATTTCGTGATCGTACTGACTTCACCAATCTTATAAAACGCCTTGTCCGGGAACTTACTCGCCATGGGTATTCCCAACGACGGCCTCCCTGCCGACCGATGCACGAGGTTGGCGTACGGCTCTACGAGTTCACGTCTTTTTTGAAAATCTGACTCGCTCGAAAGGTGACCACCCTGCGAGGGGTGATGGCAATTTCTTCGCCGGTTCGAGGGTTCCGCCCTTTGCGTTCTCCTTTGTTGCGAACCATGAAATTTCCGAAACCCGCAATTTTCACTGCCTCGCCTTTGCGTAGCACGTCCTTCATGCATTGCAAGACGTACTCCACCAACCCCATGGCCTCGGTTTTGGAAACGCCTACTTGTTCACAGATGTGGTTGGCAATATCGGCTTTGCGCATGGTCACCCCAACTCATCGTTTTTTCCGAGGATAGTCACCGGATTGGCCCTGCACGGTATCGGGCGGGCACCGGATTGTCAAGAACCGGGGATCAGCCTTGACGCGACTCCACCGGTTCCTCGGACTCGCTCTTGAGCAGCTTATACTCGATGCTGTCGGCCAAGGCCTGCCAACTGGCTTCGATGATATTCTCCGACACGCCCACCGTGCCCCAGGTCGTCTTATGGTCCCCGGATTCAATCAGCACCCTGACCTTTGATCCGGTTCCATGACTGCCCGCCAGCACACGCACTTTGTAGTCCAACAACTGGACTTCGCGGAGTTCGGGATAGAATTTTTCGAGCGCTTTCCGTAAAGCATTATCAAGCGCATTGACGGGCCCCTCACCCTCCGCCGCGGTCTGTTCCACGGTCTGATCGACCTTCACCTTGATTGTGGCTTCCGTAATCGGCACCTCATCGGCGTTCCGTTTCTCCACAATGACCCGCAAGCCCAACAGTTCAAACGAAGGGCGATGCGTTCCCATCGCTTCCCGGACCAGCAACTCGAATGATCCTTCAGCCCCTTCGTACTGATACCCGTCCCGTTCCAAGCTCTTGAGTTGAGCCAGCAGTTCCTGGAGATGCGGATGGTCTTTGGAGAGATTGAAGCCCAAATTTTCCACTTTCTGGACCACGCCACTCCGCCCGGTATTGTCCGAAATCAGCACCCGTTGCCGGTTGCCCACCGATTCCGGCGCAACGTGCTCATACGTTTGGGCATTTTTCTGCACGGCGTGGATATGGACTCCCCCTTTATGGGCAAACGCCGCGTCCCCGACGTAGGGTTGCCGCTTGTTCGGCAGGAGGTTCGCAATTTCAGAAACGAAATTGGAGACGTTCCGGAGTTGCCGCATCCGATCGCCCCCCAGCACTTCCGTCTTCATCTTCAGTTCAAGATTGGCCAGCACGGAACAGAGGTTGACGTTCCCGCATCGCTCTCCGATCCCGTTGATGGTCCCTTGCACTTGCCGGGCGCCCTGCTGGACGGCGACCAGGGTATTCGCCACCGCCATTTCCGCGTCATTATGCGCATGCATGCCCAAGGGCACCCGACAGGCTTGCTTCACCTGTGTCCAAATGGCCTGGACTTCCCATGGCATGGTGCCGCCGTTGGTGTCACAGAGAATAATCCGTTCGGCGCCTCCTTCGGCTGCCGCTTGTATCGTCTGCATCGCATAGGCGGGATCGGCCTTAAACCCGTCGAAGAAGTGTTCGGCATCGTAAAATACCTGTTTCCCGTGGGCACGCAGGTACGCAATGGAATCCCTGATCAATTCAAGATTGGTTTCCAACGCGGTGCCCAACGCCTCCGTGACGTGGAAGGTCCAGCTTTTCCCGAACAGGGTGATGATTTTGGTTTCCGCCGCCAGCAGCGCTTGGAGATTGGCATCGGTCTCGGCTGATTGATTGGCTTTTCGGGTCGAGCCGAATGCCACGATCTTCGCCTGTTGCAGCGGAATCGCCCGGATGGCCTGAAAGAACTCGATATCCCGGGGATTGGCTCCCGGCCATCCTCCCTCGATGAAATGGATGCCCAACTCATCGAGTTTCTGCGCAATGCGGACTTTGTCGTCAACCGAGAAACTGACATCCTCGGCCTGCGCGCCGTCTCGCAACGTCGTATCGTAGATTTCCAAAAAGGTCGAATCCGTCATCATGCTCTCAGGCCCTATCGGCTTTCCATCGCCGGCACCGGCGATGCCGACGGGTCATCTCTACGTACATACTCGAATCACGGTTTCTTTTCAAGGCTTCATCACGGCGATTCGGTGTGTTCAGGCGCCGTGTCCAGTCCGAATTCCTGATGAAGCGCCCGGACGGCTTTATCCACGTCACGTTCATCCAGGACACAGGAAATCTTGATTTCTGAGGTGCTGATCATCATGATGTTGATCTTTTCCCGCGCCAGCGTTTGGAACATTCGTGACGCCACACCCGAATGGGACCGCATGCCGACTCCCACCAACGACACCTTGGCAATTTCTTCCTTGACTTCGACGGCCCCTGCGTTGATTTCGGCGGCCGTTTGCGTGACCAGTGCCATCGCACGCGCCAAATCGCTTCGCGGCACGGTAAAGGAAATATCCGTCAACGCATCCTGGTGGCTCACGTTTTGAATAATCATGTCCACCACGATGGCGTGTTCCGCCACGACCCCGAAGAGGTTCGCCGCAATTCCCGGCTGATCCGGAACGCCCACCACGGTGATCTTGGCCTGGTTCCGGTCGCCCGTGACTCCGGACACCACCGCCTGTTCCATATCAACGTCTTCATGCGTCACGAGGGTGCCTTCTCCTTCCTGGAAACTCGATTTTACTTGTACCGGAACCCGGTATTTCGCCGCAAATTCCACGGAACGCGCCTGGAGGACTTTGGCCCCCAGACTCGCCAACTCCAGCATTTCTTCATAGGACAGTTTCGGAATCCGCTTGGCCGCGGGAACCACGTTGGGATCCGTGGTGTACACGCCATCCACGTCGGTATAGATGACGCACCGGTCGGCTCGCAACGTCGCGGCCAACGCCACGGCTGTCAGATCCGATCCCCCTCTTCCCAGGGTGGTGACTTCCGACCGTTCGTTGACGCCCTGAAATCCCGCCACAATGGGCAGGACCCCTTGGGCAAGAGCCTGCTTCACGGGATCGGCCATCACTTTCGCAATTCGAGCCCGCGTATGCGAACTGTCGGTCATAATCCCCACTTGGCGCCCGGTAAATGAACGCGCATTGATGCCACGGCTCTTGAGTTTCATGGCCAGCAAGGCAATGGTCACACGCTCCCCGGAGGACAACAGCATGTCGAGTTCCCGTTCATCCGGTTGCGGGGTGATCTCATGGGCCAGCCGCATCAGTCGATCCGTTTCCCCGCTCATGGCGGACACGACCACCACAACCTGGTTGCCCGCTCTATAGGTTCGTTCTATGAGTTCGGCAATCCGGTGGATTCGCTCAATGTTCCCAACGGACGTCCCGCCGAATTTCTTGACTAACAGCGCCATCTCTTGATCACCTAGTTACGCAAGCTCCCATGAATTTCACGACCACGTCCGTGCCGGTGTCGCCAGGGCCGGCTTGGATCGGCCACTCCCTCGTCCGGGCTGACGATTGCCTTCATGGTCTTGTACTCTGGATGAAGCGCAGCCGGAAAGGCTAGGGTCGCAGCAACGCCAGCACGTCTTCCCGCGTGGCTTTGACCGTCAGGGTTTTTGGAGAGATTTCAACGGCAATATCAGGGTCCTTCAGTCCATGGCCGGTTAACGTGCAGACGACCGTGGACCCTTCAGGCAACAATCCGGCCTGGCTGCACTTGGTCAATCCGGCCACCGAGGCAGCGGAAGCCGGCTCGCAGAAGACGCCTTCTTCTTTGGCAAGCGCCTGGTACGACTCCAGTATTTCTTCATCCGTCACCATTTGGATTGCTCCGGAAGATTCCTCCACGGCCTGCACGGCCAGCTTCCAACTCGCGGGATTGCCGATACGAATAGCCGTCGCCACCGTTTGAGGCTGGTCAATCACGTGGCCTCGAACGATCGGCGCCGCCCCTTGGGCTTGAAACCCCATCATTTTTGGGCACTGCGCGATCTGCCCCGCGGTCCGGTATTCCTTGTACCCTTTCCAATACGCCGAGATATTTCCGGCGTTCCCGACCGGCAAACAATGGTACGAGGGAGCACGGCCCAATTGATCGCAGACTTCCAAAGCCGCGGTTTTTTGTCCCTCCAGGCGAAAGGGGTTCAACGAATTGACCAGTTCAAATTCCTCGTTCGCACACAAGTCCTTGACGATGGCGAGCGCCTCATCGAAATTGCCTTCAATTTGAATCACGATGGCACCATGCGCCATCGCTTGGGCCAATTTTCCCAACGCCACCTTCCCTGCCGGCACCAGCACGTATACCGGCAATCCCGCTCGCCCGCCATAGGCTGCGGCCGACGCCGACGTATTGCCGGTGGAGGCACACATGACCGCCCGAGATCCTTTTTCCAACGCCTTGGATACCGCCAGGGTCATCCCGCGATCCTTAAACGAAGCAGTCGGGTTGGCCCCCTCCACTTTCAGATACAGGTCGACGTGCGGACAGATTCGTTTAGCCAACCGGCTGGCTTGAATCAGGGGTGTGTTGCCTTCACACAAGGTGACCACCGGCGTCTGTTCCGTCACCGGAAGAAACTTCCTGAATTCTTCTATGATCCCACGCCAAGGCATCATCACGTTCCCTCGCCGAACGATACGCGGACCGCCACAGAGGGCGGCACCTATGCGTTACGCTTCCTGATCCTCCACCCGAATGACCGTCACCGGCTCCGCCACAAGCGACGGCAGGTGATTGATTTCCCGTATCGCGGTTTGCACCGAGCGTTCCGACGCGCGATGCGTCATGATCACGACCGGAACCGTTTGGCCTTCCTGCCGGCCTTGCTGCAACACGGAGGCAATACTGATGGCATGATTGCCGAGTACGCCGGCAATCCTGGACAGGACCCCGGGTTGATCCGGCACCATGCAGCGCAGGTAATAGCGGGTGGTCAATTCTTCCATCGGACGAATCCGGATCGGCACCCTGCCATCCATCTGAAACGAGGTCGGCGGCACGCGCCCGCACGCCTGTTTGCGAACGTTGCGCGCAATGTCGATCACGTCACTCACGACCGCGCTCCCCGTGGGCAACGACCCGGCCCCCTGCCCGTAAAACATGACGTCACCCACCGCATCGCCTACGACGTGAATGGCGTTATAGACTCCATGCACTTGGGCCAACGGCGTGGTATTGTCGATCATGGTGGGATGCACGCGTGCTTCGATTCCACCTTCACAGCATTTCGCCACCCCCAGCAGTTTCACCGCCATTCCCAACTCCGACGCGTAGCGAATATCCAAGGCCGTCAAGCGTTGAATGCCTTCGGTATAAATCTCCTTGACGTTGACGGGCGTGCCATAAGCCAGGCTCACCATGATAGCCAATTTGTGCGCGGAATCGATTCCTTCGATATCGAACGTCGGATCCGCCTCCGCGTAGCCCGCGGCTTGCGCCTGCGCCAGGGCATCTTGAAATTCCCGTCCCTCGCGTTTCATCTGGGTCAGAATATAGTTGGAGGTGCCGTTCATGATGCCGGCCAGGGACACGCAATGATTGGCTGCCAAACCTTCGGTCAATGACCGGAGAATCGGAATCCCTCCACCCACGCTGGCCTCGAAGCCCACGTCCACGCCCGCGCGATGAGCCGCGGCAAACACGTCCTCCCCATGCACCGCCAACAAGGCCTTGTTGGCGGTGACGACGTGTTTGCCCTTGCCGATGGCGTCAAGAATGACGCGTTTCGCAAAATCATATCCCCCGACTGTTTCGATCACGATCCGGATGGACTCATCATTCAGGAGTCCGGGAAGGTCCGTACTCAGGACGCCTTCGGGAAGCGCCAGGCCGCGGTCCGACTTCACGTCGAGATCCACGATGCGTTTCAAGCGCAGGGGCGCCCCCACGCGTCGCGCAATCAACTCGGCCTGATCGAACAGGATCTTCGCGGCCCCGGACCCGACGGTGCCGAATCCGATCAAACCTATTCCGATTTCGCTGCTCATGATTGTTCGTCCAGTTTTAACGCGGCCTTGATGCCTCGAATGGCTTGATGGGTTCGATGTTCATTTTCCACCAACGCGAATCGCACGTATTCATCGCCGCCTTCTCCAAATCCGATTCCCGGCGAAACCGCCACTTTCCCTTCGCGAAGAAGAAACTTGGAGAACTCGAGCGAGCCCATTCCCGCGTAGGCTGCGGGAATACGAGCCCAGACAAACATCGTGGCTCGTGGATAATCGACGCGCCAGCCGATACGATTCAGGCCGGAGACCAACGCGTTCCGCCGGCTTTCATATTGTTTGACAATAGACGGCACGCAATCCTGCGGCCCCGTGAGCGCGATGATACTGGCAATTTGGACCGGTTGAAACATCCCGTAATCCAAATAGCTCTTGATCTTGGTCAAGGCCCCAATGATGTCCTTGTTGCCGACGCAAAATCCGACCCGCCACCCCGGCATGTTGTAGCTCTTGGATAACGAGTAAAATTCCACGCCGATTTCTTTCGCTTCCGGCACCTGTAACAGGCTCGGCGCTCGATAGCCGTCGAACACGATGTCCGCATAGGCCAGGTCATGAATGACGTAGAGCTCGTGTTCACGTGCAAACGCCACCACCTTTTTAAAAAACTCCAAATCCACCACGCTCGTGGTCGGATTGTGGGGAAAGCTCATGATCAGGGCTTTGGGCCTGGGTTGGCTTTGGCGATAGGCTCGCGTGAGGTTTTCAAAGAAATCGTCGGTGGGACGAAGCTCAACGCCGCGCACTTCCCCGCCCGCAATAATGACGCTGTACATATGAATGGGATACGTCGGCGTGGGTGTCAGCACCACGTCACCCGGTCCCAACATCGCGAGCACCAGATGCGAGAGTCCCTCTTTGACCCCCAACGTCACGATGGCTTCGGTCTCGGGATCAATGTCCACGTTATAATGTTTGCCGTACCACGCACTGATGGCATGACGTAGCCTCGTAATGCCACGAGACGCCGAATACCTGTGGTTTTTTCCTTTCCGGGCCGCTTCGACCAATTTCTCGACGATGTGAGGAGGAGTCGCTTGATCGGGATTCCCCATTCCAAAGTCGATAATATCCTCGCCACGGTGCCGCGCCTGAATTTTGAGGTCCTGGACCTGGCTGAAGACGTAGGGCGGAAGGCGTTGAATGCGAAAGAAATTTTGCATGGGTCAGCAGAATACAACTGGTTGACAGAAAAACGGCCTGTGAGGACGCGTCATGATAATAACCTGTTATTGTAGTAGAGGCCGGAAGACCAGTCAATGAAAGGCTTTGTTTTTTCAGCTTTTTTCTTAGCTTTTCAGGAACGCGCCTGCTCCGAGGCGAGTGAGCATGGTTCATTGCGACCCCTTGCCCGTTTTGCCATAATGCGCGGCAGCAGGTCCTCGTGTTCCACGACTCGACACTGCTCAGAAAGGTTGCCATGGCCCGACTCGGCGTCAATATCGACCACGTCGCCACGCTCCGGCAGGCCCGAGGCGGGCATGAGCCGGATCCCATCGCCGCCTCGGTACTGGCGGACCTGGGCGGGGCGGACGGCCTGGTCGTCCATCTTCGTGAAGACCGGCGACACATCCAGGAACGGGACCTGAATCTGCTGCGGGATGTTGTCCCGTCCGCGTTGAATCTGGAAATGGCTGCCGACGACGCGACCGCGAAAATTGCGTTGCGCGTCCGGCCCGATAAAGTCACGCTGGTCCCTGAACGGCGACAGGAACTCACCACCGAAGGCGGACTTGCGGTGACGGAGCACCGGAAGCGACTCACCACCGTGATTCGCCTCTTCCACGACGCGCAGATTCCGGTCAGCCTGTTCATCGACCCGGACCGTCGTCAAATCCGTGCCGCGCACAAAGTGGGGGCCGATGCCGTGGAACTGCACACCGGAACGTATGCCAACAGCCGGCATCCCCAGGAGATCCGGAAAGAAGTCGAAGCCCTTGTGCAGGGAGCGCGGCTCGCGCAGCAATTGGGGCTGGAGGTGAATGCCGGCCATGGGCTGACGTACCACAATATCCATCGCCTGACGGGAATTGCCGAAATCGTGGAATTCAACATCGGGCACAGCATTATTTCCCGCGCGGTCCTCGTCGGCCTTGAACGGGCCGTCAGGGACATGCGGGCCTTGATCCCTTCATCGCTTCGCAGCTAGATGCCCGGCGCGTTCGTGCTTGGTTCGCCATGAAAATCGTCACCGCTGACCAGATGCGAGAACTCGACCGTCGCACGATCCACGAGGCCGGCGTGCCCGGAAAGACGTTGATGGAACGGGCAGGCTCCGGCGTGGTGTCGGCCATGGAAGAGACCTTCGGCACCCTGAAGGGGAAAACGGTGACGATCTTCTGCGGAAAAGGCAACAATGGCGGGGACGGCTTCGTCGTCGCGAGACTCCTGCGTCAAAAACGTAGCGTTGTTCAGATCTGTTTACTTGCGCACACACGGGATCTCAAGGGTGACGCCAAACTGATGTATCAACGGTTCGTCAAGAGCGCCGGCCGGTCGAGCGTCTTGAGCGTTCCCTCTCCGGACTCCATGCACCAGTTGGTCCGGCACAGCCACGTTCTCGTCGACGCACTCCTGGGGACCGGAACGTCTTCGCCCATTACCGGTCTGTACCAAGAGGCCATTCATGCCATGAACGCCTCGGAGGCTCCCACCGTTGCGGTGGATCTTCCTTCCGGCATCGATGCGGATACCGGAGGCACGTCAGGAACGGCGGTTCAAGCCGAGCTGACCGTCACGCTGGGAAATCCCAAGCTGGGGCTCTTTCTGGGCGCGGGCATCGATCACGCCGGTCGCCTTCATTGCGTCGATATCGGGATTCCGAGTCAGTACGTCGAAGATCTCCAGCTTCCCGTTGAACTGTTGACTCCATCTTCGATTCGACCGTGGCTGCCCAAGCGCCCGGCTTCGGCGCACAAGGGGACGTTCGGTCACGCCGGGATCATTGCCGGCTCGTCCGGAAAAAGCGGAGCCGCTGCTTTGTCGGCCAAAGCAGCCCTCAGAGCAGGAGCCGGGCTCGTCACCGTGGCGACGCCGGCCAGTGTGCAGGCCGGTGTTGCCTCGGGCATCCCGGAAGTCATGACCTTGCCGCTTCCTGAAACTTCAGATCACACGCTGTCACGACAAGCCCTGCCCCCGTTGCAAACCTTTCTGCAATCCCGCAGTGCGATCGGCATTGGCCCTGGATTGTCGACTCACGCCGAGACCGCTGAAGTGATTCGAACGCTGATCGCTCAATGCGAGCGCCCGGTCGTCATCGATGCCGACGCGCTGAATGCCTTGGCGAGCCATACGAGTCTCCTCCGTTCATGCCCGCTCTCCCCGATCGTGACTCCCCACCCCGGAGAAATGGCGCGACTCCTTGGTGAATCGACGGCGGCTACCGTGAACCGCAATCGTGTGGGGATTGCCCAAGACTTTGCCCGTACCCATTCGACCATCGTGGTACTCAAAGGGGCACGCACGATTATTGCGCATCCTCATGGAGCGACGGCGATTACGCCGACGGGAAACCCCGGCATGGCGACTGCCGGTACAGGAGACGTGCTCACAGGGATCCTGGCCGGCCTACTGGCTCAAGGGGTCTCGCCGTGGGAGGCGGCTCAAAGCGGCGTCTACCTGCACGGATTGGCAGGCGACCTTGCAGCACAGGCGTTCGGGTATCCGAGTCTGATGGCCGGTGACCTTGTTGCCTACCTGCCCCAGGCCATCTCCCACGTGCTGCATGCCGGCGCTCCCGACCGTGAAGCCGTTCCCTGAACATATGGCCATTGAACAAACAGATGCCTGGACCCTGGCCCTGGCGTCCCCGTCCCAAACCGAGAACTTCGGCTCAACCATCGGCCGCCGTCTTGAGAAGGGCGCGGTCATCACGCTCGTCGGTGAGTTGGGATCCGGGAAAACGACGTTTGTTCGCGGGGTCGTCCTGGGCACGGGACTCAATCCCCACGTGGTCAGTAGTCCCACCTTTACCTTTATCCAGGAATACATCGGACCCCTGATGCTTGCCCACGTCGACTTGTATCGACTGGAACAATCGGAGGAGTTGGCTGACACGGGATTGGCCGAGTATTTCAACGGCGACTTCGTTGTCCTCATCGAATGGGCCGACCGGCTGCCCGCCGCGTGGTTGCCCGATGACTATCTTTCGATTCAATTTCTCCATACGGGGAAAAACGCCCGTCTCGTGCAGGTTCAAGCTGTCGGTCCACGTAGCCGCGGCCTGCTTCAGGCAGCCATGTCGGACTCAAGGTAGCTTCCTCATGGGTCAATCAGAACTGAAGCCACTACTGAAACAATATTGGGATATCAAACAACACTATTCGGATACGATTGTCTTTTTTCGCGTGGGTGATTTCTATGAAATGTTCTACGAGGACGCGAAAGAGGCTGCTGCCCTGCTCAATATCGCTCTGACCACCAGGGACAAGAACAGCCACAACCCCGTTCCCCTCTGCGGGGTGCCGTACCACGCGGCCACGAGCTATCTCGCCAAGTTGTTGAAAGCCGGGAAAACCGTTGCGCTCTGCGAGCAGGTCGAAGACCCCAAGGAAGCCAAGGGGCTGGTCAGACGGGAGGTCGTCCGACTCTATACACCCGGCACGATCTTCGACGATGAATTGCTGGACTCCAAAGCGGCCAACTTCCTGGCGGCCTTATCTGTTCGACTCGATCCGGCCCATTCGCGTTGCGGTTTCGGGCTCGCCTCCATCGATCTTTCAACCGGACAATTTCTCATTGCGGAATTTGCCGAGCAGGACTCGATGCTTGACGAACTCATCCGCCTTGGCCCTCAAGAAGTGATTATCCCGGAAAAAACGGAAGCGATCGCCCTCGACCGGCTCTTAGCCCCCCTGCGCTTGCCTCGCGTGACTGAACAGCCTTCCGCCTATTTCGAATCGCACGCTTCACAGGATATTCTCCGGGCTCATTTCGAAATAGACCACGTGGACGAGTTGGGTCTCTCTCCCGCAGGGCCCGGGATCCAAGCGGGGGGGGGCATTCTGCGTTATTTGAAGCAGACCCAACCGACCTTGAAGCACGACCATATTCAAAAACCGGAACTCCTTGCACCTACTCGGGAGATGCACCTGGATGCCATGACCATGCGTAACCTGGAACTGGTCCAGGCGTTGCATCCCGATCAACAACACGCCACCTTGCTGTCGGTTCTCGACCACACGGTCACGGCGATGGGAAGCCGGCTTCTCCGTCAATGGATCGTTCGGCCCCTGGTTGACAACGAATCCATTCAGCGCCGTCTCAATGCGGTGTCTACGTTCACGGACAACCTGAAGCTTCGCCTGCACGTTCGTTCGTTCCTCAAAGACCTGCATGACCTCGAGCGATTAAGCAGCCGCGTGGTGATGGGAACGGCCACTCCTCGTGACGTTCTTCGTTTAAAAGAATCTCTGCAAATTCTCCCCCAGCTTTTTCTGCTTTTTGACGGCATGAGCGACCCTCTTCTCAACTCCGTTTTGCAGCGGTGGGATGCCCTTTCGGATGTCACCGCGCTTATTGAGGACTCCCTTGATCCCAATGCGCCCGCTTCCATCAAAGAAGGACCGATCTTTCGGGACGGCGTCGACCCCGCCATCGATGAGCTGCGAAAGACGAGCCGCAACGGCGTGCGATGGTTGACCGATCTGGAGCAACGCGAACGAGAGCAGAGCGGTATTGACTCCCTCAAAATCAAATACAATCAGGTGTTCGGATATTATTTCGAAGTCACGAAAGCCAATCTGTCTCGTGTGCCGGAATATTTTCGACGGAAACAAACACTGGTGAATGCCGAACGGTATACGACCGAAGACCTTGAACGAATTGAAGCCCAACTGTCCGGGGCCAATGAGACGTTACGACGCGCCGAGCAAGAACGTTTTCAGGAGATGCTGCAACAGATGTCCGGCCACGTTTTCCGAATTCAAAAGATGGCCAAACACCTGGCCCTACTCGACGTTTTCTCGACTTTTGCGGAGGTGGCTTCGAGAAACCGCTACGTCAAACCTGACATGCACGATGGAGGGATCATCTTCATAAAAAATGGTCGCCATCCGGTGGTTGAGCAGTTCGACTTGCCGGAAGGATTCATCCCCAATGACTCCTACCTGGACTTCGACGCCCATCGACTCCTGTTGCTGACCGGCCCGAACATGGCGGGAAAAAGCACGTTTTTGCGGCAAACTGGGCTGATTGTGCTCATGGCGCATATGGGCTGTTTTGTTCCTGCGACCGAAGCGAAAATCGGGGTCATCGATCGAATGTTCACCCGGGTGGGCGCTTCCGATAATTTGGCTTTGGGGTTGAGCACCTTTATGGTGGAAATGTTGGAAACCGCGAAAATTTTGCGTGGGGCCACGTCTCGCAGTCTTATCCTTCTCGATGAAATAGGGCGGGGAACCAGCACCTACGATGGCTTAAGCCTGGCCTGGGCAATCGCGGAACACATTCAAGACCGGCGGATACTCGGAGCGAGAACCCTCTTTGCCACTCACTATCATGAAATGACGGATTTGGAAAAGTTTCGGGAAGGCGTTCAAAACCTGACCGTCGCCGTGAAAGAGGATAAAAATCAGGTCATTTTTTTAAGAAAAATCAAACAGGGGAAGGCCGCTCGCAGTTATGGAATCCACGTGGGAAAACTCGCCGGATTACCCTCCACGCTCATTGCGAGAGCGGAAGAAGTGTTGGCTCAACTGGAACAAGAGACGGCTTCCGAGAGCATGAGCAACCGGATTCATCAACAGGACCCTGAACACGAGGGTTCCTCAGCACCCCATCCCCATCCCCTCATCGAAGAAATCAAACAATTGGAATTGTTTTCCATGACTCCACTCGAAGCGCTAAACCGGTTGGCTGATATTCAAAAACGGCTGGACCACGAATAAAAAAAGGGCAGGACCTGAAAAGGTCCTGCCCTTTGCTTCGCGAAAGCTTTTTCTTATTGCAACAAGCCCCCGAACTTTCCTTCTTTTGTCCCTTTGGACGTATGGGGCTTTTGGTTGGAGTAGGGAATAAACCCGGAAATCGGACCCACACCCGGAATCATCACGTCATATTGCATCTTCTTGTTTTGTGCCCAATGGTTGTTGTCAATGGACTCCACGACGCCGATTGCACGCAGGCTGTGAATGCTTCTGGGCTTGTCTGGCGTACCGGCCACTTCAGGAATTTCTTTTACCGAGGTCACGACACGGTGATTTTGCTCGGTTTCCTGCATCACGAGTTCAACCAAGGTGTATTTGGAAGGCTCGGTCCCACTCATCACCGCCTGGCTGTGTGAGCCCTTACCAGCCGCGACGAGTTTTTTCCACACGCCATCATCTGCCGCGTAGACTTTCAAATTCTTTCCGGGGAAATATTTCTGCCAATAGTACCCGCTTTCGGCATTGCCCCCAAACACCGCGATGTTCACCCAGGCGGCTTTTTCATACGGATCGGTAACTGCCACTCGGCCATGCAGGGTGGTCGCTTGGCTGAGATCTCCCCACTCGAACCGTTCTTGGAATGCTTCAATGGCAAGCGCACTGGAGGCCATGCAACCCACCACGATCAAGGCAGTTAAAACGGCTAACCCTGATTTCCCAATTTTCATGATTCCTTCCTCCTCAATTAAGCGCTAAAAATAGAAACTCTTAAAATTGAATGAATCCCGTATATTCCAAACACGTTCGTCAGTTACTCGGCCGCAAGGACTTTGAATCCCGTGACGGTGTTGCCGTCGAGTTGCACTTCCATGGCCACCAAATTCTGTGACGCGTCGGTCAATTGCTTCATCAGCGCGGCATCCTTCACCCGTAACCGTACCGTCGTTTGCGGGTTGTACCATCCTGCATACGGACTGTTGCGCTCCTCACCACCTTGATACCCCCACGCACAGCACGCGAAGAGCGGATCAGGAATGGCCACGTCCCGGTCATCGGAAGCACGGCCAAGAGGGTCACCGGTTTCGCCGGGGTTGCTGGTGTTCCAATATTGAATGCCAAAGAGAATCTCGCCGGCCGGATTGTCTGCCCAATGAGCATACACGCGACCCTTCAAGCTTGCGGGTGCGGTCCCAACGAGTTTCATGTCTCCGATAGTGGCGACTTGATTTGGATCACCCGAACATTTTTTGTTGCTAGAACAGGGGCCCTTTTGGGCATCTGCCAGACCGATGAATCCAACGAACATCAGACCCGCAGCCAACATTCCCACGACGCCCCCACGGAAAAATGACTTCTTCATTTCCCCCTCCTTTACTTAGGATGACATAATAAAAATAACGACTCGTACTTTTTAACCAAAATTCTCTTCACTTGCAACGAAAAAGCACCGCTCCTTTTCTCAAGGCGTGAGGGACCCGTTCGGCCCTCCCCACCTCCTTCTTTTAATCAGAGAGGCCCATGCTACTCATCCCGTTGCAAGTTGTCAAGAGTCTTTCTAAGGAAAATTCACCCGTTTTCAGGCATGCGCAAAAAATTTTTCTTGAAAGATTTCCGGGTTCACGGGTCCCAACGCCGTTACGGACATTGAGCTTAAATCCAGGAGTTCCCGGCCTATTTCTTGAACATCCTGTACGGAAACGCGATCAATTTCAGACACGAGTTCCCGGAGGGACACGTACCGTCCCCGCGCGAGTTCATCTTTGGCCAACTTATTCATTCGCCCATAGGTCCCTTCCAAGCCCAGCATCAAGGTCCCTTTTAATTGGTTTTTGGTTCGCTCCAATTCTTGAGGACGAGGCCCGCGTTTCTGCAATTTTTTGATTTCTCCACACACCACGTCCACCACCGAGGACGCCTCTTTGGCACCACTCGCCGCATACATGGTCAACACCCCGCCATCTGAAAAGCTCGACAATTGGGAATAGATCGTATACGCCAGCCCGCGTTTTTCCCGAATTTCCTGAAAGAGTCGGGAACTCATCCCTCCCCCGAGCAGGACGTTCAGCGTATGGGCCGCGTATCGGGCCGGATGGGCCACGGGCAGGCCCTTAAATCCCATACAGAGATGAACCTGCTCCAACCGCTTCTGATGCACCATGATCCCTCCCCGAACGCGGGGCGGCTTCTGCCGTGGCAACCCATTCTCCTCACTGCCGACGGGGTTCCACTTTCCAAATGCGGCATTGACCAAAGCCTCGACCTTCTTCACTTCAAAATTCCCCGCCACGGCAATCACGGTTTTCTCCGGACGATAGTGTTGATCCAGATAGTGGAGAAGATCGCGCCGTTGAACGCGTTTCATGGTAGCCCGATCACCCAGGATCGACCGGCCCAGGGGATGCCCCCGCAACACCTGCCTGGCATGCAGTTCCTGCACAAAGTCTTCGGGGTCGTCTCGAACCGTTCGGATCTCCTCCAACACGACCTGTTTTTCCCGTTCGATTTCCTTGCGGTCAAAACGGGAGTGATAGAAGACGTCGGCTAACAAATCGATCGCTTGCCCGATTTGTTGATCCAACACTTTGATGTACAGGGTGGTGGTTTCATGCGTGGTAAAGGCATTCATCTCTCCGCCCAGACTATCGATTTCGTGAGAAATTTGCGTCGCGGATCGACGGCGAGTGCCTTTGAACATCATGTGTTCAAGGAAGTGGGCAAGACCTTTTTGCCCGGGCCCTTCATCCCTGGTACCGACGTTTTCCCAGACACTCAGGGCGACGGACTTGAGCGATGGCATCCGTTCCATCACCAAGCGAATCCCGTTATCGAGGACAAGCTTTCGCGTCCAGGTCATTGTCTCGCTACCAAGATTGGGAAAATGGTCTGCCGGGATACCCGATGCAGTCTGGTCAAACAAGCCCTCCGGCTAGGAGGCGGCCGGGGGCTGTTCCGACTCCATTAACGCCTCTTTGCGGCTTAAACGAATTTTGCCCTGCCTGTCGATTTCCAAGACTTTGACCTTGACTTGCTCCCCTTCCGCCAGTTCATCAGCCACGGATTGGACCCGATGCTCGGCTAATTGTGAAATATGCACCAAGCCGTCGACGTTGGGTAAAATCTCGACGAAAGCGCCGAAATCGACGATCTTCCGGACGGTCCCCAGGTAGGTTTTCCCCACGACCGCTTCCTCCGTCAACCGGTTGACCATGTCAATCGCCTGCTGGGCCGACGCTTCGTCCACCGACGCAATCGTCACCAGACCCGTATCGTCGACGTTCACCTTGACCCCGCATTCCGCAATGATGCCGCGAATGACTTTCCCGCCCGGTCCGATGACGTCGCGAATTTTGTCGGGTTTGATCTGCAGCGTATAAATGCGAGGGGCATGGGGAGCCAGAGAATCCCGGGGAGATGAGAGGGATGCCTGCATTTTTTCTAAAATGTGGAGCCGTCCGGCCCGGGCTTGTTCGAGTGCCTGCCGCATCAAATCAATCGTGATCCCCTCGATCTTGATATCCATTTGAAGCGCGGTGATCCCCTCTCGTGTCCCCGTCACTTTAAAATCCATGTCTCCCAGATGATCTTCGAGTCCGAGAATATCCGACAAAATCAGGACCCGGTCGCCGTCTTTGATGAGCCCCATGGCAATGCCCGCCACCGGTTTTTTAATGGGCACGCCGGCATCCATCATGGCTAAGGTGCCCCCGCACACCGTGGCCATGGAAGAGGAGCCATTGGATTCCAAAATGTCCGACACAATGCGAATCGTATAGGGGAACGCCTCCTTGTCCGGCAACACCGACTTCAACGCACGCTCCGCAAGTTTCCCATGCCCGACTTCGCGTCGCCCGGGCGAACGCAATGGCCGGGCTTCCCCCACGCTGAACGGCGGGAAATTATAGTGGAGCATAAAGTTGCGGAAATATTCCCCTTCGAGCGCATCGATGCGTTGCTCATCGTCCGAAGTACCCAGCGTGACCACGGCCAAGCTTTGGGTTTCCCCCCTCGTGAACAGGGCGGAGCCATGCGTGCGAGGCAAAATACTCGTTTCGCACGTGATGGGCCGAATATCGGAAGCCCCCCGACCATCGGCTCGGACTTTCTTTTCCAAAATCATCTCGCGGACTTCATGATATTCCACGTCATGATAGACCTCTTTGACTTGCCGGCATCGCACCGGGTCCTCCTCGCCCAGCTTGTCGACCGCGTCGGCCATGATCTGGTCCAACCGCTCTTGCCGGTCGCTTTTGTTGGCGATGAGCACGGCTTCTCGAATCGGGCCGGCCACCGATTCGCGCACCTGCCGTTTCAATTCCTCACCGACCGGCTCAACCGGCACCACCCGCTTGGTCCGCCCCACCAGCGCCTGCAATTCGACGATTTTCGCCACAATCTTCTTGATTTCCGAATGGGCCAACGCCAATGCCTCCAGGAACACGGATTCGGACAGCCCATTCGCCCCGGATTCCACCATCAGGATCGCGTCCTCGGTGCCGGCGACAACCAAATCGAGCTCGCTGCTCTGGAGTTCCTGCATATTGGGGTTGACCACGAATTGGCCGTTCACGCGTCCGATTTTGACGCCGGCTAACGGGCCGCCAAAGGGAATATCCGAGATCGAGAGCGCAGCTGAGGCCGCGGTGAGCCCGACCACTTCCGACGTCATCGATTGATCGACCGAAAGCACCGACGCGATGACTTGGGTCTCATAAGAAAACCCTTTCGGGATCAAGGGGCGAATAGGCCGGTCGATGAGCCGGCTCGTTAAGGTTTCTTTTTCCGACGGAGCCCCTTCCCGCTTGAAATACCCTCCTGGAATTTTTCCGGCCGAATAGGCCTTTTCCAGATAATTGACCGTGAGCGGCAAAAAGTCCACATCCGGCTTCAATATCTTGGAAGACACTGCCGTGGCCAAGACCATCGTGTCACCATAGGAGGCCAACACGGCCCCATCGGCCAACTTGGCCATCCGACCCGTCTCCAACCGCATCTTGCGTCCCGCTATATCCAATTCAACTGCTTGCACCATGTATCTCTCTCCTTCTTGCCTTCATGCTCACTCCCGTTGAGAAGCGTTGTTATTTCCGTAGCCCTAATTTTCCAAGCAGGGCGCGGTAGCGCCCGACGTCTTTTCGATGCAAATAATCCAACAAGCGTCGGCGAAGGCTCACCATTTTCAGCAACCCGTGCCGCGAATGATGGTCCTTTTTATGCATACGAAAATGGTCGGTTAAATAGTTGATACGGTTCGTCAACAAGGCAATTTGCACCTCTGACGAACCCGTATCCCGTTCGTGCCCCCGATGTCGCTGCACGATATCCGATTTTGCTTCCTTGACCGCTGCCATACCAGCCTCCTTTTTCCTTATTTATTTCATGATGTATTGCATGCTTGTTTCATGGAACGGCGTGAGCGAGTTGCGCTCAAGACGTCTCTCCAAACACTTTGACCATCTGCAATTGATGGCTCGACACATCCGACGTCGCCGGGGCCCATTTGCCAAGGGCCAGCAACCGACCCATGTCATCTTTCACCCGAATCAACGTTTCCGCGGGGTGCGCCCGATGATCCTCCGACCAAAGGGCAACGTCCGAAACGGGCGTGCCATTCAACACCTTCCCCACCACGGCGGGATCAACGACCACCACCGGAAGATGGGCCAAGGCCTCATCGAGATCCAGAAACGCTCCAGAGTGCTCGAACAGGTCATCGCCACGTCCGATTTCACCAAGCGGCCACGCCCGGTCGAGGTGAAGCGGTCCCACACGTGTTCGGGTTAATTGGCTCAGATGCCCACCCACGCCCAATACCTGACCGATATCCGCACAGAGAGTGCGAATGTACGTGCCCTTGGAACAGTGTACCCACAGCGTGACGTAGGGCAAGGCCAAGGCCCTAACCTCAATGTGATAAATGGTGATGGGACGCGCCTGGCGGTCGAGGGTTTTGCCTGCACGAGCCGCTTTGTACAGCGGTTGTCCTGCCACTTTGACCGCTGAATACATGGGTGGTACTTGCTGTTGTTCACCTTGAAATTGCGCCACCACCCCGTGAATGGTCTCGGGACGAAGTTCCTGGACGGAACAATCACGCACGATTGCGCCCGTGGCGTCTTGGGTCGTCGTCTCTTGCCCCAGACGCAAGACGGCCTCATATTCCTTATCCCAATGCAGAAGAAAGGCCGAGAGTCTCGTGCCTTTCCCCAGCAAGACGGGAAGCACACCGGTGGCGTCGGGGTCCAGGGTGCCGGCATGTCCAACTTTACGGACCTCCAGAAGACGGCGAACTTTGGCCACCACGTCGTGCGACGTGCACCCGGCGGGCTTCATGACGTTCAGCACGCCGTGCGGCGTCGCCGATGTCACGTGACGAGGAGGAATCCCATCAAGAATTCCGGCCATCATGCCTGCCCCCCGTCCCCGGATTCGCCCCAACCATCCCCTTCGCGCCCCGACTCCTCAATGGGAAGCACGGCATCAAGGATTTGGCCGATCTTGTCCGCTCGCGAGCCACCCGAGTCGAACCAGAATACCACCTCCGGTGTATAGCGCAACTCCAAGCGCCGCCCCAATTCCAATCGAACAAATCCGGCCGCATTTTTGAGAATCTTTCCGACGTCTTCCTCATCGACCTCGTTCCCCAACAAGGACACGTAGACGCGGGCTATGCGCATATCGTTATTCATCTCCACGTCAACGACCGTCACGAACCGGAGCCGGGGATCCTTGCATTTTCTGGCAAGAATGTCCGCGACCTCCATTCTGATTTGATCAGCCACCCTGACCGATCGTTTATACGCCGGTTTCGACACGACACTCACGCTTCTTCCCACCCTACAACAGTTCTATTCGAAAATTGAGCAGTTCCAAAGTAGGAGTGGCCCGAATCATATTGAGCGATTGATCGAGGACCCGATTCACGTGACTCGATTCATTCGCGATACAGGCAATGCCCAACACGGACCGTTGCCAGAGATCATGATCCTCAAGCTCGGCCACCGACACTTTGAACGTCCTGCACAGTCGCGCTTTCAGGCTGGAAAGAATTTGCCGTTTCGATTTCAGTGAATGCCCTTCGGGAAAATGCAATTCTATCCGACAGATCCCAACCACCATCGGTTTTCAGTACGACGCGCAACACCCACCACTCAGTGCGGCGACACCGACGATAGGGGGTTACAATTTCGCCGTCTCCTTATCAAAGACGTACGCTTCAAGCACGTCGCCGGCTTTAATATCATTGAAGTTTTCAATGGCAATCCCGCACTCATATCCCTGCTGCACTTCCCGGACGTCATCTTTAAAGCGCCGCAACGAACCCAGTTTCCCTTCATAGACGACGACGCTGTCACGCAGCAAGCGAATCCCCTCGCTCGCACGGGCAATATGCCCATTCGTGACGTAACAGCCTGCAATCGCGCCGACCTTGGGGATCGTAAAGACCTGTCGAACCTCTGCCCGTCCCAACACGCGTTCGGTGAGGGTCGGCTCCAGCAATCCCTCAGCCGCGGCTTTGACGTCTGCAATCGCATTATAAATAATGGTATGGAGTCGGATCTCTACGCCTTCACGTTCGGCGAGCGCCGTTGCTTTAGGGTCCGGACGAATGTGAAATCCAACCACCAGCGCCTTCGACGCGGATGCCAGTAATACGTCCGATTCGGTGATGCCCCCCACGCCCCGATGAATGATCTGCACCTTGACGGTATCGGAGGAGATTTTTGCTATGGATTCGCACAGAGCCCCGACCGACCCTTGGGCATCCGCTTTCACCAATAACGCCAATTCTTTCTTGTCCGCCTCCTGGCCTTGCGCAAACAACTCGTCCAAGGTGAGCCGGCTTGGAACGGTCCCAAGCTCCGCCGTACGCAATTTCTGTTGGCGGGACTCGGCGATCTCCCGGGCCACCCGCTCATCTTTGACGACCACTAATTGATCACCTGCCGCCGGCAACCCCAACAAGCCGATCACCTCGACGGGGGTGGAGGGCCCGGCCTCGCGGATTCTTTTGCCATCGTGCGACACCAACGCCCGTACGCGACCACTGGTCGCACCCACCACGTACGCGGCGCCGACGTTCAACGTCCCGCTTTGGACCAGGACGGTGGCCACGGGACCACGACCACGATCTAATTTCGCCTCCAACACGACCCCCTTCGTGGGCTGGGTGACGTCCGTGCGCAACTCCATGACCTCGGCTTGAAGCAACAACATCTCCAACAACATCTCCAACCCCTGCTTTTCTTTCGCCGACACTTCCACGTAGATGGTCTGTCCGCCCCAGGCTTCAGGAGCAAGGCCCTGTTCCGATAGGCCCTGCTTGACTCGATCCGGATTGGCTCCGGGCTTGTCGATTTTGTTGACAGCCACCACGATGGGGACTTCGGCGGCCTGGGCATGATTGGCGGCCTCGATGGTTTGCGGCATGACGCCGTCGTCCGCCGCGACCACCAGGACCACGATATCGGTCACTTGTGCCCCGCGTGCCCTCATGGCCGTGAACGCTTCGTGACCGGGGGTATCCAGGAACGTCACACTTTTTTCCCCGACCTGCACGGAGTAGGCTCCGATATGTTGCGTGATGCCTCCCGCTTCCTGTTGCGTCACCTTGGTTTGACGAATCGCATCGAGCAAAGACGTTTTCCCATGATCCACGTGCCCCATGATGGTGACCACCGGAGCCCGAGATACGAATTGTGACTCGGTCGTCGGCTCAAATATTTTTTCTAACAGTGCTTCACCAGCCTTCTCCGTCTGGATCTCGACCTGAATGCCAAGCCCCTCGGCAATCAGCACACCGGCATCCAGATCCATGGGTTGATTCAGCGTGAGGCCGACACCCATTTCCATCAACTTACGAATCACATCCGCCGCCCGGATCCCCAAGTGTTCCGCAAAGTCCTTCACCGAAATGCCCGATGGCAGTTTGACGGTCTTCTTTCTGGGTTTCGTGATTTCAGTCGGCGTAGCCGATGGGACATGCCGCGATCGTTCTTCCCGTCTCAGGGTGGGAAGGGGACGAAGGTCCTGCCAGCGAGCCGCATCTTCATAGATCTCGGCAAAGAGGTCGGCGTCGCGCGGTTTCACACCTTTCCGATTTTTTTTCGATTTCTCCTCTTCTTTGGCCTTTTTGTGCTCATCAAGCATTTTTTCCGGATGAGTCGTGACCGGCACACCGGCCGACACGGGCGGGGGCTTTTCTTCGATTGACGGCAAGGCGTCGGGGAGCGCCGATTCGGCAGCCAAAGCCTGAGTCATGGCCGCAACTTCGGGCGGCTGGTCGTCCACGGCCGCCGGTTCCGGCAGTTCGCTCCTGGGAACCATGATGCCGTCTGCCGGAGGCTCTTCTTTCGTCAAGGTCTCGATTTCAGGGGGGGGGATTTCTTCTTTTCGTCGCTTGATGAGAATGTGTTTTTTCTCAGGTTTGCGAACCTCTTCTTCCGCAGCTTTTTCCTTTTCGCGCGTGGCCTGACCGCGTCCCTTTGCGGGCGAAGCGGAGGGTTTCTTTGCGGTTTTACCGGGTTTGAGCGAACCGGTTGCCTTCTTTCGCTTCGTTGTCTGCAGATCCGCCTTTCCCGATAGCGCCTTCAAGGCTTTCTGCACGTCCTCCTCGCTCAAAGCATTGCTATGGGAGGAGACCGCAATGCCCAGTTTTCCCAATTCGGCAATGAGGATCCGACTTTCCTTGCCCAGCTTCTTGGCTAATTCATACACTCTCATCGTGATTCACAAGACTTACGAGGAAGCCTCCTGTGATTCAACCGTCTCGTCGGACGCGACCTCGAGCCCTTCTCCGTTCTCTCCTTCACTCGAAGGGTCAGAGGGCGGGCTCTCGGTTCCGGCCTCCTGTTCACGTTGCGCCGCGGTTTCCTCCGCCAAGGCGGCTTTTATTTCCCGGTCACGCTCGAGTTTTTCCTTTTCATATTCGCTTACGCTGATGATATCGATTTTCCACCCGGTCAATTTGGCGGCGAGCCGGACGTTTTGCCCGTTTTTCCCAATGGCCAACGACAATTGCGAGTCCGCCACCACGACCAGGGCCGCCTTTTTCTCCTCGTCGATGCCCACTTTCTCAATGGAGGCCGGATTCAGCGCTTCGCCGATAAACACGCGCGGATCCGTGGTCCACGGGATGATGTCGATTTTTTCTCCCTTGAGTTCCCGCACAATGGCTTGAACCCGGGACCCCTTAATCCCCACACAGGCGCCAACCGGATCAACGGCTTTATCCTTGGAGAACACTGCGATCTTGGTCCGATCCCCTGGCTCGCGCACCACCCCTTTAATCTCCAGAATTTTTTCCGTGACCTCCGGCACCTCCAATTGAAAGAGTTTGACCACAAACTGTGGATGGGCTCGGGACAGGATCACCTGAACGTCTTTTGAAGTCCGGCGCACTTCCAACAGCAACGCCCGGACCCGATCGCCCCGCCGGTGGACCTCGCGAGGAATTTGCTCATGAACGGGCAACACGGCTTCGGTCTTTCCAATTTCCACCAGGTAGCTCCGGCGCTCCTGTCCGAGGATGACGCCGTGCACCAATTCCCCCTCTCGCTTCGAATATTCCCGCTCGACCGCCTCCCACGTGGCTTCCCGGACTTTTTGACAAATCACCTGTTTCGCGGCCTGCGCCGCGATCCTCCCGAACTCCTCGACGTCGATGAGCGACCCGATTTCATCGCCCAATTCGGCCTCGCCATCAATTGCCCGCGCCTCATCCAAGGAAATCTGGGCATTGGCATCGGTAATCTGGTCCGCAATGGTCTTCAGGGACACGATGGAAATCTCGCCCGTTTCAGGGTCGATTTGGACCTGAATATTTTCGTTGTTGCCATACCGTTTCTTCGCCGCGGTCAGCAGCGCAGATTCCACGGCCGCAAGCACCCGATATTTATCAATGCCTTTTTCACGTCCGACTTGCTCAATGACTGCCATCAGTTCACGCTTCATAGCCGCCCCTCTTCTTGCTGACCCGCAATCGGCTCTGACCCGACCACGTCACCTCACTCGAGCCCTCCGTTACCATTCAACTTCGCGCTTGGCCTGGGCAATGGCATCCCACTCAAGGGGCACCCGTCGACGCGTCTTCGATTTTCGAACCGGCACCTGCAGGGTAATCCCTCGGTCATCGACCTCGGCCAACTGACCGACCAACGTTCCCTTCCCGTGAACGGGGACATGGACTTTAACTCGAATATTCCGTCCAACTGCCAGATCATAGTCCTTGCGCTGCTTCAACGGACGATCAAGACCCGGGGACGACACCTCGAGACGATAGGCATGGGGAATCGGATCGGCCACATCAAGCGCCCGGCTGAGCGACTGGTGAAACCGTTCACAATCCTGAATCCCGACGCCGCCCTCTTTGTCCACGATCACCCGCACGATGGTTTTGGCCCCCTTTCCGTGACACTCGACTTCGACGATTTCCAGGTGGAGGGCTTTGGCAATCGGCTCGGCAATGTGATGGACTTGGCTCCCCGGCCCGTTCATGTCCGCAATTCCATGTCTTCCGGAATGAGCTATTGGAGAACGGCAACGCAAAAAAAAGTGGGCTTCCGCCCACTTTAGTGTCAAGACCTTAGCATTTCTCCATGACCGAAGGCAAGCCACGAAAAATCCACCGCATCCGGTTTACCGCCTCAAGCAGAACGGCAGAGCCCGTGCAGCATCCTCGTCCGGCGAATCCGTGCAATCAGGCCCGCAGAGGCCGCACGCAGAACCGTCCCTCAGGGCGTCCCCACCACCTGGAACCCGCTGGCTCGAGCGGCAATGGCTAATGCGGTATCATGGGTCGCCGACACAAGGTCTTCCTGCCTTCCCTCTCTCCACAACAGCGCCGTAGCTAAATGAATGGCGTCCAGGAACCCTAGTGCGGTGGGAAGCGGTTGCGAAGCCCGCATCAGAATCGGACGCGTCAGATCAATGATCTCAACGGATTCCAGCAATCGAAACACGGCTTCTCTTCTTAACGCAATCGCCTCAAGTGCAACATTCCCCGGGAAAAATGGGGAGAGCCGCGAAGAGAAAAAACGGGCGGGAATGAGAAAGCCTCACGGTCTTCCTCGGAGAATGGTGAGCCGCCTCGGGCTCGAACCGAGGGCCCTCGCCTTAAAAGGGCGATGCTCTACCAACTGAGCTAGCGGCTCACCGGAAACGGATGCTAACAACCACTCTCAGGGTTGTCAAACGGTTGGGCCGCCACAAGATGAGCCGTGACTGGTCAAGCACTGACTTTGGAAAGTTTGACCCGAGGCCGCGTCTGCGTCATGGGGTTTTTCAGCATGATCGTATGTTCTCGATGAGAACCCGTCGAGACGATATCGATCGGGCACGACGTCAGATCTTCGATGCGCCTCAAATATCGCTTGGCCTCGACCGGCAAAGCTTTATAGGACGTCGCTCCGGTGGTCATGCCCGCCCACCCGGGGAGTACTTCATACACGGGTTCACATTGCTTAAGGATATGCAAGTCGACGGGCATCTCGCGATACAGTTTGCCCTGATGGCGATACCCGACCGCAATCTTGAGTTCCGGTGCCCCGTCCAGCACGTCCAGTTTCGTCACCGCCAAGGAGGTGCAGCCATTCACCCGGACCGCGTAGCGTAACAGAACCGCGTCCAACCATCCACACCGACGTGCCCGGCCCGTGGTCGCGCCGAATTCCTGTCCGCGCTCCTGCAAACCGCTACCCACGTCATCGGACAACTCCGTGGGAAACGGCCCGCTGCCCACGCGCGTGGTATAGGCCTTGGTGACGCCTAACACCGCGTCGATTTTCGTCGGTCCCACGCCACCCCCGGTACACGCGCCACCCGCACACGCATTGGACGACGTCACAAAGGGATACGTTCCCAAATCCACGTCGAGGTGCGTCCCTTGGGCCCCTTCAAAAAGCACGCGACGACCGCTTTCCACGGCCTTGTGGATGAGCAAGGAATCATCGGTCATATACGGCGACAGGCGTTGGGCATAGGCCAGGTATTCTTCACAAATGCGATCGGCATGAAACACGCGCACGCCGTAGACGTGCCGAAGAAAACTGTTGATTTCCACCAAATTCCTTTCCACTTTTTCCCGAAACCCTTCGGGATCGAGCAGGTCGCCCATCCGAATCCCGATCCGCGCCATTTTGTCTACGTAGGCCGGACCGATCCCCTTGCCGGTCGTTCCGATCCGCCGCGCCCCCTTGGCTTTTTCCGCGGCTTTGTCGATGGCTTTGTGATACGGCATGATCAGATGCGCGCGCTGGCTGATGGCAAAATTTCGGCTCACCTTAATTCCTTGGGCAGCTAATTGGTTCAGTTCTCCGATCAAAGCCCCCGGATCAATGACCACCCCGTTTCCCAGGACACATTGTTTCCCCCGGGACAGGATCCCGGACGGAATCAAGTGAAACACGAATGTCCCCTTTTTCGTGACGACCGTATGCCCGGCATTGGAGCCACCCTGGAAACGCACGATGAGATCCGCTTCCCGGGCCAGAATATCGACGATTTTCCCCTTGCCTTCATCCCCCCACTGGGACCCGATGACCACCAGATTTCCCATGTACCTAGCCTGTTCCGGAAAATAGTCACAAAAAAAGGGCTCGGCCAACGTGACGCCAGAACCCATCGGATGATCCTAGGCTCCCTCTCACTATTTGTCAATAGTATCAGCGATGACGTGACAACTCGCAACGTTCTCAGGCCATCGGTGGCCTCAGACCCAAAAAATTGTTTAACGGTAGCTTTCCTGATCGGTGGGAAACTTCCGGCATTCCACTTCTTCCTTGAAACGCCGCAAGGCTTGGAGGGCATCGGCTTTGAGGTGGGCATAGGGCTTGACGAATTTCGGCACAAATTCGTCAAACAGGCCGAGCAGGTCATACAGGACCAACACCTGTCCATCGCAGTGGGGACCCGCCCCGATCCCGATGGTGGGGATGGAGACCGCTTGGGTTACGGATTGCGCCAGGGTCGCGGGCATCGCCTCCAGGACCAAGGCAAACGCCCCGGCCATCTCCAAGGCTTTGGCATCGGTGACCAACGTGTCGGCTTGGGATTGTTCTCTTCCTTGCACCTTGTAGCCGCCAAAGCGATGCACGAACTGCGGCGTCATGCCGAGATGACCCATCACCGGGATACCCACGGTGGTCAAGGCGCGAACCCGATCCACCATGGCGCCGCCGCCTTCCAATTTCACGGCCATGGCCCCTGCCTGGATCAAGCGACCCGCATTGTGAATGGCCCGTTCCTCACTGACCTGATAACTCATGAACGGCATATCGGCGATGACCAGGGCCTGCTGCCGGCTTTGCGCCACCAGCCGGGTGTGATAGGCCATGTCGTCCATGGTGACCGACAACGTGTCCGGTTTTCCCTGGACCACGACGCCCAGGGAATCTCCGACCAGAATGACGTCGATGCCGGCCTGTTCGATCACGCGAGTGAACAACGCATCGTACGCCGTCACGACCACCAGTTGTTTCTTCCCCTTCTGGCTTTGAAACTCCGGAATCGTCATCAGCTCAACCCAGCCTTTCGGATAATCTCGGGAAGCCGGTGCGCCAACCGGCCGGCCATGACATGCACACCATCGCAGAATGGGCGGATGGCTCGAATGGTTCGCACCGTGATCTCGAGCCCGGCTTCGGCTGCATGGGCTTCCCCGGCGTCCCGCAGTTCTCGCAGGATCTCTTCGGGAACGTCGATGCCCGACACGTGCGTATTGACGTATTCTGCCATTTTGACCGACCGGAGCACCAGGACCCCGCCCAGGACTTTTCGGGCATAGGGACGCACCTGGTCCATAAAAGAACGGACCACCTTCTCCGAAAAAACGGGTTGCGTCTGAAAGAATTGTGCGCCGGCCTTGACCTTGGCCTCAAATTTCTTATGCAGGAGTTCGACCGATTCGGCGCCAGGGGCCGCGGCACCGCCGATAAAAAACGCGGTCCGTCCCTCCAACGCGTGGCCGGCCAAATCCCGTCCCTGATTGAGTTCGCTCACCGCGTGCATGACTTGAACGGTATCCAGGTCGAACACCGGCTTGGCATCTTTGTGATCGCCGGCGCTCGGGCTGTCGCCGGTCAGACACAGCACGTTACGGATCCCGAGCACGTGCGCGCCCAGGAGATCCGATTGCAGGCCGATCCGGTTGCGATCCCGGCACGTGAGTTGAAGCACCGGGTCATGCCCCTGTTCATACAGGAGGCGGGCCACGGCCACCGGACTCGCGCGCATCACCGCGGCGGCGTTATCGGGCACGTTGATGCCGTTCACTCGCCCGCTCAACGACTTGGCGGTCTCAAGTAATTCCGACACGTCAGTGCCCTTCGGCGGGTTCAATTCAACGGTCACGGCAAACTGGCCCTGGGCCAACGTCTGATGGAGAGTGGATGCGTTCATGGCATGCTTCAGGCTACTCCCTCTCCGGTCGCCGCTCGCTTGGCCCCTTCCAACGTATTCGCCAACAACATGGCAATGGTCATGGGGCCGACGCCGCCTGGGACGGGGGAAATCCATCCGGCCCGTTCACGCACCGGCTCGAAATCCACGTCGCCGACCAAACGTCCGTCATCGAGTCGATTGATGCCCACGTCGAGCACGATGGCCCCGGCCTTCACCATATCGCCGGTGACGAACCGGGGTTTGCCGATCGCGGCCACCAGAATATCGGCTTCCCTGCAGACCGCGGGCAGGTCCTTCGTCCGGGAGTGACACATCGTCACGGTGGCGTGCTGATGCAGCAGGAGCATGGCCACGGGCTTGCCCACGATGTTGCTGCGCCCGACCACGACGGCTTGCTTCCCGGTAAGGGGTTCGCCGGTGGACTCGATCATGCGAATCACCCCTTTGGGCGTACAGGGAACGAACACCGGATCCCCCGCGACCAACCGGCCGATATTGTACGGATGAAAGCCATCGACGTCCTTACCGGGTGAGATCGCATTGAGAACGGCCTGACCGTCAATATGAGCCGGCAAGGGAAGCTGCACCAAGATTCCATGCACCTTGGGATCCGCGTTCAACCGATCAACGAGGGTTAATAACTCGGCCTGGCTGGTCTCTGCAGACAAATGATGGTCGGCCACGTACAGGCCGGCGGTATCGCAGGCCTTCTTTTTATTGCGAACGTAAACCGCCGAGGCCGGATCGTCGCCGACCAACACCACGGCCAAACCCGGCCGAACCCCGGTCCGGGCCTCAAGCGCTTGCACGTCCCGACCAATGCCGTCCCGAATGTCCTGTGCCAAGCTTTTCCCATCAATGAGCTGAGCCGTCACATCGTCCTCCTTAACGTGGAAGGGAACCATTTATGCGTCACACTACGATAACAGGGGCTGAAAATTGTAGTCAATCGAGGGGAAACGGGGACGAACGCGTTTCCTTGACACCCCCCAAAGGGTGCCGTAGCATGCCGCTGTGAGACACCCTTCCGCCCTCCGATCCGTTCTTTGGCGTTTGCCTTGGTCCTTGCAACCGTGCCTGTTCCGGACGCCGCTCCGCATCATCACTGTGGTTCTGCTACTGAATGCCTGGACGCTGCCGGCTCTCGCCAATCCCATCATCAAACTGAGTAGCCCCCAATCCTTCATCGCCCATCCTTCGGGGGAAGGCTACTACATCGCCAATGCCAACGGCGAACCCGGTACGCCCGACAACAACGGGTTCATCTCGAAACTTGATCAGGAGGGCAACCTGCTGGATCGACATTTCATCCAGGGTGGCCGCGGCGACACGATCCTGCATTCCCCCCATGGCATGGCCATCGCCGGTGAAATCCTCTACGTAGCCGATATCGACGTCGTCCGGGGATTTCATGCGCAATCCGGGAAACCCACGGTGACCGTTTCCCTGCATCCGTTTCACATCGAGGCGTTGACGGATCTGATTGCCGACGGCATCGGACAACTCTATGTCCTGGACACGGCCGGGAACGCCGTGTACCAAATCGACCCTCAACAAGATTACGAGGTGTCCCTGTATCTCCAAGACGAGACTTTGGCGTCGCCGCGAGGACTGGCCGTGCATCCGAGGTCAGGCCGGCTGTGGATCGCGAGCCTTGACAACGGAAACGTGATGGAAATTGCGGAAGACCGCACCATGACCGAGATCATTTCCAATTCGTTCTTTACCGGCAAGTTTCGGAATTTAAGCGGGATCGACTTTGACCGATTCGGCAGCCTGTATCTATCCGACCTGACCGCGGGCAAGATCTGGCGGGTCCAGCCTGATCATTCCATGCAGGTTATTGCCGAATTTCTGATCTCGCCGTCTTCCGTCAAAATCGACCGCCGGAACCATATGATCCTCGTCCCCTATTTGTACGCCGATGGGGCCGAGATCAATGGATTGGAACGCCCGACGAATACCGGCAAGCAACGGAAACGCAAACGGACGCTCTCCGATTACGGGCTGGGCTGGTTGGAGGAAGACGAGAAGCCATGAGCAAGTGCATGTACTGCCACGAACGAAAAGGTAAACGTCCCTGCCCGGCGTTACGTGGCGCCATTTGCAGCCAATGCTGTGGCACGCACCGCGTCGTCAGCATTGCGTGCCATTCCGATTGCGTCTATCTGGATACGAACGTGGAATATCAACAAAAACGCGTCGGGGATCAGTTTGAACAGGAACGGCGCGCTTTCTACAAAGAACTGCTGGAACAATCGGGGGACAAGGCCGCGGAGATGTTTTACTTTCTCGAAGCCGTGACGTTTAAACATTTTCACGCGCGGAGCGACGCGCAGGATGGGGACGTCATCGCGGCCATCCAGGCGTTGCGTCGATCGTTCAGCCCGATCCACGTGCCGGAAGGCATGGCCCCTCCCTTTACCGAAGCCCTCAAGAAAGAATATCAAGCCTTCATGGAGGGAGAAAAACCCGACACCCAACTCGTGAGTGAGGTGCTGGATCGCGGCCTGACGTTTATTGCCGGATTTTCGGGAGACGGGCTGCGGTCCAAACGCTTTCTCAATGGCTTGATCGGATTCCTCAAGGGTCGTCACCCCGACGTCGCTGAAAAACTGACGAGACTCGGCACGACCGGCGGACGCATCATCCTTCCGGGCGGCGTCCCCATGGAAGAGCAGCCCGCCCGAAGTGTACAGAACTAGGGCCCTTTCCGCTGCTTGACTTATTTCACCTCGATGGTCATTTCGATACGTTCAAGAGGATTGTCTCTGGGGTCCCTGGGGTGACGCACGATTTTATCAGCCACCTCCATGCCCTTCACTACTTCTCCAAACACCGTGTACTGACCGTCCAAACTGGGGGCTTTGCCGATCATGATGAAAAACTGAGAGCCTGCGCTGTTGGGATCAGCCGACCGGGCGGCAGACACAATGCCCCGTTCATGCGGAATCCGATTAAACTCAGCCGGTAAGGTATAGCCGGGTCCTCCCATTCCATAGAGATGTCGCTTGCTCGGATCTTTGGTGTTGGGATCCCCACCCTGAATCATAAAGCCGGGAATCACCCGGTGGAAGATCGTTCCGTTATAAAACCCCTTTTTAGCTAAATTCAAAAAGCTTTCCACGTGCTGGGGCGCTAATTCCGGGAAAAAGACCAGTTCCATTTGACCAAATTTGGTGGTGATGATCGCACGAGGAGCTTTGCCCTCCGCCGTCAGCAGTCCTTGAGGGCTCCCGGCCCGGACGGGTTCCCCATTGACTCCCACCAGCAGAGCCACGACGCCCATGACCCACAGCATTGTTCTTGCCACACGTAATCCAAGCATTCCGTCATCCTCCCTACTTGTTGTCTTCCATGATTTCCGTTGGTATTAGCCCGCGTCGGTCACGGGCCGCAATTGTTCCAGCGCCTGTTTGGCCGCCTGCTGTTCCGCTATTTTCTTACTGCGTCCCTGCCCGCTTCCACGACATTGTTGTGCAATGGCCACCGTCACTTCAAATGTTTTTTGATGATCAGGGCCCGATTCCTCGATCACGGTATACACCGGCAGGGCATGCACGTGCTGTTGACACCATTCCTGCAATTGACTTTTATAGTCCTGCCTGAAAGCGGCGAGGTCATCCTGGTGCAATTCTTTGAGTTGGGTCTCCAGCACCTGCAACGTAAACGTTCGGGCCGCCGTCATTCCCCCATCCATATAGACGGCTCCAATCACGGCCTCCAGCGCGTTTGCCAGGAGAGACGCTTTGTCCCTGCCCTTGGTGCGTTCTTCGCCGCGGCCCAACCGGAGCATTCGGCCAAGGCTCAATCGCCGCGCGGCGTCCGCCAGCGTGACCCGACCCACGAGCCGGGCTCGTATCTGTGACAAATCCCCTTCGGCCAACGCAGGAAAGGTTTCCGCCAAATACTCACTCACGATCAACCCCAATACCGCATCGCCTAAAAACTCAAGGCGTTCATTCTGTTTGTCCGCCACAGAGGACTTCTCGTGGGAACGATGCGTCAAGGCCTCTTCCAATAACGCCGGCTCGCGAAACTGATACGGCAGTTGTTGCTGCGCCTCCTCAAACACCTTCACGCCCTTTATCTGATGGTCGGGTACGTCAGGGAGAACCTAAACGTCCAGACTCCCTGATGCAGTCTTGACGACCAGGCAGGCATTCACGCCACCAAAGCCGAAGGCATTCGAAAGCGCGGCTTCGATGGGAACCTGACGGGCCTGCCCGGGAATGTAGTCAAGATCACACTCGGGATCGGGATGCTCCAGATTCACCGTAGGCGGCAAGACGCCATGATACAGCGCCAGGGTGGTAAACACGGCCTCGACGCCACCGGCCGCTCCTAACAGATGGCCGATCATGGATTTCGTGGAACTCACCGGAAGTCGGGCGGCATGGTTCCCAAACACGGTTTTAATGGCCTGCGTTTCGACTCGATCCGCAAAGGTGGAGGTGGCATGCGCGTTGATATACCCGATGGTCGCTTTCGGGACGCCCGCGTCGCGAATGGCTTTCTCCATACAATCCACGGCCCCGGCACCGTCATCCGGCGGAGCGGTGATGTGAAAAGCGTCACTGGTCATCGCATAGCCGGCAAGTTCTCCGTAGATTCTGACGCCGCGACGTTGCGCGTGCTCTAATGCTTCCAACACCACCACGCCGGCACCTTCTCCTATCACGAACCCGTCCCGATCACGATCAAACGGACGACTCGCCCGTTCCGGATCGTCATTACGGCGTGATAACGCTTTTGCCGCACCGAATCCGGCAATGGCCAACGGGCAAATCGTGGATTCGGTCCCGCCGGCCAACATCACGTCCGCTTCCCCACGTTGAATGATCCGGTAGGCGTCTCCGATGCAATGATTCCCCGTAGCACAAGCCGTCACGGCACACGAATTGGGGCCTTTGGCTCCGAACCGGATCGCGACTTGGCCCGAGGCCAAATTCACGATGACCATCGGGATGAAGAACGGACTGACGCGGCCCGGCCCCTTGTCCTGGAGTACCTTGTGATACTGCTCAATGGCCGGCAGACCGCCGATGCCCGCTCCGATGTAGACCCCCACCCGCTCGGCGGTTTCGGGTGCGATAGTTAATCCCGCGTCATCCACCGCCTCCTGGCTCGCGGCCACGGCGTATTGGATGAACGTATCCATCTTTTTGATTTCTTTTTTTTCGAGATGATCGGCCGGATCGAAGTCCTTCACTTCAGCCGCAATTCGGCAGGCATAGCCGGACGCATCGAAGCGCGTGATGGGACCGATTCCCGACTTCCCGGCAAGCAGCGCTTGCCAAGTGTTGTCGACACCGATTCCCAGGGGAGTCACGACTCCCAAGCCGGTGATCACCACACGCCGACTGGGGGGGTACTCGGTCATGAGCGCCGCGGATCAGGTTTTTTCTTTGATATACTCAATGGCTTGAGAAACTTTTTGAATCTTTTCCGCGTCTTCATCGGGGATTTCCACGTCAAATTCTTCCTCAAGCGCCATCACCAGTTCCACCGTGTCCAAGGAGTCGGCCCCTAAATCCTCGACAAAAGACGCGTCGGGCACGACGTCCTCTTCTTCCACTCCCAATTGTTCCGCAATGATCTTTCGAATACGTTCTTCAGCGGCCATCGACCTTCGCACCTCCTGTTAAGCAATCCATTTGGAATGTGTCATTCATCCTGTTACGCCATGTGCATCCCGCCATTGACGTGGAACACTTGGCCGGTAATGTACCCCGCGGCGTCCGAGGCTAAAAACCGGACGGCTTCCGCCACCTCGGCGGGTAGGCCTAATCGACCAAGAGGAATCTGTTGCAACAACGTGTCTTTCACTTCCTGGTTCAAGGCTCGGGTCATGGCCGTGTCGATAAAACCCGGAGCGACCGCGTTCACCGTAATGTTCCGACTCGCATATTCGCGAGCGACCGATTTGGTGAACCCGATGACCGCCGCTTTCGACGCGGCGTAGTTGGCCTGTCCCGCGTTCCCAATGGCCCCCACGATCGAGGCCATGTTAATGATCCGGCCATACCGCTGTTTGGTCATGGGTCCCAGAATCGCCTTGGTACAATAAAACGTGCCGGTGAGATTGACCTGGAGGACGGCGTTCCAATCCTCTTCTTTCATGCGCATAATCAACCCGTCACGGGTAATGCCCGCATTATTGACCAATACGTCCACACGTCCCCATTCCTTCACGACGTGATCCACCATCCCCTTGACGGCTTCCCACTGGGCCACGTTGGCCGACAATGCCAGGCCTCGACCCTGCTGGTGTTCCACCAATTGCAGCGTGTCGGTACATCGCGCGGCTTCCAGATCTACCACGGCCACGTCGGCTCCGGCTTTCGCGAAACATTCCGCAATGGCTTGCCCAATGCCTTGCGCCGCTCCCGTGACAATGGCTTTTTTCCCTTCCAACACGCTTCCCTCGTTTTTTATATTTCGGGAACTGCGTCTTACCGTCAATGACGTATGGTCGTCAAGGTCTTGTCCAGGGACTCCGGGTCCTGAATGTGGTGCAATTCCGCTTCCGGCACAATGCGTGTGGCGAGTCGGGTCAATACCGTCCCCGGACCGATCTCAATAAACGTCCGAATACCCTGCTCCCACATCGCGCGAATGGTGTGCTCCCATAACACGGAGGACGGTAACTGGCGAATCAGAGAATGGCGCACCTCTTCGGCGTGGACCAACGGACGCGCCTCGACGTTATTAAAGAGTGGCACGGTCAAATCGGAAAGCGACACCGCGTGCACGTGAGGAGCCAACCGGTCCGCAGCCGGTTGCATCAAGGACGAATGAACCGGCACACTGACGGGCAAAGGAACGGCTCGCCGGCACCCTTGGACTTTGGCTAATTCAATGGCCCGTTCCACCGCGGCTTTTTCACCCGAGATTACCACTTGGCCCGGGGAGTTGAAATTGGCTGCGGCCACGACGCCCACGGATTGTGCTTCCCGACAAATGTCCTTGACCACCTCCCCCGCCAACCCGAGTATCGCCACGACCAGCCCGCTCCCCGAAGGGACCGCTTCTTCCATGTATCGTGCCCGTTTGTGTACCAACGCCACGGCATCCGGAAACGACAGCCCTCCAGCGGCAACGATGGCCGAATATTCACCCAAACTGTGGCCCGCCACCGCGGAAGGGTGGATACGTGCCTCCAAGGCCCGCCAGGCGATCAGGCTCGTCACCAGCAACGCGGGTTGGGTATATTCCGTTCGATTGAGTTGTTCCGCCGGTCCGTCAAAACAGAGGGCTTGCAGGTCATACCCCAAGATCGAGTTGGCCTCGTCAAACAAGGCCATGAGTTGCGGATACGCCTCTTGCCACGCTTGTCCCATCCCGACGGCTTGCGAGCCTTGACCGGGAAACAGGAATGCAATTGAGCCAGACATACAAACTCAGGGTATGAGTGAAACCGTCGAGAAAGTCAACGGATAAAAGCGCCCATGGACATGAACCGCTGCCGGGCGGTCAGTCAACGATAAACTCGCCTCCATCCACACAGATCACGTTGCCGGTCAACCAATGCGACTTGGGATGGCTGAGCAAACCGATGGCGTCCGCCACGTCACGCGGCGTGGTGAGACGTCCAGAGGGATTCTTCCGTTGGGCTAAGGCGATCATGTCATCGGACCCCGGAATTTTCCGTAAGGCCGGGGTATCGGTGACGCCCGCCATGATCGCGTTCGCCGTAATCCCCAGGGGAGCCAATTCAAGCGCAAGCTGGCGAACGTGGGATTCCAGAGCCGCCTTCGCAGCGGACACCGCTCCATAGGTGGACCACACCCGTGCGCCGCCCGCACTGGTCATCGCAAAAATTCTTCCGCCGTGACCCATGAGTCCCCGCGCCAGTAACTCTTGCACCCAATACACCAAACTGTTTGCCATGACGTCCAACGTCATATCGACCTGGGCTTTACTCACGGCATCGGCACGCGTGTCGGTGACGAACCGTCTCAGCGTTCCAAAAGCCAGGGAATGGAGGAAAACGCGAATCGTCGCCGGGTCACCATGCGCCCGGAATCTGGCTTCAACGGCGTCCACGACTTCCCGGCGCTTCTCCGCATCCGCCGCATTGACGTTAAAAAAGAGGGCTTCCCGGCCATGGGCCCGGATGTCTGCCACGAGACGGTCCACGTTGGGGAGCGTGGATTTCCGGTCCAAGTGTACCCCGATGATATTCATACCGAGGGACGCCAATTCCAGAGCCACGGCCCTGCCGAATCCGCTCGAGGCGCCTAAGATCAACGCCCATTCTCCTGGTCTTTCATCCGCAGCCATGTTTCATCCTTTCTACCACCGCAGCACCCCGGAGGCCCACGTGAGCCCTGCCCCGAACGCCGCCATGACTACCAGATGCCCTTCCTGGATCGTACCGTTTTTGGCGGCTTCATCCAATGCCAACGGGATTGACGCCGCAGAGGTATTGCCATACCGGTCGACGTTGATCACGACCCGGTCCAGGGGTAACCCGATGCGTTGCCCGACGGCCCGTAAAATTCGAATGTTGGCCTGGTGGGGAATCAGGCAATCAATATCGTCAATGCCGAGCCCATGCGCTGCGACGGCCTCTCGTATGGCCTCTTCCATGGTTTTGACGGCAATCTTGAAGGTTTCATTGCCGCGCATTTTGACACAATGCAGGCGTTCGGCCACCACGCGTTCCGACGGAGGGAGACTCGACCCACCACCAGGCACGCAAATCAAATCGGAGAACTGCCCATCCGCGTGTAAATGGAGGGAAAGGATCCCCCGGTCGTCTTCCGTCGGGCCCAGCACAACGGCGCCCGCGCCATCTCCAAAGAGGACACAGGTGTTCCGGTCCGTCCAATCCGTGATGGAAGACATCACTTCCGACCCGATGACCAACACGTAGCGATGCCCCGTTTGTACAAAGGCGTCCGCCACCGACAGGCCATACACGAACCCGCAACACGCCGCCGAAATATCGCAGGCAGCGGCCTTCACGGCACCAAGACGATGTTGAATCAGGGACGCGGTCGAAGGCAGAGGAGCATCCCCGGTACAGGTGGCCACGAGGATCAGATCGAGTTGGGCCGCCTGAACGTTTGCGTCGGCCAACGCCTGCTGCGCCGCCAGCACCCCCAGGTCCGAACAGGCTTCGCCGGGGGCAGCCAAGCGACGCTCGCGAATGCCGGTGCGTTCCACGATCCAGGAATCCGACGTGTCCACCATGTTTTCGAGGTCGGCATTGGTCAACACCTGTTTGGGAGTATAGGACCCCGTCCCGAATATCCGACTTCTCATTCACAGGCCATTTGAGGGCTGGACGCCATCGGTGCGGTCAGACTTTCAGCAATATCACGTTGGATCAGCTCAATCAGCCGACCTTGGGCTAAGGCATCTGCCCGCCTGATGGCGTTTTTAATGGCCTTGGCCGAGGACCGGCCATGACAAATCATGCACACTCCATTTACACCCAGGAGCGGCGCGCCGCCAAATTCGGCGTAATCCGTTCGTCGTTTCAACCGCATGAGCGGACCCGTCATGAAGGCCAACGACAAGCGCCCCAGGGTTGAATTCATCACCTCACTCATCAGGATTTTCTTCATGGCCTCCGCCAACCCTTCAGAGATTTTCAACGACACGTTGCCCAGAAATCCGTCACACACGATGACGTCGGCCGTCCCGCTGTACACGTCCCGGCCTTCGAGGTTTCCGATAAAGTTTAAGGAACTTTCCTTGAGCAGACGGAAGGCCTCTTTCGTCACTTCATTGCCTTTGGTCGCTTCCTCTCCGATACTGAGAAGCCCCACACGAGGATGCGCGATGCCCATGAGGTGTTTGGCATACTCATGGCCCATAATGGCGAACTGATGTAACTGTTGGGCGGCACAATCGACTGTCGCCCCGACGTCCAGCATGATCGCCGTTCCCCGTATGGTCGGCAAGGTGGCCGCAATGGCCGGTCGCTCCACCCCCTTGATGGTGCCAAGCAGAAAAAAGGCCGACACCATGGCCGCGCCCGTGTTGCCGGCACTCACCACCGCCTGGGCCTCACCGGTCTTGACCAACTCGGTCGCCACCCAAATCGACGAGTCACGTTTCTTCCTGGCCACTTGCGCGGGGGATTCATGCATGTCAACCGTTTGGGAGGCATGGTGGACCGTGACACGGGGATCCGTGCACTGTACACGCTCCAACTCGGCTCGGAGTTGATCTTCGTGACCCACGAGAATTAATTCGACGTCAAGCTCTTTGAGGGCTTGCACTGCGCCTTCGACGACGGGGGGCACACCGTGATCCCCGCCCATGGCATCGAGAGCAATTTTCATGGATCGTGTGCGAGTCTCCAATCGGGAGGAGAGAGTCGAGAAGTTTTAACTTTCTTGAATTGCGATAATCGCGACACGTTTGTAGTAACCGCACGACAGGCAGGTCCGATGAGGTAACATTCGTTCGTGACATTGGGGACAAATGGAAAAACTCGGCATGCCGAGTTTTTTGTGCGTACGCCGTTTATCCCGCCGGGACTTGGAATGTCGATGTTTGGGGTTTGCCATTGTGTTCTCCTCACGTCACGGAAACGACCTGCGCTCGTCTGCCTCACACGTAACTTACGCCAACGGTTTTTGTGAAGGTTTGAATGCTTCTTGCAAGATTGCAAAGGGAGACTCCACTTTCACCTCCCCGCACCCACACCTCTGCACGTTCAGATTTTGCCCGCACACCTGACACAATCCTTGACACGCCTCTGAACAGAGGGGTTGCATCGGGACGGACAAAATGAGTTGTTCTCGAAGCATCTCCTGCAATTCAATCCGCTGTTCGACCACGGGATGGCAGTCCGTCTCTTCAGGCTCCGAATCCCCGGCGGCCTTCGGTTCTTTCGAGCGCCGCCGACTCAGTTCCTTGTACACTACCCGAAACGAAAGGTCCGCGGGCCTGGTAAACGATTCCAGACAACGGACACATTCATGGAGCAGCAGGCCGTTCAACTCGCCTTCCACCCGGAAGTCGGTTTCTTCGGCACGAATCGTTGCCGTCAAAGCAAGCACATCCTGCATTCCGGGATCGTTCTCTTCTAACTGCAAGTCTTCCTTCCCGACGACGCAGTCGATTCGGGTGCCTTCAGGAGGAAGGTCTTTCGCGCTGAAGCTGAGCGAGGCCACGTTTCCTGGACCTCCCTTGACCCGGGGATTCAGACTGGAACCGCACCGTCACGACGGACAATGCCCGGTCCTACCGCTCTTCAGCAAAGGCTAACAGGGCTATACTGCGGGCACGTTTGATCGCAATCGTGAGCTTCCGTTGGTGCCGCATACAGTTTCCGGATATCCGTCTCGGAATAATGCGTCCTCGTTCCGTCAAAAAATTACGCAACAGGTTCAGATCCTTATAATCCAGGGGCGTGGTCTCGTGACAAAACCGGCAAACGCGCCGCCGCTGAAAAAGCCTCCCTCGTTCCACGTGTCTCTTCTCCTCGTGTGCGAAAATTATGCGTACTCTTCAGATTCGTACGGATGGTCGTGCGGGTATTCTTCTTCTCCCCCTCCGGGCTCACCAGCGTGACTTTGTCTTTTCGGGAGAAACGTAACCGATTGCGCCACCACTTCGTGTTTGCTGCGGCGTTGTCCATCTTCCGTTTCCCACCGCCGCTGTTGGAGTCGTCCGTCGATAATGGCCCCGTCACCTTTACTCAGGTATTGACCGCAATGCTCGGCTTGCTTGCCAAAGACCACGATATCAACGTAACACACTTCCTCTTTTTGATCATCGGCTTGTCGAAAGCGTCGATTCACCGCCAACCCGAAATTGGCGACGGGAGTCCCGCTGGGGGTGTACCGAAGTTCGGGGTTTCGCGTCAGGTTCCCGATGAGAATGATCTTATTGAACCCCACCACCTTCGGACTCTCCCTGTTCGGCCGCAACTTCTTGGAACGCTTCTTCTTCCACGCGCACGGTCAAGAACTTGATGACCGAGTCTTCCAATCGGTAGAGCCGTTCGAGTTCACTCACCACGTTCTCGTTCGCCGATTCGAACTGAAGCAGAATATACGTGCCACGCCGGTCATGTTTAATTTCATACGCGAGCTTCTTTTTCCCCCAATTATCGGCTTTGACAATCGTCGCCCCGTGTTTCGTTAACGCGTTCTTCATCTTTTCGATTACCGCCTCGGCTTCTTCATCAGCCAACGATGATCGAAGGATAAAAATTGATTCATAACATGCCATGCCGTCCTCTTTCTGAAAAATCCTGATTTGTTCCCGTACACCGGCGTCCTTACAAGGGAAGCGACGGTATCACAGGGTAAAATATACTGTCAAACCGCGTCGCCGAAGGGCTTCTTCTCTCTTCCGTCCTCGTGGCTTACACCGGGCATGCGGCGATTAAAGCGATTCATCGCTTCTTGCACGCCATGCAGCACAATACAGGCCAGCCCTTCAACCGCCCTGGTCAAAACGGGTTGCAGTTCGTCCAACTCCGCCGGGGCAAATGGGGCCAACACAAAATCGGCGGGGTCCACATCCGGGGCAGGACGGCCTATCCCTATTTTCAGACGAGTGAAGGCTTCGGTCCCCAAGGCCATCACGATGGACCGCAAGCCTTTATGCCCCCCCGTTCCCCCTTCCGGCCGGATGCGAAGGCATCCGATGGGCAGGTCCAGATCATCATGGACCACAATCACGTCCCGCGCCGTGACGTCATGCGCTGCCACGAGTGCTTCCACGGCCTCACCGGATACGTTCATGAACGTCATAGGCAACGCGAGGGACACAAGGTGCCCGTGGACTCGACCGGTTCCCTCTTGCGTCAAGCCGTTGGGATGTAACGGAATAGACCACTCGGCCGCCGCTTGCGCCACAACCCGCTGTCCGACGTTATGACGCGTCGCCGCATATTCAACGCCCGGATTCCCGAGTCCGACAATAACACTCAAGAGTTATTTGGGGGGGTCGCTGGGGTTGGCAGGAGTATCCGCCGCAGGTGCTTCGGCAGCGCGCTCGGGTTCCGGAGCCTCGGCGGCCGGTACCGCTTCCGACGTCAGCATTGCAGACAATTTCTCCTCGGAAATCGGTACGGTCACGTTCACGACCATGCCATCGGGGTCTTCAAGAATCTTGATACCCTCGCCGACCTCAAGATCCCGGACGTGAATGCCCTGATTGATTTCCAAGGCCGACGCATCCACGTCGATTTGGTCGGGAATGACGCTGGGCAGGCATTCGATATGCAATTCTCTCATCGGTTGATTCACCACACCCTTATCACGCTTGACCCCAATGGGCACGCCCCCCGTGATATGGACCGGCACTTTCACGCGAACCGGCTTATCCATCGACACTTCCAATAAATCGACGTGCAAAATCGATCCTTCAAGCGGGTCCCGCTGCACGTCTTGAATCACGGCAGTCCGTTGTTGCGCTTGCTCGTCACCTTGAATCGACAAGGAGAGAAGCCCCGTGCTCCCGGCCTGGGCCACCAGGATGTTCTGAATCGCCTTGGGGTCCAGTTGGATCAAATGCGAAGTCCCTTGCCCATACAGCACGGCGGGGATCTGTCCTCTCCGCCGGATCTCCCGGGCCGCTCCTTTTCCTGATTGCGTTCTGATTGTTGCTTCAGCGGCAAACTCCATAATACTCCCTCATGTCTTCCATCGCGATAATCGGCGCGACGTTCCTCTCTACGCCGACCAACGAAAACAGCCGGGGCTCCCCGATGGTTTCAGGCTTCTATTCTATTCTCATCAAACAAAAAGGGATCAGTCGAACAACGAGGTGACTGATCGTTCCTCGTGGATTCGCCGAATGGCTTCCCCGAGGAGGGGGGCCACCGACAGGATACGAATTTTTGAGCATAACTGATCTTTGCCCTGAAGGGCAATCGAATTCGTGGCCACCACTTGAGCCAGGGTGGATTGTTCAATCCGTTCGATCGCGGGACCGGAGAGCACGGGATGAGTGCACACGCCCCAGACCAGGGAGGCCCCATTCTCCACACAGGCTTTGGCGGTTTCCACAATCGTCCCGGCCGTGTCAATCATATCGTCCAGCAACAAGACGTGGCGATCCCTCACGTCTCCGATAATATTCATCACCTGGGCCTGGTTGGGACCCTCCCGGCGTTTATCGACGATCGCCAGATTCGCTTCCAACCTCTTGGCAAACGCCCGGGCGCGTTCGACCCCGCCGGCATCGGGTGAGACCACGACGACCTCTTTCAATTGACTTTTCTTGACGTAATCCAACAACACCGGCCTGGCATAGAGATGATCCACGGGAATATTAAAAAATCCCTGTATCGGGCCGGCATGCAAATCCATGGTGAGTACCCGATGTGCCCCGGCCGTGGTAATCAGATCAGCCATCAGCTTGGCGCTGATCGGCACCCGGGGTTGGTCTTTTCGTTCCTGGCGCGCATAGCCGAAGTAAGGAATCACGGCCGTGATCCGATAAGCGGATGACCGTTTCAGCGCATCCAACATGATCAACAGTTCCATGATGGAGGTGTTGACCGGATGGCAACAGGACTGAATGACGAACACGTCTCCTCCCCGCACGTTTTCTTCGATTTTGACTCGGATTTCGCCGTCGCTGAAGGTCGAGACCACCGCCTGGGACAACGGCACGCCCAAATAGGTGCTGATCTCGTTGGCGAGAAGCGGGTGGGAGTTTCCGGCAAACAACTTCAGGTCATCGGTCATGAACACGATTCCACAGTGTGCAAAGCTTGTCCCCGCAGTTTTTAGCGGGGCTCTATTCAGGAGAAGACTGGGGAAAATTCTGCATCACTATTTAGGCCATCCACGTCAGGTTGTCAACAACGCTGCCCGTCCGAAGCCGACGTACGGGCCTCCGGGGCCTGCTCCAACACGCCCCGGCGAAGAGAAGGCCCGAGGACAACCTGATACCCGGCGAACGCCTCTGTGGCACGGATGGCCTCGGCCTGCTCTCGAAACACCCCGAACACGGTCGCCCCGCTCCCGGACAGGAGCGCTCCCTCGGCTCCCACTGCCAATAACGTCTTCTTGATGTCGGCCAAGACGGGATAGTCGCCGAACAGGACGGCCTCGAAATCATTTTCCATCCGGGCCAGGATCCGGCTCCAGGAAACCGTTGGCGCGTGTTCAACCGCTTTCAGGGCTTCGGGCAGGGGCGGAACCACCCGCCTCACTTCATCCAGGCGCCCGAACGCCCGACCCGTGTTGATCGGGAACCCCGGATTCACCAGCACGATCCACCGGATACCTTCAAGGGTTTTGGGAAGAATCCGCTGCCCCCATCCATGAATCACGGCGGTCGGCGCCTCAATGAAAAAGGGCACGTCGCTCCCCAGGGTTTGGCCCAGGGCAACCATCTCGCCGTTGGTCCAACCGAGACCCAACAAACGATTGAGGCCCAGAATCGTCGCCGCGGCGTCACTGCTCCCACCGCCAAGACCCGCCTCGACCGGAATGCGCTTGCTCAATTTCAAGTCGACCCCCATGGAGACACCCGCCCGCTGTAACACCAATTCAGCGGCTCGATACGCCAGGTTATCGGCCGGCGCCGACAGGGATTTTTCCGAACAGTCAAGGCGAATCCCTGCAAACGCATCCGTGACCCGCACCGTCAATTCATCAGCCACCCCGATCGTTTGCATGAACGACCACAACGCATGATACCCATTGGGCAGTTGATTGAAAATTTTGAGAACGAGGTTGACCTTGGCCGGGGGATGCAGCAGCAGGGATCGCTCCACGTTACCCATGAGGCACTCTTACCAACCCGCCTGACTCGTTCGCAACAACGCGGCAGGGCCCTCATCCCTCAGCGGTCAGTCAAATACGGAGGGCATCGAGAAAATCGGAAGATACATGGCCACGACGATGAACCCGATGCCGATGCCCAACACGACGATGATCAGAGGCTCCAGGACGGCGGTGAACGCGGCGATGTCGCGGTCCACTTCACGTTCGTAGAGGTCCGCGATTTTTCCCAGGGCCGTATCGAGACTTCCCGTGGCCTCACCCACCCCGACCAGGTTCGAGACCAAGCGGGGAAACATCCCGGACCGCTCCAGTGGGTCGGCCAGGGTATGTCCCTCCCGAATACTGGATTTTGCTTCCTCCAGCGCCCGTGCCATACGCCGCAACCCGGACACCTTTTGGGCGATTTCCAGGCTGCGTAAAATCGGCACGCCGCTCCCCAGCAGCACACTCACCGTCCGCGCGACGTGAACGACGGCCACGTTCCGCCACAGGTTCCCCACCAGCGGCACGCGAAGCATAACGTCTTCGATCATCCGTCGCCCGGACCGGGTCTTGGCCCACAGGCGTCCCCCGGTGCCCAGGGCGACAACACCGAGAAACACCCACATCCACTGATCCTGGAGCCAGCGACTCACCGCCAACACCACGGCCGTGGGCCAAGGCAGCACGTCACCCCGATCGGCAAACATGGTGGCGAACATGGGAATCACCCACAGGAGCAACACCCAGAGCACGAGCGTGGCCACGCTCACTACGAGCAGGGGATAGGCCAACGCCAGCTTCACCTGTTGCCTGAGGCGTATCACTTTGTCCAAATGCTCGGCCAGCCGACCGAACGTCTCATTCAAGGTTCCGCTTTCTTCCCCGGCTTCCAACATGCTGACGTACCAGGGCGTGAACACCGTGGGGTGGCCCTGAAGCGCTTCGGCCAGGGACGTCCCCGACTCCACCCTCTGTTTTACGGCACGAATCACCCCTTGAAAGGCCGAAGACGCTGCTTGCGTCGCCAGCATCTCGAGACTCTGCGAAAGGGATACTCCAGCTTTGAGCAAGGCTTCGAGTTCATAGGTAAACACCAGCAAATCTTTTGGGGAGACGCGGGCCGTTCCCGGGAAGGACCACCATTCGACAGAGGGGGTGGATTTTTCCCGGATGCGGGTCACAAACAGGTCACGTTGGCGTAGGACCCGCAGGGCGGCGCTTTGGTCGGCCGCCTCCATTTCTCCCCGCCGGACCACCCCCTGCCGGGTTTTCACACGATAGACGAACGTCGGCATGATCACACGCTGCTCAAAGAACGTGATTGCTCCTCCCGCAAACGAGGTCAATCCTCAGTGGACACACTGATCACCTCTTCAACGGTGGTGAGTCCCTGCTGGATTTTATCCAATCCGCTTCGGCGCATGGTTTTAAAGCCGTCGGCCAGGGCTTGTTGCTTGAGTTGATCGGCGGTTTGCCGTTCAAGGATACGGGCTCGAAAATGCTCGGAAACCGGCAAGACCTCAAAGAGACCGATGCGTCCTTTATAGCCCGTCCCATGGCATGAGGCACAGCCCTGCCCGCGCACCGGGCCTACGGTCAGCGTCTCCCCCTCGGTGAAGCCCAACCCGCGAAGCTGTTCCCTCGAATAACGGTCATCAGGTTGTCGACAACCGGGGCAGATGCGACGCACGAGCCGTTGCGCTACGATGACGCTGACCGACGAAGCCACCATAAAGGGATCGACGCCCATCTCAAGCAACCGCGTCACCGCCCGAACCGCATCGTGCGTGTGCAAGGTGGACAGCACCCGATGCCCGGTCAGGGCCGCTCTGATCGCAATTTGCGCGGTTTCCAAATCCCGGATTTCGCCGACCATCATGATATCCGGATCCTGCCTCAGAAAGGCCCGCAAGATCTGGGCAAAGCCCAGACCGATCTCTTCCTTGATCTGGACTTGCGTGATGCCGGTAAAATGGTATTCCACCGGATCTTCGACCGTGACGATATTCACGTCAGGCGTATTCAAGACTTGCAGCGCAGCATACAGCGTCGTGGTCTTGCCACTCCCCGTCGGACCGGTCACCAGGAGCATCCCGTGCGGACAATCCAAGGCCGTGAGAAAGGTTTCGGTGGCGGTCGCATCCAACCCCAAGGCCGGGAGGTCAATCAGTTGCCCCGCCCGGTTCAGCAATCGAAGCACGGCTTTCTCTCCATGTAGGGAAGGCAACACCGAAAGACGAACGTCGACGGTCCGCTGTGGTCCCCACTCCAAGGTCATGCGCCCATCTTGCGGAAGGCGGCGTTCGGCAATATCCAAATGTGAAAGGATCTTGAGTCGAGAGATCACGGCATTCCGCAACCCCAAGGAATAGGTCATCGCCGTATGCAACACGCCATCCAGCCGAAACCGCACGCGCACCGCGCTCTCATCGGGTTCCAAATGCACGTCGCTCACACCCGTGCCGGCGGCGCGATCGAGAATCGTTTGGACCAACCGGGCGACGGGAGACTCCTCTTCAACCAATGCCTCGGCTCCTGCTTCCGGCTGTGCGTACCGCAGGCTCGACGACGCCTTGTCCAACAACGACCTCATCTCTTCAGACTGCAAGATTGAATCGACTCTATGGGCATTGTGCAACGCGTAGTCGGAAGAGGAGGAACCAGCAGAGAAATCCGCGTCCTGCGTGCTGGCCGGCGGGGCTGAGCCGCCGTGTAGACCATGATCCTGCCGCTGGTATAACGCCTGAATGCATTGGCGAATATCAGACTCCAGGGCGATCACCGGAATCACTTGCAACCCGGTACGAAACCGAACCTCATCCAACACGTGGAGATTGGCCGGATCAGCCACGGCGACCGTCAACCGCCGACCGACTCGGTTCAACGGCACGACCACGTGTTGCTGAGCCCAGGTCTGAGGAACGCAGTTCGCAAGCTGCGGGGCAACGTCGGCAGGGAACGGATACGCCGTGGCCAATCCATACTGCTGGCCCAGAAACTTCAGCAACGTTTCTTCGGAAATAACCTGCCGTTCAAAGAGGATTTGGCCGAGCGGTTGACGGGTCTCCTGCTGTCGAGCCAACGCCTCGTGCAGTTGAGAAGAGGTCACACAGCCGGCATCAAGCAGTAATTGACCCAGCCGGGTGTGCAGCATAACACCCCACCATGAAACGTGGAGCTCCTTATAAATCCTCGGCGATGTTCAACCGATTCACTCCACGGAGAATGTAATGCAGGCCGGACAGGACCGTCAGCAGACTCATCGTCAACAACAGAGGGAACAGTAGAACGGGGTCCAGGCCTTGGGAGGTCAAAGCGAGTACCAAGATAATATAGCTCGCCTGAAACAGCGTCGTGGCCTTGCCCAACAACGTGGGCGAGGCATCGATGGCCGTATGGGTGAGATGGGCCAACAGCGTGCCGGTGAGTAAAATGGCGTCGCGACTCACGACCAGGATAACACTCCACACCGGCACCATGTCCAAAAAAGATAACGTCACAAACGTCGTCATGAGTAGCAGCTTATCGGCCAACGGATCCAGGTAGGCTCCAAACGGCGTTTTCTGATTCGCCAGACGAGCGATCGTGCCATCCAACGCGTCGGTCAGTGCCGCAATCATCAACGTCACCAAGGCATACTCCGCGTACTCATAGACCAATAACCCGACAATGAGCGGGATCAACAGGATCCGGAGAATCGTGAGGCTGTTGGGGATGTTCAGCGGGACCACGCCCCCGATGGAGAAGCGTGCATCCATCACGTCCGTACCTGGTCCTTGTTTGGGCATCACGAGTATCCTCCTTAACGAAACAAGACTAAGGACGGGAAGCGAATAAGTCAACCGGAGCGAACCATTTTTCTCGGGCTTCGAGCACAAACCCATCCAACGGCATGGTTGAAGGTTGCAGCACTCCACCCTATAATCATCATACATGAATACGAAAAGGAAGGATCAATCTGCATGAGTACCTTGCCGTTGTCATTTCGATTGCGCAACGCCGTGATCGAGAAGCACCAGTTGGAGGGCACCGATCCCAGTGATCGTTATTTTAACCGCATGGTGCCGGTCAAGCACGTCAACCGCGGTTATACGGCCAGTATGATGTATGAAGCGTTAGTGACGGAAAGCGACATTCACCAGACCGTGGGCGGAGCCATCACGGAAATCGTGGACAAACTTCGTCACTTGGGCTTTACGCACATGCGGACGCGGTTGAATTTCAAGGGGCAAAAATATCTCGCTGAAAAAGAATCGTGGGTTGATTATCCTGACTGATCCGTTTCCGTCTCGATTGGGTTGCGCCCATCGTTCGCCGCCCCGTCACCTCCCACCCATTCCTGATAAATCGCATCATGAATCTTCGGACGGAAAGCCTGAATGGCCGTATTCGCCCGTGTCGGATGCACGCGATTGGACAAAATAACCACCTCGAGTTCACAGGACGGGTCGATCCAGAGCGACGTGCCGGTAAACCCCACGTGCCCGAACGCCCGTGATGAAAACTTCGTACCTGACGACGAAGGGGCGGACGGGGTATCCCATCCCAATCCCCAAGACGAGGTCTCGGATTGACGATGGGTGAACCGTTTAGCGAGAGCGGCGCTCAATAACCCGTCACGGCCTTGGACCGCCTGAAGCCACGCGGCTGAAAGCTGGCCCACGGCGTGAGCCGTTCCAAACAGCCCGGCGTGCCCGGCACTGCCTCCCAACGCGTAGGCGTTTTCATCATGCACTTCTCCGCGCAGCAAACGATTTCTCCAACGATCCCATTCCGTGGGGACGATTTCCGCCGGGTCCTCCGTTTCCGCGTCGTCACCACCGATAAACGCCAGGGACGAAATGCCCAAGGGCTCATAGATTTTTCGTTGGCAATAGGCGGCCAAAGGCATCCCCGCGCACCGTTCGACGATCACGCCCAGCAGCATAAAGCCCACGTCGCTGTACAGGCTTTGACTGCCCGGCTGATATTCGACCGGTTCGCACGCGATGGCTTGCAGCAACGCGCGCACTCGTTGCCCGCGTTCTTCCTCATTGCAGGGCGGCAACCCCGAGGGGGCCAATTGTTCATAATAGGGCCGCCAGGCCGGCAACCCCGCACAATGCGAGAGCAGTTGCCGGAGCACGACGCCGGCAAACGGGCTATCCCGCAACTCTTCCACCCATCGAGACACGGGCTGGTCCAAGTGCAAACACGCGTCCTGCACCAAACACAACACCGCCGTGCTCGTGGCCAAGGGTTTGGTTAAGGAAGCCAAATCATAGATCGACTCCCGGCAAACGGGTTGGTCGTCGGGTGGAGCCCCGCGGGTTCCAACGGCTTCATGAAAGACGACGTGTCCGCGAGATCGCACCAGGGCTACCGCACCCGGGAAGACTTTTTCGTGGACGGCCTGTTGAAAGCCATGGAGGATGGAACTCATGAGAGCATGAATCAACGGGTGTCCCGCCGTGGCCTTCGTGAAGCAGAGCCCCGCGGAAGCGTGAGGCGACCAGCATCGTCGTGAGAGCCCATGCTGAGCGTCCCCGGTCGTCAATGCAACCGGAGCCCAATGTCCCGAATGGTTTGCACCACGGCATATTGCAAAAACATGATGAGCAAAATCGCCAGGATGGGCGAGACGTCGATGCCTCCGAGCACGCCCACCCTGCGCCGGATGACGATCAGGACGGGGTCGGTCGCCCTCGCGAGAAACTGAACGATCGGATTCCACGGATCAGGATTCACCCACGAAATCAGAGCCCGGATAATAATCAGCCACATATACAAAAACAGGACCGTATCCAGGACATAGGCCAGCCCCTGCAAAATATTACCCGCGACAAACATGGTCCCCTCTCCTCACGACGTACGTCATCGTCTGTGTCCCGTTCCGTGTGCCTCGACAGTTAAACGGCTGCCGGCGCGTGCCGGCAGCGCGTCATTTCGACGGATTATATCGCAGGCCGTTCTCGCGCTCCAAACAGCGCGGTGCCGAGGCGAACCAATGTCGCGCCTTCTTCTACCGCGACTTCAAAATCATTGGACATGCCCATGGAGAGTTCGCGCATGTGGACGCGCTGCAACGGCATCCCGTTGATCCGGTCAGCCAAGTGTTTGAGGCGTTGAAAATACGGTCGCATCGTTTCGGGGTCAGGATTCCACGGAGGAAGCGTCATGAGCCCTTGCACGGACACGGCCGGGAAGGCATCGATGTGCGAGACGGCCGCCGGCAACGCGTCGGGGGCAAACCCGCCTTTGGATTCTTCTCCTCCGACGTTCACTTCCAGCAGGATGGCTTGGGAGATGCTTTGTTCATGGGCTCGTCTTTGAATCTCCTCGGCCTGCTCCACGGATTCGACGGAATGAATGAGGCTGAATCTCCCCACCAACCACTTGAGTTTTCGTCGCTGAAGTCGCCCGATAAAATGCCACTCCATCCCCCCACGTTCACCCACCTCCTGCATCTTGGCTTGTGCTTCCTGCCACCGGTTCTCTCCACAGATGGTGAGGCCCGCCCGGATGGCTTCCAAGACCCGGGGCGCTTCGACGTACTTGGTCGCCGCGACCAATCGCACGCTACGCGGGTCCCGCCCCACGCGTTCCGCAGCGCGACGGATGCGATCATGCGTTGTCCGGATGTTCGTCCATAGATCATTCAACGGTACGTCCCTGCAAGGCGGATCCCAGGAGCCCGGTCTACTTCAACATAATGCCGCTGATCATGCTACCATGCACCTTTCCCTCACGGCGATAGGAGAAAAACAGGTCCGGGCGACAGATAGTGCAAAGATCCACGGCATGGATATGATCCGCGGCAATGCCGAGAGACACGGCTTGCCGGCGAATGAGTTCTTTCAAGTCCAACCGGCCGGTCCCGGGACCGGTTCGTCTGAGGATGGTCGAATCGTCGGACACGTCCGGCGCCAACCGGTCTATCACCGGCGAATCGACTTCATAACAACATGGGCCGGCAGACGGCCCGATCGCCACGTGAAGCGAGGCAAGGCCGGCATCGAACCGTTCCACCATGGTCCGCACGCTCTTCGTCACTATGCCATGCACCGCCCCGCGCCAGCCTGCATGCACGGCCCCGATCACTCCGCGTGCGGAATCCATGAGCAACACGGGCACACAATCGGCGGTTTGGACGGTTAATAACACGCCGGCTTGGTTGGTGAGTACGGCGTCATGTCCGCCGAAGAACTTTTGGCCTGCTTTCAGCGGACCATCAATGCTCAAGACGTCCGTCCCGTGGACTTGGCGGATGGAAACCACCGCCGGAAAGTCGGCATCTCCGGCCTTGACCATTCCCTGTTCCCCGTTCATTCCTCCATACTGTGGCCCATGCCGCGTCCCGAAGAAATGCAGCATGCGCGGACTAATCTGCCCGAATGACCAACTTGTCAGTGGAAGCATCGCGTTGGTTGAATGGGGTTCCGCAACAAGAACCATTCTGCCCGCCCTCCTAACCCGTTAATTGGCTCTCCTGCGCAAAAACGTGGGGACTTCCCAATCCGCGTCTACCAACAAATTTCCCTGTTCGACGCGAGTCTCCGATTCCACGCGTCGCATAAACGCCGGTCGATCCAGGTCCTCGGCCGAGCCATCCCCGGAAGCCGTCCGAGCCATGGTCAAGACCGGCTGAGGAGTCGGAGGCACGGAGAGACGCGGACGTTCCTGTCCCCCGAGACTCACGGCTGGCTTTGCCCTAAGGGATTCTTGTTGTTGTTCAAATCCGGTCGCGATCACCGTGATAATCACCTCGCCATCCAAGCCCGAATCGATCACGTGGCCGACAATAATATTGGCTTGGGGGTCCGCGGCTTCTTGCGCAATAGTCGAGGCTTCGGCGACTTCATGTAGGGAGAGATCCGTGCCGCCGGTGACGTTCAACAACAACCCTTTGGCTCCCTCGATCCCACTCTCTTCCAATAGCGGGCTGGTAATCGCTTGCTGAGCGGCATCCACGGCGCGATTTGTTCCCTTGGCCACGCCCATCCCCATCACCGCTCTTCCCCTGTACGACATGACCGTTTTGACGTCGGCAAAATCCACGTTGACCAAACCGGGCGTGGTAATGACGTCGGTAATACCTTTAATGGCCTGTCGCAGGACGTCATCGGCCACTTTGAACGCCTCCAATACCGGCGTGCTCTTATCCACCAAGTTGAGCAGTTTCTGATTGGGGATCACGAGCAACGAATCCACGTGTCGCCGGAGTTCCCGTAACCCTTCTTCAGCATAACCCATCCGACGCTGCCCTTCATGTTGAAAGGGCTTCGTCACCACGCCCACGGTCAAGATACCCAGGTCTCTGGCCAATCTGGCCGCGACGGGCGCTCCGCCCGTTCCGGTCCCACCGCCCATACCCGCGGTGACGAAGACCATATCCGCATCTTCCAAAGCCGTACGGATTTCGTCTTCACTTTCCAGAGCGGCATCCTTTCCCACTTCGGGATTCGCGCCGGCCCCGAGCCCTTTTGTGCACTCCGGGCCCAACTGGATCCTGTACTGGGTGGGAGATTTGCTCAAGGATTGAAGATCGGTATTCGCCACCACGAACTCCACTCGCGTCAGACCCGCGGCAATCATGGTATTGACCGCATTGCATCCCGCTCCCCCAAACCCGATCACCTTAATCCGAATCGGTGTCATCGCTTCCTCTTGAAATGCAAACATGAAACGCCTCCTTGTTATGAAACCCGAGGTCCACGCCTGTCTGGATCAACCATCGTTGATCTCCCGCAACCGTGGTGTCTGATAATTTTATGCGCCATCTCCTTAGAAAAGATTGAGGGCCCAGCTCTTCATCCGACCCAAAACCCCCCCCAACCCATTCCCGGCTTTCCTTCCCCCGCCGACGAACTCGAATTCCTGGTCCGTTCGATGCGCGTGCAAAATCAGACCGACCCCCGTGGCAAACATGGGATTGCTCACAATATCGCGCAAGCCACCCACGCCGGACGGGACGCCGCGTCTCCCCGGCAGATCCAGCACGCGTTCCGCCGCGTCCGGCATGCCTTCCAACATCGACGTGCCGCCGGTGATCACCACGCCCGCGGCCAATTTGCCCTCATAGCCTGATCGATAGATTTCTCGCAGGACTAATTCAAAGATTTCCTCCACCCGCGGTTGGATAATTTCGGTAATTTCGCGTCTGCTCATGGAATGCGGGGGACGGCCGCCGACGCTCGGGACCTCCACCACTTCCGTCTCTTTCACCATATTGACGAGAGCCGCGCCGTACCGCACCTTGACTTTTTCCGCGTCGGCGAGCGAGGTCCGCAACCCGATTTGCAGGTCGGTCGTAATATGCTGGCCGCCTACCGGCAAGACCGCCGAGTGACAAATCGTCCCATCGGAGAAAATGGCCAAATCGGACGTTCCTCCTCCGAGATCGATCATGGCAATCCCCAACTCCTTTTCTTCTTCCGTGAGGACGGCTTCACTCGAAGCCAACGGCTGCAAGACGATGTCGACCACGTCGAGCCCGGCGCGATTGACGCATTTCATCAGATTTCTGGCCGGCGGGATCGCCCCGGTGACGATGTGTACGTCAACCTCCAACCTCGTGCCGGAAATGCCGACCGGTTCTTGAATGCCTTCCTGGTCATCCACGATAAACTCTCGAGGCAGCACGTGCAGCACCCGTCGATCCGGCGGCACCACGGCCGCGGCCTTGGCGGTCTCAATGGCGCGAGACACGTCGGCTCGAAACACCTCGTTGCGCTTGAGCGCCACCACTCCCTTGGCCGTCTCACTGGAAATATGACTGCCGGCGATGCCAATGTAGACCGAGTTGATTTGGACGGCTGCCATCAATTCGGCCTCTTCCACCGCCTTCTTAATCGACTCGACGGTGCTGTCGATGTTCACGACGACGCCTTTTCGCAGCCCCCGGGATGGACTCGAACCCACGCCAATGACGTTGACCCCTTCATCAGGCGTCACTTGGGCCACGATGGCGCAAATTTTGGTCGTGCCAATATCAAGCCCGACGACGATGTGTTCTTTTTTGGCCATGAGACTTGCTCACCCTTCCTTTCGAACGATCACTTGACCGGCAAACCGTAAATCAATCTCATACGATCCTTGCCGGAAACGCTCCCGCAGAGTCGGCTCCAGCTTGAGATACGGCTGCCATATTTCTTGGAATTCATTTTTCACCAGAAAAACCAGGCCGTCGGTTTTTCCGACCATGAACCGTGCATCACTCAAATCGACGCTCACGGCACGGCCAACGTGACGCTGCAGGTGCTTGGCAAAACGAAGCCCGTTCCGAGCCCGCGCTTGCGTCTCGGGCTCTCCTGCCAAAACCTTCATCGCTGAAAGCCCCGCCAGTTCAGGCAACGTTCCCACCGGCCTGTCCGGCGCCAGGGACAACACCACGCCTTCTTTGTCTAATAACAACGTTCCTCCCGCGTGTTGAAACAACGCGACCGGCTTTCGCTCTTTCACGATCACCGTCAGGGTGTGGGGGAGGACTCGCCCCACCGACGCAGACGCCACTCCAGGATGGGCCTCCACTTTCTTTCCCAAGCTTGAGAGATCCACTGAAAGCAGCGAACGATCCTCGGGTAAATCCAACAGCGACAGCACGACTCGACGTTCGAGTCGATCGGTGCCGGAAATGGAGACCCGCTCAATGGCCAGCAAGCCGGCCACGGCCGATGGCATCCACTGATAGCCCAGCAGGCAGAAGGTCACAAGGATGCCGAGTAGCCATCCTTGCCTCATTCGGGTCCACCCCCTTCGCGGCGATGGCGTCTGCCGGAGTGATCGGTTGCCGCGGCTCATACCCGCCCTTGCCTCGCCCTCGTTGTCCTCCAACTCGATTGCCGCGCCAACCCGGACTGTAAAATCCGTTCCGTCAGAGAATCGTAATCGATACCGGCCTGGGCCGCGGACATGGGCAACAAGCTCCTCTGGGTCATCCCGGGAATCGTATTGATTTCGAGAAAAACCGGCCTGCCGGAGCGGTTGAGCCGGAAATCAATTCTGGCTGCACCGGCGCAGCCTATCGCTTGATAAGCCCGAACCGCCAAAGCGCTCACCCGTTGTGCTTGGCCCTGGGTCAAGGGAGCCGGGCAGAGGTACCGCGTTTCGGATTTCTCATATTTGGCGGCATAATCATAAAACGCATTGGGCGCGACGATTTCGATCGAAGGCAAGGCTTCGCCATCCAACACGGACACGGCAATTTCACGGCCGTCGATAAACGATTCCACGAGCACTTCCTGATCGTGTTCAAAGGCCTGTTGCAGCGCACGCGTCCACTGCGAGGGCTTTCGCACCACCGACACACCCACCGTGGATCCCTCGTTGGCGGGTTTGACGACCAAAGGCCACGACAGTTGCTTCGGGATTGCCCTGTTGCCGGTCCGCTGCATAACTACACCGGGCGCCACGGGAACGCCCTGCATCCGCACGAATGCTTTGGTTACCGGTTTATTCATGGCCATGGCGCTGGCTTGGACGCCTGAGCCGGTATACGGAATGCCCATGACGTCCAAAAAACCCTGCACCGTTCCATCCTCTCCACCCCGACCATGCAAGGCGAGAAAGGCGAGTTGAACGTTGCGCGCCCGAAGCTTGCGCGGCAATGAGACGTCCACGTCGATGCGGGTGGCGGCATACCCTTTGCGAATCAACGCGGCATACACCGCCTGTCCGGTTTTCAAGGAAATCTCCCGTTCCGCTGATCGCCCTCCCATGAGCACTCCTATGTGGACTGAGGTTAACGGCATAGCGGTGCCTGCCTGCTCCGGTTAGCCCTCGCCCACCACTTTCCATTCCAACTCCAACCTGATGCCCGTTCGGCGCCAGACTTCTTGTTGGATCGTTTCGATGAGTTGCAGCACCTCCGTGGAGCGCGCGTGCCCGAGGTTGACGATAAAATTGGCATGTTTGGTCGAAATTTGCGCATCTCCTACCCGGTGACCCTTCAGACCGGCTTCTTCAATCAGCCGACCGGCCGTGGTTTCCGGGGGATTTTTAAACACCGACCCGGCATTGGGTTGCGAGAGAGGTTGCGAGCGTTTTCGATACTGCAGATAGGACTTGGTGCGTGCTTCAATGGTTTCTCTGGAGGCCGAGGCAAGACGAAGCCACGCTCCCACCACCACGCCTTCGGGCAGGCTGACGGAACGGTAGGCAAAAGAGAGGTCCGCCGCAGGATAGGTCATTAACCGGCCCTCGGGATCGACCAATTGAACGGCGTCCAAACAGGTTTGCATCTCTCCCAGCTTGGTCCCCGCATTCATCACGACCGCACCGCCGACGGTCCCCGGGATGCCGGCTGCCCATTCGAGCCCCGACAAGGCATGGTGCACGGCAAACCCCAGCAGGGTCGGCATCCGCGCACCGGCTTCGGCGAACACGAGCCGGTCGTCTTCTTGTTCAATGGTCGTCAAATTGGACAAACTCAAGACCACGCCTCGAATGCCGCCGTCCTGCACCAACAGGTTCGTCCCCCCCAACACCATGATAGGAACCTGAGCCGTATGCGCTTGACGCACGATCCGACACACGTCATGGACGTCTGCCGGACTGACGAACACGTCGGCCGGGCCCCCGATGCGAAGCGAGGTCAACTCCGCCAACGGCGCGTCAAACACGACCTCTCCGCGGATCCCCGACAGAGCCGCTTTCAAATCATGATGGTTCGACACGGTCAGCACGTCTCCCGCCCCTGGCAGTCCGCTCCACAGGCTCACAACGACTCCAACAACTCGACACCCACCTTCCACACGTCTCCGGCACCCAACGTCAGCACCGTATCCCCGGGTCGAAGTTCCGAGATCAGTCGATTGAACAACGCGTCTTGTTTCTCCATCCAATGGACCGCCGGATGTCCCGTGGTCCGAATGCGTTCGGCCAGGATTTCCCCGGACACGCCTTCGATCGACTCTTCGCCTGCCGCATAAATCGGCGTCACGTACAGGATGTCCGCTTGCTCGAAGGCGTTCGCGAATTCATCCAACAAATCGTGCGTGCGGCTGTACCGGTGTGGTTGAAAGACCACCACCAATCGCCCCGACCAGACGGCCCTGGCCGCGGCCAGGGTCACCCGGATTTCCGTCGGGTGATGGCCGTAATCATCCACGACCGCCACGCCCCCTCTTTCTCCACGGATATGAAATCGCCGTTCGACGCCGGAGAATGAGGCGACGCCGGCACGAATCAAGTCCAATGGCACGTCCAATTCCAAACCGACCCCGATCGCGGCCAACGCATTGGACACGTTGTGAACGCCCGGACTATTGAGTCGAAACGGGCCTAGTTGCTGTTCGCGAAAGTGCACACGAAAATTCGTGGTCCGGCCCCTGATTTCTATGTCCGTGGCACACAAATCCGACTTGAAGGAGTCGGCGACCTCCCGGCCATAGGTGACGTATCGCTTCTGGACCTGAGGCAGCATCGCGCGAAGATGCTCGTCATCCGCGCACAGGATGGCCACGCCATAAAAAGGAACTTTATTGACGAATTCCAAAAAGGCCGCTTTCAGCCGATCCATGGATCCATAGTGGTCGAGATGCTCTCGATCGATATTCGTCACCACCGCAATCGCGGGGGACAGTCGCAGGAACGACCCGTCACTTTCATCCGCCTCGGTGATGAGCAAGTCGCTTCGTCCCAACCGGGCATGGGTGCCCATGGCATTCACCTTCCCCCCCACCACGAACGTCGGGTCGAGGCCGGCCTGCGCCAAGACCGACGCAACAATGGACGTCGTCGTGGTTTTGCCGTGAGCCCCGGCGATCGCCACGCCGAACTTGAGTCGCATGAGTTCCGCCAGCATTTCGGCCCGCGGGATCACCGGCACGACTCGCTGTTTCGCGGCTATCACTTCCGGGTTCGAGGCCTGCACGGCTGAAGAGATCACCACCACTTGCGCCCCTTCCACGTGGGAAGCATCATGCCCGATGGAAATTCTTCCCCCTAAGCTTTCCAACCGGCGCGTATTATCGGAGGGGGCTACGTCGGATCCCGTGACGTGATAGCCCAGCGTCAACAACACCTCGGCGATGCCGCTCATCCCACTCCCACCGATCCCCACGAGATGAATATGCCGAATCTTTCTAAACACCGTCCGTCATCGTACGTTCAGGGGGATTTTTCCCCAACAACCGATAACACTCATGAACCATGGTCTCGGCCGCCTCGGTATTTCGCAACCGCAGGCTGTGTTCCGCCATGTGTCGAACACGTTCCGGGCGGTCCAGCAATCCCTCAATCTCTTCAGCCAACCTGGCCCCGGTCAGCGTAGGCTGAAGCAGCACAATGCCCGCCCCCGCCCGCTCCACGACGCGGGCATTGGATTCCTGATGATGATGCGTCGCCTGCGGAAACGGAATGAGAATGGAAGGCTTCGCACAGGCGGCGATTTCCGATAACGTCAAGGCCCCACACCGACAGATGACCAGATCCGCCCGGCGAAGCGTCCGGGGCATATCCTGGATAAAAGGCACCACTTCCGCCTTCACGTTCATCTGGCGATACGCTTGGGACACGCGATCGACGTCGTTCACTCCCGCCTGATGAATCACCGCGACCCGGCTCCGAATCAAGGACGAGGTCTGAACGGCTTTGAGTACAATGGAGTTCATGGCTTGGGCACCCTGACTGCCGCCACAGACCAATAGGGTGGCAATCCGGCCCGATCCAAGGCTTGGTGGTGGAGCGACAAACGCCCTGCGCAACGGGGTTCCCACCACGGAGACTTTGCCGGCGCGAAAATACGGCTTCGCCCGTTCGAACGAGACGAAAATCCGGTTGGCCAAGGGTCCCAATACGCGGTTGGCTATGCCCGGGATCGCGTTCAGTTCCACGACGGCTCGCGGGATTCCCAACAACAACGCCGCGACGACGACCGGCGGACTCGTATAGCCACCGGTCCCCACGACAAGATCCGTTTGGGATGCGCGCAACAAACGGAGGCAGCGCCACACCGCCCCGGGAATCAACAGAAGCGCCTTGATGACAGACCACATCCCTCGACCCGCCACTCCCTGCACCCGGAGGGTTTCCATCCGCCATGGCGTGCTGGCCATCATCGTTTGCTCAAGGGGCCGACCCGTCCCCACCAACGTCACGGACGTATCGGCATCCTGACGACAAAACTCTTCGGCTAAGGCGAGAGCCGGGTAAAAATGTCCTCCCGTGCCACCTGCTGTAATCACCACGTTCATCCCATCCCAAACGAAGAAACGGGCGGGTCCGCTGTCGGGCCGGCCCGGGAAATACTGAGCAAGATGCCGATCGCCACCAGACTGACGATTAACGAAGATCCTCCATAACTCACGAAGGGCAGCGTCAATCCTTTCGTCGGTAACAGACCGGATACCACGCTCATATTGATAAGCACCTGAATCCCGACCAACAGGGTCACTCCCCCGGCCAAATGGCGGCCAAAGGCATCGGGAGCCCGTCCGGCAATTTTGAACCCCTTGACGATCAGGACCGCGAACAATCCGATCAGCAACCCCGTCCCAAGAAACCCGAGTTCCTCACCAACCAGAGCCAGCACAAAATCCGCGTGCGCTTCAGGCAGAAAAAACAATTTCTGTCGTCCTTCACCCAACCCCACGCCGAATAACCCGCCGTTCCCCAACGCGACAAACGATTGCGTGAGTTGGAAGCCGGCATCGGTCGGATCCTGCCAGGGGTCCAAAAAATTCAGCAGCCGGCGACGGCGATAATCGGACTGCATGATCAACGCGTACGCCACGGCAAGCAGGCAGACGGCCATCACGAGAAGATGCGGAATCCTGGTACCGCCCAAAAACAGTAAGCCGAACAAGAGGAGCGTCAGGACCACAGCCGTTCCCATATCGGGTTCGAGCAAAAGCAACCCCGCAAACGTCCCGACGACCGCCATGGGAGCCAGTACTCCACGACTGAAGAAGACCAGGGCCTGTTCTTTCCTGACGAGAAACGAAGCCAGGTACAACACGATGGACAGTTTGGCGATCTCTCCCGGTTGAATGGAAAAACCCGCAACGCGAAGCCACCGGCGCGCACCATTCACTTGAGTACCCAGGAACGGGATCAGGACCAGGATCAACAGCACGAATGTGAGGACCAAGCCATAGGGTGCGAGAGTCTTCCACATGTTGTAATCCCGTTGAGCCACCCAATGGAGGGCCATGAGCCCCAACAGCAACCAGAGGCTTTGCCGCTTCAAAAAAAACGTCGAATCTCCATAACGTGTTTCCGCCATCACGCCGCTCGCGCTGAACATGATGATCAGCCCAATGAGGGTCAACAGATACGTCACCACCAAGACGGTCCGATCCAGGGGACGCGGCGCAGGTTCGTCGGCAGTGGTATTCCATACCAAGGGAAGCTGTATCTTGTTGCCACGAACGCGCTGCATCGTAGGTTCCCCCCATGTATCAATCAGCCAGGGCATTCACCAGATCGCGAAATTGTTGACCCCGCTCGCGATAATCCCGGAACATGTCAAAACTGGCACAGGCCGGAGAAAACAACACGGCGTCACCCGGTGTGGCGAAATCCGCAGCCAGGGCGACCCCCTCGGCCAAGGAGGACACGCGGCTGATCGCCCCTGCCCCTTCAATGGCCCGGGCAATGGTTTCTGCCGACTCCCCCAACACGATACAATGTTTGACACCAGGCTTGAGTGCGTCTTTCAAGCGACCGAACTCGCTCCTTCCCTTCTCTTGTCCCCCCAGAATGATGACGAACGGCTGACGGAGACTATCGATGGCTTTCAGCGTGGCATCGACGTTCGTCCCCTTGGAATCATTGATAAACGTCACGCCTCGTCGCTCACGCACGAGTTCACAGACGTGGGGCAGCCCTTGAAACGATCGGACGACCCGTCTCATGGCGTCCCGGGAACAGCCCCGGACCATGCCCACGGCGAGGGCGGCGAGGACGTTAGAGACGTTGTGGTTCCCCGGAAGAGGAATGTCGTGCACCGGCATCAGTTCGTCCCGTTCTCCATTCCATCGCGTCACGATCGTCTCACCGTCCACCCACACGCCATTGGGCACTTCCTCGAACACGCTGAATTCGATGAGTTGCCCGTGCAGGGAATCCCGCCCCTGCCGGACTGGCGCCTCGTCGGCATTGAGCACGGCAAAGTCCCCGGCGGTTTGATTGCGAAAAATGTTGGCTTTGGCCCTTGCATAATCGGCGAAGCTCGGGTGGCGGTCCAGGTGATCCGGGGTGATATTCAGCAGCACCGCGACGTGCGCATGAAACCGGTCGATCGTTTCCAATTGAAAGCTCGACAATTCCGCGACGATTTCATGAAAAGGAGCCGGCTCCTCCGGGCCCACGCACGCGTGTTGCTGCACGGCCAAGGCGGCTTCCGTTAACGGTACCCCCAGGTTTCCGCCGACAAACGGAACGGACCCACATTCCCGCAAAAGTGTTCCGATCAGCGACACGACGGTGCTCTTTCCATTCGTTCCGGTGACGCCGATGACGGGCACGGAAAAGAACCACGAGGCCAATTCGACCTCACCGACAATGGGCACGCCGCGCCGGCGCACGGCGTCGAACGCCTCCAGGGTCAGGGGAACGCCGGGGCTCACGATCACCAGGTCAACGGCTGCCAGCCCCTTCTCGAATCGTATTCCGCCAAACGGGTGAATCCCCAACGTGCGGACGTCGGCTACCCCCATTGCCCATTCCGTTTCAGGCTTGTGATCGACCAGTGCCACTGTGGCGCCGAGAACGGCAAGTAATCGCGCCGCGGCCACGCCGCTTTTGCCCGCCCCGACCACGGCCACGGACTGCCCGGCGAGACTGGGTGGCCGGTGGCGTGGATTCGTGCGAGGTGTCCGTCGAGACATCTTCTCCAACGTCAGAAGCATAAGGTTAACGCAGCTTTAAGGTGCTGAGACTCAAGAGACTCAAGAGAATCGCCACAATCCATAATCGAACCACGACCTTGGGCTCCTCCCATCCTTTCATTTCAAAGTGATGATGAATGGGCGCCATCAGAAAAATTCGTTTCCGGCGTGATTTATAGAACAGCACCTGAAAGATCACGGATACCGCCTCCATGACGAACACGCCGCCGACCAGGATCAGCAACAACTCGTGCTTGCTGACCACGGCGACCGTGCCCAGGGTCGCGCCGAGGGGCAAGGACCCCACGTCCCCCATGAACACCGACGCTGGATACGTGTTGAACCACAGGAACCCGAGACTGGCTCCGAAAACAGCGGCCATCAGCACGGCCAATTCCCCGGCACCCTCGATGTACGGGATCAGCAAATACTCCGACACCACTTTGTTCCCGGCGGCATAGGCCACCACGGCATACGCCATCGACGCCACCATGATCGGGCCGATCGCCAACCCGTCCAACCCGTCCGTCAAATTCACGGCATTGGAGCAGCCCACGATCACCAGGATGGCGAACGGAATGTAGAGCGTCCCCAGGTCGGGCGTAAACGTCTTGAAAAACGGAACGCTGAGTTCCGTCGAATACCCGGGAGAGGTATAGAAAAACAGGCCGATGCCCAGGGCAATGCCTATTTGCGCCACGAACTTTTGAAGCACGCTCAGCCCTTCCGACCGCCCCCGCGAAATTTTGATATAGTCATCGATAAACCCGATGAGCCCGAACCCCACGATAGACAGGACGACGAGCCACACGTAGAGATTGCGCACGTCCGCCCATAGGAGCGTGGACAGCAACACGGCAAAAATAATGAGAATGCCTCCCATGGTGGGGGTTCCCTGTTTGGCCTGGTGGTGACGCGGCCCCTCTTCCCGAATCCGTTGTCCCAATCCAAGTTTCTGCAATTTTTTAATCAGGGGCGGAGCCAGGACAAACGCGAGGATAAACGCGGTCAGGGCCGCGTAAATGATGCGAAAGCTCAAATACCGGAACACGTTGAAAATTGCGATGTCCGTGTGCAGCGGGTACAGCCACAAATACAACATTCGCCTTATCCTGTCGCTATGCGTGCCTCGGCCGTGACCGGAGCACATCCACCAGACACTCGAACTGCATGGCCCTGGAGGCTTTGAACAACACCACGTCCCCGGGCTCAACCAGCTTCTTGAGGACCGCTGCCGCGTCAGCGACGCGCCGGGCTTCGAAAATCCGCGCCCCGGGCATGCCCTCCGCAGAGGCCCCGCGAGCCAACTCCCTGCCGAATTCCCCACACGCCACCAACAATGAAACGCGGTTGCCGGCCACAAAGGCGCCGACTTCCCTGTGCAGGGCCCGCGTTTCCGTTCCCAACTCCAACATGTCTCCCAGCACGGCAATGGTCCGGCGGCCGGCACCCAATTCCTGCAACAGGGTCACGGCCGCCTTCATGGAATCAGGATTCGCGTTGTAGTAGTCCTCAATGACGCGGAGACCCTGCCAGGAGGAGACTTGAGACCGCATGGCCACCGGACGAAATCGACTCAAGCCAGTGGCCACGTTGGCCACCGACAGCCCGAGGACGTGACCCACTGCAATCGCGGCCAGGGCATTCAACACATTATGGGTGCCGTGCACGTGGAGCGAGAGCCGATGCGACCGTTGCCGTCCAATGACGCGGAGACGGAATTCGGTGCGTGTTCCTCGTCGCTGAATATGACTCCCCCGAACGTCCGCGTCCTCCTGGAGTCCGAAAGAGACTACCGAACAACGGGCGCGACGTCGGAAAAAATCGTAATACGGGTCATCCGCATTCAAAATAACGGCGCCGTCACGAGGAAGATGGGCCAACAACTCGGCTTTCGCCCGGGCAGACCCGTCCACGCTGCCGAAGAATTCCAAATGATCGTTCCCCACGTTCGTAATGAGGCCGACGGTCGGGCGGGCGATTTCCGCCAACCGCGTGGTTTGTCCTGTGGCATCCACGCCCAATTCCAGCACCGCCGCCTGATGAACCGCGGTCAACCCCAGAACCGTTTGCGGCAACCCGATTCGATTGTTCAAATTGCCGGCGGTTTTCCTGAGTCGCCAGCGCTGGGACAGCGTTTTCGCGACCATCTCCTTCGTGGTGGTTTTGCCGTTGCTCCCCGTCACCGCCACGACCGGAATGTCGAAGCGGGTTCGGTGAAAGGTCGCCAGGTCCTGATACGCCCTCAAGGAATCCTTAACCTTCACGACGAACGGATCGGCCCGTGCCGAGGCAGGTTTGCCGACCTTGGCGTGGCGCGGGAAGGCTTCAAGCACGACCCCCTTGGCTCCGCGGGTGAAGACCTCATCGAGAAATTGATGCCCGTCAAACCGGGCGCCTTTCAACGCGACGAATAAATCGCCTTTGCGCACCTTCCGGGAATCGGTACAGACCCGTTGAATCCGACACCCCGTCGCGCCTTTCAGTAACGTTCCGCCGGTTGCCGCAAGCACTTCGTCTCCCGTAAATGTCGCCATCGAGCCTATATCTGCCGGCTGTCCCGCAAGCCCGCCAACAGTTCACACGCCACTTCCCGATCGTCAAAACGATGCCGCGTCTTGCCGATGACCTGATAATCTTCATGCCCTTTACCCGCGATCAACACCATGTCGCCCGGCCTAGCTTCAAGGAGCGCCGCCCGAATGGCCGTTCGACGATCAGGGATGACGTGCAACGTTCCCCGTTCCGACGCCGGAAGACCCAGTACCCCTTGTTCAATATCGTGCAGAATCGAGTCGGGATCTTCGGTACGGGGGTTGTCCGAAGTCAGAAACACCACGTGACTGCGTTGGGCAGCCACCCGTCCCATGTTCGGCCGTTTCCCCGGATCACGATCACCCCCACAACCAAAAACCGTAATGATGCGTTCCCGTCGCAGTTGCCGGGCGACGGCCAGAAGCCGGGCCAGGGCATCTTCCGTATGGGCGTAATCCACAATCACCGAAAAGCTCTGTCCCGCGTCCACGCGCTCGAACCGGCCCGGCACCGTTCGGCATCCCCGGATACCCTGCCGAACGTCCTCCAGAGACATGTCCCGGGCGAGGCCGACGCCGATACTCGCCAAAAGGTTCGAGACGTTGTGCTCACCGACCAGCGCACTTTCGATATCAACAGTCCCACGTGGAGTATGGACCGTAAACCGGGTGCCATCCATCGAGAGGGTCACGTCCGTCGCGTAAATATCCGCACCCCGGCGAAGGGAATACGTCCAGACCGAAACCGGAGTCTCGGCTTGCAATCGGACGCCCCATGGATCGTCAATATTGATGATCGCTCGTTTGGGTCCCGTTTTGAAGGCGGGAACGACGAACTCCTGAAAGAGGCGTAATTTCGCGTGATAGTAGGACTCCATCGTCTCGTGGAAATCCAAATGGTCCTGGGTCAGATTTGTAAAAACCACCACGTCGAATTCACAGCCTTCGACCCGGTCCAGCGCGAGCGCATGCGAGGAGACCTCCAGGACCGCCGTATCCATCCCTGCGTCCACCATCCGACGCAGGAACGTCTGCAACGGAATCGCACCCGGCGTCGTGTGACTGGCCGCCTGATACTCCGCGCCGACGTGATGCCCCACCGTCCCCATGAGGCCCGTCCGGTCACCGCCGCGTTCCAGGATAGCCTGACTGACGTGGGCCACCGTAGTTTTCCCGTTCGTCCCCGTGACTCCCACCATGAGCAAGGATTGGGAAGGATTCTCAAAAAATCGCGCGGCCAACCGGCCAAGCGCCTTCCTGGAATCCTTGACTTCGATCCAGGCCGGGCTGCCTTTCCTGACGTGAACTGGAGCTTGGAACGGAGCTTGCACCACAACGCCCCCTACCGGTTGCCGATACACCTCAGTGACAAAAGAATGACCATCGACCTGCTGCCCTTTGACAGCGACAAACAAACTGCCTCGTGCGACTTCCCGTGAATCATCCGTGATGCCGGACAGTTCCACGTCCAGATTGCCGGTCGTGCTCACCGCGTCGAGGGTCAGCAGTAACGTCGCTAACGTCATTCCCTGTGTGTGTTCACTAATCCGTTGACAATTTCCCCCTCACCCCAGCCCTCTCCCTCGTTGAGGAGAGGGGGCACTCCTTCATTCCCCTCCCTTGTCAGGAGGGGTAAGGTGAGGTAGAGGCTATGAAGAACGGGACGCCACCATCCGGACTTCTTCACCGGGAGCTACGCTTAAATATCTGAGCGCCTGTTCCGCCACCTTCCGAAACACCGGAGCCGCGACCACCCCTCCCCAAGCCGGGCCTTGCGGTTCATCGATCATCACCAATATGGCTAATTGAGGAACCTCCGCAGGCACGAATCCAACAAACGATCCCACGAATTTGGTCGACGAATACGTCCCCGTCTCGGGATCAACCTTCTGCGCGGTTCCGGTCTTGCCCGCGACCCGATAACCCGGGACGGCCGCGCGCTTCCCCGTCCCTCGTTCCACCACGTTGACCAGGAGGTCCGTGACGGTTTGCGCGGTCTCGGCGCTAATGGGACGGCGACGAATGTGGGGGACGTGCTCCCAAACGCTTCTTCCCTCGTGATCGGAAATCTCCCGTACCAGAAACGGCCTCATGAGCCATCCCTCGTTGGCAATGGCCGACACGGCCGTCAGGAGCTGCAACGGCGTCACGGCAATTTCCTGTCCGATGGCCAGGGAAGGGAGGGTACGTTGGCTCCATTGATCCGGCCGTCTTAAGATGCCGATGGATTCCCCGGGAAGATCGATTCCCGTTTTTTCACCAAAGCCGAACGTACGCAAAAATCGATAGACCTGTTCACGCCCCAGATCCCACGACATTTTGACAAAAGCCACGTTGCTGGATCGTTGCACGGCTTCACGAAACGTCACCCATCCGGCTTTTTCATGGTCATGGATCACGGTCCCACTGATCGGGATCTCTCCGTCACCCGCATACAACAAGGTGTCAGGAGTAATGCTATTCGATTCCAGGGCGGCGGCGGCCAGCACCACTTTGAGCGTCGAGCCCGGTTCGTACGGATCGGTCACACCGCGATTCCTCCACTGCTCGGGTGACGCCTGGGGAACATGATTCGGGTCAAACGTGGGACGAAGGGCCCAAGCCAACATCTGGCCGGTGTTGGGGGCCATGACGAGAACGGCCCCGCCGCGCGCCTTGGTGTCCCGGACGGCCTGGTCCAGGGCTTGCTCCGCGATATACTGAATCACTTCATCGATGGTCAGGGAAATGGCGTGCCCGGAAAGGGGCTGAGGTGTTTGCCGGCTTTCGGGAATGATGACGCGTCCCAGCGCGTCCCGCTGCAACACCACCCGACGCACCTGGCCCCGAAGATGCTCATCATAGCCGTTTTCGAGCCCTTCCAGACCCTGGCTGTCGATGCCCGCAAATCCCAAGACGTGCGCCAATAACGTGCCCTTGGGATAAAATCGGCGCGCTTCAACCACGACCCCGATGCCGGGGAGAGCCAGATCGTTCAACCGTTCGACTTGAGAGTCGTCAATTTTCCGTTGAATCCAAACAAAGTCCCGTTCGGCCCGTAGTCGCTTTTCCAGGGGTTCCCGAGGAACGCCCAACACCTGCGCGAGTTGGCGAGCGACTCGCGCGGGATTGTCGAGGGAAGACGGCGTGGCATACACCGACGGCACGTCCAGGTTCAAGGCCAACGGTTTCCCCTGTCGATCCAAAATGGCGCCGCGGTTGGAATTCAGGGTGATAATCTTCTCGTGCTGCTGACGGGCTCTTTGCATCATCGTTTCTGCTTGAAGCACCTGAAGATCAAAAAAACGAAAGAGCAGAATCGCGAACCCAACCAGAAAACACAGGCCGAGGAAGGCCCGTCGTCCGGCCCCTTCACCGGCCAATTTGAATTCCTGCTTCATGAATGACCGATTCATGGTCAATCTCCTGTATGCCGAGCCAAACGAAGCGGAAGCTCAGGACCATCGCTTGGTGTTCCGTTCTCCGGGCGACTCGGGACCAGGACCACTTGCCGTTCGCCAGGAGGTCGCATCCCCAGTTTGTCGCCGGCCTCCGACGCAAGACGCTCGGGTGCCGTCATTTGAGAGAGTCGGGCCTGCAATCGTTCGTGCTCCTGCGTCAACGCGGCTTTCTTCTTCAACAAGGCGTCCAGTTCATACCCCAGTCGCACGACATCGACCTTTCCCCACACGTAAAAAAGAAGCACTCCGCTCAGGCTCACCGTCAGCAATGTCCAGAGAAACCATTTCATGCGTGGCTCTTTCCGGCTAACGCGTCGCCCCACCCGGGCGTTCGTTCAATGACTCGCAACTTCGCACTGCGTGCACGGGGATTGGCCCGACGTTCCTCCACGGAAGGGGAAACGGGTTTCTTCGTCAGGATGGCCCATTGGTCCGGAGCATCGTGCGCCAAACGACGAAACGCCTGTTTCACCAGACGATCCTCCAGGGAGTGAAAAGAAATCACGCACAGGCGACCTCCAGGCGCCAGGACGTTAATGACCTCGTCCAAGCCGGTTTTCAGTGAGCCCAATTCGTCATTGACCGCCATGCGAAACGCTTGAAAGGTCCGCGTCGCCGGATGAAGGCGCCCGGACCGATACGACCGTGGCACCGATTGCCGGATCACCCGCGACAAGTCCATCGTGGTCCGAAGGGGAGACTGTCGGCGAACCCGGACGATGGCCCGCGCAATGCGCCGGGAATAGCGTTCCTCCCCCAACTCATGAATGATCTGGGCCAGTTGCATTTCAGACAGCGTGTTGACGAGGTCGTCAGCCGTTTGACCGTGAGTGGGATTCATCCGCATATCCAACGGGCCGTCCTGTTGAAAGCTCAAGCCTCGTTCGGGTTGATCCAATTGAGCCGAAGACACGCCTAAATCGAACAAAATGCCGTCTGCGTGATCCCTGTTGGCCAAGCTCATCACCGATTTCACCCGTTGAAAATTTTCACAAAAGAGGGAGAGCCTGGATCGGTAGGCGTGAAGCCGTGTCTGGGCATGGGCAATCGCCTGAGGGTCCCGGTCGATCCCGATGAGCACGCCATCGGGCGCGCTGACCTCCAGAATACGCTCGGCCGTCCCTCCCAAGCCTACAGTGCAATCCAAGTAACACCCTTGCGCGCGTGGTTGTAACCAAGTCACAACCTCCTCTAACAACGCCGGAACATGAATCGGATTATCCAACTACCTCTACATTTCCCCCATTCTTTCCCACTTTTTTCCACTTGACGGGCGAAATATACGCCAATCTACAATTTTGTCAAGTAAAATCAAACACTTATTGCTCTGTGCAAGACAAGTGGCAGACAAGACCTGCTAGCCAAAAATTTTACACGGATTGAACCGGGAAGGGGCTGGGAGAATGCCGGCCGCATCCTGGTTCACAGCCTGGAACAGATCCCACGCCTCCTGGCCGGGAGTTTTCCGCGGGTTACGGGTACAGGCGATACAGCATGCGGGGGAAGGGAATGGTTTCGCGCACGTGCGCAAGGCCGCAAATCCAGGCCACGGCGCGCTCGATCCCCATGCCGAACCCGGCATGGGGCACGGACCCGTATCGCCGCAGATCCAGATACCACCGGAAGGCCTCGGTTGCGAGCTGATGGTCCTGCAAGCGTGCGGCTAACGTCCGGTAATCATGGATGCGTTGCCCCCCTCCGATGATTTCGCCGTATCCTTCCGGGGCCAACATATCCATGCACAGCGCCCGGTCGGGATTGTCGGGGTCGGGTTGCATATAAAAGGCCTTGATCTTCGCGGGATACCGATGCACGAGGACGGGTTTCTCGAACTGATTGGACAAGGTGGTTTCATCGTCCGCGCCGAAATCATCGCCTGCCTGGATCGATGACCCGAGGCCCTGCAAACGCAGAATCGCTTCATCATAGGTCAGTCGCGGAAATGGCGGGACGACCGCTTCCAACTTGGACACGTCCCGTTCCAATACCTGTAATTCGTTCCGGCACTTCTCCAGGACCCGTTCCACCACCATGGCCACGAAAGCCTCGGACAAGTCCATCGCGTCAAGCAATTCGGCAAACGCCATTTCGGGCTCCACCATCCAAAACTCCATCAAATGCCGGCGAGTCTTGGATTGCTCGGCCCGAAACGTTGGACCAAAGCAATACACGTTTCCGAAGGCCGCGGCAGCCGCTTCGCCGTACAATTGCCCACTCTGCGTCAAGTAGGCCGTGTCCTCGAAATATTGCGTTTGAAAAAGGGTGGTCGTTCCTTCGCACGCGTTCGGCGTGAAAATGGGCGTGTCGATCAGGACAAACTCCCGTTCGTCGAAAAAGTCCCGGCAGGCCTTGATGATCGCGTGCCGGATTTTCAGGATGGCCTGTTGCCGAGTTGAACGAAGCCAGAGATGGCGGTGGTCCATTAGAAACCCGACGCCATGCTCCTTGGGTTGGACGGGAAACGGCTCGGCGAAGTGAATGATCTCAAGGGTGGTCACCTCGATTTCATACCCACCCGGAGCCCGCGCCTCCGCACGCGGCACGCCGGTGACCACCAAGGAGGATTCTTGGGTCAATTGATTCGCGAGACCGAATTGTTCCTCCCCCAACGTTCCTTTGCTCAAAATGGCCTGGATATCCCCGGATCCGTCTCGGAGCGTCAGAAACTGGAGTTTGCCGCTCGAGCGATGATGGCGGACCCATCCTTGAAGGCGCACCTCACGCCCCACCACTTCAGCAATATGTGAGATGGATACGATCGGGATACTCATACCGGCATCTGCGCCTTCATCAAGCAATGGAACCACACGATAAGCCTTGCGAGAACGCCGACATCACAAGGTGAGCGGTTTGCGAGGCTGTTTCTGCGATTGTGGGCCACAAACGCGAATTGACACCGGCTCACTGCCAAGACTATCATATTTTTCCAAAGGAGGTCTGCAGATGAGTTACACCATTACCGTACGGGAACTAAAGGATCGCTTGGATAAAGGGGACAAGGTGTTTTTATTGGACGTCCGGGAACCACATGAATTTTCCATGGCCAAGATTGAAGGGTCCACCCTCATTCCCTTGGGCACGTTACCCCAATCGCTCAATCAACTCGACCCGGCCGATGAAATCGTGGCCTTGTGCCATAAAGGCATGCGCAGTGCCGACGCCGTGGGATTTCTCCTCCAACAAGGTTTCTCCAACGTGAAGAACCTGATCGGGGGCATTGACGCCTGGTCCGTTGAAATCGACCATTCGGTTCCGCGTTATTGATCATCAGTGAAGCGCCGGTTTGATGCGGCGGGGCTTCTGCTGCTGAAAAAATTTCACCGTTTCATCCAAGCCTTCCGAGAGGGACACGCTCGGGGTCCAGTCCGTCTCTTTCTCCAGTCTGCTCGCATCGAGCACGCTACGTAATTGCTCGCCTTTTTTCGCGGGACCGTGGGTTTCCCGGCACTCGGAATTCGTCAATTCTTTCAGGCGGGTGAAGATCTCATTCACCGTCGTCTCGATACCGGTTCCGACGTTGAAAACTCCCTCTACCGGTTGACTGAAAACCGCCCGCACCGCTTCCACCACGTCTCCGATGTAGACGTAATCCCGCGTCTGGAACCCGTTCCCGTTAATCCGGGGTTGCTCGCCCGCCAGCATTTGTTGTGTGAATATCGCCACCACGCCGGCTTCGCCGTCGGCATTCTGTCTCGGGCCATAAATATTGGCTAACCGGAGGGCCACGTATTTCAGCCCGGCAACGTGGCGATAGTATTCGAGATAGTATTCGCAGGTGAGTTTACTGATCCCGTAAGGGGACAGCGGTCGCGTGGGATGAGATTCCAAAGCCGGAAACGCCTCCTGCTCGCCGTACACCGTGCCGCCGGAAGAGGCAAACAGGATTCTTCTGGCGCCGTACCGGACGGCCAACTCCAGGAGCCGAAGGATTCCCATAATGTTCACTTCGGCATCGAATACGGGATCCTCCGTTGACTTTCGGACGTTCATTTGAGCGGCCATGTGGACGATCACGAGGGGACGTTCTTTCTTGAACACCTGTTCCACTCGTGGACTGCACACGTCCAATTTGTAGAACACGGCCTTGCGGTGAACCTGCTTTCGTTTCCCCGTGGAGAGATCGTCGATCACGGAGACGCGATGCCCCTCTCCGACAAACTGGTCCACGATATGAGACCCGATAAATCCCGCACCGCCCGTGACTAAAATATTCATGCCATTTCCTCAGGTCGAGGCGATGCGTTCGCCGAATCCGTACCGATCCATCGCAGACCCAAAAAAATTTCGCGATTCCCCTTTTTCCCCGGCACGGGGGAATCGAAAGCCCCGAGGCAATCAAAACCCCCTTGTTGCGCCACGCTTTGGATACGCCGGGCCACCTCCCGCCGGACCTCGTCATCCCGGACCACGCCGCCCCGGCCCACCTGCTTCATGCCGGCTTCAAATTGTGGCTTGACAAGAGCCAGGACCGTCGCCCCGGGCGCCAGAAATTTCACCACACAAGGCAACACCAGGCGCAGCGAAATGAAGGAGACGTCGATAACGGCCAGTTGGACGGACTCGGGAACGGCGGCCAAGTCGAGATGCCGGATGTTACATCGCTCGAGGACGACGACTCGCGGATCGTTTCTGAGACGCCAATCCAATTGCCCATACCCCACGTCCACGGCATAGACCCGACGGGCCCCGTGCTGGAGGAGACAATCCGTAAACCCGCCCGTCGAAGCCCCGACGTCCAGGACGATCCGGTCCGCAACGCAGAGGGAAAAGGCGTCCAACGCGGGCGAGAGTTTGTCGCCTCCCCGGCTCACGAACGGGCTCGCCGGCCCTTCCACGGCAACGTCCGCATGCCCTGAAACGAGGGCCGCCCGCTTTTCCACGCGCGTCCCGTCGACTGTGACCAGGCCAGCCAGGATCATCCGCTGCGCCTGCTCCCGGCTGCCGGCCAACTGACGTCTGACCAGCACTTCGTCGAGTCGCTGTTTGGGGACTTGGGGAGTCATCAATTTGGAGATGACGTTTGTGGCAGATATCGGGATGAGCCCTTGGTTGTCGACGGGCGACGGCGTGGGCGTTCAGCTTGTTCCTTCTTCCTCGATGGAATACGCTTCCACCCGTTTTTTGCCATCTTTGTCCTGCACCATGATTTCCACTTTCCGTTCGGCATCATCCAGCATCTTGAGACAAGTTTTAGAGAGCTTGATTCCCTCTTCAAACATCTTCAAGGAATCGTTCAGCGGAAGATCCCCTCTTTCCAACTCGGTCACGATGGTCTCAAGCCTGGCCAAGGCATCTTCAAATTTTAGGGCTGCCATACCTACCTGTGGGCGTCACGGTTCAGGTGAACTCCGTCCGTCGCGCGTCTCTTGCGACTTCAACGACGTTTCGCTCTTGCATGCGATCAGTGTCCCGTGCACAACCGGTCACACGGAGAACCGCATTATACGCGGTGGTGACGGGACGTCAAGATTGCCGCTCCGTTTGTTCGACGAGACAAGACAGCCTCCCTTCGGCCAGTCGCGCTCGAATCCGATCGCCGACTTGGACGGCTTGCGCATCCTTCACAATTGTTCCACCGGGATCGGTCTCCAGAATGCTGTACCCGCGAGACAAAATCGCAAGAGGGCTCAGGGTATCCAGGGTGCTGGCCACGGTTCGTAATCGATGTTTTTTCTCGGTAATCACCCACGGCATGGCCCTGGAAAGTCGTCGAAGAAGCTCAGGCAACATCAGGCTTCCCCGTTGCCACGATGGCCCCGGGCCGGCTCTTTCCAGCCCCGTGGCTAGCACCGCCAATCTCGGCCGCACCGTCGCAAGCATGGCCCGCATGCCGCTCCCAAGACGGAAACTGAACTCATCAATCCGTTGCACCTGACGTTGAAGGATTTGTGAAGGAACGGGAAGCCGATGCAAGGCCAACGTGATCTGATGTCTGTGCTCCTTCAGTGTGCCGCGCATGGTTTGGGCCAGTCTCGCGTCCTTTTCCCGTAGGCCTTCGATCAAGTCGACCAGAACGGGAGAAATGGATTCCGCCGCCGCCGAAGGCGTCGGGGCTCGATAATCAGCGGCAAAATCCGACAACGTGAAATCGATTTCATGACCCACCGCCGAAATCACCGGAATACGGGAGCCAACAAGGGCACGAACTACGACTTCTTCATTAAAGCTCCAGAGATCTTCCCAGGAACCCCCGCCTCTTCCAACAATGAGTACGTCGAGATCCGTGTGTTGATTGGCCAGCCGAACGGCATCCGCGATCTGCTGCGCGGCCCCGGGGCCCTGCACGGCCACGGGAAACAGTCGCAGGCGGATCACCGGGCATCGCCGGTGCACAATCGTCACGATATCGTGCAGCGCGGCTCCCGTCCCGGACGTGATGACCCCGACGCGGCGAGGGAAAAACGGCAGGGGGCGCTTGCGCGCGGGATCAAACAATCCTTCTTGCTCGAATTGTTTCTTGCGTTGTTCAAAGGCCACCTGCAAGGCGCCGATGCCCTTGGGTTCGAGATACTCCAGAAGAAGTTGGTAGTCGCCTCTCGGTTCATAGACGCTGACGCGGCCTTTTACCAGCACCGTGAGGCCGTTTTCGACGCGAAACGGGAACGCCGCGGCCATGCGACGAAAGAGGACCGCTCGTATTTGGCTGTCCTGATCGTTCAGGGAAAAATAGACGTGCCCGGAAGAGGGGATCCGGAGATTCGACACCTCCCCTTCGACCCATACTTCCGGAAACGCGTGTTCCATGGTCGCGCGAATGCGCGTCGTCAGTTGGGTAACCGTATAAACGGTCGGGGGGGCGGCAGACACGAGTCAGGAATGCACAGTTACGCGATTTCTCGCACGCGTTGGATGCCAGTGGCTTTGCCGGTTGCGGGATCAAATTCAATCACGGTTGCACCCAGCACCGCCGGGCCGGAGGCGACTTCAAACCGTCTGGGCATCTGCGTCAGAAATTTGTCGATCACCAGTTCTTTTTTCATGCCAATCACGGAATTGACGGGACCGGTCATCCCGATATCCGTCAAATAGGCCGTCCCCTTGGGAAGGATCTGCTCATCCGCGGTCTGCACGTGCGTGTGCGTGCCCACGACGGCCGTCACCCGGCCGTCCAAAAAATGTCCCATGGCCATCTTCTCCGCCGTCGTTTCCGCGTGCATATCCACAATAATGCAGGGGGTCTGAGATCGCAGCTTTTCGACTTCGCGTTTGACCACCTGAAAGGGACAATCGAGCGCCGGCATAAACGCCCGGCCCATGACCTGGATCAGACCGATCTTCTCGCCGTTCGGCCTGTCGATGACGAACGACCCTTGCCCCGGCGTCCCGTCGGGATAATTGGCCGGGCGCAGGATCCTCGGCTCCTTGCGAATATAGTCCACCATTTCCTTTTTATCCCAGACGTGATTACCCGTGGTGAGTGCCGACAGCCCCAGGTCGAACAAATCATTGGCCAGGTCAGCCGTAATGCCGAATCCGCCGGCCACGTTCTCGCCGTTCCCGACCACAATATCGACGCGATACTGTTCGCTCACCCTATGGATATTCTGGGTGATGCTACGCCGTCCCGGTTCACCGACAATGTCACCGATAAACAACACAACCACAAATTCAATCGCTTCCCGTTGCCCGTCTTCTCTATTTGGCAAATTCGACGAATCGACTTTCCCGAATCACCGTCACTTTAATCTGACCGGGGTACGTCATTTCCTGTTCGATTTTCTTGGACAGGTCCCGAGACAGGACAAGGGCTTCATTGTCGGACAGTTTTTCCTGTCGAACAATCACGCGCACTTCCCGCCCGGCCTGAATGGCATAGGCTTTATCCACTCCCTCATAGCCCACGGCCAAGCCTTCCAGTTTTTCCAATCGTTTCACGTAGGCTTCCAGCGTTTCCCGTCGCGCACCGGGCCTGGCAGCGGACAAGGCTTCCGCCGCCGCGACCAACACGGATTCCGGGCAAATCGGGTCAACCTGTTCATGGTGTGCGGCAATCGCATTCACGACCTTTTCGGACTCGCCGTACTTCTTCGCGATTTCGGCGCCCAACATCGCATGCGTGCCCTCTTCTTCGTGGCTCACCACTTTCCCGATGTCGTGCAACAGCGCCCCGCGTTTGGCCAACTTGATATCCAAGCCCAATTCCGCGGCCATGATGCCGCAGATATACGACGCCTCACGGGCATGATACAAATTGTTTTGTCCGTAGCTGGTGCGGTAGCGTAACCGGCCCAGGAGTTTCACGATCTCGGGATGAAACTCCGAAAGGCCGACCTCGAAGATCACCTTTTCGGCTTCTTCCCGCATCACCTTCTCGAGATCGCCTTTGACTTTTTCCACGACCTCTTCAATTCGCGTCGGATGAATGCGACCATCCTGCATCAGCCGCTCAAGCGCGATTTTGGCAACCTCGCGTCGCAAGGGATCGAACCCGGAGACGATCACGGCTTCCGGTGTTTCATCGACGATTAAATCCACGCCCGTTGCCGCTTCCAAGGCTCGAATGTTTCGGCCTTCCCGTCCGATGATGCGCCCCTTCATCCCGTCACTGGCCAGGGACACCACCGAGATGGTGGCTTCATTGACGTAATCACGAGTAATCCGTTGAATCGAGTTGGTCACGATTTGTTGGGCTTCCCGGTCCGCATGTTCCCGAGCTTCGTCAAGGATCCGCTTCGTCAGCCCCGTGGCTTCCATACGAACCTCACTTTCAATCTCGGCCAACAATTGCCGCTTGCCTTCTTCCGTGGTCAACCCGGCCACGCGCTCCAAGGCTTCACGATGTTCTCGTATTGTTTGCTCACAGACCCGTTCTTGCTTCCCCAACGAGACTTCCCGATCCGAGACGGTACGTTCTCTCTTGCGAAATTCCTCCTCGCGACGCTCAAAATTCGCGATTTTTCTTTCCAATCCTTCTTCCCGTTGCCCCGTTCGTTTTTCCAGCCACTGCAATTCGCTTCGTTTTTCTTTTTCCGTCTTTTCCAATTGCGCTTTGGATTGGAACACCAGATCCTTCGCTTCAATCTTCGCTTCCTTGACAATATGCTCGGCTTCGCGTTCCGCTGATTGCGTTAATTGGAGCAGTTGGTCTTCGGCTTTACGACGTTGCGTGGTGAAACGCGTACGTTGAATCACGCCGTTCAACACAAACCCCGCACCAAGGCCGATGCCTCCGACGACTGCCATGATGATGATATCCGTGAAAATGGTCGTCACCCCCTTCTCTCACAGGACAGGCACAAAGGCACTGTCCCTACGACAAAGGCGCGTACGTCAGCCTTTGGAATCATTGACAATGTTCAAGTTGAACATGGGCGTAGGGAGCAACAATCGTTGATCCTTACGCTCTCATATGGACTCGTGTGACAGGAAACGGGGGGAACGAGGAAAGGCAGGGAATGACGAGAACGGACTTTACGCGATGTTAGGGTGTGTGAAAAACATCGCAAAAGGTAGATTTTGGCTGACGCCCAGATTTCGACATCTGTTTAAGATTCTATCCGCCATGACCTTGGATCTATTATCGGCTATCTACCCGGGTGACTCTTCCTGCCTCACGGATACGGTCTCGGCCAGACAGGGTGAACCACCCCTCAATTCAAACTCCACAGTTATGCACACCCGCAGTTTGACAAAACTCGTTTCATTCCATGTCCTACACCACTCGTTCTTCCTGTTCGACGAATGTACCCCTCTCAAAGGTTAAAATTTTTTGACGTCGTACTTTACCAGAGCGTTGTACGTCGTGCAAGAACAGAGACTGATCAGAGGTGGTCCGTCCCGATACGGGATTCGATACACTCCAACAACCCCTCGGCTCGACGCTCGATTTCAGCCTCGCCTGCCTGCCGACGGCGTTCTTGCCGAAACAGTTGATCCGCAATGTTCATCGCGGCCAGGATGGCCACTTTAATGGGCGTGGATCGGGTCGTCCCTTGCGCGATGGTCTGCATTTGCCCTTCAACGTATCGGGCGAGTTCCTGTACATAGCCTTCATCTTCAATAGGTCGCAAAGCCAATTTCTGTCCATATACGTCAACCTCGATGCTCTTAGTCATGTGCAACCTCCTGCAGGCCAGCCTCTGCAGATTCCAGGCTATCCAGTTGCTCCAGCACCTTTTCAATGCGTTCCTTGATATGCACGCGCTCTTCTTCCCACTCGCAGGCCTGGGCCTTTTGCCTCGACAAATCTTCTTGAACCAAATTCAACTGTTGTTGAAGCGACCCATTCGCCTGCTTTAATTCGTGGACCAACTCCACCAAGTCACGGACTCGAACCTCCAATGTTTCCATTTTTTCGAGACTCATCGGGACAACCTCCTTCGCGGCAACCGGGCAAGTACGGCTAAAATAAATTCTTTAACAGGCCCTGTCAAGAGAAAGAGCGCTACATGTTGTGGCCTGTAGGGCATGATCGATACGATAGGTTGTAAGCACTGGCTTCACGTACCCACGGGTTTCCCTATAGAAAATCAGGTCGACGAATGCATCCAGACCTCGATCTCCAATCTTGGTAATCCAACGGTGCACCGCCTCAGGCCCGGCATGATACGCCGCGACGGCTCGAAGGAGATTGCCGGTATCGTCCCGTAACAATTCCCCAACGTCGGCCAGATACGTATTCCGCCATTCGTTGACCACTTCTGCCTTTTCCTTCCCTTTCTTTGTAAGAAGGGTCAGGAGGGGTCGACCGGCAACGATTTCCGAACGGATACCGTCCTCACGTCACGCCGCGTGGGGGCGAATTTACCGCGGCGGTCCGACTTGTTTCCGGTCGGGAGTCAGTTCCTCCAACCGAAACTGCTTGGGGAGGAGGACCGGAACCACCAGGGCGACGGGATCGCCGCGTTTCAGCGTCGTGGGTTTTTCCAATTGCAGGAGCACGTTGGCCACAAACGCGTCGTAATCCGGAAGGAAGTCGTACAAATTGGGCGTGAGCTTGTATTCCTGTGATTTGATCCCTTCCCAGACGGAAAACGTGCGTTCCGGGTAATGATAGAAATGGTTGGGGATATCCTTCAGCATAATGCCGATCTGCTTGGGGTAATAGAACCGGATGCCACAACAGAGTTTGGCATAGCCGCTGTTCAAAATCGTGTCCACGTACCTCCCGGAAAAGGATTTGTAGCCCAGCAGCCGTTCTTCGGGACGGATTTCAGGCGCCTGCCATTTTAATCCGTCTTTCGTCCGGCGAATCTTGCAGTCCACAGGACACCGGACCAGCCACCCGTACTGGCCCACCATGCGCACCGGCCCGCAATCATCCGGAAGCACCTTGTACCCCCCGGCGGCCAGTTCCCGCTGCTCGTGCAACGGCATGTTGGTCATCAACGGCCGGTGGGGATGGAAATCGAGCTTCAACCGTTCCGGGGCAATGGCGGTCGTGTACTCACGCTCCCAATACACGGTCCACTGAAAATGGTCAGGAAGTTCGCTCATCACATTGGTTCATTTCATCGGGTTCCACTGCGCCACCGGCACCATGACCGGCCGGCTGGCACCCGCGAGTGCAAGACAACGGAACAACCACAGATGGCAACAGAAACAGACATGGATGGAATCGTGAGAAAAACACCGGAAGGGAACGGGAACAACCCGCGCGCCGCGTGGAGGCCGTGGGCCACAGCCGCGATGGTTACATACGCTCGGTTTCTTCTTCCATGTGTTCTTCGACGGAAACATGGGTGAGGGTGCCGTTATAGTCGCAGCGATGACAGCGAACGCGCCACTCTTCGACCCATCGTTCCTGAACAAAGGTTTGATTGCATTTGGGACAGACAAAGACCCCTTTGACGTAATGGACCTGTCGCTTAAACTTCATCCTTTTCCTCCTTCAGGCGGACTGATCGTACGTAGAGATTCAGCGAATCAAGCCTGCCACAGGGCATTTCTTATTTGCAACGTAGGGGATGGCCCCTGTGCCGTCCCTAATGCCTTGGAGCCTAATCCTGGGAGGCCGTTTCACCGGGGCGCGCGCGGCGGCGTTTGCGGGGGAATCGGTCGTCATGGACCTGCTTCAGCCGCTTGTGCTCCACGTGCGTATAGATTTGGGTGGTGGCGATGTTGACGTGGCCCAGCATCATTTGCACGGCGCGCAAATCGGCGCCGTGATCCAGTAGATGCGTGGCAAACGAATGGCGCAGCATGTGCGGCGAGATCGGTTTGTGAATGCCGGCTCGCAACGCCCGCCCCCGGAGAATGATCCAAAAGCTCTGGCGCGTCATTGCCGCCCCCCGCCTCGTCACGAACAATGCCGGCGTCGATCGACCTTTCAGCAAAGCCGGCCGTACTTCCCGGCAATAGGCCACCAGCTTCCGGCGCGCGACCTCGCCGATGGGCACCATGCGTTGTTTGTCGCGTTTTCCGGTGGCTTGCACGTACCCCACTTCCACGTTGACCGCCGACAGGGGCAGCGAGATCAATTCTGACACCCGGAGCCCCGCCGCGTACATCAACTCCACCATGGCGGCATCCCGAATTTCTTCCAGGCCTTGTCCGACCGGCAATTCCAACAAGGCCGTGACCTCGGATTCGGAGAGCGTCTTGGGCAGTTTGGCCCATTGTTTCGGCGCCCCGGGTAATTGTGACAGCACTTCGGGGGCCCCGTGCTCCGTACTGAGAAACCGGTAAAACCCCCGGATGGCCGCCAGGCACCGGGACACCGAGGCCGGAGACAATTGTTGCGCGCGCAGGTGATTCAGAAACCCGGTCAAATGCGGTGGGACGTCCAGGGGATCGGTCTTGCCCTGCAACGCCAAGTAGGCTTGCAGTTTCTCCAGGTCGCGCCGGTAGGCCCGGACGGTATTGTCGGCGACGCCGCCCTCGACTCGCAAATTGGTCAGGTACTGGTCGATCAGGTCCTCGATGCGCCACGGTTGCGTCGTCGGCTCGTCATTCATGCGCGGTTCCGTTCTTCTTGGTTTGTTGCCCCCTCACCCCAGCCCTCTCCCGCCAGGGGAGAGGGAGCAAACCTGTCCGGTCTTTCTTGACAGTCTTCGACCCTGGCTTTATATACCACAATGCGTAACAATGTCTCATGATCGTCGCCGCGGCTTCTTTTTCCTCCACGCTTCTCCGGTTCCTCCTCCTCACCGTCAGTTTGTGGCCGGGGGCGGCCCTTGCCCAGTTTTTGTCCGCTCCACCGGCCGGGGAGCCGCCCCTGCCACTGACCGAGGAGCAGGCCCTCGCCCAAATCAGGGTCGAACTCGGACAGGAACACGGTGAAGCGGCGGTGCAACTGATCGAACGGTTTCTCGATCGATCCGAGCCGCCCGCCTTCATTGAGCAATTCACTTTTTTGCACGCCGAAGCCCTGGAGGCTCAGGGTCAGGACAGCCAGGCCATCGTCACCCTTGAACAATTTCTGGAAGAATATCCGGGCTCTCGGCTGGCCCACGAGGCCCGATTGCGGCTGGGCACCCTGTATACCGAATTGCAACAACCCGGCCGTGCCATTCCCATCCTGTCCCGGGTCCTGGATCTGACGCCGGACCAAACGCTGCGGGCCGAAGCCCTCCATCGCTTGTGCCTCGCGTACGAGTCGAACGGTGAGTCCCTGCAGGCGATTCACACCGCCTTGATTCATGCCGAACAAGCAGGTGAAGACGCACGACGGGATCTCCGGGACTACGTGCAAAATCTCATCCTGCACCGGATGGACGACCAATCGCTCGGCGAGGTCCTGGATGCCTTTTCGAGCACGTATCCCGGCGACCTGGCCTTGATCCGTCTCATCGAACTCCGTCAGTCACGGGGGGAGGAGACGTTGGCCGAACGGGATATCCGCGCTTTCCTGCACCGCTTTCCCGATCATCCCTATGCTCACACCGCGACCGCGCTTCTGCGTACCGCCGTGGTCGGGATCAAAGCCCATCGCCATGTCGTTGCCGCAGCCCTGCCTTTTTCGGGAACCCTGAAGCCCTTCGGGACCGAGGCGTTCAACGGCGTGCGTCTGGCCCTGGACGAGGCGGAGGCCTTTTGGGGCCCGAACGCCGTGGGGCTCGTGGTCAAGGACAGCGTCCTGCCGGCCGCCCGGTTTCGCCGCGAGCTTTCGTCCCTGCTCGACGACTTTTCCCCCATTGCCCTGATCGGCCCCTTGTTGGCCCGGGAGGTGCAACTCCTGGCCGATACCCCGGACCTCGCGGGCGTGCCGTTCGTCACCCCCACGGCGACCCTGCCGGACGTCAAGCAGTTCGGACGATATTGGTTTAGCACGGCCATGACACCTTCCCTCCAGATCAACCGTCTGGTGGACTATGCCGTGCAGCATTTCGGGTATACCCGCTTTTGTATCCTGGCTCCTCAGACGCCTCATGGCCGGCACTTGCATCACCTTTTTCAACAGGCCGTGGCTCGAAACGGAGGGACGGTGATTGCCGCCGAGGGGTATGAACCGGGGACGACCGATGCGTCGGTTCAAATCACCCGTCTCAAAGAGACGGATCTGAGCCTCGATGGAGAAATGTTGCCCCTGACACCCGAGGAGCCGGTCGATCCGGAGCACAATCCCGTCACGGAGGACCCGACGCCGGAGGACGGGCAGACAGATGAAGATGTGCCGCTGGTGTATACCCCGGGCTTCGATGCCCTGTTTCTCCCCGGCCATCCGACCGACGTGGCCTTTCTTGCCGCGCAACTCGCTTTTTTCGATATGAACGTGCCCTTGTTGGGGACGAATACCTGGAACCACCCCAATCTCTTGAAATGGGGGCGCAGTTCCATCGAGGGGGGACTGTTCGGGGATGCCCTGTTCCTTGACACCGCCGATCCGGCCATCCGGCGTTTTATCACCGCCTATCGTGAACGGTTTCGGGCCGAGCCTTCGATTTTTGCGCTCCAGGCCTACGATGCCATGCGCGTGGTCCTCGACGCGATCCGCCGCGGGGCGACGACCGGCCCCGACGTCCGCATGCAACTTTTTGTCCGGCACGATCTTCCCACCCTGGGCGGATTGGAAAAATTCGATGAGGGTGGCATCCTCACCCGTAAAGTGTATATGATCCAGGTTCAACACGGTCGTTTCATCCAACTGGATTGAGGTTCCGGCGTTCCGCATTATGGTCCAATTCCTTCATACCTTGTCCTACGTGATCCTGCCGCTGATGCTGGCCGTGGTCCTGCACGAGTATGCGCACGGCTGGGTCGCCAATTATTACGGAGACGGCACGGCCCGGGAGCACGGCCGGTTGACGCTTAATCCGCTCGTCCACATCGACCGGTTCGGCACCATTATCGTGCCCCTGCTCTGCCTGCTGATGCCGGGTGGGTTCCTGTTCGGCTGGGCGAAACCCGTTCCCGTGACACCGGGCCGCTTACGCAACCCCCGACGCGACATGGCCCTCGTGGCGGCCGCCGGGCCAGCGATGAATTTCGTGCTGGCCATCCTGAGCGGGATCCTGTTGCACGTCCTGCTCACCATCGATCCGACGCTCCAGGAGAATTGGCCTCCCCAGCCGGGAGTCACCCCGAGAACCGACCTCTTGGGGATGCTCCTGTTGCCGCTGGTCGCAATGGCCCTGTTTTCGATCATCATCAACACCCTGCTCTTTGCGTTCAATCTTCTGCCGATTCCCCCGCTCGACGGAGGCCGGATCCTGCTGAGCAGCCTGCCGCTCAAACCGGCCGTCCTGCTCAGCCGGCTCGAACCCTACGGCATGCTGATTATTCTCGGCCTGCTCTTTTTCGATTCACGGATTCACGTGGTCAGCGGCTTTATCGGGACAATCTTCCAATTCATGACCGGATCTATTCTTTCGAGGCTGGTGTTGTAACTGCTTGTGAAGGAGTGAACGATGCGCGTGTTAAGCGGCATGCAGCCCAGCGGGCGCCTGCACCTCGGTAATTATTTGGGAGCCCTCACGAACTGGAAGACCCTCCAGGAAGATCATACGTGTTTCTTCTTTGTGGCGGATTGGCACGCGCTGTCCACCAATTACGAAGACACCGGCCTCGTCACGACCTACGTCCGGGAATTGCTGATCGATTGGCTCGCGGCTGGAATCGATCCCGAACGGTCCACGGTCTTCATCCAATCCCACGTGCCGGAACACGCCGTGTTGCAATTACTCCTCTCGATGTTGACTCCGGTTTCGTGGTTGGAACGCAATCCGACGTATAAGGAAAAGCAGGAACAACTGGAGGGACGCGACCTCTCCACGCACGGGTTCTTGGGATATCCCGTCCTGCAAGCCGCCGACATCCTGCTCTACAAAGCCGATGCCGTGCCGGTCGGCAAGGACCAACTCCCCCACCTGGAACTGACACGCGAAATCGCCCGCCGGTTCAACAGTCTCTATACCCCTGTACTGGTGGAACCCAAGGAACTGCTCACGGAATTTCCCAAAGTCGTCGGGACCGACGGTCGCAAAATGAGCAAGAGTTACCGGAACACGATTAATCTGTCAGACCCCGAACCCACGGTACGGCAAACCCTCAAGACCATGGTCACCGACCCGGCCAGGGTAAAGCGAACCGACCCGGGAAACCCCGAGATCTGCCCGGTGTTTGAATTCCACAAGATCTATTCCGACGCGACGGTCATTGACCAGGTGAACGAAGAATGCCGCACGGCAAAAATCGGTTGCATCGACTGCAAGAAATTCGTGGCGGACCGCGTGGTGGCGCAACTCTCGCCCATTTGGGAGGCTCGCAGCTCGCTCGAAGCCAATCCCGCCAAGCTCGACGAAGTGGCCCGGGACGGATGCGACCGTGCTTCCAAAATCTCCCGCCAGACCCTCGAAGAGGTCAAGGAAGCCATGAAAATTTCGGTCTAACCCCTTTCTTTTGAAGATGATTTCAGCAGGCTTTGGATAGCATATGGTCCACTCAAGATGTGGCGGAGTGGCGGCCTGTCCGAGTCTGATATGCCCCCGAATCCTGATCGACCGTTGACTTCATCACCTCCTGAACGTATTATGTAGTTTTCCCCTCGCCTTACGGATTTTTAACCAGTTCACAAGCAGGACAGTTATGGCTACTCGTGTCGGAATCAACGGGTTTGGACGTATCGGGAGAAACTTTTTTCGAGCCTCGTTGGGCGACCCTGATATTCACGTGGCGGGCATCAACGATCTGACCGACTCGAAAACCCTGAGTCACCTGCTGGCCTTCGACTCAATCCATGGCCGATTCCAGGGCACGGTTGAAGCCAGAGACGATCACCTGCTTGTCGACAACCAACCCATCAACGTCTTCGCCGAACGGGACCCCAAGCAATTACCCTGGAAAGATCTGGGAATCGACCTAGTCGTAGAAGCCACAGGTCGTTTCACCGACCGGGAAGGCGCGAGCCAACATTTGTCAGCCGGCGCTCCCCGTGTGGTGATCTCGGCTCCGGGCAAAAACGCCGACCTCACGGTCGTGTTGGGGGTGAACGAACAAACGTATGATCCCAAGTCTCACCACGTCATCTCTAATGCGTCCTGTACGACCAACTGTTTGGCCTCGGTCGCCAAAGTCCTGCTCGAAAATTTCGGCATCGACCACGGCTACATGACGACCATCCACTCCTATACCAATGACCAGCAACTCCTGGATCTACCTCATAAGGACCTGCGGCGCGCCAGAAGCGCGGGACTCTCGATGATCCCAACCTCGACCGGTGCGGCCAAAGCTTTGCACTTGGTCATCCCCGAACTGAAGGGCAAGCTCGACGGAGTCGCCATTCGCGTCCCCACCCCCAATGTTTCTCTGATCGATTTGGGCGTGGAAACCGAACGGGATTGCGATGTCGCCGCGGTCAATGCCGCCTTTGCCAAGGCCGCCGAAGGCCCGCTCAACGGCCTGCTGGGGTATTCCGAAGATCCCATCGTCTCCATCGATTTGAATGGGAGTTCCTATTCGGCGATTGTCGATGCTCCGCTTACGACGGTCATGAATCGCCGGTTCGTCAAGGTGTTTGCCTGGTACGACAACGAGTGGGGGTATTCGTGCCGGTTGAGGGATCTGGTGAAGTTTTTGGCTTCGAAGCAGTGATTCAGGACTTTCATGCACATTACCAAACAAACCATTGACCAAGTCGATCTGCAGGGAAAGCGGGTCATCATCCGCGTCGATTTCAACGTGCCGCTCGACGAGGACCGGAAGATTACGGACGACTCCCGGATCCGCGCGGCGATTCCCACGATCAACCACGTGGTCGACGAAGGGGGAAGCGTGATCCTGTGTTCCCACCTGGGACGGCCCAAGGGCGCGGTCTGCCCGGAGCTCAGCCTGGCCCCGGTGGCCAAACGCCTGAAGCGCCTGTTGGGCAAGGACGTGACGTTCTCGCCCGACTGCATGGGCCCGAACGTCAAGAACCTCGCGAGCCAACTGCAGCCCGGCGACGTCATGCTGCTGGAGAATCTCCGGTTTTATCCCGGCGAGGAAGCCAATGACAGAGATTTTGCTTCGGAACTGGCCTCGCTGGGTGACGTCTTTATCAATGATGCGTTCGGGACCGCGCACCGGTCCCACGCCTCCACCGCGGGCATCCCCCTGTACATCAAGACCTCCGCGGCCGGCTATTTGATGAAACGGGAAGTGGAGTACCTGGAGGGGGCCGTGGAAAATCCCGTCCGTCCCTTCGTGGCCCTGCTGGGCGGCGCGAAGGTGTCGGGCAAAATCGGGGTCATCAAGAACTTCGAAAATAAAGTCGATAAAGTCATTATCGGCGGCGGCATGGCGTTCACGTTTCTGAAAGCCATGAACCTGGAAATCGGCCGGTCCCTGGTCGAAGACGAGATGCTGGATTTCGCCAAGGGCGTGTACGACCGCGCCATCGAGCAGGGCATCAAATTTTATCTTCCGGTGGATTGCGTGGTGGCTGCCAGCCTGGACCCCGGGGCCGAAACGAAAATCGTGCCCATCCAGGAGATTCCCGAAGGCTGGTACGGACTGGATATCGGCCCGGCCTCCGTCAAACTCTTTTCCGCGGCCGTGGAAAACGCCAAGACCATTCTCTGGAACGGACCCATGGGCCTGTTCGAACGGGACGCCTTTGCCCGGGGCACCCAGGCCATGGCCCACGCCGTCGCCAATGCCTATGCCCTGACGATCGTCGGAGGCGGCTCGACCGCCCTGGCCATCCACCGCGCCGGCGAAACCGACAGCATGTCGTTTATTTCAACGGGGGGTGGTGCGGCGCTTACCTTGTTGGAAGGGGGGAACATGCCCGGCCTGGCGGCCCTGCCGGCCAGGTAAAGGATCCGCAACCTCCTTTTTTCCCTAATCTCTTTACCCTGATCTCTTACGGCCACCGCTTTCGTGAACCCCCGACTCATCGCAGGCAATTGGAAAATGCACAAAACGACGGCCGAGGCTGTCGAGTTTGTCCACCGGTTCCGGCAGGCCCTGACTCATGACGTCTCCGTGGAGATCCTGCTCATTCCCCCATTCACCGCTCTGTACGGCATCCAGCAAATGCTCCACGCCGATGATCCGTTCAAGCTGGGCGCGCAGGACCTGTCCTGGAATGACGAGGGGGCGTACACGGGTGAGGTTTCCGGACGCATGTTGAAAGACGTGGGGTGCCAGTGGGTCATCGTCGGGCATTCGGAACGCCGGCGACTCCTGGGGGAAACCGACGCACTCGTCAACAACAAGCTGAAATCCGCCTTGCAGCATGATCTCGCTCCCATCCTTTGCGTGGGAGAAACCCTGGAAGAACGACAGGCCGGTCATACTCAAGACGTGGTCAAAGACCAACTGCTCCGGGCGTTACGCGACGTTCCTCCCGAGCAGATGACGGGGCTCGCCATTGCCTATGAGCCGGTTTGGGCCATCGGCACCGGCTACGCCGCCACGGTCCGGCACATTGAAGAGATGCACGCCTTTCTTCGCTCGATCCTGAACGTGGAATGGCCGCACATCGGACAACGAACGAGAATCGTGTATGGAGGAAGCGTTTCCCCTGAAAATGCCCCTGAACTCTTCGGGTCGGATGAGATTGACGGGGCACTCGTAGGAAAAGCTTGTCTTGATCCAGAAGGCTTTGCTAAGATCTGTCAATTGGCCTCCTAAACTCGTTGCAGAAAGGCCGTCAAAGAAACATTTATGTATACCGCTACCGTCATTCTCCATCTCATCGTCTGTTTTCTGATGATTGCCGCGATCCTGCTTCAGGCCGGGAAGGGTGCCGAAATCGGCGCGGCGTTCGGCGGATCCAGCCAGACGGTGTTCGGCAGTCGCGGTCCCGGGACGTTTCTCAGCAAGATCACGGTGGGCGCGGCCATAATTTTCATGGTGACCTCGCTCAGCCTGGCGTTACTTTCCAGAAATGAGAACGTCGCGTCTTCGGTGATCGACGTTCCTACCACCTCCGGCAGAGCCACCTCCGCCGCTCCGGAAAACACGGAAGCCCCTCTTGAATCGGCGTCTCCCGACGCATCCGGAGCCCCCGCCGACTCGTCCAAGCCCCCCTCCTCGGCCCATTGAGTTTTCCCTGAAAGAGGAAGAGCTTGCGGGGTTTCGCCCCCACACGACGAAGTCCTTTTGTTTCGGCAAAAGGACCCAAAACCATTGGCGCCCGGGCGTGGCCCTTCGGGTGCCTTTGCCGCAGTCCCTATGGCGTGGGCTGCGGAACTCGCTTCGCTCAGACAGTCCTCGCCGCCATATCAGAAACAGGACTGCGGCGCAGCCACGCCCGCAGGCGCCTGGACGTGGCGCCATGGGATGGCGCGCTACGACTACGTGGGAAAAGGCAAGGACCCTGGATTCCCGATTAAGAATGTCGGGAATGACGGAAGGGGGCGTGGGGATGACCGAAAGGGACAAGCAGGCGGCTTACACCGGCGTCAGCCAATGGGCATGGGACTCGTCTTCGCCCTTCACGATGTCGAAGAAGGCTTTCTGGAGGAGATCCGTGACGGGTCCCCGTTTTCCGGTTCCGATCTGACGGTCGTCGATTTCCCGAACCGGCGCCACTTCGGCGGCCGTTCCCGTGAGGAATACTTCATCGGCCACATACAACGCGTCCCGGGTAAACCGTTCTTCAACCACCGGGATATTGTTCTCCCGGGCCAACTCCAGGATGGAATGACGAGTGATCCCTTCCAGGATGGAGGTCAAGGGAGTGGTCTTGAGCATGCCCCTCGACACGATGAACACGTTTTCTCCGGTCCCCTCGGCCACGTAGCCTTCGGTATCCAGGAGAATGGCCTCGTCGTATGCCGCGTTCTTCGCTTCACATTTGGCCAAGATGGAATTCACGTAGTACCCGGAGACTTTTGCGCGGGTCATGGAAACGTTCACGTGGTGGCGGGTGAACGATGACACCTTGGCCCGGATTCCATGCACCAGGGCGTCCTCTCCCAGATAAGTGCCCCACGGCCAGGCAGCAATTGCCAGCTTGACGGGATTATTCCCGGGATACAGTCCCATTTCCCCATACCCCACGTACAGCAAGGGACGGATATAACAGGATTCCAGTTTGTTGATCCGAACCGTCTCCACGATGGCTTCGAACACGTCCTTGCGACTGTAGGGGACCTTCATCATCACAATATGCGCCGACTCGAACAACCGGTCCACGTGCTCCTTCAAGCGAAAAATCATCGATCCGCCTTTTCCCCGGTAACAACGAATGCCTTCGAAGGCTCCCAAGCCGTAATGCAAGGAATGCGTCAACACGTGGACGGAGGCTTCGTCCCAATTCACGAAGGTTCCATCCATCCAGATTTTTTCACTCGGCGTCACCATGACTCCCCTTTCTGCTCTCGGCTCCGTTGCCGGAAATACAACCCCATACTTATAGCTTATAGCGAGGGGGGCTCAGCCTGTCAATCCGGCTGGTTCAGTCCGCCATCACGCCTTGACACTTTCTTCGGGGACATGATAAACGTGCTGGCAGTGAAAGGATAACGCACTCATGTACGCGATCTTGGAAACCGGCGGAAAACAATATCGGGTCGAGCGAGGCTCGGTCCTTCAGGTCGAGTCGCTTCACGCCGAAATCGGGCAGACCGTTGAATTGAAGCCCATTCGATTCATTTCGACGGATGAAGAGCCCCTGGCGGGACAACCGATTGTCGAAGGGGCTCACGTGCAAGCCACGGTCATCCGGAACGGCCGAAGCCGATCGATCACGGTGTTCAAGAAGAAACGAAGAAAAAACTACCGGAAAACCCGCGGGCATCGTCAAGCATTCACCCAACTCCGCGTCGATGACATCGTCACGGGGTAACGGGTAGGAGAAGGACCGGGCATGGCACATAAAAAAGGCGGCGGCTCATCTCGAAACGGACGCGACAGTAATCCTCAATATTTGGGAGTCAAGCGATACGCCGACGAACGGGTTCAACCGGGCACTATTCTCATACGCCAACGAGGCACCAAGTTTCATCCCGGCTATAACGTCGGGATGGGCAAGGATCATACCCTCTTTGCCAAAATTTCCGGAATCGTGAAATTCGAGGGAGGGGAAGCGCGACGCAAGATCAGCGTGTATCCCTCAACATAAACGACTCATCTTCCTCCCCGGGCTCTTTCTTTCCCTGCTTTCCTATGACATTCGTGGTGCCTCATGTTTATCGACCACGCAAGAATTTTTGTCCGGTCCGGCAACGGCGGAAACGGCGGCTGCAGTTTCCGGCGGGAGAAATTCGTCCCCCTCGGCGGCCCGGACGGCGGTGACGGCGGGAACGGCGGGAACGTCGTGGTCACGGCGTCGACCCGCATGACGACGTTGCTCGACCTGAAGTACCGGCGTCATTATGAGGCCGAGTCCGGCGCCCCCGGGCAAAAAGCCAATCGCCACGGACGTTCCGGCTCAGACGTGACGATTGCCGTACCGGTCGGCACCGTGATCAAACGTGCGGACACCCACGACCTCCTGGCGGATCTGGTGACACCCGAGCAATGCGCCATCGTGGCCGTGGGAGGCAAGGGCGGGAAAGGCAACGCCAGATTCGCGACCTCCACGAACCGGGCGCCGCGGACGTTTGGGGAAGGAGTATCCGGCGAAGAGTTGCAGCTCGACCTGGAACTGAAACTCCTGGCGGACGTCGGGCTCGTGGGGTTCCCGAACGCCGGAAAGTCCACGTTGATTTCCACGCTCTCAGCCGCTCGACCGGAAATTGCCGATTACCCCTTCACGACCCTGCAACCGAATTTGGGAGTCGTCCCCTGGGGCGAGTACGACAGTTTCGTCATGGCCGACATTCCCGGACTCATTCAAGGCGCCCATAAGGGCAAGGGCCTGGGACATCAATTTCTCAAGCACATTCAACGGACGCGTTTCCTGTTGTATCTGATCGATATTTCCGAATGGACCACGGATGATCCCGTCAACACGTTGCACGTGTTGCAGGAAGAGCTCTCCGCATTCGATCACACCCTGGGGCAGCGTGCCTTTGCCGTGGTCGGGACCAAAGTCGACAGCCAGGGTAACGGGCAACGTCACCGCGAGATCCAGCGCTATTGCCAGGAACGCCGGATGAACTTTCTCCCGATTTCCTCAGCCACGCGTGAAGGGCTCGACGCCTTACGCGCGTTTATCGGGCAACACCTTCATGAAATCGAAGCCGCATGAGAGATCTCATCCTCCCACACGCCAAACGGCTCGTCATTAAAATCGGGAGCAGTATCCTGGCCGCCCGGTCGGCGGGATTGCGCCTCGACCACGTTCAACGCCTCTCCGGTGAAATCGCCCGGCTCAAGCAGGAAAACCGGGAAATCATCCTGGTGTCGTCAGGCGCCATCGTGGCAGGCATCGGGAAACTCGGCCTCAAGTCCTATCCGCAAACGCTCCCCTTGAAACAGGCCGCGGCTTCAGCCGGCCAGAGTTGTCTCATACACGCCTATGAATCCTGTTTCCAGGAAGCAGGGCAACAAATCGCCCAGGTGTTGCTCACGCATGAAGATCTGGCCGATCGCAAACGTTTTCTCAATGCCCGGCACACCCTCACGACGTTGCTCCAGTTGGAGGTGATTCCCATCATCAATGAAAATGACGCCGTGTCGGTGGACGAGATCCGTTTCGGCGACAACGACACCCTCGCGGCACAGGTCGCGCATCTGGTCGATGCGGACCTATTCATTATCCTCTCAGACGTCGACGGGCTGTTCACCCGGGACCCACGGCGCGATCCGGAGGCCACGTTGATTTCACACGTGACGGAGATTACCCCCGATATCGAAGAAGGAGCGAACACTTCGCAAAGCCAGGAAAGCCGCGGAGGCATGGTGACGAAAATACAGGCGGCAAAACTGGCCCGGCAATTCGGGGTCCCGACGTTGTTGCTCAACGGTGAAACCCCGGGCCTGCTGCCGAGCGTCCTTACCGGGTCCGAAGGGGGCACCCTGTTCTTTTCCCAAGGCCGGAAACTGCCCAGCCGCAAGCATTGGATCGCCTATACGCTCCGACCAAAGGGACAACTCGTGCTGGATCCCGGAGCCGTCACGGCGCTCACCAGCCGGGGGAAAAGCCTGCTGCCTTCCGGGATCGTCGAAGTGAAGGGAACGTTCGCGGCAGGCGATGCGGTTTCTTGCCTGGATGCGGATGGGAAAGAGTTTGCCAAGGGATTGGTGAATTTTTCCTCGGACGTCGTCGCCGGGATCAAGGGACGTCGAACCCAGGAGATCGCCCATGAGGCAGGCACTCACGAATATGAAGAAGTCATCCACCGGGACAACCTTGCGCTGTTGGTCTGACGGCCTCATCCTCGATCCTTCTTCGTGACGCGGTGAGCGATTCCCCTTTCACTCGAATTGGTTTACTGGGTGGGACATTCGACCCCGTTCACAACTGTCACCTGTCGATAGCCAGGCAAGCGCAGGAAGCGTTGGCGCTCGACCGGGTCATCTTCATCCCTTCGGGCGCTCCACCCCACAAGTCGGGTGAATTATTGGCCCCGGCGCACCATCGATTGAACATGGTGCAACACGCCGTCGCGGATCTGCCGGACTTCACGGTCTCCGACGTGGAGGCCAGCGCGCCGGATACATCCTATACCATCGATACGTTACGAACGCTTCGGGAAACCGTGAAAGGTGAACTCTGGTTTATCATCGGTCTGGATGCGTTTCTCGAAATTGCGGGATGGAAATCGGCCGACACCTTATTGACCTTGACGAACTTTCTCGTGCTGTCGCGGCCGGACGTCCCCTTTTCCCGAGTGGCCTCGCTGGCGCTGTTGCCTTCCCTGCCGGGCGAGCAACTGCACCGTCTGGACGACGGTCATCAACGCCGCCTGGATCTCCCCCTCGGCCCACAGGCCACGGTCACGTTGCTGCGGATCGATCCGTGTGGGGTCTCCTCGTCCGCGGTTCGAGAACGAATCCGGAAGGGTGCGGACGTCACAGACTGGTTGCCACCCCCAGTCCATTCTTATATAATCCGACACAACTTGTACGTCCCGCGTTAAGGAGCCGCCCTATTTCAGACGTCAAACGCAAAGCGTTGCTCATCGGAGGAATCGCCCTTGATAAAAAAGCCTCCGACGTCATGGTCCTGCAAATAGGACACCTCACCTCGATTGCCGACTATTTTGTCATTTGCTCCGGAAATTCAGGACGACAGGTCAAAGCCATTGCCGAGGCCATCCGGCAGGAAATGGCGCATCGGTTCGGGAACCACGGCACGATAGAGGGAGAAACCGCGGCAAACTGGATCCTTCTCGATTATCGGGACATCATCGTTCATGTGTTCCGGGAAGAGAGCCGTATCTATTACGGCATCGAGAACATGTGGAGAGACGCCCCGCAAATCCCGCCGACGGAATATGACTTGCAGGCCCTTGGGCACCTGTTGTCGGAACCACCCACGAAGATGGTTCCTCAAGCCAGCTAACCCCATTTTTTTCAACCACCTCGTATGGCACAAAGGGAGTAAGCGAATGACTCGATTCGACGTTCTCGCGGAACAGGTCCTGCAAGGCCATTCGGTCACCCGTGAAGAAGGCCTGGGACTGCTTCAAACCGACGACGCCAGCCTTTTGCCCCTTGTCAATGCCGCGTATACGATTCGTCATGCCCACTTTGGCCGAAAAGTCACCATTCAAATGTTGTTCAACGCCAAAAGCGGCGCCTGCCAGGAAGATTGTCATTATTGTTCGCAGTCCAGTATCTCCACGGCCCCGATCGACCGCTATGCGTTGGTGTCCCCGGAGGAAATGCTCAAGGCCGCCCGCCAAGCCCATGAGGCCAAGGCGGAACGGTATTGCGTGGTGATCAGCGGAAGAAGTCCTCTCGAAAAGGAAGTGGACGACATCGCCTCGGCGGTGACACGGATCAAACGGGAACTCCCGATGCAGGTCTGCTGCTCCCTGGGACTCCTCACCGAACCCCAGGCCAGACGACTCAAAGCCGCCGGGGTGGATCGCATCAACCACAACCTGAACACGAGTGAAGCCTATCACTCCTCTATCTGCACGACCCATACGTATCAGGATCGGATGACTACCTTACGAAATGCACGAGCCGCGGGCCTGGAACTGTGTTCGGGCGGGATCGTCGGCATGGGAGAATCCGACGAGGATCTCGTGGATCTCGCCCTTGCCCTCAAGGACGTCAACCCCGACTCGATCCCGTTGAACATGCTGCACCCGATTCCGGGAACCCCCTTGGCCGACGCTGGACACCTGACCCCGCAACGGTGCCTGAAAATCCTCTGCCTGTTTCGCTTTATCCATCCGCAAAGAGAGTTGCGCGCGGCGGGGGGGCGGGAATTCAATCTCCGGTCCCTGCAACCCATGGCCCTGTACGTGGCGGACTCGCTGTTCGTGAACGGCTATCTGACGACACCGGGACAACCCGGCCAGGAGGTCGAACGAATGATCACAGACATGGGCTTTGAAGTGGCGGGACAGAATCCCGCCGTACCTAATTCCCCGGTCACAGCCAGTTGAGGAGGCGGGGCAGCTTTCGAGCTTCACTCGTGCCGTAACCCGTCGGCGATGGCGCGGCTACAAATATCTGGGGTTCGACCCCACCCGTCCTTCTCTTACCAAGGGGAAGCCCTTCTTTCTTGGTTCTCCTCTTATGATTACCCTTCATTCTGGCAACGAATGAGTGAACAGTGACAAGCGACGAGCACGGCTTCTATCCCTGTAGGTCAGGTTAGCGATGCGTAACCCGACTTCCTCGCTTTTCGCCCGTCGGCACACTTCCTGGCAGCCCGGATTAATGCAGAAAAGAGACGCCATTGGATGGGATCCCGGTCGTAAAGGAATTCCGGATGCCATTGGACTCCTAAGAAAAATGCGCGGTCCGGGGCTTCAATGGCTTCGATGACGCCGTCAGGGGCAACGGCGGTTTGGAGAAGGTTCGGGGCCACCTCCTTGACCGATTGGTGGTGGGAGCTGTTCACCTCCACGCGAGCTTTTCCGGCAATACGGCGCAATAGGGAACCCGGTGCGATCTGCACGGTATGCGTCGTCTTTGTCGCCGAACGGGCGGAAAGGTGGTCAAGAGGGGTACTGAGTTGAGCCGCAATGTCCTGATACAGCGTGCCGCCGAGGGCGACGTTGATGGATTGCATGCCGCCGCAAATGCCCAACATGGGCACATCGGCCTGGTACGCCACTTTGGCGATCCCCAGTTCCATGGTCGCCCGCTCGCGGCTCATGCGAGCAAACTTGTGCCGTTGTCGTTCCCCGTATAATTCGGGTGCCAGATCGGACCCGCTTCCCGTGACAAGGAGCCCGTGCACGTGGGCCACCATCTGACGCCATTCGGCCCTGTTCGACAACAGAGGCAACACCACGGGAATGCCTCCGGTCTCTTCAATGGCCCTCATGTAACGGGCTCGCAGAAAGTAGGTCGGCTCCTTGCCGCCCATGTCCTGGCGATCGCCGGCATTAAAATCCGGCGTGACCCCAATGATTGGTTTGTTCATGGCGCTCTCTATTCCCCCACGGGAGGGATATCCAATTCGGCCAGCAGGGTTTCTTTTAGCGTATGCCCGTTCTGCCGCATGGCATCCTCCAGTTCCTGGGAAAGTATGTCGTGCGACAACAGAGTCGTTTCCTGGCGGAGACCGCCCTCGATAGCGATCTGCAATTTTTCCTGACACAGGTATTGGAGAAACAGATCCTGGCCCCGTTGAAAATATTCGTCATAGTCCTCTTGCGGAAGATGGCGAAGGATGTTCCCCAACCACGCCTCGAGGTGCAGGATCCGTTTGCAACGGGAGGCATGGAGTTGCTCAATCTCCACCACGAGTTGAATCCCGCCTTTCCAACTTCGCTTTTTGACGTTGAACACACAATAGAAAATATCGGGATTGGTTTCATGCACCTCAGGCCCGAAAAACAACGTGGTTCGATACGAGGGAATTCTTGGAGAAGACGAGGTGGACATTGATGACGATTTTACCACGTGTTGCACGCAACACAAGGGACGGCTCTTGTCTTCCGTGTGGAGACGGCTCGGATGATAGCCGAACGGGTTGACACGTCCCACCGTGGTCTTTACAGTAAACTCAAGGAGTCAGCAGGCGTGTATCCGCTGAAGGAATTGCGATGTTCGGAACCCTTGGATTCTCAGAACTGATCATTATTCTGGTCATTGTTCTGATCATTTTCGGAGCGGGGCGGCTTCCTCAAATCGGCGAGGGAGTCGGGAAAGCCCTGAAGGGATTCAAAAAGGAAGTCAATGAGGTTCCTCCGCCTCCCGCGGAAGAGCAGAGTGCCCAGCCCGCCTTACCCGAGCCTGCCCCTGATGCAACGGCTCAGCCCGTCGCTGCCCAAGGAGTGCAAGCAGCAGATGCGACGGCTCAGCCTACGCCTCAACCCGTGACGCAGCAAGCCCATCAGCCCGGGCCCGAACGGACCCCGGGGACGTTGGCGGCACAGGTGTATGGCGGATTCAGTCCCGAAACGGTTCAACAGGCTCCCCAACCCGCTGCCGACACGGGACCTGCGCCGGCCGCTCCCTATCAAGAGCAGTTTGAACCGGTGACCATGGAACAGCGTGCCGCGAATTCAGTGCCTCGACCGATGGCACAGTATCCGCCTGTTCCTCCTTCGGCTGCGACGACCCAAACCGGCAAACGCCCGGCAGCCATTGTGAATAAAAAGGCCGTGGAGCGTGTGCAGGCGCAACGTGCCGCGATGCAGGCCAAAGCCGCCAAGCCTCCGGCTGCCCCGGCCAGTGACGATCTGCAATCGTTGGGAGAGGGCTTAGGGAGCACCCTTCGCACCTTCCGCGAAGCCACGGCAGACGTGCGGAACGCGATTGATCCGGAGATGCGGACGATTCAGGCGGAACTGGAATCGGCGCAAAAAGAAGTCGAACAGTCCATTGAAGCGGCGAAACAACCTCCGGTCCCCAAAGATCCACCACCAACCACGTAACGGGACGTTGAACAAGCAGGTCCTGAGTCGGGTCGAACGAAGTATCCTGCGTACAGTCTCCGGGCCTGTCCTGCTGCTGTTCCTTCTCATCGGTGGCGCAGGTTGTCAGGCGGAAGCCCCTGTTGGGGATCCGCAAGCCGTCACTTCTCGACTCGTCACCCTTCTTCAGGACTCCTCCCCGGACGTGCGACGAACGGCGGCCCTCTCTCTCGGAAAAATCGGCCATTCCGCTGGCACTACGGCCTTGGTTGAGGGGTTATCCGACCCCGATTCCCAAGTTCGCGAATATAGTGCCTGGGCCTTGGGACAAATAGGGGAAGCCGTGAACGACAAGGCAGCCGTCCGTCTCGCCGGTGCATTGGGCGATCAGCACCAATCCGTCAAACAGGCAGCCGCGCGTGCGTTGGGCAATATCGGCCCTCGTCAACCAGTCATTGCCATACTCACGCAGGCGTTGGCCGTCGGAGAGAGCGGCAGCCGTCATGCCGCGGTTGAAGCGCTCGCACAGCTTGAAGCCAGAAGTGCCTATCCGGCGTTACGGAAAGCCCTGACCGATCCGGAACCGGCCGTGCGACAGGGCGCCCTGGCTGCGTTGGGTGAGTTGGGCGATCGTGGAGTTCTCCCTGATTTTCGGGAACGGCTCCTGTTCGATGCCGACCCGGGTGTGCGAACCGAGGCTGCCTATCGACTGGGGAAATTGGGAGACCCCGGAGATCACGGGGAGTTGCAAACCCTGGATGAAGCCGCGCGTCACGATGCGTCCCCCGGTGTTCGTTTGTGGGCCGATCGGGCAAGGGCTTTTATTGGTCCACCGATGACGGAGCAGGAAGTAGACGACGAAGAGTGACGACGACTCTTCCTGCCGACTATTCGACCTTCGTGTCCACGAGGAATCCGATGGCACGACGAATAGAATCACTGGCACCCATCAAGACCACGACGTCCCCGGCTTCAAGCACGGTTTTGTCCGAAGGGTTGGATTCCGTGACCCCGTCGCGCATGAAGGCGATCACGGAGGCGCCGGTTCGTGGGCGAATGGCCAACTCATGTAGTGATTGCCCCAGCGCGGGTGAATCGTCATCGATGCGGCAGGTTTCCACTTCCACGTCCTCGAGCGTACCGGACTGAAGATGGTGGACAAGTTCGGGCAGTTCTCCCCGGCGGAGGAGGGCATAGCCTTCCTGCCGGATTTGTTCCGCCTTCCCAAGGATGACCTGGTTGGGAATTTGAAACGATTGAAGAACCAGGGTGGAGATTTCAATCGACGTTTCAAATTCCTCGGGAATGATTTCACTGGCTCCGAGTTTGTGCAATTCTTCGAGTTCCTTGAGATAGCGGGTTCGGACAATGACGTGAATCGACGGGTTCAAACTCTTGGCCAGTTGGACGATCCGCCGTGCCCCAAAGGGGTCGGAAATCGCGACCACGAGGACTTTGGCATTTTCAATTTGGACCTGGTGCAAGACCGTCGGATTGGTGGCGTCGCCATATTGAATGGGAACCCCCGTCCCGATTTCCAACTGCACCACTTCCCCCCGAATATCCAGAACGACGTAGGGAATCTCGAATTCTCGAAGGACTCGTGAAAGATTGCGGCCGTTCAAGCCGTATCCCACGATGATGACGTGATCCCGGAGTTTGAATTGGGCCGTTTCCGCGCGTAGCGAGACCCGCCCGGGCAACCACTGGTGCAGCCGTTGCACGGCTTCCGTGCGGCGCGCGATTTTGGGGGACCACTGAATCAAAAACGGGGTGACGATCATGGTCAGAACCGAGACGGCGAGAAACATATTATAGGTTTCGTGGGACAGAATACTTGCCGTGAGGCCTTCCTGGGCCAGGATAAAGGCAAATTCGCCGACTTGCGCCAAAGCCACCCCGGCCAGGATTGCCGAACGAAGCGGCGCGCCGACCGCTAATACCGCAGCGGCTCCTGTCAAGAATTTGCCGATGACGACGGCACCGACCATGGTCATGATGAGAAGAGGGTATTCCAGGATCACCCGCGTATCCATGAGCATGCCGATCGAGACAAAAAACAGGCTGTTAAAGCTGTCCCGAAACGGGAGCACCTCGGCAAGCGCCTGGTGACTGTATTCCGATTCGGAGATGATGAGTCCGGCGATAAAGGCGCCGAGGGCTATGGATAACCCGAACAGTGAGGTCAACCACGCCGTCCCCATGCAGAGAACCACGATGGTCAAGAGAAAGAGTTCCCGGCTTTTGGTCCGAACGATGTGCTCGAGGAGTTTGGGAACGAAAACTCTGGCGGCCAGCACGATCAGGAAAACCAGCGCCAGCGATTGTCCGAGGGCGAACAGAATGCGGCCCATGTCTTCCGAGCCCTGGTTCCCCAAAAAGGGAGTCATGAGCATCATGGGCACGATGGCCAGGTCCTGAAAAATCAGGATGCCGATCGTGGATCGTCCGTGGAGGCTGTCGCTTTCTCCGCGCTCAGCCAGTGCTTTCAGGACGATGGCGGTGCTGCTCAGGGTGACCAGGAATCCCCAGAAAATGGCGGAGTTCATGTCGATGTCCAAGAGGAACCCGCCGACGACGAAAAAGAGCAGGACACTGAACATCTGGGCCGGTCCTCCCACGAAAAACAGGGTCTTCGAGGACTTCAGTTTCGCCAGAGAAAATTCCAGGCCGATCGTGAACAGCAGCAGCATCACCCCGATCTCGGCCAGCACGTGCACGTGTTCCCGGTCGGAAATGAGGTTGAGTCCATAGGGACCCACGAGGGTCCCCACGACCAAAAACCCCGCAATCGAGGGGAGGTGGAGTTTTTGAAACAGGAAGACCACCGCGATGGACACGGAGAAAATAATGATGACGTCCCTGAGTGCGATGAATTCATCCATCGTGATGTCTCCGGAAAACGGAAGAATGGAACGAAAATATGATCACTATACGTTGATCATTGGTATGAAAAGAGCCCACGCTACTCCCAATTTGTCACTCTTGTATGTGTTCACTGATTCGTTGACAATTTCGGCCTTTTCCTTCCCCTCCTTTGTAAGGAGGGGCGAGGGGAGATAGAACCAGGGCCGGAGTGAGCAGATCGTCGGTAGCGGGCAGGGTTGGTGCCCTATGTGTCTGCGACTCTACCCCACCTAGCCTCCCCTTACAAAGGGGAGGGGAAGATCCCGCCCCCCCGCTCAGGGTGACAACCTGGTCCGGAACAGCGGGCTTACGAGCACAAGTCCTGAAAGAGCCAGGGAGTTTCCCGTGTTCTTCGTGCTTCGTAGTCCGCAATATCCTGTTCGCGTTGGAGGGTCAAGCCGATCGCGTCCAACCCTTTCAGAAGGCACTGTTTTCGAAACGGATCAATGGAAAATCGAAATGTGGAGTTCTGCGGCGTGGCGATTGTTTGCGCAGCCAAGTCGATCGTCAGTTCAAAACGGTCATCAGCCGAAACGTGATCGAAGAGCCGTTGAATGTCCTGGGCTTCCAGCACAATCGGCAGGATGCTGTTTTGAAAGCAGTTGTTGTAAAAAATTTCGGCAAAGCTCGGAGCCAGAATGGCGCGAATGCCATAGTCCAATAATGCCCAGGGCGCGTGTTCCCTGGAAGACCCACACCCGAAATTGTCGCGGGTGAGCAGAATGGTGGCATTGGCATACTGTGGTTGATTCATAAAAAAATCCGGGTCCGGGGACCCATCGGGGAGCATGCGCCAATCCACAAAGAGCCCCTCTTTCAATCCCGTTCGATGAATCGTCTTCAGATATTGCTTGGGAATGATCTGATCCGTATCGACGTCGACGCGATCCAGCGGAGCGACTTGTCCGGTATGGGTGGTAAACGGTTCCATGTCAATGTTTCCGGGTCAGGCCCAATGACGAATATCCACGAAGTGGCCGGTGACGGCCGCGGCCGCGGCCATGGCCGGGGAAACCAAGTGGGTGCGCCCGCCCTTGCCTTGGCGGCCTTCGAAGTTGCGGTTGCTCGTAGAAGCGCACCGCTCACCGGGACGGAGCACGTCGGCATTCATGGCCAGGCACATGCTGCAACCGGATTCCCGCCATTCGGCGCCGGCCGCCCGAAAGACGGCATCCAATCCTTCTTCTTCCGCCTGTTTTTTGACCAGACCCGAACCCGGCACGACCATCGCCTGCACGCCGGGCGCCACCCTTTTCCCTTGAAAGTAGGAGGCAGCCAGGCGTAAATCTTCAATCCGCGAATTCGTGCACGATCCGATAAACACCCGGTCGATGGGGATGTCCACAATAGGGGTTCCGGGTGTCAGGGCCATGTAGTCGAGTGCTCGTGCCGTGGCATCCCGCGTCTCCGCGTCGGAAAAGGACCGCGGGTCCGGGACCGCGCCGTCCACCCCGGTCACCATGCCCGGATTCGTGCCCCACGTGACTTGAGGGGCAATATCCTCCCCCTGGAGCGTGACGACTCGATCATAGGCGGCTCCGGGGTCCGTGCGCAGCCTTTCCCAATGATGAACGGCCTGGGTCCAGAGGGGGGCCGGGGGAGCCATGGGACGGCCCTGGATATAGGAGAAGGTCGTCTCGTCTGGAGCAATCATCCCGGCACGGGCTCCGCCTTCGATCGACATGTTGCAGAGAGTCATGCGGCCCTCAATCGATAAGGATCGAACCGCCTCGCCCGTGTATTCCACGACGTACCCGGTTCCCCCGGCGGTGCCGATGGTTCCGATGATGGCCAGGATCATGTCTTTAGCCGAACAGTGGGGAGAGACGCGGCCGTCGACTCGGATTTCCATGGTTCGCGGCCGTTTTTGGATCAAACATTGGGTGGCCAGCACGTGTTCGACTTCACTGGTCCCGATGCCGAACGCCAACGCCCCGAAGGCGCCGTGGGTCGAGGTATGGGAATCCCCGCAGACAATCGTCATTCCGGGCAAGGTGAGCCCCTGCTCCGGACCGATGACGTGCACGATTCCCTGGCGAACGTCGTGCATGGAGAACATCGTAATTCCGAAGTCTGTGCAATGTTGTTCGAGCGTTTGAATTTGAATGCGACTCAAAGGATCCGCAATTCCCAAGCTCCGATCTGTGGTCGGCACGTTATGGTCGGGTACCGCGAGCGTCGCTCCTGGCCGGCGCGGGCGACGTCCGGCAAGCTTGAGCCCTTCAAAGGCTTGCGGGGAAGTCACTTCATGGACCAGGTGGCGGTCGATATACAACAGCGTCGTGCCGTCCGCCCCCTCATGCACCACGTGAGGCGCCCATATTTTGTCGAAAAGCGTGTGTACTGCCATCGCATGGACCTCTTTGCGCGAGCAGTCAATATGGCGCATTGGGGACAGGGCGTGCAACCCTTCGCACACGTCAGGAGCGTTTCGTGGACTCTCTACGCTTCAAGACGTCGCAAGCCTAGCCGCGGATTGCACGGCATGTTTCGGTCATGGTAGAGTGCGACCGTTTCCACGCACCGAGCAGAACCCCCATGAGGCTGGTCCCATCGTCTAGCTTGGCCCAGGACGGCACCCTCTCAAGGTGCAGACACGGGTTCAAATCCCGTTGGGACCACCAACGTCCAGCACGTCCTCATGACAACGTGCCTTTTTCTCGTGTCTTTTGAGATGGGCAAGACTTCCGTTGATCCCGTTTCGTCTTTTCGCACGACGACTCAACCTCGCGTCGGGCAACGTCGCCACAGGACCGCCTCATGACACGCACCTTTCATGACGGGGCCGACGACGGCCTCGAGGCCTTGGAAGCCCTTGACCCCGCACGCATTCATTCCTTCTCCGATCTGCTCACCGCGATGAAAAAAACCGCATTCGGGGGCCGGCGGCTCGGGGAAGCTTTCGAGGTGCTCAAAGCCATGATCGAGGACCCCGACTGTTTCGTGGTGCTGACGCTGTCAGGGGCCATGACCATCGCCAAAATGGGGAAGGTCATCTGTACCATGCTGGATCGGGGGATGATCCAAGCCATCGTCTCGACCGGTGCGTTGATGGCTCATGGCATGAGCGAAGCCGTCGGACAAACGCATTATAAATACCAGCCGGTCATGGACGACGTCGAACTCTTTGAAAAGGGATATAACCGGGTGTATGACACGCTCGAAATGGAATTGAATCTGAACCACGTCGAGGAAGTGGCGGCGGCCACCCTGAACCGGCTCGATCCCGACGCACCGCTCTCTTCGGAACTCCTGAATCGGGAACTAGGGCGGACGCTGGCCGAACAATTTCCCGGTCCGGGCATCCTCAAAAGTGCCTTCCTGCAAGGGGTCCCGGTGTACGTCCCCGCGTTTACGGATTCCGAATTGGGCCTCGATACGTCCATTTGGTCCATGAAAAATCATGGACCGGCGCAAGCGAGTGAGGAACCCGCCTCCGAGACCGACCAGGCGATTTGGGAACGCTTGCAACAACGTCGTCCCGCCTTTAATCCGTTTCTCGATCTCAACAGCTATACCCGCAACCTTCTGGGCGCCAAGCGACTGGGCATCTTTACCATCGGCGGCGGCGTGCCCCGCAATTGGGCGCAACAGGTTCCGCCGTACATCGACATCCTGAATATGCGGTTAGGCACCACCATCACCCCTCCCCGATTCCACTATGGCATCCGCATTTGCCCGGAACCCGATTATTGGGGAGGGCTCAGTGGCTGCACCTATCAGGAGGGCATCTCCTGGGGGAAATTCGTTCCTCCCGAACAAGGGGGACGATTCGCCGAAGTCTTGAGTGACGCGACCGTGGTTTGGCCGCTGTTGCTCATGGCCTTACTCGAAGGCCCCTCCTTTCAAGCCGGGTAGAGGACGGCCCCCGTTGTCATGATCCCGGCCCTGCCACACCCACCAGAAAGAAACAGGACTGCCGGGAGCCTGCTATGAGCCCAACGCTTTATTCAGGAGAGACAGGGTCTTGGGAGGAATGGAAAATTCTCCGGTGACTTCGATGCGAGAGGGAACCAGCACGATGGAATGAAACGGAATATCCCGAACACACAATTTTTCTTCGGGTCGATCGACCACGCTGATTTCAACGTCTTCCACGGATTTCGTGATCTCCCCCACGTCCTGAGGCCCATAGGTCTCCACGACTGATTGCAGAATTTCCATCACCTGTTCGTTGGCCTCGGCCCCGGAAACCACCTCTTCATCCAACAAAGGGATACACTCTTCCGCCTGACCGACGACGTCAAAATTCTGCAGCCGTTCTTTCTTACGCAACGCCAGCAAATCGTTATCGAGGTCTTTGCTGAACGCCCCGTAGGGAAACCGCATGAACTCGTAATGCAACCCGCGCACCCCTTTGCCGAACATCTGCAACTCGGCCAGAAAAATCAGTTGCTGCACCTTGACGTCGCTGACCATCGAACATTCCTGTTCCTGAGCCAAGTGCAGCCCATAGATCAGCAACGTCCGATCAATCGTGATCTCTTGCGGTTTTCGCATAACGAGTGACCCAACAGGAGGGTGATCCTAACGAGCCACAAGAAGACTCGTCAACGCGAAGGGAAGTTCGAGTTCTCCCGGTCGTTTCGTGAACGAGTCACGATTCCCGCTTGACCCTTCGGCCATATTCCGGTTTAATACGCATTTCGAACACCTTCATACACGCAGAAACTCATCTTCATGGCGAAGCCCACCAAAGAGCTTGAGATTCTCAAGCAGCACCTTTCGAAAAACGGCCTGAAACTGACCCGTCAACGTGAGAACATCCTCACGACCTTTTTGAAAATGGAACACGTGACGGCCGAACAGATGTATCGGCTGCTCTCCAAGAAAGACCCCCATATCGGCCTGGCCACGGTCTACCGCACACTGAAACTCCTATGCGAGACCGGCCTCGCACAAGAGCAGCATTTCGGCAGCCAGACACAGTTCGACAACGTGGCCCACAAAGGGCACCATGATCATCTCATCTGCACGGTGTGCGATAAAATCATAGAATTCGAGAATTGCCAGATCGAAGAATTGCAGGAAGAAGTCGCCAGAAGGAACGGGTTTACGATTCGCACACATAAACTGGAATTGTATGGTACGCCCATGCAGTTGCCGAACGGTGATTGCAAAAACTGCGGAAAAGACCTTATCACCAAAGCAAGAACAGGCCCACGCTGAAACCACGGATTCAGCACAATTGAGATTTTTGATTTCAGTTTTTTGATTTCAGCACTTTCCCATCCACAATCACAAATCGTTTCCCCATTCCAATGCCAAGGGTCTTTTTTTTATTATTCGTCGTAGCGGCCCTAACCCTCCCATCCTGGGGCTATGCCGAGGACTCGCTGGTTGTCTATTCCGGCCGGGCCGAACGGCTCATTCAACCGGTACTCGATGCGTTTCAAGCCGAATCCGGTATCAGCGTTCAAATGTTGACGGCGGACAGCACGGCCTTAATCAACCGGCTGCGGATGGAGGGGGCCCGGACGCCGGCCGACGTGCTTATCACTAATGACGCCGGCACCCTGGAACGCGCGCGTGAATTACAGTTGTTCCAGACCACGACCGTCCCTGGCCTTGAGGAAACTATTCCCAGCCGCTTCCGGGCACCGGACAACAGTTGGATCGGCCTGTCGGGTCGGATTTGGGTGATTGTCTATAACACCACCATGGTGCGACCCGGGGACATCTCTTCCATCCTGGATCTCGCCGCTCCGAAATGGAAAGGCAAAATCGCGATCCCCAGTGCAGGCAGCGTCTATTTGCAGACCGGCGTATCGGTGATTCGTGCGGTGAAGGGAGATGAGGTGACCGCCGTGTTCCTGCGAGGTTTGAAGGACAATGCCGGATCATTCGTCTATGGGAAAAACCGGCAAATCGTGGCAGCCGTAGCACGCGGGGAAGTGGCCGCCGGCCCGGTCAATCACTATTACATCAACCGCCACCTGGCCAAACATCCGGATGCGCCGATTGCTCCCCTGCTGACGGATCAAGGGGATCAGGGCATGGGTGTCGTACTCAATGCCGCAGGGGTCGGTATCACCGCGCACACCAAACGTCTTGCGCAGGCTCGGGCATTGATCCGATTTTTGATCTCTCCCGAAGGACAAAGCATGTTCGCGAACGTGAACAAAGAGTATCCTTTGAATCCTCACGTCACGGCCGCGCCTGAGCTGTTGCCGCTTCAGAGTTTCCAAGTAGCCCAAGTCCCCTTAAGCCGGTTGGCTCGCCTCCGCGATCCCACCATGACCGTCATTGAAGACGTTGGCCTCCGCTAACCCTTTATCCCCACTGGCATCGCTCCGTTTTCGTTTGCCTTCTCCGCTTATCCTGCTCGGCTTTTGTCTGGCCGTGGCGCTCATGCTGCCGTTGCTCTACGTCGTCTTTTCGGCCATGACCGCGGACGCGGCGGTATGGCGACGCCTCTGGACCACACGGGTCCCGGAACTGTTCCTCAACACGCTCTCCTTATCCCTGGGCGTCGCGGTCATCAACCTGATCCTGGGGGTCTCGCTCGCTTGGATCCTGACTCGCTATACCTTTGTCGGATCGAGAATGTGGGATTGGCTGCTGATTTTGCCCTTGTCCATCCCCTCCTACGTCCTGGCCTATACCTATACGTACCTGTTGAAACGCGGGGGCACGCTGGATCAGCTATGGCAGACCATTGCCGGGCCGGAAGCCGTGTTCTTTTCACCGTTCAGCTTCGCGGGCGCCGTGCTCGTTCTTGCCTTGAACACCTTTCCGTTCGTCTACCTGCTGGCTCGCTCGGCGCTCAAGAATTTCAACGTCTCCTTTGAAGAGGTAGCCCGCACAACCGGAGCCGATCGAGTGACGACGTTCTTCCGGGTCTCGCTTCCGCTCATCCGTCCGTCGCTGATCGCCGGACTGTTCCTCGCGATTCTCTACGTCGCGTCCGATTTCGGCGCGGTGTCGTTGTTACGCTTTCAAACGTTTACCTACGCCGTGTATCAGCAGATGACCGGACGATTCGACAACACCGCGGCCGCCTGCCTGAGCCTGGTACTGGTCGCTTGCGCGTTCGTCTTCCTGTTCGGCGAACGGTGGTTCCGGCAACGAAGCCGGTTCTACCAAACGACCGGCCGGTATCGAAAACCGGTTCCCCAACCCTGCCGTCCCCTCACGACCCTGCTGTTCACCAGCTATCTGATTCTCGTATTCGGCGCCGCATTCGGCCTGCCGGTGCTGCTGCTCATTCAATGGACGGTCAAGGCGGCATCCGCCGGTGACATTTCTCATGCCTTCATCGGATACGTATGGAACAGTGTCTCGCTCTCAGTTCTCACGGCCACCGCGGCCGTGATCTTCGGGATTCCGCTCGCCTATCTGGCGTGCCGGCGCCGGACTTGGGCCGGCACCTTTTGCGTCCAAGGGGCGTATACCGGCTACGTGCTTCCAGGGCCGGTCGCAGCCCTCGCCGTCCTGGTCCTGGTCTCACAGACCGTTCCCCAGCTCTATGGTACGATTCTCGTCCTGCTCATGGCGTATCTGGTTCATTTTCTCCCAGCGGCGCTGCAAGGGATGGAATCCACGCTCCAGCAACTCTCTCCGAATCTCGAAGAAGCCGCACGCAGCCTTGGGGCTCGATCCGTTCGGACCTTTTTTCACGTGACCCTGCCGTTGGTGCGAGGTGGATTTCTGAGCGCCTGGATCCTGGTGTTTGTTCAATGCATGAAAGAATTACCGGCATCTCTCCTGCTGCGGCCCGTGGGATTCGATACCCTCGCCGTCAGAATTTGGCTTGAAGCCAGCGAGGAACTGTATCAATTGGCCGCACCCCCGGCCCTGCTGATCGTGGTCATTACCATTCCGGTCGTGTTACTATTGATGCGAAAAGACCGGACGTAACCGCGCCCGCAAACCCTGCCATGAACTTCGCTTCGGCAAAGGCGCCATTCTTCTTACACGGACATGACTCCTCCCGACGATAAACCGATCGTGCTCGACCTGAAGGACGTGGCCTGCTCGTATGAAGCCGGCTCCCCGGCGGTGGAAGGGATTTCGTTGTCGGCGCGGAAAGGCGACGTCATCTGTTTGTTGGGGCCATCCGGATGCGGGAAGACCACAACGCTTCGAGCCATCGCGGGGTTCGAACCGGTTTCCTCCGGCGAAATCAGGTTGAATGGCACCATCATCTCGGCGACTAACCGGCACGTCCCTCCCGAACGACGGCGGGTCGGCATGGTGTTTCAGGACTATGCCCTCTTCCCTCACTTGACGGTACGGGACAACGTGGGATTCGGGCTGACGCATGCCACGACGAACAACCGCCGAGGCCGAATTGACGAAATGCTGTCTCTCACCGGGCTTTCGGAACTTGCCCGGCGATACCCTCACTCGCTGTCCGGCGGCCAACAGCAACGCGCGGCATTGGCACGTGCCCTGGCCCCCCAACCCATGCTGCTCCTGTTGGACGAGCCGTTCAGCAACCTGGATCCCGATACGACGCAACGCATGCGCCTGGAACTCCTGCACCTGCTGAAAACCACTCAAACCACCGCCGTTCTCGTGACACATGATCACGAAGAAGCCTTTGCCATGGCCGACTATGTAGCCGTCCTGAACAACGGAAAACTCGAACAATTCTCGACACCCGAAACCATGTATCATCTTCCGGTTTCGCCCTTTGTCGCGGAGTTCGTGGGACAGGCCGACTTCATTCCCGGAACCATTCGTGATTCCGTGGTCGTGACTCAACTCGGGACGTTCGAACTACCTCAAGTCTACCGGGGCGGTCCTGAGGTCGTGGTCATGATTCGACCGGACGACGTTCACATCCGTGAAAACGGAGATGGAGACGGGACCGTGGAATCCCGTCAATTTCGAGGCTCGGAGATCATCTATGGAATCCGCCTGGGTTCCGGCGATTTCGTGCACAGCAGCGAAGTCTCGACACGATTCTTCCCTCTCGACGCGAAGGTGGAGTTGGAAGTCATCGCCACCCATACGGTATTATTCGACAGAAAGGCATGGAAGCCGTAACGCGTGTTTGCGCCACGTGAAAGGGACACAAAGAGTCGATTCGCAATCTCAGACTTCCGTGTTTATAATGTCTTATGGCTGAGGTTGCCATTCCGAAAACGTTGAACTTAAATCCTTTATCCCATCGACTGAACATCTGGAACATCTCTTTCTTAAGGAGGAACCGAACATGAGAATGCATGAACCACCTTCCTGGTTTTTACCCGTTTCCCTATTGACCTCTTTCTTCCTGCTGGCTGCCGTCCCGGCCTTTGCCGACCCTCATGGTTCCATGCAGGGACATTCCAAGAGTATGTCTTCGAGTTCATCTCCTCATGGCAAATCCGGTTCGTATGGCCGTGGCGGGCATCCCTCAACATCTTCGTATGAGGGGTACGGAAAACACCACGCCAAGAGGTCTGGTCATGGTGGTTTGAGGTCCACTCATCCCGGGAAACATCAAAGCGCAGGGGAATTCATTGGGCATATATTGAAATTCAAGGAAGGCATGAGCCTGACAGCTGAACAGGAGCAGAAACTGCACGCGCTGAAGACCGATTACAAGCGAACCCGGATCAAGATGAAGGCCGAAGTGGATTTAGCCAATATCGACCTGCATGAAATCGTGAAAAACGAGAAGGCGAGTCTTTCCGATATTGAAGCGGAACTCACGAAACTTCAGGCCTTGAAGACGAAGCTGTACATGGCTTCAATCAAAGCCAAGCGGGACGCCAAAGCCGTGTTGTCCGAAGAGCAACGAGCACGGATGGACAAAATTCACGAACGCATCAAGTCCCATGGCAGCAACATGGGGCATCCCGGCGATTACTCCAAGTATAAGAAAAGTAAGAAAAGCATGGGCCACGGAACCACCGGTCACATGAAGTAACTCGTTCCGTTGCAACGTTCTCCATGCAAAAGGGCCGCCTCATGCGGCCCTTTTTTCTACTACAGGACCTCTCCAAGCCGATTACGGCTGTGGGCTCAACTGCAACCGGCCTTGTAAGCCCGAGGAAACGGACACGCTTCCGTTTGCGCTGACGATCACGCCTTCGACTCCGGGCAGGCGTTCAATCAACGCCATGCCTTTTTCCGGACCCATGATGAAGATGCCGGTATCCAGGCCGTCGGCCAGTACACCGGTTGAGGCCACGATGGTCACACTCTGGGAGAGCCGCGCGGGCTGAAGCGTTTGAGGATCGAGAATGTGATGATAGCGAATACCGTCTTTCTCGAAATAGCGTTGATAATCACCCGCCGTGGACACAGCCTCATCTTCGAGTTCGAGTTGCCCGATCGTGATCCCGTTTTCCTTTCGCGGATGCTGGATGCCGAACACGAAACGTTGGCCGTCGGGCAGGCGACCAAAGGTTTTTATATCACCGGATAGGGCAACCACGCCCGCCGAGGCCCCGGCTTCCCGCATCACGCGGGCCGCGAAATCCGCGGCATATCCCTTGCCGATCCCGCCGATATCCACTCGCATCCCGGACCGCGCCAGATACACGGTACCCGCCTCCTTATTAATATGGATAGCGGAAAGAGCCATGAGATGGCGCGTAGTGTCCAACTCTTCACGGGTCGGGATGCGCCCTTCGCGACTGACGTTCCAGGCCTCTACGGCCGGACCGATGGCCACGTTGAAGCCTCCCTCCGTCAACCGGGCCATTTCCAGGGAGTGTTCCAGCAGCTCCATGGTTTCCGGACCGGCTTTGACGGCGCGTTCCCCTGCAGCGGCGTTGATCCGGGAGAGTTCGCTGTCGGGAATCCACGTGCTCAGGATCTGCTCCAGACGATGAATTTCGGCGAATCCCTGTTCAATGGCATCATTGGCCCGTTGTTTGTCCTGAGCCACGGCAGTCAGAAAGACCAGCGTGCCCATGTGCATCTGGCCGCGCTTGACCACGTGAGGTGAGGCGGCATGCCCGGGCAGGCTGGGCCAACACACGAACGAGACAGCGAAGAATGTCAACAAGAGGAGAGGCATTCGTTTCATGTTGTAGGCGGCGGCTTAGCGACGGCGGAAATATCTGGCGTTCGGTTGCCCGTCAACCATAAACCCGCGCATTTCAAACGTCTCGGGTTTCGGCAAGACTGTTGCAATAGGCGTTCGGTCCAATCCAAGCTCCGTGGAAAATTTCTTTAGAACTCCGCCAACCCTTCAAGGATACGGATTCTCACAAGCCGAACGGTGCGAGGCGTATCCACCTGAAAGTGCCATGAGCCCAAATAAGCCAGAGGTGGACCTCACCCACTTGGCGAGAGGGTCACAGGAGATCGTTCATTCTACCAATACGAGCAATGGGTTGCAGTCATATTCGTTCGTGGCGAAATAAAGTTGACAGGCCACGGAAAATTCTATATTTTAATAACTGTTATCAAAATCATTTCAGATAAAAATAAGAATCATTTTGATTTTTGTCAATGCGTTGTTGATTTGCTGAATTTCCTTTGTGGTTCTTTTTCATTCAATGAATCTTGATAGAAACACCCAGTGGATGGGCACGCAATTCAAGCCTGCCGAAGCAAGATGTGAATGCGGCCAGCTTATCGCAAAACTTCGTGGGGATAATCTCGAAGTCAAATGCAAACGTTGTAAACGAATCGTTTCCATTTCTTATAACAGACTCAAGGAGAGCGAAGTCGTCTTAGCGCCATGCGCACAATAACAAGAGCGGGTTGCCATCAAGGAGGTCGACAAACCATTACACGCTAAACACACCAAGACATGACTAGAGAGGGCCACAAGAGCCCCTTTAGTGACCAAGAGGACCGGCAGAGTCCCCAACAACAAGGAGGTCGTCTGATGCGACGATTGTTGATCGCGGGGGCATTGATGGTCCTCATGATTGTGCCACAACCTACTGTTTGGGCCGAGGGAGATTTCACTCCCGCCCAGATGGAGCAGATACGAAAAATGTTCGAAGAGTGGTATTCCCAACGACAGAAGATGGAGAAAGGCGCTCCTGCGACGACTCCCCCCGTCGCGGCGCCACCGCCGAAGGAGATTACCAGCCCGGCCATGGGCGACACCACAAAACAGTCAATCCGATACGGCACGGACTTCTCTGGTGGTTCTGGCCTACAGGGTGGACGAACGATCTACGCCAAACCCTTCGTCAAGGCTCCAAAAACCATCATCGGTGGTTACATCGACTTCTCGCTCACGCGATGTTCCGGGGGATCACGGGATTGTAGAAGTAGGTTGGAATTCGACCAGGAACGTTTCGTGCCGTTCTTCTATTCCCAGGTCACGGACCGGCTCAGCGTGGCCGCCGAACTCGAGGTTGAACACGGCGGCCCCCAAGGCAACAAATCGGACGGGGACATCAAGATGGAATTCGCCACCATGGACTACCGGTTCAATGACGCACTCAACCTGCGGGGGGGCATCATCCTGATGCCCATGGGCCGGTTCAACCTCATCCACGACTCGCCCTTGAACGATTTGCCTCTTCGGCCCATGGTGAGCCGATTGATCCTGCCTTCCACGTTTGCCGAAAGCGGACTCGGCTTTTACGGCACGTTCTATCCGACCCAGCTTTCCAAGATCGATTACGAATTGTACGTCGTGAATGGCTTCCAGGGCGATAACGGCGACTTTTCAGTCGAGGAAGGAAGCGGGCTGCGAAGCGCTCGCGGAAGTTTTCAAAAGGATAACAACGAAAACAAGGCTATCGCCAGCCGTGTCTCGTTCAGCCCTGTGTTGGGCGTCGAGGTGGCCGGATCCGTTCACCACGGCAAATGGGACAAAAATGACCAACATGACCTGACCCTGTGGGCCATCGACGGGAACCTGCAACGAGGGGCCTTTGACGTCCAGGGTGAAGCCGCCTGGGCCAGCGCCGAAGGGAGCGGGACGTATACGCGTGACGCGGGCACAACATTTTTCACTCAGGATACTACCGGAGCAACGAGGCGCCAGCATGTTGCACAATACGACTCAAGTTACGTCGTCCCTGAAAATATGTTCGGATATTACGTGCAATTGAATTACCACTTTATGCCGGAGGCGCTCACCAGGGCCCTCCCCGGCTACTTCGGCCGGGACTCGACGTTTACGGGCATCGTTCGTTGGGGACAGGTGGATATCAACACCGATGACGACAGCAACCCGAATCGCATCGACCGGTTGACCGTGGGGATCAATTTCCGACCGTTGGAAGATTCGGTCATCAAGTTGGCCTATACGTTTAATAGACATGGCAAGTTTACCGACAACGACGGTGTGCTACATGGTGCCTCTGATCGCAACGGATTCCAATTCAATATGTCGACGTACTTTTAGGAAGCTTCACCCGTCTATGCGCAGGCCTGTCGTTCTTTCTTTGTTTCTGGTCGTCTCCACGGTGGGGTGCGCCACGGTTTCCGGCGCGCCCCACACCGTGAATGCCGGCTGTTCCTATGACCAGGCCTGGTCCGTGGCCCTCGCGACCATGAACGAATTCGCGTTGAGTAAGTCGGATAAGGATAAAGGGGTGATTGAAACCGAGTGGACAAATTTTGCTTCCGGGCGTAAAGCCGGGGCGTTCCAACGCCAGGCCAACAGGGAACGCGCGCGGTTTTATCTGAACGTCGAAGCGGTCCGGCAGCCGGTCAGGATCTCGGTTCGGCAGGCCCGGGAGTTTTTTTCTCCCGTGGGCGCACGGTCGCAAGGCATAGCCTGGAAACGCATTCCTCCCAACGCCGAGGAAGAACGGCGTCTCATCCAACGGATTACCAATCAACTGCTGAGTGAGGGATGTACGGTCGTCGGCTAATACGGAACCTCTCGGGGATTGTTGCCCTTTCCTGTGTCCTGACGGGATTGTGCGCCCTCCAGGTCCTCGCCCAGGCCCCTCCCCAGGAACAGATCTGGGACCATGAGCTCAATCGCTGGCTCACGCCGGAGGAACTGGGACATCTGGAAATTTATTTCACCGAGGAAGAAGCCGCCAAGGTCATGTTTCCGGATTCCGAAAAGATCCGTAAAGATACCTTGACGTTAACGCCGGAGCAAAAAGCCTTCGTTGAAGAAGTCATCGGTTGGAAATTCCCGGAAACGACCTTCGACGTCTTCATCGGGGAAACCCGGGGGAATATCGACGGGTATGCGCTCATCCAGAATACCATCGGCAAGCATCGTCCCATTACGTACATGGTGGGCGTTGATTCGACAGGCGAATGCTCGAACTTTGAAGTGCTGGTGTACCGGGAAGCCCGGGGTAACGAGATCGCCACGAAACGCTTCAATTATCAGTACCAGGGGAAAACCATCGGAGACCCGATACGGATCAATCGGGATATCATCAACATCACCGGGGCCACGATGTCGGTGCGGTCCGCGAGCGCCGGGGTGAAACGCGTGCTCGTCCTGGTGAATGAATTCTATTTGAAGCCTCGCGGACTCGGCAGCAACGTCATGGCCGCCAGCAAGTCCGAAAAGGGATTTTTTGAAGCTCTCTTCGGGCTTTAGGGTCTATTTCCGTTGCAATGCGTAATTTCAATACCCGGTTTCGACTACGTGATACCGACCGGCAGATACGGTTGGTGTATACGTGGTTTTTGCTCTTGATGTTGGCGGGATTCGTCTTCACTTTTGTCTGGGCGCACAGCATGACCGACCTGACACCGAAAGGCATTGCCCAACACTATCGCGGGTCCGACGATAACTTCGGCGAGCCCATGTCGTTCGGTCAATTGGCTGAAACCTCGCACTTTCACTTATTCACGATGCCCGTCGTGTTCCTGATCATGGTGCACGTGTTATACCTGACCATGGCCAGCCCGCTCACGAAGGTGCTGACCACGTGGGTCGCCTTTGCGGGCGTGACGTTGGATCTCGTGTCGCCGTGGCTGATCACCTACGTGTCTCCCCTTTTCGTGATAACCCTGTTGACCGGCGACGTGCTCATGACGATCGCATTTTTGATCATGTTTGTGATTCCCATGTACGAAATGTGGATTTTGAACCATCCCTTTATGATGCGAGGAGATTCCGAGTAACGGATAAAAATTTCTGACTGGGCGGCCTTCGTTTTAGTCGAAACGCCAGAGACCATGAGTCCAGAGCCCAAGAATGCATACTGCATACTTGGGCTTTTTTGTTGCGTGTTAGCCAAGAAAGGAGTGTGGTGAATCCCACTCCTCATATGCCGGGAGGCCAATCTCCTCCTGTTAAGCCTCCCGGCTCCCTTTTCATCCACGAAAAAGAGAAGGAACAAAACACAATTTTTCACCTTGCGTCGTCATATTGCAAAAATCGATCGACCTGTTCCTGCAACCTCGTTTGAATGAATTCGTGCATCCTGGCGTCTTCGACTTTGTTGCCGTTTCGTTCCGTGACGTGGAACACGTCCACGACTTGATCCAGGCGCGTGCCGATTTTGGCGGAATGCACCGAAAGCCCGAGGTCATACAAGGTTTTGGCGATCTCATGCAGCAGGCCTTGTTTGTCGTCGGCAAACACGTCGATCACGGTAAAGTGGTCCGACGTTTCATTATCAATTTTGACTTCGGTGCGATGCCGGCTAATCGGCATGCGACTGCTAAATGACACACGTTGATTCTGTTCCATAAACGTTTCGATCGAGAGTTCTCCCTTCAGCACGCTGACAATCGCCCTCCCCACTTTTTCCAACCGAGCCGAGGTGGGCTCGCCGCTGAAATCAGGATCCTTGACCCAAAACGTATCCACCACAATGCCGTCCGGTCTGGTGACAATCTGGGCATCAAGCACACGCAGACCTCTGGCAGCCAGCACGCCCGTCATCTTCATAAACATCCCGGACGCCACCGACTCGAAGGCAATGAGTGAATACTCACACACCTTCAGTTCGCGGTTGTAGGTGGATTCGACCCTGGGACGTTCCGGGGTCAAGAATCTGATGGCGGAAAGGTGGGCGATGATTCGATCCTTGGCCGTTCCGGAAAGATAGCGTACCGGAAAGGCTTCCAATTGGCTCTTGACCCACTCGCGGTTCGGAGCACCTTGGCTCTCGGCCACCTGTCCACCTGCTTCAACACGGGGCGGCTGCGTTTTCCAAGCCGCCAGGACTTCGTTGGTGACGTGCTCGACGTCAATAGCGGATTCCACCCGTTCACTTGTCCCGGACACTTCAGGAAGCGCCAGAAGGTACAAGTCGATCAGTAACGCTTCTTTCCATTTCGTCAGCATGTCCGGTCCCACCGCCGCAATGTCCGCGGCAGTCAGGAGCAGAAGTTGCTTTAATCGTTCGGGACTGCCCACGGACCGACAAAACGTCACCCGCACTTTTTCATCATGAGGATCCCGTCGAAAGGCCGTATTCGCCAGCAGCAGGTGTTCATGGACCAGGAATTCCAGGGTCCGGGATTCTTCGGTGTCGAGTCCCAATCTGACGGACATGTCCTGAGCAATCCTTTTGCCGACTTCGCTGTGATCTTCAGGGAGACCTTTCCCCACGTCATGAAGAAGCACGGCCAGGTGCAGGAGATCCTTTTCGTGAATCTCCTGGTACACCTTTCCCAACGTTCCGGACTGTTTTCCTAGAGACTCGACTTTCTTCACGGCCAAGAGGCTATGCTCGTCAACCGTATATTTGTGGTATTGATTGAATTGCATGAGACCCCGTACCCGACCAAAGGCGGGGACCAGTTTTTCCAAAACTCGAGCCTGATGCATCAACGCCAAGGTATCAGCAACCGCCTCGGGTCCCGACAAAATTTCCCGGAGCCGCCGGCTCACGGCCGGGGAAACAAACAGGTGGTCGGGCATGTTTTCCATATGGCGGTGAATCTCTTCCAGCACCAGGCCGTCAATCGTCCATCCCTGTTTTTGCACCACCTGAAAGAGACTCAACAGATGCTCCGGATCATCAAGGACCTGCATGAGTTTTTCCTCATGAATGGACAGCCTCCCGTCAACCGTCTGAAAAACCCCCTCGATCAGAGGAGAAGGCCACAGTCTTTTGAGGCGAGTCCAGAGAGATGTGGAGCCTGCACGCTCCACAAATCGCATTGCACGATGATGAATGCCCGTGGTCAGACGGTAGTAGTGCTGCATGAACTGTTCGACTCCCAACATATGCGGTTCATCCTGATAGCCGAACTCTTGAGCCATGCGCACTTGCTCATCGAACGATAATATTTCCTGGGCGCGACCCGCACCCAAATGAAGCAAGGCGCGCACCTTGAACAGGAACTCTCTCGCTTCGAGTAACGCCACGTAATCCTGGTGCGCCAGTACTCCACGATCGACCAACTCCTGCAACGTGGCGGCCTGATACCGGGCCATGCCGATCCATTGGAGTAAATGGACGTCTCTCAACCCCCCCTTGGTTCTCTTGATATTCGGTTCCAGGAGAAACACGGTCTCGCCGAATTTGGCATAATCCTGACTCCGCTCTTCAAGCTTTTCACGGATAAAACTCCCCACTCGCCTCCCAAGCACGCGCTTGGCAAACCGTCGCTGAAATTCTTGAAAGACCGATGGACTGCCGACTAAAAACCGCGACTCCATCAGCGCGGTCTTGGCCGATAAATCAGCCTCTGCAACGACGATACAATCGCGAATCGACCGGACACTATGCCCCACCTGAAAACCTAAGTCCCACAAATGGTGAAACACTTGTTTGGAGAGATCCTGGACGACCATTTCACCGCCGGCCCGATAGAGCAGCATGACGTCGATGTCGGAATAGGGTGCAAGTTCACGTCGGCCGTATCCCCCGACCGCCACAAGGCAACAGTGCTGCATGCCGGATGGAGCATCGCCGCCCCGCTGCCTGATCACATTTCGATATCGACCGATGAGGACCGTATCGACGAGGGCGGTAAAATCCGACACGACTTCCGTCCCGGCTACCCCTTCCTGCAATCGCCGGAGCATACCTTCACGGCGCGACTCAAGGACGGCTTGTGTCGAGGTCACACGCGATTGAGATGAATCCTCTGCTTGTTCCATAGGTGCCTGAATCACGGACAGCCCTCTGTGCCGTTGCTGTGCGCGACGATCCTCGTTTTTTCGTATACCGGCTTGAACATTGTTCGTCAACGCTTGAGGTATCGATTGGTAATCGGCATTCGTCGATCTTTCCCAAGCGCCTTTTGCGTAATTTTGATCCCGATCGGAGCCTGGCGGCGTTTATATTCACTGCGGTCCACCATGGCCATCACGCGCTTGACGGTTTTCAGGGAAAAGCCTTGTCCGGCAATTTCCTGAAGGGAGCGCTCTCTTTCGACATACGCCTCCAGTATCGGGGCAAGAACTTCATAGGGCGGCAAGGCGTCCTGATCCGTTTGATCGGGTTTGAGCTCGGCCGACGGCGCCCGCTCGATGATACGTTGGGGAATTACGACCGCGCCATGGGCATCAACGGCTTTGAGGTTCCGATGCCGGGCCAGGTCATAGACCAGGATTTTGGAGACATCTTTAATCACAGCGAAGCCGCCCGCCATGTCTCCGTATAAGGTAGCATACCCGACGCTCATTTCGCTCTTGTTGCCGGTCGTCAGGACCAAGTGGCCGAATTTGTTGGACAGAGCCATCACGATGGTTCCACGGATGCGAGCCTGGAGATTTTCTTCCGTCACATCGGGAGCGCGTTCTCCGAAGGTCGAGGACAGTGTCCTGACGTATTGCTTCCAGAGGCGCGTAATCGGAATGCTCAACAAACGAACGTTCAGCCCCTTCATCAAGGCGTTGGCGTCCACGCGGCTCTCCCGAGAGGTAAACGGTGAAGGCATGAACACCCCTGTCACGCGATCCGGGCCAAGGGCATCGGTGGCAATCACCGCCGTCAGGGCGGAATCGATCCCCCCGCTGACGGCAATCAATACGCGTTGAAACCGGTTTTTCCTGACGTAGTCCCGCACGCCCGTCACCAGGGCCTGATAGATTTCTTCCAGATCGTGAAGCACGGCCGGATTTTTCAATGGTACCGGCTTATTCTGTTTCCGTCGTACCAACGGAGACAGTTGCACTCGCTTGACGGGATACCGCTGCCCGGCCCGTTTCCTCTGACCCGCGGGGCGCGTCTCTCGAGGGCCATCGAACGACAGGTCGGCCATAAGCAGCTCTTCTTCAAACGCCCCGGCACGCGTGATGACCGTTCCCGTTCGATCGACAATCATACTGTTTCCATCGAATACGACTTCGTCCTGCCCCCCGACCATGTTGGTATAACTCACGACCACGTCATTCTCCCTGGCGCGCTGCACCAACATACGTTCCCGCGTCCTTGCCTTCCCCACGTGATAGGGTGAGGCATTAATATTCAGAATCAGCCGGGCACCCCCGACGGATACCTGATCACAAGTGGGCCCGCCGGTGTACCAGATGTCCTCACAGATGTTCACGCCAAACCGCAGGCCATGGACCTGGCAGACCAACGCTTTTTTGCCTGGCGAAAAATACCGGCTTTCGTCGAACACCCCGTAATTCGGCAGGAACGTTTTTTGGCAGGTGGCGACAACCTGACGGTCATGAATCACCGCCGCCGCATTGAACACATGCCGGATTCCCGAGGGAACGACCAAAGGAGTCGAATCCCGCAAACGAATGATTCCCCCCTCTTCCAGATATCCGACCACCACGGTGAGGTCTCGGCACTGTGTGCTCAACCATTGGAGTGCCTGATTCGTATCGTGGAGAAAACTTTGTCGTAAGACCAGGTCTTCCGGTGGATAGCCGGTGATCGCCAGTTCCGGGAAGACGACGATATCCGCTCCCGTCCGACGAGCATGTTTGACCCATTTGCCCATCGCACGCACGTTCCCATCCACGTCGCCCACGACGGGATTCATTTGAACCATGGCAATTCGGCAAGCGCGCATCGCAAAAAAAAACGCCCTCTTCCCTTCGGGGGAAGGAGGACGCCTTTGTCCCAACGGCTAGCAAACGTACACAAATCGTCTCTTGAGCTTGTACCAACGATTCGGACGACCTGTCAAGAGCGCAGGAGCGAACAAGGATCGTCGTTCCCTACTGATCCATGGACCCACCTTCCAATTCTCCGGCCAATATAATGGCCTCGGCGATCTCCCGCATGGACTTTCGCATATTCATGCTTTGACGCTGGATCAACCTGAACGCGTCGGCTTCGGATAATCTCCGAGAATGCATGAGATAGCCCTTGGCTCGTTCGACGAGTTTTCTGACGGTCAGGGCTTCCTGCATTTCAAATGATTTTTCCGCGAGACGAGTATGCTCAATGGCGACCGCTGCCTGGTTGGCAATGGCTTGCATGATTTTGATTTCCTTGTCGTCAAACGTATGCAACGTGGAAGTATAGGTATTGATCACGCCGATGACCTTTTCCTTGCTCATCATGGGCACCGACAATAACGAACACAACGACTCCCGTTTGGCTAAGTCCTGGTAGAAGAACTCTTTCTCCTTCTTCACGTCGGACACGCAAATCGGCCGTTGTTCCTTGACCGCCCGCCCGCTGACGCTCTGGCCGATCTTGAGCGGCGGTTTCCGGCGATAGGCTTCGCTCAGGCTTTGGGTCGCGGCAATACGCAACCGCTGGCTCTCCTCCTCAACCAACATGAGCGAACAGATCGTGGAATCCATCATCTGCGCCGTCGTGGCCACGATCAATTGCAGCACTTCCTCAATCACACGATTGGAGGCCACGGTTTCCGACACTTGGGACAGGGTATCCAGTTGCAACGTTTGCCGCCTCATTTCGTTGTACAATCGCGCATTCTCAATGGCGCCCCCAACCTGGTTCGCGATCGTCGACAACAGCGCCAGTTCGGCATCTTGATACCGCCTCGCCCGTTTGTGTTGAACGTTAATGACGCCGATAACGTTGCCTTTAGTCACGATAGGCAGCGACACGAAGGCCTGATACCGGTCTTCAGGCAGATTGTGAAAGAATTTAAACCGTGGATCATCACTCGCGTGACGCGGAATGACCACCGGCACCCTTTCTTGGGCCACCCAGCCCGTAATCCCTTCTCCCAGCCCCACGGAGATCCGGCCGATGAGCTTGGGATGAGGATTCTTGGAGGACCGCAAGACCAGTTCGTCCCGATTCTCGGAGACGAGATACAATAAACAGGAATCGCCCTTCGTCACTTCAACCACCACTTCGACGATGTGTTTGAGAACCGCTTCCAAATCGAGCGTACTGCTGATCGATGCACTAATACGGTACAGCACTTCCACTTCCCGCGTTCTTTCGCGAAGGATGGCTTTGACGTCCTGCTGGGGCCGCTTGGGAGCTTTCTTTGTCGAAGTTTTCTTTGTTGGAGTCATCTCAATAATCCCCACGTCTCCCTCTCCCCTGGTGGGAGAGAGCCTGCCCCGGACTCGATCCGGGGGTTGGGGTGCGGGGGCCCTGATCAACTGAATTGCGCATACCACCGTCTCACCGTGCGCGGGTCCAGCGGCATGACCTGGACTTTTCCTATCGACCTGGGAAGTACGCAATGGACGGTTCCCTGCGCCACTTTCTTATCATGACGCATGGCCCCCCAGAACCTCGAAAAACTATGAGCCGGTATCCGCACGGGAAGGCCCGTTCGTTGTATCAAGGCACGCTGCCTGTCCACGACGTCTTTCGAGCACAACTCCAAATGGTTGGCAAGGAGGGATTCATGTACCATGCCGATTCCCACGGCTTCACCATGGATATATTTTCGGTATCCGCCCAAAGCTTCCAAAGCATGCCCGATGGTATGTCCATAATTCAGGATCCGACGCAGGCCCGATTCCCGTTCATCTTTGGCCACCACTCGCGCCTTGATCTCACAACAACGCGTGACGACCGTTTGGATGTCCTTCTCTTGCATGTCAAGAATGTGTTCCATCCGATCCTCTAAAAAGCCGAAAAAACTCTTGTCGGCAATGACCCCGTATTTAATCACCTCGGCCAACCCGGACAGCCATTCCCGCTTGGGCAGGGTCTGCAACGTATTCGTATCGGATACCACGAGGGCCGGCTGGTAAAACGCGCCGATCAAATTCTTCCCGGAGGGATGGTTGACCCCGGTTTTCCCACCCACGCTGGAATCCACTTGGGCCACAAGCGTCGTGGAAACTTGAACAAAGGGGATACCCCGAAGATACATGGACGCGGCAAAACCGGTGATGTCTCCAATCACTCCTCCTCCCAACGCCACGAGCGTGGACCGGCGTTCGAATCGATGCTTGACCAATTCATCGACGATGTACGAGACCCACCGAAGCGTTTTGGTTCGCTCGCCATCCGGAATGCTTATGAAGTAGCAGGTGAATCCGGCTTTACCGATCGCCTTCTTGAGCGATGCCCCGTAGAGACGTGCCAACGTCGGATTGGTCACGACTCCGACTCTTCCGGAAAGTCCCAATGATTGCAAATACTCACCCATCCGGTGAAGGCTGCCGGGACCGATCACGATATCGTAGCTTCGCTTGCCGAGACCGACTTTGACGGTTTGATTAGACGGGGTCATGAGCGGCCCCGCACTCGGCTTTTCGGGTTGAGCCATGCCATGGATTCACGTTGAGTCAGGAGGGGAAACCACTCAAAAATTCTTCACGTATTCCTGGTACGCGTCGAAATTTCGTTTCATTTCATCCAAACTATCGCCGCCGAACTTTTCCAACATGGCATTGGCCATTTCATAGGCAATGACGGCTTCTCCTACCACACCGGCTGCAGGAACCGTACAGATATCGGAACGTTCCACCGTGGCTTCAAATGGTTTTTTTGTTTGGATATCGACGCTGTTCTTCGGTTGATACAACGTGGCAATCGGTTTCATGGCAACCCGTACGACGACGGGTTGTCCGTTCGTAATGCCGCCTTCCAACCCACCGGCATGGTTGGTCTTTCTGGCAAATCCAGGTCTGGTGTCACTCGGATAAATGTCGTCGTGCACTTCAGATCCGAAGCGACAAGCCGACTCGAACCCCATACCGATTTCCACGCCTTTCATGGCCTGGATACTCATGGCCGCCATAGCCAGCCGTGCGCTCAAACGCCGGTCCCACTGCGCGTAACTGCCCAACCCCACGGGAGGATTGGTTGCCACCACCTCGAAGACTCCACCCAAGGAGTCGCCGTTCCGTTTCGCCGATTGGATCTGCTCGATCATCTTTTCATTCGCTTCCGGATCAGGACACCGAACCTGAGACTGCTCAGCCCGTTCATACGCCGCCAAGGGATCATCCACCGGCGGGATCGTGACCGACCCGATTCGGGTCGTATAACTCACCACCCGCATGTCAAATTGCGACAAGAGGATTTTGGCCACGGCGCCAAGGGCCACCCGAATAGCGGTTTCTCTCGCACTCGCCTTTTCGAGCACATTACGAATGTCCCGATGTCCATATTTAATGGCCCCCACCAAGTCGGCATGCCCGGGTCGCGGGCGGGTCACGACTCGTTCCTCTGACGGGGGACCCGGTTCAGCTGCCATAATCTCCTGCCAATTTTCCCAATCCCGATTGCGAACCAATAATCCCAATGGATTTCCCAAGGTTTTCCCTTTCCGGACACCGCAGTAAAATTCAACCTGATCTTTTTCGATCCGCATCCGGCCCCCACGACCATACCCACCCTGCCTTCTCGCGAGATCCTGGTTGATCATTTCCGCGGTCAGAGGAAGTCCGGCCGGGACCCCTTCCAACACGGCCATCAACCCTTTTCCATGGGATTCACCGGCATTTAAATAACGCAACATCTTGCACCTTCACCCATCAAAGTTTTCAGGAATTCCCGTCGAAACGCAGTTCTTCCAAAGCTCGTTCCTCGTCCAACCAATATGTTTTCTCAGCTTGAGGCTCTGTCTGTTCCTCTATCCCCGAAAGAGTCACCCCTTGCTCCGTGATGCGTTTCACGACGAGGGAATAAGCGGAAAGGAATTGTCCCGGCATGACAATGAGTCGCTCCCCATCCTCAAACTCCAACATAGCCCAACGGCCTTCGGCAGATGACAAGGTGCCAAGGACCTTCACCGTTTGGCGGTTCACGTCTTGCCCCTGTAAGGATGCACTGGCAGCATTCGGGACAACCGATTTCGGCACAAAAGGATCACGAAAGTGATCCGCACGGTACCGGAATAGATGAGACGGCTCTTGAGCGTCAGTCACCACCTGATCACCAGGCCCTGCATGACCGTGAGTCCCGATACACGACAGCACGCTCCCGCACACGAAGAACATGAGCACTGAACCGGCACGCGTCATGGATTTGAGCCTTTAACCTGTAACCTGCCCGTTAATGGTCCGTTCACTTTGTCCAACCGCAGTCGCCTGGAAACCTATCAATTCAAAGGAAGCTTGAATCGGCCGTTCCGGGCTTTTCCCATTCCGTTCCAGGGTGTGAAAGTCCAGCGACTTCAACGTCAACCTCTTCGGAAGCGTTTGAAGCTCTTCAAGAAAGTGCGCGAGTGCATGATACCGTCCCTCTGCATGGAGCCAAAGCGTGACTCGATGCAAATCCATATCAGGCAGCGGAACGGGATTCTCGGACTTCCAAGACGTGAGTGCCACGTCAACCGATCGTGCTTTGTCCAGGACGCCCGTGAGTACTTGATCCATGGGCACCGCCACGACGCTTTTTTGTGCTTCGAGTTGGCTGGTCAGATTCGTGATTTCATCCTTAAGAGTTTCCAATCGATGGTCCCGTTTCATCGTTCCAAGTTGATAGTCCAATGATCGAAGGGTTTGCTGAAACGCTTGGGCGCGTTCCTGTTGCGGTTCCACAACGAATTGAAACATGAGCATCGACGTGAACCCCGCAAAGAGAAGCAGGATGATGAGCTTCTGGGTCACGCGTGTGTCTTCCACCCAATCAAGAATTCTGTCGACCATGATCCGTCGAGTCCATAAAGAGGTTCATTGAAAATTGAAAGAGGTCGGGCTCCTGTACGTGGGGCTCGGCATCAACCACGTCGACTCGACCAAGCATGTCGGTCTTTTCGAACTCTTTCGCAAGTTTCAACACGTCTTCGAGAGAACGGGCAATACCCGACAACGTGATCTTGACATCCTTTGCCTGAAGATGCAGCAACCACACGTCCAAAGGGGCAACCACTCGGCTGATCATTGACAGCAGGTGAATGGGCTTGGCCAAGTCACTCGTCAAGGCCTTGAGCCTGTTGCGTTCGGAGATCATGGCTTGTTGCTGTTTCTCCAGCGTCAAGACCGCCTGGTTGGTTTTCTGCAGCAAAGCGACACGTGCCTGTTTTGCTTGCATCTCCTGTTCAAGCCGTTGTGTCGTATGCCTGACGTCGACGGCAACCCATCCCCACAACGCCCAGACACCCGCCAGAACGCATAGCCCCGCGAACAACTCCAATTTGGAGCGCCGCCGCGCTCGACGATCATCGTGTCGTTGGCCTTTCAGTAAATTAATGCTAACCATGGTTGTCCTGATGAAGGGCCAAACCAACGGCCACTCCTCCGAGATGGGCCGAAGCCGATAGAAGGTCACGATCTTGATGATCGGCCAGACCTTCGATTTCATCAAAAGGATTGAACGGCAGCGTGGGAATCCCCAAAGCGTTCTGCAACTCACTGTGCAGTCGTGGATTTCTTGATCGTCCTCCGCAGAGAAAGAACTTTTCCACGTCGAATCCCGGGTGGCGTTCCAGGACGGACTCACAACAGTATGTGATTTCTCTTATGACTTCCGTCACAACCAATGGATTCTCCGGGTTATCGGTTCCACCTGGGCCGTGTCCAGCGGCGTCTTCGACAGTGACCGCGTCATCGATTGCACGGCCTGGCGAAATTCCATCGAAGCTGACGTCACGGACCATGAGGGGATGCTCATCAGCCACGAGCACGATATTCATTCCGCTTGCTCCCACGTTTACCATACCAAACGATTTTCCCCGGAAGGCTGAACTTTTCCGCATTATCGTCTTCAGCAGCGCGAGACCATCGACGTCACATATGATCGGATGCACCCCGATTTCTTCCAATAACGTTTTGCGGCTGTCAACGACCTGTTGCTTGGCAGCCACGAGCAACAAGTCCGTCTCCGTAGAGGCGGGCTGCGGTCGAGGCAGGATCCAATAGTCGAAATAAATATCGCTCATGGCATACGGAATGTATTGATCGCCTTGCCACGTCAGGTATTCATCAAGGGCATCCTGCTCGACACCGGACACGCGTATCCGCTTGACCATCACCGACGGTCCGGATACGGAGATGGCAACCGGGCTGCCGAGCAATTCAAATTCTTGAAGCAGATCGCCGAGTACGGCTTTGAGCCGATGGGAATACTGGCCCGCGTCCTCTTCCGCGACATCCAGGCTGCGCACGCCGAATCGCTTGAGACGATACCCGGTGGCGCGTGGCTCAAGCTGGATCAGCTTGATCGCGGAAGAGCCGATGTCCAAACCGACACGGGGTTGCGGTCGTGAAAAGACATGAGCCCATCTCCTGAGCCGGTTCATCATTGGCTGTTAGTTGCCAGGGCTGGTTGACCTCACAGGCAAAATCCTCATGTTTCGGCTTAGAGGATTTCACTCTACACGGTTCTCAATTGACCGTCAAACAAAGGCGATTGGGCCCATGTGACCATGAGTTTTCTCATCAAGAGGAGCGTGACGGCGAATGTTCTCTTGTCGTGATCTGAGCATGACGGCAGCGCAGGGCGGAAAAGCGGGCCGTACAGAAAAACCCGGCTCCACGGCGCGTCAATATTCTGAACGATCCAGATCCCGGTGGCTCAGCGTGGCGCTGTAACCCAACAGCGCAAACAGATCCTTCACCTTGTTCGCGATCGCCACGGAACGGTGCCTGCCCCCCGTGCAGCCGATGGCGATAGTCAGGTAACTTCGCTGTTCTCGCTCAAACAGCGGGAGGAGAAACGTAAAAAGATTCTTCATATGCTCCAGAAACCCCTGTGCCTCTTTGTTCTCAAGAACATACTGCTGAATGTTTTTTTCATTTCCCGTTAACGGTTTCAATTCAGGAACGAAGTGAGGATTTTGCAAAAATCGGACGTCAAACACGAGGTCGGCTTCGTAGGGCACGCCAAACTTATAACCGAACGTCATCACGGATACTTTCATTGCGTGCCGATGGTCACGGTCGCCGTAGTGCTGCACCATCCAGTCCCGTAGTTCATGGACGGTCAACTCCGACGTATCCAACACCCGATCAGCACGAGCACGTAATCCACCGAGACGCTGCCGTTCGAGGCGGATCCCTTGAAGCACGGGCTCCTGGGGCAGGAGCGGATGAGGACGACGGGATTCAGAAAATCGACGGGTCAGGACGACGTCAGTCGCTTCCAAATATAACAGTTCCACGACGGAGACACTCGCTTGAAGTCGCGCAAGGTTTTCGAAAAAATCCGAAAAAAATTCGCGTTCGCGAATATCGACACACAAGGCAATTTTTCGAACAGTGTGACTTCGTTGGCCGCAAAATTCTGCAAATGAGAGAAACAGCGCAGGAGGAAGATTGTCCACACAGAAGAAACCGATATCCTCGAGACATTTCAGGGCTTGAGTTTTTCCGGATCCGGATAACCCACTGACAATGACGAGATGAAGCGAACGTTCAGTTCCATGATCCGTCACGGCGACCTGAAGGGAAGTTTTGCTCATCGGTAAGAGAGACAAGCCCGGGGTGAAGACGCAATCCCGGTTGAGCGGGATTCAACAGATACGTTTTCGCTGGCTGGCCGGGGCAATATTGAGTTCCGCCCGATATTTGGCAACCGTCCGTCTGGCAATGATAATCCCTCTGGCGCGCAACCTCGACACAATTTCTTGATCTTTCAACGGTTTCCCTGGGGATTCCTGCCCGACCATTTCACGGATCAGCTCACGAACGGTGATTGAGGATAAATCTTCAGCACCAGGTTCCACCTGTTGAATGCCCGTGTTAAAGAAAAATTTCAGTTCCAACATGCCCTGTGGACAATACATGTATTTATTCGTCGTCACCCGACTGATGGTCGACTCATGCATGCCCACGTCTTCAGCCACTTGCTTCAGCACAAGTGGTTTCAGGTACTGGATGCCTTTTTCCAAAAAGGCTTCTTGAAATTTTATTAAACTTCCCACGACTTTCAGAATCGTTTTGTTCCTCTGCTCAAGGCTGCGCATAATCCACTGAGCCCCTCGCAGTTTGTCTTCCAAGTAAGCCTTCGTGGCGTCCCCATCGCCACGCTTCGTTCCCAACATTTCCGTATAATACGGATTGATACGTACGCGAGGCATCCCATCGTCGTTCAGGACCACCCGCCATTCGCCTTCGTCTTTGAAGACGAAAACGTCGGGCACAATCACTTGGTTGTTGTCGGAACAATAGGGACGGCCCGGCTTGGGTTCCAACCCTTCAATGACATGCACGGCCTCCACAATCTCTTCAACAGCCCTGCCGACGGCTTTGGCAATGGTGAGGTATCGTTTTTTTTGGAGATCGTGGAGATGTCTCGTGATAATCAGTTCAAGAAGTGATTCCTGTCGAATACCCCCATGAACACATCCATTGCCAAGGGGATTGTGCAGGTGGCGAAGTTGAATCAATAAACACTCCTGAAGATCACGGGCCGCCACGCCAATAGGATCGAACGTTTGAATCAAGGATAAAACGGAATCAACTTTTTTGACGGATGCCCGCGCTTCTTCGGCTATTTCCTCGATCGACGTGCGAAGATACCCGTCCTCATCGAGGTTGCCGATGATCATATGGCCAATGGCTTTTTCTTCTTCATCCTCGGAAGAAAGTCGCAACTGCCAAAGCAAGTGATCTTCCAATGTGGCCGGTTTGGTCAGCGTTTGGTCATAAGACGGAAAATCTCCTTCTGGGAATGCCTCGTATTTTCCACCCCCCGGTCGCCAATCACTTTCATAATAGTCTTCCCATCCGTCCGGCGAAAGCGGTTCTGACAATTCGTTGGCTTCCCCGGCTCCGGCCTCACCACCGGCGTCACCGTCGCCGGTATCAGTGCCATCAATGGCTTCTTCCTTTCCGACAGCTACGATCTCTTCAGGCGTTGGCCCGTCTCCCTCGTCCGCATCAGGACTCTCCTCTTCGAGGAGTGGATTTTCCAACAGGTGTTGAGAGAGCACCTGCTGCAATTCCAGTCTGGATAACTGCAATAGCTTGATGGCTTGTTGAAGTTGGGGCGTCATCACCAACTTCTGACTGAGCCGAAGATCGAGTTTGAGTTCCATCGCCGTCATCCGGGCAGGCCCGGAACGTTCAGAGCCTGAAGCCTTCGCCTAAATAGATTTCTCTGACCTTGGGGCTCCTGACAATAGCTTCTGAAGTTCCTGCCTCCAGAATGGTTCCTTCATGAATGATATACGCCCGATCGGTTATGGAAAGCGTTTCTTGCACGTTATGATCCGTCGTCAGAATCCCGATTTTTTTTCTTTTCAAGGAGTGAATGATTTTTTGGAGGTCGGCGACCGCAATAGGATCAATTCCGGCAAACGGTTCATCCAACAACAAAAACCGAGGGGTCGTAGCCAGGGCCCTCGTGATTTCCAACCGACGACGCTCTCCGCCGGACAGGGTGCAGGCTTTGCTTTTTCGAATATGGGCCAACCCGAGTTCGTTCAATAAACTCTCCAAGCGTTCGCGACGCTCATCCTGGGAAAGATCCAGGGTCTCCAAGACGGCACAGATATTATCTTGAACGGATAATCGACGAAAGACAGAAGCTTCTTGCGGGAGATACCCAATGCCGAGGCGGGCCCTCTGGTACATGGGCAAGTCAGTGAGCGGATCGTGATTGAGGAAAATCTGGCCATGGTCGGGCTGGCAAAGGCCAACCACCATGTCGAAAATCGTCGTTTTTCCTGCTCCATTCGGGCCCAATAACCCGACAATTTCTCCTGATTCAACTTCTAACGAGACGCCTCGCACGGCATCCCGTCCTTTGAAACTTTTGCGGAGTTCCTTGACGGAAAGCCTGGAATGCGCCATGACAGATGTAACGGCTCCACGATGGTCCACGGCCTTACGGCCCTTATTCTTCGAGGATCACCACACGGGATCCTCCTTCGACGATGCTCCGTTCTTCCTTTAAAAACATGGTCATTTGGGATCCTTCAACCTTTGTGCCGCCCTGCCAGGCCACCGGCGATTCCGTCAAGACGAGTTTTTCTTCGTCTTTGTCATACAGTGCACGCCCGCACGTCGCCTTTCCATCCGATTTCTCAATAACCACCTTGCCGCTGGCCTCAATGCGGTCAATTTGGCTCGCGGTCCCCCCTTCCGTTTGCTGGCTTCCAGCTTGCACGCCTTTTTTAAATGTCACAACCATATGATCGGCTCGCATGACGAAGTCCCTTTTCGTGAGAACCACCATTCCTTCAAAGGTCGTTTGCCTCGACTTTCCTTGGACGGTCATCGTCTGTGAAGTAATCGTCGTTTGCTCTTTTGTCTCGGCAAAGGCCGAGGGGCTTGCCTGCACCGAGAGGAGACCACAAACCAGAATCGCAACAAGGATTGGATCGCCGAATTCAGGACGAAATCTGAACGTGGACATCATCGAGAACTCCGAACGTTTCTGTTTTCAACTCCGCGACCAAACCAATACCCGTAATGATCACACCGGGCCCGTGTATGGTTACCGGCCTGTCCGTGCTGATTGTCTGTTCCGCGTCCACCCAGTGCACGTGCGGGGTCAGGATGGTATATCCATTGGCCAACTCAATCGCAATCAAATCTTCCTGATTGCGAAGCTCGAAATCGCCGGTGGCCGTATTAATCGTCCCTCTTTCAGCCTCCAACTGCATCTCTTGCCCTTGACCCTCCTTGTCAAACAACCGAACCTGAACCTGCCTCAACAGCACGTGCCGTTCGGACTCATGGCTTTCGGCTTTTTGCGCTTCTACCTCCCACTGGACCTGCCCTTCATCGGTTTGACGGTAGACAAACCCTTCTAGGCCGGCAGTTTCAAAAACCGGTACCGTAATCACGGGAGCCGTATGATTCAATTGCATCTGCTGTATCAGGACATACCCGAGAAATCCCACTAAACTGAGGGTGACCCCTCTTAAAATCCATTGAATCCATGAGCGAAGCATACGTAACCAGCTTGGCAGGAACTAAAACAGACTACCATACGCCCCTAACCAAGTAAACTAAACGGTCACTACGCTCTTCCAGAAACCAGGGTCGCCTACGACGGAGCCAACGCAGGGCAAGCGGGACAGCCCTCGGGAGTTCCCACAACGGCTGGACACACGAGGACGAGAGAAAAGAAGCTTATGAGGCCTTGTCTTCAGCCACGGATTCGGGTACGTCAGGGGCAATTGCCGACCCGCGCTCGATCAACTCAACGGCCACAAGTTCTGCGGCATCCCCGGGTCGCCGTCTCGTCGGAATGATCCTGATGTACCCTCCGGTCTGGCGGCGGAATCGTCCTGCCACGTCGCCGAACAATTTGGAGACAATGTCTTTTTTTCGGATAAAGTCCAAGGCGCGCCTGCGAGCATGCAGAGAGCCTTCTTTCCCCAAGGTAATCATCTTCTCCGTGATACCGCGGATCTCCTTGGCTTTGGCTGCCGTGGTCTCAATCCGCTCGTGTTCCAGTAACGACGTGACAAGGTTCCGAAACATCGCATGTCGATGTTTGGTATTTCGCCCTAATTGTCTGCCTTTTTTTCGATGACGCACGACGCGGCTCTCTTGATAAAATGTTAATGCGACTGGTTGTTGGTTTGCACCAAATTTTCTCTTCTAAGCCCCAAGCTCAAGCCCATTTCGGCTAACACTTCCTTGATTTCATTGAGCGATTTTTTCCCGAAATTTTTGGTTTTCAGCATCTCCATTTCCGTCTTCTGGACGAGGTCTTCAATGGTTTTGATGTTCGCGTTTTTCAGACAATTCGCCGCACGTACGGAAAGTTCCAGTTCATTCACGCTTCGAGACAGATGCGCATTCAATTCGGCTTGCGTCTCTTCGTAAGCGGCATCATGCTCCACTTCTTTCATCTCTTCGCTGGGAATGCAAATGGACAAATGCTCTCGCAGAATAGAGGCCGATGAGGCCACCGCCTCTTGCGGGGTAATGCTTCCGTCGGTCCACACCTCGAGGTTCAATTTGTCATAATCGGTCACACGGCCCACGCGGGCGTTTTCTACGTGAAAGTTCACCCGCTTAATCGGGGAAAAAATCGAATCAACCGGGATGACCCCAATCGGCAACCCTTCTTCTTTATTGCGTTCGGCCGGCACGTAACCGCGTCCCGGCTTGACGATTAACTCCATGTCCAGCGCACCATCTTTGTCCAACGTGGCAATATGCAGGTCAGGATTTAAAATGCTGATATCCGCGTCATGCTGTATATCGGCGGCACCAACTTTACCCGGCCCTTTCTTCTTTAACTGCATCGCTTTCGACTTATCGGTATGCAGTTTGAGACGAAGATTTTTGATGTTCAAAATGACAATGGTCACGTCTTCGGTCACGCCGGGGAGGGTGGAAAATTCATGAAACGCACCTTCGATCTTGACAGAGGTCACGGCCGCACCCGTCAACGAGGACAACAACACGCGTCGCAGGGAGTTGCCAACCGTTGTCCCAAACCCTCGTTCAAAGGGCTCCGCCGTAAACTTCCCATAGGTGGACGAGGCAGTTTCTTTTTCCAATTCCAGTCGCATTGGCAACTGAAAATCCTTGATCCCTTTGCTCATTACGCCCCCTTTCGCCTCATCTGTCACAGCCGAACCATCAGCTCACGTACGGCTACCAGCTTCTGTCCTTCTAGCGAGAATAGAGTTCGACAATAATCTGTTCATTGACCGGGGCCCCAATGTCATCCTTCGTCGGCAGTGCCCGAATCGTCCCTTTCAACGCATCACGGTCACAGTCGATCCAGCTGACCTCCGGCTGGCTGTCGGCAGCCTGGGCCGCTGCTTTTATCGCCAGCAACTCCACGCTCCGTGGTCTGACTTGTACCACGTCTCCCACGGCCGTCGTATAAGATGGAATGTCGGTTTTTCGGCCATTCACTAAAATATGTCCATGATTCACCAACTGGCGGGCTTGCTTGCGCGAAAAAGCCAATCCGATCCGGTAGACGACGTTATCCAACCGGCGCTCAAGCAACGCCAAAAGATTTTCACCCGTCACGCCTTCTTGACGTTCAGCGCGCTCGAAGATTCCGCGAAACTGACGCTCCTGAACGGCATACATCCGGCGCAATTTCTGTTTTTCGCGAAGCTGCATACTATAATCCGTTACACGGGGGCGAGCTTGTCCATGCTGACCCGGCGGATAACTGCGACGTTCAATCGCACACTTGTCGGTCATGCAACGTGTTCCTTTAAGAAACAGCTTCACGCCTTCCCTTCGACAAATCCTGCATACTGGACCACGATAATTTGCCACGTCTCTAGCCTCTCACTTGCAAGACTTCAGATTCCGCGTTGACGCGTCTGAAGGTTAAATCCATCACCGTCTACACTCGTCGCCGTTTCGGCGGTCGGCATCCATTATGAGGAATGGGCGTCACGTCGCGAATCAAATTCACCCGTAAGCCCACGGATTGCAGCGCGCGCACCGCCGACTCACGTCCCGATCCCGGGCCGTTGACGTACACGTCGATCTGGCGCATGCCCTGTTCCATGGCTTTTCGGCCAGCCGCTTCCCCAACACGCGTCGCCGCAAACGGCGTACTCTTTCTGGCCCCCTTGAAGCCCAAGCCCCCTGCGTTCGACCACGAGACCGTGTTGCCGCTCATGTCCGTAATGGTCACCAGCGTGTTATTAAAGGACGCCTGAATATGGGCAATCCCCATTTGCACGACTTTCTTCTCTTTTTTCCGACCTTTTTTTACGCTCATGCTGCCACCTGACTAGCGGTCTATTTTTTAGACCTGCCGATTGAAGCCCGTTTCCCTTTCCTGGTTCGTGAATTCGTTTTGGTCCGTTGTCCACGAACGGGTAGACCTCTGCGATGACGAAGCCCCCGATACGACCCCGTATCGATCAGGCGTTTAATACTGAGAGTGATTTCCTTTCGGAGATCTCCCTCCACGGTGTAGTCTTTATCAATCGTTTCACGAAGTTTGACAATGTCTTCCTCACGAAGATCCTTCACGCGCACCGCGCAATCAATACCGGTCTTTCGTAAAATCTGCCTCGCGCTCCACGGCCCGATCCCGTAAATATACGTCAAGCCAATCTCAATGGGTTTCCCCACGGGCAAATCCACGCCTGCTATCCGAGCCATGTACCCTCCTTCTTCACGTGACGCGGCTGGTGCCGTTACCCTTGTCGCTGCTTGTGGCGAGGATTACTGCATCGAACCCGAACAATGCCTCGTCGCCTGAAAACAATACATTTTGAACACATCGGTTTGACGGACGATTTGACTTTCATGAGAGCGTTTCTCTCCTTGCTATTTGAAGCGATAGGTGATCCGTCCCCTCGTCAGATCATAGGGAGACAATTCCACGGTCACTTTATCACCCGGGAGAATTCGAATAAAATGCATCCGCATCTTTCCCGAAATATGCGCCAGAATTTTATGTCCACTCTCCAATTGAACTCGGAACATGGCATTGGGCAACGTTTCCATAATCACCCCTTGCACTTCAATCATGTCTTCCTTTGCCATCAGCCTGAACCGCGTCGCTATGAATTGACGCTCACCTGCTCCTTCACTGTCGTCAGAATCATGGGCGGACCTTCGGGTTGGATCGCGACGGTATGTTCGAAGTGCGCCGACAGACTCCCGTCTCTCGTGACGGCAGTCCATTGATCATCCAAGACTTTCACCTGAGGCCCACCCATGTTCACCATGGGTTCAATGGCCAACACCATCCCGAACTGGAGACGCGAGCCTTGCCCCGGACGTCCATAATTGGGAACCTGAGGATCCTCGTGCAGTTGCCGGCCGATCCCATGTCCTACAAAATCCCTCACAACGGAAAATCCCTGCGCTTCCACATAGCTTTGAATCGTGTGGCCAATATCGGACAACCGGTTTCCTACTCGCGCCTGATCAATCCCTTTATGCATCGCCTCTTCCGTCACCTTGAGCAGGTTTTCAACGTCGTCAGAAACGGATCCGACAGACACCGTCACGGCCCCGTCGCCATAAAATCCCTGAACAATCGCCCCCAAGTCAAGCCCGACGATGTCCCCTTCTTTCAGTTCGCGGCTAGAGGGAATACCATGGACCACCTCATGATTCACCGACGCACACAGGGTATTGGGGAAATTACGGTACCCTTTAAAGGCTGGGATTCCCCCGTGGTCACGAATAAACGTTTCAGCGAGCTCATCCAAATGCAACGTGGTGACACCGGGCCTGACTTCTTGTTGGAGCACTTGATGTGCTTCGGCCACAATCTTTGAAGCCTGTGCCATCAGCGCAATCTCTTCCGCGGTCTTGAGCATTATCATGAAGAGCTACGACCCGGAGAACACAGCCAGCAACCGCTCCTGCACCTGTTCCACGGATCCCGTACCGTCTAATTCGGCCAGCGTATTTTTCTCTTTATAATAGTCAATCAAGGGGGACGTTTGTTCTTCATACACCGCCAGCCTTGACTCGACCGTTTCCCGTTTGTCGTCACTGCGTTGAACCAGGGCGGCCCCACACTCGTCACAGCGTCCTTCCTGCTTGGGCGGCACGTAATCTACATGATACACCGCCGAGCATGCCGAACAACTTCTTCGTCCGCTTAACCGCCTAACCACTTCCTCACGGGGGATCACAAAGTACATGACCCGGTCCAGCGCCACCTCCTGCTCCTGAAGAATTCCCGACAAGGCATCCGCCTGTAGAATGGTTCGCGGGAAACCATCAAGAATAAATCCTTTTTCGCATTCCGGCGAGTTGACCTTTTCCGCGACGAGACCGATCACGACGTTGTCGGGCACAAGTTCCCCTCTCGTCATATACTGCTGCGCTTCAAGACCCAACGGCGTCTTTTGGGCCACGCCCGTTCGCAATAAGTCCCCCGTGGAAATTTTGGGTATTGCAAATTTAGCTGCCACCATTTCAGCCTGCGTGCCTTTACCCACCCCGGGCGCACCGAGAAACACCAATCGCATGACTTGCTATCCGCTTCGGCCCTTCAACCGGCCCTTGGCCAGGAACCCCTCATAATTCCGCATCAGCATGTGAGATTCGATTTGCTGAGCGGTATCCAATCCGACGCCTACGACAATCAACAACGACGTCCCTCCGAAATAAAAGGGAACGTTCAATTTATAAATTAACAATTCCGGAATCACACAGACGATCGCCAGATAAATGGAGCCGGCGAACGTGATGCGCGTGAGGACTTTGTAAATATAATCCGCCGTTCGCTGGCCCGGCCGAATGCCCGGAATAAATCCTCCATACTTTTTCATGTTGTCCGCCATATCGACCGGATTCAACACGACCGCCGTATAGAAAAAACAAAAGAAAATAATCATGCTCACGTACATCAACGTATAGACGACCGACCCCGGAGCCAGATGCGCCCCCAACGCTTGTACCCACGGCACCTGAACAAAAGATGTAATGGTGGCCGGGAACGCAATGATCGAAGAGGCAAAGATCGGCGGGATGACGCCAGCCGTATTAATTTTCAACGGGATATGAGTACTTTGTCCCCCATACACCCTGCGGCCGACGACCCGTTTGGCATATTGAACCGGAACCTTTCGTCTTCCGCTTTCCAAAAACACAATGGCCGTGATCACGGCCAGCATGCTCACAACCAACAGGATCAGGAAGAGCAGGCTCAGTTCGCCGACACGGTACATCTCAAAGGTCTGGGCCACGGCGCTTGGAAGCCTGGCGACAATCCCGGCGAAAATGATGAGCGAGATTCCGTTCCCCACCCCCCGCTCGGTAATTTGTTCACCCAACCACATGAGGAAGGCCGTTCCCGCAGTCAGGGTAATCACGGTCATGAACCGAAACGGCCACCCCGGATCCAACACGTATTGACCGCCATTCATACCTTCGAGTCCAATGGCAATCCCGAACCCCTGAATCAGGGCAATTCCGATGGTGCCGTACCGGGTATATTGAATTATGGTCTTTCTTCCTCGTTCACCCTCCTTGGCCAGCTTCGATAAGTGCGGGATAACGACGGTCAATAATTGCAGGATAATCGAAGCACTGATGTAGGGCATAATGCCCAGCGCAAAAATCGTTAGCCGTGATAGCGAGCCTCCGGAAAAAATATCCAGGAACCCGAGAAGGGCTCCGCCTTGGTCCAATAAGAATGCCGCCAATTCATCATTATTAATCCCCGGAGTCGGAATATGAGCCCCGATCCGGTAGACAGCCAACATTGCCAACGTAAACAGGACACGGCTACGTAACTCCGGTATTTTGAGGATGTTCTGGAAGCTCGTAATGAGCCGTTCAAGCACTGCTGATGACCTTGGCTTGTCCGCCCGCTTGTTCAATTTTCCGAAGAGCCGACTGACTGAATTTATGCGCTTCAATCGTCATGGGCTTGTCCAGCTCTCCCACACCAAGAATCTTGATGGGCCTTGACTGCTTCTTGACGATCCGCTTCTCATATAAGACTTGGGGGGTCACGTTCGTGATCTCGCCAAGGGCAGAAAGAGTTTTGAGGTTGACCACGGCAAATTCGGTACGAAACGGATTATGAAACCCTCGTTTGGGCAATCTCCTGGCCAGCGGCATTTGCCCGCCTTCAAAGCCCGCGACGTTTGCCCTACCGGAGCGGGCGAGCATGCCTTTATGCCCCTTACCTGCCGTCTTTCCCAACCCCGAGCCCGGGCCTCGCCCAAGACGTTTTTTCGTTTTCCGTGAACCTGGTGCGGGCTGTAACTGATGGAGCTTCATTGATCGTTTACCTCAACGAGGTGCAAGACCTTCCGAATCAACCCCAATACCTGAGGCGTCTTGGGGAGATGGACCGTTTGATGGAGCTTTCGTAAGCCGAGACCCTGCAAATACAGCCGCTGTTTATACGGTCGTCCGATAGGACTGTGCTTCAACGTAATGGAAAGCCGATCAGAAGATTGCGACACGGCACCGTTCCTCACACCATGTTAGAGTGACGACTCATTCAGGACCCGACGGAGTTGCTTCACGTCTTCCGGACCCTTGAGCTGAGCCAAGCCGGCCAAGGTGGCTTGTACTACGTTATAGGGGTTTCCGCGGCCCAAGGTTTTTGCAATAATATTGTGGGCCCCGAGCACTTCCAAAATGGCCCTGACCGCTCCTCCCGCGATGATCCCCGTCCCTTCTTTCGCCGGTTTCATGTACACGTGTTCCCCACAAAAACGCCCGTGCACGTCATGGGGGATACTGCCGTTCCTCAAAGGAACCTGAAGCAATTGTTTCTTGGCCCGCCCCACGGCTTTGGAAATCGCCGGCGGCACCTCGGTGGCTTTCCCCTTGCCGATGCCGACCCATCCCTGTCCATCTCCGACCACAACCAGCGCACTGAAGGAAAATCGCTTTCCCCCTTTGACGACTTTCGCCACCCGGTTAATCGAGATCAACTTATCCTTGAGGTTCAATTCTTCAGGATTCACTTGCACCAAATGCCATCCTCTCGGTTAAAAGGCCAGCCCCCCTTCACGGGACGCGTCGGCTAGCGCTTTCACGCGCCCATGATACAGTCGCCCATTTCGATCAAACACGATGCTGGTCACGTTCGCGGCCCTTGCTCGTTCGGCCAACAATTTTCCGACGGCCTGCGCCGCCGCCTTCGAAGAACCGGAATTCACGGTCTCGCGCAGGCTGGTGTCCTTGGATGACGCCGCAGCCACGGTAAGACCCGCGACATCATCGACGACCTGGGCGTAAATGTGCGCGTTACTTCGAAAGACCGTCAGTCTCGGCCGTTCAGCCGTTCCCTGAACTTTCTTTCTGACTCGCGCTTTTCGCCGTTCCAAACGACGACCTTGCGTCTTTTGATTCATACGCTATTTCTTGCCGGCCTTCCCGGCTTTCTTAATCAAGACTTCACCGGCATATCTGATGCCCTTTTGCTTATACACGTCGGGTGGCCGCACCCGTCGAATATTGGCGGCGGTCTGAGTCACGAGCCGTTTATCAATGCCTTTAACGGAGACCACGGTTTGCTTCTCAACCGATGCTTCCACGCCTTCAGGAATCGACAAGGTCACGGGATGCGAAAATCCGACGTTCAAGGTCAGCGATTGACCTTGCGCTTGTGCGCGATACCCTACCCCCGTCAATTCCAGGGTTCGTTGGAACCCCTTGGTCACGCCCTCGACCAGATTCGACAGCTCAACACGGGTCAGCCCATGTAAGGCTTTGACGCGAGGAGAATTCCCCCGTCTTCCCACGTGCATGGCTCCTTCGTCGATAGTGACGTCAATCCCTTCGTTCAGTTCCCACCCTAATTGACCCAAGGGTCCCTTCACGGAGACTGAGCCATTTTCAACCTTCACCTCGACAGTGGAGGCCAGTGCGATTGGTTTGATCCCTATTCTAGACATCGTAGACGCGACTTCCGTATTGAGGTACCCCCCCTGGTCCGGGCCCTACCACACGTGGCATAAGACTTCTCCCCCAATACTCTGCTGTCTGGCTTGCCGGTCGGTCATGATCCCTTTCGAGGTCGAAAGAACCGCAACCCCCAACCCACCTCGCACTCGAGGGATGGATGCAGCTCCGACGTACACCCGCTTGCCCGGCTTGCTGACCCGCTTGATTCGTTCAAGCACGGGCTTCTTTTCCCGTCCGGGGATATACCGCAATTCCACCTGAAGGGCCGGGTGTCCATCGAGTGTCGTAGGCGAAAAATTCTGGATAAAGCCTTCGGCTTTAAAGACGGCCAGCACGTTGGCCTTCAGCTTGGAGGCAGGAACGTTCACCGTCGCATGTCCTCGTCGAAGGGCATTCATCATACGAACAAAAAGATCGGCAATTGGATCCGTCATACCCATAACGTCACATCCTCTTCATCCATAGCCTGAAACCAAGCTACCAACTTGACTTGGTGACCCCGGGAATATTCCCGCGCAGGCTATGCAGCCGAAAACAAATCCGACACATATGGAAGCGCCGTAAAAAAGACCTCACGCGACCGCAGAGAGGACAGCGATTGTATCGCCGAACGGGAAATTTCGGCTCCGCCGCCGCCTTATTCCGTAATGCTTTTCTTGCCACAAAAGCCTCCGTCTCAATCGCGCAGATTCAACGAAACGGCATTCCCATATGACCCAACAAGGATTTTGCCTCATCATTTCGTTGAGCACTGGTCACAATCGTAATATCCATCCCGTGAATCGCCGCCACGTCATCATATTTAATTTCAGGAAAAGTCAATTGCTCTTTCAACCCGAATGTATAGTTGCCTCGACCATCGAACGCCTTGGGAGATACCCCACGAAAATCTCGAATCCGAGGCAAGCCGATATTCAGCAAGCGATCAAGAAACTCATACATCCGGCTTCCGCGAAGCGTGACCTTGGCCCCGATCGGCATGCCTTGTCGCACTTTAAAGCCTGCTATGGCTTTCTTCGCTCGGGTCACGACGGGTTTCTGGCCCGTGATCAACGCCAACTCGGCCACGGCACTGTCCAACAATTTCACGTTTTGAATCGCTTCTCCCATACCGACGTTCAGAACGACCCGTTCCACGCGGGGCACTTGCATCGGGTTGGAATATGAGAATTCCTTCATCATCCGAGGAATGACCTCATTCCGATAGCGATCCTTCAACCGCGGAGGAGGCCCGCTCGGCGCCGCCTTTTGTTTGGCTGCAGGTTTCGTTTCTTTCTTAGCCATCACACCTTATCCAGTACGTCATCCGGACTTTTCTGTAAGACCCGGACTCGACGCCCGTCGTCCAATCGCTTGATTGTGACCCGTGAAGGCTTCCCCATAGTCTGGGAATACACCATGACGTTCGAAATCGCCATGGGTGCCTCACGCTCTAAAATTCCGCCCTGCTTGATTTTTTGGGAAGGTTTCGTGTGGCGCTTGATCACGTTGAGTTTTTCCACCGTCACCCGGCTGGTCCGCGGATTCACGTGCAGGACCTTACCCATTTTCCCCTTCTCCCGTCCGGCAATCACGATCACCATGTCACCCTTGCGTATACGTGATTTGATCACCGCCGGGCCTCCTGTCGCAGTTCCAGTCCCCATATGCGCTATAACACTTCCGGGGCAAGAGAAATGATTTTCATGAACTTCTTTTTCCTCAATTCCCGGGCGACGGGACCGAAAATTCTCGTGCCTACAGGATCCCCTTGATTATTCACCAGGACGCATGCGTTGCGATCAAAGCGAATATACGAGCCATCCTCACGACGCCGGCTCTTTTTTGTTCGAACAATGACCGCTTTGACCACGTCGCCCTTTTTGACGGACGCCTTCGGAATCGCCTCCCGAACCGACACCACCACGATGTCGCCAATGCCTCCATACCGGCGGCGCGTCCCCCCCAGCACATGAAAGCACCGCACGCTTTTGGCGCCGGAATTATCTGCCACGTCAAGATAACTGTAATTTTGAATCATCCACGCAATTCCTGTGTCGCCGATTTACGACGACGGATTCTGCTCGCCCCGTTCTATAATGGCCGCGACCCGCCAATGCTTATCCTTACTGAGCGGTCGTGTTTCCACTATTTTCACACGGTCGCCAATCCGGGATTCATTCCGTTCATCGTGGGCTTTCAGCTTGGTGAGCCGTCTCACCACTTTTCCATACAACGCGTGCGACACCAGTCTCGGGACCGCCACAACGACCGTTTTGTCCATTTTGTCGCTGACCACTCTTCCATACGATGCACGCTGTCGTCTTGCAGTCATGTTTGCTCAATCCTCGCTTTTCGAATGCCCCAATACCTGTTTCTCGCGAAGGACGGTCTTTGCCCTGGCCACGTCTCTACGCACCTGACGGATTTTCATCGGATTTTCGATTCGTCCAAGGGCATGTTGACAGCGAAGGTGAAACAATTCCTGCTTCAGTTCATGCACTTTTCCAACCAACTCTTCCGTTTCCAGGCCTTGCAATTCTTTGACGTCCATGGGTATGCCTCAGACGGAATACTCGCCTCGAACGACAAATTTCGTCGCCAACGGGAGCTTATGTCCGGCCAAACGAAACGCCTCCATGGCGACATCTCTCGTCACGTCATCCATTTCATAGAGAATACGACCGGGCTTCACCACCGCAACCCAAAACTCCGGACTCCCTTTTCCTTTCCCCATTCGAACTTCAGCCGGTTTCTTGGTAATCGGCTTGTCGGGAAAGATTCGAGTCCAGATCCGTCCGCCACGCTTGACGTGGCGCGTCATCGCGATTCTCGCCGCCTCGATTTGCCGAGCGGTAATCCGACCGGGTTCAAGCACTTTGAGCCCGAATTGTCCGAAAGACACGTCACCACCACGGTACGCCTTCCCCCGCATGTTGCCTTTCTGTACTTTTCGATATTTGACTTTTTTCGGAGCTAACATAATCTAAGCGCGCCAACAATCATGAGTGAATGTACCCGACGGTTTCAGGCATTCGACACACGTCGCCGTCCCCCTACAGCAAACCCAATGAAGCCTCATCTTTCGCCGCGTTCGGCAATTCGGCGTCGCCCTTGTAAATCCACGCCTTCACCCCAATAATCCCCATGGTCGTATGGGCTTCCGCAAAACCATAATCCACGTCGGCCCTGAGCGTGTGAAGCGGCACCCGGCCCTCCCGATACCATTCCGTCCTGGCAATTTCATTGCCGCCCAACCGCCCGGCACAGGACACTCGAACACCTTGAGCGCCCAACCGAAGCGCCGAGGCCACGCTTCTTTTCATGGCACGACGAAACGACACGCGTTTCTCCAATTGCAGGGCGATGTTTTCAGAAACAAGCTGCGCATCCAATTCCGGCTTCTTGATTTCCTTGACCGTCACGTAAACTTCCCGGCCATATCGTTGCTCCAGCATCGCCTTCAACTTATCGACTTCCGCACCTTTTCTTCCGATGATGATGCCGGGACGGGCCGTGTAAATGATCACCTTCACCTGATTCCCGGAACGCTCGATTTCCACGCGTGAAATGCCTGCGTGAAACAACCGGGATTTGACCGTTTTCCGAATTTCCACGTCCTCATGAAGCAACTTCACAAAGTCTTTTTTGGCATACCATCGGGAATTCCACGTCCTGGTGTATCCCAGCCGAAAACCATATGGATGTGTTTTTTGTCCCATACTCCCGGTTTACCTCACTCCGTTAACTGAAACGGTCGGCTTTCGCTTGCCTTAGGAATCCTCCTTCGTCGGAGAAACCGCAATCGTCACGTGGCTGGTTCGCTTATGGATGGGATTTGCTCTCCCCATGGACCTTGCCCGAAATCGCTTTAACACCGGGCCACCATCCACGTAGGCTCTTGAGACTTTCAAAGATTCAGGATCCCCCAATTCTTGTTGTCCGGCGTTCGCGACGGCGGAATTCAACACCTTTTCTATGACCGGGGCAGCGGCCCTGGGCAAGTATTTGAGGACCGTCAACGCCTCAGGTACATCACGCCCGCGAATCAAATTGATGACCATCCGCACTTTTCGCGGCGTCATTCTGACGTAACGCAAGACTGCCTTTGCTTCGGCCATGAGGTCCCTTCCCGAATGCTCTATCCGTGCCACGCTATTTCAATGGAACGGCTTTTTCCGATTTGGCGGCTCCATGCCCCTTAAAAAACCGTGTGGGAGCAAATTCTCCGAGTTTATGCCCAACCATATTTTCCGTCACGTAGACCGGAATAAACTTTTTCCCGTTGTGCACTGCAAACGTATGACCAATCATTTCTGGAATAATCGTCGAGCGACGAGACCAGGTTTTAATTAATTTCAAATCACGGGACTTGTTCATTTTGTCCACCTTTTCCATGAGGTGGGAATCGACAAACGGCCCTTTACGAATTGAACGCGGCATCGACGCTGGGTCTCCTTATTTCGTCCGCCTGGAGATAATGAACTGCGACGAGGATTTCTTCTTCCGAGTCTTGAAGCCTTTGGTCGGGACACCCCAAGGGGAAACGGGATGGGGATTGCCCTGTCCGGACTTCCCTTCGCCGCCACCATGCGGATGATCCACCGGATTCATAACGACCCCCCGTACGTGCGGCCGCTTCCCTTTCCACCTTGAACGACCGGCCTTGCCCACCGTGACGTTCTCGTGATCGAGGTTCCCGATTTGCCCCACGGTCGCCATACACGTTCCCAGAATCCGACGCATTTCGCCCGAGACCAAGCGGACCTGAACGTACTGCCCTTCCCGGCCCATCACCTGACAGGCCGCGCCGGCGCTCCGCGCCAGCTGGGCGCCTTTCCCCGGCTTGAGCTCAATGTTATGAATAGTGGTGCCCAGCGGCATCGACGACAAGGGAAGCGCATTGCCGGGCCGAATGTCCGAACCCGGGCCGGCTTGAACCGCATCTCCCACCGACAAACCGACGGGCGCCAGGATATACCGCTTATCCCCGTCCGCATACGCAATCAACGCAATACGAGCCGACCGATTGGGGTCGTATTCCACCCTGACGACTTTACCCGGCACACCGACTTTATTTCGCTTGAAATCAATGACGCGATACAGGCGCTTATGCCCGCCGCCACGAAACCTGGTCGTAATACGCCCGAAGTTGTTTCGTCCTCCGGAACTTGGCAGCGCCGTGGTCAAGCGTTTTTCAGGCGGCCCTTTCGACAGCGTCTTGTCCTTGAGAACCGTCATGCCGCGACGACCTGGCGACGTGGGACGATAGGGTTTACTCGGCATCGCCTACGACCTCTTTCCTCTCTCTAGCTCAATCAACGTAACAGGCACCGGTCAATCCAACCCTTTGTAAGGCAGCACGTTCAAAAACGGCGTCCAGCAAGGCCGCAGGTCCGTTGGCGCGCGGAGCGTACGTGAAGGACGTGAGTACAACAAGGGGCCGAGAACGCCGCTGGCGGCTTTTTTCAACGCGCTGCTAAGCACTTTCGTACAACTCCACCTTTTCTCCCTCATGAAGCGTCACGATGGCCTTCTTCCAATCCGCCCGTTTCCCAAGATAGCGCCCTTGACGCTTCTTCTTGCCCATGACGTTCATGATGTTCACGGACTTCACTTTGACTTTGAGCACCGACTCCACCGCCTGACGGACCTCGATTCGATTCACGTCACTTTGCACGACAAAGGCGATCCGGTTGGCGGTCTCCTGAAGCCCCGTGATTTTTTCGGTCAACAACGGCTTCACCAGGACATCGAATGGATCACGCTTCATGCCCATAACTCCTGGACGCGCGGCAACTCGTCCTTTAACACTACGAGGGTCTGGTAGCGAAGCACGTCATACACCGTGAGTTCATCAGACGTCACGGCCTTCACCTGAGCCAAATTCCTCGTTGCGCGAAAAACCGCATAATTCTCTTTTGCCACCACGAACAGGACGCTATCCGTCGCCCCCAACTGCCGCACCGTCGCTGCCATCAATTTGGTCTTGGGTTCAGGCAGCGAGAGATCGGAAAGAATCAGAAGCTCCCCGGCCTCCTTCTTGGACGAAAGGGCACTCTGCATGGCCTTTCGATACATTTTTTTCGACATGGCGGACTGATACTTTCGAGGCTGCGGCCCAAACACCGTCCCGCCGTGACGCCACACCGGCGAACGATTCGACCCCGCGCGAGCCCGTCCCGTGTGCTTTTGCCTCCATGGTTTTTTGCCCGTCCCACTGACCTCACTCCGTCCCTTCGTACTTGCGGTCCCCTGCCGAAGCGAAGCCAGCTGCATCACCACCGCGGAATGCACAAGCGGACCATGCGGCTGAGACCCGAACACGCTTTCGCTCACCTCAACGGCACCGACGGCCTTATTGTGTTGGTCTACGACTTCTATCGAGGCCATGCCGACGTCTTACCCTCCTGCCTTCCGGATTAGGACGAGCCCTCCCACGGGACCGGGAACGGCCCCTGCGATGAGGACGAGATTCTCCTCCGGTCGAGTATCGATCACGGTCAGCCCTTTCACCGTGACCCGCTTATTCCCCATTTGCCCGGGCAGCTTCTTATTCTTCAATACGCGCGAGGGATACGAACTGCACCCGATCGACCCCGGCGCACGATGGAACATGGAACCGTGACTGGCCGGCCCCCCACCGAAATTGTGACGCTTCATCACGCCTTGAAACCCTTTTCCCTTAGAGGTCCCCCGGACGTGAACGACTTCACCCTTTTCAAACAGTTGAACCGTCACGGCGTCTCCCACCTGACAATCCGGCACGCAACGAAACTCCCGCAAATGTCTGAGCAGTTTCTCTTGCCCCGAAGTACGCAGATGCCCGACCTGGGCCTTGGTCAGCTTCCGCTCCTGGACCTCCGAATACCCAAGCTGCACCGCATCGTAACCATGATGACCCTTGGTCTTCACGGCCGTGACGCGACAAGGACCCGCCTCAATCACCGTCACAGGATGGAGACGACGGTTTTCGTCGTAAATCTGCGTCATGCCCAACTTTTTTCCTATTAATCCGCTAACCATCCGCCACCCTGCCAATCCTTGAAGACGACACGCTACAGCTTGATCTCCACATCCACCCCTGCAGCCAGACTCAATTTCATGAGGGCATCCATTGTTTCCGGCGTGGGCTCAAGAATATCCAACAAACGTTTATGGGTTCGGATTTCAAATTGCTCGCGGGACTTCTTATCCGTATGAGTCGATCGCTGAATGGTAAACTTTTCAATCCGAGTGGGAAGCGGAATGGGGCCGGCAACGCGCGCGCCCGTTTGCTTGACGGTATCCACGATTTCCCTGGCCGATTGATCGAGGATCCGATAATCAAAGCCCTTCAATCGGATACGAATACGCTGATCTACGCTTACCACCACTGGATTCCTTTCTCAACTCAGGCGAGGATGTCGGTGACGACGCCGGCTCCCACCGTGCGCCCCCCCTCCCGCACTGCAAACCGTAACCCCTGCTCCATCGCAATCGGCGCTATCAAGTCCCCCGTAAACGTCGTGTTGTCCCCCGGCATCACCATCTCCACGCCTTCCGCCAACTGCACCACCCCCGTCACGTCCGTCGTCCGAAAATAAAACTGCGGCCGGTACCCGTTGAAGAACGGCGTATGCCGCCCCCCCTCCTCTTTCGTCAACACGTACACCTCTGCCTTGAACTTCGTATGCGGCGTGATACTCTTCGGCTTCGCCAATACCTGCCCGCGCTCCACTTCGTCCTTCTTCGTGCCTCGCAATAACGCCCCGATATTGTCCCCCGCCTGCCCTTCGTCCAACACCTTCCGAAACATCTCCACGCCCGTCACCACCGTGCTCCGCGTCTCCCCCAACCCCACAATCTCGATCTCATCCCCGACCTTCACTTGCCCCCGCTCCACGCGCCCCGTCACCACCGTGCCGCGTCCGCTGATCGTAAACACGTCCTCGATCGGCATCAGAAACGGCTTGTCGATCGCCCGCTCCGGCGTCGGAATGTACCGGTCAATCTCGCCCAAAAGCTTCATGATCGCCGGCACCCCGACGTCACTCTCATCGCCCTCCAGCGCCTTCGTCGCCGACCCCACGATAATCGGAATGTCGTCCCCCGGAAATTGATACTTCGACAACAACTCCCGCACTTCCAATTCCACCAGTTCCAACAATTCCGGGTCTTCGACCTTGTCCGCCTTGTTCAGGAACACCACGATGTACGGGACGCCCACCTGCCGCGCCAACAGGATATGTTCCCGCGTCTGCGGCATCGGCCCATCCGCCGCCGACACCACCAGTATCGCCCCGTCCATCTGCGCCGCCCCCGTAATCATGTTCTTCACGTAATCCGCATGCCCCGGACAGTCCACGTGCGCGTAATGCCGATTGTCCGTCTCATATTCCACGTGCGAAATCGCAATCGTCAGAATCTTCGTCGGGTCCCGCCGCCCCTGCGACTCACTCGCCTTCGCCACCTGGTCGTAGCTCACAAACGTCGCCATCCCCTGCTTCTCCATGACCTTCGTCAGCGCCGAGGTCAGCGTCGTCTTCCCATGGTCCACGTGCCCGATCGTCCCCACGTTCACGTGCGGCTTCTTCCGATTAAATTTCGCCTTCGCCATCTGCCCCTCCCTCTTCGATTCCGAATCTTCTGAGGCTACACGGGAAAGAAACGAGTACCATCACGTCGCTTTCCTGCCCTTTCAAGGACCCGTCCCGCTATTCTCCTCGTTGCTTGCTGACAATCTGATCTGCCAGTTGCTTCGGAACCGGTTCGTATTCCGCAAATTCCATTGAATAGGTGGCACGCCCCTGCGTCTTCGAGCGAAGACTCGTGGCATACCCGAACATTTCTCCAAGAGGAACCATAGCCTCCACGGCCTGAGAGCCGACTCTCGCCTTGATCCCTTGCACTTTCCCGCGTCGTGAATTCAAGTCGCCGATCACGTCGCCCATAAAATCCTGGGGGACCAAAACTTCCACCTTCATGACCGGCTCAAGGAGGATCGGGTTGGCCTTGCGGCAGCCCCCCTCAAAAGCCATCGACGCCGCGATCTTAAAGCCCATTTCACTGGAATCGACCTCATGAAAGGAACCGTCAAACAACGTCACCCGAACGTCCCGCATGGCATACCCGGCCACCACACCGGACCCCATCCGCTCCCGCACCCCTTTTTCCACTGCCGGGATATATTCACGAGGAATAATTCCACCTACAATCTTGTTGACGAACTCAAGTCCCATCCCGGGCTCGGACGGTTCGACGCGCAACACCACGTGCCCATACTGCCCGCGCCCACCGGACTGCTTGATATACTTTCCTTCGGCTTCACCCACGCCGCGTATCGTTTCACGATAGGCCACTTCAGGCTTGCCAACGTTCGCCTGCACCTTAAATTCCCTGACCAGCCGATCGACAATAATTTCCAGATGCAACTCCCCCATTCCGGAAATGATCGTTTGGCCGGTCTCATCATCCGTTCTGACGTGAAAGGAAGGATCCTCCTGAGACAGTTTTTCCAAAGAGAACCCCAGCTTTTCGAGGTCTTGCTTGGTCTTCGGTTCCACCGCCATGGAAATCACGGGCTCAGGAAATTTAATCACCTCCAGCAGGACTTGACGCTTTTCGTGGGATAGGGTATCGCCCGTCCTCGCGCCCTTCATCCCCACCGCAGCAGCAATATCTCCGGCATACACCACATCAATATCTTCACGCTTGTTCGCATGCATCTTGAGCAAACGTCCGATCCTTTCCCGTTTGCCTTGGGTGACGTTGTACACGTACGAACCAGTTTCCAGGCGGCCGGAATACACGCGAAAATACGTGAGTTGCCCGGCGAAGGGATCGGCCATAATCTTGAACGCTAACGCCGAAAAGGGCTCTTCGTCACTGGCCGGGCAGTTCATTGTCTCGCCACTGGCAGGATCAACCCCTTCCACCTCCGGAACGTCCAAAGGCGAAGGCAGGAAATCCACCACGGCATCCAGTAACGGCTGCACCCCTTTATTCTTGAACGCCGACCCACAAAACACCGGCGTCATTCGCATTTGATTGGTTCCGGCGCGCACGGCACGCTTGATATCCTCTGTCTTCAGTGGATTGCCATTCAGGTATTGCTCAAGCAAGACTTCATCAAATTCGGCAACGGCCTCTATGAGCTTGTCCCGGTACTCCTGAGCCATCGGAACAAGATCCTCGGCAACGTCATCCACCACATAATTCGCGCCCAGCGTTTCATCGCTAAAAAGGTAGGACTTCATCGAGATTAAATCGATCACTCCTCGAAAATCCGCCTCTTTTCCGATAGGCACCTGTACCGGGACAGGATTGGCTTCCAGGCGGTCAATAATACTTTGAACGCTGCCTGCAAAGTCGGCACCCACCCGATCCATTTTGTTCAGAAAGGCAATACGAGGAACTCGATACTTATCGGCCTGACGCCAGACTGTTTCCGACTGCGGTTCGACTCCCTGCACCACATCAAACACGGCCACGGCTCCGTCCAGCACGCGAAGGGATCGCTCGACTTCAACCGTAAAGTCCACGTGCCCCGGCGTATCGATAATGTTAATGCGATGGTCGTTCCAGAAACAGGTGGTCGCCGCAGACGTGATCGTAATACCCCGCTCCCGTTCCTGCTCCATCCAATCCATTTGAGCCGCACCTTCGTGCACTTCACCCATCCGGTGCGAAACGCCGGTATAATACAGGATGCGTTCGGTCGTCGTCGTTTTCCCGGCATCAATATGAGCCATGATGCCGATATTCCGAGTTCGCTCTAATGGATATTCCCTAGACACCGTTCCTCCGGACACAATCAGACTGCAACAACACTCCCAAACTCCCAATCCGAACACGGATTGCTAAGAAGAAGACCTACGCGTGGAGGGTAATTCGACTACAGCAACAAGAAACCGCTACCAACGGTAATGGGCAAACGCACGATTCGCCTCGGCCATTCTGTGCGTTTCATCGCGTTTCTTGACCGCAACCCCTGTATTGTTGGCAGCATCAAGCAACTCGGCGGCAAGCTTGTCTTGCATACTCTTTCCCGTTCGAGACTGGGCACTGCGCTTAATCCATCGAAAGGCCAGGGCAACTTGCCTGACTGGTCGGATTTCGACGGGGACCTGATACGATGCCCCGCCCACCCGTCTTGATTTCACTTCCACCATTGGCTTGACGTTGCCAAGCGCAGAATGAAAAACTTTCAAAGGATCACTACCCGTCTTCTGTTGAATGACGTCGAACGCCCCATAACACACACGCTGGGCTGTACTCTTTTTCCCTCTGGTCATAAGAATATTGATAAACTTCCCTACAAGGTGATCCCGATATTGGGCATCACCCACGGGCGTTCTTATGACGGCACTTCGACTACGAGACATATCGTGAACATACCTTCTTCATGGCAAAGACGCTTGACTATTTCGGTCGTTTCGCTCCGTACTTGGAACGACCTTGTTTCCGGTTGGCGACGCCTACCGCGTCGAGTGCGCCCCGGACCAAATGATAACGCACGCCGGGCAAGTCCTTCACCCGACCGCCACGCACGAGCACAATGGAATGCTCCTGCAAGTTATGCCCCATGCCCGGGATGTAGGTCGTGACCTCGACCCCCGTGGTCAAACGCACGCGAGCCACTTTCCGTAACGCGGAATTCGGCTTTTTCGGCGTCGTGGTGTAGACGCGCAGACAGACGCCCCGCCGTTGCGGGCATCGATTCAGGGCCGGGCTCTTACTCTTGGTTTTTGGGGCCTTGCGACCTTTTCGGACGAGCTGATTCACCGTTGGCATATCAGAATGTTTCCTTCAAAGAGTTATGCACCTAATGCTCTCGGACAACCTTTCGATTGTAATGAGACTTTTATGACGTGTCAAGGCAAACCCTCCGTCCATTACGTGGCCTGCATCTGCAACTCTTCCCCTTCAGGAATCGCCAAGCCACCCTCATCCGCTGCGGACTCGATTGCCTCTTTCTCAGGGGCAGGCACGAAGGTTTCGCGGTAGCGCGAAAATCCCGTCCCCGCCGGGATCAGGCGCCCCACAATGACGTTTTCCTTGAGCCCCCGCAAATCATCGACCCGACCATTGATGGCGGCTTCAGTGAGCACCCGGGTCGTCTCCTGGAAGGATGCCCCGGAAATGAAGCTGTCCGTATTCAGTGACGCCTTGGTAATGCCCAGTAACACGGGTTTTCCGATAGCCGGCCTTCCACTTTCGGCGAGAATCCGTTGATTTTCATCGGTGAACGCAAATTTCCCGACTTGGGCCCCAGGCAAAAAGTTCGTATCTCCGGGATCCTCGATGCGGACCTTCTTCAACATCTGCCTCGCAATAATTTCAATGTGCTTGTCATTAATCGAGACCCCCTGTAAGCGATACACTTCTTGAACCTGATTGACCAAGTATCGCTGCAGCTCTCGAGGACCCAACACATTCAGAATATCATGGGGATTCGCCGAGCCATCCATGAGCGGTTCACCGGCACGCACCCAATCCCCTTCATGCACATTGACGTGCTTCCCTCGAGGAATAAAGTATTCCTTCGTGTCGCCCATCTTGTTGTCGACGACAATCTTTCGCATCCCCTTGACGAAACCGCCGAACGAGATCTCGCCGTCGATTTCACTGATCACCGCCTGCTCTTTGGGCTTTCTCGCCTCGAACAACTCGGCCACCCGTGGCAAGCCCCCCGTAATGTCTTTGGTCTTCGTGGTTTCTCGCGGGATTTTTGCCAGCACGTCACCGGGATGCACAATTGAGCCTTTTTCTACAAAGATATGCGCACCCACGGGAAGGAGATAGCGGGCCGGCGCACCCGAACCTGGCAATTTCGCAGTCTTATTCCCGTCGTCTTTGATCGACACTCGAGGACGAAGGTTGGTGCCGGCTTGCTCAATGACCACTTTTCGGGACAGGCCGGTGATTTCGTCGACCTCCTCTTTCATGGTGACGCCTTCGGAGATATCGCCGTAGGCGATTTTCCCACCCACTTCCGTCAGAATGGTCAACGAATACGGGTCCCATTCCACCAGTTTCTGCCCCACCGTCACCCGACCGCCGTCTTTCACCACAATTTTCGCACCATAGACCACCGGGTATTTTTCCCGTTCCCGCCCGGAGTCATCGTAGACCGCAATCTTCGCGTTTCGATTCATGACGACCCATTCGCCCAGCTTATTCTGGACCGCCATGTGCCGATTGTGAAAATCGGCATTTTTCTTGGCATCGAAGCTGAGGTATTTCAAAACCCCATCGTGTCGGGATTCGACCACGCTTTGCTCCACGACTTTACTCGCCGTTCCTCCGATATGGAAGGTACGCATGGTTAACTGCGTGCCGGGCTCGCCGATAGACTGCGCGGCGATCACCCCCACGGGTTCACCCAATTCAACCAACCTTCCTCTGGCCAAGTCCCGACCGTAACACTTCACGCAGACGCCCCACCGAGCTTGACAGGTCAACACCGACCGGATGCGGACGTGCCCGATACCCGCCTCGACCACGGCCTTCACGCGCGTTTCATCCAACTCTTCATTCCCCGGCACCACCACGTCACCGGTGAGCGGATCAAGAATATCTTCCGCCACGATACGGCCTAAAATCCGTTCTTCAATCGGTTGAATCACCTCCCCGCCTTCGACCAGGGCCGAGACGTCGATCCCATCGGCCGTCCGGCAATCTTCCTCACTCACGATGACGTCCTGAGAAATATCCACCAGCCGCCTTGTCAGGTACCCGGAGTTTGCGGTTTTGAGCGCCGTATCCGCCAAGCCTTTTCTCGCCCCGTGCGTCGAGATAAAGTATTGAAGCACGGTCAGCCCTTCACGAAAGTTAGCGGTGATAGGGGTTTCAATAATTTCGCCGGACGGCTTCGCCATCAAACCCCGCATGCCCCCCAACTGCCGAATTTGCTGCGAACTCCCGCGTGCGCCGGAATCGGCCATCATGAAGATGGGGTTCAGGGTGTCTTCCGGGCCCTGCCCGCCACCGGCTTTAATTTCCTTCATCATCTCATTGGCGACCTGTTCACTCACGTGGGCCCAGATGTCAATGACCTTGTTGTAGCGTTCACCGTTTGTGATCAGCCCCTCGCTATATTGCCGCTCGACCTCGGCAACATCCTTGTGCGCCTTCCCCAGCAACACTTCTTTTTTGGTCGGGATGTGCATGTTATCGATGCACAAGGAGACCCCGGCCTTGGTGGCATAGTAAAAGCCAAGGTCCTTCAGCTTGTCGAGCATCTTGACCGTTTCGTGGAGCCCGACTTCACGATAGACCGCATCGATCAGCTTCGTCATTTCTTTCTTCGTCATGACCTGATTGACGTGCGAAAACCCGATGGAGGAGGGAAGAATTTCCCCAAACAGCACGCGCCCGACGGTCGTTTCCACCAAAGCGCCATCGATCCGCACCTTGACCTTGGCCTGTTCGTCCAGTTCCCCGGCATCATAGGCAATCCGCACTTCTTCGGTTGAATACAAGACCTTCCCTTCACCCATCGCGTCCGGTCGTTCCTGCGTCAACCAATAACACCCCAACACCATATCCTGAGAGGGAATGGCGAGCGGACGGCCATTGGCCGGCGACAGCACGTTATTGATGGACATGATTAGGACGCGAGCTTCGATCTGGGCCTCGACCGACAGCGGAACGTGTACCGCCATCTGGTCACCGTCGAAGTCCGCGTTAAACGCGGCACATACCAACGGATGTAGACGTATGGCCTTGCCTTCGACCAGGACGGGATCAAACGCTTGCATGCCTAGACGATGAAGCGTCGGCGCTCGATTCAAAATAACCGGATGTTCTCGAATCACTTCGTCCAACACGTCCCAGACTTCAGGGCGCTCTTTTTCCACGAGACGTTTTGCGCTCTTGATGGTGGTCGCGGCTCCGCGCTCTTCCAATTTGTGGAAGATAAACGGCTTAAAGAGTTCCAACGCCATTTTCTTGGGCAACCCGCATTGATTCAATTTCAGTTCGGGGCCCACCACGATCACCGAGCGACCCGAGTAGTCAACCCGTTTTCCCAGGAGATTCTGACGAAACCGGCCCTGCTTGCCCTTGAGCATGTCACTGAGGGACTTCAGCGGTCGTTTGTTGGCTCCGCGAATCGTCCGCCCACGTCGCCCGTTGTCAAACAGCGCATCCACGGCTTCCTGCAACATTCTCATTTCGTTGCGAATAATCACGCCTGGGGCTTTCAACTCCACCAACCGTTTCAACCGGTTATTGCGATTGATCACCCGTCGATAGAGGTCGTTCAAATCCGACGTGGCAAACCGCCCGCCGTCCAACGGCACCAGCGGCCTCAGTTCGGGCGGAAGCACCGGGATCACGTCCAGAATCATCCACTCCGGTTTATTGCCCGACTTATGAAAAGCCTCGATGACTTTCAGGCGTTTCGTGATCTTCTTGTTCAAGGCCGCAGAAGTCGTGGCCTTCACCTTTTCATGGCGTTCGGCCCACAGGGTTTCGATATCGACCTGCCTCAGCAATTCACGAATGGCTTCCGCCCCAATGCCGACGCGAAAGGCCTGGGGGCCGTACTGATCCACATAGTCACGGTATTTCTCTTCCGTGAGCAACTCTTTTTCCTTCAGCGGGGTGTCTTGGGGATCAAGAACGACGTAGGCCTCAAAATAGAGAATTTTTTCCAATTGTTTGAGGCTCATGTCCAACAGGATCCCGATCCGACTCGGTACCCCTTTCAAAAACCAGATGTGGGCCACGGGCGCAGCCAACTCGATATGTCCCATCCGCTCGCGCCGCACCTTGGACTGAATGACTTCGACCCCGCATTTGTCACAGACGATCCCGCGATGCTTCATTCGTTTGTATTTTCCGCAATTACACTCCCAATCTTTGGTCGGCCCAAAAATCTTCGCACAAAACAATCCATCCTTTTCCGGCTTAAACGACCGATAATTGATGGTTTCCGGTTTTTTGACTTCCCCATACGACCACGAACGAATTTTCTCGGGCGACGCGATCCGAATGCACATGGCGTCGAAGGACATGGCATCGCGCGGCCTTTCAAACAGAGCATAGACGCTTTCCAAGGCCCTACCCTCCTTTTCAGAAACTGGGAACCCCTCGTGATAGACGGGGCAATTACTCGGCGGCTTTCATCAACTCAACGTCCAAGCCCAGGCTTTGCAATTCTTTCACCAGCACGTTAAACGACTCCGGCAAGCCTGGCTCTAGGAAGTTTTCTCCCTTGACGATCGCTTCGTACATTCTCGACCGTCCCGGCACGTCATCGGACTTCACGGTTAAAAATTCCTGAAGCGTGGAGGCCGCTCCATAGGCCTGAAGAGCCCAGACTTCCATTTCGCCCAACCGCTGCCCCCCGAACTGAGCCTTTCCACCCAGGGGTTGTTGCGTCACCAACGAATACGGACCAATGGATCGGGCATGAATCTTATCATCCACCAAGTGGTGCAACTTCATCATATAGACGTAGCCGACCGTCACGGGACTCTTGAACGGGTCGCCGGTACGACCGTCATACACCACGGACTGACCGTTTTCCGGCAAGCCCGCCCTCCTTAATAATTCTTTAATCTCCGCCTCCGTCGCTCCGTCAAACACGGGACTCGCGGCATAGATCCCCAAGGCCCTGGCAGACCATCCTAAATGCGTTTCCAAAATCTGTCCGACGTTCATTCGTGACGGAACCCCAAGCGGATTCAGCACGATTTCAATCGGTGTACCGTCAGGCAAATACGGCATGTCTTCTTCGGGAAGAATCCGGGAGACCACGCCCTTGTTTCCATGACGACCGGCCATCTTGTCCCCAACGGAAATTTTGCGTTTGATAGCGAGATAGACCTTCACCAACTTGATGACGCCTGGGGGCAATTCATCGCCACGCCGAAGCCGCCCGACCTTTTCGTCATAGAAGGTTTGCAGGCTCTCGATTTCATCCTTGGCCGCCCGTTCAACGTCTTCGAGCTTTCGTTGCTCTTCCGGGTCACCCAGAATCACGCGCCGCGCGTCGTCATCGGGAAGTCTCCGCAAGACGTCCGCGGTAATTTTCCCCTTTTTCTTTAGAATGACTTCACCGCTTTCGGGATCCATCAAGTCACGGCCGACCACCTGCCCAAGCAACAGTCTCCGAATTTTTTTGTTCCGCTCATCCTCGATGATGTGGAGTTCATCCTGATAGTTCCGTTCAATTTTTACGCGATCTTGGGATTCAATGTTCTTCGAACGCTCATCCTTATCAATGCCTTTTCTGGAAAAAATCTTCACGTCCACCACGATCCCCTCAATGCCCGGAGGAACTTGAAGGGACGTATCCTTCACGTCTCCTGCTTTTTCTCCAAAGATCGCTCGCAGCAACTTTTCTTCCGGAGTCAGTTGCGTTTCACCCTTGGGCGTCACTTTGCCGACCAGGATGTCTCCGGCCTTGACCTCGGCCCCGATGCGGACGATCCCGCTTTCATCGAGGTTTCTCAGGGCCTCTTCGCCCAGATTGGGAATGTCGCGCGTAATCTCCTCTTTCCCCAATTTCGTATCACGGGCTTCCACCTCGAACTCTTCGATGTGGATGGACGTAAAGGTATCTTCACGAACCAGGCGCTCGCTCAACAAAATGGCATCCTCGAAGTTGTACCCGCCCCAAGGCATGAACCCGACCAGGATATTTTTTCCCAACGCCAACTCGCCCCGATCCATGGCCGGTCCATCCGCCAATACCTGCCCTTGTTTCACCGACTGTCCGACTTGCACGATGGGGGTTTGGGTCACGCACGTATTTTGGTTGGTTCGTTGAAACTTCACCAAGTCATACGTATCCCAGAAACGTCCGGTTTTCTTTTTTCCCTCGTCCGCCTTGCCACCTTCGGTTCGGACGACGATGCGCCGGGCATCCACGCTTTCCACGATCCCATCCCGTCTGGCTTGCTCAACGTACCCGGAGTCGCGGGCCACCACGGCTTCCATGCCGGTTCCGACCAGCGGCGCTTCACTCTGCACGAGCGGCACGGCCTGACGCTGCATGTTCGAGCCCATTAACGCCCGGTTGGCGTCGTCATGCTCGAGAAAGGGAATCAACGCGGTGGCGACGCTGACCACTTGCTTCGGGGACACGTCTACGTAATCGACGCGATCCGGCGTCGTGGCGATAAATTCTCCCTCGGATCGTGCCGTCACCGAATCCGATAACAACCGACCGGCTGCATCCACTTGGGAATTGGCTTGGGCAATGACGTAATGTTCGCCTTCCAACGGAGAAAGAAATTCGACGTCCCGCAGGACGCGTCCCTTTTGAACTTTTCGAAACGGGGCTTCAATGAACCCGAATTCGTTAATGCGCGCGTAGGTGGCCAACGAGGTGATGAGCCCGATGTTGGGCCCTTCAGGGGTTTCGATGGGACAAATCCGGCTATAGTGGGAGGGATGGACGTCGCGGACTTCAAACCCCGCGCGCTCACGAGTCAGCCCGCCCGGCCCTAACGCGGACAATCGTCGTTTATGGGTGATTTCGGCCAAGGGGTTCGTTTGGTCCATAAACTGCGACAACTGACTGCCGGCAAAAAACTCCTTGATGGCGGCCACAATGGGTTTGGCGTTAATCAAGTCGTGCGGCAGCACCGTTTCCATGTCGAGCAGATTCATCCGTTCTTTAATGCTGCGCTCCATCCGGGCCAACCCCAAACGGATTTGGTTCTCGAGCAATTCTCCGACGGTCCGAACCCGACGATTCCCTAAATGATCAATGTCATCCACGTCGCCTTTGCCCATTTTCAACTCTACGAGGCAACGGACCACTTCCACCACGTCCCGCGCGAAGAGCACCCGCTGGGAAAGGGGAAGGTCCAACGAAAAACGGTTATTCATCTTCAGCCGTCCGACCGGAGACAGATCGTATCGCTTCGGGTTGACAAACAGGTTCTCAAACAAGAGCTTGGCCGAATCCACGGACGGCATTTCTCCCGGTCGAAGTCGTTTATAGATTTCCACCCAGGCTTCCTTTTGAGAGGTCGTCCGTTCGGCGTCCAGGGTATCCAAAATGATCGGCGTCGCCGCCACGCTGTCCAAATAAATCACTTTGAAACTCAAGGGCCTCAATTCAAGAAGCCGTTGAAGGGCGGGCAAGGTCAACCGTTGATTTTTTTCAACCAGCACCTCTCCTGTTTCCGAGTCTAGAATTTCCGTCAACACCGCGCGCCCGACCAATTCTTCCGGCTTCACCGGGATTTCCTTTACCCCGGCGGCACGAACTTTCGCCATTAACGATTTGGTGAGCCGCGTCCCTTCCCGAACGATCGGGTCCTTGCCACCTTTCTCGAACACCTCGACCGACGACCGCAAACCCGTATGCAGCTCGTGATCCAGTTTGCGCATCAGCTTTCCATCGGAAACCCGAATTTCCTCAATGGGATAATACATCTTCAGCACGTCGTCCGTTGACAGACCAAACGCCTTCAACAGGATCGTCGCCGGCATTTTGCGGCGACGATCGATGCGGACGTACAAAATATCCCGCGCGTCAAACTCAAAATCCAACCAGGACCCCCGATACGGAATGATGCGCGCAGAAAACAACACCTTGCCACTGGAATGGGTCCGGCCTTTATCGTGACTGAACGAGGCACCGGGAGAGCGATGCAACTGGCTCACCACAACCCGCTCCGTGCCGTTGATAATAAAGGTGCCCCGATCGGTCATCAGGGGAAGCTCCCCCACGTAGACTTCCTGCTCTCGGACGTCGAGCACCTTGCTGTTCTTCACCCCCTTTTCTTGAGGATCAAACACCACCAGGCGGATGCGCAGTTTCAAAGGGGCGGCAAAGGTCATGCCCTGTTCCAGACATTCCCGCATATCGTACTTGGGAGTGCCCAGCGAATAACTGGAAAATTCAAGAATGGCCGAACTATTAAAGTCTGCAATGGGAAAGACGCTCATGAGCGCGGCTTGCAGCCCCTTTTCCGCACGACGCTCAGGGTCGGTCTCTTTTTGCAAAAACCCCTCGTATGAGCGTTTTTGAACTTCGACGAGGTCCGGAATGTCAATCGTCGACTGAATTTTCGAAAAATCAGTACGCTTGATAAGTCCCGGCAATGGAGGTTGAGGCATAGTCGGCTCCTTCTGTATCTAGGCTTGTGAAGACCACCCAACCAGGAGAATGCTCCCGTATCAAACCGCGTCTCCTACTTGACTTCGACCGTCGCCCCCACGTCGGTGAGCTTCTTCTTAATCGTTTCCGCCTCGTCTTTGGCCGCACCCTCCTTGACCGGCTTAGGCGCCCCCTCCACCAAATCTTTGGCTTCTTTCAACCCGAGCCCGGTGATCTCACGAACCACTTTAATGACTTGAATTTTCTTGTCGGCCGGGGCACTGGCCAACACCACGTCAAAGGCGTCTTTCTCTTCAGCAGCCTGAGCCGTCGCGTCTCCGGCAGCCGGCGCAGCCGCAACCACCGGCGCCGCTGCCGTCACGCCGAATTTTTCTTCAAATCCCTTGACCAGTTCGGACAACTCTAAAACCGTCATGCTTTCAACGGCCCCCAGAATGTCATCCTTTGAGAGCTTTGCCTCCGTTGCAGCCATTTCTCCTTCTCCTTTCTTTTTGTCTTGAATCGCAACCAGCACGGCTGCAAATCCTCGTAAAATCCCTTGAAGTACGCCCGCCATTCCCCGAAGAGGCCCCTGCATGGCAGACAACAGCATCGACAGCAACACTTCTTTGGAAGGTAAATCGGCCGTCGCGATCAGTTGGGCGGGCTCAAGGGCTTTTCCTTCGATCACGCCGCCTCGCCAGATAATTTTCTCATCACATTTTTCGTGCTTGATAAAATTCCGAAGAATCTTGGCAGGCAAAACCGGGTCATCGTAACCGATGACCACCGCGACTTGTCCCTTGAACAGCGACACGACGGGCAATAACGACGTGCCTTCAGCGGCTCGCACGGCCAGGGAATTCTTCACCACTTTCAATTCCGCCTGGGCTCCACGCAGTTGATGGCGCAACTGCGTCACCTGGTTCACCGGCATGCCCCCACATTCCGTCACCACGGCCAGCCTGGCCCTGGCAAACCTCTCGTGCAAATCGGAAACCACTCCAGCCTTCTGTTCCTTCTTCATGCCCGGCTCCTTTTCACACCGCGACTATTCAACGTGTCGGCCCAAGGTCGTACATTCCAGGGGAATACCCGGTCCCATGGTGCTCGACATGGTCGCACCTTTAAGATACTTCCCCTTACTCGAGGAGGGCTTGGCTTTCACCACCGACGCAAATACCGCCTGTGCGTTTTCGGTAATTTGCGAGACGGCAAACGACACTTTACCGATCGGTACGTGGACGCTCCCGGCCTTATCCACTTTATACTCGACCCGGCCCTTTCGGATTTCGTGGATCGCCTTCCCGACCTCAAACGTCACGGTTCCCGTCTTGGGGTTGGGCATCAGGCCGCGCGGGCCCAACACTTTTCCCAATTTGCCGACCGACGCCATCAGGTCCGGCGTAGCGATGGCGTGATCAAACTCCAACCATCCCCCTTTAATCTTTTCCAACAGATCATCGGCTCCCACGAAATCGGCGCCTGCCTGCCGCGCCTCCTGCTCTTTTTCCCCTTTGGCAAACACCAGAATTTTGACCTTTTTCCCGGTGCCATGCGGCAGCACCGTCGTCCCACGAACCATTTGGTCTGCACGTTTTGGATCAACACCCAACCGGATGGCCAATTCCACGGTCTCATCAAATTTGGCATAGGCCGCCTGCTTGACTAAATCACTGGCTTCCTGAAGCCCGTACAGTTTGGGCTCAACGTTTGCCACGGCGTTCCGTAATTGTTTTCCCACGACTCACACTCCCCTCTGAAAACCAATCAGCGGTTCCTCAGTCGGTCACCGTAATTCCCATGCTCCTTGCGGTGCCTTCGATGATCTTCATCGCCCCTTCGATGTTCACCGCGTTCAAATCTTCCATTTTTTGCTTGGAGATTTCCTGTAATTGAGCACGGGAGACTGCGCCGACCTTATCCTTCTGCGGCACCCCTGACCCCTTAATAATCCCCACCGCTTTCTTCAAGAGATCGGTAGCCGGAGGGGTTTTCGTGATAAAGGTAAAACTCCGGTCTCGATAGACGGTAATGACAACGGGGATGATGCTCCCTTCCTGCTTTTGCGTCTTGGCATTAAATTGCTTGCAAAAATCCATGATGTTCAGACCATGTTGACCCAACGAGGGGCCAACCGGCGGGGCAGGATTGGCTTTGCCCGCGGGAATCTGCAATTTAATTTGCGTTATGACCTCTTTTGCCATCTTGCTGTCCTTTTTCCTAGGTTATTCCACATCGACTTTCGCCGCCGCCCGCGCACTCATGTCAACGACATCCTACCCTCGCTCGATCTGCGCAAAGATCAATTCGACCGGCGTCGCACGACCCAAGATGCTCACCAATACCTTGGCTCGATTATGCTCGTCGTCCACTTCGTCGATTAAGCCATTAAAGCCCATGAACGGCCCATCAACGATCCGGACGTTATCGCCTTTGGAAAAAAACACCCGCTCCCGCGGAAGAGATACGCCGGATTCGATTTGCTTCAGAAGAGAATCCGCTTCCTCCTTTGGCAACGGCATGGGTTTGACGCCCTCTCCCCCGACAAACCCCGTGACCTTGGGGGTGTCTTTGATCATCATGACCGTTTCGTCCTTGAGAGGGTCTTCCAGCTCGACCAGTACGTACCCGGGGAAAAACTTTCGCTTCGACGCGCGACGCTTTCCGTCTTTAATTTCAATCACGTCTTCGGTGGGAACCAAAACCTGGCCGAACTCTTTCTCAAGACCCATCTGAGTCGCCTGTTCAACCAAAGAGGTGCGCACTCGACCCTCATAGCCCGCATAGGTGTGAATCACGTACCAATTTTTGGCCATAGCGCCTAACCTCGAACGTTCAAAGGATTTGACTGACCAGCCATACTAAAATGGAATCAGCCATCGAGAGGTACAAAGACATAATGAAGCAAAACACGACCACCACCGACGTGGAACCGATGGTTTCATCACGCGTCGGATACGAAACCTTCTTCAACTCCCCTTTCACCTCGATGAGAAATTCCGTGATGTTCGACCAGAGTTTTTTCATGTCACGCCCATCCCGTCTTCCTCCCGTATCGTGGCAGGGGCACCAGGACTCGAACCCGGACCTTCGGTTTTGGAGACCGACATGCTAGCCATTGACACCATGCCCCTTCATGACTTCCGGCAAACCGATCATTTCACTTCCTTATGGGGGACATGTTTTCGGCAGAACCGGCAATACTTTTTCACTTCCAACCGATCAGGATCATTTTTTTTATTCTTCATCGTCGAATAATTCCGCCGTTTACATTCCCCACAGGCTAAAGAAATAATGACCCGCATAACGCCTCCTCTCTTGATTTATTGCACTATCGGGCGCATGGCTGCGTTGTGTCCTCGCTCAACCCTCGACTATCGACTTGATATGTCTCGGGCTTCACTGCGGGACGCCTTGCCCTGCATCCCGCTAGCACAATAAATCAGAGTCAATCACAGGTTCCCTAGGCGAGGATGTTGAAAAAGCCCGCCAGCTTTGTTCTCGCGGCACTCGGAGGCTCAACGTACCGGAACGTACGCCTCACCACCCCGCTTGCTGCGGCCGCGCTGGACGACCTTTTTGACCATCCTGCAGGCTATGCCCGATGCGCCTCGACTCCTCGACAATTTCGTGTGGCCGGATCAACACCATTATTTTTCAAGAGGTTTTCCTAGGCGAGGATGTCGGTGACGACGCCGGCTCCCACCGTGCGCCCCCCCTCCCGCACTGCAAACCGTAACCCCTGCTCCATCGCAATCGGCGCTATCAAGTCCCCCGTAAACGTCGTGTTGTCCCCCGGCATCACCATCTCCACGCCTTCCGCCAACTGCACCACCCCCGTCACGTCCGTCGTCCGAAAATAAAACTGCGGCCGGTACCCGTTGAAGAACGGCGTATGCCGCCCCCCCTCCTCTTTCGTCAACACGTACACCTCTGCCTTGAACTTCGTATGCGGCGTGATACTCTTCGGCTTCGCCAATACCTGCCCGCGCTCCACTTCGTCCTTCTTCGTGCCTCGCAATAACGCCCCGATATTGTCCCCCGCCTGCCCTTCGTCCAACACCTTCCGAAACATCTCCACGCCCGTCACCACCGTGCTCCGCGTCTCCCCCAACCCCACAATCTCGATCTCATCCCCGACCTTCACTTGCCCCCGCTCCACGCGCCCCGTCACCACCGTGCCGCGTCCGCTGATCGTAAACACGTCCTCGATCGGCATCAGAAACGGCTTGTCGATCGCCCGCTCCGGCGTCGGAATGTACCGGTCAATCTCGCCCAAAAGCTTCATGATCGCCGGCACCCCGACGTCACTCTCATCGCCCTCCAGCGCCTTCGTCGCCGACCCCACGATAATCGGAATGTCGTCCCCCGGAAATTGATACTTCGACAACAACTCCCGCACTTCCAATTCCACCAGTTCCAACAATTCCGGGTCTTCGACCTTGTCCGCCTTGTTCAGGAACACCACGATGTACGGGACGCCCACCTGCCGCGCCAACAGGATATGTTCCCGCGTCTGCGGCATCGGCCCATCCGCCGCCGACACCACCAGTATCGCCCCGTCCATCTGCGCCGCCCCCGTAATCATGTTCTTCACGTAATCCGCATGCCCCGGACAGTCCACGTGCGCGTAATGCCGATTGTCCGTCTCATATTCCACGTGCGAAATCGCAATCGTCAGAATCTTCGTCGGGTCCCGCCGCCCCTGCGACTCACTCGCCTTCGCCACCTGGTCGTAGCTCACAAACGTCGCCATCCCCTGCTTCTCCATGACCTTCGTCAGCGCCGAGGTCAGCGTCGTCTTCCCATGGTCCACGTGCCCGATCGTCCCCACGTTCACGTGCGGCTTCTTCCGATTAAATTTCGCCTTCGCCATCTGCCCCTCCCCAAAAACGTCGTCCCCCGTGGGAACCGCGTCATGCCCACGGGAGACGAAAAATCCTAGAGAATAGACTTCATTGACACTTCATCGAGAACATGGAGCCCACGACGCGGATCGAACGCGTGACCTCGTCCTTACCAAGGACGTGCTCTACCAACTGAGCTACGTGGGCCTTGTGAATGGGAGACGCGAACTCCTGCATCGCTTGTCACGTTGACCGCTTCACGCTTCAAACATTCGCTGGAGCGGGCGACGGGATTTGAACCCGCGACAGCCAGCTTGGAAGGCTGGAACTCTACCACTGAGCTACGCCCGCCACCGTTTTCGAATTCTCCGTCGGCCTTGCTCACTCCTTTGACTCGAAAGGCCATTGATTTGAACAAACGTCCCGTTATATACCGTTACACACGTTACTTATGGTGGGCAGGCAAGGATTCGAACCTTGGAAGCCGACGGCAGCAGATTTACAGTCTGCCCCCTTTGTCCACTCGGGTACCTGCCCGTTCAACAACTCAATCGTTTGGCAGTCCCCTCCTGCATCAATACCATTAAGGGAAAGAGTAAAAGCGGGGTACAAGACAAAGCCCAAATCTTCCTGCCGAAACAGGCAAAAAGGGCATTTCGAGTTTTTCCTTTTAAAAACCGTTAAGGGCAGACCCCACCGAACAGAATATTATATATACAGACCAAGGAGCAGTCAAGGATAATAGTCGGAAGGGCTGCTTCTGGTATATTTTTTCTTACCCGGAAGAATCGCTTTCCTCAAACAACAAATCCTTTGATCCTCTGGCAAAACGACTCGCGAAGGGAGTAGACTAAATCAGCAAGCGTATTCTGGCAAAAAACCCTGGGCAAGGTAGGGGGCTGCCACGTGAAGAAGGGAGGCCTATGGAGATCGGAAGACGAACCGTCTTGCAAATAGGGGCATTGGCGGGGTTGGGACTCATGGTGAAAGCCATGGGCTTCTCGCCCGTAATGGCCACGACAAAAAAAGAACCGGGTGACATCGTGAAAGTCGTGAAGACCGACGAAGAGTGGAAGGCCATCTTGACTCCTCAACAATATTACGTGCTTCGCGAGGAAGGGACGGAGCGGCCGTTCGCCAATCCCTATCATAATAGCAAGGAAAAAGGCATGTACTACTGTGCGGGCTGTGACCTGGTGCTGTTCTCCTCGGAGGTCAAATATGACAGCAAAACCGGCTGGCCGAGTTTTTGGCAGCCGCTCTCGGACCGGGTCGTCGGGACCAAAACCGATTGGAAATTAATCTTCCCCCGAACCGAGGTGCACTGCGCGCGCTGTGACGGCCACCTGGGTCATATTTTCAACGATGGCCCCCCACCGACGGGCTTGCGGTATTGCATCAATTCCGCCGCGCTCCAGTTTCGGGTCGCCTAAGGGAGGTGACAACTGTAGGGACCACCCCCTGTGGTTGTCCGGTCGACGGGAGGTCCTACGCTTTTTGAATGAGCCCCGACCGCAGGCACCGGGTACAGACCTGAATGCGTTTCGCCGTACCGTTGAGTAACGCACGAACGGTTTGAAGGTTGGGGCGAAAGACCCGTTTCGTCTTGTTATTAGCGTGACTGACGTTATGTCCGCTCATGCGTTTTTTTCCACAAACCACGCAGGCAAAAGCCATCTTGGTGACTCCTTTCCTTCAAGCAAGAACCTCAAGAAGAACTCTCCTGATACCATACCGTCGATTCTTCTGACAACCCTTTGTCTGGGTCCATCACATATTGTACTATTCGCCCTGGGATGGAGACGAACTCGGCGGCGGACACCCAGATCCCGCAGAAGTTGCAGGCTCTCTTGGACCGGTTGAATCGCCCGATTCAATCGGCCTATGAAAATCGGGGAAACCCGATCTCATCCACGACACAACTTGATACGTTCGTTTCAATGCACATCGTCGACGCCTTGCGGAACACGGTGTTTCCGCCTCGCGTCGAAGCGGAATTATTGGTCCTGCGATTCTTGTTTCAGGAGCAGGGAAATTCGGCACGGACCCCGAACCGATTAGAGACGGCCAAGCGGGTCCTGGATCGTTTATCCACCATGGCGCGTCAGCAGACTTCCGATTCCTCGCCGGGTTCGGATTCCAACACGGATCGCAAGGTTTTGCCCGATCAAGGCGAGTCGCAGGCCTCGAAAAAGCCCCGTGGCGCATCGAACCGCGCGTTACACGAGACGGACGTCCGGTTTGCCAAAGGGGTCGGCCCCAAACGTGCGTTGTTACTGGAAAAATTGGGAATCCGCACGATTGAGGATGCCTTGTGGTTTTTACCGTGGCGGTATGAAGACCGCTCTCGCATCGTGTCCATCTCGCAATTGGTCCCCGGCGAGAAAGCCACGATTGCCGGAACCATCCATCACGCCAAGCTCCGCCGGACGCGACGACGGAATATGACCCTGTTTACGATGTCGGTTCATGATGAAACCGGTGCCGTGGAAGTCGTGTTCTTCAACCAGCATTATCTCGAAGGCCTGCTCCAGAACGGGTTGCGGGTGGTGCTCAGCGGTCCCGTGGTGGCGCACCCTCGGAAGGCCGGGCTCCAGATGAGGACTCCACAGTATGAGGTGGTGGATGAGGATGAGGATCTGCTGCTCCACGTCGGACGCATCGTGCCGGTGTATCATGAAACGCGTGGCCTGAGTTCCCGGCATCTTCGCCGGATCCTGTGGGGCCTACTGGAAGAGTACGGCTCCGGCTTGCAAGACCCGCTGCCCTCGCGTCTCCTGCGGCAGCACCGGTGGCCCTCGCTGGATGCGGCCATCGCGTCTCTCCATTTTCCCGGCAACGGTGCGGAGCTGTCCTTACTCAACGACTGGAAAACGCCGGCGCATCACCGGTTGGCCTTTGAAGAAGGTTTCCTGTTGCAACTGGCGTTGGCATTGCGACAACGCATGAATCAATCAACGGTGCCCGGTATTGCCTTCCGGCTCACCGGGACGTTCACCGCACCCTTGCGGAAGCAATTGCCGTTTCGACTCACGGAAGCCCAGCAACGGGTCATGGTCGAGATCGAAGCCGATATGCGAGGCCCGCACCCCATGAACCGGCTGCTCCAAGGAGACGTGGGATCGGGAAAAACCATCGTGGCCCTGCATGCCATGTTGGCGGCCTGTGGGGACGGGTATCAGGCCGCCTTGATGGCTCCGACCGAGATCCTGGCGGAACAACACGTGTTGACCATCCGGCCCTACCTCGAATCACTTGATATATCCGTCGCCTTTTTGACCGGAGGGACGTCCCTAAAAGAGCGGGCCGCGGTCTTGGAACGTATCGCCGCGGGAGACGTACAACTCGTCGTGGGGACGCACGCCCTGCTGGAACAGGACGTGCAATTCGCCAAGTTGGGTATCGTCGTTGTGGATGAACAACATAAGTTCGGCGTGCTGCAGCGGGGGAAACTTCGAGAAAAAGCCCTGCACCCAGATGTTCTGGTGATGACCGCCACCCCGATACCCCGCACCCTGGCCATGACCATCTATGGAGACCTCGACGTATCCGTCATCGACGAGTTGCCAGCCGGGCGCAAACCCATCCAGACGCGAGTCTTTCGCCACAACGCGCGGCCCAGGGCCTACGAGTTGGTGCGGAAGGAAGTCAACGCGGGGCGGCAGGCTTACATCGTGTATCCGTTGGTGGAAGAATCCGAAAAGCTCGACCTCGAAGCGGTCATGCAGGCGGCGGAGCGCTTGCGGGAAACGGAGTTCCCCGGGATGAGCGTGGGCATTCTCCATGGACGCATGAAGTCAGCGGAGAGAGCCGGGATCATGAAGGCGTTTCGGGCGGGAGACGTGCAAATTCTGGTCGCCACGACCGTCATCGAAGTGGGCGTGGACGTGCCCAATGCCACGGTGATGGTGATCGAGCATGCCGACCGGTTTGGATTGGCCCAACTGCACCAACTTCGTGGGCGGGTCGGGCGCGGTGCGCAACGTTCCTTCTGTTTTCTGATCAGTTCGGCGGGCAGGCGTCAGAATCAAGGGCCTGACGTGCCCATCGGGCAGGGAGCGCAGGGTCCGGTTTTGCCGTTCTTCGAGGAGCCGGCCGCGGAGCGCACGCGCATGCAAACCGGGCCGACGCACACTGCCGAGCAGCGACTGAAAGCCATGGTGCAGTCCTCCGATGGGTTTGCGATCGCCGAACAGGATCTCTGCATCCGTGGCCCGGGTGAAATGTTGGGAACCCGGCAATCGGGAATCCCTGAATTTCGAGTCATGAACCTGGTTCGGGATGCCACGGTGTTGGAACAGGCCCGGCAAGAGGCGTTTGCCCTGATGAACCGGGATCCGGAGTTGGCTCATCCGGACCATCAATTGCTCAAAGCCACCGTGTTGCGGAGATGGCAAACCAAATTGGATCTGGGATCGATCGGATAGAAGCCGATGCGAGTCGCGGGTATTGACATCGGCACCCTCACCTGCCGGTTATTGGTGGGGGAGGTTTCTCCCAAAGGCCCGCTTCACACGATCCGTTCGGAACGGAAAATTCTGCGTTTGGGCGAAGGGGTGGACCGGACCGGACGGCTCAAACCCGAAGCCATGTCACGCGTGATCGAGACGATTCGGGAGTGGAAAACGATCATCGAGAGCCATGGCGTCGAGCGCTATACGGCCGTGGCCACGAGTGCCGTGCGGGAAGCCGGAAATCGTGAAAAATTTCTGGATCGGGTCAGACGGGAAACGGGCGTCGAGATGGAAGTCATCGATGGAGAGGAGGAAGCGCGACGAACCTTCCTGGGGATTCGATCCGGCCTGCCGGACGTTCGGGAGCTCCTGGGCTTGGATATCGGGGGCGGGAGTACGGAATTCATCGCGAGCCGGCCCGGGGAGCCCCTCAAGATGACGTCGATTGACATGGGAGTGGTTCGATTGACGGAGCGGGTGTTACAGAGTGATCCGCCTCGTATCGAGGAAATTCACAGAGCGGAAACCTTGATCCGGGACCTCACCCGCCGTGCTCGACGGGAGATCGGAGACGTCACGGGACTGACCCTTGTGGGTACCGCCGGCACGATCACTTCGTTGGCGGCGATCGCTCAAGAGCTTCACACCTATGATCCCGCGCGAATTCAGAATTACGTATTGGAGCTTTCGGTGATTCGGTGTATCGAGCGCGACGTGTTCAGCAAAACGCAATCGGACCGGGTCGGGATGCCCGGCTTGGAAGCGGGCCGCGAAGGCATCATTGCCGCGGGCGTGCTTATCCTTCGTTGCGTGATGGAAGAGTTGAACGCCGTACGGTGCGTGGTGAGCGAGTACGGGTTGCGGGAGGGCGTCCTGGTGCACCTCGCTCGGTCTTCTCGGACGCCCCCATAGGGAAAGGGGTGGCGACACCCCCTTTCCCTTCTCCATCATCAGCGAACCAGTTTGTCATAATCAGCATGACTGCCAATCCAGAACCAGAGTACGCCTTCAGGAACCTCTCCCCAAGAACGCGATAGTGCAGTCCCATACGAGCGGAACGAAATCTCCCAAGTTCTTTGAAAGCTAACGACGGATGGGCCGGATTCGTTTTGAGCAAAGAGAACTTCTGATCGGCTAATGCTTGAAGAGCCTGGGGTAGCGCATGGGAGCAAGCCCAAAATTCTGGAGAGGCGAAATGCTTCAAAGTGGGGAGCAAGTCCCGGAATGGAAGGATTGAACTCCTTGGTCCGCCAGCGCATCCAGTTTGCCAGCTTGGATAGTTTCTTCAATTTGCCGGTCCCATGCTTCCGCGTCAAATTCGATCAACCATTTGCGAAAAGCGTCGAGTTCAGGAGGCGAGAGAGCCGACACTTCCTGTTGAATTTTTTCAACGTTTCTCATGAGATTCGACTCCTCCTGTTCTCAACGAATACTACAAGCCAGCAGCATGTGCTCTCATCGTGACGGGAGAGACGGCTCACCGTTGACGATGTCTGGCCGGGGAGTCGCCCGAGGTCAGGCCAGCCTGAAGCGATACCGCATTCAATGAGCAACCCTCGCATACCCGGTGCTTTCCGCATTACGCGCGCACGCAATCACGGAGACGCCGTAGATCTTTTCCCCTCTGGAGTGCCAGGCGTTCGGCCGTCTGGGCTCCCCATTGGCGAAGGCGTCGCCAGTGACGCGAGGCCACGTCCTGATTCAAGGCATCGCGAACGAGATCCGTTCGTGTACGGACCTCTTCCTTGGCGATCCGTTCGGTTTCACAGAGGGCCTTGGGTCTACCGACGACCGTTCGTCTTATGACGGCCGGCAAAACGGCTGATGTTCGTTACGCGGCCCCGCGAGCCTGATCCACACTCCACGTGCCCGATCCTTGTGCCGAGATGAACAGGAAGGCGAAGCAATACATGATGGCCAAGTCTCCCTGGTTCACAAGCGGAAAAAACGCCTGTGTCCCATGAGCCATCCAATACGCCGCGGCCATCAACCCGCTGCACAAGAAGGCCGCCCACCGCGTAAACAAGCCGACCACGACCAGCAGGCCGCCGATCAATTCAATGGGACCGGCGATCGGGACCACAAATGGCGGCATTTGCTCTGCGATGGGAGCGGGGATGGGAATGGGAAAGGCAAAGAGTTTTTGTGCGCCATGAAACAGAAACGTCAGTCCCGTGAAGATTCTCAACAAGGCATACGTTTGGTTCGTGTACGCTTGCATGAACATTCTGACACCTCCTTTGAAGGCTCAACGACCGATTGGGGCGGAAAGACGTTCCGGCCTTGAGATAGGGTGGGTTTGTTGATCCGATGCATGGGTTCGTCAAGGCTTACTGCCGCACCGGCATTGGGGACAACGAGTGCGAAATCGAACTCCCGCGGAATGCATCGACCGTGAACCACACGGCGACGCACATCCTGCATCATACCGCATCTTGCCGTTCAATGCATCCCTTTCTTGGCACCTGATCGGGAATTGAATCGGGGGAACGGTGCGCGACTCGTCCGGCATCGGTTACAAGGGAACCTTGGGCGGCTGGGACATCGAGCGAAACGACAGAATCCGGCGTTTACCTTCGGAGTCGAGTTGAATGATCAATTCGACGGCGGTCCCCTTTCTCAGGGCCCGCAAATCCACGATGGATTCCGAGGCGCGTGGATGCACCGCCAGCATGGCCTCACCGGGAACCGGGTGCCATCCCATTTCGAATGACGGATCGCCGGAGCGTTGATGCCAATTCAACCAGAGGACCGGTCCGTCAAAGTCAATATAGCGAATGGTGCCCCGGATACCCGTGGGCTTCGTAAAGTTCAGAACATCCGTCAGAAAGGTATCCAGGGGATGAGGCTCGGTTTGATGCTGCGCCCACGTCGGAGCAGGAGCCAAGCCAATCAGAAACACCAAGACCAGCATTCCTTTATGAAGGAGGGGGGGATCTATGTGTCCCCCCGGTCTTTTGTCTTGTCTCATGTCTTTCGGCCTGAATGCCCGCCGCATGTACTTAGCATACACGTTTTTGAGTGACGGTTCCTGCGTTAAACCCTTCCCGGCTCACGCCCACCCGCTCATGGCTCCCAAACACGCGACGGAACACGTCCACGATTTCATGAAATTTCTCTAACGTCGTCCATTCGTCATAGTCTGCCTCCCGTAACAACCTGGGAAGCGCCGTCCGGTTCGTCCGTTGCCCCTCTTTGCTCCCATCCCCGAGCAGGTAATGATCCAGGATGACCCGCGTGCAGGCCTGCTCCAATTCACCGGCAAATCGCCGGGGATCATCCAACGGCAACAAGGGACTCACCGTCGCCACCGAGTCCAACCCTGCGGCTCGCAGGGTGTGCAGGGCCTGAATCCGGGAATGGGGCGAATAGGCTTGATTCGGAAACGGGGCCGGCAGTTTTGGTTTATCCGTTTCCACCGTAATATGAACGCGCACGTCGCACTGCTGCTGAAGTTGCTGCAAAAGAGAAAGATCCTCGACCACCAACGGCGTATGCGACTGAATGGCCAGAAGATCAGGCGGTCGATCCACCATGGCTTCGAGCAGTTCCCGTGTGCGCCGCAGAGTCCGTTCCTGCGGCGGATACGGCTCGGTTACGCTGGACATGAAAATCCTGATGGGCTTGGGGTCGCCGGAGGTCTTCAGCCGGTCATACTGCGTACAATAGGCCTGCACGGCTCCTTCCTTGACGTCCAAGAACCGCCCCCACGTCCGTCCCCGCACGTGATAGGGGTTCCACTGAGCATAGCAGTACACCCCGCACAGCGTGTTGCCGAGCGCACAGCCCCGATACAGATTGATGGTATGAGTATACCCTTGACCCAAAAATCCACCCGTGGGATTGAGAATCGTTTTGCACGGAATGGCGGTGGGTTCCATGGGGGGCGTTCACGAGGATTGCTCAAAACGTATTTCACGTATACTCTAGCAGAATGGAGGTTGGATGAACCACCAATGAAACGATTGTCCGTGATCACGATGCTCCTGGGGGTCTTGGCTCTATCCTCGCCGGCGGTGCAGGCCGCGGACCACTGCCCGGTAAACCTGTCCCACCTCGGCGAAGAAATGGACGCGTTACTCAAAGGCGTGCACGTCAAGGAATTCAAACGCACGATGCGCTCCGTCTTGCAGGCGTCCATCCCCCAGGCCATTCAGCGGGCCGACGGGATCAAGGAGCAAATTGTCTTTCTTCAGAAAGAAATTCAACACCAGGTCCGGGTGGAAAAAAGTGCCGACTTCATTGCCCGCGACGTTTCGAAAAATTTGGACGGGCCCCTGAAGCCTTGTAAGCGAAGGGAAAAAGGCGGGTATTGCAACACCGTGGAGCGGTACTATATGGCGAAGGCCGCCAACCTGGCGAATCGGGCGTTTCTCAAAGCACTGGAATGTTACCAGCGTCAGGGCTATCACTAGCGACCCGCCGTCCTTCGGCACGCTTACTCTCCCATATAGGAAAAAATCTCTGGCAACACGACTCCCGACAGGTTTCATCGTACATACCCATCCGGGAGATCCCAGGCTCTTGTGAGGGTTTTTCCCCTTACGACGAGGGAACTTGCTGCGGCCGGGCTGGCGCGGGAAACGGAAACGTCTCGGGGTTTCCAAAGGGCAGCGCTTCGACGTAGAGCGAGGTCGAGGGGAATGCAAACGCGACGCCGTGGCCTTCGACAATGTCTTTGACCTTGTAGGCCAGGCGCTCCTTACAGGCCAGCCATTCCCCCCAGTCCGTGGTCTTGGTAAAACAGTACACCATGATATTGATACTGGACGCGTCAAAGGCATCCACGAAGACAAACGTCTTGGTTCGTGCGGGATCCGTTTCAAAGTCCTCGTGGGATTTCACGTATTCCAGAATGTCCTGCACGATCATCCGCAGTTGATCCCGGGTCGTGCGATATTCGACTCCGATGATCCAATAAATTCGTCGATTCGTCATGCGGGAAAAATTCACCAGCGCTTCACCCGCCAACCGCGAGTTGGGAATGGTCACCAGGGCTTTGTCGAACTGTCGAATCTTGGTGGCGCGAAAGCCGATGTCCTCGACCAGCCCGTCCACGTCCGGGGTGCGAATCCAATTGCCCTTTTCGAACATGCGATCCAGGAAGATGGTCAGCCCCGCAAACAAATTCGCGATGAACTCGCGTGCGCCCAAGGCCACGGCCATGCCGATCAGTCCCAAACTGCCCAGCAGTGCCGCCACGTTGAATCCCCATTCCTGAAACACGGCCGCGATCCCCAGGCAGATGACGACGAATTTGGCCAGCTTCACGAAGAAGCCCTTCATGGTGTCGCGCATGCTCGAACTGCCCAGGATGGCAATCCCGCGATCCATGAACGAGGACAAGGGATCGATTGATCGAAAGAGCAACCAGAACAACGTCAGTGAGATCAGGGATCGAATGAACGTGTCGAACGTGGCGCCGACGGTCTCGGACATGGGGAGGACCTGACCGGCCAGGTAGAACCCCACGGCCACAAACCCGAATTCCAAGGGCTTTTCCACGGCGTGGAGCACCATGTCATCCAGTTTCGATTCGGTCTTCTTGGTCAGGGTCCGGAGGGAGGACACCACAAACCGGAAAAATACCCGGCGCAGGCCCAGAAAGGCCAGGAACACGAGAATGGCCGTCACGACTTGACCCAGGCTGACCCCGAGTACGCCCGTTTGCCATACCTCAGCGACGTGTGTGCCGAAATCCATCATGGTGGCCCGTTATGACGGAGAGGAAAGGGAGGGTTGCCGGCCGTGTGTTATTTTTTGGTCCATTTTCCGGATGGAAGCTGGATGAAATGCCCCGGTCGGGTTTTCTTGATAGCGGTTTTTCCCGCCAGGACCTCCACGGTTTGAAGACTGGTCGCGTTCCGTTTGGCAATGCCTCGATATTTCTGCTTGCGTTTCTGGTTCACGTCCTTCATCAGAGCCTGGACTTCCCGTGACCCTTTTCCCGAGACGATACCCAGGTAGCCCGATGAGGTTTCTCCGACCAACCCCTTGGCCTTGGCTTCCCCCAAGGTTAACGCCCAAAGACTGGTCGGTGCTCCGAGCAGTACCACCAGCAGGATCATGAAAGCGAGACATCGCGTGGGTCGCATGTTCATCTGCATCACCGGCACTCCCTCATGTTCAAAACAGCTCACTGTTTTCAGCAAAAACTTCATTCAGATCCTTCTCGACTTTGACCTGTATTTCATGGTCGATCTTGACGTTTAAATTGATGGTAATGGGTTTATCCGGGGCTTCCACCTGAACGGTATGCGTCGTACAACTCGACACCAGACACCCCAGCCCCAAGAGCAACCATGTTCCAAGAATCTGATAACGACTCATCCTCGTTTTATCTTTTTCTGTCACGGGCTTCCGTTCCGGTGCGTTGCAACGGCTCGTTTCGAGTGAGACGAACGCACCGGCTTGTTCTCAGAATGAGGGTTGCCCGAACGCCTTTTCCAACCGTTTTTCAATGTCCTTCACCACCTGCACGCTTTGAAGCAGAGCGGGGATATTTTCTTCCACGTTCAAATTGAAATGAACAGGCGGGAATTCTTTCATGTCCGGGTTTTTGCCTTCCAGCCGGGTCTCCAGCAACAGCGTTCCATCCTCCCGGTAGTTCACCACGGCCCGTAACACATCATAACGAAAATTCTCCAGGGCTCGCAAAACAAGCTTCATTTCCGGTTTCGCCGCAACCAGCATCCGCCTGGTGTCATCGAGCGGCGCAAAACGAATCACGCCTCCAGGAGGGCGGATCGCGACCCGGCCGTCTCGAATCGTGATCGTCTTCCCATTCAACGTGATCGGGATACTGCCGTCAAGTACGCCGGTTCCATCCAACCCTTGCTGCTGTTCCAACTGCAACAGTCGATCAAGCTGCAGGCCGTCAATCTTCAACGTAAACCGGGCCGGCGGTCGAGCCGGATCAATAGAGATCCGCGGACTCGAGACGCGTCCACCCAACGCGTGCACCGAGACGTTCTGCAGATCCACGATAGGTTGTCCCGCATCACGGCCGAATCCGAGACGCCCGAGTCCAAGAGTCAACGCAATCTTCTCGAGTTCGATCCCGGAATCGACGCGGCCTATGCGCACCTGTGCCGGACCAGCCATTGTCACGTCGTCCAGGCTCGTGCCGTTCAGGTGTATTGTCGTATTGACGTCTTCGACCACGATGTCCTGGTAGTATCCGTCCAGGTCCTTGGCCGTGATGACAACCTCGCCCCGTTTGACGGCAATGCCTCCTGGTTTTTGCCCATCGTCGATCCCCGATGACAAGCCCCGGGGAGAGGCTCCCCAAGTCACAACCGCGGACAGGCCAAGCTTCCCTGCGGTAACATCAAACGGATATTCCCAGGGCGTGATCAATCCACCCAAGGTCGTTCCTGACGGAGAAAAGGCCCGGGGCACCAGCATCGCTCGAAGCGCCCCTTGATTCGTCGTCACATCGTGCGTGATCCGGCCAGTCACCTTGACGGACTCATCCACGGTTTCAGCCACGAGGCCGGCTTTGACCAAGGCAGGCGTGGCATCGAATCCAATAGCGAGATTGGTCTTCGGAGGGACGAACTCGTCCAGTACCGAGGAAAGCCCCAACACTTTGGCCATGCCTTTGGTTTGCCAGTCGCTGCCTTCCCCTTTCGCTTCGTCAAAGCGCAATCCCACTTTCGCCATGGCAACGGTTCGGCCTTCCCAGCGAATCCGGGGGTACGTGATTTGCACTGAGCCTTTGGTTTGCCATGCGTTGCCTTTCCCGCTCGCTTCCTGAAGGCGCAACCCCACGCTCTCCATGGTGACGGTTCGGCCTCCCCAGTGAAGCCGGGGAAGCGTGATGTGTGCCGTGCCTTTGACTCGCCATTGGTTGCCTTCCCCGCTCGCTTCCTGAAGGCGCAATCCCACGCTCTCCATGATGACGGTTCGGCCTTTCCAGTGAATCCGGGGAAGGGTTATCTGTGTTGTGGTTGGCCCCACATTCCACGTTCTGGAGGACCATTCCAAAAACATCGGGAAGGTATGGCCGACGTGCAATTCCGCAAGATTCGCCGTACCTTGCTCAAAGTGCAGAGGGCCGGTCTTGACCCAAGAGCCTTTCCCCACCTCCACATGGATGGCTTGGTTTTGGAACGCCAGTTTACCTGTCACGTTCCAGCGGAGATCGTTTGCTTGTACCGGCTGTGACTCCAGAACGGGCAACGTTCCCCAGAAACGACCCTGCAAGTCGGCTTTCGTGGATAACGGGTCCCGGACCGGACCGGAGGCGTTGGTCACGACGGCCTCGAACCCGATTGGTGAGCGCTCCACGCCGTATTGAACTCGAACGGGGCCATCGACATACCATTGTGGATCGTCATCCAGAGACAACCGACCTTTGACTTCATCCTGCAATTGCAGATGAACCGGCTCTCTCTCTTTGAATCGGCTGAGGAAGGGAGTCCCTTTCAAGAGATACTCCGGGGGCTCCACCAGGCCTTTCACGGAAGAAGACGGTAGGAGCGTCACTGCGACGCCGGTCGAATCCGCGTCCACTTCACCGGAGAGCGTCATGGCTATCTCTTCGCCGGTCTCTCCCCAGGCCGGGAGTTCCACGGAGGCTTGAAACACGCCATGCAGGCGGGTCGAGGCGTCCCGCAGCATACGGTGGAACGAGCCGATCTGCTTCGTGGATCCTTCCCCTTGAAATTCCACGATCCCATCGACTCGTTCGAGGTCAGCCCCGATCGGCAGCAGCAAGGCCAAAAAGGGCGTCGCTCGCTTCAGATTCGCATGCAAGGATCCATGCCAGTGCAGGGCCTTGGAGACCTGTACGGTAGACTCCATATCGAGCAGGGATGAGGCAGGACGCTTGCCGGAGTGCAGCAGAACCTTCATCTTCCCACGGGGATTCATCGTCAGTTGCAGGGCATACGGTTCTCCTTTCCTCCCCTGAAACGTGATCGCGCCGGTCAGTGTTTCGTCTTCGTGGCGGATCGCTCCGGAGACCTGTACCCGCCGGAACGGGCCGGCCGCTTGCTCTCGAAAGACGGTCGCGTTCTTCAACGCGAGTCGCCCAACCCGGGGATCGAGCAGGAATTCCGATACAGAGTCCAAGACCGCGGCAACAGCCGTGATTGAAGGTTCACTGGAGAGGGACCCCCGATGAAAAACGCCGGGGGCAGGCTCCGATTGGGCGTTCAAACCTCCTGTCAGGTCCAGGCGTAATGCTTCGATACGCACCTCACTGAGATATCCCTTCAACAACCGGGAAGGCCGATATTCGAGGGTCAACCCCCTGATCGTCAGGCGAGCCGTTTCCATCCCCAGGTCTTTTTGAAAAGAAACCAGCGGGATGACGGTTCGTCGCAAACCGGGATATTCGACCACCACGTTGACATGCTTGCAGCCGAAGGCTTCAAATTGACGTTCCATAAGCAGGGAGGCGACATGGGGAAGGAACATCAAGAGCGCGAGGATGAACGACGCCGCGACCCCTAACCCCCAGACCAGCTTGCCCCAGAGAGGCATTGAACGTTTGCCTGCCATGATTCGAACGAAGCGAAAGCTCGCGTCAGGCTTCCCGGATCTTCACGCATTGGATTGGGTTGCCGTCGAACACTCGATCCTCACGAATGGGTACGCCCAGGTACCGCATCTAGTGCAATCCTCCGCCTGTCGATCCCTGAGAACACTTTACGACGACGACCACTATTTTCGATCCAGGATCGTCATGGCCCGCTACAATTTCGGACAAGGAGAGTACTCGTATTTTGCTTATCCGTTGCCCACGCTGGTTTCCCATTTACGGACCCACTTGTATACGCATCTGGCGCCCATTGCCAACCAAATGATGGACAGGCTGAACCGCCCTCAGCGGTACCCCTCGACCCTGACGGCCTTTCAAAAAGAATGTCGCCGCCAAGGGCAGACCCAACCAACACCCTTGCTGCTTCGGTATCACAGTGGAGATTTCAATTGTTTGCATCGAGACGTCTATGGTCCGACGCTCTTTCCTCTGCAGGCCATGGTCATGCTGAGTCGGAAAGGACAGGAGTTTGAGGGCGGTGAATTCGTGCTCGTCGAAAACCGGCCGCGGCAGCAGGCCCGCGTGGTCGCGTTCAACCCCGATTTGGGAGACCTTCTCATTTTCCCCGTTCATGAACGGCCTGTCCAAGGAGCACGGGGATACGTTCGGGCCTCGATGCGGCACGGGGTCAGCCCGCTCAAGACCGGCCGGCGCTACGCACTGGGCGTTATTTTCCATGATGCAAAATAGGGGCTTTCTGCTGAACGGGGAGTCATGATTCATCTCTTCACCTACGGGACGCTTGAAATCCCTGAAGTGATGGCAGCGGTAACCGGCAGAACACTGGCTTCTGCGGAAGCCCGGGCAAAAGGATTCGCCACATTTTTGCTCAGAGGCCGGATTTATCCGGGAATGACCGCCGTACAAGGAGCAAGCTGTTCGGGCAGAGTCTACTACGACATAGACGGTAGAACCCTCGAAATCCTGGACGCCTTTGAAGACGAGGTCTATACCCGTCAACGCATTGACGTAGAAGCTCCGGAAGGCCGATCCCTGCAAGCCTATGCCTACCTGATTCCTCCACAAGATCGAGATTGCCTCACGTCCACACCCTGGAAACCGGAAGAATTCATAACCAAGCACCTTGTCCATTACCTCGAAGCCTGCAAAACCTTCCACCGTGAGGTTTCGGGAGGTCCCCCGCGCCGTCCCGGAGTTTGAGGAAATCGCAAACATCGCTTTGACTAAAAACTTTGCTCAAAGGAAAATACCGGATCACCGAGACTCACGTCTTGCTGGGAAGAAAGCGTCGCAGCGGCTGCCTTGTATAATGAAAAGAGAGAATACTCTATCTTTTTCTCAGTTATGATTTGTAAAACAGGAGGCACGAAATGACCGGCAACAAAGAACAGAAGGGGGGGTTCAACGTCATCAAAAATCATCAACCTCGATGGGCTCTCATCGTGGGATGTCTGGTGCTCTTCGTCACCATTCAGATCGGCATCACCCCAACCGACCCTTCGTCAGCCGCGGGGCAGGCTGCCTTTCAACTGACCCTCCCGTTGGGATTGGAAAAAGACAGTCTCGTGATCCCCGAGGATAACCCCTTGACCAAAGAAAAAGTCGAACTTGGGAAGCTGTTGTTCTTCGACAAGCGATTGTCCGCGAATGAGACGATCGCCTGTGCAAGCTGTCACATGCCGTCCCTGGCCTTTACGGACGGGCAGCCGGTTTCCACGGGCATTCATGGGCAAAAAGGGGGGCGAAGTGCTCCGACGGCCATCAACCGGGCCTTCAGTTCGGCCCAGTTTTGGGACGGGCGGGCGGCCACGCTCGAGGAGCAGTCCGTTGGACCGTTCGCCAACCCCATAGAGCACGGATTCAAGGATCACGACGAACTGGTGGCTAAGGTGAAGAGCATTGCCGGGTACTCCCCGTTATTTGAACGGGCCTTCGGCTCGCCGGCCATTACGACCGACTTGATCGGCAAAGCCATTGCCAGTTTTCAACGCACCCTGCTCTCCGGGAACAGCAACTACGACCGCTTCACCATGGGGAACGAGGAGCAGGCGCTATCGGCCACTGCCCAAAACGGGCTTCGGGTGTTCCTGGGGAAAGGGCAATGTCTCCGCTGTCATTTCGGATTCAATTTTGCCGACGAACGGTATCACAATCTCGGCGCGGGGTGGGACCAGCAGTCGAACTCCTTTGCCGACGCCGGCCGTCATGAAGTGACGAACAAGCCCGAGGACATGGGCGCGTTCAAAACGCCGACCCTTCGTGAAGTCGCCAAGACGGCACCCTACATGCACGACGGCAGCCTGGCGACTTTACTCGAGGTGGTGGATTTCTACGATCAGGGCGGAATCCCGAATCCCCAGCTTGATCCCGTGATCAAGCCCCTGAAGTTAACGAAACAGGAAAAGAACGACCTGGTCGAGTTTATGGAATCACTGAACGGGGAAGGCTGGAACGTCACGCCGCCAACCCAATTCCCCCGGTAAGCGACCAGTCTTGACGACGGCTTACCGTACGCCGGGCAACAAGGCTTTGCTGAACCGTCCCTGATACACTTCGGTGACGGGACCTTTCAGGGTCAGGCTGTACTGGGCATCCACCGTGATGTCCAGTCTGCCGCCGGGAGCCAGCACCCTGACCGGACTTTTCACCAACCCCAAACGAACCGCTGCACTGGCCACCGCGCAGGCTGAGGAACCGGACGCCTGCGTTTCTCCGGCACCACGCTCCCAGATTAAAATGGACACGGTGTGAGGGCCCGTGGGAACAGCCAGTTGAACGTTCGTGCGCTTGGGAAAGGTGGGATGGGTTTCCAATTCCGGCCCCATGCGAAGTAAATCCTCACGAGTCCACGGCCCACCCCGGTCCCTGAACACCACACAATGCGGGTTGCCGACACTGACCCCCGTAAAGCGCAGGGACTGCCCGACGGCTTTGATCGGCTGCATGATCAACTCCGGGGCCTTAATGGTGCAGGGCAAGTCCCTCGGCCTGAACGAGGCCCGCCCCATATCCACGGTCGCGCCGTTCACCTGCCCGTTCCGGTCCAACGTCAATTCCACGTGAACCAGCCCGCCCTTGGTTTCAACTGAAAAAGACCGGCGCTTCGTCTTTTTCGTGGCATAGAGGAAACAGCCGAAAATGCGCAAGCCGTTTCCGGATTTTTCCGCTTCACTCCCGTCCGGGTTGAAAATCCGCAACCCGAAGTCGGCTTTTTTCGAGGGCACGAGCGCCAGGATCCCGTCACTCCCCACGCCCCAATGTCGATCACAAACCGCGCGAATGGTCTTGGCGGTCAGTTTAAACGTCAACTGCTTGGGGTCAAGGGCAATATAATCATTGCCCAACCCATGGCCTTTGAAAAAGGAATTGGTCATCGTGCTTGACGGGAAGGTTATCGACAAAAATGTACACGGATTTCCGTCTCGCGGTCAAAGGAACCCGACCGCACTACTCAATGCATTGAAATGAGTGTAGGGTTGATCCCTCGTTGGTTGCACCGGGAATTGCGAATGAGTTCTTCCTGTCCCCTTCCCGGCTGGTCGAGTCAATCACTCTCCAACTCATTCAAGCTCATTACGAAGCGGTCTTATGTGAAAGCGCTACAGAGGCTGGAGAGTGGTGGAGTGAGCTACACGACGAATACACTCGAAGAAGTCAGCGGACCGAAGACTCAGGAAAGGCATAACTTATTGGGATCCATCTTAAAAGTAGAAATTGCCTTAACCTTGTCTCTCGCAATCACTATGCATGTCGTTGTTTTCGCCACATTAACACTCCCATGATAAGAATCCACACGGTCAGGAGACTTGAGAAACTTGCAAATAAAACATTGGTCACCAAGACTGAAAGGCCCGTATAGGCTTGCACAATGCCATCTACGAAAGAAGCGATACCCAAAACCACCGCCACCCATCCTAACCACTGAGGAAAGCTGTCACTCTTAGCTACCGCCAGTCCGAACAGACTAAAGGTCAGTCCGAAAAAGACGATGATGTACACGCTGAAAAGACCGACATCGATCTCCTCCATGGCTTCAGCCACACGTAAGGCGATTGCCTTTTCTGCTTCAGGTGCGCTGGCCCACGCGGCATGAACGACCTTGGAAGTTATCCCGTCCAAGGCCATGAGAACAATCCAGAGACCCGTGCTCACCACGGCGAGGACATAGCCCAGGTATGCCCACGTTGCGCCAGGTCCAGTGGAAATGGAACGCTGAATGGCGATCAGGGCAGGCAGAAGAAGCACGCCTCCAAGGAGTAAGAGCAAGTGGTCCGTGACCCAAATGTTACTGTGGGCCACCAACTCAATCTGGTTCACCGTTATCTGGATATTGGGCGAGCGCGGATGAACGATATTGGCAACCATGAACAGAATGGCGCCAATGATTCCGCACATGGCCCCAATCCGTATCAGAGCCCCGTTAACACTGGTGTCCTGTCCACTTATTGAATCTGGCATCACGCCCTCCTTTTCGGCAAAAAACCGTGAGCCCAACCTGACTACATGTCATCAAAATATTGAGCGACTTCAAGCTGACCCACTCGCTGCCAGACGAAACCCAACCGTGCTGAATGTTAGAGCCAGGATCCACACGACCGGGCCGGCGATCCCAGGGAATAATGGGATAAGACCCGGCCCAACGATAAAAAGCAAAAACCCTATATCAGTCACGCTTACCACGGCCAGGTTCAGCCAGTAGCCTACAGCGTTGTTTTTCCAATTGAGAGTGAACGCAATCACGATGGCAAAGAGTCCCAGGAAAGCCAAGTTCCAGGCGTCTTGGAATACCCTTCCTTGGGCCAGAGCGAATTCAGTCGGAACCATGCCAGCTAAAATAGATACATCGTAGGACGCTTTCAGGTGCAGGAGGCCCCAAATCACATAGAGGCCTGCCCCAATCTTATGGGCTTCCTTTATCACGTCATTCTTCCTTCCTGCCTCCTAAAGCTCTTTGTTTCTTGGCTGGGCCATGCCATCAAAGGAAAAGGTAAAAAACCAGGTTGCGGCTTTTCAATTTTCCCTTAAATCGTCTTATACGACCACGGGCCAGCTTCCTTTCGAAAGCCGGCCCGTGTGAGTCATGCGCGTCATGCGCTCTATTTTTTCTGCTGTTATTGACCCGCTAGGGGCGAGGTCTGTCTTCTTGCGGGTGCTCTGTTGCCCGAGGGAGAATTCTCTTCTGGAATTCTGCTTGTTCCGGCTGTTCGTTGGTCGTTCCGACCGTGTGCTTCTAAGCACGGTCCGGAAGCTTGGCCTCTCGGCAATCAAATGAGCCCGTCTGCCGAAGAAGGTGAAACCTTCGCTCGCTACGGGCCTTACTCTTTCGGTGGGCTGAGGTCATTCATGGTTGACCCCTCTTGTTGAGATCAATAATTTCAGGAGAAAATCTTATGCCTCTTTCGCTGGGGAGTCAATAGAAATTTGAAGAGCGAAACCTCTTCAGTGGTATATTTTGAGCGGTTTTTATGAAAGCGATGATCCTCGATCATGCCGCCGACATCGGCACGGCTCCCTTGCAACTCCGGGACGTGCCGGTGCCGGAACCCGGGCCCGGCTACGTGCGGGTGAAAGTGCACGTGTGCGGTGTGTGCCGGACGGATTTGCACGTGGTGGAAGCCGAGTTGCCGCCGTCCACGAGACCGATCATCCCCGGCCATCAAACGGTCGGGGTCGTCGAGCAACTTGGGGCAGGCGTGACCACCCTCAACCACGGCGACCGCGTGGGCATCGGCTGGCTCCAGGATACGTGCCGGACCTGTGAGTTCTGTGCCACGGGTCGTGAAAACCTGTGCGAAAGCGCAACGTTCTCCGGCTATCACGTGCACGGCGGGTTTGCGGAATATGCCCTGGTGCCCGCACGCTTTGCATACCCCATCCCTTCGATCTTTTCCGACGCGGAAGCCGCGCCGCTCCTGTGCGCGGGGATCATCGGGTACCGGGCGCTACGCCGGAGTCGACTCAAGCCCGGGCAACGATTGGGCCTGTATGGGTTCGGCGCATCCGCTCACATCACGATCCAGATCGCGCGGCACTGGGGCTGCCCGGTGTACGTCTTTTCACGCCGGGATGCCCATCAACGTCTCGCCGAACAACTGGGCGCAACGTGGGTGGGGCATTCGACCGAAGCACCACCGAAAAAGCTCCATGCCTCGATCGTGTTTGCACCGGTCGGGCACCTCGTGCCTCATGCGCTTCAAGCCCTGGAACGGGGCGGCACGGTCGCCATGGCAGGCATTTATTCGTCTGACGTTCCGTCGCTCGTGTATGACCGAGATCTGTTTCAAGAGCGGTCTCTCCAAAGCGTCACGGCCAATACAAGGCAGGACGGCTTGGACCTGTTCCGCGTCGCGGCGGAGATTCCCGTTCGCACGCACACCCAGGCCTTCAGGCTGGAGGAAGCGAACCAGGCCCTTCAAGCCCTCAAAGCCGGAACGATCAATGGCGCGGGGATTTTGACGGTAGGGTGACGGTGCGAGGAGCCAGCAACGTGATGCTGATCAAGGCGATTGGTGAGAGCAATCCAATAAGCCGTGTCGGCGAAGATCTCCTTCAAAGGAGGTGCTCTCCTCGTAAGTAATGATCATGATTGGCAGCGAGGTCCGTCGGCAGCTTATGCAGGTCGGGTTCGGGTATAGACTCGGCGATCTTCAAAATTTCTGCCCAGACTGGTGTTTTCAATTTTCGCCTGGACGGACGTCGGGTGATGACCTTTTGAGGACTCTTTGAGCCACGATGCGGGGAGCGAGCAGATGACATATCAGGACAATGTTAGTTTTATTTCTCGCTATCTTCAAGCGTTATACCACCTCCGGCTCGTAGACTTCGTCTGGCCTTCTCAATGCGTTGGAGAAAGCGAGGATCGTGCTCCAGGCGATAATCGAACCATTCATCTTCTGATTCAAACCCGATCAACACGCCGGCCGGTTTCCCGTGCCTTGTGATCACGATTTTCTCTTTTTCAGCAAGTCGCAAGTATTTCGACAGGTCATCTTTGACTGCTGATAGCGCTATTTCCTTCATGGGGCAAACCCCGTCATAACCGAAGAGATCCGTAGCACGGCCTCATAGCCCCTCCTTTGGCCTGTTCTGAGCGAAGCGAAGGACCTATAAGCAAAGGAGAGGAACCGGAAAGCCGCGAAGAGTGGTTAGTGGACAGGAATGCAAGGACCGCCCCAGTGCCGTCTCGCGTGAACCCTCACGAGAACACCTTTACCAACGCCACCGTGAGACTGACAATGCCGATGGCCATGATCCAAAGGTGACGGTACAAGCGAGCTTCCAATGCGGCGATATCGGATTGCAGATCGGATCGGAGGGCGGCAAGATCGGCTTTCGTGGCCACGTTCTCGCCCCTGGCGTCGCCGACAGTCGCCACCACGGCTTCGGCCAAACGCTCATTGGCTCCGGCTTCCTGGAGAGTTTTGAACGCTTTGTGGGTGTCGAATACCAGTGTACTCATGCGACTAGGCTACTACGAGCGGCCGTTATCGTCAAGACGGTGGCTGCGCTGTCCATGCCGAATGCCAGCACTTGGCACCCTCACCTGAAGCTGCTCCCACTCCCATTCGCAGGCTTTGGCACCTGAGGGTTCCCAAGGCTGGCGAGGCCGGCTGCGGCGCAGGCTTCATCCAGGTGCCCTCCCGGGGCACCACCGACTCCGATCCCACCGACGACTTCGCCTTCGAGTTCAATCGGCAAGCCTCCGCCAAGGATCAGAATTTTGTCGTTCATATCCCGCAAGGCTTGGATACCGGGTACTTTGGCGATGAGTTCGGCCAGGTGCAGCGTGGACCGTCGCAAACTCGCCGCGGTATAGGCTTTCCGAAAGCTGCTGTCCGTGGTGTGCGGTCCCGCGCCATCACCGCGCAACAAAACCTTCAGGTTCCCCCCACGGTCGGCGATGGCGACACTGACTTTGTACCCGCCTGCTTCACATTTGGCCAAGCCTGCTGCCGCGGCTTTTTGGGCCAACACCAAGGGCAGCACCGCTTCTTTGGGTAACGGTTCGGCTTGAGCAAGCCCCGCTATTGTCAGACACAACACCGTGGCTCCTATCAGATGCAACTGGAGGCCAGGCTTTTGGCACGAGACGTGGACATTCTTCTTATGCATTGGCATTCTTCCTTTTCTTCCCCCTCACCCTACCCTCTCCCGCGAGGGGAGAGGGTTTTATCTACATTGCACCCTACTGACTTGGCAAGCCTGTTTGCGCCTCTCCCGTCATCGGGACGAACGCGACCGGCAACAACTCTTTGCGCTGGACCCCCGCCGGCGTATTGGTGAGAATGATCAGTTTTTGCAGCGTCTTCCCCAGGGGCAAAATCATTCGCCCGCCGGGTGCGAGTTGATCCAGCAGCGGTTGGGGAATTTGCTCAGGGGCCGCCGTGAGAATAATCGCGTCAAAGGGAGCTTCCTCCGGCCAACCTTGATACCCGTCACCCGCCCGGCTGATGATGTGGGGAATGCCCAACCGGTCGAACGTCTGACGCGCGCGTTCTGCTAACTCCTCGACGATCTCAATCGTAAACACCCGTACCCCCACCTTTGCCAAGACGGCGGCTTGATACCCCGACCCCGTCCCGATTTCCAATACACGTTCCCGTCCGTTCAGGCGCAACGCTTCGGTCATATAGGCTACGATGTAGGGTTGTGAAATGGTTTGCCCGTACCCGATGGGCAGTGGATGGTCATCATAGGCTTCGGCTGCATCATCGGCCGGCACGAATTCGTGACGAGGCACTTCCCGCATGGCCCTGAGGACGGCTTGGTCGCTGATCCCACGCGCGAGGAGCTGTTCCCTCACCATGTGATCCCGCTCACTTTGGCGAGGATAGGGATGCACGAGGGGCTCAAATTTCATACTCATTCCGGTCATCGGCAGCACGAACGGCAGACCAAGCAGCGTGATGAGAAACAACGCCAAGATTGCCACAAGAACCCCTCCATGTTCACCTACGACGTCGAGCATGAGTTGTTGCGTTTACAGATTCGGCTCTTGATCTTTATTGAAAACCCGGAACGCTCGTGAGGCTCAACGGGATCTTATTTCAACGATTTTTTAGGAAACAGGGATCGACCGGTCAAGCCCTGGTAGGCTTGTTCCAGCGTCCCCACGTATGAGACGTGCATGAGGAAAGGAGTTCGCCAGTCACCATCGCTGGGATCCCGTTCTTCAGGAATCAGGACCCGGTCCAGGCGTTCTGAATAGGCTGCATAAATTTTAAACGGAATACCGGCGACTTTCCCGATGTGGCCATCCTCCGTAATCCTTCCGGTGAGCGTGCGGCCATACACGATCGCCTCGTTCTTGGCAAGAGCCAGGACACTTAACGCCACCATTGCCGACAGGCTGTCGCCATACAAAGTCAACCCCGAATAGGGAAACGTCAAGACCACGGTCCACGAATCATCCTGAAGATTCGCTGATTTTGCCACGCGGTCGATGGCAGTCGCCACGGCTTTTCGCGCGATGGGACCGAACCGGCCGGGAATTTTTCGAAAGTGGACTTTGAGCCCCTCATGGTCCGAGCGTTGGTGAAAGTGAATCATCACGTACGTCACGATTCCTACGGGTTGCCGGGTCTTGTCCAAGGTCATCCCCAGCACGGGAATCGATTGGTGCAGAAACTGGCTCGGAGGCGCCGTTTCCGAAGCCACGACGCGTGCCCCTATCGACAGGACTGCCAGCGCAACCAGTATCAAAATGGTGAAACGGCTCATAAGAGATTTTACACTCTGTTCTTGGCTGATGTCTTCCGCGGTGAAGTATACTGCATCTGCGCTCAAATTTCCTGGCCCGTTCCGGAAAGAATACGGCATCCTGGCCCCCGTGGGTTTGGGGAGGCTGTTGCTCGTTCACGCAACGTCTTTTTTCTCATCAAGCACAGAGAGCGCAAGTAGGTATCGAAGGGAATTTTTTGCCAGTTTGTCAAACGTGAAAGACGGTTCAAACGTGCTCACGAGTTCTTCTTTTGACAACAGGGAGGTGATGGTGCCGGTGGCCGGATTCATGAACTCGTTTGTCTTGCCAAAACGCTCGTCATCGTCACTGAACACGTAAACCATTAATTTCCCGCCGGCGTTGAGAAGCGATGCCAATTGAAGAGCGTAATCATCCCGTTGGTGAGGTTTCAGACGATGGAGTGACGAGATGTCATAGATGAAATCAAACGTTTCACCAAGGGCGTCCAGGTTTTCCGTGCTCGACCATAAAAGCGTATTGACGGATGGCTGTTTTCTTCTTTTGCGAGAGCGACCGCCGTCTCGGAATGATCCAGACACAAAATGTCGCGCCCTCGTTCCGCAAGGTGGCAAGCATAATTGCCGACCTCACACCCTACGTCCAACGCCTTGCAGGGGTTCATCCAACCGGAATCCACGACTTCCGTAAACCAGGGCGGCATTTGCTCGACGCACCAGGGCAAATCATGTCCCTGGGTTCGATCCAATCTGTTCCAGTTATCAACGTTAGGCATGAAGCTTCTCCTTTGAAACGGTCGACTTCACAATGCAAGGCACTGCGTTAGGCCAATTCTGTTGCGAAGTGCTCGATGCGTGGTCGACATACGACACCAGCGGACACCCCTTGAAGCTCGGGCATGCATTCCTCCGCGAAAACGAGACGAGGTTCACCGGCCGGCCTTTTGAAAATCACTTCCGGATTGAGGATGGCGGTGACGTGTTGCAGGAGGCGACCATCCTGGCTCCCTTTTTGCCGAAATTTCTGCAATGGACCCTGAACCAGCTTTTCCAGCCCGACTGTTCACCGATCGACTGGACACGACTTGAACGAATCATCGCAATCAGGAATTCGCTGCGAAGCCATCATCAGAACAACCCAGGGGCGGAAGCCAAAACGGAACCGGGGACCAGACTAGACACGTGGTGTTTCCGACGGCGATCCGTTATCGTGACGGCTTTTTCTTCGCCACCTGAGATTTTTTGTCGACGGCCCCCTCTCCCTTTGCCTGAATGGCAGGGGCATCCGTCTGCTTCTTTCGAGGCCACCCCAAACGTTTCATCATCACGGCGAGACCGCCTCCCACGCTCAGACCTATCACTGTCCAATCCAACCAGGACCAGTCCTGGTCGGACAAGGCAGGATCAGGGGCGGTCAGCGCCGCCACCACCAACGTGCCCACTGAAATGCCTCCATAAAATGCGACACCCTTCCATCGACTTTTGAAACGCGACAGGTTAGGGTACAGCACCACGACACACGTCAACGAAAAACTGATAACAGAGACGATGGTGGCCAGTGTGGAGATTCCCTGCATGCTTGCGACGTGAGTCCTCGAAAAACAGCCCGGTTGCCCGAAAGAGGCTGTGTGGTGCCGACTTAAACTGCTGCGGCTGACTCGCTCATTTGTCAACACCCTTTGTGGATAAGCATCATACTCGCGGTCAGACTGAGCGTGTCATGGGAAAAATCTTCCACCGCTTAAAAGAAATTTTCATAACGTCTTGAAATATAACTCCAAATACACGTAGAAATTTCAACACCACTATATCTGGTACTAAATTATTCTTTACCACAATGCACAAAAAATGTGCAATCTGCTCGCCATACGATCATTTGGACATGGGATAAGTAATCTAAAAAAGTTTTCACCACGTTATCCCCAGATTCTGGGGAAAGATTTATTGGCTTCATTTTTGCTACGGGCATCATTCTTCAGGCACATCCGATGTGGGTAACTGCTCAGACCATCGTTGCGCCCCCGCTATCTCTTTTTGACCCATGAGACCCGACGAGTCGCTCACACTGCTTCGAGCCCTGCAGCATCCCCGGGTTTACCCTCATCCGGTCACCCGTTTCGACCTTCGTGAAACGCATATTTCCTGGGTCCTGCTGACCGGACCCTTTGCCTACAAGATCAAAAAACCCGTCAATTTCGGGTTCGTGGACTTTTCGTCTCTCGCTCAACGCCGGTTTTTTTGTCATGAAGAGATTCGTTTGAACCGACGGTCGGCTCCGGACATCTACGTGGACGTGCTTCCGATTTCCGGAACGCCTGATCACCCGCGACTGGATGGACAAGGCGAACCCTTTGAATTCGCCGTGAAAATGCGCCAGTTCACGGCCGATGCCACCTTGGATCACGTGCTGTCTCAGGTTCGACCGGAACAGGTCGATCAATTGGCCCGGGACATTGCAGCCTTTCACCACAACGTTCCCCAGGCAGACCTAGACACGTCCTTTGGAACTCCCGAGTTGATTGCCCGGATCATCGCAGAAGTCTTTGAACAGATCCCTTCTCATGGCCCCTTTTCCGAACATCAACCATCCCTGGAGCGGCTTCGGCACTGGCTCACTCACTTTCATACGACCCATGCCCGTGATTTTGAGAAACGAAAAGCGAAGGGGTTCGTTCGAGAGGGCCATGGTGATCTTCACCTGGCCAATCTCGTGCTCCTTCACGATCGGCTTATCGCATTCGACGGCATTGAGTTCAGTGAACGCCTGCGATGGATCGACGTGATCAACGACGTGGCGTTTACGGTGATGGATTTCCAGGCCAGAGGGCAGCCGGCGTTGGCAAGGCGATTCCTGAATCACTATCTCGAATGCACGGGAGACTATGACGGACTGGCGCTTCTGCCGTTTTACGAAGTCTACCGGGCCCTCGTCCGGGTGAAAGTCGCGGGTCTTGCCTTCGCCCAAGTCCGCCGCCAAGACCTGGGGTGTTCATCCCACGTGGACGACTTCCTTCGGTATCTCTTAGCTGCCCGGTCTTTGACCGAATCCAACGCGCCCTGGCTCGTCATCATGCACGGGGTTTCCGGCACCGGAAAATCGACCGTCTCGGAAACGTTGCTGGAACAGACAGGTGCCATCCGTCTCCGGTCGGACGTGGAACGCAAACGCTTGTTCGGATTATCACCCTTGGATCAGAGTTCCGGGGTCGTAAGACCCGCCCTGTATGGAATGGAGACGACGCGCAAGACGTATGACCGCCTGCAAGTCCTGGCCCGGCAACTCCTGCGGTTCGACTATCCGGTCATCGTGGATGCAACCCTTTTGAAACGGCGGCATCGGGATGCGTTCAGGAAGCTGGCTGCCTCACTGAACGTCCCCTTCCTGATCCTGGATATGCAGGCAACGCCGGCCACTCTTCGCCAACGAGTCACGGCACGAGCCAGCAAGTCGGATAACGTCTCAGAAGCCGATCTGTCCGTCCTCGAACAACAAGAGCAAGTCCAAGAACCCCTCGAGCCGGACGAACGGACCGTCACCGTGACGCTTCACGCAGGCGCTCCCTTTGACCCTGCTGAAACAGTAGCAATACTCGAATCAAAGCGCGAAGCGGTACAGTAACCTCTGGGGCCGGGGCCGACGTTACGCCACCCCGGAATAATAGCGCAGAACGTCCGACACGGATATCAGGCCAATGATTTTCCCGCTTTCGGTCACACACACGTGGCGGGTGGCTTTTTCTTTCATCAATTGCACGGCTGCGACGATCGGCTGGCTGTTTTCTATCGTCAATATAGGTTCCCGCATGCAGGTTTTGACCGTCGTTGTCGCGGGATCGACCCCGTTGGCCACCACCTCCCGACTCAATTCGGTTTCCGTGATGCTGCCGATGAATTCATCGGCACCTTCGACCAGGAGCGAGCCGACTTTCCACGTCTGCATGAGTTCTCCGGCTTCCCGAAGCGTGGCGTCATGCGGCACGGATCGAATCGCCCTGGACATATAGTCACTCACGGTCGGACCGCTCGTTGTCTTCGAGCGTTGGCTGGAACCGGACTGAGCCCGACGAGCCTCCAAGTCCGCGACACAGCTTTCCAACACCCGTTGCCGTTGTCGCAGGGCTTCCCGTTCATTATCCAGGCCCGCCCCTTCCGGAGCTTCATCCGAGAGATTGACGAGTCCTCCCGCTTCCCCCAACTGCGCATATTCATAAGCTTCCAGCATACTCGAGGAAATGCCCAACACCTCGGCGATGAGTTCCTCCGTGGCCATGTCAAATTCTTCTATGGATGACTGCGTGGACGAGCCTCCGATAATAAACGTCTTCAGGCTCGCGATTTGTTGACGAAACCGATCAATGTTCTGATCGAGCGCGCCGCTTTTCTCTTTAACGGACCCTTTTGTTTTATCCATGACTCCTCCTTAAACAATAAAACCCGATGGTACCTCAGGCGGCTCGGGTCACACAAGATTGAAATTGAAGGATTTTTCACGTGAGATCCCGTTTGGGGCGATTTTTGTCCTGCCCACGTACAATCTCTCATGACAACGGGGGGGCATTCATGAGATAATTTTGTCAGGTAACGTCGTTAACACCTCAGGGTCGCCAATCAACTCAAGCGGAGGAGGAAGACGATGGATCTAAAAATTGACAGCCGGAACGTCGGCATGACGCCGAGATGGAAACAGGAGATCCAAGACCGTGTTACCACGCTCCAAACAGAGTACGACAACATCACCCATGCCCGCATTACCCTGACCAAAAACCCCCATCATAAGAAGGGCGACGATAACGCCCAAGCGCTGATCGTGCTGAACCTTCCGCCACGCCATACCGTGACCGCACGGAAAGAAGCCAAAAGTTTCGAGGAAGCGATTCGCTCCGCGTTCAAGGCCGCGATGACTGAAATCAAAAAGTTTCGCGAACGGCCCAATTCGCACAAAGCCGTCAAACTTCAAGAACTTTGAGTCGCCCCAGGTCGAACCGTACACCGAATCTTTGGGAAGGAACCACGAGCCTTCAGGGGTTCGGCACAACGGTGCGCTTCTCCTATCATCGACACCCTGACGGTTGCCGCCTCGTACGTCTCCATCGTCCCTGTTCTTCTGTATCAGTTCAGCAAACTTTGGCACTCCGCACCAGGAGGATGCACATCCACGATCTTGGCTCCGCATTCGGGGGCCGCTATTCGGTTAGAAGCTCAGTGGACAGAGCGCCCTGTCCACTGCCTTGACCGATCCCCCCCTGCATGTTAGATTCCCTCGTTGTTGCCTGTTGTCTCCGAACATACTTCTGAGTGGGGCTGTGGCGCAGTTGGGAGCGCGCGTGAATGGCATTCACGAGGTCGCCGGTTCAATCCCGGCCAGCTCCACCAACTACTCGTAGCGGTTGGTCGGATCCCCCCTCGATTTCTCTCATTTGTCCTTCATCCGTGGTCTTGAGAGCCCAGCGCCGAGCAGACTTGTGTCTTTCCGGATTGAACGATGATCCATATTGAATCCTTGACTAAACAGTACCCGACGAAAACGCTCTTTTCCGAGGCGTCGGCCCACCTCCGTCCGGAAACCCGGGTGGGCCTCGTGGGTCGAAACGGAACGGGAAAAACCACCCTGCTCCGGATGATGATGGGTGAGGATTCGCCTGACGACGGGTCAATCCGAAAACGACCCTGGCTCCGCATCGGATATCTCCCTCAAGAACTCAACTCACCCACGGACCTGACCGTGCTTGAGGCGGCCCACCGCGAGCAATACCCCGAACATGAAGCCAAACGGATCTTATCGGGACTGGGGTTTGGAGAGGCAGACTGGAATCGATCCCTGCAAACCTATTCCGGCGGCTATCGCATGCGTGTGGCTCTGGGACACCTCTTACTTTCGAACCCCGACGTCTTGCTGCTCGACGAGCCGACGAACCACTTGGACAAACCCACGCAGGCCTGGTTCGAGTCTTTTCTGCTCACCTCGAAAATGACCATGCTCATCATCAGCCACGATACGAAATGTCTTGATCGATTGACCACGCACATTTGGGAAATCCGCAATCATCAGATCCAGGAATATCGCGGGAATTACCAGACCTTTCAAGCCTTGCGCGCACGGATCGACGCCCAACAGGCCATGGCTGCACAGCGTCAGGCCAAGGAGGTCGCGCGCGTGCAAAAATTTGTGGATCGATTCCGGTATAAGGCGACCAAAGCCAAACAGGTTCAGTCGCGCATCAAACAGTTGGAAAAAATTAAACTTCTCGAAACCAAGCGGGACCCCAAACGACTCCGGTTCCGGTTTCCGCAACCCGCCAAGAGCGGCATCCGGGTGTTGGAACTGCACGACGTCCGCAAACAATACGACGACAACGTCGTCTACGAGGGACTGCACTTTTCCGTCGATTGCGGGCAACGCGTCGCGTTGGTCGGAGAAAACGGCGCGGGGAAAAGCACCTTGTTGAAAATGCTGGCCGGGGTGTTGCCCTTCGAGGCCGGCACGCGCCATACGGGCCACGGCGTGACGCTGCATTATTTTGCCCAGCACCAGGCCGAGATCCTGAACCCCGAGCATTCGATTCTGGATTCCTTGACTGAAGCCGCGCCCCAGGCCGAGACTAATTATTTGCGCAGTACCGCCGGGGTCTTTCTTTTTTCCGGACAGGACCAGAAAAAGCCCATCAAGGCCCTGAGCGGCGGAGAACGCAACCGGGTGGCCCTGGCCCGCATGCTCGTGGAACCGGCGAATACGCTCCTGTTGGACGAGCCCACCAACCACCTGGATCCTGCCTCCGTGGACGTGCTCACCGATGCGCTCATCGACTTTCAAGGGACGATCGTGTTCATCTCCCACGATCCGGTTTTTTTAAGCCGGGTCTCGACCCGGGTCGTGGAAATCGAAGAAGGCCGTGTCAAAGACTACTTGGCAGATTATGAATATTATCTCTGGAAACGCGCACAGGAACTCGACGCGTTGAAAGCGCAGGACGAGACGCTTGCGGCACCCAAGAAACGAAAAAGCCGGTCCGGTCCGGCCCCTGCGGAGGCGCCCCCGCCGTCGAAGACACCCACTCGCCGTGATATGACCAAGAGCATCAATCGGTTGGAGAAACAGGTGGCCCGGGCGGAAGAGGACATTACGGCCCTGGAGGACCGGATCAAAGCCCGGGCGGAAGAACTCTCGGCGCCTGCACTGTACCGCGATTTTCCACGCTGGAACGAACTGCATCAGGAACATGAACGCTGGAAAGAAGAACTGGACGTGCTGACCAACCGGTGGTCGGCCCTTTCCACCGAACTCGCGGACCTCAAAGACCAACTCGCACGGGTCGGCTAGCCTGCCGTCGGATTACGCTGCGCTAATCCGACCTACGGGGACTTTGTCAGACAACCCCCTCAATCCCCCTTATCAGGGGGACGGCAGAGTTCTTCGCCCCCCTGATAAGGGGGGCACGGGGGGTTCAGCATTGTAGGTCAGGTTAGCCCTGAGCTTGTCGAAGGGCGTAACCCGACATCCCCGCATCCGCGGTCAGGGCCGGTAGTACTTTTTCTTGTCCAGTTCTTTCGGCAAATGAGTCTGTTCGGTTTCGGCCTTACGATCATGGTGTACGTAGCGATACCCCTTCCCGTATCCCAGGTCCTTCATCAGTGACGTGACGGCGTTCCGCAAATGCAGGGGGACGGGCAGGTTCCCGAATGCCTTGGCATCCTTCCGTGCTTCGATCAATCCGGCGTAGGACGCGTTGCTCTTGGGACAGGACGCCAGATACGTCGTGCCCTGCGCCAAGTTGATTTGGGCTTCGGGCAGCCCGATCACTTCCACGGCGTGGAAAATCGACGTGGCCACGACTACCGCCATGGGCTCGGCGTTGCCCACGTCTTCCGAGGCGAAGATAACCATGCGTCGCGCGATGAATTTGGGATCCTCCCCGCCCTCCAGCATCCGGGCCAACCAATACAACGCGCCGTCGGCGTCGGAGTCCCGCATGCTCTTGATGTAGGCGGAAATCACATTGTAGTGCTCTTCTCCATCCTTGTCGTATCTCACCCGTTGCTGAAGGATCTCCTCCAGTCGCGAATGATCAAGGGTGACCGGCTTGTCGGAGACAGAGGTTGCCTGCCGGAAGACGTATTCCAGGGCCGTGAGCAGTGACCGGGCGTCTCCGTTCCCGTACCGGATCAGGTATTGCCGCGCCTCGTGGGTCAGGGCCGCCTCGGATTTCCCGAGCCCGCGCTCGACGTCATTCAGCGCCCTATCCAGGATCATGCCCATCGCGTCGTCATTCAACTCATTGAGGGTCACGACCATGGAACGGGACAAGAGCGGGGCAATGACTTCGAAGGACGGGTTCTGCGTGGTCGCGCCGATGAGGATGATATCTCCCTTTTCAACGTGGGGCAGAAAGGCGTCCTGCTGCGCTTTGTTGAACCGGTGAATTTCATCCACGAACAGAATCGTGGCCTGGTCGTGCATTCGACGTCGCTGCACGGCCTCCTTGATGATCGCCCGGAGCTCGGGCACTCCGCTGACCACCGCGGAAAACGCCACGAATGCCGCTTTGGTTTTTTTGGCGATGATGTGGGCCAGCGTGGTTTTCCCTGACCCGGGCGGACCCCATAAAATCAGCGACGGGACCCGGTCATTCTCAATGGCCTGCCGGAGCGATTGATGCCCGGCGAGCACGTGGTCCTGACCGACAAACTCGTCAAACGTTTGGGGACGGAGCCGCTCGGCTAAGGGAGACGAGGGAGGTGACCGGTGCGTTGGCCCGGAAGACGTGACGAATAAATCAGGTTGAGGGAGACTATCATCGGCTGACATGAGCCCTCACGTTCGCGGCAGGATTCACGAATTCGTCCATGCTATAATGCCGTTGAAAGCCGGTGCAAATGAAACGATGGGCCTTATGTCCGATCGCGGCTTTGCAGGATTGTGAGTGCCTCATGCCGATAGAGTGAACGCCGATGAAAGTGAAAGAATCCATTGCCGCCGAATTTGACCAGTTCTCGGGCAACTATACGGAGGACATGACCAAATGTGTTCCACACTACCCCAAATTATTGTCATGCTTTTCCGACTGTCTTCCCGATGATTTCGCACCGGACGCGATCCTGGACCTGGGATGCGGCAACGGAAACGTGACGGCACTCCTGCTGAACAAATTTCCCCTTGCACACTATACGCTGCTCGATGCTTCACCGGAAATGCTGGCCCTGTGCAAGCAAAGATTTTCAGGGAACAACGTGACCTGTATCGAACGGTATTTCCACGACTATGACTTTCCCCGATGCCGTTTCGATCTCATTTCCGCCAGCTTCAGCCTTCACCATCTGGACAGCGGGGAAAAACAGTGGATCTTCCCGGTCCTGTTCGATGCCCTGAAGCCGGGCGGCCTCTTCACCTGCTCGGATCTCATGATCAGCAAGCACCATGACCAGTATGAAACCCTCTGTGAAGAGTGGAGACTCTTTGTCGATTCCCATTATCCCGATGGAGAAAAGTGGAAATGGCTGACGGAGCACCATCGCATATATGATCACCCAGAAGATTATGAAACACAAAAACGCTGGCTGCTTCGCGCCGGATTTCGTGAAGTCAGCATCGGCTGGAATGACGGATACTGGATGTATTTCACCGCAACAAAATAAGACCTTCCCATCCGAGGAAAAAGACAAAGACTCTGGAGCCCTATAGATCGTCTGGATCCCCGATCGGGTCAAGGACAAGCGTCGGGAATGAAGAAACCTCCCTCTCCCCACCTGCGGGAGAGGGTTGGGGTGAGGGGGTGGAACTTGTCAATGAATTACCGAACACATGCGGGGCTGACAGAAGATGAAAACACACATCAACGACATCGGTTTGGCCTATTCGGATGAGGGGCAAGGGCCTCCGGTCATTTTTCTCCACGCGTTTCCGCTCAATCGGACGATGTGGGCGCCGCAGGTGGCCGGATTATCGGACCGCTATCGCGTCGTCACGATCGACTTGCGCGGGCACGGAGAATCCGATGCGCCGATGTGGCGCTATACCCTGGACCAGTTTGCGGATGACGTCCACGGCTTGCTGGAGCACCTGGGCATCGCCAAGGCGACGTTCGTGGGACTATCCATGGGCGGGTATATTCTTTTTGCGCTTTATCGCAAGTCTCCAGCGCTGTTTCAATCTCTCGTGTTGGCCGATACCCGGGCGACGGCCGACACGCCTGAAGCCAAGACCGCTCGATTCTCCATGGCCCAAATCGCGTATCGCCGCGGGGCGCCGGCCATCGCCGACCTCATGATGCCCAAACTGTTGAGTCCCGCTTCTTGTGAACACCGCGCGGATTTACGGGATCACGTGCGTACGATCATCACCGGCAACCAGATGACCGGGATTGCGGGTGATCTCATGGCCATGGAAGAACGACCGGACTCCACGCCGCTGTTGAGCACCATTTCCGTTCCGACGTTGGTGATCGTCGGCGACGAGGACCTCGCCTCACCACCCGAGGAAGTGGAGGGTATGGCCAACCAGATCCCCGGGGCCACCTTCGTACGTATCCCCCAAGCCGGGCATCTCTCGAACATGGAAAATCCTGCCGCCTTCAACGCGGCGATCCTGAGTTTTTTGACGTCGGTGGGAAAACGGGAAGAGATGCCGGATGGATGATTGCGGCCTCTCTACGAGCCGAGGTACGACATTCTCGCTCAGACGGATCGACCGATGAGCTTCAAGAATTCTTCGCGGGTCTGTTGTTGCCTGCGAAACCCTCCCAGCATGTGACTCGTGACGGCTATGGCGTTTTGCTTTTCGACGCCGCGCATCATCATGCACAGGTGTTGCGCTTCGATGACGACCCCCACCCCCAAGGGTTTCAGCGCCGTCTTGAGGGTTTCGGCGATTTCCACCGTCAGGCGTTCCTGCACCTGAATCCGCCGGCTCAGGACTTCGACGATCCTGGGCAGTTTGCTGAGGCCGACGACCTGCTTACCCGGGATGTACCCGATGTGACACTTTCCAAAAAACGGCAGCAGGTGATGTTCGCACAAGCTGTAAAAGTCGATGTCGCGGACAATGACCATCTCGTCATATTCAAGAGGGAACAGGGCCCCATTGATGATCTTCCGGATGTCCTGATTGTAGCCCTTCGTCAAAAACGCGAGCGCCTGGGCCACGCGCTCGGGAGTTTTCTCCAACCCGACGCGCTTCGGATCTTCTCCAAGTGCTTTCAGGAGTTGCATAATCAGCGGCTGTATCGCTTTGCTGACACCGGGGTCGAAGTCCGGGGCGGCCTTTGTCGCCCGCGCGCGCTGCCTCGTTGAGGATTTGGGAGATTGACGCTTGTTCATCGGGTATGAAGCACCTTTCTCAGGCTGATTGGTGTTCAGGCGACACGGACTGCCGGTATTCGAAATAATTGTCACGCGTTTCGATCAGCCCGATTTTTTCCAACCGTCCCCCCGGGATGTAGTCCACCAACTCATCCCAAATAAACTTGACGAGATTCTCGCCGGTGGTCACGAGCTGCTGAAACGCCGGGTCGTGGTTCAGGTGACGGTGATCGAAGCGTTCCACGATTTTTCGGTTCACCAGCCGGTCCAGGGCTTGGAGGTCCGTCACTTCGCCGGTTTGCGGGTCCACCTCACCGGTGACCGTGACGAACACGGTATAGTCATGGCCATGTCCATTCGGGTTGTTGCACTTGTCGTAGACTTTTCGATTGACGTCATCGGACAAGGCGTCCGTATGCAACCGATGCGCCGCGCAGAACCGGTATTGACGGGTCACGCAGATTTTTTCCTTCATCGGGATCGACCTGTTCCGAGTTGTCTCACGCGTCAGCTTTTGGCGGCATTCGAGGAGTCCGGCTGGTCGGAAGCCGTGGACGCCCATTTTTCTTCGGGCACCTGGACGACGACGTCTCCCAGGACTCTGGCCTGGCAACTAAGACGATGATAGGGTTCGGTCAACGCTTCGCGATCGAGCAGGTCCTGCTCTTCAAAATCTATTTCGGATAAATGCTCTCCCCCCACGATCACTTCGACGCGGCAGGTCGAGCACGAGGCACTCCCTCCGCAATCATGATTGAGCGGAAAGCCCAACTGTTCGGCGGCATCGAGCAGTGAGACGTTTTCCGGCACCTCACCGCTTGTGCCTTCGGGATGGATAAAGGTGACACGCGGCATCCGAGATCACCCGACTGCAACCGCCGGTTCCGTGGCGGTCGGATTGAACGGACACGCCCGTTTGGCGACGTGTTCCTCAAATTCGTGCCGGAACAGGCGAAGACTGTTTTGGACCAGGACGGCCGCGCCCGTCACCAGGGTGCAGTAGCCCGTGCCTTTGACAAACCCGCAAATCTGCAGGAGTTTGTCCAGATCTTCCTGCGTCCCGGTCCCTTCCTCGATTTTCGCCATCAGTTCTTCCAGATGCTCGGTCCCGATGCGGCAGGGTGGACATTGCCCGCAACTTTCTTCCCGAAAGAACGTCGAAAGCTTGAGCGTCTGCCCCACCATGCAGGTGGCATCATCGACGACGATCACCCCCGCCGATCCCAGTCCGGTCCCGGCTTTTTTCAAGGCATCGAAATCCATGGGCAGATCGAGCGCGTCGGGCCCTACCATCGCAAAGGACGGCCCTCCCGGAAACATCGCTTTGATCGCCCGGCCATGAGGCACGCCTCCTCCGCATTCTTCGATCAAATGACGTATCGGCGTGCCCAGGGGTAACTCATAGACGCCGGGCCGATTCACGGCCCCGCTCAACGAAAACAGCATCGTCCCCGGACTCTTTTCCGCACCCACTTCCGTAAACCATTCAGCCCCGTTGCGCAGCAGATGCGGCACGTGGGACAGGGTTTCGACGTTATTCACCAGGGTCGGCTTGCCGTGCAACCCGAACTCGGTGGGGTAAAACGGCGGCTTTTCCTTTGGCTGCGCCGGGCGGCCCTGCATGGACTCCAACATCGCGGTCTCCTCGCCGGCGACATAGCTCCCATGCCCTTCGAAAATTTCCAATTCGAGATCAACCCCGGACCCCATCACGTTGCGACCCAGAAACCCGCGCGTCCGGGCTTGTTCCAAGGCCTTCTCCAAACTCGCCCGCGCGTCCAGAAACTCGGCATTCAAATAGATGTACGCTTCCCGGGCGCTTGCGGTGAAGGCCGCGATCAAACATCCTTCAATCAACTGATGCGGGTGGTGTTGGACCAGGTAGCGATCCTTGAACGTTCCCGGCTCGTGCTCGCCGGCGTTGCAGACAAAATATCGCTCTTGCTCCCGGTGGTGCACCACCTTTTCCCATTTCAATCCCGTGGGGAATCCGGCTCCGCCCCGGCCACGCAGACACGCCCGCTTCAACTCATCGATCACCCGGTCGGGATCGGCGTTCCGGACCACCTGTTGCCACGCCTCATACCCGCCGCTCTTGACGTAGCCGTCAATATCCCACGGCTCACCATCGAGTGGAGTCAGTAACCGAAGGGGAAATTCTGCCGTCATAAAAAATACCTCAATCCGGGCAACGTGTTCAGGCTGTCATTGTATGCGTTCATGCATTCGTCGGCCATTCCCCTCCTACACCCCCTCTCCCCTTGAGGGAGAGGGCTGGGGTGAGGGGAGAAGTAGGGAACATTTACAGGCTCTCATCCATTTCGTCAAGCCATTCTCCTGCACACGGACACTAAAATCCTTTGAACATCAATGAGTTATACTCTGCCAAGCCATTCGGGTAAACAGGAAGGCAGTCTTGGGAAATCCCATGCGTTCCACTTGGAAGAACCCTCGTCCGCTCTTCACCCGACTCGTGAGATTGTAAATGAAATGATGAGTGAGTACACTCTTGCCCTGTCAGTAAGGAGTTCCCGAAACACTCCAACTTCACGCTCCCATTTCGGTTAAGGAGGAACGCTTGTGGCTTCAGCAAATGATACGCCGTTAGTCGGCATTGTGATGGGCAGTAAAAGCGATTGGGACGTCATGCGGCTGGCCAGTGAGATGCTGACGCAGCTTGGCATTGCCAATGAATGTCGCGTGATTTCCGCTCACCGGGCCCCTGACGCCTTATTCGACTACGTGAGCCAAGCCGAGTCACGCGGGCTCCGCGTCATCATCGCGGGAGCCGGCGGCGCGGCGCACCTGCCGGGCGTGATTGCGGCAAAGACAACCCTGCCGGTTCTGGGCGTCCCCATGCAATCCAAAGCGCTCCAAGGCCTCGATTCCCTGCTCTCCATCGTGCAAATGCCCAAGGGCATTCCGGTCGCCACCCTGGCCATCGGGGAAGCCGGCTCGTCCAATGCCGCCCTATTCGCCGCCGCGATCCTGGCCCTGTCGGATTCGGGGATCAAGAAAAACCTTGAAGAGTTCCGCAGGAAACAAACGGAGAAAGTGCTATCTGAGAAACTCCAGTAATGACAGGTCGTTTCGCGGGAAGGTTGGGAGAGGAGAACGCGAAAATTTGAGCAAGGTGTGATACGGCTTCAGGAACGCGCTCTCCGTCTAAGCAAAGCACCCGTCCCTGACACACAAGGCCTTGGGCTTCACCGTCCAGGGCCTTTTTCTTTGCCCCTGTCTTTCCTTCCACTGATGTCCTCCTGTAAACGAACCACGCCTCCCCCCGTCCCTGAGACCAAGAGGACAGAAAAAGGACGAGCAGGTGTTTGATGGGGACCTCCCTCGAAAGGGGAATTACATGCATGACGCCGTAGGCGCTCAGAAAAAGGGGAAGAACAATGATGCGAACTTACGATTCATTCAATTGGCAGTTTCATCTTTCCCGCGGGCCTCTACAACGTACTGCGGCAACGTGAAGGTGTACATCAAAAACAGGCAGGTGAAATCTTTCATCTGTTTTGCGCTTGCCTCGGTAAATTCTTGGTCTTCATGATTCGCAGCATTGCCGTCATCGCGGATAAAGTGAGCCAATTCATGCAATTCTGGAGTGATTTTATGCTCCTTGGCCAGCCATTCAATGCGTTCATAAAGTTTCTTATCTTTATGATCAGGAGCTAAGCGTTGCGTTGCGCGGTCAAGAACTCTCCGAAACATCATCCCGGCACTCTCAAAATTTTTGCGCGCAAAGTTGCTTTCGGCCTCTTTGTAATTGTCTGCGATGCCTTCTGGCACAGCATATGGGGCCTCAAGTTTTTGGGGAGAAGGAAAAATGTTGCTTACTGCAAATCCATGATCTTTTGGATCGCCATTACAACTCCCTGGATCTGATAAGGGGTCAGGACCTTGAGAAAATATCACCACAATCCCCTTGTCGCACTTTCGACAGACACACAATGTATTCCAATAGCGAAATCCAGCACGCATCACTGAACTTTGCCCACAAAAATTAAATGCCACTTTTTCTGTATGGCAATGAGGACAGCTTGAAACAAATTCAGCCATGACTAGTCTCCAAAATCGTAGTTAGGTTTTTCTAAACAGCGAGGCTGCTGCAATTCTTCTTCGGTGGGTCCGCAATCTTCCGGGGTCGCACTCTCTGCTGCCGGACGGCCTCAAAGCTGTCTGACGGCGTCCTCAAACCCAATGATAAACGCCCAGCAGTGACAGTTTCAAGACCGCCCTCCCCACCAATTCCCTTCTGCGGTCCAAGGTACTTTAGGGGGGAGAGGGAAAAAGCGGGTGAGGCGTGCCACCGACAAAACAGGTAGGGCACTTCTGAATTTCGGGTTACCGTTTACCGCAGGAAACAAACGGAAAAGGTGCTGGCTGAAAAATTGCAGTAGCGGATTACAAGCCGAGGATTTTATCGACCTCTTCGCATAAATCCCTGACGCCCTGGGCCGATTCTTCGAACGCGGCTTTTTCGTCGGGGGTCAGGTCATATTCAAGAATTTCTTCGACACCGGTTTTCCCCAATCGGATCGGCACTCCCATATACGTTCCTTTGAGGCCGTACTCGCCTTCACACAACGCCGCGCAGGGCAGCACTTTGTGTTCATCCCGGATGATGGCCTCGACCATTTCGACCACCGATGCCGCGGGCGCGTAATAGGCACTCCCCGTCTTGAGGAGACTGACGATTTCTCCGCCGCCGCCGCGCGTTCGCTTCACCAGGGCGTCAAGCCGCTCTTTCGACATCCATTGATCCACCGGCCGACCGGCCACCGTGGTATGTCGGATGAGGGGCACCATCGCATCCCCATGCCCGCCCAGCACCATGGCGTGGACGTTGTGGACCGAGACGTTCAACTCCTGGGCGATAAACGTGCAGAAGCGGGCGGAGTCCAGAATCCCGGCCATGCCCACGACTCGCTCTTTGGGAAACCCGCTCACCCGGTAGGCAACATGTGTCATGGCGTCCAACGGATTGGCCACGATGACCAGCACGGCCGCGGGAGAACGGGTCGCCACTTCCTGCACAACGGATCGAACGATTTTGGTGTTGGTTTCCAGTAATTCGGAGCGGCTCATACCGGGCTTCCGGGCAATCCCGGACGTCACCACCACCACGTCGGAATCCGCCGTGTCATCATACCGCTCGCTTCCGCGAATCGGTGAGTCATAGCCGCACACCGCACCCGCCTGCGCCAGGTCCAAAGCCTTGCCCTGCGGCAGGCCTTCCACAATATCCACCAGGACGATGTCGTACCCGCTCTTCTCGGCCAGTCTCTGCGCAACGGATCCCCCGACGTTACCTGCCCCGACGATGGTGATTTTCTGTCGACTCATGACGCACCTGACGTTAGATTGTTGTTCCGGCCGGTCTCCCTAGTCGTCGTCGTGACTGGCCCACCCTCCGACTTTGAAATTGATGGTGCAGACGAAATTGTCTCCGTCATAAAAATTGACCTTGATTTTCTTTCTTCCATATTCCCGGGCCAGGAACTCTTCCGGCGTGTCCACCAATTCCTGGTAGCCTCCGGCTGGATAGGCCCCCAGTTCCGTGAAGCTCACGATCATGCCCTGTTTCACTTCCTGCAAGATTTTGGCTGACGACCGAGGATACACTTCCCAGAATTTGGCTTCAATCTCCTCGCGCGATGGCTCGGAACTCATCTCGCCGCGCTTGCGATCTTTTTTTTCGAATTTGGCCAGGCGACGGACGTACGGATACTGGTGCCCGGTAAACAGCTTGTACAGCCAGGGCGGAACCGTTTGTTCTCGGGTTTCATCGCTCATTGCGTTGCATCCGTGACTCGTGCAAATGTTCGGTCAATCGGTGACAATGCCCCCTCACCCCAACCTCTCTCCCACGTGAAGAGGAAGACTTCTTATTCCCCTCCTTTGTAAGGAGGGGTGAAGGGGAGGTAGAGAGTTCTGAGAGCCCCATGAGTATGCGACTCTACCCCACCTGGCCTCCCCTTACAAAGGGGAGGAAAAAGGGCGGCATGACAGATTGGAGAGATACGTCACGACCTTCCTGTCAACCGTTGATACACGCGTGGCAACCGTTCAGGCAAGGTCAGGATATCATCCAGGACCAGGTATTGAACGTCTCCGTACATGCGTTTGAGATAGCCGCTCGCCTGTTGGTCGATGGTCAAACAAAAGGGACTGATCCCCTGCTGCCGCGCTTCCCGGAGCGCCATGCGGGTATCTTCCAGGGCATATTCCTCTCCATAATCCCCGTCAAGGGGGCGCCCGTCACTCAACAGCACGAGCAACCGGTGCCGGGCCGGGCAACGCAGCAGTTTCTGGACGGCATGCCGGATCGCGGCCCCGTCACGATTTTGCTGTAACGGCGTCATGGCCGCAATGCGCTGGCCGATTTGATAACGCCGGGTGTCGCTGAAATCCTTCAGCACCATGAAATCCACCTGATGCCGACCCTGTCCGGAAAACCCGTATAACGCATATTGATCCCCGATGGCCTCCAGGGCCTCGGTGAGCACGATCAACCCTTCCTTCTCCACGTCGATCACCCGACGCTGTCCCGATTCCAATTGCCGGCCCGTCGAGCCGCTCATATCGACCAAAAACGCCACGGCGACCTGGCGTTCACGTTTGTCCCGCCGATCATAGATCCTATCGGATGGATCGATTCCCGCTCGCCGTTCCGCCACGTGACGAATCGCGGCATCCAAATCCAAATGCTCGCCATGGTCATAGCCATGGACCCGCTGCAACCCCGTGGGCCGCATGGTTTCAAAGTAGCGCCGCAGGACCCGAATAGCCGGGGCATGTTTTTCCAGGACCCGTTGGGCGAAATCCTGATTGCCCTCTTCGCCGGGACGCTCGACCACCCGGCACCATTTGAGTCGATAATCCCGGATCCCGCCATCCCATTCCGGGTACACGTACGTCTGCTCCTGACCGGATGATACAGGCAACAACCCGTCGCCTGCGCCTTTCACGTGCAGATATTCGTCAAGCACGGACCGCTGCGCCCCAGGCTCGCCGGCATCGTCCTGATGAGCTTCCCCTGTTTCCATCTCTTCGGTTCGACCCACCGGAGCGGGAGAAGGCGCACCGGCAGCTTCCAAACCCGGTTCCGGCTGTTCCGGGACATCCGGGTCCTCGTCCGACTCCGCGGATTCACCACGGACGAAATCCGGATTCATTTCTCCCCGATAGGCCCAATTCGTAATGCTTCGATACCCGCCCGCGGTTTCTTCCGCCGCACGAGGCCCCGCGCCCAACTCCTCGTCCTCCGGCGTCGAATCCGTTTCATCCGGAACCACGGGTTCCAGGCTGCCGATCATCTCATCCAGCACCTGATAGATCCTGTCTGCCAGGTCGATGGATTGCTCATTCGTGGCGTGAGGGTCCTGAATCGTCCGCGCCACGTCCCAACACCGATCCACGACCCGCTGAAGATTGTCCGAAATCTGCGGGCCTTCCGCTCCTTGCGTAAACAGGAGCAACAACCGGTCCAGCACCATCTCCCTGGCCGTCATGCCATGGAGCAAGGACCGGGTCTTGACCGACGCCCGGGACACGGCAGCCAAATCATCCCGCAATCCCGGATATTCCCGTTGCAACAAAAACTCCACGCGCGCGTCTTCGAGGATGGTCCACAGATCCCGGATCACCCCTGTTTGAGGATAGAGGGAAAAGAAGTCCGTCAAGCAGTCGACGTTCGGAACGCTCGCATCGAGTCGATAGCGCTCCGCCACCCGTCGAGCCAGCGTTCGAAGCATCGGCAGATCGATTCGATACGTGCCGAACTCCACGTGCCCCATTTCATGCGCCAACGTGACCGTATAGCTTCGGATGTTCCGGTCCTTCCCCGAAAACCGGTTCATGAGCGACGGCAGATAGACGAGGGGGCCGCCGGCTTTCATCTCCAGACGCGGGCGTTGGGTCGAGTCGGCCAGGGATTCAATTTGCACGGGTTGCCCGCAGATCATGTGGCCAAGCAGTTTCAACGAGCGCGCCACCTGTCGAAGCGGCACGTTGTGGGTCGCCTGTTCGATCGCGCTCAACGCTTTCGAGGTTTCAAGGGAAAAATAGGCGCGCGCGCCCTCCGGGCTGTAGTCCAACACTTCCATGCCGCCGCGGAACCACGTTTCAAAGGCCTCGTCCCGGCCGTCCGCGCCGTCACACAGACGGATCACCTCCGGCGCCCGGCGAAAATATTCCATGGTCACGCCGGCATCCCGTTCGGCCAGCAGCCCGCCGTATTGGAGGACTTTCATGCGCCGTTCCGCCGAGGGCAGGAGAGCCATCAGCCCCGGCGCTTCAGCCAACAAGATCAAGGCCGTTGCAGGCGACTGATCCGCCAGGGTCGAGCCCACGCTGACGATGTTCGGGTGCAGGGCCGCATCCGGGATTTCTCCGAGCAGGCCGGGGCTCGTGCGAAAGAATTCCAGAATCCCCACGTAATCGGGTTTTCCCAAACTATTTTGTGTAATTAATTTCATGCCGAAGGCCACCCAGGGCCGCACGTCTTCCAATGCCAGCACTTCCGCTACCCTCGGACATTCCCGGATAAACTCGATACCCAGCACGTGATTCCAATCCGTCAGTTCCCGGCCGATCTCCGCCCATTGGGCCAGGTCGGTTTGCGAATCCACGAGCAGCAATTCCGGGGCCTTTCGAAAGAATTCAAACGCGCAATTGGCTGCAAACTCCGAGTCGCTGTCGGCGAGTTCCAGCGTCGTCTCGAGCACCGCTTGACGAAACGCGGCGGAATCCAAGACGCCCAACAGACGCGGGCTCTCTTTCAGATATTTCAAGGTGATCGCCCCCGACAGCCCGGCCAGGGTCACAACCACGTCCAGCCATGAACCGACCGGCTCGGGACCGCACCGTTCCACCATCTCGGGGAGCGACTCCATGGCCTGTCCCGCGAGTTTCGCGGAACGCTGATCGAGTTCCTGCAATAATTCGGAGACGTGGCCGGCCCCACCCGTTTCAAAAAGAACAGCGGCGATGTTTTGTGCGCTGTCGGGACTGAGCCGAACAGCCAGTTGAGCCCGGAGCGCTTGTGGAGAGGAAGATGGGTCCATTGGTTCCAGGATTATCCTGCCGTATGTCCTTCGGGTTGCCAGCGATGGATTTTGCGAATTGTTATCCCAAGTGATGCTTTGGCCTTGTCCAGATCATAAGACTTTTGCAGGTTGAGCCATAACTCCGGTCCGGTTCCAAAAAACTGACCAAGGCGCAAGGCCGTATCGGCTGTAATATCACGCTTGCATCGAACGATCTGCGAAATACGATTGGGCGGCACGTCAATCTGACGAGATAACTCAGTCGCCGTCATTTCAATTTCTTGCAACTCATCCGCGAGAAACTCGCCCGGATGGATTGGTTCTCTAGCCATGATCAATCACCTCCGTCTTTCACTTCACGTACCTAGTGGTAATCTGTGATTTCCACCTATATCATGCCTGCCTTACCGACGAAAACAAGCCGTCGACAAAAAAGCTTGACAACCTGCCGGCGACTCGATTAGAATGCGTGAAGATGATAACGGAAATCAATATCGCATTGAGTAAACATCATGTACATCTGTGTTTGTAAAGGCATTAAAGAATCGGACGTCGAAGACCTGGGTCGCTCCGGGATCACCTGCCCGAAGCAACTGGCCGCCACGCTGGGAATCGACGACGACGATGCTTGCGGGCGGTGTCTCGACAAGATCCATGACCTGGTCACCATCGCCTCAAGCGAACATAAGCGGCACTGTACTTCCGTTCAAGTTTAGCCCTTCGCGGCGAACCTTCCCCCTTCCATTCCATTTAGTTGCCGGTTATTCTGTCTGAATCCATGCGTTCGTAAACAGTCAGGGGTTGAGTATGTCGAATCCGCTTATCGCTCCTTACGGGTCATGGACCTCCCCCCTGACCTCGGACCGGATTGTTTCAGAATCCATCAGACTGGGACAAATCGCCCTCGATGAGGAGCGGGTGTTCTGGGTCGAAAGCCGTCCCCAAGAGGGCGGGAGGTATACGATTGTCCAACGGGACGCCGGCGGCACCCGGCACGACCTGACCCCAGTCCCGTTCAATGTTCGCACTCGAGTCCATGAATACGGAGGCGGGGCGTATTGTGTCGCGGACGGAGTCGTGTATTTTTCCAATTTTTCCGATCAGCGGCTGTATCGACAGCGCCAGGGCGGAGCGCCCGAGCCCGTCACCGCGGACGCGCCCATGTACTATGCCGATGCGATTCCGGACCTTCGGCGCCGCCGCCTTCTTTGCATTCGTGAAGATCATACCCATGCTGATCGGGAGCCCCAAAACTCCATCGTGAGCATTGCTCTCGACAACGACTCAGTTCCCACGTGCGGCGATATTCTGGTTTCGGGCAATGATTTTTATGCCTCTCCACGCCTGAGCCCGGATGGAAGGCAATTAGCTTGGCTGGCCTGGAATCATCCCAACATGCCGTGGGACGGCACGGAACTCTGGGTCGCCGATCTCGGTGAGGACGGCTCGATCCGGAGCCCACGGTGCGTGGCCGGGGGAACCGACGTCTCAATTTTTCAACCAGAATGGTCGCCGGACGGCCGGTTGCATTTCGTGTCAGATCAATCCGGCTGGTGGAACCTGTGCCGTTTGGACAACGAGCAAATCGACGCCCTCTATCCCATGGAGGCCGAATTCGGCGAACCACAATGGGTGTTCGGCCAGAGGCTCTACGGGTTCGAGTCGCCTGACCGCGTGATCTGCGCCTATACGCAGGACGGCTTCTGGTATCTGGGCCGTTTGGACACGGTACAACACACGCTCGAACGATTCGATCTTCCGTACACGACCTTCGACGACGTCCACGTGCAGCCATCCCGCATTGTGTGTGCGGCCAGTTCCCCTTCCGAGCCCACGGCGCTGATTCAGATCGATGCGGGTACGCAAGCCGTGACCGTCCTTCGCCGTTCGGTGGAGTTTTCCCCTGACCCCCGTTATCTGTCCACGCCTTCCGCCATCACCTATCCCACCCGGGACGGATCGATTGGGCACGCGTTTTATTACCCTCCGCACAATACGGATTATCAAGCCCCGTCTTCAGAGCGCCCTCCACTCCTTGTCAAGAGCCACGGAGGCCCCACCGGAGCCTCTTCTCCGGCGTTCAACCTGATGATTCAATTTTGGACCAGCCGGGGATTCGCCGTGCTCGACGTGAACTACGGCGGGAGTACGGGATACGGACGGGCTTATCGGGAACGCCTGAACGGTCAGTGGGGCATTGTCGACGTAGATGATTGCGTCAACGCGGTCACGGCGCTCATTGACCGGGATGCCGTGGACCCGGCTCGCGTGACCATCACGGGGGGCAGCGCCGGGGGCTTTACCACGTTGTGCGCCCTGACGTTTCGCGATTGCTTTACGGCCGGCTCCAGTTACTACGGCGTCTCGGACCTCGAAGCGCTCGTTCGGGATACTCATAAGTTCGAATCACGCTACTTGGACCGGCTCATCGGCCCGCTGCCCGAACGGAAAGACCTCTATGACCAGCGATCTCCCATTCACTTCACCGACCGGCTGTCCGCTCCCCTCATTCTCTTTCAGGGGTTAGAAGACAAAGTGGTCCCGCCGAACCAGGCGGAGAACATGTTCAACGCGGTGAAAGCGAAAGGGCTTCCCGTCGCCTATATCGCCTTTGAAGGGGAGCAGCACGGGTTTCGACGTGCCGAGCACATCAAGCAGGTCCTGGACAACGAACTGTATTTCTATTCGAAGATCTTCGGCTTCGTCCCCGCGGATCCGGTGGACGCCTTCCCGATTGCCAATCTGAAAGAGTGAGAAAAAGAAACCAGCGGAACCAACATTCCGTCGCTACATCATTCCGTGTAAACTCCCGGCACGTCATCCGGCCCGGCTCGCTCGATTTTCAATGCCTTGTTGTTTTTGAGGACCTTCGCTTTAATCCGATCCCCGTACCCAAACTCTTCCGTGATCTCCGTCTTGCCCGTGGCTTCAATCTGAATCTCGCCCCGCTCCCCCCGCACGATGTAAAAATCGCGGTCAACGTCCAGCAGGTCGGCCACAATGGTTTTGAATTCCGGTTGCTTCGGCTGCGCCAGCGCAGTGGGGGCTTGCCCCTTGCCGCCCTGTTGGGCTTCAGGAGCTTGCGCGGCGACCGGCAGATTTTCCGTCACCCCCGACACGTCATCCGGTCCGGCGCGTTCGATCTTCAACGCCTTGTTGTTCATGAGCACGAGGGCCTTGATCCGATCGCCGTATCCGAATTCTTCCGTGATCTCGGTCTTGCCCGTGGCTTCGATTTGAATCTCGCCCCGCTCGCCCCGCACGATGTAGAAGTCCCGATCAACGTCCAGCAGATCGGCCACGATGGTTTTGGATACCGGTTGCAGAGGCTGCGCCTGCGGCGCGGGAGCTTCCCCCTTGGCGCCCTCTGGACCTGCAGGGGCTTGCGCGGTGACCGGCAGATTTTCCGTCACCCCCGACACGTCATCCGGTCCGGCGCGTTCGATCTTCAACGCCTTGTTGTTCATGAGCACGAGGGCCTTGATCCGATCGCCGTATCCGAATTCTTCCGTGATCTCGGTCTTGTACGTGGCTTCGATTTGAATCTCGCCCCGTTCGCCCCGCACGATATAGAAGTCCCGATCAACGTCCAACAGGTCGCCCACGATCGTTTTGGTGGGTTGGGTTGATGCTCCCTCCTGCGCGAGGAGAGACTGACCCTGGACCAACAGGAGGACACAAACGGCACCCAGAAGTTTCACAACCGCGACAGACCCTTTCATTCCGCCACCACCTTTCCTGCTAAGGCTGTAAGTTGGACGTGCGAGTCCGCAGCACGTCACCGGTTCCGTTCAAATAGTACCATACGCGTTGAGTCTCATCCATAGACCTCCCACCACCAGGACGGCAATGACCGCGAGGGCCGTGAAATCGGCCCCGTGCATTTTCGAAACAAACAGGGGGCGCCGAACCTGCCCTGCCCCGAAGCCCTTGGATTCCAGGGCCATGGCAAGCAGATTCGTCTGGCGAAGGGTATGCCCGATCAAGGGCACGATCAACGGCGGGTACCGGCGAATTCTCCCGAGCACGCCCTTTGATTGCACGTCCAATCCTCGCGAACGCTGGGCCTGAATCACGGCCCCGATCGAGCCGAGCAACGTGGGAACCCATCGAAAGGCGAGCGACAACGAAAATCCCAGGGGACGGGGTACGCCTAATCGATTCGAGGCCTCGCCAAGCTCTTCAATGGACGTGGTCGACAAAAGCACGATGCCGCTGATGAGCATGGCATTGAGCCGCAAGCCCATGCCCATCCCATGCAGCACGCCTTCCCGCATGACGGTCAGGCCGCCGATCGTGAACAACGGGGTGGTCCCATCCACGAAAAAGGGCCAGAGCACCACGCTGTACACAAACAACAGCGCCAGCAGGATCCAGATCTTTTTCAGATTGTGGAGACTTTGCGCCCAGAGGACCAGGGCCAGGACGCCCGCGCAGAGCCCCAACAAGTACACCGGGTCCGAGAACAGCAGGCTCAAGGAAAAGAGCCCGAGCAGGCAGAGGATTTTTGTCCGGCCGTCCAGACGGTGCACCCACGTCCGGGCATCCACGTATAATGAAAGATTCATGGCGCGTGCCAAGCCTCTCGCACTTCCTCGACCGTCAGTAACGTCACACCCCACCGCTGGGCGAACCGGGTCAGGGCCGGCAACGCCAATGCCGCGGACCGGACGAGTTCGGGGTCCGAGAAAATCTCCCGGGTCGGACCATCCGCCACTATCGTGCCGCATCGCATCAGCACGCATCGCGTCGCATAATTCGCGACGATCCCCATGTCATGGGTAATCACGATAATGGTGTGGCCCTGTCGATGCAGCGCGCGCATCATATTCATCATGCGAGCCGATTCCTCCGCGTCGAGCCCGGTGGTGGGCTCATCCACAATCAGGATTCGAGGCTTAGCGGCCAGGATGGACGCGACCGCCACGCGCTGCCGTTCACCTTTCGTCAGAGAAAACGGGTCCAGATCTTCGGCCCCGGTCAGACCGACCGCCTGCAATGCTTCCGTGACCCGGATTTCGCACTCATCGGGTGAACATCCCGCATTCTCCGCGCCGAAGGCGATTTCCTTGCGTACGGTTTCCGCAAAAATCTGATGGTCGGGATTTTGAAAGACGTATCCGACGAGGGACGACAAGGCTCCGGTTCGTTGCGTATCGTTTCCAAGCACCAGCACGAGGCCTTCCGACGGCGACAGGAGCCCGTTGCATAATTTCGCCAGCGTGCTCTTGCCCGAACCATTCTGCCCGAGGATCGCCACGAATTCTCCGGCCCGAAACGACACGGAAACCCGGGAGAGTGCCGGAACGCCCGGCTGGTAATGCGCCGACACATTGCTGAGCTCCAGGACGGTTGCAGAAGGTTTAGAGGGAACAACGCCTGAATCCTGCTCGTGCGACTGCGGCGCAACGATGCTCAGACCGAGGGTATCCGCTGATTGCCACGCTTCTTCAACCGTCGCCGGCAAGGTGTGAGCGCCCCGTCCCTGAAAACATGCTGCCAATGGGTATGGATTCACGCCGTATCGTTCGGCCAGATCGGGACGACCGAGCAGTTCACGAGGGGTGCCCTGCCACACCAGTTCTCCCGCATCCAGCACACACACCCGGTCTGCTTCCATGAGGTCTTCGACGCCATGGCCGGCGATGACGATGGTGATCCCTTTGGCTTTCAGGTCTGCCAGGAGCCGAAGAAACTGCTGCCTGCCCACTGGGTCGAGATCGGTCAGCGGTTGGTCCATGACGATCACCTGCGGTTCCCGGACCAGGACCGAGGCCACCACCAGGCGCTGCCGTTGTCCACCCGACAGGGAAAAGGGGTCACGCCGTTCCAGGCCCGGCAACCCCACCAGGTCAAGGAGGCGTCGCACGTGCTCACGGAAGGACTCTTCGTCGGGGAAATCGTGCGTACCTCCCTGCGCTTCCAGGGCGCATCGAAGCTCCGCCTCCACGTTGGTCGAGACCAGTTGCGTTTCGAAATCCTGAAACACCATGCCGACGCGGTTCGCCTGTTGCCACACCGGGGCTTGCGTTGTGGGTTGTCCGTGTACCGTCACCGTGCCGGACCATTCGCCTTGAATGAACTGCGGCACCAGCCCATTCAAGGCATAACACAATGAGGACTTCCCTGAGCCGCTCCGTCCCATCAGCACGACCAATTCTCCGCGCGGGACGACCAGGGACACGTGTTTGAGCACGGGCTGCTCCGCATGCATCGGGCGAAACGTCACGTCCTGAATGGAGACGGCAACGGACTCGGCGACCGCCGATTGTGACGACGACGCCGAGGGGGGCAGATCGCCTGAAGTGTCTTGCCTGTCCCTCTCCGCACGGCCGGAAGCCAAATCACCGTAATACAGGTTCCATTGCTTGACCCGCGGATAGAGAAACAACAGCAGCGGCGGGCCGAGCAGCGTCGCCATCACCAGGTTGTTCAAAAAAATGGCGGGAAACAAGAGCCAAAACGGGAGGAGGCCCAACAGTTCCACGCCCCATCCGATCGTGGCGGCACACACCATGGACGCGCAGACACAGACGATCACGTATTCCATGCCCTGCCTCCATGAACGCACCACGGGTTCCCGGCCCGACGACAACCAGCCCAGATTTCCCCACAACAGATACGGCACGTACCCGTAGAGAAAATTTCCCAGAAACCCGAAGAGACTGGCCGGACCCAGCGTCCCGAAACAATCCCCGATCACGTTGCCGATCCCGGCCCCCCATGCCGCGGCCGGGCCGAAGAGCAGCGAACTGACGATGGGAATGACGTTGGCCGGTCTGAGTTCCACGAAGCCGGGGATGATCGGAATCCCCACCTTGAACGGAATGAGGACGGCCGCATAAATGGCCGCAATTTGCGCGGATAAAACCAGCAGCCGGGTATCGCGCCAGACGTGCCGAAGTTCCCCGTACCACCGCCGCGGGTTCCAGCATGGGAGGGTGTTGTTCATTGGGGGTTAACTTCTAGAAGTCATGAACCGCGACCCCGGTTCGAGCGTGATTCCGTGTTTGCGCTCGGCGCGTCCAGTATCCACGTGAGCTTTCCTGTAGAGAGCGTGTTCAATGAAAGCCGTTTTATCGAGCTTTCTTCTTGTGTAAAATTGGCGGCAGATTTGGCATTATACGTCAGATCTAATCCCTGTTCCATGAATCGGCGAAAGAGGCAATGGCTGATCGTATCGGCCGTCACATAACGGGAAACCAAGGAATCATGAGCACTCGTTCGAACGCTTATTGGAAGGCTAATCTGCGGCTGATTGCCGTGTGCCTCACACTTTGGGGTGCGGTGTCCTATGGTTGCGGCATCCTCTTTGTCGAACAACTCAATCACTTTTCTCTCGGCGGGTACAAGCTGGGCTTCTGGTTCGCGCAACAGGGTGCCATGTATGTGTTTGTCGCCCTGATTTTCTTCTACAACTGGCGCGTCTCCAAGCTGGATCAACGCTACCGGGCCGGGCGTCACGCACGGGACGGCGCATGAGTCTACAGGATCTGACCGCGCTCGTCGTGGGATTCACGTTTGTGCTGTATATCGGGATTGCTTTCTGGACCCGCGCCAACAGCACCAGTGAGTTTTATATCGCCGGGAAACACGTCCCGCCCGTGGCCAACGGCATGGCCACCGCGGCCGACTGGATGTCCGCCGCGTCCTTTATCAGCATGGCGGGGCTGATCGCCTTTCTCGGGTATGAAGGCAGCATGTACCTCATGGGCTGGACCGGCGGGTACGTGTTGCTGGCCATGCTGCTCGCGCCGTATTTGCGCAAGTTCGGCAAGTTTACCGTGCCGGAATTTATCGGCGAACGGTATGACTCGGATCTGGCCCGCTTCGTGGCCGCGCTGTGTCTCATCTTCATCTCCTTTACCTACGTGGCGGGACAAATGCGCGGGGTCGGCATCGTGTTTTCCCGTTTCCTCGAAGTGGAGATCGACGTGGGTCTGGCCGTCGGGATGGGTATCGTGTTTATCTACGCCGTGCTCGGCGGCATGAAGGGCATTACCTACACGCAGGTGGCGCAATACTGCGTGTTGATCTTCGCCTATACCGTGCCCGCCGTGTTTATCTCCATGCAATTGACCGGCAACCCCGTCCCGCAGTTGGCCCTGGGGTCCACCATGGCGGACGGGTCCGGGTATCTCCTGCTGAAACTGGATCAGGTGCTCATGGATCTGGGGTTCAACGCCTATACGCACCCCTTCAACGACAGTTCCATGATCAACGTGCTGGCCATTACGTTTGCCCTGATGGCGGGGACCGCGGGCCTGCCCCACGTGATCGTGCGGTTTTTTACCGTGCCCCGCGTGGCCGATGCACGACGCTCCGCGGCATGGGCCCTGGTCTTTATCGCGCTGCTCTATACCGTCGCCCCCGCCGTCGGCGGGCTGGCGCGCTTGAATCTCATTACGACCGTCAACGGCCCCGATGGGACCGGCACCCCCTATGACACCATGCCGGACTGGTTTCGCACGTGGGAACACTCGGGTCTGATCGCCTGGTACGACCACAACCACGACGGCAAGGTCCAACATGCCGCGGGCCGTGCCTTTGCCGGAGGCAAACCCGTCTTTGATCGTGAAGCCCGTGGCGAATCAGGCCAGCGCCTGGTCACGAATCCCGGTCCTGGCGACGTGGCCGAGGGCGCGCCCTTTGCCAATGAAATCTACGTGGACCGGGACATCATGGTCCTTGCCAACCCGGAAATTGCCGGCCTGCCCGATTGGGTGATTGCCCTGATTGCCGCCGGTGGCATTGCCGCGGCCCTGTCCACCGCCGCGGGCCTGTTACTGGTGATTTCCGTGGCCGTTTCCCACGACATCCTGAAAAGCACCTTCGCGAAAAACCTGTCGGACAAACAGGAATTGACCGCCGGCCGCGTCGCCGCGGCCGTGTCCATTGGCATCGCGGGGTATCTCGGGTCCAATCCCCCGGCGTTCGTGGCCCAGGTGGTGGCGTTCGCCTTCGGGCTGGCCGCCTCGTCCCTGTTCCCGGTCATCCTGCTGGGCATCTTCAGTACGCGCATGAACAAATGGGGTGCCATTGCCGGGATGCTGACGGGGCTCATCTTTACCATGGGATATATCATTTATTTCAAAGGCGTGTTTATCGCGCCCATGGCGGAGAACGTCCCGGCCAACTGGTTGCTCGGCATTTCGCCGGAAGGCATCGGCACGGTCGGCATGGTCCTGAACCTGTGCGTCGCCCTGACGGTCTCGCAATTCACCGCACCACCGCCTGAAAAGATCAGGGCCTTGGTCGAACGCATCCGTCTGCCGGAATAAAGGTGGTCGCCCCGTATATCCGCTTGACAATCCCTCATGTTAGTCATAATGTTAGCTAACATTCCATCAAGGAGTCGGCGATGGTCACAGTGAACGTTCATGAAGCGAAAACCAACCTGTCACGCCTGCTCGCGCAAGTCGAGGGCGGCGAAGAGGTGGTCATTGCGCGCAACGGGAAGCCGGTTGCCCAACTCGTGCTTGTCAAGAAACGAGGCAAGCGACAATTCGGCTCTATGAAAGGCCGGATAAAAATCGACGACAGCTTCTTCGACCCCCTACCGGAAGAGGAATTGGCCGCTTGGGAAGGTCGTTGAGCATTGCAACTCCTCCTCGACACCCATACGTTCCTTTGGTGGTTTTCCGGGAGCAACCGCTTATCGTTTCCTGCCCGGGAGCAAATCGAGGACGACAGCAATGACGTTATGATCAGTGCGGCATCGGCCTGGGAGATCGCCACCAAACATCGGCTCGGCAAACTCCCTGAGGCGACGGCGCTCGCCCTCGACATTTCAGGAGCAATAGCCAGACAGGACTTCGAGGAACTGCCAATCACTGTCAAAGACGCAGCCCGCGCCGGCGCGTTGCAGGGTACCCTTCGCGACCCCTTCGACCGGATCCTGATAGCCCAGGCACTTGCGCGCGACCTCGTTCTCGTCTCGATTGAGACATTCTTCGATCAATACGGCGTTCGCCGGCTCTGGTGATCCGGAGAATTCCCTTCAGAGCCTGAACAACTCTGATTGTCGGGTTACGCCTGCGGCTAACCCGACCTACGGTTTCTCGTCAAACAGAAATTTTATTCGAGTTCCCTCTACGGTAATGGCCGGTCAGGTGTTTTTGACGCACCGGAAGCCGGCGTGGGCGTGGGGATAGTAGCATTGACCGGAAGTTGTCGGGTTACGCCTACGGCTAACCCGACCTACGGTTTCTCGTCAAACAGAAATTTTATTCGAGTTCCCTCTACGGTAATGGCCGGTCAGGTGTTTTTGACGCACCGGAAGCCGGCGTGGGCGTGGGGATAGTCCTGGCGGAACCAATTCCGGAACGAACGACGCAACAGGCATGAGGCCGTGGTGGAGGCACCGCCTTTGACGATGAAATGGTCGTCGTCGAAGAAACGCGCGGAGTATCCGGGATAGGTGGGATAGGGTTCGAAGCCTTCGAATGGATGGAAGCGCGTCGCGGTCCATTCCCATCCGTTCCCGACTAATTGGGAAACCCCGAAGGCGCTGTCGCCTTGCGGATTGGCCGTGACCGGGATCGGATCCCAAAATCGAAAGTGAAAATTCCCGTGCACGCCGTTGGTGATCCGGTTTCCCCAAGGATAGGCACGCTCTTCGCCGTTTGGCGTCCCGTACGCCGCCCGATGAAATTGCGCTTCGGTCGGAAGCGAGAGGCCGGCCCATTGCGCATAGGCCTGCGCATGGCTCAGGGACACGTAGACGGGCCAATGCGGGGGAAGCGGCATTTCCTGGAACATCGTCAACAGGAACCAGCGCTCCCCGCGTTTGACCCAAAACGGGGGGACTGGACCGCCCTGTTCGACGAACGCTGTATATTGTTGATTGGTGATCTTGTATTTGCTGATTGCAAAGGCCGGCACGTCTTCCCGGTGTTCGCCGAATTCATTGTCCCAGCCGAACCCGTCACGACGGCCGAGCGTCGCCACGCCTTGGGGAACGTCGATCATGACGTGATCGGGGGGCGGACTTTCAGGCGGTGGTGACAAAGGCGGCGCATTTTTTACGTCACGAGCCACGTGATGTAGCAGGTAGGCCGTGGTTTCGGCGTGCATCCACCGATGCTCGATCGCCATGCGCAGGACGGTTTCCGGAGCGTCTTCCAGTGCCGCATCAACCGATTCCCTCGCTCTGACGTTGTACTGCAGGATTTCTTTGAGCGAAGGCCAGTCCGAGGGCACGTCGGCCTGCTGCGAGCCCACCTCGGGATCGATGCCGGCCTCGAACAGTGAGTCAAACGTGTCGTGAAAGGAAGGCTGTCCCAATGCCCAGCGACAAATCTGGTTCCAATCAAACGCCTCCAAATGGCCGAGGTAAAACACGACGCGATGGCGTTCCGGGATGGGACGCTCATAGAGCGTCTCCGGTTGAAACCGGGAAAAGATGTGGTCGGTGCAGGCCCGCGCCGCGGATAATTCCTTTCGTATTTCGACTAAACGCGGCATAATTTCCGGCACGATCAGGTCCTTTTGCAATAAGGCGGGGTCCGCTTTCCCGTGTGACTCCCGTCGCAGGAGCGTAATGGCTTCTCTCACGCGGTCTTTTTTATTATATCCCTAGTCGGGCCTTGTCAAGAAGAAACGTTGACCCCCTCACCCCAGCCCTCTCCCTCCAGGGGAGAGGGAGTTGGAGGGAACGATGAACCCATCCGCCCTGAGTATCCGCGACGTCAGCAAGGAGTTCAGCCCCGGCGTTCGTGTCCTCACGCACGTCGATCTCGAAGTGGTGCAAGGCGAAACCCTGATCCTGATCGGGGAAAGCGGGTCCGGGAAAACGACCTTGCTGCGGATGTTCAACGGGTTGACTCATCCCAGTTCCGGAGAGGTTTGCATCCATGGCGAACCGATACAAGTCAAAGATCCCATCGATCTCCGTCGCCACGTCGGGTACGTGCAGCAGGACGCCGGGTTGCTGCCGCATTGGACCGTTGAGGAAAACGTTGGCCTCGTGGCGCTGTTGCTCGGATGGGAGCCCGAACGACGAACCAGCAGGGTGCATGAACTCCTGGACCTTGTGCAGCTTGACCCGCAACAATTTCGCGCGCGTTATCCCATTGAACTGTCCGGCGGGCAACGCCAACGCGTGGCCTTTGCCAGAGCCCTCGCGGCCGATCCCGCGATTGTCCTGCTGGATGAACCCTTTGGCGCGCTCGACGCGATTACCCGGCATGAACTCCAGCGTCAATTCCTGGGCCTGAAGCAACGTCTCAAGAAGACCATGGTCATGGTCACCCACGACGTCGATGAGGCGCTGCGGCTCGGCGACCGCATCGCGGTGTTGAAGGATGGACACCTCCTGCAGACCGGAACCGCGACCGACCTTCTCAACGCTCCGGCCCACGACTACATTGTGCAATTGCTTCGCCATCGATCCCATGGAGACCACTCATGACCCGAGGTCTTCATTCGGTGTGTTTGGTGGCGCTGGTCTTTTTCGTGCTGCTACCCTCGCCGGCCTTTTCGCAGGAGGACCGCATCGTCGTCGGTTCGAAAAACTTTATGGAGAGCAAACTCCTGGCTGAAATTTTCGCGCAACTCATTGAAGCCCGCACGGATCTTGCCGTGGAACGGCGCTTGGGTCTGGCGGGCACACAGGTCTGTTTCGAAGCCCTTCGCACCGGAGCCATCGACCTCTATCCCGAATACACGGGTACCGGGCTGGTCAGCATTCTCCAGCAACCGCCGACCGGAGATGCACGGACGGCGCTTAACGTCGTTCGTGCGGAGTTTCTCAAGCGTTGGGATTTGTGGTGGCTGAGTCCTTTGGGGTTTGAGAACGCCTATGCGCTCGCGATTCCTCGCTCTCGAACGGATGGCGCCCCCCTGCGCACCATTTCGGATCTCGTCAAAATTGCGCCTTCCCTAACGGGAGGGTTCGGGTATGAATTCATCAACCGGCCCGATGGCCTACCCGGTCTTGAAACCCGGTATGGCCTCACCTTTCAACGCGTGCAGGCCATGCAGCAGTCCCTGAAATACCAGGCGGCCGCTGCCGGTGAGATCGACGTGCTCGACGTGTATACCACCGACGGAAGGCTTGCCGTGTATGACTTCGTGGTGCTGGAAGACGATCGACAATTTTTCCCGCCCTATGAAGCATCCGGACTCATTCGAGGCTCGACGCTTGCAGAGCACCCCGAGTTGGGATCCATCCTGGGATTGCTGGCCAACGCGTTCGACGCCGGGACCATGCGGCAATTGAATTATCGCTTGCAGGAAGGCGGCGAATCGCCGGAGGTCGTGGCGCGCGATACCCTGTCGGCCCTCCACCTGTTAACCGGCGATGAGGCCGTCACCCAACCGGTTCCTCATCGAGACGGACTCCTGGCTTATGCCTGGTCAAAGCGAACGACGCTGATGCGCCGGACAATCGAACATCTGAGCCTGGCCGGGCTGGCCTTGGGGTTGGGGATCCTCGTGGCCGTTCCATTGGGTTTGCTGCTCGAACGTCACCACACGGTTGCCGAACCCGTCATTCGAGGCATCGGACTCACACAAACGATCCCGTCCATCGCGTTGCTCGCCTTCATGATCCCGGTGTTCGGGATCGGCATGCTACCGGCCGTGATCGCCTTATGGATTTATTCCCTGTTTCCGATCGTGCGCAATACCTATTCCGGCCTCCGCGATGCCGCGCCACAGGCCGTGGACGCGGCTCGCGCGCTCGGCATGACGGAATGGCAAATCCTGCACTGGGTCCGATTGCCTTTGGCTGCGCCTGTCATCATGGCGGGCGTCCGAACGGCCGGCGTCATCACCGTGGGCACCACGACGCTCGCCGCATTCATCGGCGCGGGAGGCTTGGGTGTGCCGATTGTTGCGGGACTACAGATGGCCAACACCACCGTGATCCTTTCCGGAGCGTTGCCCTCGGCGGCCCTGGCGTTGATGATCGACGGATTTCTCGGCAGGGTGGAAACGTGGGTCAGACCGCGTGGCGTCTGACTTCGAGTATCTTGCACAAATGCGATTGACCCGTTACAGTAAGTATTCCACGAATTTACTCCTCTCTATTCCATAACCTATCCCATTATCATTGCGGCAAAGAGTCGATTTCATGCTGAAGCAATCCAATATTATTATCGACGTGCACCTGAACAACCAGAATCCCGATGCCGTCAAGGAAGAGATTCGCGCGGGCCTGCTTTCGACTCCACGGACACTTCCCACCAAGTACTTTTATGATGAACGAGGATCCGAGCTTTTTGAGCAAATCTGCGAATCGCCGGAATACTACCCGACGCGCACGGAACACGAATTGTTGAAAACCGTGGCCGATGACGTCGTGACCCGAAGCGGCGCCGATGAACTGGTGGAGTTGGGCTCCGGAGCCGCGACCAAGACCCGGGTCGTGTTGGACGCCATGGCCCGGGCGAAACAACTCCGCTTCTACGTCCCGTTCGACGTCAGCGAAGGCATCGTACGACGGGTCGCGCACGAGCTTGTCGAGGAATACGAAGGATTACAGGTTCACGGCGTCGTGGGAGATTTCCTGGCTCATCTGGAACATATTCCGCAGGGCGGGAAACGCCTGGTCATGTTTCTAGGCGGGACCATCGGCAACCTGGGACCTGAAGCCGTTCCGGCATTTCTGTCGTCGGTCTTTGATGAAATGGATCAAGGAGATTTCTTGCTTCTTGGGGTTCAACTCATCACCGACGCAGATCGCCTGGAAGCGGCGTATAATGATTCAGCCGGGCTCTCCGCCGCTTTCAACAAGAATATGTTGCACGCATTACAGCCCGTGCTTGGAGCCGCATTCGATCCTGAGGCCTTTGATCACGTGGCACGATTCAATCGATCCGAACATCGAATTGAAATGCATCTTCGATCGGTTCGAGAGCAAGTGATTCCCATTCCCGAATTGGAGTTAACCCTTCACCTCGAAGAAGGGGAAGAAATTCTCACGGAAATCAGCACGAAATATACGGGTCCCCACGTGGAAGCCCTGCTGACCCAGGCGGGATTCAGCCCCATTGCCTGGTATACCGATCCGGCCCACCTGCACGGTCTCGCCTTGGCTCAAAAGCCTTCCGGCTGATTCATGATTTATCTGAATTACGCAGCCCTGTGCCCGACTCTTGCAGCGGCTGAGGAGGAAGTTGAACGGACGCTGGCCGAGTTCAAGCGCTATTTGTACTCGGAAGCCGGCATCAAGTGGTATCTCCGGAAAGTTCGTGATTGCCGGCAAAAAGCCGGTGCCCTGTTGCACGTCAGTGATCCCTCGACCATCGCGTTCACCACGAATGCGTCCACCGCGCACTATCTCACGCTCTCTTCTTTGAAATGGAAACCGGGCGATACCATTCTCACCACCACGCACGAAAACCCGTCCATCACGAGGCAGCTTCGCGCGCTCGAACACGAAGGCATCCGCGTTCACGCGGTCAGGCCGACGTCCCTTGAAACATTCCTGCATACGCTGGAAGAACGAGTCAACGAGCCCGGCGTCAAAGCTATCGTGATGAGTCACGTGTCGCACGTTGACGGGCGGGTGTTTCCCGTCCATGACGTGGCGTCATTGGCCAGGGCCCGGCAGTGTCTGGTCGTCATCGACGGCGCACAAGCCGTCGGGCATATCCCCGTAGATCTGAATGCACTCGATTTCGACAGCTATTTTTTTGCCGGACACAAGTGGTGTGAAGGCCCGCTCGGCACTGGGGCGATAGTGATGCGTGAGAGTTTTTTTGCCCATCCCCGCTACCGCGCGATCGAAGAAGAACACCATGCTGAGTCGCCGGCGGGCTCATTTGAAATCGGGACGCAGAACATCGGGCTCATTGCGGGACTCGCCGAGGCCTGCGAGCAACGACATCAACGGGGCATCGACGCAGCACCACAGCGGATCTTTCGGGAAACAGCCAGGGAACTGCTGGGCGGGAACCCGAATTGTCGTTTCATGGAATGGCAGGGCCCCCACGCGCCCGGCATCCTCACGCTCAAAGGACCGGACGACCTGGATCATGGAGCATTCGCCAAACGGCTTGCATCCGAAGCGGAAATCGTCGTGAAACCCTTCGTGGATTACCCGGAAGCCGACGCACCTGCGATTCGGCTGTCATGGTCTTCGACCATGGATCAACGGGAATTTCAGAAGGGTGTTTCGACGATTGCGCAACGGCTCGGATCGTGACCCATCTGTATTTGTAGGGGCCGCATCTCATGCGGCCCAGAGAAGCGCCATGAGATGGCGCAGCTACAAAAGAGGGAGAAGACGGCACCATGAGCTATTTCCCTCCTACTGAGTAGCGGCGGCATCCCGGGTCAAAGCCCGGGGCATGCCTTATGCCGCCCCACGGCACCGCGTGCACAAACACCATCAAGGTGCATGTCCAGGCTGACGTTCCAGGCGTTCCTCCAAGCGGCGCAAGGCCTGCTGGGTCGAGCGAAGGTCGCGCAGGATTTCTTCACGTGAGACGGGTTGTTCCAGTTCTCGAAGGCGTTCGGCCTTGGCTTCTTCGAGATTGTTGAGCACCACCGCAATAAAGAGATTGATCACCACGAACGTGCCGACCACCACAAAGCTGACAAAGTACAGCCACGCCAACGGGTGCAGTTCCATCGCGGTATACATGATGTCCGTCCAATCTTCCAACGTCACGACCCGGAACAACGACAACAGGGAGATGCCCAGGTTTCGCCAATGGACGGGATCATGCTCGTGAAACAGTTGGTAGCCCGTAATCGCATAAATATAAAAGATGATGCTCATCAGGAGCATGACGTGTCCCATACTCGGGATGGAACGCACGAGCGTCGTGACGATCAACCGCAATTCCTGAATCGTGGAAATCAACCGCAGGACCCGCAATAACCGGGCGAGCCGGGCGATCATGGCATACTCGCCGGTCGCGGGAAGCAGCGAGAACACAATCACCGAAAAATCGAAGACGTTCCACCCGTCCCGGAAATACCGGTCGACCTGCGGGGCCACGGCAACCATCTTCACCAGGGCTTCGAGAATGAACACGGCCAATACGAATTGGTTCCCCAGGTGCATCCATTCTCCATAATGGCGAACCAGGGCAGGAGACGTCTCCATGCCCAACAACGCCCCATTCCCGAGAATGAGCGCGATTATCACGTATTCAAACGCGGGAGCATTGACCAGTCGTTGCGCGAACCGTTTCATCGTCTGTGACCTTTACCTGTTTTTGTGCAATAAAAGAATGAAGATCGGGAAGGCCATGAGAACCGGGCCTCCTGCCGTACCCTACCCCAACCCGCATTGTCCGAGTCGATGCTCCAGGGTTTGCGTTTGCGTCAAGGCATCAAGTTGAAGATCATGGCCCCCGGTCTGCGCAAGGGCCTCCTGAGGGATCAGTCCCACCAACTCGCTTTTCACCACGGCCACGCCTTTGAGCGCCGCCGCCCGCTTCACGGCTTCGAATGCCACGTGAACGGGCGTGTGGCGATAGTCGGTGAGATTCATCGACACCTGGACGCAGCCCCGGCTTTTCAGTTCCACCCCGATGGCCTTGACCCCCGGCAGCCCGCCGTTCGACGCACGGATGCTCCCGGCGATATCCCGTGCCAGGGCGACATCGTGACTCTGCAAGACCACGTTGAAGGCAATGAGCGGATCACGAGCCCCGACCGCGATCACGCCGGCCGTGGGGTGCGGCTCGGACGGACCGAAATCCGGAGCCCACGCCCGGTCGGTTGTCATTCGCTTCATCAGAGCCTCCGGGCCCCCTTTGCGGATCTGTTCCAATCTCTTGCGGAAGGGTCGTTCGCAGGCTTCCTCATACAGAAAGACCGGTATCCGCAGTTCCCGCCCGATTCGCGCCCCGACCCGATGCGCGAGCCGAACGCATTGCTCCATGGTCGAGCCTGCCAACGGAACGAACGGCAACACGTCACACGCCCCGAGACGAGGATGCTGGCCCGCGTGATTCTGAAGATCGATCAATTCCGAAGCCTTGGCAACCACCGCAAACGCGGCCTCCTCCATCGACTCGACGAACCCGGCCATGGTCAGGACGCATCGGTGGTGGTCCGCATCCAGATGCCGGTCGAGCAAGGCCACTCCTTGAATCGCGGTCAGGGCGTTTTCGAGTTGTTCGATCACCCCCGGATCGCGGCCCTCACTGAAATTGGGAATACTCTCGACAATGCCGGCCATGTCCCTGTTTACTGAAATCGCGCTTTGTTGACAACCTCAAAAAGGTGATATACAACTTCTGATAGGTTTTCATGCTTGCGAGCATCGACCCTCTAGCCGATCAAAACAGGTGATCCCATGACGATGACCCAAGTCGAACCAACCGCGACCCTTGCCGAACTACAGGAATCCAAACCGGATCGGGTGACCATTGTGCTCCTGAGCGGAGACATGGATAAAGCCATGGCCGCCTTTATCATTGCCACCGGCGCCGCAGCCATGGGCATGCAGGTGACCATGTTCTTCACCTTCTGGGGCCTGAACGTCATTCGCAAACCCGGGGCGACCAGTGCCGCCAAAGACCTGTTGCGTAAAGTCTTCGGCCAGCTCAATAAGGGAGGAGCCGCGAGCCTGCCCCTTTCAAAATTCAACTATGGCGGGCTGGGCACCACGATGATGAAAAAGGTCATGCGGGACAATCATATGCCCGACGTCCCGGAACTGATCGAAACCGCGCAGGACCTCGGCGTCAAAATGATCGCCTGTACCACCACGTTGGGGTTGTTGGGTATTTCAAAGGAGACCCTGATCGACGGCGTGGACCAACTCGCCGGAGTCTCGACCTACCTCGCGGAAGCCAAAGACGGCTCCGTGAATTTGTTTATTTGAAAAGTTACCCTCTCCCCTCGACAAGTCTTCCCCTCTCCTCTTGCGGGAGAGGAAAGGGTGAGGGGAAGGGTGAGGGGAAATTCATCACATGATCCAATCCGACATCACACTCGATACGCTGGGGTACTTCTGCCCCATGCCCATTATTCTCACGTCCAAGAAAATCAAGGAACTCACCACCGGCCAGGTCCTGGAAGTCCTCTCCGACGACGAAGGGATCAAAAAAGATATGCCCGCCTGGTGCCAAACCACCGGCCACGAATGGGTCGGTCTCGAAGAAGAAGCGACGAACCCCAAAACGGTGTACAAGGCCTACGTAAAAAAGGCCAAATAGAATTTTCCCGGCACAAAAAGAAGGGGAGGAAGCGACAATAACGCAGGGACGCCCCACGTGGTTGTGCAGCAACGTAAGGAGAGGTCACCATGAGTGAGTCAAGAAAAGGTGTGGTGCTCGTCGGGCATGGAGGCATTCCCAAAGATTACCCGGGCGAACTGGTCACGAAACTCAAACGGCTGGAAGCTCAACGACGCGCCGCAGGTGTTCCGATGTCCCACGAAGAATATGAACTCGACCAGAAAATCCGGCGGTGGCCTCGAACCCCGGAAACCGACCCCTATCAGGCCGGGCTGGAAGTATTGGCCACCCGCCTCGAGCCCCTGCTGCACGGCGCGCGGTTTTCCACGGCCTATAACGAGTTTTGCACGCCCACGCTCGGCGAAGCCATTGAACAACAGATCGCCGACGGAGCCAACGACATTACCGTGATCTCCACCATGTTCACCCCGGGCGGCTCGCACTCGGAATATGAAATTCCCGAGGAAATGGCCGAACTTCGTCAGAAATTTCCCGACGTGACCCTGACCTACGCCTGGCCCTTCGATCTGGGAAAGGTGGCGGAAATGCTCTGCGAACACCTCGACCGATTCCAGGACAACCCAGCCGGAAAAAGTTGCTGACGAGCCTGATGCCCGTTCCCGATGCCGTCATGGCGCATGAGACAGGGCACATGCACGTTCGGTCAAACTCCGGCTCGGGGACGGACATCAGGGTCTTGGGAATCCTGTTCGTGGTCGCGGGAGTCGCCGATCTCATCTGGATTCTTTCCTACCCGCATTATGCCCTGAAAGTATTCGGAACGACGTTCGGAGGCTGGGCCGGCGTCTTCGTCAAATATCAACATCCGGTCATCCATTGGGCGATCGGCTACGGGTTTTGGCACAGGCGACGATGGGCCTTGTGGGGATACCTGACCTACCTGCTCATCGCGTGTCTGAGCGAAACCGTCAATCAAGTCGTGTCCGGTTTTCACACCACGCGTACAACGATGATCATGGTCAGCCTGCTTTTCGGCACGTACATCGTTGCGCGGCGAAAAGTCTTTACTCCCAAAGGTCACGCCAAATAGCGGGACTGCGTCATGCAAAGGACGTCCGGCCTCACCGTCATCGCTGTCTAAGGTTTTGTCGATTTCCCGTTGAGTCATGGTATCTCTCCCGGCCATAATGTGTGTGTTCAACCACCTACAAGCTATAAGGAGGAGCGTTATGCGAGTGGGTCATCTTCAAAACACGTCTTTCGTCGTTGCCGCACTCACGGCCGTCGTGTTTGCCGGCGTGCTGTTGACGATGGGGCAGGTGCCGTTGGCGGTCAGCCAACCGGTGACGATTCCAGTGGGCAGCATTAGCGGGCCGATCCCCATGGACGCGGCCAACCCGGTGTGGGAAACGGTCCCGGGGATTGTGGTGCCCTTGAGCGGCCAAACGATTACGACGCCCATGCATCCCAACATCTCGGTGAAGACCGTCATGGTCAAAATGGCCACCAACGGCAAGGAGATCGGGGTGTGGGCCAACTGGGGGGATCAAACCCTGAACAACACCGTCATCGGGCCGCAGGATTTCCGGGATCAGGTGGCGGTGCAATTTCCCGTCCAGACGGCCGGCGCGCCGCCGTTCCAATGTATGGGGCAATCCGGGGGCACGGTGAACATCTGGCGCTGGAATGCGGAATGGCAACGGGACATGGGCGCGGGCGTCGCGGGGATGTGGGACGTGGATCAGCAATATCCCTCGATTGCCTGGGACTTTTACTATGAAGAGCCGGCGGGGGGCGTGACCTATCCGGACCGGATCGGCCGGAGTTTGGGGCCGTTCAATCCGGGGATTTGGTCGGGCAACATCATGTCGGATCCGGATTTACGGACCAGTTCGGTGGAAGATTTGAATGCGAACGGGTTCAGCACGTTAACGACGCAGGCGTCGCAGGACGTGATGGGGAACGGGCTGTGGGAACCGTACGGGGCGTTGAAAGGCGGTTGCTGCAGCGGGCCGACGTGGCGCGTGGTGATGAAGCGGTCGCTGGCGACGAATGACGCGAACGACGTGCAATTCGGGGCCGGAGCGAGCATCCCGGTGGCGTTCGCGGTGTGGGATGGCCAGAACGTGGAACGGAACGGCATGAAGGGCATCTCCACCTGGTTTACCGCCAAAATGCCGTAAGCTCGACTTCCGTCAGCTTGCCCTCGACATTTTTCATCGGGGGACGATCACAGATGGAGCCTCCGGCCGTCCCTGGCCGGGGGCTCAATTTTTTTAAACCCCGCCAGAGTATCCCCCGGCCCTCCTTCATTGCGTTTTTCTGGAACGGCCATTTGTGCTTCCTACCCACTCCAACGAGCCCAGACGGGTGGAGCGTCTCGATGGGCGGCACGTTTGCGCGCCGCGGCCCGATCCATCAGAATAGGGAGCCCGGAGGCGAAGGGAGCGTTGTTTCGGGAGCAAGAGCGCCATCAGATGCTGCAATCCGGAAAGCGGCAAGAGGAGCACCCCGACATGTGCACGAAGACTGTATGCAAGCTCGCTCCTCTTCTCGTCATGCTGGCGCTGGCCGGGTGCGGCGGTCAGGGAAGGCTTCCTCTTGCGAGCGACTGGGAGACCCCGGAGTACCGGGCGCAGGGCGGGCTCAGCCTCATCAAGGCCTCCTCGATGTACGCGCGAGGCGGGACCGGCAAGGGCATCACGGTTGGCTTGCTCGACAGCGGGGCGACGCCCGACCATCCGGAGTTGACCGGGAAGTACGTGCTCGTCGCTAGCTTCAACGAGGGGATCGATCCACAGGATACCAATCTTGACAATCGCGGGCACGGCACTCACGTTGCGGGAATCATCGCCGCCCGCAAGGACGGCGCCGGGATGCATGGGGTCGCCTATGAGGCCACGCTCGCGTCGTATGCCTTGGAGTTCGACGAGAACGACGACGTGGTGGACTCCGACCTGGGGCGCGCCATCGAAAATCTGCAAGCGCGCGAGGTCTGGATCGTCAACAATAGCTGGGGGAAGGTGGACGTCAACAAAAACAATATCTCGATCACGGTCACGGACGACGATTACCCCGAGGTCCAAGACCCAGCTACCTACTTCGAGCACAGTCTTCCCATCTATAAAGATTACGTCAAAACCGGCGGTGTCCAGGTGTGGGGAGCCGGGAATAGTGCGTTGCCTGAAGTGAGCTTTCACGCCGGGCTGCCTCACCTCGTACCGGAACTGAAGCAGGGCTGGCTGGCCGTGGTGTCGGTCGGCCGGGATGGGGACCTGGCCTATTACTCCCAAAAATGCGGGGTCGCCGCTGCGTGGTGCCTGGCAGCGCCCGGAGGCGATAAAAGGGAGAACTACGGAATCTATTCCACCTTGCCCGAGCCCGAGCCCGGGGGCTATGGCCACTATCAAGGCACCTCCATGGCGGCTCCGCAGGTGAGCGGCGCCCTGGCGGCCCTGAAGAGCATGTTCCCGAACCTGAAATTCCAGGAGGTCCGGGATCGGATCCTCGTCACGGCAAACAAGACCGGCATTTATGCCGACCGCTCCATTTATGGGCAGGGGCTGCTTGACCTGGATGCGGCCTCACGACCGATCGGCGGCACCCTGTTCTCGCTGGGCCGGTATGACGATGGTCCCGTCGTCACCACGCGAGGCGCCCGGCTCTCCTTGCCCGCCGGGGCGGCATCCAGGTACTTGGCCGGCCGGGAGATCCTCGTTCTCGACCGCTATCAGCGCGCCCCCTTCCTGGTCCCGATCAGCCACTATGCCGATGCCGGCGGGGGCGTGCTGTCGATGCGAGACCTTGAGCTCATCGTCCCAAGGCGCACCTCGGCGGACGAAGGCGAAGCGCCGGCGCTGGCGCTCGCCGGTCAGGACTTCCAAGTCAGCGGCACGTCGAACGGCCCTTGGCTCCTTGGCGTCGGCCGGGGAGCCGGGCTCGTGGAAGGCTTTGCCAGTCTGGCCGGCAGTTCGCTGCCCCACGGTCATTTCCGCATGGCCCGGGACGCATTCGGCATGGCCTTCGGATTCACCTCGGAGGCGGGAGCATTCCACGCGAGCGCGGTCACGAATCCCGAGGCGACGAGCGGCTCCGGCCTTGGCGTCATGGGTTGGAGTCCGCGCTCCGTCCTGACGGCCTCGTTCGTCGGCCCGCAGGCGAGCTACGCGGTCGGCGCCTCCTTCGCCTCCGGTCTGAAAAGGCCCTCCGGCCTGAAGGGTACCGGCGTCTTTGCGCTGTCCGGCGACAGCGTCGATCTCGGCGTTCGTCGCACGCTCTTCACCAACGATGCGGTAAGGCTCGGACTGGAGAATCGGGTCACCTATCTGGCTCCGAACGAGGGGGCGCTGCTCGCCTTGAACCATGCCCTCCTGACGACCGCGAAACTCGACCTCTCGATCAGCTTGACTCGCAGCGTGACGTTGAATGCCAGCTTGTCGCTGGAGCGTCCCCTCGACTCGGGCGAAGCGCGGATTCGCGCCGCGCAACGCGTCGACGAAGAAGGTCGAATCGACTATGACAACATCGTGATCGACCAGGGCGCCCTCCTCGAATTCGACCGGGTAGGCGTAAGCATGCGCTATCGGGGCGGCCCGGACTCGGTTTATGGCGCAGGGGTGGTGGCCGTCCGTGACGGCTTTGGCAGGACGCAGGCCATCGCAGGCGCACGGGCGGAGATCCGCTTCTGAACCACCCCCCGGCGGCTTGGTTGACAACCTGCTCAATCTGAAGGTCCAAACTCACGGACCAACACCGAGGGGAGCCTGCTGCCCACCATCTGTTCTTTCTTCATCGCTGCGTTTCTCGTGCAAGTCTCAAGACTTCCGCGACCACGGCCGGGGAAAGCCCCAGCACCTGACTGAGATCCCGAAGCGCGGATTCCCAGGCCCCCCGGTTTAGACGGCATCTCAAATACGCCGCCCCCCGACCGATCTCCGAAAGCGCCACAGCGGGCGGTCGGATCGTCCTTCAACATCAGTCTGGAGGGCACGCAAGAGGTCCTGCGCGCGGCCCCGACGGTGTATGGCGTGCGGCTGCAAACCGACCTGCTCTTCTGATCGAACACCGATAGAATGCCGAACGGCCCCACCATTCCCTTCACCGGCATACTCCGGGCCCATGCCTCCTCATCACCCACCCCGCGTGCCGAAAGTGGGGGACCATACAGTGGCTTGGATTTCTTAAGTCGTTCATGTATAATAAGCTTATTCTCCAAGTCCTAACGATGCGTGGCTATTGAAGAGGGTTGCGCAAAGGGAGCCAACCTTAGAGCCGCTCATCCCAGCGGCATGTTTGTACAAGCGAGACCCCGAAGGGTGATTCTCGTCGGGGTTTTCCGGAGGTAAACCTCGCCAGCGACGACAGCCGTCGCCGCATGCTCGACGCCCTGCTGCACGGTGCACGGGTACTGAGTCATATCGATCGTTTGAGAAATACCAGTTTTCGCCATTCCTGCACGGTTGTACCCGCCTGCTGATCTCAGACCAGGATACAGTCGTATAAGGTGAACCACCTTGATGTTGCCGGTAGGCGACGACCAATGTGGCTTGCAGGGATGCCCAGTAACCAATAACCAAGGAGTTTGTTCTCTATGTCTTTCAAGTCTTTAGCAACCCGCCCACGTCCATCGAATCGTTCGCGGCGCCATCAGGTCGTTTGCGCTGCTTGCGATACGTCTACGACCGTCCCCTTCCGGCCCAGCCCGGACAGGCCGGCGTACTGCCCCCCGTGCTTCAAAGTTCATCGCACCGGCCTTTCCTCTGCGGTCGATGCACCGGTGAGCGAACCATTGGCTGTCAATCCTATCCAAACCGATAGCGCCCACTCCGATGATGCCGGGTTTCCCGGAATGGCGTTGAGTGGCGCGATCAGAGCGGCGCTGGCCAGGATGAATATCTCAGAACCCACGCCCATTCAAGAGCAGTCCATCCCCCATCTCCTGGCGGGGCGGGACCTGATCGGGCAGGCGCGCACGGGGTCCGGAAAGACGCTGGCGTTTGCCGTGCCCCTGGCTGAACAGTGTGACCCGTCGGTCCGGCAGGTTCAGGCGCTTGTGCTGGTGCCCACCCGGGAGCTGGCGATTCAGGTCTCCGGGGTCATGGAGGCCCTGGCCTCGGCACGGCGGTTGCGGGCGACGTTACTGTACGGCGGCCGGTCGTTGAGGCCGGAGTACACGGCGTTGAAGAACGGCGCCCAGATCATCATCGGCACGCCGGGCCGTACGCTGGACCATCTGCGGCAGGGCACGCTGGACCTGCAATCCGTGCGATTCCTGGTACTGGATGAAGCGGATGAAATGCTTGATAGGGGGTTTGCCCACGACGTTGAAGCCATCCTGAGCCGGACACCCTCCGGCCGGCAGACGGCGCTGCTCTCTGCCACGATGCCCGAGTGGGTGGCGAAGACCGCCAGGAAATATTTGTGCAACCCCGTCACGGTGAAAGTGGATGCAGACCTGCAGGCGCTGCCCACTGTGGAGCACCTGATCTATACCATCCAGAAGAGCGACAAGCTGGATGCCCTCAAAACGCTGTTGAACCAGCGGGACGGCGCGCCGATCATCGTCTTCGGCAAGACCAAGCACGGCGTGAATAAGCTGGCCAGACGGCTCGACACGTTGGGCTATCCGGTCGGAGCGCTTCAAGGCAATCTGAGCCAGAACGCCCGTGAGCGCGTGATGGTGAGCTTCCGTTCCGGCGTTACGTCGATTCTGGTCGCGACAAACGTGGCTGCCCGGGGCTTGGACGTTGAAGGCATCGGCCAGGTCATCAACTATGACCTGCCGGACTCGGAACAACTGTTCACGCACCGGGTCGGACGGACCGGCCGCATGGGCCGCTCCGGAGAAGCCGTCACGTTCATCACGTCGGACGAAGAGCCGAAATGGCGTGAGATCGAGCGAAGCCTGGGTCGCCGGTTCGTCCGCACGTCATGGAGTGCCGCCCGCAAGACAGGGCCGCTTCGAGAGAGGTAAGACAGCCCCCATGGCGGGGTCGTTAGGAGGAGTGGCCGGTCTGTGGGCCAACAGGACGTTTTTATGAAGTTGCCGCGAGGCGGCGCTTCGCTTATTAACCATGTCGTGAAAGGAAATAATCATGACCACCGGTACAGTAAAATGGTTCAATGTATCCAAGGGCTTCGGCTTTATCGAGCCTGAAGACGGCTCGAAAGACGCCTTTGTGCACATCAGCGCCGTAGAAAAGGCTGGGTTATCGACGCTCAATGAGGGTCAACGGGTTTCTTTTGATCTCGTTTCCGGCAGGGACGGAAAAATGTCGGCGGACAATCTTTCCATCGCAAACTGAATTGGTCCCGGAGCGGTCTATGACCGCTCCGGTGCTTTATGAGGCCAAACTTTGCCCCGCAAACCCAATTACAAATTCGCTCGCCAGGAACGTGAACGGGCGAAGGCAAAAAAGAAAACAGAGCGCTTACAGGCCAAGTTGAACAAAAAGGCCGAAAAAGACACTCCCGACTCTGCTGAAGAGGAAGCCAACGCGGGCTCCTCGACGGAAACCCCGTTAGATGCCTCCCACGGAGACGACGAAATCGTCTAGCCGGTGCCGGAGGGCTATACGTGGGCTCCGGCGTCGGCCCCGGCTGTTTGACGCGCGGCCTGCTGCTTTCTTTCGTTCTGGTCGAGGTGGCGTTTTCGAAGCCGAAGGTTCTGCGGCGTGACCTCGATCAGTTCATCGTGGCGGATGAATTCGATTGACTGCTCCAACGACAGACGCACTGGCGGGACGATCTTTTCATAGGCATCGGACCCGGCCGCGCGCATGTTCGTCTGCTTCTTCTCCTTCGTGATATTCACGTCCAGGTCCGAGTCGCGGCTGTTCTCTCCGACGAGCATGCCCCCGTAGACCTCATCGGTCGGTCCGACGAACAGTTGCCCCCTTGCCTGCAGGTTGATCATCGCGTACCCGGTGACGCGGCCGTGACGGTCGGAGACCAGCGCGCCGGTCGTCCGATGAACGATGTCGCCCGCCCAGGGCCGGTATTCCGTGAACAGGTGCGTGAGGATTCCCGTGCCTTTCGTATCGGTGAGGAACTCGGTCCGGTATCCGATCAGCCCGCGGCTGGGAAGCTCGAACTCCAGACGCACCCGTCCCGAGCCGTGGTTCACCATCTTGACCATGACGCCACGGCGCGTGCCGAGTTTCTGCACGACGATGCCCATGTACTCTTCAGCCGCGTCGATGAGCGCCAGTTCGTAGGGTTCGTGGGTCGTCCCGTGAACGGAGCGGGTCAACACCCGCGGCATGCCGACGGAAAATTCATAACCTTCCCGCCGCATCTGTTCGATCAGGATGGCCATCTGCAGTTCTCCCCGGCCGTACACCAGGAAGCGATCGGGAGATTCGGTGGTCTCCACGCGCATCGCGAGGTTGTGCCGTGCCTCTTTGAGCAGTCGTTCCCGCAGGTGGCGCGAGGTCACGTACTGGCCGTCCTTTCCGCTGAACGGGGAATCGTTGACGGAAAACTCCATCGACAACGTGGGTTCGTCCACGTTGAGCGTGGGCAGGGGCTTGGGGGTTTCACCGCCAGCGATGCTTTCCCCCAGCCCGATGCCGCTCATTCCCGCCAGCGCCACGATCTCTCCGGGACCCACCGAGGAGACCCCGGTTCGCCCGAGGCCTTTGTAGACGAACAGCTCCGTGACGGCGGCCGCAGTCTGAGTCCCGTCACGCCGGCATAAGGTGACCGCCTGCCGGTTCCGCACCGTCCCGGCCACGACGCGGCCGATGGCCAGCGGCCCGAGGTAGTCGTCGGGCTCGACGTTGGTGACCAGGATCTGGAGAGGATGGTTCGGATCCCCGGATGGCGGCGGAATGTGCTCGATGATCATCTCGAACAACGGTTGCAGATTGGTCAGCTCCCCGTCGGGTGATCGAGTGCATTTTCCTTCACGGGCGACGGAGTAGATGACCGGAAATTCGATCTGTTCCTCGGTGGCGTCCAGGTCGATGAACAGGTCGTAGACTTCGTTCAGGACTTCCGAGGCGCGCGCGTCCTGACGGTCGATCTTGTTGATCACCACGATCGGGGGCAGTCCCAGTTCGAGCGCCTTGGACAACACGAATCGCGTCTGGGGCAGTGGGCCTTCCGCGGCGTCGACAAGCAGCATGATGCCGTCCACCATCCGCAGGGTGCGTTCGACCTCGCCGCCGAAATCGGCGTGCCCCGGCGTGTCGACGATATTGATCTTCACGTCGCCGTAGATGATGGCGGTATTCTTCGCCATGATCGTGATGCCCTTCTCGCGCTCGAGGTCCATCGAATCCAGAACCCGTTCACCCACGTCCTGGTTTTCACGGAACGTTCCGCTCTGCCACAACATCGCGTCCACGAGCGTGGTCTTGCCGTGGTCGACGTGCGCAACAATGGCGATATTGCGAAGGTTCATCATGATCCTGAAAGAAAGCCTTCCATCGGGCGCGATTCTCTTGCTCGAAGCGTTCGAGTCCCTCAACCAGGGCCGTCAACGGCACGACCTTGGCCGTCCTGTTGGGATGATTGATCCGCGCAGTAGGGGTTGGTCTTTCCGGACTGACGTGGTCCGGTCACGGTGCCAGAGGGTATTGTTCCAACAGCTTGAACGGGCAGGGTATCATCTCAAGGTTGCTCCTGTCACATCACCTGATAAAAACCCCGATGACGCAAGCGAAATTTTTTGTTCCGTTCTTGGCCTCGGCGGGTTTTAGGGTGCCGGGACACTCTGCGACCCTGCGCCAGGAGTCTTCCGTCTCTCGCATCGAATTCAATCTCTATTGACTTTTTGTTTTAGCTAGACTAGTCTGATGTCTAGTCACTAAAAACTTTTTAACATACTGGAGGTGGCATGACCAGGACATGGCAGGTGCAGGACGCCAAGGCGCGTTTCAGCGAGTTGCTCGAGACGAGCCTCGCTGAAGGACCGCAGGTTGTGACCAAACGGGGCGTGGAAGCAGCCGTGCTCGTCCCCATTGCTCAGTGGCGACGATTGGAGAAGATGGCCAGACCGGATCTCAAGGAATTGCTGCTTGCGCCGGAAGCACGCACGGATGCACTGACGCCGCCGCGTAAGAAGCATCGTCATCGGGTTTCGCCGACGTTCGAGTAAATCCGTGTATCTTCTCGACACAAACGTTGTTTCAGAATTGCGCCGGCGCAATCCACATAAGGGCGTCCTCAATTGGATTGCGGACGTACCCGCCGATCAACTTTTTCTATCCGCGGTGACGGTCGGAGAGATCCAGGCGGGTATCGAGATCGCCCGCGAGCAGGATGTCGCAAAAGCGGACGAGTTGGCGGCTTGGCTCGGCAGGGTGCTCGCCTCTTATAGCGTGTTGCCGATGGATGCGTCCGCGTTCAGGGAATGGGCGCGGCTCAAGCATCGACAGTCAGACACCCTGATGGAGGACGCCATGATCGCGGCAACCGCCGTCGTGCACAGGCTCACGGTCGTGACCCGCAACGTGCGTGATTTCAGCCAACTCGGCGTGGCCTTGTTGAACCCATTCGAACATCTAAGAAAGGCGTAGACACTTTTGTAGACCAAGGAGATCAGGTGAAAAAGCTCACTGCCATTGACCTTTTCTCTGGATGTGGGGGTATGACGGTCGGTCTGAAAAGAGCTGGGTTCAAAGTGCTCGGCGCCGTGGAGGTTGATCCCCTATCCATTAGAACCTATCGGGCTAACCACAAGGATGTTGCGGTCTGGGAGACGGACATCAGAGATTTAAAACCATCTGAAGTGAAGTCCACTTTGGGACTGCGGAAAGGGGATCTTGACCTCCTTACCGGTTGTCCCCCATGCCAGGGGTTTTCGACGATGCGGACTTTAAACGGATCGTTTGTGGTCAACGACCCGCGCAACGATTTGTTGCTTGAATTTCTGCGGTTCGTGGAGGCACTGCGTCCTCGGACAGTAATGATGGAAAACGTCCCCGGACTCTCTGGAGATAAGAGATTCGCTTTTTTCTGTAGTCGAATGCAGGAGATCGGTTATTGGGATGGTCACCGCATCCTGAACGCTGCGGAATATAGAGTGCCACAACGCCGGCGGAGACTGATTTACCTGGCGGGTTTTCGGATGGAAATTCCGTTTGCAGAATGTGCACCGAAAGTAAAAATGGTTAAGGACGCCATCGGTTGCCTGCCTAAGGCTGGCGAAAGTAGCGATCCGGTTCATGACATGCCGGAAAAGCGCACATCACGGATCATGGGACTGATTCGGCGCATTCCTAAAGACGGTGGAAGTCGAACTGACCTTTCAGAGTCAGATCAACTCGACTGCCACAAACGCTGCAACGGTTTCAAAGACGTTTATGGCCGGATGGCTTGGGGTGAGGTGGCCCCGACGCTCACTAGCGGATGCTTCAATCCTTCAAAAGGTCGATTCCTTCATCCCGAAGAGGATCGCGCGATCACTATGAGAGAGGCAGCGTTGTTACAGGGTTTGCCGCGCCGGTATAAGTTTCCGGATGTTGACAGTAAGATCGCCGTCGCTTGGATGATCGGGAATGCCCTGCCGCCACCTTTTGCAACTGCCCACGCCAGAATGATCAAGAGGACCTTACTTCGTAACAACGGGACAGGACAGTCAAAGAAAAACCTTGCATATAGACCATGAACATTGACCAGGTTTTACGGAACGAGTTGACAACTGATCAATACGCCGCCGCAGTTGACCCTGCGAGTGAAGTGCTTTGCCTGGCATGCGCTGGATCTGGCAAGTCACGGACATTGGCCTATCGGATCGCCAGACTCCTTGCGGAGGGTGTAGCGCCAGCAGGCATTGTAGCGTTCACGTTCACAGAAAAGGCGGCTGGTTCCATTAAGCGTCGTGTTTCGCAGGCATTGTCGACCGCCAGGCTTGATCCCACTGTTATGGGGGCAATGTATATTGGGACCATCCACGCCTACTGTCAGCGCATCTTAGGAGACATGGACCCCATGTACCGCCAATTCGATGTACTTGATGAAAACCGGCTGAAGCTCTATTTGATTTCACGTTACCCCCAGTTGGGCATTCAGAAGTTTCGAAGCCGCGCAAAGGGCAACCGCTACTTCGAGACGATCAAGCAGACAGCAGACGCCTGGAAGACCGCCAATGATGAGTTATTGGATTTCGCTGCGGTTTCAGCAGAAGACTCGGAGCTCGGCGATTTGCTCGTGGGCATTCAGGAAAGTCTTCGGAATGACCAATATATAGATTTCTCTTTAATGATTCGGAATGTGGTCGAAGCAATCCGAAAGAACGTGCCAGGGGTGAATAATGGCATCGGGCTGCTACGCCATCTTATGGTGGACGAGTACCAAGACGTGAATCCTTGTCAGGAAGAGTTGATCCGTCTGCTTAACGACCGATCGAAAACCCTTTTCGTGGTTGGGGATGACGATCAGTCGATCTATGCTTGGCGTGGAGCGGACGTGAGTAATATCCTTGAGTTCCAGCAACGATATCTGAACTGCAGTATACATACCCTGTCGAAGAACTTTCGGAGTACGGAACCGATTGTACAAGCCTCGGATGCTTTCGCTGCTGTAACCCTTGGCCCCAGTAGAATGCCCAAAGCTCCCACAGCTTCTATGAATCGGTCGCCTCAGGACTTCAGGGTGCTGTGGTTTCCCAACCGCAGGGCGGAGGCCGAGTGGGTCGCGGGCCGAATCCGCAACCTACTAGGAACGGCGTATGACGATAACGGAAGTGTCCGCGGATTGACACCCGCTGATTTTGCAGTGCTGATGCGGTCGACCCGAAAGAAAGAACAAGACGATACTCCAAGGCATACCGCTTTCACGGAGGCCATGGAGGCCATGGGAATTCCGTTCAGTCTAGAAGCTGGCGGCGGGCCTTTTGACCGACCGCAGACGGCGGTCCTGCGCAGCACCTTTGAGCTTCTTCGCAACACACCGATTGATCGGAATATTGTGCGTCAACACTTCGACACCGAAGTCTTGCCTGCGTACCCTGACGCAGATTTCAATAGATTGGTCCGGGTGCTCACCGACTGGAGCAATCGGATTCATCGCCCCCAAGGTTTGACGAGAATTCGGCTCTACCCGCAGCAACTCGTCTATCATCTCTTAGAAGCGTTCAATATCGCCCAGACGAACTTCGATGACGATACCATGCGGGACATCGGCTTGTTCAGCCGCATGATTTTGGATGTCGAAACCGTTTATATGAGCGTTGACTCCACACGACGCTTTACCGAGGTTCTTAACTTCCTGAATAACGCAGCAGATACAGGATATGACGTGTCCACGGACGACGTCCTGCAGCGGCCGGACGTGGTCACGGTGGCCACCGTCCACAAAATGAAAGGGCTTGAGTTTCCCTGTGTGTTCGTCGTGGATGTGGAAGCGAACAGATTTCCCAGGAAAAGGAGCGGGTACTCGGGATTGTTGCCCGAGCGTGCCATGGCTCCGGCGATCGATCGAGGTGCTTATCAAAGCACTCGCAATGAGGAAGCCAGGCTTTTTTATACGGCTTCGACACGTGCCGAAAGGTATCTCTACGTCAGCGGAACGGAAAAACTGCCAGGGGGCAAGAAGAAGGCCAGCCGATCGCCCTATGCCTTACAGTTCGCAACCCATCCAACTGTTGAGCAAGATCCTACGAACCTACCTGACGGACTCACGCAAGCCTCTCCTCAGAGGAGAATCGAGGATGCGGATTATCCTACAAGCTTCTCTGAAATTCGATATTACCTTCAGTGCCCGAAAAGCTATCAATTTCGGGAGAGGTATGGTCTCAATCCTGTTATTCCAGAAATGTTTGGATATGGGAAAACCGTCCACACATCCATCCAAAAACTTCATGAACTTTACCCTGACGCCTCGCCTAAACCCGAACAAGTCGAACCGGTGGTCTTGAACACATTCCATCTGAAGCATGTCCCCCCAAGCGGCGATCCTGTGAACCGGCCTGGTGCTTATGAAAACTCCAGAGAACGGGCCGTCGAGATCACTAAAAATTATGTCTCGGCATTCGGCGGTGATTTTGAGCGGGAGCGGCAGGTAGAGGCGGTCTTTGAGATTCCGGCCTCCAACTGTGTGATATCAGGTTCAATTGATCTCCTTCTTCATGAAGACAAAGCAGGAAACATTCTGAAGGCGGAGATCATCGACTTCAAAGCGATGGAGGGCGGAGAACACCCCGACACTAATGAAGATCTCGATTGGACCGAATTTGCCCTACAGGTGCAACTGTATGCCAGCGCGGCGGCTAAAATGTTGGGACAGAACGCAAGAACCGGTAGCGTACATCTCCTGAAGGACAATCAACGTGTTGAGGTCCCGGTTACCCAGGAAGCAATGGATGCTGCTCTTGCAAATGTCGAATGGGCGGTGGAAGGCATTCTTAAGTCGGATTTTCCGATGCGCCCGCATCGCGACAAATGCAAACAATGTGACTTCAGTTCAATATGTCCTCGTGTTCCTCAGAATTACGCGGTGTTGACCAACGTCCCACCTAAACTCCATCTGCCGGGTCACAAAGAAATGGTGCGTGCGTTCAGCCTGTATCAGGAATAGTGACGATATGCCGGATAACCTGACCCCCGAGCAGAGGAGCTACTGCATGTCCAGTATCAAAGGGAAGGATACAGGACCCGAGACCCGCGTGCGCTCGGAACTTCACAAGAGAGGCTTTAGGTTTCGCAAGCACCTCAAAGAGTTGCCTGGCCAGCCGGACGTCGTTTTTACTAAGGCCAAGGTGGCCGTTTTTATCGACGGCGACTTTTGGCACGGTTACAGGTTCCCAACATGGGAACACAAGGTTTCGGCTTTCTGGAAAACGAAAATTTCTAAAAACCGAGAAAGGGATGCAAGAAATCACCGTCGGCTCCGTGATATGGGATGGAAAGTGATTCGTCTGTGGCAGCACGACCTGGAACGAGACTTTAGGGAGAGTATCGAAAAAGTTGTCTCCTCACTGAAAATAGAGATTACTGAGTGATTGCAAACAATTAGTTGAGTGCCAAGACACCTAAGCTCGGCGAACTGACAGACAATTGAGGACGCGACACTATGGCAAGTACCGGCTGATAGCAAATGGCGCGGAATTGGTCCTACAGCGAAATCAATGCCATCGTCGGAGATTACTTCGATATGCTCAGATATGAGCAGGCAGGAAGGGTTTTCAATAAGACCGAGCACCGGCGTGTCCTCATGAAAACAATTGGTCGTTCCGAGGGATCGATCGATCGCAAACATATGAATATCAGTGCGGTCATGGTTGCCCTAGGCCTGCCTTACATTGACGGGTACAAGCCATATACAAATTACCAGAAGGCGCTGTTTGAGGCGGTTGAAGCCCGCCTCGGCAAGGATCATGATCTTCATGCACTTCTGACTGGGGAAGCCGTAGATGCAGTGCGCGCACCATTGGAAACCCTGGTCGGGCCTAAACTGGTCTTCGACGATGCACCGCCGCCACGTGAGCCGTCGGAACAGAATGTACCTGAAGATATTGACCGTATTGTCCGCAGGTTCGAACCACCAGCCGAGCGTGATGCCCGGAATCGGCAACTCGGAAAAGCTGGCGAAGCGTTTGTCTTCGAGGTAGAAAGGCGACGTCTCAACGAGCTTGGCCGGAAAGACTTATCCGACCGTGTCCACTGGGTTGCCAGGGATGAAGGCGATGGCTATGGATATGACATCCTGTCGTTCGATGGAATCGGCGACGATGCCGAGCGAGAGCGCTGGCTGGAGATCAAGACGACGAATGGTCCTAGGACTACCCCTTTTTTCATCACCAAGAATGAGTTGTGCGTCTCCGAGGAACGCCCCGATGTCTTTAGGCTCGTCAGGCTATACGATTTCCAGCGGCAGGTGCGAGCCTACTGCCTGAAGCCACCTCTGGATGAACAAGTTTGGCTTTCGCCGACGATCTACAGGGCGTCTCTTTAGATCCTACCCCCTAAATGACAGGGGAGGGTTCCTTTAACCGGCCGGTGGCCTAGTGCCCTTCTTTTACCAGGTTCTTGTTCCATTCGGGGATTTCGACGACGAGGTTGGTTGAGCCGTCGGGGACGCATTGGCAGGCCAGGCGGGATTGCAGCGTGATGGCAGGGGCTTCGTCCAACTGGTCCAATTCGTCGTCCGTGGCTTCATTGCACGTATCCAACCCTTCCTTCACAACGACGTGACAGGTCGAACAGGCGCAGACGCCGCCGCAGGCATGCTCGACGTCGAGGCCCGCGCCCATCGCAATGTCCAACAGGCTGCCCGGTTGGCCGGTTGGGCCGTACGGGATTTTATTTGGGTCCACTTGGACCTCAAGGGTTTCGTCCGGCAAACGAAAGGTCACGCTGAACGATTCCGTGGCTGTTTTGACTTCGACTTGTTCGATATATGGATTACTGCCTCCCATCTGATCTCCTTTTTCCCTCAGCTAGGGAAAGATAAATTGAAGAATTACGATGTATTTTCAATAAGATAGATGATACAATGACTTTCCGGTTCGATCTCCGACTGTTTTTATCTCCGACTAGAATACTCTTGACTAGGACGGAATGTCAATGCTAGGATTTGCTCCGATGGTTTCGGTCGGAGATTCATTCGCTCCACGTTTTTTGTGAGGGGTTCGTGCTGAAATTTTCGAAAAGAGCCGATTATGCCTTGCTGTCGCTTCAGTACATGGCCAGGGTCCAAAGCGGCATCGATGCCCACCCGCGTGTGGTGAATACCAAGGAGATTGCCGAAGAGCATAATATCCCCGTGGAATTGTTGGCGAAAGTGCTTCAGACCCTGGCCAGGCATCAACTGATCGAAAGTCATCATAACGGACCCAAGGGCGGCTACGCGTTGGGGCGGGAGCCCAAAGACATTACCCTGGCGCAAGTGCTGGAAGCCATCGAAGGTCCCCTGGGCTTGACGGATTGTTCTCATGAAAAAGACGACCATTCCCAGTGCGAGCAGATGAATCACTGCAATATTCGTACGCCGCTGTTCAAAATCCAGGAAAGTATCTTTCAATTGCTGAACAGCATGTCTATCGAGGATTTATTGGTTGAGGAAACACCCGTGATTATCGTCGAATCTTTAAAGCCACAAGGAGTACCGTCATGAAGTTACCCATTTATATGGACAACCATTCGACCACGCCCTGCGACCCTCGCGTGGTGGATGCGATGCTCCCGTATTTCACCGAAAAGTTCGGCAATTCCGCGAGCCGGAACCATTCCTTCGGTTGGGAAGCCGAAGAGGGTGTGGATCAGGCGCGCAAACATATTGCCAATCTCATTCACGCCGACGCCAAGGAGATCGTGTTCACGAGCGGAGCCACCGAGTCCGATAACCTGGCGCTGAAAGGCGTGGTCGAGATGTATAAGGAGAAAGGTGATCACATCATCACCACGTCGACCGAACACCGCGCGGTGATCGATGCGGCGAAATCATTGGAGAAAAAAGGCGTCAAGGTGACGTACCTGCCCGTGGACAAGGCCGGCCGGGTCGATCCGGACGACGTGCGGAACGCCATCACGGATAAAACCATTTTGATTTCGATCATGCTGGCAAATAATGAAATCGGCACGATTCATCCCATCGCGGAGATCGGCAGGATCGCGAAGGAAAAGGGTGTGCTCTTTCATTGCGACGCCACGCAAGGGGTGGGGAAAATCCCGGTGGACGTCCAGGAACTGGGTGTCGACCTGATGTCGTTTACCGCGCACAAGATTTACGGACCCAAGGGCATCGGGGCGTTGTACGTGCGCCGGAAAGCGCCGCGCGTCCGGTTGGCGCCGATGATCGACGGGGGCGGGCATGAGCGCGGTATGCGGTCGGGTACGCTTCCGGTCCCGCTCGTGGTCGGGTTCGGGAAAGCCATCGAGTTATGCGCGCAGGAGATGCCGGAGGAGTCCGTTCGCACGATGGCCCTTCGTGACCGCCTGCAGGACGGCATCATGGGTGCGATGGAAGAAGTCTATCTCAACGGACACCCGACGGAGCGTCTCCCGGGGAACCTGAACATCAGTTTCGCGTACGTCGAAGGGGAAGCCTTGTTGATGGGGGTCAAGGAAATCGCCCTGTCGTCGGGATCGGCTTGCACGTCGGCCACCCTTGAGCCATCATACGTTCTTCGTGCCTTGGGGGTCGGGTCCGATCTGGCGCATTCCTCGATCCGGTTCGGCATCGGTCGATTTACGACGCCGGAAGAAGTAGAATATACCATCGACCGGATGATCAAGGCGGTCAATCACCTTCGCGAAATGTCGCCCCTCTATGAAATGGCAAAGGAAGGCGTTGACCTCAAGACGGTTCAATGGGCGGTGCACTGAGCAGGCAGGCAAGGCATACACGGTCTTTATAAATTTCCGCGTACAAGGAGGGTGGTATCATGGCATACAGTGAAAAAGTGATCGACCATTACAACAATCCTCGCAACATGGGGTCGTTCAAGAAAGAAGAAGACGGCGTGGGGACCGGCATCGTCGGAGCCCCCGAATGCGGCGACGTGATGAAATTGCAGATCAAAGTGGAAAACGACACGATCGTGGATGCGAAATTCAAAACCTTCGGGTGCGGGTCGGCGATTGCCAGTTCCAGTTTGGCCACGGAGTGGTTGAAGGGCAAAACCGTGGATCAAGCGGGACAGATCAAGAATACCGAGATCGTGCAGGAGTTGAACCTTCCCCCGGTCAAAATCCACTGTTCCGTGTTGGCGGAAGACGCGATCAAAGCCGCCTTGAACGATTACAAAAAGAAAGCGGACACGGAGGGCGAGACCGCAGAGGCGGCCACGCCTGCCTGACCCGCTGAAGTGCAAGGAGCGCAGTGATGGAGACGACACACACGACGGAATCCTCACCGGCCACGCAGACCCCTCTCGTCACGCTCACGGACGCGGCGGTTGTCGAAGTGAAACGGCTCATGGACGTGCAGGATCTGACCGAAGGCGGCCTGCGTCTGGGCGTCAAAGGGGGAGGGTGTTCCGGGTTGAGTTATACGATCAATTTCGACGAGAAAATCGGCGAGTTCGATACGGTGTGCGAACAGGACAGCGTGAAAGTCATCGTCGATGCGAAGAGCGCCATTTATCTGGAAGGCATGCAGCTCGACTATCAAAAGGATATGGTCAGCGGGGGATTCAAATTTATCAATCCCAACGCGTCCAAGACCTGTGGGTGCGGAGAATCATTTTCGGCGTAACACGTCGAACGGGGTTGCGTGACAATCGGGGAGCAAGCCGTCGGGCATGGTGAAGTCCTACCATGCCCGTTGTGCGAGAGAGGGAGATGAGCGAACACACCCATCAACCGGAATCGGGACGGGCCCGCGAGTTGCCGATGGCCCGCAGCATGTGCTGGCATTGTCAATCCGAAATGACCGGCGAGTATTTTTGCGGCCGGTGCGTCAAGGTGCAACCGCTCTCCAAGGAACTCGACTATTTTACCTGCCTGAACCTGCCCCGCAAACTGAACCTCGACGAACAGGCGCTTGAGGAAACCTTCTACGCCTTGAGCCGGAGCTTTCATCCCGACTATTACGCGACGAAAGACGAAGGGGAAAAGGCGATCAGTCTCGGCAACACGGCGTTATTGAACACGGCGTATCGAACGTTGAAAGACCCCGTGCAACGAGCGGAGTACCTGATTCGTCTGGAAGCGGGGTCGGCCAAGGATATTCGGAACTCCCCTCCGGCCGACTTGTTCGATGAAATCCTGGAACTGCAGGAGGATTTGGACGAGTTTCGGTCTTTGTCCGCCGGGGAGTCCGACGAACGCCGGCAGGAGCTCCTGGAGAAGTTGCAAGCCGACCGCCGGACGCTCGAAGCGCGAAAAGCGCAAATGGAAGATCGCCTGCGGGAGCAGTTCAGCCGGTGGGACGCCCTGCCGACCGAAGCCGAAGGTGAGGCCACCGTCCGGTCGCAGAAAGACGCGGTGCTCGCGGGCATGCAGGAAATTTTATCGAACCGCACGTATGTGAAGAATATCGTGAATGATCTGGTGGCGGCGACCAGCCCCACCGCCGAACCCGGAAGGAGTGCATGGCATTGATCGTCGGCATTGACCTCGGAACGACGAATTCATTGGTCGCCTACATGGCCGGCGACGGCCCGCAGGTCATATCCGGAACGCGCGGCCAGGCCAAAGTGCCCTCGATCGTCGGCCTCACGGACAATGGTCTCCTGGTCGGAGATCCCGCCAAGGAATATCTCGTCCGCGATCCGTCCCGAACGATTTATTCCGTGAAGCGGTTCATGGGGAAAGCCATCGCGGACGTGGCGGAAGAATTGAAATATTTCCCGTATGCCTTGCAGGAAAAAGGCGGCGTGATTCGCATCCAGGTCGGGGAGAAAACCTATTCGCCCCCGCAAATCTCCGCCATGATTTTGAAGGAACTCAAGCTGCGGGCGGAAGCGCACCTGGGTGAGGAAATTACCAAAGCCGTCATTACGGTCCCGGCGTATTTCAACGACAGCCAGCGACAGGCGACGAAAGACGCCGGCCTCATTGCGGGCCTGGAAGTGCTGCGCATCATCAATGAACCCACGGCGGCGTCCTTGGCCTATGGGCTGCAACAGAACACGCAGGGGTGCGTGGCCGTTTATGACCTCGGCGGCGGCACCTTCGACATCTCCATCCTGAAACTCAAGGATGGCATCTTCGAGGTGCTGGCGACCAACGGGAATACGCATCTCGGCGGGGATGATTTCGACCGGCGGCTGGTGGACGAGGTCATACGGGACATCGACACCCGGCACGGCGTGAAAGTGGAAGATTCGCCGGAACTGATGCAAATGGTTCGGCTCGAAGCCGAGAAAACCAAAATTCGATTGTCGGACGAGCCGCAGGCTCTTATGGTTTTCTCCCTTCCGGACGGAAAAGGCACCTATGAACGAACGTGGTCACGTGATGAATTCGAGGCCCTGGTCCTGGACCTGGTCGAACACACCATGACCCCTTGTCGCCGCGCGTTGAGCGACGCGGGCCTGGAGACCGGTCAAATCGACGAAGTGGTGTTGGTGGGCGGCAGTACCCGGATGCCGGTGATTCGATCGCGCGTGCAGGAGTTGTTCGGGAAGACGCCCCATTGTGACCTGAATCCCGATGAAGTGGTGGCGCTGGGGGCAGCGGTTCAGGCCGGCATTCTGGCCGGGGAGAACAAGGACATGCTCCTGCTCGACGTGACCCCGTTGTCCCTGGGCATTGAAACCATGGGCAACGTCGTGAGCATTCTGATCCGCCGGAATACGACCATCCCGACGAGCGCCAAGGAAATGTTCACCACCTACGTGGACGGCCAAACCGGCGTGGACATTCACGTGCTGCAAGGCGAACGCGAACTGGTGAAGGACAACAGAAGCCTGGCACGATTTCAGCTCAAGCTCCCGCCGTTGCCCGCGGCCGTGCCTCGCGTTGAAGTCACGTTTCTGATCGACGCGAACGGCATTCTCAACGTCACGGCGTCGGATATCCGGACCGGCGAATCGCAATCCGTTCAAGTCAAACCCTCTTACGGGCTGACGGATGACGAAGTCGAAACGATGATTCGGGAATCATTCCAATTCGCGGCGGAAGATATCAAGGCGCGTCAGGTGATCGAGGCGAGGACGGAGGCCGATGCCATCATCATGGCCACCGAGAAGGCGCTGCAACGGGGAACGGACCTGATCCCGGCGGAAGAAATCGAGTCCATTCATCACGCGATCGAGGCATTGCGCGTCGCCAAGGCTCAAGAGGACCATCGACAGATCCGGGCCGGGATTGCCGACATGGAAAAAGTGACGCACCACCTGGCCGAAGTCCTGATGGATGCCACGCTCAAAGAAGCGCTCGAAAGCAAAAAACTGTCTGAAGTCACTGATTGAGCGGGCGACGACACGCCCGGGGAGCACGGTATGTCTCAAGAATTAACGTGGGATATGGCCGAAGACATCGCGATTCGGCTTCACGAAGAACATCCGGATCTGGATCCGCTGACGGTCCGCTTCACCGACCTGCACGCGTGGATCGTGGCGTGGCCGGAATTCACGGATGACCCCAAGGGTTCCGACGAAAAAAAACTCGAAGCCATTCAAATGGCCTGGCACGAAGAATACCAGGACGCGCAATAGCCGCAGGCTCCCCTCTGTCCTGAGATACAATGACTCCGTCGGCGAACCGGCCGCCAGTATCACACACGAGAAAAAGTCTTGCAGCGTGAACGGTACTACCGTACACTCATGATATGGTTGTTCGCTCTGTCCGGCACCGGGGCTTGCGTCGCCTGATCGAGGAAGATAACCCTGGGCTCCTGCGGCATGACTTGGTCGACCGTGTGCGTAAGATCTTGACGGCACTGATCCTGGCTGAAGAATTGGACAACTTTATTGCCGATGCACCTCGTGGCTGGCGCGTTCACCGGCTCTCAGGCGACCGGCAAGACGAATGGAGCGTTTCGGTATCCGGCAATTGGCGGATCACTTTTGTAGAAGAGGGCGGCTACATCGACCGCTTGAACTTGGAGGATTACCATTGATGGCTACCAACGGCATCAAAGTAAACATGACCCCTTCCCATCCAGGGGACTTCATCCGCACGGAGATTATCGAAGAGCTAGGGCTGACTGTCACGAGGGCGGCCGAGATTCTGGGCGTTCGCCGGGCGACGCTTTCGGACCTGCTGAACGGCAACGCCGCGCTCTCCCCGGAGATGGCATTGCGTATTGAGAAGGCCTTTGACGTGAGCATGGACATGCTGCTGCGTATGCAGGCTTGGTACGACGCTTCGCAAATGCGGGCTCGCGCAAGCGAGATCGCCGTCCAGCGATACGAGCCCGCCTAGTGCTGGCCACGCGATGCGCTCGAACATGGATTGGGTCAGTGTCTCGACCACGATGATGCCCTTGCTACGGTCCGAGGAAAGTATGGATTGATGGCAGGCCGGAATTCACGGATGATCCCAAGGGATCCAACGAACAAAAGCTCGAAGCCATTCAGATGGCCTGGCACGAAGAATATCAGGACGCGCAATAGCCGCAGGGTGCCTCCGTCCTGAAACAGGCCACCCTTCTCCCTCATCGAACTGACATCGGCGTTTCCCAAGGAAGCGAAGCGGCACGGCGTAGAGTCCGTTGCCAAAACTCACGCGGGTCGCTCTATCGTTCAGGACCACGCCTCCGGTGAATCGTCTGCCCGTCGCCGACAAGAAACCGACGACTGTTTGTGCAACGAAATGGGATTACGGTTCAACTTGAGGCAGCGGTATCCACTGTGAAAAACAGGCGGCCTGCCCTTGGGTGGTTCCGTGGTCATCCAGAACGTTCCAGACCGTGGCCTGTTTCACGAGAAACCGGCGGCCCGTTCGTGAAATGCGTATCCCCTGGTAGTCGGTAATGAACCCCTGCGTGGCCGCTCGGTTGAGCATCCGGGCCCGCTCGGTTTGATTCAAGGGTTCCGCGGTTAATCGTGAAGGGGTCGCGGTAAATTCCTCCCAGGTCATTTCCCACAAGGCGAGGGCCTGTCGATTGCCGTAATTGAGGATGGGGTCTTCCGCGTTGGTGTGGGAGGCCACCACAAACGGCGAAACATAGAGCCGTTCGCTTTGCCCCTCAATCGTGCCCGTCCGGTCGATGAGTTCGTGCTTCAACCAGAACGCATAGCTGTCCAACAGCCAGCGAATCCAGGTGAGGTCCATGGGAGGCAGCCGTTCTGGAAAACCCGTGTTCATGCGTCTTTTCGATACGGACGCCCCAAGATGGGGTGAGAAGGAGCAATCACCGTGGTGGGCGGGCAATGGTCAGAATGTGAGAGGCGATCTCTTCTGGCGAGAGGTCGTCGGTTGCAATGGTATGATCGGCCACTGCCTGATATTTCGGCGTCCGCTCGGTCAGGACTTCCTGAATTTCCTCGACAAACGTCTTCCCGGCCGTCAGCGCCGGGCGTTGCGTGTCGTCTTCGATCCGCCGGGTAATCGTCGAGACCGTGGCGGTCAACCAAAACACCAGGCCATTGGGCTTCAACGCTTCCATGTTCTCCGGTCGAAGGATAATCCCTCCGCCTGAATCAATGACCAGACAATCCTGTTCTTTGAGAGCGAGGCACACTTCCGTTTCGAGATCGCGAAAGTGCTCCCATCCTTCACCGGAGACGATGTCCGGGATTTTCTTTTGTGCTTTTTCGACGATTTGTGCGTCCGTGGAAACCGCCCTCCACCCGAGTCGCGTTGCGAGGAGTTCCGCCACGGTGCTTTTTCCCGTTCCTCGATAACCGATGAGCACCAGATTCATGGCCCTCACCCTTGCCCTCTCCCGGGGGGAGAGGGAGAACTAGAGGGAGATCTTGAAAATTGGGACTCCAGGACCTGACGCATGACGGGGACCGGTGCGGGTTGGCCCGTCCACAGCTCGAATTGGGCGACGGCCTGATGCAGGAACATTTCCAAGCCACGGATCGTGGGGCACCCGACCTCCCGCGCCTCCTTCAGCAAGCGCGTGTCCAAGGGGTTGTAGACGATATCCATGACCGTCAGGTCAGGATGGAAAAAGCGTTGGGGCACACAGGTCTGTTCGGTGTGGGGATCCATCCCCACGGGGGTGCAGTGGATCATGACCTGCGCCTGGGCCAGGGCCGGCTCCAGTGTGTTCGCATCGAGCGGATGATCTTCAATGTGAAGCGTCGTGCCTTCGCGAAGATTGCGGGCCAGGGTGCGGCGTTCCTCCTCTTCGATCCCAAGTATCGTCAGCCGGCCAGCGGGGGTTGTAAGCGCGAGCCCGAACGCAATGGCCCTCGCGGCTCCGCCGGATCCGATCACGACCACCTGTTTCCCGGCGAGGTCGACGCCTGCGTGTTGTAACGCCAGGAGGGCCCCGGAGGCGTCCGTATTATATCCGGATAGGGTGTTGTCCGATTTCACGATGGTATTGACGGCCCCGATGTGCCGGGCCGTGGGATCGATCGTATCCAGGTGGGCCATGACCGACACCTTATGGGGAATCGTGACGCTGAATCCTCTGAGGTTCCCTAACGCGCGGATTCCGTGAAGGGCATGGGGTACGTCTTCGACGGGAAACGCCAGGTACACATAATTCAGCCCCAAGTGTCGAAACGCGGCATTGTGAATGGCCGGGGAAAGTGAGTGTTTCACGGGATGGCCGAGGACGCCGCACAATTGCGTATCGGTATTGATTTCCATGAAGGCTCCTTCGCGTGTTGCAGAGCCGGGTTCCGGCCCGGTACATGCCTGATGCCGCGGAGTGTGTAGTTATCACATAATGACCGTCCCGGACTCAACGGCCCTGAATGGACGGGAAGGAAGGACTCACGATGGAGCAAAAGGCGAAACGAGGCAAGAAATCAGAATGAGCGGGGTACGTCGAAATTCACGCGGAGATTCAATGAAACCACGTGGATCGTGGTGTCCCATACGCCGTGGACCCGGTGATTGTCATTGTTAAGAATTCCACGTGACTGGTAGAAAATGCCCTGATAGGCCACGTCTACTCCTATGGCGGCCAACCCGAGACCATCCCGACCGGCCGCGCAAGGAATCACGCCAAGAAAGAGTCCCCCGCGTTGACACAAAAACCCGATTCCGGCGGAGTAGGAATGAGAATTGGAATCCGGAACGTCAGGCCTGAACGTCTGTTCCGGCACCGGGCTGTCGGCAAACACGTACCCGCCTCGAATGGCCACATCCCAGGACGGTAACCAAGCCGGCTTGACGAATTTGTATTCGGTGCCGGCCATCACGACGTATGAGGTTTGCCAGTTTCGCGGGTTGGGAAGCACTGTGTCATCGGACAAGGTCACGTCAAGGTGATCGAACGAGGTCCAATCCGCGTAATCCACATCGATTTCCACCTTCCACTCGCGTCGGGCATTCCGTATGGGCCACACCGCAAGACCGGCTGTGATGACTTGCGGCAGGTTCAGATCGGCCTTGGCTCCCGACACGAACCCCCGACTCTTGTTCAAAAACTGTCCCCTCAAGTTCAACGTCGCCTGGCTGCGAAAGACCAGCGCGACATTGACCAGGGGTTGCTCTCGCTCATTGCGAACAGGCGTAAAGAGCAACCCAACGTGATACCCAATGGCCGTATCCCGGCCGTTCAATTCGATTTCGTCGTCGGGTGCGAACGGAAACCCGGCGCGCGCCAGGTCTTCACCGGTTTGTTGCACTTCAACGTGACCCTCACCGAATGCGTCGGAGAACGTATAAATATCCAAACCGGCGCCAAGCGCGAACGAGGGGTGTACTCGGAAAGCGACGGTCGGGGTCACGTCCAGGATCGGGGCAGCCGATCTGGTGAGGACCGGGGCGAGGCTGGAAGTACGGGGATAGTTCGTAACGTTACCAAAGGGGGAGTAGATTCCCAAGCCCAGCGTCAAAGATTCGAATGAAGGAGCCCCCACATCACCGAGCCTGGCAGTCACGAAGAAACTGCTCGGCGGAGGATTCGCAAAGGTACCGCCGAAATCACCTTCAATGGCCGGTCCCGAGGATGGCCTGAAATCAATGTTCCCGTTCACGAGCAGCGTTCCTGCCGTCAGTTGAAGGCCCGGCAGATCCGTGATGGCCGCCGGGTTGAAGTGTACGGCTGACGGGTCATCGGCTTGGGCGGCAAAGGCTCCGCCTTGAGCCGTAGCCGCCGCGCTTTGGTCCAGAATTCTGAAGCCTTCGCCAAAGGCCGGGAGAGAAACGCCCGCTGCCATGAGGAGCGCCGACAAGGCTCCAAGAAGTGGGGCAACCCAAGAAGGGTAGGGATGGCTGCTCTGCTGAATCATGGCGAACGGTGGCGAGCAGATCGTTCAGACGGAATATGTTACTTTAGGGCAACGGGGTCAGCGAAGGCAAGACACGACAAGAGGCTGCAATCGAAAGACCGGGGAAAAGGCCAGGTGTATTGTTGGAAGCCGTGCGGTTCAGTACAATAAGAATGATAGGCGTCGGGGTGCTTCCGGGGTCTGGTTCGGGACATGCCTCATGGGTCCACGAGGCCTCTCTGCATTTGTAGCTGCGGCATCCCGGGTCAAAGCCCGGGACAGGCCTTATGCCGCTAAGAGAGGCCGTTTGGACGAAAGTGCGATAAGGCATATCCCTGCCCCCGAGCCGGGATCGCGCAGCTACAGATACAAAAGAGAACGGAAAACGCCATAAGCCTGATCCGGCCGTGATCGGGGAAGGGCGCCGCTAGCGACGATGATCGTCAAAAAATTGCTACACACGCGCATGCGCGTCAGTGACATGGAAACCACCATCGCGTTTTATCGGGACGTGTTGGGGTTGGACGTGTTGGAACGGAAGGTCTCGCCGCGCGGATCGCATTTAGCCTTTCTGTCGGTTCCCAACAGCGATGAACTCATCGAACTGTGCAGTTTCCCGTCGAGTGGTCCCGTCAGTGTGCAGGAAGATCTGGTCCATCTCGCGTTTGAAGTCGAGGATCTTGATCAGGCGATCGAGCAGTTGAAAGCCAAGCAGGTTCCCATCACGGATGGCCCGACTCGAACGTCTTCGGGCAGCCGATTTATTTTCATTGACGCGCCGGATGGCTATGAAGTGGAGTTGATTGAACGACCGCCGGGTACGTTGACCGCATAGCAGGCTTCATCCGTGACCAGCCTCGTCTCTTCCCTCGAATCCATTCTGTCGGACCTGCCCAATCAGCCCGGCGTGTACCTGCTGAAAAACAAGGGCGGGGAAATCCTCTACATCGGGAAAGCCCGTGTTCTGGCGGACCGGGTACGCTCGTATTTTCAGAAAGGCAGCGACCCGAGCCCCAAGACCCGCGTGTTGACGGCCTTGGTTCAGGACATCGAAACGATCGTCACCGGATCCGAATTGGAGGCCCTCTTACTCGAAAGCAATCTGGTCAAACGCCATCGTCCCCGGTTCAACGTGGTGCTTCGCGATGACAAACATTATCCGTATCTCCGCCTGCCGGTGAAGGACAATTTTCCCCGTCTCTCAATTGTCCGTCGCGTGAAGAACGATGGGGCCCTGTATTTTGGTCCCTACGTGCCGGCGGGTGCGCTTCGAGAAACCTTGAAAATCATCAAAAAAGTGTTTCCGCTGGCCACGTGCACGATCGACATCGATGGCACGGCCGACCGGGCCTGTTTGGAATTTGAAATCAAGCGGTGCATGGCACCCTGCACCGGCAACCAATCCCAAGAAGACTACCATCGCATCGTCAAACAGGTTCGCTGTTTTTTGGAGGGGCGGGACAAAGAATTGCTGGACGGGTTGCGAAAAGACATGGAAGCCGCCGCCGCCCACGAAGAATTTGAAGAGGCGGCCCGATTGCGGGATCGTATGACGAGTATCGCCAAGACCTTGCAGAAACAGCGCGTGGCGCAAATAGGGCCGGTGGATCAAGACGTGCTTGGCTTAGCCAGGCTGGGACCGGCGGCGGATTTACAACTGTTATTTGTGCGCGGCGGCTTGTTGATCGGCCGCAAGGACTTTTTTTGGGCTGATACGCAAGGGGCTTCCGACGAGGAGTTGATTCGATCGGCTATCGAACAATTCTACAACAAGGAAACGAAGCCTCCGAAAGAACTGTTAGTGTCCGCAGTGCTGTCCGATCGGGAATTGCTTCAACGCTGGCTGAGTGAAAAGAAAGGCCGGCGGGTCCGGATCCTGATTCCCGCACGGGGAACAAAATGCCACCTGCTCCAATTGGCGCAAGAGAATGCCGCCGCGGCCATTGGGGAGCATGTGCGCAACGCGGCGGTGGAACACCAGGAAGCCGAAGCCTTGCAGCGTCTCCTCGGGTTGCCGAAGACGCCGAGTCGGGTGGAAGGGTTTGATATTTCCAATACCATGGGCACTCATTCCGTGGCCTCGATGGTCGTGTGGGAAGATGGAAAAATGAATAAATCGGATTACCGGCGATTTCGGATCAAAACCGTCGAGGGGGCGAATGACTTTGCAAGCATGCAGGAAGTCGTCAAACGCCGGTATGGCGGAACTCTCGGCACCCAGCGCAACAAGGCGTTGCCGCTTCCCGATCTCATTCTGATCGATGGGGGAATCGGGCAGTTGGGAGCTGCCATGGACGCCTTGCGGGCTCTCGGCCTGGGCCACCTTTCCGTCATCGGATTAGCCAAAGCCAAAGGGGACAAAGAAGAACGAATCTATTCGCCTGGGAATCATGAACCACTCATACTGTCTCCCACCTCGCACGCCTCGCGAGTCGTCCAACGCATCCGGGACGAAGCGCATCGTTTCGCCGTCACCTACCATCGAAAACTCCGCGGCCAGGCCTTCGTGATGCCTCTGTCCAAATCCCCAAAACCCCGATGAGCACGTATTGTACGGATGGCAAGCATGAAACGGTGAAACATGAAAAGGGAAACGCCGCCAGCACGATTCCATACGACTTCATGATCAACGGCGGCTGCTCGTTTTACACCACTCTGCTCGATCAGGCATAATGTGGGGTCCATGCCCCCGACCGTTCACGGTGTCTCCGATCTCTACAAAGGGAAAAAGGTGCCATGAGGCCTGCCTCGGGCTGTGCCCAGGGCTGGCGCCCTACAAGGAGGCGGGGACACGCCTGATGGCGCTTCTTTCCGAACGCCACGTTTCTTGAGAACCGTGGCCAGGATACCATGGAGATGAAAATAATGGGGGACGGCATGAGACTGTGCCTCGTTGGCTTGGCCGCGGGCATGTGGCTTTTTCCCATGCCCGTCTTGAGTCTGATGGGCGACCTGACCAACGATCCGGCCAAGGTAATCGAAAAATATCTATCATTGGATAAACGTGGAGCCCGGTTGACCGCGCCCTCATACGAAGCGGTCACGCCCTACGCGGCGTGGGAACAGGAAGAGCCGGTTTGGGAACGATTCGTGGTGATCCGCGACTATTCGATCATCGACGACGTCACGCAATGGGACATCGTGAGCAGCACGGAAGCCCGCATTCCCGTCACCTTTCAGGTCCTCGGAGTCGTCCACCTGAAAACCGCCACGTTTGTTCCAGCGCCGCGGGAGGAAAGGTTTTCCATTCGCATCCGAGCCGTGGACAATTACTGGAAAATGGTCTCGCCGGTGTTTCCGCCCCACGTCGGCCGAAAACGCCTGGCGGATTTCGTGAAAGAAGCCATGCTCCATGAAGACAATGCCGACCGGGTCAAGACGTTGCGTAAGCTCAAGGATGATCTCGTCAAGGTCGGCCAATCATGAATCACGGCCCGATCGCGGATTCCGTTCGGTTAGTCATTTTTGATCTTGACGGGACCCTCATTGATTCCAAGCACGATATTGCCGCTTCAGTGAATCTCACGCTCAGAGATCTGGATTTACCGACGTTGCCCCCCGAACACATTTTTACCTTTGTGGGCGACGGGGTCAAACGGCTGTTGCGCTTGTCCGTGGGGGACGAAAATGAGGCACGCTATGAACAATCGCTTCGGATCTTCCGCCGGCATTATCTGGCGCATTGTTTGGATCGCACCCAATTGTATCCCGGCCTGGACCGACTGTTCGATAAGCGGGATACGCGCCTCAAAGCCCTGGCCACGAATAAATCGTTGGAATACACCTTGCGCGTGACCGAAGGCTTGAAGGTCAAAGAACAGTTTGCCGCGATCGAAGGCCCCCTCGATCAGTCTGATTTGAAACCCGATCCAGGCATGCTGTGGCGCATCCTGGAGCGTCTTGCGGTTCGACCGGAAGCGACCCTGCTCGTTGGCGACAGCACGAACGACGTGCGGGCCGCCCAAGCTGCCGGGGTGTCTGCCTGCGCGGTAGGCTACGGGTACGGCAATCGAGACAACGTGTTGGCCCTCAATCCAGATTACTATTGTGAAAAGCCGAGCGATCTGCTCTCACTCTTGTTCGGATAAGGGCTCTCCCAACAACGAGAGCCTTTCCGTCGCTAGGATCAGGGACAGGCAGGTTGCTCAGGATTGCCTGTGTAAACTTTCCCAAGCGATTCGTGGCCCGCGGGCGGTACACTTCTGTTCTTAGCAGGCCGTTTGATCACGGCCGTTTTGTCAAATCCATTTGACAGGCTTACCCCCTCGTCCGCTGTTGTTCATGATCTTTCGCTGCCTGGTCCTTTTTGAACAACTCATCAACGGCGAGAAAACCGTTCGTTCCCATCTTCCAGTATTTCTGGGAGGGAATAGGGCATTTTGCCGTTGAAAACCTTCAGGCGTTAGCCCGCTTTGGGCGGAAGAGAGAGGATACGTGCAATGGCGCCCGCTGCCGTGGCTCGTACGGCTTCGTTCTGATCGTTCATGAGCGTTTTGAGACGGGGGACCAGTTCTCGTCCACCCACCCTGCCCAATGACCTGGCGGCTGAAATTCGAGGTTTCGGCACGGGGTCGTTGAGCAGGAGCAATAAAGGCCCCACCACGTCGCGGGCACGGCCATGACCCAATGCTTTCGCCACGGAGGAACGCAGGCCCGGATTCTGTTGCCCCATCAATTCCCGCACCGTTCCGGCCACGACGCTGAACGGACTGCTCAACTGCAGCAAGCCCGCCACCGCCGCAGCCCGCACGCCCATATTGCGATCCTGCAAGGCTTTCATCAATGGAGAAACCGCCCGTTCGGCCTTGAGTTTCCCCAACGTCACGGCAGCCACGCTTCGGACGGCCGGGACAGGGTCGGCCAGCGCCTTGATCAGAAAGGGAACGCCTTCGGCTGAACCGAGTTTCCCCAGCGAGGCCGCCGCTGCCGCGCGAATCGACGGCTGTTTATCACGAAGCCCCTGTTCGAGAAAAGGCAGCCCTTTGGGATCCCCGATTTCCCCGAGCATCCGTAGCGCCGCCCCTCGTTCATAACCCTCCGGCACGCTGGTCGCCGATTCAACGGTTTGCCAGTGTTCCATCTGCCCGAGTCGATACAACGCCGCGGCAGCCGCAACCTGCACGACCCGTTGCTCATCCTTGAGCAAAGGACCGATGAGAGGAATCGTCTCGGAATCTCCCCACTGGCCCAAGGCCTTCAAGACCGTGACCCTGACCAATCCCGCCTGATCCCTGAGCGCGCCGCGAAAACTCTCCGATTGCCGTCCGGCCGGAAACTTCCCGATGCCCTCGGCAACCAACACCCGGATCATGCCTGACCCGTCGCTGAGCCCGTCCTGAAAATACGGGACAACCTCGTCGGAAGGTATTTCCTTTAATGCCGAATAGGCAGCCCCTCTCACCTGCTCACGCATATCCGCCCTGAAGGGCAGAATACTCTGGACGGCCAGTTCTCGAAGAAGCCCTTCGTCTTCTCTCTTCCCGACGAATTGGTCATAGACCTCGATGCCTTCCGCAGTTTTTCCAAGCCGTGCCAAACTCAGCATCTTGAAACGAAAAGCTGCCCGCCGCCAACGCGCATCGCCGAGGAGAGATTCAACGAGTTCTACGGTCCGCTGAAAATCGGCCTGTTCGAACGCCCGTTCGGCAAGGCCAAGCCTCTCTTCGGGAGACGTTTGGCCCGCAACCGTACCGCCAAGCAACACCACGCCACAGGCCGCCGCCACAAAAAACGCTCCCCATATTCCCATGGGCTTATCCCTCATCCGCCTGCTTTTCGGTGGCTTGGAACGTGCGATACCCCAACGGGGTTTCGAAAAAATAATCCGGTTGCTGCGAGAGAATGACTCGCCCGTATTCCACCGACCAATCCCGATCCTGACTCACGAGCTTTAGCAGCAACTGTCGCGCCTCATCGATCCATTGATAATACGTCTCCCGGCGATCGTGGCGATCCACCACCACTTCATACAACGTGGCTTCCTGGTCGCCGACCATGGCATCGCCGATCCGGGATCGGGACACTTCCCCGTCCAACGTCACGGCAAGAGGAAGTACGTAGTCCAGGGTCAAGGGAACCTCCATCACCAGACGGCGTTGGGACAGGATGTACCACACCTGCTGTTTGTCCAGCCGGACGATCGTGACCGTGGCATAGCCCAAATCCGTTTTGATCCCTCCCCGATGTTCGATCCGGTAGCGATTCCCTTTCACGAACAATTGAGCGTGTGAGGTTTTCCCGCCGGTCCGCCACGTCAGACGGGCCGAAAATTCCAGAGCTCCCGAATCCCGTGATGCCCGAACCCCTGTACCGTAAGCATGAATATCGGAAAGGGGCAAGAGGAACATGTAAAACAGAAAAACGGGAAGGAGCCGAGACCACCCGGATCGGGTTGAACGGAAGACCATGACCACCATGAGTTACTGGCGCTCGAGAAGGGGCTCGATCGTAAATTCCCGGCCCAAGGCCGCGGGGGTGAACCGGGGAGGCGTCCGAACCGTGAGCGCCGTCTTTCGTCGTCCCGGCGAAGGCAACTGGAAATCGACCGTCATGTTCCCGGCCGGCTCGATGGTCACTTGCTTCTTGATGACCTGCTTGATGCCGGGATGCCACGCCCGCAGATCATACGTCCCGGGGGGGACGTCTTCCATGGAAAATTGCCCGTTCTTGTTAGTCAGCACGTAGTACGGATTGTCCACGGCAATGGCCCAGCTTTGCATATACGCGTGAAATCCACATTGCATGGCGAACGTCCGGCGCTTTTTGCTCAACTGGAATTGCCGGACCAACGATTCTCCGGGTCTGTGATCATGGGTCGCGTGCAGGTCGCCGCGATGATGACGGCGGTTGAAGGGCAGCGGCGAATTGAACAGCACCCGGGTCCCCATGGCGGTCGAGGTCTCGTAGGCCTGGATGTCATGCATCACGGGATCCATATTCACCACTTCGATGCCATGCCCGCTGCGCACCACGGTCGTAAAGGGCGAAAAGCGACAATCCCGCGCTTCGACCCGCGGGACGGAAAGCGAAAACGGTTTGCCTTCCGTGACCCCCTCCAACAACACGACCACGTTCATGACCCGGCCCTGCTCGTTCACCAGAAAATCGCGAAGGAGTCGCCACCCGTTCCCGTTGGAGATCCGTCCGCAATATTCGGGATCCGGGAAGATGACCAGGTTATACGCCTTCGGATCCGGCACCGCTCCCGAAAGGGTAACCGTTCCGCGAACCGTTCCGCCTCCGTCAATCTCTTTGACCTTATATCCCCAAACAGAGGAAACCGGGATCGAGAGGATGAGGCACAAGCCGGTTATCAGAAAAAACTGCATCAATGCTCCAAACCGTCAGGGCTGCTGCAGCCTGATCGACGGAATAATTTCCACGCCCTCTCCCAGCAACTCCAGGCCGAAGTGGGGGTTCTCCTGCATTTCATGCACGCTTCTTCGCTCTTTCACGGATTCATACCGGAAGTCGTGGCTGACCGTACCGTTGGCGGGAACGGTAATTTTCTGCTCCAGGTATTTTTTCATGCCGGCATGCCAGACCGTCAACGTATACTCGCCCGGAGGCACGTCCGTCAGTTCAAACCGCCCGTCTTCCTTGGTAATGGCATAATAAGGATTCTTGACCACCACGCCCCAGGAGAACATATAGGGATGGAACCCGCATTGCATGACGAAAAGGTTGCGTCCTTTCCTCAGATGAACTTTCTGAATCATGGGTCTGCCCGGCAAATGCTTATGACTGTGCAACATGCCCAAGACCTTGTGAAACGGATTCATGGGCAAGGGTCGATTAAACAGCACCCTGGCGCCGCGCGCCCGGGCGGTTTCGTATCCCTGGATATCGTGCTCAACGGGGTCCATATTGATCACCGTAATTTCATCCTGGTCGCGCAACACGTTCACGAAAGGCAGGAAATCGCAGTCCATGGCCTCGATCAGCACTTTGGGCACACCGAACGGCTTCCCTTGTTCAATCCCGGTGAGCATGACGACCGCGTCTTTGAGGCTGCCGTCCGGACCGATGATGAAATCTTCCACGATCCGCCATCCCGTGCCCGTGGAAATTCGTCCACAATACACCGCGTCCGGGATCGTCACCAAATTAAAGGCCATTGGACGCGGCTTCTCCCCGGCGATCGTCACGTGCCCGTTGATGGTTCCCCCGTTCGTGACTGATATCTCCTCATACGCCCATCCCGGAGACACAAACAACCCCAAGACCAGGCACAACATCCACGTCCGCACTGCCATGAATTCCTCCCTTGACCTTCGATCAATGCCTCTCGTTTGGTGCATCAAAAACCAACGGCTACCCATCAATGCTTATGGAAAAAAAACGGGGAAGCCGAGATCCGGCTTCCCCGCCCTTTCCATCCGCTCGCGTACCCAACCACGTATTATTTGAACGAGATGGGACGAACGCTGCCTCGTTCAGGTTGAACATCCTTGGCTTCCTTGACTCCCGGGGAAGCCCCGCTCAGCGGGAGAATTCGCTGATCGTTTTTGGACAGCACGCGGAAATAGCCCCATTGCCCGGACTGGGAATACGGCAAGCGCGCGTTGCTATACACGTAATCTCCCGGCATGGAATACGGGCCACCGGCCGAGGAAATAAACGCGTCGATCCCCTCGGACCCTGAAAATTCCACGACGCTGATTTGGTCGGCACCTTCCATGAACGGCTCGATGGGCCATTCATGTTTTTCCAGCGTGAACATGCCGTTCTGTTCGTTGCTGGCGCCAAACACGTGGATCCGAACCGGATCGCCGGCATGGGCCTCGATAATCGGCGTCGCCGGTTCATTCGGTTCATCCACGTTACAGGGTTGGAACATCCGGCCTAACGAACATCCCTGTTCTTCACGATACAGATAGGGTTCGTTCCGGTAATTGACCCCGACCAACCCGGCCACGTTTTGGACGTACGGCATAAAGCTCGTGCCGATGATATTGTCTTCATCCTGGAAGAACAGGGCCACGTCGCGATAATTGGCCCGATGCTCATTTCCGGGGACTGTCCGATCGACGATCACGTCGGCGATCCAACTGTTCTTCTCGGAAATGTCGGCCCCGGTCTTCGGATCACGATACTGCGAACCCTTGGGACCGATCACGATCCCGCCGAACAACCCGTTCCGCGGGTTCATGGCCACGTTACCCCAATCCCACACCAGGGATTGCGTTTCCCCGACGGCCGCATCGGCATAATAGGTATAGGTCCGGCTTTCTCCGGGAGCCAAGGTTTGATCTCCCGGATTATTCCCCAGGTTCACACCCTGAGAATCCTTGGGATCGAACGCCAGGGAGAAGGCCGAGAACGAAGCCCGGCTCTCTTTCATCTTGTTGGTGAGTTTCACCTTCAGACAATCACCCACGTTGGCCCGCAAGGTCAGCGGCATGGGCTGGAACTCTCCGGAGACCTTCGCTACTTCCTCTTCCAAGACGTAGATCTTGGCATCCGGGTTGCGAACTTCGATGGTCCGTTCAAAGTCCACTTCGATGGGTTCCTCCACGTTGGGATTGAACGCCATCTGTGGATAATCGATCGCCACCACGTTGAAATTCTTTACCGGGGCATCGGCGGGACACAACGGCAACTGCTTCTTGAGGCCCGGTCCGCCAAACGCCGCGTTCGGCAACGGTTTCAAATCCGGCACTTCCTTATCCAAGACCCGGATCAAACCCCACGAGCCTTCGGACAGCTTCGAGCTCCGGCCGTTGAAATACATGTAATCCCCGGGTTGAAGTCTGGTCCCGCCGGCCTGAGGTACCACCAGGTCGTACCGTTCGGCAATGCCGATGTGAATGGAATTCTTCCGGTTGGCGTCACCGGCATAGCGTTCGGTCAGGAAGTTATGACCGGACACGGTAAAGACGTTACTCTCGTTCATGGTCACGTCGATCAGCCGGAAGACGATGGAATCACCCAGGTACGCCCGCAACGTGACCGTACTCGGATCCCCGTGCGTACCGCTACTGAACAACTGCGAGGTTTCCGGGTTGTTGGCCAACCGTTGCGCAAAGGGTTCGGCCCGGAAATTCAAGGCGCCACCCGTGGTATGCGTCCCTCCGTTGAGGAACGGCATCGGCGTCATTTTGATCAGCTCGTTCGCCGGCATTTGGAACGACACGGTTCGTCCGGCCTCCAACGCCACTTCCACGGGCTGACCCGGAGGATTCCCGGCCGTCACCACGTTGACCGTATGCGGAACCGTATCCATGATTTGCACCATCAATTCACGGAAACTCCCGCTCACTCCATAGCCCACGGGCTCCACCGTATGAATATCCATCACCGGACCGGTCCGTTTGGCCTCACCGGTGGACGGATCATGCCAGGTCGAACCGAACGGCTCGATCAGGAACGAACACACCGCGCCATGGGGCCACGTCGTCCCGCCGAACGCGTGGTCATGACAGAACACGGACCCCACGTCGGCATCCGCCCAAAAGCGTTGCCGCACGAATTCCACGGTCACGATGTCCCCGACCGGATGATCATGCTCCAATGGGGTCTTGAAGGTGAGAGTCTGCGACCCACCACTCGGCGCCGCTTCTCCCCCGCCGGCACCGGGCACTTGTAATTGCTGCCCCACGGAAATCATGTCGGCGTTCGCCAGGCCGTTCAAGCTGACCAGGGAGGCTACGTCGGTGCCGTGCTGCATGGCGATCCCGCCGAGGGTGTCCCCGGGGTTCACCGTATACATGCCACCGCCGCCCGCCGAGGCGGATTCGCCGGAACTCCCGATGGCGACGATACGCTTCACTTCCTTACCTGCAACGTTATCCGCCCCAACCAGAATCACCGTGCCGACGTGATACTGCTTGGCGTTCGTCACGTGAATCGTCCGGTCACCCTTGCCGGCCGCCTTGGTGAATTTCGCGTTCATGGGCAACGGTAACCCCTTCTCCTTTTTCTTTTCGAATAGGGTAAAGGGCCGCACGGACTGCTCATACGAAAATCCTGAAATCACCCCGTCGGACGCCTGGTTATCGAACTGCACGAAATGGAAGTGCGTGTTGATCTTCGAAGATTGGAAATTCGTAAAGTCGTCGTCCGGCCACTCGCTGGTCAACATCCAATCCATACAATCGTAAATATTGGCGCGGAAGACCAACGGCACCTTCAAATCATTATTGTTCCGAATCGCTTCCTCTTCTTCGTGTACCACGTACAACAACCCGTTCGGATCGACCACGGGCGGCTGATCGCCCTGGGCCGCGGACAACTCGATCGGGAGCTTGATGAAGTGGATGTTGTACTCCTGGGAACCCGCCCGGTCCGGACACAGGCTCCACCGCCCGTTTTCACCCGGCTTCGCCGGCTTCACGGACGGCTGGCCGTCTTCATCCAGATGGATCATTTCCAGCCACGGGGCAGGATTCCGGTCCGGAGCAAACGGCACCCGTTTGCCGAAATGAGGCGTCAGCCACGGCCACGCGACTTTGCCCGTTGTCGGCTCGAACCAGATGGGCCGCCGTTTTCCGGCTTCATAGCCCTGCCATTCCGGATGATATTTGGGATTCTCGGTCGTGCTTTCCTTTTCACTCATCGCACGGTCGCCGTCCCAGACCCAATCGATCACGGTCGCGTCATACGACTTGAGCTGGCCGATCTCGTCTTCCGTATGACCGGGAAGACCTCGGGTCACTAATTGCATTTCGACCCAATCGTAAATCCGAACCACGGCCGGATCGGCGTTCCAATCGCTTTTTTGGCTGTTGTCGACCAGTTTGAACTTCTTCCCGAACCAATTCACGGTGGTACCCACCAATTGATCGGAAGTCACCGGACTGGCAATACGCCCGAGACGATCGGGCAACTCGCGAAGTGGAGCCATGACATCATTTTGAATGCCGGGCTCTTGCAGGGTATTGTAAACCCGCCAGTACCCCCACATGCCGGCCACATAATGGTGCGCCACGTGACAATGGAACAGAAAGTCACCGGCCAGATATTGACAGAGCCCGGACCCGCACTCGGTTTCCAGGTCCAGCGCTTCGGAGGGCCCGATCACTTCCACGTCCACCCGGTCCGTCTTGGCACGAATGAGCGGATACTTCACGGGTCCGTTCTGCCCCTTGTGCCACATCGGCATCTGATCCACCGCCCGCGGGCTTCGGGTCCACCGGATGGCTCCGCCGTGCGGATGATGCGAATGGAACACTTCGGACCCGCCGTGAACCAGCCGGTACTTGGCGGGATCACCCAAATAACTCCGGGGAATCGTAGGACCGGCGTCACCGAAGGTATAGGAACTGTAGGCCATGGATTCATCTTCAAAGCCGAAATACTCGTGTTGCACGTGCATATTGTTGATACCGAACGGTTCGCTTCGGTAGTTCAGCGCCCTGGCCCCTGGCCGGTAGGCATCGGTCAATGGATCGCGTTGCGGGAGGAAGTCTCCGTGTTTATTCACCGGCCGGAAGGCTTCATCGCCCACTTCATGATAAATCAACACGAATTCCCGGAAATCCGGTCCCATGCCGTTTTGAATAATCGCTTGCCAGCCACTCGGCATCTCGGGAGCCGGACCCGTTCCCAGCGGATCCAGATACTTCGACCCGGCCGGTTCGACCACAAACACCCCGAACAGACCCATCACGGTCAACTCACGATCATTACTGTAACTGTGGAACTGCCGGCCCCCTTCCTGGGTATCGGGATGGATATACCATTCCAGATCCACGGGTGTGGTTTCACAATTCTCTTCACATTCTTCATCGGGGCCATAGGCGATGGCATCCGGGTTCGTCGTCGTCGCGGGCTGGCCGGTTTTGCTCACCACCATGCTGGACCCGTTGACGTGAAGGCTGACGTCTTCACCGAATTCCAACTGGTTCCGCAGCGTGACTTTCACGCAATCGCCCTGGTTGCCGCGAATCACCAAGGGTTGGATGTATTGACCCTGGATCCCGTTCTTGACGCCACCGGGATTATGGTGTCCCTCTTCTTCACGCGCTTCCGCGTTCTTGGCTTCCTCTTCCCGGACGTTCTCGATATTCTCCGTCAGCACGTACATATAGCCGGGGTAGTAATCCAGCCACTGATTCAACGTGATTTCCACGTTGATGGCAGCAATATCGTAATGCTTCACCGGAGCCGCGGCCGGGCATTTTCCACCGCCCGTCATCGCGACCGGTTCGATGTCGCCATCGGAAGCCAACAGGTAGTTGCCTTTGCCGGCACCGTATTGATGCATCATGGACATGGTGTCGTAGCCACCCGTGGGTGATTCAGCCATTTCTTCCTGCATTTGCTGCATCAACCGCTCATGCTGCTTCTCAACAAGCGCGGCGCGTTCGGCTCTCCCCTCTTGGGCATTTTCAACGATGGTTTGCCCTTTGAGGCGTTCGGCCCACGCAGGGGACTGGTGATTCATCCCTGAGGTTTGGATCACTGATGCCGAATCGGAAACGTCGGATTCGGCGTTGGCAAGAGGAAGCACAAAGCACGCCAGGGCTATCAGGCTTCCCCCGGCCAGAAAAGCAAATCGCTTCATGGATAAAGGATTGAAATAAAACATGGAACCGCCTCCTTCAGAAAGTAAACTCTAGCTCTAGGCAGGAAAATGTGCGCAATGGTCGCATACTACTCCCTATGGTAACAGAAGAAAATAACGTTACTGAAAACAACCCGGAAGTGTCAAGAGTGCCGGGCCGGAGAAACCGAGGTGAGAAATCGGCGGGCGCAAGAAACCGGACGCGGGTCCCTACCCTGCCTCCTGTCCCGTTTCGGACAAAATACAACGCTCAAAGGCCTCGCTCACCGCTTGCGTCACCGTTCCCGGCACGTGGTCTCCCACCGGAACGCCGTTCAGCGTGGAAACCGGCAACACCTCGATCGTCGTGCCGATCAGAAACAGTTCATCGGCCCGGGTCAATTCCTCCTGAGGGACATCCCGTTCATCGACCACGATGCCGTTTTTTCTCGCCAAATCCAACACCACGGCCCGGGTGACGCCGGCCAACAATTGATCACTCAACGGGGGGGTGATGATTTTTCCGTCTCTGACCAAGCACACGTTACTGGAACAACCTTCCGTCACCAACCCGTCCTTCACCAGAATCGCCTCCATGGCGCCGGCATCGCGTGCTTCCTGTTTGGCCAGGACATTGGCAAGCAAATTCAAACTCTTGATCGAGCACCGGCCCCACCGGAGATCGGGCAGGGTGACGGCCGGAATGCCTTGTCGTTGAAGAGCGACGTCAGACTCCGGGATTTCCCGAAACGTCATCACCACCGTGGGCTTCGCCGTACTGGGGAAAAGATGGGCTCGCGGAGCCACTCCGCGGGTCAACTGGATGTACACCAGGCACGCGGCATACCGGCTCCGGTGAACGCCTTCCCGGATCAACGCCTCCCACTCGGTTCGAGAGATGGGGATCGGAATGGAAACCGCCTTGGCGCTCGACTCCAATCGCAACAGGTGGTCGTAAAGCCGGAAAGGCACACCGCCGTAGGTGCGCACGACTTCATAGACGCCGTCACCGAACTGAAAACCTCGATCCTCGATCGAGATCGTCGCCTGTTCAAGCGGAGAATACTGCCCGTTGACGTATGCGATATTGGGCATAGGGCTAACACACGTTATGAACCCGGCTCCTGCACGTGGACCAGGAATACGCGCCGCGCTTCGGCCGTAAATTTCCAGGCCATCCGTTTCTGAAATTCCAGCCGGTGCGTTCCGGGTTGGAGTGGCTCGAATTCGAATTGACGCTTGCCCGAATCAACCGCATTATTGCTGGTGGTCCGGAAAAACTCATCCCCCGTCAGCACGAGTTGACTCGGGTCATACGTCGGCACCCACTGCTCACCCCGCGTCCGATCTTCCCACAGATTAACGGCCAACGGTTTGCCGACCGTCGCATAGAGCGGTTTACAATCGGACCGTTCTTCATCCATCATGCTGTCCATAATCTAGAAATCCCTGCACGTGGAACTGACGAAAATCTCACCATCCTGCACCCGCACGTCATAGGTCGCGACACACTGCCCGCCTCCATCCGTCCCAAACCCGTTTCGCACGTCAAATTGGAGATCATGCCACGGACATCCTATCACGTACCCTTTCAACTTGCCTTTATGAAGCGGCCCCCCCTTGTGCGGGCAGATATTATTGATCGCAAAAAACGTCCCGGACACGTTAAACAAGGCAATGGTCTTACCCTTGACCTTCACGGCTTTTGATTTACCGGGAGGAACATCGTCCGCCTTGCCGATGGGCACGAAATCGTCCGGTGATTGAGCTTCCATGGTATTAAGGGGCTGTCCCAGTGACAAACGCAAGCCTCCCTTCCGTCAAGTTCCTTTTGACATTCTACAACCGCAAGGCAAAAACAAGTTCCTGGCCCAAGGAGACTTGGGCCCGATCGACAAATCCGCTGTTCGCCTCGATCAGATACCGGGCCCGTTCAGGGGGCGGTCCATACCACTCGCAAGGGTCGCTCGCACACGGAACCGCGGTTTCGACGACATGAACCACGTGCTTGCTTTCATTCACCCAGATCAAATCCACGTTGAACTGGTACTGTTTCGTCCAGACCTTATGAAGACCGGACTCCTCGAACAGAAGAATGATGCCCCGATCCTCCGGCAGCGTCTCCCGGAACGCCAACCCGAACAACAACTTTTCCGGAGTCTCGGCCACCTCAGCCTGAAGCTTGCTCCCGCTGGGGAACCGGACCTCGATGATTTCCGTTCCTTTGGGAGCATTAAACATCAACGCCCCCGAGATCAACAACAGCGCCATCAGCACCAGAAACACAATACGCTTTCTGTTCGGGGTCAACGGAGCTTCTGCCGCGGCACGAGTCTTTTTTGAACCCATAGGCCCTTACAATCTTTCCTCCCCGCCCCTTCCTGCTGCTTTTCCTGCTGCCATTCCAAGCAAAGCGAGGAATCTCCAGTCATTATAGCCGCGCGGGGCCGAAACCCCGCGAACCCTGCTCCCTGATATAGCAGGCCCTCGAAACAGATGTCCAACGCAAAAATGATGGTCCCAGCAGAGTCTTACCGGCATCCCTCTCTCTCACAGAAACTCCGCATCACACCATTTACCATTTGTCCCATATAATTTATAGTGTCACATAGAGACTTCTCAAACTGCCCCCCCATCACCTTCGACCAGGAGGATCTCGCCATGAAGAAAAGAGCGCTCAGAGTCTTCTTCATTGCAGGCATGGCCCTGTCCCTCTCGTTTTCCATTTCGACAGGCACGTCATCCGCGGTCATGCCCATCACCATCGACCATTTTGTCGCCAACCTCTTTCCCGAGGCCAGTCACTATCATTGGGTGGTGAACGCCGCCAAAAAGGAAACGCAACGGGAAATCATCGTCGACGTCAACACCTTCGTCATGCAAAAGGAAGGGGCGACGCCTACGGAAGACCGATTCTTACTGCTGTTTCTCGATGGGCAGATTTTTGCCGCCCAGAATATCCCCCTCAATGCAATAGTCGACTGCGGGCCGGATGAAGAAAAAGTGTAAGGCCCTGAGATCAGCCGGCAGGATATCAGACGTAAAAAAGCCCCGTTCCGTGAATATGGAACGGGGCTTTTTTTGCCCACAAACCGAGGATTTGCTTTTACTTAAAGATCACGAGACTCGAAGCAAGATGAGCCGCATGAAGCTGACATTTGACCTTCATGTTCCTAGCGGCCGTGACAAATGTCAGATCGCTCATGGGAATACCGATATACTTGGTTTCCCCAGCCTTCAGGACAAGCTTGACTTGCATTGATGTGGGACCGGCAAAAGCCGAATCGGCAGAAAGGCTGAATCCATGGTCACCATCCAGGGCATTGGTGACTTTGATTAAAATAGGCTGACCTCTCCGACCTAAAGTTCCCTGGTTTCTCAGATCCAAAATGGCAGTTCCGGGATACCAAGCTTTTTTTCCACCAATCATTAAAGCGGTGTACTCGAGGTCGACATCAAGATGTTTAAAGGGTTGCCCAACGACAGACCCGGTTTCGAGATCGCCGGTTGTGAAGCCACCGGACTGCAAGGCAAGGGCGACCGAAGAACCGGCTGCCACCAGAATGAGACTTAAAAGGACGGATAGAAGCACCTTGTGCATTGCCTACCTCCTCACTATAAAAATGACGTTAATAAAAAGTGCCGCCAAAAAACTCAAGGCCACTCACGTTTTCCAAGAATCCCACTTGTCTGCACCACGTTCTTGCGAAGTGAATCCGACTTATAGCACATGCCGCAATAGGACGCAAGGCTGTTTTTGAGGTGAATCTTGAGGGGGAATATACCAGAATCATGAAGGCAAGGGAATAGGCCGGTCAATGCTCCGGTTCCCGCGTCCCTGGAAGAAGCGAGCTTGCTCCGGCCCCTGTCCTCGACGTTTGTCCTCGACGCCTGTCCTCGACGTTTTTAATCGAGGATCTAATCGAGGATCCAGGATCTTTTATTATTCTGTATTCGTAGCCGCGCCATCCCTGCTCGGGGGCAGGGACAGGACTCATGGCGCCGACACTGCGGCCCGGAGAAGACGCAGGAGTAGAAAGGGTCGGTCGGCTTAGCGTAGTGTAATCCGACAGATGTGTCGCCCAGATGCAGAGTACGGTGTGGGGACAAGCGAAGATTGTCGGGTTACGCCTTCGGCTAACCCGACCTACGGTCTTATCAGGGGAGAGAGGGGCTCTGCAGTCCCCCCGATAAGGGGATTGAGGGGGTTGTCTGACAACGGCGGGGCACCGGGGCACAGAAGGAAGCCGTGGAAATGGGCAACGAATGACTGAACACAGACAAGAATGACCAGAAAAAAATCGAAAGCTACGCGACACCGGTCTCCCCCCTCCCCCCCGCAGCGAATTGCCGTGTCGCCAAGAGAACCACCCCGACACGAGCTACCGGCATCGCGCGAAATTCTGCTGCGGGGAGCAGGACCACTGGCGTTGTGTCTGCTGGTCGTCGTCAGCTATTTTCCCGCATTTTCGGCCGGCTTTCTGTGGGACGACCCCATATGGACCAGTTCCGAGGCAATTCGACTTTGGTCCGGCCTGTGGGACATCTGGTTCGTTCCGCCGTTTATCAAACAGGAAAATCACTATTGGCCGGTCGTGTACACGACGCTGTGGCTGGAGCACAAGCTGTGGGGATTCGATCCGGCCGGCTACCACGTCATCAACGTGCTGTTACACGCGGTCAACACGCTGCTGCTGTGGCGGCTCATGCTGCGCCTGGAGATTCAGGGCGCGTGGCTCGTGGCGGCGGTGTTCGCGGTGCATCCGCTGCATGTCGAGTCGGTGGCCTGGGTGATCGAAATCAAGGATCTTCTGTCCGGTTTTTTCTACCTTGCCGCGGTGCTCACCTACCTGCGCTTCGTCGCAGAGCGACGCCGCGCGCATTTCGTTTGGGCGTTGGCGCTGTTCGGACTGGGACTTCTGAGCAAGTCCATCGTCGTCACGTTGCCCGTATCGCTGCTGCTCTGGCATTGGTGGAAGCAGGGCCGCGTGACCGGGTCCGACATATCGAGCGTGCTGCCGTTCTTCGTACTGGCGGTGGGCATCACGGCGCTCGATTTGGCGTTCTTGACGCGCTTCGAGGGATGGGTCTCGTACGACTATTCGTTTGTCGAGCGGGTGCTGATCGCGGCGCGCGCCCTGTGGTTCTACGCGGGCAAGCTCCTGTGGCCGACCGATTTGAGCGTGCTGTACCCACGTTGGGAGGTGCACGCCGCGGATCCGCTGGCCTGGGGATACGTCGTCGCTTGCTTGGCGGTAGCGGCGTTGTTGTGGCTCGGCCGCCGATGGGTGGGTCGCGGACCGCTGACCGGCGCGCTGTTCTTCGCGGTCACGCTGTCGCCAGTGCTCGGCTTCGTGGACTTTAGCTTCATGCGTCTTTCCCTGGTTGCGGACCGATTTCAATACCTGGCCGGGATCGGGGTGCTCGGTGTTCTCATCGGGCTTGGCGTCTGCGGCGCGGGCAAGCTGCCGAAGACGCTGAGAAGGGGGGGCTGGGTCCTGGCGATGGGCTTGTTGGTGGTGTTGGGAACGGTCACTTGGCGCCAAGCGGAAATCTACCGGGACGTAGAAACTTTCAACCGCCATATCATCTCGTTCAACCCGCAGGCGGAGGCCCCGTACCGCAGCCTTGGCGATACCTATCACGAGCAAGGGCGTCTGGACGAAGCCGTGGCCGCATACCGTTCCGCCCTGGAGCGATCCCGCAATCGGCGGGATTCTCTGTATCTGCACAAAAGCATCGGATCCGTGTTCCGGGATCAGGGACGCCTGAAGGAAGCCGATAAACACTATGCACTCGCCTTGCAGATCGATCCGGACTCCATACAGGTGTGGAGTCGTTTGGCGCTGTTACGCGCCATGCAGCAACGTTACCCGGAGGCCCTCGAACTGTATCGGGCCGTGCTGCGCTCCGATCCCGAATATCCGGGCACGCACAGCAACATGGGCCGCATCTTCTACAGCCAGGGACGATTACAAGAAGCTGATGAGCACTATCGGCGCGCGTTGCAGATCGATCCGCGCGACGCGGACGCGCTGAATAATCTGGCGGCGCTGCGGGTCAGGCAGAAGCGTTACCCGGAGGCCCTCGAACTGTATCGAACCGTGCTGCGGATCGATCCCGAACATTCGAATATACACTACAACATGGGCGTGACGTACCTTGAAATGGGCAGGCCCGCGGACGCCATTCGAATCCTGGATCGGGCGCTTGCCGTCAATCCCGCCGACAAAAAGATGCACGCCCTGCGGACAAACGCACAGCAGATTCTACAGCGCAACTAAAACGGTGCCGGAATAGTGCCAAGAGTCCGTTCCCACTTACCTAAGCTAAGACCGTCGAACGCACTGCCACTTGGAAATCTGCAAGGACGCAACAGGTTCTAAAAATCCGCCGGCAGGGACTGCTCTCCGCGCTTGAGAAGACCATTTTCCCCACGTCAAACAACGATTTGCCGTCTTCCGGACAAGCCGACCTTGACCGGCAGTCACTTGCCCTTTGACTTTTCCCTTGCATCCTCCCTTTCCCCGAAGTAAAGTGAAGGCGTGCTAAACGTTGCGTCGAGTCGCGGTGCGGCAGCCATGCGAGTCCTCCTCCCCGTTGCCCTGAACTTGATCTTCTCCCTCATCCTGCCTCTGACGGAAATGCTGCCGAAGGCTGCGGCCTTTTCCATCGAACAACCGAAAAACGGCAGCAGTCACTCTTCAAATGAACGCGTTGCCGTGGCCCTCGACTTGGGGGCGGTCACAGGCATTACCAAAGTCAGGTTCTATTGGTACGGGGAACAGGAAGACATGCTCAAGGCATTCGTCGAGGAAAAGTTGGCCGGAATCGCCACGGCCCCGCCGTTCGGAGCGAACCTGCGTCCGCCTCCAGCCGCCACGGGGCTCTACCGCCTGCTGGCCGTGGCCGAACAGGAAAACCGGCAAACCGACGACGAAGAATGGGCGGTCTTCGACGAAGTGCTCCTCACCATCCAACCCCACGGCTCGTTGGAAGAAATCGATTTTCAAACGGACAAACCCTTGAAATTCGGGCGGGCGAGCGCCGTGCGGGTCTATGATCAACTGGATTTTCTGGGAAAGATGATCAACCTTCCCGTGGTGGGACGGTATTCGGACGGCGCCATACGAACGATTCGTAGCGCAGCCGCGGGGACGACCTATCACGTGGACGATGAAACCGTGATCACCATCAACGAGAACGGACGGCTCCGGCTGGTGGGCAACGGCACCACGACGGTGACCGTGAAAAATGGCGGGATCGAAAAAAAGCTGGATGTCCTCGTGGAAGTCAATACCGAACCAAACCAGCCACCCGTGGGGGACCCGGGTCCCACCCAGAACGTGTATTCAGGCGAGACGGTCGTCCTCAACGGCCTCAAAAGCTATGACCCGGAAGGCGGCTCCTTGCAATATTCCTGGTCGCAAATTCGAGGCAGCAAAATCGCCCTGCTGGATCCCGATTCGGCCAAAGCCCGCTTTTTCGCGCCGTTCGTCGTCGAACCCCGTCTCTTTCGCTTTTCCCTCAGGGTCACGGACGTCCAGGGGGCCGACAGCGAACCCACCGTGGTCGATATCGTCGTGGAACCTTAGCGTCACAAGACAATTTGCCCGTCTTTCGGCTCCTCCCCTTTTCGGGCTTTTTCCAACAGCGCTTCTTCGACAAATATGGGCGTGCCGAAATGAATCGCCAAGGCAATTCCATCTGAAGAACGACAATCAAAGACTTTGGTTTGACCACCGACGGCCATCAACAACTCGCCGAAATAGACCTGTTTTTTCAAGCTGATCCGGACTTCCACGACCGTCATGCCGTAGGCCTGCAAAATGGTGTGCATGAGATCGTGAGACAACGGGCGAAGTGATTTTTCCCCGGTCAACGCCCCCTGAATGGACCCCGCCACCGTCGGGTCCACGAAAATGGGGATCACGGACTCCCGTGCCGTCAATAACACGACGGGCCCTACCTCCGACCAAACGACTTTCACGTTTTCCACTTTGACTTGCCCGGATGGAGCGAGGGTTTGCGCCTGAACCTGGAAGGCGCCGATTGCCAAACATCCGACAAAAAGAAACAGGAGATGTCGCATAACTGGCTCCTTTAGTGGGACCTCTGCTCCCCGATTAGAGGTCCCCTGGTATTTCGTGCACGTATTATCCCGCCACAAACGGGTTATACTCCTGTTCGAGTCCGATCTGTGTCGCCGGGCCGTGTCCCGGAATGACGCGCGTGGCAGGATCCAGGGAAAACAGTCGCTCCCGGATGGAAGACTGGATGGCACGCGCGTCGCCTCCCCACAAATCCGTTCGTCCGATCCCGCCACGAAACAGGGTATCGCCCGACAGGAGCAACTGTTGGCCGGCAACATAAAAACTGAGCGACCCGGGCGTATGTCCCGGCGTATGTAACGCCTGTGCGGAGACGTTCCCGAATGACACTGTCTCCCCATCCTGAATCCAACAATCCGGATCCGGTGCGGGGATATACGGTACCCCAAAGGCCTGGCATTGAACGTCAAGCATCTTCCACAACGCCTCGTCATGGGGGTGTAAACACATCGGCGCCCGGGTGGCTTTCTGAATGTCACCGGAGGCCAAAAAGTGATCAAAATGGGCGTGGGTGTGCAAAATCCGAACGACTGTCAGCCCGAGACGCCGCACTTCGGCAAGCAGTTGCTCAGGATTCCCTCCCGGATCGACAATGACCGCCTCACTGGATTCCGGGTCCCCTAAAATGGAACAATTACACCCGAGGGGAGGAACCGCAACGGTTTTTAGAATAATATGCTGCACAAATCGTCTTCCCTTGGCTGGCGCGTAGTCGCCGCCGGATTTGCATTCGCCTTTGAAGGCTCCTACAATCAAAATCAACGGAGGCGGGCTTTGCTGTGAAGTGTAACATGTTCTCTTTGGCGAAAGCGCCCACAAGAAGCTGGCACCCTGTTGTGATGTTTGAGCGGCCAAGCCTATCAACGCTAAGCCGTCATTTGATCCGGGGTTCCCTCATAAGCCTGGCCTGGGTCCTATTGACCGGATGCCCGCCCGACAACACGCCCCTGATCGAGGAAAACGAACGGCTCAAAAAACAAATCGTTAAACAAGAGAGCTTGATGACGACCCTTCAAGAAGGAAACCGGGTCCTGCAGGAACAGATCGATCGGCTCAATCAGGAGCTTCGGGAGAACGAGGACGAGTTTGCGAAACAACTCGAACGCGCGCAACAAACCGGCCAAGGCCTTTCCACTGAAAAACAAAACCTCCTTCAACAAGTCGCGGCCGTCACCGCCAAGAATCGGAAACTGCACGCGGAAACCCAAAAACTGCGCAAGCGATTCGAACGCGCGCAACAAACCGGTCAGGGCCTCTCCACCGAAAAACAGGACCTCCTTCAACAAATCGCGGCCTTAACGCAAGAAAACCGGAAACTGCAGGCAGACGGTCAAAAATTCAAAAACGATGCCCAATGGTTGCGCAAGCAACGAGAACTTGTTCGGCAAGCCCTTCAAGCCAACAACCAGACGGCGAAGGCGAAAACGCTGTCATACAAATTGCCGGACGTGACCAAAGCTGCCTTACAGGCCTTGGCGAACAATGGGTACACGTTGATGGCGAAAATGGAAACCGACCAGAAATCGGTGTTTATCACGGAACGAAAAACCTCACCCTCGGCCTCGCTCGAGGTCCCCGGTTACCGGAACCAATACCTGATGGAATTGGAAGCGCGACCCGACAACGAAACCGCCTTGAAGGTCAAGGCCGAGTATGAAGAGATGACCCCGGGGGGAACCATCATCGAGGTTGGCGAAGAAGAAGTCACGGAGATCGAACGTCGGTTGATTCAGGTCATTCGGCGAATCCTTGATCATCCGGAAGAAAGAACCGCGCCCAAGGCTATCGACCAACAACCGGAGGACTCCGCGGAGGACTCCTAGACCCCTTGGCCCGGATCTCTCCCGCCTTGGGGAGAGGAAGGAAGGCGCCAGACGGCCTGTCTCTGTCTTCGTAGGGGACGACCTACGTGCCGTCCCCGCGTCTTCACGGACGACGAAAAGAGCAAAGACCCTGGATCCTCGATTAAGAATAGCCTGTCCCTGACGTTCTTAATCAGGGATCGAGGATGACAGAAGAAGAGGTTATTGATACGAAATTCCGGTTCTTGTAACGCGCTGGAGCAGGAGAGAAAATCACAAAGGCGAGCGGGACGCAACAGTCAAACTGTGCCCCGCCCTGAGGTAGGCATCGATCCCGGCAGCGGCCTTGCGGCCCTCTGCAATGGCCCAGACGATCAGCGAGGCCCCGCGTTTGGTATCCCCGGCGGCAAAGATGCCCTCTTTGCCGGTCATGAAATTCCGGTCCACCGCCACGTTCCCACGAGCGTCGTACTCCACGCCCAAGCTATCCAGCAGTCCGTTCTTGACGGGTCCGGTGAAGCCCATGGCCAGGAGAACCAAATCGACCCCCATCTGGAATTCCGTGCCGGGGACCGTGATGAACTTGCCACCCTCAAACGAGATTCGATGAGCGTGCAGCTTGCTGATGTGGCCGTTGTCACCGGAGAACTTCGTGGTCGAGACGCTCCACTGCCGGTCGCAGCCTTCTTCATGGGCATGGGAGGTACGAAGCTGCATGGGCCACAAGGGCCACGGCGTGGACTCCGCACGATCAGGAGGCGGCTCCGGCAACAGCTCAAACTGATGAACCGACTTGCACCCTTGACGATGCGCAGTCCCCAAACAGTCGGATCCGGTGTCACCACCACCGATAATCACCACCCGTTTGTCTTTGGCGGTGATCTGTTCGACCGGCAGGCTGTCCCCGGCATTCATCTGGTTCTGTTGGATGAGATACTCCATGGCAAAGTGGATCCCGTTCATGTCACGACCGGGCACCGGCAAATCACGCGGCTGTTCAGCCCCCAGCGCCAGACATACCGCATCGAACCGCCGACTCAGGTCGTCTCCCGTGACGTCCACGCCGACGGTCACGTTGGTTTCGAACTTCACGCCTTCCGCGATCATCTGGTCCAACCGCCGGTCGATGACCCATTTTTCCATCTTGAAATCCGGAATGCCGTAGCGCAGCAACCCGCCGAGACGGTCCGCTTTTTCGTACACGGTGACACTGTGTCCCCCCCGGGCCAATTGTTGAGCCGCGGCCAGGCCCGCGGGGCCCGACCCGACAATCGCCACGGACTTACCTGTTTTGGCCACCGGCATGACCGGTTCGATCCACTGTTCGTCGAACCCGCGGTCGATGATGTTCCATTCAATGACGCGGATGGAGACGGGATCGGCATTGATCCCCAGCACGCAAGCCGATTCGCACGGCGCCGGGCACAGGCGACCGGTAAATTCGGGAAAATTATTCGTCGAATGGAGCGCCTTCAGGGCGTCCTTCCACCGGCCACGATGCACCATATCATTCCATTCGGGAATCAGGTTGATCACCGGGCATCCGGTGTTACTCTGACAAAACGGCACCCCGCAATCCATGCACCGCCCACCCTGGTTGCGCAGTTTCTCCTCGGGAAACGGTTCATACATTTCCTTCCAATCCAACACCCGCAGTTCGACCGAACGCCGGGGCGGCGTTTCTCTCGCAAAGTGCATAAACCCGCGGGGATCAGCCATGGACACCCACCTCTTGCTCCCGGATTCCTTTTTTCATCGCCGCTTTGCGTTCCGCCAGGACGCGCTTGTAATCCAACGGCATCACCTTGACAAAGTGGCGAAGCATCATCTGCCAGGAATCCAGTATCGTCCGGGCCCTGCGGCTGCCCGTATGGCGCGCATGATTCTCGATCATGGTCTTCAGGGTTTGCACGTCCGCGGGCTCCACGACCTTTTCCAATTCCACCATCCCGAGGTTACACCGGGACTCGAATTTCCCGTCCTCGTTCCAGACGTAGGCTTCACCACCCGACATCCCGGCGGCAAAGTTGCGGCCGGTTTTGCCCAGCACCACCACCACGCCCCCGGTCATGTACTCGCACCCGTGATCCCCGGTTCCCTCGATCACCGTGCGGACGCCGCTGTTTCTCACCGCAAACCGTTCACCGGCCGTCCCATAAAAATAACATTCGCCGCGAGTGGCCCCGTACAGTGACGTGTTGCCGATCAGAATCGTGTTTTCGGGCTGGAACGTGGCGCCTTGGGGCGGGGTCACGATGATCTTGCCGCCGGAGAGCCCCTTCCCCAGGTAGTCGTTCGACTCGCCTTCGAGACGAAGCGTGATGCCCTTCCCCAAAAAGGCGCCGAACGATTGGCCGGCGGACCCCTTGAAGTTGATGGTAATGGTATCTTCGGGCAACCCTTCTTCACCGTATTTCCGGGCGATACGACTGGACAGAATCGTTCCGGTCGTCCGGTCGGTGTTACGGATCGGCAAATCCAGGGTCACCTTTTCCCGCCGTTCGATGGCCCGCTCACACAGTCGCACCAACTGCACGTCCAACACTTTATTCAACCCGTGATCTTGCGGTTGAACGTTGTAGGTCGCCACCTCGGACCCGACGTCCGGCTTCCACAGCAGGGGCGAGAGATCCAATCCGCTCGCCTTCCAATGGTCGATGGCTTTTTGCACTCGCAATTTGTCACTGCGGCCGATCATCTCCGGAAACGTGCGGAACCCGAGTTGCGCCATCAACCGCCGCACCTCCTCCGCCACGAAGAAGAAGAAATTCACCACGTGCTCCGGTTGGCCCGCGAACCGTTTGCGGAGTTCGGGATCCTGGGTCGCGACTCCGACCGGGCAGGTGTTGAGATGACATTTCCGCATCATGATGCAGCCTTCGACAATCAACGGCGCGGTGGAAAATCCGAACTCCTCGGCCCCGAGCAACGCCGCCACCACGACGTCGCGGCCGGTTTTCATCTGTCCGTCGGTTTCGACTTTGATGCGTCCCCGCAGGTCGTTGAGAACGAGGGTTTGATGGGTTTCCGCCAGGCCCAACTCCCAGGGAACCCCGGCATATTTGATCGACGACAGGGGAGACGCCCCGGTGCCGCCGGCATCGCCACTGATCAACACCTTATCGGCGTGCGCTTTGGACACCCCCGCGGCCACCGTGCCCACGCCGACTTCCGCGACCAGCTTCACGGACACGTCCGCGTCGGTATTCGAGTTTTTTAAATCGAAAATGAGCTGGGCCAGATCTTCGATCGAATAAATGTCATGATGCGGCGGCGGGGAGATGAGTCCCACGCCGGGCGTGGAGAACCGCATCCTGGCAATGACTTCGTCCACCTTATGACCGGGCAACTGGCCGCCTTCTCCGGGTTTGGCTCCCTGCGCCATTTTGATTTGCAGTTCTTTGGCATTGACCAGATAATTCGCCGTGACCCCGAACCGGCCGGAGGCCACCTGTTTGATGTACGAACTCTTCGAATCGCCATTCGGCAACGGGATAAAGCGTTCCTGATCTTCCCCTCCCTCACCCGTGTTACTCTTGGCTCCGATCCGGTTCATCGCGATCGCGAGCGTTTCATGGGCTTCCTTACTGATGGCCCCATAGGACATCGCGCCGGTGGTAAACCGCTTCACGATTTCCCGGGCGGGTTCCACTTCTTCCAACGGCAGAGGATCCGGGAGAAATTTGAAATCAAACAGACCGCGCAAATTCGAACGCCGTTGGGTTTCGTCATTTACCAGTTGGGCATAGGCTTCGTAGGTCCCGGGATCGTTGGTACGGGTCGCGTGCTGCAGCGTGTAGATGGTCTCCGGATTCCAATTGTGATGCTCGCCCTGGATGCGATAATGAATCTCGCTGCCGAAGTCCAACTGCCGAATGGGAACCGGTTCATACGCGGCCTGATGACGCCGCAGGGTTTCTTCGGCAAGTTCCCGTATGCCCATCCCCTGAACGCGTGAGGGCGTGCCCGTGAAGTACCGGTTCACGAGTTCCTCATTCAGCCCGACGGCTTCGAAGATCTGCGCGCCGCAATAGGACTGCACCGTGGAAATCCCCATTTTCGAAAAGATCTTGAGCAGGCCCTTGTTGACGGCCTTGATGAATTTTCCCGACGCGGTCTCCGCGTCGATGCCTTCCGGCAAATAGCCTTCGCGTTCCAGGTCCTTGTAGGTTTCAAAGACGAGATACGGATTGACCACGCCGGCGCCGTATCCGATCAAACACGCAAAATGATGCGTGTCTCGCGGCTCGCCGGTCTCGAGAATCAGGCCGACTTCCGTTCGCGTGGCCTCACGCACCAAATGGTGGTGCACTGCGGCAATGCCCAACAAGCTGGGAATCGCCGCCCACTCCTCGTCCCCCCCGCGATCACTCAGGATCAAGAACTTAAAGCCCTGTTTAATGGCCCTGGATGCCTCCTGGCACAGTTGGTCCACGGCCGCCCCCAATCCATCAGGTCCGTCGGCCACGCGGAACAACAGGGGCAACGTCTGGCTGACGAAATGGGGATCTTCGATCTCCCGGATCTTTTGCAACTGGGCGTTCGTCAGAATCGGCTGCTGGACCTTGATCCGGCGACAGGCCTCCGGCGTCTCGGCCGACAGATTGGGTTTCGGTCCGATATTCGTGACCAGCGACATGACCAACTGTTCCCGGATGGGATCGATAGGGGGATTCGTCACTTGGGCAAAGAGCTGTTTGAAATATTTGGGCAACAGAAGCGGCCGATTGGACAGCACCGCCAAGGGGGTATCCGTGCCCATGGACGAAACGGGCTCTTCACCGTTGATCCCCATCGGCGACAACACCATCTTGATTTCCTCGATGGTATAGCCGAATACCTGCTGTCGTTGGCGGAGAGTCGGATGATCCGGTTGAGGCACACTCAACGGTTCAGGCAGCTCATCCAACGACACCCGATACTGGGTCACCCAGGAGCGATAAGGCTTACGCCCGACCATTTCCGCCTTGATTTCCTCGTCGTCGATGATGCGGCCCCGCACCGTATCCACTAAGAACATGCGCCCAGGTTGGAGCCGCCCTTTTTCACGAATGTTCTTCACGTCGGTCGGCAAGACTCCGGCCTCGGACGCCAGGACCACCAGATCATCCGTGGTCACTTGATACCGGCAGGGCCGTAATCCGTTCCGGTCCAACGTGGCTCCGATCAGTTTGCCGTCCGTAAACGCGACGGCCGCCGGACCGTCCCAGGGCTCCATCATCGCGGCGTGATATTCGTAGAAGCCCCGCCTGTTCAGATCTATGTGCGGGTTCCCGACCCACGGTTCAGGAATCAACATCATCATGGCATGAGGCAGGGACCTGCCGGCCATCACGAGAAATTCCACCGCATTATCCAGGCATGCCGAATCGCTCTGTTCCTCATAGACAATGGGGTAAAGTTTTTCGAGATCGTCACCGAACAGGTCGGACGCCAAGCGCCCCTGACGCGCGCGCATCCAATTGACGTTCCCGCGCAACGTATTAATTTCGCCGTTGTGCACCATGTACCGATAGGGATGCGCCAACGACCAGGTGGGGAACGTATTCGTGCTGAAACGGGAATGCACGAGCGCCAGGGCCGAGACCATGCTGGCATCAGCCAGGTCCGGGAAAAAACAGCCGAGTTGCTCCGGCAACAGCATGCCTTTATAGACGATGGTATTGGAGGACAGGCTGCAGATATAGACTCGACCGCGTTCCACCAACGCGGACTCGCGAATCGCCCGGGCTATGCGTTTCCGAACGACGTACAACTTCCGTTCAAACTGGGCCTCGTTCAGGATATCGCGTGCAATGAAAAACTGTCGGATGTGAGGAAGGGTCTTTTGGGCCAGCGTACCGACGTATTCGAGTTTCACCGGCACATCGCGCCATCCCAAAAACCGCAGCCCCTCTTCACGAATGATTGATTCGAAGAGGCCTTCACATTGCTGGCGAAGCGGTTCATCCTGCGGCAGGAACACCATGCCCACCCCATAGCCACCCGACTCGGGCAGGTGCAGGCCGACGTCCTGACAGGCGCGCCTGAAAAATTCATGGGATATTTGCAGAAGAATGCCCGCGCCGTCGCCGGTACACGGATCGCAACCCTGTGCCCCGCGATGATACAAATTCTTCAAGACATCCAACGATTTTTCGACGATTTCGTGCGACTTGTGCCCTTTGATGTTGACGACAAAGCCGATGCCGCAACCGTCCTTCTCGAATCGCGGGTCATAGAGTCCCTGTTTGGGGGGTAGTCCGTATGGGGGTCGTTGGTGACTCATATTAAAATTAGGGGCTCGTCTCACAAACGTCGAGTCAGGCGCCTCTTGCTTGCTCAACCCCGCCTCATTTCGCCTGACTTAGGAACCGAAGAAGGAAATCCGAGGAGCAACGGAGACAAGATGGAAATCTACTGGATACGGGAAAAAAGTGTCAAGACAGCCTCCAGGACGGACACCGCCCCTACAATCTTGACAAAGACCGGACCCTCACATAGGATCGCCGAAATGAGCAATGGACAACCAGCCATTCAAAATTCCCTGACGATGGAGGAGGTATGGGACCTGTATCGCCAGGACCTTGAAGAAATTGAATCGCACATTCGTCGCAACCTCAATTCCGAAGCTCCGCTCATTAACGAAATTGCCGCCCACATTCTTGAAGGGGGCGGCAAACGCATTCGTCCTCTCCTGTTGAGTCTCTGTTCGCGACTCACGGGCTACATCCCCAACAACGACCTGGTTCTCGGCAGCCTCATCGAATTCATCCATACGGCGACCCTGCTCCATGACGACGTGCTGGATGAAGCGGCTCTTCGCCGCGGGCGACCGACGGCTCGACGCCTTTGGGGCAATCGGGCCAGCATTCTGGCCGGTGACTACCTGTACTCACGGGCGATGCATCATATTGCCGCGTTTAAGAACCACGAAGTCAATGATGCCATGGCCCTGGCCTGCAAGAGATTGGCGGAAGGAGAAATTCTTCAATTGTGCGCCAACCGGCAACCGCTGCTGTCCGAATCGGAGTATCTACGGATTGTCGAATACAAAACCGGCGCCTTGTTGGCAGCCGCGTGCAAGGTGGGCGGTCTGATGGGGGGAGTCTCTCCACTTCAAGCGGAAGCGTTGTATCGATTCGGGTTAAACCTGGGTATTGCCTTTCAATTGGCCGACGACTGGCTCGATTACACGGCCGATGAAAAGAACCTTGGGAAAGCCCTCGGACAAGACTTGATGCAGGGGATGGTCACCCTGCCGCTGATCCACGGGTTGCCGTGTCTGCAGGCCGACAACCGGCGGAGCCTGGTCGCCAAAATCGAACGCAACACCGTTGAAGAAGAGGATTTGCTTCAACTCACCGCACACATGCACCAGCATGGATCGTTGCGATACACTAGGGCTCGTTCACGGGAATACATCGAGACCGCTCTCTCGAATCTCACCACCTTTGAAGATTCCACTGCCAAGCGTGCTCTCATCGTCGTGGCCGATTACATGGTCAACCGAGACAGCTGAGGCGTTTTAAGCGGTTGGGATTGTCGGATTACGCTGCGCTAATCCGACCTACCCCTCGCTTCCTTACGACGTCGCGGCAAGCGGAGCTTTATCCCGGAGCACGGCCAGAAAGACGAGCCCGATCAGAATCCAGAGGAGTTCGCGGATCCGGCGGATCAGGGCAAAAGTGATCCCCGTCAGCTCGCCGTACCCCAAGGCCACCAATAAGAAAAGATAGCCGCCTTCCTGCGCCCCCAGCCCCCCGGGAACGAACGACACGCTTCCCTTGATCAGCACCGCAATCGCGGCGATGGACAACGACGACAGCCAGCCGACCTCCGCTCCCAGGAAATAGAGGATCGCATACACTTCGAACAGTTCCGTCAACCACGCAACAAAGTGGACACCCAGTGACAACAGAAACGTCCGACGGCGCTGCCGGTAAAAGGTTCGAATCGTTTGATCCAACTCCAACAACTGCGGGCGGGCGGCCTCCAGTCGTCGAGACCGAATCCTGCACGTGTCGGCCACCGTCAACAGCCCCATTCCAATTCCATAGCGCTGGAGAATGAGAAACAGGAAGACGCCAAAGCCAAGCAGACCCAGGCTGACGACAGCAAGCAGGACGTTGTACTCGCCCGCCCCTACAAGCCACAACGTCACGCCCAATCCCAACAACATGAAGAGGATCTGGGCAATAACCATGATGGTCTTGGCCGTCACCACGGATGCCAACCCTTCGACCATGGGGACCTCATAGCGTGTCAGCAGGTACGCCTTCACGGGCTCGCCGCCGAGCATCGCCGTCGGGGTCGTGACGTTAATGGCTTCCCCGGCCATCCTCACCATGAACAACCGGACAAACCCCACCCGTCTCGCCCACTGCCCCAGGGTCAGAAACCATCCATACGTATCGAGCAGATACACCACCAGGAGTGGGGTAAGAACGATACAGAAAGCGACAAAGCCGACGTGCTCCATCGTCTCCCAGACCTGGAACAGGCCGATGTGCCAGAGCAACCCGCCCAAGACCACGAGACCCACGGCAAGAAGCAACCATCGAATCATGGGATGAATTCAGTAGACATGGGAGAAAGAATGTTCATTGGTCACTCATTCGGTGACAATTCAAACTCCCTCTCCCCTTGAGGGAGAGGGCTGGGGTGAGGGGGAAAAAGGACGTGCCGATTCGACCGGGAGAACGCCTCAAGCACCGGTCAGGATCGCTGAAAGGCCACCACTCGATACAGGCTCCAGGCCATCATGAGCGCAAACACACCTGTCCCTGCGGCCACGAGCCACAAAAACCATGGCAGCACGCCAACACAGGCACATGCCAGCACCACAATGGAAAAATCCCGATTGGCCACACGCTCAAGGATAAAATCGAAACGGGTTCGGTAGGTTTGACGCAAGCGTCGCCAATACAAGGCGTTGGTTTTCAGCGACTTGACCAGATTCACGCACCACAGAGAAAACCCGGTTGAGACCACCGCAATCGCGCCTAAGAGCAGCGGAAGGTAGCCGGAGTGCACGGGACTTTCCTGGTACGTTCCCCAGGCAATTCCCGCAAAGACGGCCATGTGCACGATATTGTCCGAGACAAGGTCCAACTCCTGTCCCAACCGGGATTCCGCAAAGGTGAGCCGCGCCACTTCTCCATCGCAACAATCCATAATCACCGCGAGTTGAAACAGGAAAGCCCCAAGAATACCCGACCGATACGAGCCCATGGCAAAACATGCCGCACCCATGAGGCCGAGGACCATCGACAACAGGGTAATGATATTGGGAGAGAATCCCAGTTTCATAAACAGCCGGCTTAACGGCCTGGATACCCTCCGATTCACGTAGCGATCCATAAATCCATCGAGGGTGCCTTTCACGCTTTGCAAGGAACGGAACAACGTGCGTTCCGCTTTCTGGAGTCCACCGGGCCCTCGGGCGTCCTGATAGCCATGGGACGAAGCAGACAGGGTTTGCACGACACCTTCCGCAGCCGCCTGCTCCAACGCCAACCGGATCGGACTCGTTTCCGGAGTGCTCCAGGTACCGGATATCCCCAATAACCTGGCCGGCAAGACGACTAGATCCGCGGCCCGGGCGAAACCCTTGCCTTCTTCAAACCCCACGTGTTCCATCCTGCTGCTCTCCCGGTCACAAAAGACGACTCGTGCGACGGGCCCGCCCGTATGAGGATCAGCCCGCATCACCACGCCCGGATTTCCACTCCACCCGTATTCACCCGGCCGGCCCACGGCCACCACGGCCTGTCCCTCTTGCCCTTCCTCCCTTAGCGACTCAATCAACGATGACGAGAAGACCATGTGACAACCGAGAATGAGACACGATCCCTTCATCTCACTCCCCAGGATTGCCCACGTCTGAGGATCTGATGGAGGAAATTCCCGAATAGGCAGCCAACGAATCGCCACGTGAAGACGATGATCGCCGTGAATCAGCGAGCGAAGCGGTTGTTCCTCCTGACCCACCAACGTCAGAATCTGTGAAATCCCGGCATGCTGAAGGGTAAACACGGCTCGTTGAAAGAGCGTCATCCCACCGACGCGGGTCAACGCCCCGACGGAGAAATGAGCGTCCCCGCCCACCAAGTCAAAGAGACCTGACGAAGCGAGGACGATGGCCGTATCGATGGTGCCGATTTCAGATTTGTTGAGTGTTCCGTCCATAGGCGCCAGCTCGGCTATCCTCGCGTCATCCCTGTACGTATTCTCTCATGCGCTGACAATGCCCAAGCCAACCGCTGCTCTTGCAACGTGGTCTCCCATGTGCGTCCCGAACATAACATGCCCGATTCCACAAAGAAAGGGATGGGACTGCTGCATGGATCGCGGCCGCGCTCGGCTGCCCCGGGGCCAACACTTCTACGGCACAAACCCCTCGGACTCATCCCACACCCCCTTGGCAAATCCTTGCTCCCTCCGCCCCTAGTCGATGTCGACAGGCTGGTCGAGTTGATCGAGCTCGTAGAAATCCAAGGGCTCGACCGGGCGGCGGCTGGGCCGTTGGGGAATCGTTCCGTCCGCAAAGACTTCCATCGTGGTGCCTTTTGAGGGTTCATCGACAAGCGTGCCGGTTTCTTGATCGACCTCGACGAATTGAATCCCCTCAGGAACCGAGAAAATCAGGACCGGGAGGAGTTTGAGTGCCTCGGTCATGAAGGCTGTCCAGATAGGCAGGGCGGCATGGGCGCCGGACTCCACTTTTCCGAGCGTCTCCACGCTGTCGAATCCGACCCAGACGCCGGCAACGAGATTCGGCGCATAGCCGACGAACCACGCGTCGCGGTAGCTGTTGGTGGTGCCGGTTTTGCCGGCCAGGGGGCGCCCGATCGAGCGGGCGCGTCTGCCCGTTCCGCTCTGAATGACGTCCATCATCATGTGGGTAATCAAATAGGCCGTTTCTTTGGGGACCACTTGCGCGGGTTCGAACACGTGTTGCTCCAGGATGTGGTCATGCTGATCTTTGATCAGGGAAATGGTATAGGGTTGCAACGCCAGTCCTTGGTTGGCAAACACCCCATACGTCGCGGTGAGCTCTTGAAGCGTCACGCCCGAGGAGCCAAGCGCCAACGACAGGTCCGGGCTTAAGGAGCTTCGAATACCGAGTGCGCGTGAAAACCGGATGACGCGGGGAACGCCGATCTGTTCGAGCAAGCGGACCGTGGCCGCGTTTCTGGAATGGCGTAAGGCTTCACGCAACGTGATCGGGCCGAAAAAGCGTTTTTCATAGTTTTCCGGTTTCCAGGTTTTTCCGGGCTCTTCCTCCTCGTACACCACGGGAGCATCGAGAATGAGCGTGGCGGGCGTCAATCCTTGATCGATAGCCGTGGCATAAATAATCGGTTTAAATGCAGACCCGGGTTGCCGGATGGCCAGTAAGGCGCGATTGAACTGACTCCGTTCGAAATTGTATCCGCCGACCATCGCTCGAATCGCGCCGGTCCTGGGATCGATCGCAATCAACGCGCCTTCGACCAGGGGGGTCTGATCCAGCCGGAACCGGATCGTATCGTTGCGGGTCGATTTCAACGAGACTTCAATCACGTCGCCCGGTTCGACCAATTGCCGCGCCGAAACAACGGGAGTCACCTCCGCGTCGGTGACGGACGCGCCTTCGGAAAGCCGGCGCTCGGCCCAGAGCATATCCGGTAAGGTGATGGTGCCGACCAGATCGTGTGCCAGGACCGTCACGTCCTCTTCCGAGACGGTCACGACGCGGCCTTCCATGATTTCCCCAAACGCAGGGAAAGTCGCGGGCAGTTCTTCTGGCAGCGTTCCCGGCGGCTCCTCATGACGGAGTGGACCGCGCCAGCCCTGTCGTTTATCGAGGGCACGCAGTCCATTCCTGATGGCCTGCTCGGCCAGACGTTGCATCTGAATGTTCAAGGTGGTGGACACCTGGAGCCCCCCTTTATACGCCATGGCTTCTCCGTATTCGTTGACCAGGTGTTGGCGAACGTCTTCGAGAAAATACGGCGCCACGCGTTCAAAGGCTTGACGAGTAAAGGCCAGTGGGGTCTCGCTCGCCTCCCGGGCGAGGGACTCCGTCAGAAAGCCGGCCTGGACCATCCGTCCCAGCACGTGTTCCTGGCGTTTCTTTGCGAGGCCGTATTTTTTGTAGGGAGAATAGGTATTTGGGGCCTTTAGCAGTCCGGCGAGAAAGGCCGACTCGGGCAGATCCAATTCGGATAACGCTTTCCCGAAATACGTTAAGGACGCGGTGCCCACCCCATAGGCCCCATGGCCGAAGTAGATCTGGTTGAGATACATCTCCAGAATTTGGTTTTTCGTCAGAATAAATTCCATTTTCAGGGCAAGGAAGAGTTCCCGTATTTTACGCTGGAAGGTCCGCTCCGGGGTGAGGAAAAGGGATCTCGCCAGTTGCTGGGTGATCGTACTGGCGCCTTCAACTTTTCCCCCACGCTTGAAATTCGTCCATGCGGCTCGAAGAATCCCCCAGACGTCCAACCCCGGGTGCTCAAAAAATCGGGTATCTTCCACCGCAATGACGGCGTCGATCAAATGCTGGGGTACGTCACGAAGGGGCGTCAAAATTCTGCGTTCCACGTAGAATTGTCCGATGACTTGGCGGTTGTCCGCGTGTACCTTAGTAATCAGGCTCGGCTGGTAATCACGGAGCCCCCCGAGCGAGGGGAGTCCGGTTGCCATATGCCAAACCGCCGCCGCCGTTCCCCCGACCGCCAGGCCGCCGACAATCAAGACGGGCCACAGGAAGTGCTTGGTCAGACCGCTGGGTTCCGAAACGGGCAGACGAGACCGCAACGTGCGCATGATCAGATCCTCTAGTGGATAAGGCGTATAGCCAAGACGATACCCTTGGTTGAGGCAAAAGACAAGCTCTCTTGCGGCCGCTTTTCCAGTAGCGGCTTCTACCGCATCGATTGTGTGGTGAGCCGGGAATTTCTCATGGAGCCCCGGGCCTTTTGCCTGGTTGACAAACTTTGAAAAGGCGTGCTACGAAAAACGTCCTGCAAACGAAAAGGTCTCGAGTTCCACCACATTCCATCATCCATCACGAATGCAAGAAGGAGGCTGTTTCATGTCTGATGTTGCTTCAGAAATAAAAGTGGGCGACGCTGCTCCCGATTTCACCCTGAAGAATCAGGATGGTAACGAAGTCACGTTAAGCAGTTTTAAGGGTCAAAAGAACGTGGTCCTGGCGTTTTACCCCCTCGATTGGAGTCCGGTCTGTACGAATGAAAACAAATGTTTGACGGACGACTTCCCGAGCTTCTCCGATGCGAACGCCGAACTTCTCGGTATCAGCACGGACAGCTTCTTTTCGCATAAGGCCTGGGCCGACTCCCTCGACCTGAAACACACCCTATTGGCCGATATGCATCGGACGGTCTGCAAGTCGTATGGCTTATATTTTCCGGATCTCAATTGTTCCAAACGAGCCACGGTGATTGTGGATAAGGGAGGCAACGTGGCCTACGTCAAAGTGCAGGAAATCAAAACGGCTCGGGATGACCAGGAAATTCTGGCAGCCTTGAAAAAGCTGAACTGACAGCAGCGTCATAGCGCGTTGAAGGGGGACTCCACGAACAGGGGATCCCCCTTGATTTTTGACGAACGGGAAAGGGATAGCCACGATGGCCGGAACCGTCGAAGACGTCACGGACGACAATTACAAAGCATTCAAAGACGCCCAAGCGACCGTGGTCGCCTATGGCATTGCCGCCTGCGAACCCTGTGCGGCCTATGATCCCGTCCTGGCAGAGGTCGCTCGGAAACTGCCCTCCGTTCGCATTGGAAAGGCCAAGATGCACGTGCCGGGCCGGTGCCGGGAAATCAAGAAACAGCACCAGTTCGCAACCTATCCCACCACGCATCTCTATTCGCGAGGGAATTTACTGCTGACCCGCGAAGGCAAAGTTGAAGAAGATGAACTGATGACCCTCATTAAAGATTACCTGCCCACGGTCTGAACCTCAGCCCACATCCGCAATCAAGACCAACCTTCATTCCCTCTCCCTGATGGAGCGGGGCAACGATGGGGAACGGCTCCGTCCCTGCTCGCAGGCAAGGGCATGCTCGTTATTTGTCACAGGAGCAGGTCTCTCCTTTGTGGCAGGTGGAAGAAGGGAACGGGACACAGGGCCGTCGGGGGTGCGCGGAACGTCCACAGGAAGGCAACGGAGGGCAAACGCATGAATGCCGATTTGCTCATCACTCGTACCGTAACCCGTCGGCAATCGCGCCATCGGTGGCCCAGCGCGCCGGAAGATACCCGGCGAGCAGCCCTGTGATTCCTGCGACGAGCACGGCTTCCAGGATGGTCTTGAGGGGAACGGTCAGGTGAATGGTCCAACCAAAGGACTGTTTGTTGATCACGCTGATCAGCAAGGTGGCGAGCAGGAGCCCGGCCAGTAACCCGAGGCCCAACCCCAACGTGCCCAGGCAGAGCGATTCGCGCACCACCAGCCCTTGCACTTGCCGGCGACTGGCGCCAATCGCGCGAACCGTCGCCAACTCCCGTTGGCGTTCGACCACGGTCGTCAAGAGCGTATTGATAATCCCCAGGAGGCCAACGATCACCGTGACGAGTTCCAGCCCATAGGTCAACCGAAAGGTCCGATCAAAAATTTCAAGAATGTGCGCCCTGAGTTCCTTGTTGCTGATGATCGACACCGGCAGGAGCGGGCCGAGCGCCGTGTTCAAATCGCCTCGCACGCGTTCGTCGCCGGCGTTTGGTTCGAGGTAAATCGCCAATACCGTTGCCGTACGATCACCCCACCATTGTTCATAGAGCGACCGGTCCAGCACGATCTTTCCGCCGTCCGTGGCGTAATCGTAAAAGACTCCGACCACGGGAAAATCCTTTTGCCCGGCATCGGTCGGCAAAGACAGCACGTCACCCGCGTTGACCCCGAGCCGATGGGCCAACACTTCCGAAATCACCACACCCTGTTCTTCAATGGCTTGGCGAAGCCGGCGGGACGAATCGTCCTCCACGAACAGGTACCGGCTCCGTTCCGCGTGAAGGGCCAGATCGCGTGCCACGACGTAGGCCTGGGCGGAGCCCACTTGCATGCGTATCTGACGGTAGGGATCCACGGCTGCCACGCCCGGCACCGCCCTGGCACGCTGAACCATTTCAGGTGACATGCGAAAGACGTTCTCATGCGGGTCGGCTTCCAGTCCTTCTTCATGTGGCGTCACCACCAGATCCGCCATGAGGGTCTGGTCGATCCATCGCTCAACGGTATCCCGGAAACTTTCGATCATCACCCCCACCCCCACGACGATGGCCATGCCTACCATAAAAGCCGACAGCGTGACGCTGTTTCGACCGGGAGCCCGGGCAATCTGATCCACGGCCAGGCGGGTCATGGACCCCGACGATGGAGTGAAGCCTGTCCTTGAGAATCGGGGAACGGGCGCCAGACTCAGCAGGTGAATGCCCAGCGGCGCAAGCAGCGTGCATCCCAGAAGAACACAAAACGCCGCGGCATATCCAAAAACGGGAAGGCCATTCACCGGACCGGGCAAGGAGAGCAACCCCGCCAAACCCAAGACCCCCACGGCCAGGATGGTCCATCGGCCATGATGATGACGCGTGGTTTCATATTGTCCGGGCGCGATGGCCAGCGCCGGGGCGGTTCGACTCGCCTCCAGGCACGGGGCCAACGCCCCGATCACGGACAACGACAGGCCCAAGAAGCAGCCTTCCAACAGCACGGGCAGGGTGAACGGCAGGTCTCCCATTGTCGCGACTCCATAGAGTTCGGAGACCGTTTCCCGTTCGAGCCCGACCAGCCAATGGGCCAACCCACTCCCGAACACGGCTCCCAGACCTCCGCCAACGGTCCCGACGATGATCGCTTCACCCAGAAACAACAGGGCAATGTGTCTCCGAACCATGCCGATCGCTCGCAGGATGCCGATCTCTCGTCGATATTGGACCACGGAAAATCCTACGGCGTTATAGACCAAAAACACGCCGACAAAAAGCCCAACCATACTGAGTGTGGCGAGATTCAGTTGAAACGCGGTGAGCATCCGCTGCACCTGTGCGTCGCGCTGGGACGGACGAGTCACTAGGACGGACGGGCCCAGACGTGCCTGCAGTTCCTGAATCACGCGATCCACGGACACACCCGGGGACGTCACCAGGTCCACCCCATCGAGCCGACCGAGTCGTCTCAATTGCACCTGGGCGGCGGCAATATCCATAAGGGCCATGGAATGCCATCGCGTTTCATCGTCGGTAAAGGTCAACACCCGGTTGACGGTGGCCTCGAATTGATGTGACCCGAGATGGACCGTCACAGGATCACCTCGGGCCACGCCCAAGCTGGTCGCCAACTCGTGATCCACAAAGATCGCTTCCAGGCTAAGCAGGGGATCCAGCGAGAAGTCCTCTTGACCGGAAGATTGCCGCATGCCCGTCTCTTCACCGAGTACCTCCAACAGGTCCAGGCCCCACACCATGCTAGCGCGGGTGACCCCGTCGCTCGTTTCGAGGGTGACGGATTGGGAAACGTACGGATGGACCGCTTGGACGTCAGGGTGCAGGCGAATCCGTTCGATGAGGGGTTCATCGATTCGACGTTCCGCCCCTGCGATATGAATCGTCGCCTCTCCCACGACCTGAGTGACCGCTCGCTGAAACGATTCAAAGACGGTTTGATTCGCCAGGTCGATGGCAAGGGCGGCTGCCACGCCAACGCCGACCCCGACCACGGTGAGCGCGGTTCTGAACGGCCGGCTCGTCACATGGTTGAAGGCCAGCAGTCCCAACAAGATTAGCCGAGCCAATAACTGTTGTCTCCCAAAATCCAGTTATGGTAGTTTACGACCACTTCAATCGACGAAGGCAATGCCGAAAAACGCGCGTGGGTTTCTGATGGCCAAAGTCAAGTCCGTGTCTCGAGAGAACAAAGGCAATTCGAAAGAAAAACCCGGAGAAGTTCTCTCGCTGACTGCCCGTCAAAAGGAAATTCTGCGCCTCGTGGCCCAAGGGCACACGAATCGGGAAATCGGCGAACAACTCGATATCAGCGTCCGGACGGTTGAAGTCCACCGGTTTAATCTGATGCGGCGCCTCCGCGTGCGAAACGTGGCCCAACTCCTCAGACAAGCGATGCTCTTGCGTCTTATCCCGAAACATACCGTTCCCGCCAGTAAAGCCCACTGACCGGAATATTCCATCGCCTTCTTCAAAACAATCCAGACGACGTCACGTCCTCCCGCCGTTTTCCGCTGTTTGGACATTCTTGTTCACAACCGACAAACCACGGACGTACGGCCCGGGGGAGCCGAGTTGGCATAGCCCCATGAGACGGCTGGGGTGGGGATAGCCCGTCACCGCAGTTGCTCGACGACGTTTGCCGGGCATGCATGCACCTCGATGGCGATATGGACCAGACCGAGGTTTTCGGGAATGCGATCCTTATATTGCCCGGGCGTTAGAGGATCGTGCGCCACGATGGCGATGACCACGGAATAGATATTCGGACCGATCGACCACAGATGGAGGTCGGTGACCTGGCTGTCGTCATCCTGTTCAATACTGTTCCTGATCCTGTCCCGGATGCTTTTCGGACCTTGCTTGTCGAGCAAAATTCCGCTGGTGGTTCGCAGCAAGCCGAGCGACCAACTGGAAACGAGGATGGCACCAATAATTCCCACCGCCGGATCCATCCACATGAATCCCAGGTATTTCGCGCAGAGCAAGGCCACAATGGCCAGAAGGGACGTGAGCGCATCAGCCAGCACGTGCAAATAGGCGGCCTTCAGGTTGTGGTCGTGGTGGTGCGCGTGATGGGAGTCGTCGTGATCGTGGTGGTCGTCCACCCGGAGGATGAAGACGCTGGCGCCGTTGACCGCCAACCCGACGACAGCCACGAGAATGGCTTGATCGACGATGATGGGCACCGGGTGCAGAAGCCGGCCCACGCTCTCCCACGCCATCAGGAGGGCGAACAAGGCCAGCAGGATCGCACCGGTGAACCCGCCCAGGGCGTTGACCTTCCCCGCGCCGAAGCTGAAATCCTCGTCATACGCGTGGCGGCGCGCATAGACGTACGCGAAGACGTTGAGGCTGAGGGCCCCGGCGTGCGACGCCATGTGCAGGCCATCGGCTAATAACGCCATGGATCCCGTCAGGACGCCAGCGATGATCTCCACGACCATCATGGTGCCGGTCACGACAATGACGATCAGCGTCCGCCGTTCCCCCGGACGTTTCAGTTCCTGTCCGAACGTATGGCTGTGTTGCCAGGTATGAAGATCGTCGGCATGCATGCTTCCGTCGTTCTCGAGGCCGCCTCAGAGTTCCCGCAACGTGCCGCGACAGTCCGAGAGAGAGGCGTAGCCTTTTCGTTGCAAGAGTTCGCTGAGTTCCTGTTCCAACCGTTGAAAGACCCCGACCCCTTCGTCAACGAGGGCCGTTCCGATTTGCACGGCCGACGCCCCGCATAACACATGTTCGAATACGTCCGTGCCCGAGACGATCCCCCCTGTCCCGATGATGGGCATCCGACCGTCGAATAGCTTCCAGAAGGCCCGCACGTTGGCCAAGGCCACGGGCTTGATCATGGTGCCGCCCAGGCCGCCGAACCCGCCCTTGGGCCTGATCACCACGCGTTCCTCGTCCGGATCGACGACCAGGCCGTTTCCCACGGAATTGATGACCGACAGAAAGTCGACGCCGACGTCCTGCAACATCCGGGCCGCGGCTTCATGGTGCACCGGATCGAAATACGGCGGAAGCTTGACGCCCATCGGCACGGTGACGATGTCCTTCAGTTCCAGGAGTAACGCGCGGGAGGCCTCCACGTCATAGCCGATTTGCGGCCTTCCGTGGATATTCGGGCAGGAGAGATTGACTTCGATCAGATCGGGGGAAACGGCTGTGATCGCTCGAGCCGCTTCGAGAAAATCCGGCGGGCTGAGCCCGGCGATGCTGGCAATAATAGGCTTTTCAAACCGTCGAAGCTCCGGAATGATTCTGGCATAGGCCGGATAGCCGAGATTGGGAAGCCCCATGGAATTGATGGAGCCTGCGGGAAAGCTGTAATACCGGGGCTCCGGGTTGCCTTGCCGGAACGCCGGGGTCATGGATTTGGTCACGATCGCCCCGCTCCGGCACTCGCCCAGGGCTTCCAGTTCTTCCCGGGTCACGCACAAGGCCCCCGAGGCATTCATCAGGCAGGATGAGAACCGTACGTCGGCAATCGCGGTCGAAAGGTCCACGGACGATCCTACCTTTTCTCCGGGGCATCTGCTCTGGCAGAGGACCGGTGATGCAGTTGCCCATCGCACAGGTCGTACACGTGATCGGCACCTTGCGCCGCTGATGCGGAATGCGTGACCAACAGCACCGTGTGGGATTCTTCTTTTGACACGTGCCGAATAAGCCCCACGATCTCTTTAGCGGTCTGAGAATCAAGATTGCCCGTCGGTTCGTCCGCCAACAAGATGCGCGGTCGATGGACGAGCGCACGAGCCAGGGCCACGCGTTGTTGCTCTCCTCCTGATAATTCCGAAGGCCGATGGCCAGCCCGGTGTTGCACCCCCACCCGCTCGAGCGTCTCCCCGACGCGTTGCCGAATGACGGGTGAAGACATCTTCTGAAGCCGTAACGGCAACCCGACGTTTTCGGCGGCCGTCAACCCAGGCACTAAATGGAACGCTTGGAAGACCATGCCGATCGACTCACGTCGATATCTGGTCCAGTCAGCATCGGTAAATCCACGGGTGGATCGGCCATCAAGCCACACGTCACCGGCGGTCACGGTGTCGAGACCCGCGATCAAATTCAGAAGCGTGCTTTTCCCGCTTCCACTCGGCCCCATGATCACACAAAATGCTCCGGAGGCCACGTGGAGGTGCGCGTCCCGCAGGACGGACACCGTGACGCTTCCCCGTTCATAGACTTTGCAGACGTGATCCAAGGTGACCGTCGACACCGATACCCCTCTCGACACGTCGAGCATGTGAAGGCGACCTTGTCATGACGATTCCCTATAGCACATGATGGAAACGTCCAACAACACGAGTTGACGGGGTGTGCGGTGTTTCCGGGGGTTTTCCCGAAATTTGCGCTCTCTCCCGTGGCAGGGGAACCATGACCGCTCGATTGCTTCGCCGACTCCTCCACACGGTGTTTCCCATGCATTGTCGTACGTGCGACCATGCCCTCGACGACGACCCCATTCCCTTTTTTTGTCAACGCTGCTGGAACCATATTACGCCGATCCTTTCACCGAGTTGCCCACGCTGTGCGTATCCCTTTCCTTCTCCGCATGCGCTGTCTCATAGTCCCGAACACGTGTGCGGTTCCTGTCGAAAGCACCCGCCGGCCTATCACCGGGCTTGGACGCCTTATGCCTATCAATCCCCATTGAAGGAAGCCATCGGGTTGGTGAAGTACCGCGGCAAGACTCAATTGGCGCCGGCGCTCGCTCGACTGATCGCCCAAACCACCCCTGCGCCGACGAACGTCGATGCGATGATCGCCGTCCCGTTGCACCCCGATCGACTCCGGGAACGGGAATTCAATCAGGCGCTCCTGTTAGCCTACCATTTGGGTAAACACTGGCATCTTCCCGTGCTCACCGACGTGCTCAGGCGGACGAAACCCACCCCTCCCCAAACGTCCCTCACGCGACGCGAGCGTTTGAGAAATCTTCGAAAATGCTTTGTCGTGGCGTCCCCCGTGGCGGTTGAGGGGAAAACCCTGTTGCTCGTGGATGACGTGTTCACCACGGGCACCACGGTCAATGAATGCGCCAAGGCGCTGAGAAAAGCCGGCGCGCAGGCCGTTTACGTTCAGACCCTGGCTAGAATGGTCGCCCATGGACATTGAGCCGGCGCGAAAAGAACTACTTGACTTTCTAGATGGTTTTCTCTAGTCTAAACACCTGAGAGTCGTGCCCGTATCGGGTCTCTGTAAAGGGAGAACGCCATGTTTGCCGGACAATATCACTGTAAACTGGACGACAAGGGTCGCTTCATCGTCCCGACCCCCTTGCGCGAGCAATTGGAGTCGGAGGGCGACCGCGTGATTTTCGTCAAGGGGCAGGACCTGCCGTTGTCGGCCTACTCGGTGCAAGAATGGGAAAAAGTCCTCGCGCGCGTCAAAAACACGTTCGATGAAGATCAAAGCCGGCTCTTCATGCACGTCGTCGTGGCAGAAGCCGCGTCGTCCGAAATCGACAAGACGGGCAGAGTGCTCATTCCCGGGCGGCTGAGAAAAGTCATTCCGCTGGAAGACGACCTGGAAATCGTGGTCGTGGGCATGTTTCACCGGCTGGAAATTTGGAATCCTTCCGAATGGCGTCGCTATCTGATGAAGCATGATGAGCAATTGGAAGACAACCTCGGGAAAATGCTCAATCTGCTTTAGGTCCCCGGTGACCACCCGTTCCAAGCGCCCGGACGAATTTCTTTAAACACCCCGCGAACCGTACCCGTGCCCTTATCGGATCAACCGGGAAGCCTTCCTCAAGACGTTGTGAAAAACAGTCGCGGGAAAACAACCAGGGCGCCCGGCGTCGCCATCGCCCAACTTGCACGGGACACCGCCATTAACGCTTCGTCCGGATCTCGCAAGAAACACACGTGGCCTCGTCTCTCCACCGAAGCCTTCGTGCAGGCAACGCGTTTCTCCCTGACCGACGACGCCCTTTCGATCACCCTGCCCATTCCGCCCAGCATCAACCGGCAATATGCCACGGTCAACGGACGCCGGGTGCTGTCGGCAACGGGGCGTCGCTACAAAGGGACGGTCGGCCAATTGCTCATGACTGCCGGTTCTTCCTCCGGGTGGCGCGCCTTTTTGCGGAAGGCCCAAGAACACGGCTTGTCACTGACGATCCGTTTTTACTTTCCGACACTGTTGCGGCGGGATCTTGACGGTGGGCTTAAAATCGCTCAAGACGCCTTGTGTGAAGCCATGGGCCTCAACGACAATCGCATTATGGAAATCCACCTGTATAAGACCCTGGATCGCGACAATCCCCGACTCGAATGTACACTGGCCCTGGCGAGTCCCCTGAGTCCGGAGATTCGCAAATCCTCCCGGCGCTCCAGCCGATCCGTCCCAACCCTCCTTCGTAAAGCTCGGTCCCTGAACCGTCCGCGTTAATCCCCATCCGTTTCCCATCCCTTGCTTTTCGTACGTGCTCCTTGGTATGCAGTTGTCCACACCGTCAGGACGATGCGTCCTCACTTTCAGCATGGAGCACACCGGGCATGCGTAGCTCATTATCCAAGTTCATCGGTCTCGTTCTATTAGGGACCTGTTACGTTTCGGAACCCATTTCCGCCGAGCGGATTCTCTTCAACCCGCAGCAGAAGTTGCAGCTTCAACAGGTCGAGACCATTGTCATCAAGGCGGTCGCACTGACGGAAAAAGGGTTGGTCGATCCGACTCTTATGGAGAAAGCGGTGGCTGAACGGCTGACCGCCACCGGGTTCACGATCATTGCGACGGAGAATGAGCCGCACGACGTCGTGCTGAAAGTGAAGTGTGAGGAACGAAAATCCTGGAGGGGTGTCAGGAAATCCGATGGAGAGATGCAGCAGCCGGGGGCGCCTTCTCGAAATTGGAAAGGACCGGCCTGCCAGCTCAGCTACTTCTTCGACGGCCAGAAGGGGCCCTGGCAGTATGAAGTACGCACCACGTTCGACAATGCGTGGGAAGCGGCCCGAGCCAACGGGCACAAGGACTCCGGCCAATTCGCGTTGCAGCACCTCGGACAGGCGTTGCGGGACAGTGATTTCCCGCTTGACCTTGCAGCGGAATGGAAACAGGCCGAGCGCCTCTCTTCTCTTTTAACCGATCCCAAGACCGACAAGGGGACAAGGCGCAAAATTCTCTCGCTCGCCGGCCACATGCCCGGAGATACCATGCTGCACGCCCTTCAACGGATCAGAGCCGAGGCCGAATACGCCGCCCCCGCTACGCTCGCCTTGGGGTTCATGGGTGAACCGGCCATTCCGACCCTCATGGATCTCTTGTCCGATCCATCGGTGGACATACAAGCCGCGGCGGCGGAAGCGCTCGGGGAAATCGGAGCCCACAGCGGCAACGTCCAAATCCTGCCGCCTCTCCTGGCCAAGATGGAGGCACCCGACGTTCATCTCCGTGTCCAGACGGAAATCGTGAGAGCCATCGGGAAAACGCCGGACCTGCGGTCGCTCGAACCGCTTGAACAGTTCGCCCTCAAGGTGTGGACCGCCCGTTCAGACGATCCACTCATGCAGGAACTCCGTGAAGCCGTGGATTGGAGCATGTGGCAGATCAACCCCACCGCTCACACCGACGAGTAGGCCCGGGTTTCGGCGGGCGTGGAATAAATACTGTGAATTTTATACTTTCTCTTGATTTTATAAGTATTTACTTATATCATTCTAAGCGAGGCTGTGGAATACAAAGAGAGAAAGCCTGTTCTTTGGTTGGGAGATTCCCGGAAACAGGTGCAATCTTTTCCACAACCGGTCCGGCAAGACATTGGGGCGGCGCTTTATGATGTGCAATTGGGAATCACCCCTCCCTTGGCCAAGTCATTGAAGGGGGTTGGAAGTGGAGTTTTTGAAATTGTCACAAGGTTTGACACAAACACCTACCGAACGGTGTACGCGGTTCAACTGGGGAAGCATGTGTATGTGCTGCATGCTTTCCAGAAAAAATCGCCGACAGGGCAAAAGACGGCGAAAAAAGATCTGGAATTGATTGAACGACGGTACAAGGAAGCGATGCAGTTGGCAAAGGAGAACCGATCATGAAGCCGAACCCCAAAATCGAGTTTGAAGAAAGTTCGGGAAATGTCTTTGCCGATCTGGGTCTGGACCATCCTGAAGAACTGCTCACCCGAGCCCAGCTTGGGCATTCGGTGAGAATGATCCTTGAAAAACGGAATCTGAAACAACGGGAAATCGGAAAACTGCTGGGTATCAAACAGCCCGAAGTGTCCAACCTGATGAATGGACGCTACACGCTCTTTTCTCAGGAACGGTTGTTTGGCTTTCTCAATAAATTGGACCGCAAAGTCACGGTGAAAGTCACTCCCCGCCGTAGCGGAGAAAAACCACAAGAGGTCTTTTTTGCCTGAAACACGGATAAAATGGCGCGCCCGAGAGGAGTCGAACCTCTAACCTTTTGATCCGTAGTCAAATGCTCTATCCATTGAGCTACGGGCGCGATACCTGGCCGTTTGGGTTCCCGGGAAGAGTCGATTCCGGGCAACCCATTCTTACAAGTCCCTGCGGAGCCGGTCAACTCGGCCGTTCAGGTGAACACCGATGCTCCGTTGGATGACCGCAACGCTCTCAGACAACAGAGGCGAGTGAGGGCACAGGGGTCCCGAAAAGCGTGGAGGCCGAGGCGTCCTCAACCTTGATCGTGATGCGATCTCCGAGGGCGAGCGGGGTTACGTCCTTGTCCCAGACCACGGTGACGTTGCTTTCCGTGTGACCCATCCATTGATGAGAAGATTTCTTGGCGTTGCCTTCCACCAGCACGTCCACCTCCGTTCCGATCAACTGCCGGTTTTTCCCGGCGGAAATGGTTCGCTGGAGTTCCACCAACCGCGTGACCCGTTCCGATTTGACGGCCTCGGAAACGTCGTCGGGAAATTTCCTGTAGGCGATGGTATTCTTTCGTTCCGAATATTTGAAGATATAGGCCGATTGAAATTCGATCTCCCGCACCAACTCATAGGTTTCGAGAAATTCCTCGTGGGTCTCGGTGCAAAAACCCGCGATGATGTCCGTGCTGAGGGCAATGTCGCCCTGCCTCCGGATTTCAGCCGCCAAAGCCTCATAGCCGGCCCGCGTGTACGACCGTCCCATCAGGTCGAGGATGCGGTCGCTTCCCGCTTGGAGGGGAAGATGAATCTGCCGGCACACGTTCGGGTGATGCGCCACCACCTCTATGAGGGCTGGCGGAAAATCCTTGGGGTGCGGGGACGTGAAGCGGACGCGTTCGATTCCGGGGATATCGGCCACATCCGACAGGAGCCGGGCGAACGTCACGTTTTCGCTCTGATAGGAATTGACGTTTTGCCCAAGAAGCGTGATCTGTTTGTACCCTTGAGCCGCAAGGGCGTGCGCTTCTTCGAGAATCCCCTGCGCGGGACGGGACCGTTCCCGCCCACGGGTATAGGGCACCACGCAGAAACTGCAAAAATTATCACAGCCCCGCATGATGGCAATCCAGGCGTTGACCCCGGGCATGCGCTCGGGAAGAATCGCTTCATATGTTTCGTATTCCGACAAATCCACGGCCATCGACCGTTCTCGGCGTTCCAGGGCCTTCGTCAGGAGGTCCGGCAGTTGTCGATAGGAATCCGGCCCCGCGAGCACGTCGATGACGGGGTGCGATTCCATCAATTCCTTTTTGAGATTCTGGGCCATACACCCCAGGACGCCGATCACCAGGTCCCGTGACTGCTTCATCGCTTTCCATTCGGCCAAATGGCCGTAGACCCGGTTATGGGCGTTTTCCCGGATGGCGCAGGTATTCATCAACACCACGTCGGCCTGCTCGGGGAACGGCGTGAACACGAACCCGCGCTCTTTCAACAGCGACCGCACCAATTCGGTATCATATTCATTCATCTGACAGCCGAACGTTTGAACGTAGACGCGATGGGACATTGAGAACCTCTCGAGCCGTGGCTTCCCTTCCGGCCTTCGTTACGCGGGCAACGGGCCCACGGCTTCTTTTTCAAAGGACTGAAACACCGGAATCGGGACTCTTCCGGGCCGCGGGGTATCCGCGTCCGCCAATTTCCCCAGGGCCGCGTGTTCCATGACCCCGGTCAACCTGACCCGCCGTAGCTGATTGGCCAACGAGCCGGACGAGGCGACGCTCACCCGTATGAAATTATCCGTCAGGCCGGTCCATAATCCATCCTTGCCGACTGATTCGAACAACACCTGACAATCCCGGTCCAGAAATTGTTGATAGAACCGCGCCCGCTTGCTCCGGGAGAGCTCCGACAGCCGTTGGTTCCGAATTTTGATCTCTGCGTGAGGCACGGGATGGCCCAGCCGGGCGGCCGGCGTCCCCGGTCGAGCGGAATAACTGAAGACATGAGCATAGGCCAACGGCAGGTCCCGGACCAGTTCACAGGTCGCGGCAAACTGGTCATCCGTTTCCCCGGGAAATCCCACAAGCACGTCGGTCCCCACGCACACATCCGGGATCTTTTGCACGGCGCGTTCCACCCAGGCCCGGTACTCTTTCACGGAGTAACGACGGTTCATGGCCGACAGGATCCCGTCATGCCCGCTCTGCAAGGGCACGTGCAGGAACCGGCACAACTTCCGGGAGGTGCTCATATATTGGAGGAGCGCGTCGGGGATGGTCGTCGGCTCGATGGACGAAATGCGGATGCGGGCCAAACCGGGAATGGCTTCCAACCGTTGGATCAGGTCGAGAATCCCTCCGGAACCATTCGCGAAGCGCCCGATGTTCACTCCGGTCAGGACCAGTTCCCTGTGCCCCCGTTCCACGAGTCGTTCGGCCTCTCGAACCGCGTCGTCAGACAACCGGCTTCGCTCACGTCCCCTGGCAAACGGGATCAGACAAAAGGAACACATGAAATTGCAGCCGTCCTGAATTTTCAAATTGGCTCGCGTCGTTGCGTATTCCCCCACCCCATCCTGAACAAAATCTTCCCGGCTCATCGATCCCGAATGCCTGACGAAGGTCAATGAGCGTTTTTGAACGTGCGACATCTCTTCCAAGTAGTCCGGCAGCAACATTTTGTATTGGTTGCCCAACACGAGATCCACCCCCGGCAGGTGCTGCAAGGTGTTGAGCCCGGTTTGCGCATAGCATCCCGTCACCGCGACGAACGCCTGCGGAGAGTGGCGCAACGTCCGGCGAATGACCCTCCGGCAATCGGCCTCGGCGTTCTCCGTCACGCTGCACGTATTCAGGACGAGCAGATCGGTCGGCTCTCCATAGGCCACCTTTTGGTAACCCATTCTCGTGAACCGGTCGGTCAGGACAGCGGTCTCCGATTGATTGAGACGACATCCGGCCGTGTAAAATGCGACTTTTTTCTTCATGAGTCCAGGGTCCCGTGCAAGGAGGCCCATTATAGAGAACCCGCCCTCAGACCCACAACCGCCGACTGTTTCTGCGCCGATACCCCGTGACGTAGAGGGTCCCTTCTGTCATTGGTATGAAAATAGCCATCTGGTTCCCCTCCTTTGTTGTACTGTCCCGTGTGATTGCCTAGACTCGTCTGCTATTATGCGCGGCATCGAGTATGTGCAACATAGGAGGCCAGGGGGGTTCAGTAGGGGCGGACCTGCGTGTCCGCCCTCCCTTCTTGTGGGCAGATCCTCATTCTGTCAACGCCTGTCCTGAGCCTGTCGAAGGAAATGACTGAACATTTACAATTTCCCGACCCCCGATTAAAAACGTCGCGGGCAGGCTATTTTTAATCGGGAATCCAGGGTTCTGTCTCCGCGTGTCTTTACGAATAGAGGGGCAAAAGAGAAAAACATGGATCCCCGCTAAAAACCGCGAGGATGACAGGAAAGGAGACTGCGGGCCGCCCCCGAGCACGGACATGCCTCATGGCGCCGTCCTCTGTGCTATCTCCATCACGATGCAAGCCCTCAGCGGTTGACACCAAGGGCGGCGTGTGCGCTAATAACCCCGCAAGAAAAGCCTGGTCCGCAAGTGTAACCATCCCCAACCACGGCCACTTCGCCAAACCTGCGCCGGTGGATTATGGCTGGCACAAGCTCTAGCGCGGCGGGACTATGATAAGAAGGTGAGCCCATAAATTGGCGAGACCACATTACCATTGATCCTGAAATCTGCCATGGAAGGGCCTGCATCACCGGCACCCGAGTCCTGGTGACGACGGTCCTCGACAATTTAGCGGCCGGTCTGAAGTCGGAGGAAATCATGAGAAGCTACCCGTCGATCACCCGAGAGTCTATCCAGGCGGCGGTATACTATGCCGCGGAGTTGGCAAGCGAACGGGTAGTTTCACTGTCAGAGTAGGACATTCCGTTGCGATTCAAGCTGGACGAGAACCTGCCGGTCGAACTGGCAGATTTGTTCCGCAAGGCCGGCCATGACGCAGTGACGGTTCTCGACCAAGGACTCGGCGGAGCGAGAGATCCCGATCTCGCATCAGCCTGCGTCCGCGAGGGCCGAGTCATCGTCACGTTCGACACGGACTTTTCAGACATCAGGACGTACCCACCCGGTGCGTATTCCGGGCTTGTCGTATTTCGACTCAATAGCCAAGCGCGTGATCACGTTTTGGGAATCGGAACGCGGTTTCTCCGGGCGCTGCCCGGTGCCGGACTCGACGGTCAACCATGGATCGTAGAAGAGTCGCGCATTCGAGTGCGTGAGTGAGAGAAAGCGCACCAGCGAAGCGGCATTCGAGACCGTCATCAAAACGCATCTCCTGGCTAAGCGTCAATCACAAAAACAAATTGCCGAGGGGAACAGTTAGGAGTACAATGGACAGAAGAGGTCGCGCGAGCGGCTGCTCGACCTCTCTTCTTGATGGAAGGTGCCGTATGCCCCACCCTTTTTCGATTGCACCGATCTTTCTCTTATTGCTGCTTGCTGTGTTCCTGCCCGGCTTGAGCGGAGCGCAGCCCAACCTGCCCGTCGAGCCGGACGAAGAAACCCGACTGGAGGAAATTTATGACCATGAGACGAGCATGGTCATGTTTTTGTATTCACTGAAAGGGACGGAAGAAGTCGATTACGTGGTCGGGAGAAAAGTGTGGGAGCACCAGAGAAGCGTATACGGGAATCCCGTGTACTATCTTGAGCCCTATCCGTTGTTTTACTGGTGGAACCATAAGATGTGGAATGATCCCGAACAGGATGGAGTCAATGGCAACGAACTCGTCTATAAAGAAGACGTTGATTTCGACGCGACCCGCTATAAACCCTGCCTGTTCAACGGGCAACGCTGCTGAACGATTCCGTCCTCCGCATGGCCTTCAGGGGATGGCGGCACTCTCCCGGATGCGAATAGACACCCTCAGAATCACGCGATGCCGGCACCATGCCAGCGCTTGAACGATCCCCCACGGCACCATCCTCCCTTCGCAGCCGACTCATGGCCATTCGATTGTTACCCGGTCAGGTCGTGGCGTTAGCCGCCGCGACCCTGATTTTCATCGGCACGGCCCTCCTCATGCTCCCGTTTGCCACCCCGGAAGGCGTGGCATTGCGGTTCATCGACGCCTTGTTTACCGCGACCTCGGCCGTATGCGTAACCGGGCTGATCGTGATGGATACCCCTCATGAATTCACCACCTTCGGGCAAATCATCATTTTGCTGCTTATTCAAATCGGCGGACTGGGCTATGCCTTGCTGGCGACGATCATCCTCCTGGCCTTGGGGCATCGCATCGGGTTACGCGACCGGATGATGCTGGCCGAAACGTTGAGCACGTTTGATATGGCCGGATCGATCCGCTACGTCAAAATCGTGGCCATTGCCACCGTGGCCTTGGAAGGAATGGGGGTTCTTTTTCTCGCCTTACGTTTTTCGCGGGACACGTCGTGGGGGGAAGCCCTCTACTCCGGACTCTTCCATTCCATCTCCGCCTTTAACAACGCAGGATTCGCCCTGTTCTCCGACAGCCTGATTTCCTATCGAACGGACCTGTCCATCAATCTGATCGTGACGATCCTGGTCATTCTGGGAAGTATCGGATTTCTCGTCTTTCAAGACGGATGGGACAATCTCAAGGGCCACCGCTTCCGGCTTCAGACGCATACGAAACTCGTGATCGTGGTCACCCTGATCATTCTCGCGTCAGGCACCTTGGGTATCACGATTCTCGAATGGAACAATCCGCAAACGTTTCAACCCATGAGCATCGGAGAACGACTGGCTACGGCGCATTTCCACACGATGTCCCGTACCGCGGGCTTTACGACCATTGATATCAGTGCGATGAATGACGCCACCCTCTATTTTCTGCTGCTCCTCATGACCATCGGCGGTTCACCCGGCAGTATGTCGGGAGGCATCAAGACGACGACCTTCGCCATCATATGGCTGACGATCTGGGCGGTGCTTCGCCGCCGGCACGACGTGGAAGTCTTTCACAGGAGAATACCACGAGAACTGGTGGTCCGGGCGTTTTGTCTTGCGATCCTGGCATTCACGGCCATCACCCTGTTCACCCTGGCCCTGGCCTTTACGGAAGAACGCCCGTTTTTGAGCATCATGTTCGAAGTCACGTCGGCTATGGGAATCGTCGGCATGTCCCTCGGAGACGGGGACGGGCGAAGCTTTTCCGCCCTGTTCACCGACTTCGGCAAGCTGGTGATCATCGCGTCGATGCTGATCGGCCGTTTCGGGCCGCTCCTCATCGGCCTGTTTGCCGTTCACACCACGACCACGCCCCGGTATCGCTTTCCGGAGTCCCGGGTCATGATCGGATAAGAGAGCCCCCCGTCACTGCAGGCGTCGCTGAAGCAGCAGAACAAACGCCATCAGGGTGGGCAGCGGAGCCACCAGAAGGGGGAGCAACCAGACCCACGCGTTTTTCCCGCGGACGCGCGCCTGGTCATACATCCAGACAAAGACCCACACCACCAGCAGGAAATAGTTGATCCCCAACCAGTGCGTGGCGCGCGTGGTGAGTTCACTGGTACTCCCACCCGTGGCGGTACTCCAGAAGATCATTTGCAAGGCACCGAACGTCACCAATAGGGCGATGACAATCCGTTTACTCCATACGTACATGATTCATGCCTCCTTTTGTGAGAGAGATCATGTTTCGAATGTGCTGGTGGGTCGAAGCCGCTCCCCTTTGGGGGAACCCACAGAATAGTACGGATGCCGGCAAAAATCGAGATTCAACCGCAACAGGACCACACATTTTCCCCTTGTTCCACCTCTGGCGGCCTGGAATTCGCCACAACCCTGTTGATGAGTGAAAGGACTCTTTTCCATCCTATGGATAACATAAGAATTTCCGTTATAAAACTTTGAATTACAAGCGTTTTGTTTGCTCACAGGCTATCAACTTCATCCCCAGTCATTTAGTCAAAAAACACAATATTTAGTATTGACAATTCCTTTTCGACTCTATAGATTGTGTCACCTCAAGAAGCACTCTCTAGAGTTATAATCCTTAGGTTTTCCTCTCTAGTGCAGAAATGGATCAGTCACGTATCAGATTGCGCCATAACCCACTGATCGTGCACGCAAGTCGCCTGAGGCACATCCGGCGTTCAGGAAGTTCCGGCGTCATCCTCGCCCAAGGCCATGAGGCAGCCAAGGAAATCGACCTCCAAAGACAGGGACGAGTAAAGGGGCATTGCCCGGTCCCAGGAACCACATGAACTCGGCCTCCTGACCTGCTACCGGTCTGGCCTTGGGAGAATTGTTGTGAAAATCGAACGCCGTTTTACCCGAGCCGAAGCATCGCCCTACGAAGGCATTCCTTTTTCCACCCGGTCTTCGGAAATCAGGAATCCGGACGGCTCCGTGGTGTTCCGACTCGATGACATTCAAGTCCCCGATCAATGGTCCCAACTGGCCGTGGACATTCTGGCGCAAAAATACTTCCGGAAAGCCGGAGTGCCGCAATCCGGCACCGATGGGGAACCCGTCAAGGATGAGCAAGGCCACCCGGTTACGGGTGGCGAACGTGATGCCCGGCAGGTGTTTCATCGCCTGGCAGGTTGCTGGACGCAGTGGGGCGAGACCCATGGGTATTTCGATACGGACCAGGATGCCCGGGCCTTTTATGCCGAATTGTGTTTCATGCTGGCCAAACAAATGGCCGCCCCCAATTCACCGCAGTGGTTCAACACGGGCCTGCACTATGCGTATGACATCAGTGGCCCCTCTCAAGGGCATTATTTCGTCGATCCCCATACCCAAGAGCTGAACCTGTCCGGGAACGCCTACGAACGCCCCCAAGTTCACGCCTGTTTCATCCAATCCGTCAATGACGATCTCGTCAACGATGGAGGGATTATGGACTTGTGGGTCCGGGAAGCCCGACTATTCAAATACGGGTCCGGCACCGGGACCAATTTTTCCAGGCTTCGAGGAGAAAACGAGCCCTTGTCGGGTGGAGGAAAATCTTCCGGGCTGATGTCCTTCCTCAGGATCGGAGACCGTGCGGCGGGTGCGATCAAATCGGGCGGGACCACCCGACGGGCCGCCAAAATGGTGTGTCTGGATTTGGACCATCCCGACATCGAAGAGTTCATCGACTGGAAAGTCATCGAGGAACAAAAGGTGGCCGCCATGGTGACCGGATCCAGGCTATGCGCCGGTCAGTTGAACGCCGTCCTGAAAGCCTGTCGTCAAAAAGACACCGAAGGTCTTGATACAGTCGAACTCGACCCCGAACGAAACCGTCCTCTGAAGGACGCCATCCGTTCGGCTCGTCAAGCAGGCGTGCCCGAAGCCTATATCCAACGGATTTTTGCCTATGCCCAGGAAGGCTATACCCATTTCGTGTTTCATGAATACGACACGAACTGGGACAGCAAAGCCTATCAAACGGTATCCGGACAAAACTCCAATAACAGCATTCGGGTACCCAACGGTTTTTTCCAGGCGTTACGGGAAAACGGCGAATGGCACCTCACCCGTCGGACGGACGGAGCCGTGGCCAAGACACTCAAGGCCAAGGATCTGTGGGATCGCATCTGTTGGGCGGCCTGGATGTGTGCCGACCCGGGCATGCAATACGATACCACGATCAATGAATGGCATACGTGCCCGGACGACGGGCGCATCAACGCCTCCAATCCATGCAGCGAATACATGTTCCTGGATGATACCGCGTGTAACCTGGCGTCTCTGAATCTGGGCGCTTTCCTCACCCCGGAAGGTGAATTCGACGTTCCGGCGTATCGACACGCCATCCGACTCTGGACCATCGTCCTGGAAATCAGCGTACTGATGGCCGGGTTCCCGAGCAAGCCCATTGCCGAGAAAAGTTTCCGCTTTCGAACGTTGGGGCTGGGGTATGCCAACCTCGGATCCCTGCTCATGCGCATGGGCATTGCCTACGATTCTCCGAAGGCACTGACGATCTGCGGGGCCCTGACCGCCATTCTGACCGGCGAAGCCTATGTCGCCTCCGCGGAAATGGCGTCGGAACTCGGTCCGTTCCCCGGGTTTGCAAAAAACCGGGATCACATGCTGCGGGTCATGCGAAACCATCGAAGGGCCGCGTATCAGGCCGAGCCGGACGAGTATGAAGGCCTGACGATGACGCCGAAGGGCATCGACCCGACATCCGCCCCCGCCGCACTCCTGCGTGCCGCGCAAGAGACCTGGGACCGCGCCATCGAATTGGGAGAAGCCCACGGATTCAGGAACGCCCAGGCCACGGTGATTGCCCCCACGGGCACCATCGGGTTGGTCATGGACTGTGATACCACGGGGATCGAGCCCGACTTCGCGCTCGTCAAATTCAAGAAACTGGCCGGAGGCGGGTACTTCAAGATCATCAATCAGAGCCTCCCCCCAGCGTTAAAGAAATTGGGGTATTCCCATGAACAGATCCACGACATCATCACCTATGCCACGGGCACCCGAACCCTGAAACAGGCCCCGTTCCTGAATCACGAATCCCTCCGCGCCAAGGGGTTTACGCCGGAAGTGCTCGATCGTCTGGAATCGACGTTGGACGAGGTCTTTGAAATTCAATTCGCCTTCAATAAATGGACGTTGGGCGAGGAGTTCTGCCGGGACGTCCTGGGCTTCTCCGACGCCCAACTCAACGATCCCCAGTTCAACGTTCTCAACGCGTTGGGCTTTACCCAGGAAGAAATTCTCGCGGCCAATGATTTTTGTTGCGGGACCATGACCGTGGAAAAGGCGCCGCATCTCAAAGACGAGCACCTTCCGATTTTCGACTGTGCCAACCGGTGCGGCCGCACCGGGAAACGATACATTTCGACGCAGGCGCACATCCGAATGATGGCCGCGGCACAGCCGTTTATCAGTGGGGCCATCAGCAAGACCATCAACATGCCTTCGGATTCCAGGGTCGGTGACGCGGAAGACGCGTACCTGATGGGGTGGCAGCATATGCTCAAGGCCGTGGCCTTGTATCGGGACGGGTCTAAACTGAGCCAGCCCCTGAACGCCTCGATCGACTCGAAATCCGAACGGCATGACGACGTCATGAAGGCGGCCCAGCAGGTAACGGAACGGGTGATGGTCCGGTATCTCGCCAAACGTCGCCCGCTTCCCTCACGACGCGGGGGGTATACGCAAAAGGCCATGATCGGCGGGCACAAGATTTATCTCCGCACCGGTGAATACGAGGATGGGACGCTCGGAGAAATCTTTCTGGACATGCACAAGGAAGGGGCCGCGTTTCGCAGCCTTATGAACTGTTTCGCCATTGCCATTTCTTTGGGCCTCCAACACGGCGTCCCGCTCGAAGAATTCGTCGAGGCCTTCCTCTTCACCCGCTTCGAGCCCAACGGCCCGGTCAACCTCAATGACCATATTAAAATGTCGACGTCGATCATCGACTACATCTTCCGTGAATTGGCCATAACCTATCTCGACAAGAAAGAACTCGCACAGGTGAACCAGGACGACCTGCGCGGGGATTCCGTCAAACAGGATCCCGAATGCACGGACGATGAACCGGCCGATCCCAGAACTATCACGACGACCACCATCAGCCCGGAACTGTTTCCCGCTCGACAGCGAATTCAAAGCGATACCGCGACCGGAAACGGCCAAGGAAGCGGCCAGGGAAACGGCCAGATCGCACACAAACTCGAGCTAAAGCGGGAAATCCTCACCTATGCCTCTGAAACCTATCGAAAAGGGTTTGAAGGCGACCCCTGTCCCAATTGCAAACAGTTCAAATTAGTCCGCAACGGGATGTGCCTGGTCTGCCGAAACTGCGGTGAAACCACGGGGTGTTCGTAAAACAGAAACCGTCCGGCTCTGCGCCCTCACACTCAGCAACTGCAGTTCGAGTCCTACCCCGGCCCCTCTCACCTCCCGTTCCGTCAATTGTCTGATGGAACAATTTTTCCGTCTTGCCCTGACAGGAAGTGGGGAGCCTTTATTAAATTTCCCACTGCCTTGTTCACCACAAGGCGTGACCACAGATGAGGCCTCCTCATCCCCCGGATAGAAACCCAGCAGCAAAAACTGCCACGCAGTGATTGACGCCATCATTATCATTAGCTATTTCGTCGTCATTCTGTTCATTGGCCTGTGGTCGCGGCGCAGGGCCGGGGACGTATCCGTCAAGGAGTATTTTCTCAGCTCGAACAGCCTGCGCTGGCCCAGCATCGCCATGTCCACCATCGGCACGAATATTCACGCCGGTCACTTCCTGGGCATGATGGGTTCCGCCTACCTCTACGGCCTCGCCCAGGCCAATTTGGAGATCAATGCAATTTTCGGCATTCTCGTAGCCGCGTTCCTGTTCGTCCCCCTCTATCTGAAATACAAGGTCATCACCATTTCCCAGTTTTTTGAACGGACGTTCGGTCCCCGGGTTGCGCTCACCTACTCCCTCCTGAGCATGCTGCTCTTTGCCACCCTGTACCTGGGGTCCACGCTGTTCTGGGGGGCCTATGCGGTCAATGCCGTGTTTGGGGAGCAGTTACGATTCATCAGCGACAACCCCATGATACGGGTCGCGGTATTGCTCATCGTGTTAGGCACGTTCTCGGCGACCTACACGCTCTTGGGTGGGCTCACGGCCGTCGTGCGCACGGACGTGTTCCAGTTTATCCTGTTGCTGCTGGCCGGGGGCATACTTCTTGTGCTCTCGGTGAAGGCCGTGGGAGGCTGGACACAGCTATACGTAAAAGCTCCCCACATGATGCACCTCCATCTTTCGGCGGATCATCCCGTCTTGCCGTGGACCGCCATTTTCGGCATGCTGCTGCTCAACCTCAACTACTGGGGCTGCAATCAGGTCATCCTCCAAAGAGCCCTGGCCGCCAGGGATTTACGGGAAGCCCAGATCGGGCTGTTGGTGGGAGGTGTACTCAAATACGTCATGGCCGCGATCATCATTCTCCCCGGGGTGGCCCTGGCCGGCATGTTGAGCGACCATCCGCTTCAGGACCCGGACCGGAGTTACATCGTCTTGATCGATACCCTCCTCCCGACAGGTTTGAGGGGCATCATTCTGGTGGGGTTGTTTGCCTCGCTTATGAGTTCCGTGGATTCCATGTTCAATTCACTGGCGACCCTGTGGTCCATCGACGTGTACAAACGGCATCTCAATCCGGCGGCCAGCGATCAAACGGTCGTGCGAGCCGGCAAGGTGGCCATCGTGGTCTGCCTGATGACCGGCATCCTGTTCGGGTTCCTGCAGGTCTTCGTCAAGTACCAGGACCCCGGCTTTGCCGTCACTCATTGGTTCAACGACATGTCGTACTACATCAAGAACGGCTTTGTGGTGCTCATCAGTGCCGCGGTGTTTCTGATCAAGCCGTCGCCCCGGCTCGTGCTGTACGCGCTCTTCTTGAGCATCGCGATTTCACTGGGTCTGCAATGGGCGTTTCCCGGGTTGGCGTACTTCAACCGCGCCTTGTCTACGATCCTGCTCACCTTTGCCTTTGTGGCAATTCCCACCGTGGCGAAAAACGGTTGGCGGATCAGCATAAAGGATCTCGTCCAAACCGCCAGCCCCACAATCGGCTACTGTGCCCTCGCCCTGGGCCTGTCCCTGGTGCTGGTCCACGTGGTTCTCCATTAAACTCTCTCTCTTCCACTGGGAGAGGGCCGGGATGAGAGGATGACCGCCGTGTCCCGAACGAATCCGTTCATTGTGAGAAAGCCGATTTTTCGGTATAACAACCGGGAGACGGCCCTTGAAGCGTGGCTTCAGGCTCGTTTGCAAATGCGACTCCCATGGTGAAAGGAACGACGATGAGACACCGACTCGGAGTGTTCATGCTGGTTTGGCTGCTCCCCTCGCTCTGTCTGGCCGAGATTCAAACCAAGACGATTCCCTATCAACACGGCGACGTGCCACTCGAAGGGTTTATGGCGTGGGATGACGCCCGACCGGGGAAACGACCGGGTGTCCTGGTGGTGCACGAATGGTGGGGCTTGAATGAGTATGCCCGCGACCGGGCCCGCCAACTCGCGGGACTCGGATACGTAGCCTTTGCCGTGGACATGTACGGAAAAGGCCAAGTCACCACTCACCCGGACCAGGCAGCAACCTGGATGAAGCAGGTCCAGGCTGACGTGAAACAATGGCAGGCTCGGGCCCTCGAAGGTTTGGCCGTGCTCAGGAGCCAGGACAACGTCGATCCACAGCGCATGACGGCGATCGGTTACTGCTTCGGTGGGGCCACGGTGCTTCAATTAGCCTATAGCGGAGCCGACGTAAAGGGCGTGGTGAGCTTTCACGGCGCTTTGCCGTTCCCTCCGCAGGCTCAAAGCACCAACGCGAAAATCCTGATTGCCCACGGCAATGCCGATCCGTTTCTCAACGAGGAGCATGTCCACAAATTTCGGCAAGCGTTGGATGCCGCGAACCTCGATTGGCACATGGTGGTATACGCCGGGGCACGGCACAGTTTCACCAACCCCGGTGCGGATGCCCACGGCATAGACGCCTTGAAATACGATCGCCAAGCCGACGAGCGGTCCTGGAAACACATGCAACTCTTTTTTGACGAGATCTTTCACGGTTCCTGACCGGTTCCTCACCCGTCTTGGAGCCTCGGGTGCCGGCTCATTGAAACAACAGGCGCACCCCGTTTCTCCTGTCCACCATGGATTTGTTCGACATCCTCGCCATCGTGCTCACGCTGACGGCCGGATTCTCGTATCTCAACTACCGGTTCATTCGCTTACCCGTCACCATCGGCGTGATGGTGATCGCCCTGGCCGTCTCTCTCCTGCTGCACGGGATCGATCTCCTGGGATTCCACCTGGAGGCCCAGGCAGCCGGGTGGCTGGAATCCATCGATTTCAATAAGACCCTGCTGCACGGCATGTTGAGTTTCTTACTCTTTGCCGGGGCCTTGCACGTCAATCTCAACGACCTGTTCAACCAGAAATGGGCTATCGGCTCCCTGGCCACCATCGGCATCCTGCTGTCCACGGTTTTGGTGGGCACCTTCACCTATTGGGTGCTGGCCCTGATCGGCATTCCGCTGTCCTACCTCACCTGCTTGGTGTTCGGGGCCCTGATCTCACCGACCGATCCCATCGCCGTCCTGAGCCTGTTGAAAAACGCCGGCGCCCCCAAGAGCCTGGAAGTGAAGATTACGGGCGAATCGCTCTTTAACGACGGCGTGGGGGTCGTGGTCTTTTTGGTGCTGGCCGAAGTGGCGGCCGGGACGCATGAGCCCACCGTTGGCTACGTCGCCGGCTTGTTCGCGCAGGAAGCCGTGGGCGGAGTCATGTTTGGACTGGGGCTGGGCTATCTCGCCTATTGGCTCCTGAAAAGTATCGACCAGTATCAGATCGAAGTCCTGATCACCCTGGCGCTCGTCACCGGCGGCTATGCCCTGGCGGGCGCGTTGCACCTCTCCGGTCCCATCGCCGTGGTGGTGGCAGGCTTGATGGTGGGCAATCAAGGTCGTGTGCTGGCGATGTCGGATAAAACCCGTGAACACCTGGACACGTTTTGGGAGCTGATCGACGAGATCCTGAATGCGATCCTGTTCGTGTTGATCGGGCTGGAAGTCCTGGTGCTCACGTTCACCGGGGACTATCTCCTCGCGAGCGCGGTGTTGATTCCGCTCATCCTCCTGTCCCGCCTGCTGGCGATCGGAGTACCGATCGCGGTGCTGAGCCGCGTGCGGTCATTTACGCCCGGGGCCGTATGGCTGATGACGTGGGGCGGGTTGCGGGGCGGCATCAGCGTGGCCCTGGCCCTGTCGTTACCGGCCGGCCCGGAGCGCGACGTCATCCTGGCCATGACCTACGTCGTCGTGGTGTTCTCCATCGTGGTCCAAGGCCTGACCATGGAAAAGCTCGTGAGATACCTCATCCCGCGTTGATTGAAAGAAACAAATTCTCTCACAAAGATCGACCTGCAAAGAGGGAGTTGTTGAAGCGGCCTGCTCTGCATGTTGTAAGGTGACAGGCGACACGTTATACTCTCGTTGTGATCGCCTCGTTCAAACACCGAGGCCTGAAAGCCCTCTACGACGGTCGGACAACGCGGCGAATCGCGCCGGAGCATATCGGGAAACTTCGGGATATCTTGGCCGCCCTGGATCGAAGTCGCGAACCCGATGGCATGGATTTGCCGGGATTTCGGCTGCACGCATTGAAGGGCGCGATGAAAGGATACTTTGCCGTCACGGTGTCGGGAAACTGGCGCGTGATCTTTCGCTTTAAGGATGGATCGGCGATCGACGTCGATTACACAGACTATCACTGAGGAGGAACAGAACCATGGCCATGCACAATCCCCCCCATCCGGGAGGCATCATAAGGCGACAGTGCCTCGAACCGCTCGGCTTATCCGTGACACGGGCTGCAGAAGGGCTCGGCGTCACGCGTCAAACCCTCTCAGAACTCGTCAATGAGAACGCCGGACTGTCCATCGATATGGCCATTCGTCTGTCCAAGGCGTTCGGTTCCACCCCGGAAACCTGGCTCGGCATGCAGATGGCCTATGATCTCTGGCAGGCCCGCGACCGGGTCGATCAGATCTCGGTGAGGCAGTTCGAGGTGGCCTGAAGGAAGCCGCTCGATGAGACAACCCCTGACCTACGTCGTCGTGGTGTTCTCCATCGTGGTCCAAGGCCTGACCATGGAAAAGCTCGTGAGATACCTCATCCCGCGTTGATGGTGAAGTGCAGCAATCATCCAAACGGCAGTCATGGACATCCACACCATCCAATACAGTCTCGCGATCCTGGCCGCGGGGTTTTGGGTGCCGGCCGGCATCTGGCTCATGCTCAACAGGCACGCCTTGACGGTGCTGGCGTCCGTCCCGGTCCATGACGGGCATCCTCTCCCGGCCGTCTCGATCGTGATCCCGGCTCGAAACGAAGAACGGAACCTGGAACAGGCCCTGGAATCCGTCCTGACCTTGGACTATCCGAACTTGGAGACCATCGTGGTCAATGACCGGTCGACCGACCGCACGGGAACGATTCTCGAAAAAATGGCGGACCGGGACCCGCGCCTCACCGTGGTGACGATTGACAGCCTGCCGGCCAGCTGGATCGGAAAGCCGTACGCGTTACACATGGGCGCGCAACACGCCTGGGGCGAATTTATCCTGTTCACCGACGCGGATATCGTGTTTCATCCGTCCGCGCTCCGCAAAGGCATGGCGCACGTACTGGCCCACCAATTCGATCACGTGACCGTGATCCCGCAAAGCGCCATGCCGGGGTTTTTCCTGAAAACGTTTTCCGCCACGTTCGGCATCTTCATGTTTATCATCTTCAAACCGTGGAAAGCGCGAAACCCGCGGAGTCGGTGCTATATGGGCGTCGGAGCGTTCAATTTGATCCGCGCGTCGGCCTATCGAGCCATGGGCGGTCATGAACCGGTGGCCCTGCGGCCGGACGACGATCTCAAATTCGGGAAGCTGGTGAAGGACCACGGCTACACGCAGGACGTGCTGAACGGGAGGGGGATGGTCACGGTGGAATGGTACCGGTCGGTCGGGGAACTCATCGACGGCCTCATGAAAAACATGTTTGCGGGAATGGAGTATCGCGTCTCGTCGGTGATCGCGGCGACGCTCGCCGCCCTGCTCATGCACATCTGGCCGTGGATCGGTGTTTGGGTGGCCGACGGATGGCCCCAAGCATGGTATGCCGTGGCAGTGGTCATGATGGTCGGCAGCTTTGGGGTCGCCATGGCGCCGTTCGGAGTGAAATTCCGGCACGGCCTGTTGCTGCCCCTCACGATCGGTCTGTTGGTCTATATCCAATGCCGTTCGATGGTCCTGGCACTCTGGCAGGGCGGCATCATCTGGCGCGGCACTTTCTATGAATTGCGTCAACTGAAAACCGAGGGTAAGGCGGGGTAGCGCAGCGTCACCCGGCAACCACTTGAAAAAACAACAAATTGTGAGCATTTGGCGCGCCGCTTGAACCGGGGTGTATACTGTTGATAGAGTCAACCGCGCTTCGTGGCAACGTCACGTCGAACAGCCGAAGAATGCAGAAACGAAATGAAATCATGAAACGCTCCACACTGGGTGTGTTTTTGGTGTTGTTGGTCCTGACCGCCTCATGGGTCTTGGCCGCGTCGCCACCATTCAGGATTCAAATGGAATCCTGGTCTCCGTATTTCGCCCCGGTGGCTGCCACCGTGACGGCCGGCAGCACGATTCGGTGGGAGAATCCCACCGGCTCGCATCACACCATCACCCATGACGGATGCCGGGGAACCGGCGCATGCGCCTTCGATTCCGGGGCCATCGGTCCCGATAGCGTGTTTGAACTGTCGGGACTGCCTCCCGGTCTGTATCCGTACCATTGCACGCTGCATCCGATCATGCGGGGGACGCTGGCCGTCCTAGATGCGCGGCACCCCTCGGAAATTTAACGTCCCCCCCCCGCCTGCTAAAAAATCCGCCCAATTCCCCTTGACTCCGGCACACGTGGTCATAGTATGAAACAGGATGGAGAAACCTGAAGAATGCACGGAAAGCACAATGGAATCGATGGTTGAACTGCGACAACTTCGGAAGACTTTCGGGCCGATCGTTGCGGTGGACGAGGTGTCGTTTACGGTCGGCCAAGGCGAAGTGCTGGGATTTTTAGGGCCCAACGGCGCGGGAAAATCCACGACCATGAAAATGATTACGGGTTTTCTGACTCCGACCGGGGGCACTGCCAAGGTCAACGGCTTCAATATACAGGAGCAGCCGCTCGAAGCCAAAAAAAGCCTGGGGTACCTGCCCGAAGGGGCCCCGGCCTATGGAGAGATGACACCGCTGAGTTTTCTGGTGTTCATTGCCGAAATGCGCGGGTTTCGTGGCGCGGAGTTGGATTGCCGGGTGGCAGAAACCATGGAAAAAGTGAATCTCGAGGGGGTGGCGCATCAGCCTATTGACACCCTCTCCAAGGGGTTCAAGCGGCGGGTGGGCCTGGCTCAGGCCATTGTGCACGATCCGGCCGTGTTGATTCTCGACGAACCCACCGACGGGCTCGATCCCAACCAGAAACATGAAGTGCGCGGGCTCATCAGGACCATGGCACGGGACAAGGCCATTATCCTGTCCACGCACGTATTGGAAGAAGTCCACGCGGTGTGTACACGCGCCATGATCATCGCCAAGGGCAAAGTGATCACCGACGGCACGCCGGCCGAGTTGGAGGCCCGGTCCCGCCGGCACAATGCAGTGATCCTGCGATTGCGGGGGCCGCTCCCCGATGGCGTGCAGGCGGTGCTGGAAGGAGTGCCCGGGGTCAAGCGGGTCGAAGTCATCGACGAGGGCTTGGCGGAGCATGAATATCGGATCCTGCCGGCAGACGGGCAACCGATCATCAGTGCGATCAGCCAATGCGTACACCGGCAGGACTGGGACGTGGTCGAGCTATCCGTGGACCGTGGGCATTTGGACGAAGTGTTTCGCTCGTTGACCATGCCCGCCCAAGCCCTCACGTAGGAACTGCAAGTTTTCTCTTTTGATGGATACTTTCCACAAGAAAGAGGCTCGAAAAAAATGAGAAACTTCCTCTTCAGTTTCTTTTTTTGGAAGAATCCCCCTGGCGTCAAAGCCTTATTGAAAGCGTTTGCTTGGAATAAGGCAGCCATACTCGAAAATATAGCCGCACACCACGAAGCCGAGGTCGAAGCCTTGGATGCATACAAAGCGGCATGGCTCGAAGCCTGGGATGACTATGTGGAATCCTTGGACGAAGCCGGGTCCTGGGACACATACGTAGCGGACTGGATCCAAGCTATGGCTGTATACACGGCAGCCAAAGACGAATCTCGGGCCGCCACTGAGGCAGCCTCAGCTGAAGCCTTGGATGCATACAAAGCTACCTTAGCCGCAGTCGGGCCCGTAGCTGGTTTCGCATTCATGGTAACGGCACCTGCAGCTGTATACAAATCAGCCGAGCTCGAAGCTTGGGTCGCATTCGAGGCAGCCGAGGCCGAGGCAAGGTCTGAATTCATGGTAGCCCAAGACGAAGCGATAGCTTCATTCAAGATAGCCAACAACGATGCCAGTCCCCCGTATAAGGCAGCCGAGGTCTACGTGGATGCCATGGACGCACTCAAGACAGACCTCGTGAACGTCTTTGCTGAATTCAAGGCAGCCAAACTCGAAGCCATGGCTGCTTTCAACGCAGCCATGTACGAAGTCTTGAACGGGCAACTATGAGGTTCACAAATCATTTTTTGAAGTAATAGAGCATCGCGGAAAGTACCGGCAAAACAACAGGACATGGGCAGAATCGGCGTCATATTCAAACGGGAACTGATCGGGTACTTCGCCACGCCGATCGCCGCGGTGTTCATCATCATCTTCCTGATGCTGGCCGGCGCCTTTACCTTCTACCTGGGCGACTTCTTTGCCCGTGGCCAGGCGGACCTCATCCCCTTTTTCGACTTTCATCCGTGGCTCTACCTGGTCCTGATCCCGGCCCTGGCCATGCGGCTCTGGGCGGAGGAGCGGCGAGGGGGCACCATCGAACTGCTGTTCACCCTGCCCGTGACCTTGTGGGAAGCCGTGGCTGGTAAGTTTCTGGCGGCCTGGTGCTTTACGGGCATTGCCCTCGCGCTGACCTTCCCCACGTGGATCACCGTGAATATCCTGGGAGAGCCGGACAACGGCGTCATCCTCACAAGCTACCTCGGCAGCTTCTTGATGGCGGGCGGGTTTATGGCCATCGGCTCGTGCGTGTCGGCCCTCACCAAAAACCAGGTGATCGCCTTTGTGATCAGCGTGGTGGTCGGGTTGGGGTTCGTCCTCAGCGGTTTCCCCATGGTGCTGGATGTGTTCAGTGGATGGGCTCCGCAATTCCTGCTGGAACTGATCAGCTCCTTCAGTTTCCTGACGCACTTCAATGCTCTGAGTCGCGGGGTCATCGACGTGCGCGACCTGGTGTATTTCCTCTCGCTCATCGGTTTTTGGTTGTTTGCCACGGCGCTTATGCTGGAATGGAAGAAAGCCGAGTAACGGAACCATGAACACACGGCTCCTGACAGGAAGCGGATTAGCCATTGCGGTGGTCCTGTTCTTCACGGTGAACGTCCTGAGTCACGTTGCGTTGCGGTCGGCTCGCGTCGATCTCACGGAACAACGGCTCTACACCCTCTCCGAGGGCAGCAGAAACATTCTGCAGGGGCTCGACGAGCCGGTAACTTTGCGGTTCTACCTGTCGAAGAAGCTGGTAGTGGAATTGCCCGGCATTCGGGGCTATACCAACCGGGTGCTGGAATTGTTGCAGGAATACGAGCAGGCCGCCGGGGGGAACCTGGTCCTGCACGTCATCGACCCCGAACCCTTTTCGGAAGAAGAAGACCGCGCCGTGGGGCATGGACTCCGGGGCGTGCCCCTGAACCAGGGCAACGTGCAGTTCTATTTCGGACTGGTAGGCACCAATGCCACGGACGACCGCGAACTCATCCCGTTCTTTCAGCAGAGCCGGGAAGAATTTCTCGAATATGACCTCACCAAGCTGGTGTACCGGTTGGCCAATCCCAAACAGAAAATTGTGGGCCTGTTGAGCACCCTTCCCGTGGACGGTGGCCCGCAAATGCCGTTTCCGCAGGTCCCCGGCGGTGTCCCGCCCTGGATGATCATGGATAGCATCCGGGAAGTCATGGAAGTCAAGGTCCTGGACAAAGCCGTCACGGACATCCCCGAAGGCGTGGACGTGCTCATGGTGGTGCATCCCAAGCGGCTGGGAGACCCGACCTTGTACGCCATCGACCAGTTCGTCCTGCGGGGCGGCCGCGCCGTGGTCTTCGTAGACCCCCACAGCGAAGCCGACCGCGTGCTGCCCAATCCCCGCAACCCCATGGGTATGCAAGGGCCGCGCAATTCCGATCTCGGTCCGGTCTTCGACGCCTGGGGCATCGAGTTGGTCGACGGAAAAGTAGTGGGCGACCTCCCCTTGGCCAAACGGGTCAACTTCCAAAAACAAGCCCGGATGGCGGTCGCGGATTATCCCGTCTGGATCGACCTGACACCCCGGCAACTCAATGCCGAAGACGTCGTCACCGGCAAACTCCCGAACCTCACCATGGCCTCGGCCGGGGTCCTGCGCAAAACAGAAGACAGCACGATCGACTGGACACCCCTGGTGGAAACCGATGATCAGGCCATGCAGATCGATGCCACCCGCCTGCAGTTCATGCCCGACGTCGAAGGCATCCTGCGGGACTACCGGCCGGGAGACGAAACCCTCGTGTTGGCCGCCCGCCTGACGGGCAAGGTGAAAACCGCCTTCCCCGACGGCAGGCCGCCCGCCGAGGAAGCGGACAAACCGGAGACCAGCGGCGGCGACAAGGAAACCGAACAACCCCCGCACCTGACCGAATCCGCGGAGCCCATCAACGTCATCGTGGTGGCGGACACCGACATGCTGCAGGATCGATTTTGGGTGCAGGTCCAAAACTTCCTGGGACAGCGGATCGGAATCCCCACCGCCGCGAATAACGACTTCGTCACCAATGCCCTGGACAATCTGACCGGCAGTCACGACCTGATCAGCGTCAGGAACCGGGGGAGCTTCTTGCGCCCCTTCACCCTGGTCAGGGCCATTCAACAGGAAGCCGAAGCGCGGTTCCGGCAAAAAGAACAAGCCCTGCAACAACGCCTGAAAGACACCGAACGGAAGATTCAGGAATTACAGAGCGGGAAAGAAGACGAAACGACGATTATATTGAGTGCCGAACAGGAAGACGCGCTCGACGGGTTCCGGCAGGAATTGGTGGTGACGAGAAAAGAACTGCGGAACGTACAACATGAATTGCAGAAAAACATCGAGAGTCTCGAAAACGTCGTAAAGTTTCTGAACATAGGATTCATGCCTCTGGTGATCGCCGTCGGCAGCGTGGTGTTCAGTGTCTACAACATGCGCCGCCGTCTACGCGGCCATGCACCGGAACCCAAAGTCATCCCATGACCAAGATGCTCAAAACCCTTAGCTCCTTGTCCGTCATTGCAGCAATTCTGATACTGGTGGCGGTGTTCCTGGTCCAACGGGAGGAACTCGCGCCCCCGCGAACCGGACAACCCGTCTTCCCGGAATTAAAGGCCGCCATTAACGACGTTACGGAACTCAGCGTAGCGACTCAAAGCGGGAGGATCACGGTTCAGCGGGATAAAGAAGCCTGGCGCGTCAAGGAAAAACACGACTATCCGGCCGACCTTGGGAAAATACGTGAAGCGCTCATCGGCCTTGCGGAACTGAAAATACTCGAACCGAAAACCCGGAAACCGGATCTCTACGAGAAGCTGGGGTTGCAGGACGTGGAAGCGGAAGGATCCTTGTCCACGGGAGTCACCCTCAAGGATGCGGAAGGAAACACCCTGGCCGAGGTCATTCTCGGCAACGATCGACCGGCCAAAGGCAAAAGCGGGTACAAGGAAATCTTTATCCGCAAGCCGGGGACCTCCCTGACCTGGCTGGTCGAAGGCCGGCTCACGGTGGAAAAGAACCCGGGTGCATGGCTGGACAAGGAACTCGTGCAGATCGACACGAAACGGGTGAGACGTCTGAGCGTGACCCACCCGGACAAGACCCGGTTGGTCGTGGAGAAAGCCCAGCCCGCGGACCTCGACTATCAGGTGGTCGATCTCCCGGAAGGCCTGGAAATTCAGTCGCAATTTACCGTGAACAACGTGGTGTCCACGGTCATGTCCCTGTCGTTGGACGACGTCAAACCGCGGAGCGAAGTCCCGTTCGACGACCAACCGGTCGTGACCGCCGTATTCGAAACCTTCGACGGCCTCCAAGGGACCGTGCGGCTGCTTCCAAAAGACGAAAAGCATTACGTCACGATCGCCGCGGCATTCAACGCCGACCTGATCTGGAAACCGGAGCCTGAAAAAACACCCGAACCGAAAAAAGAATCAGCCTCCCAGGCCGACGAGCAACCGGAGCAAAAAACTCAGGACAAAGAAGAAGCCACCGAACCCGAACAACCCAAGATGAAACCCGAAGCGGAAGTCAACGCCGAAATTGAGGCACTCAACAAACGCGTCGCCGATTGGGTCTACGTCATCCCCAAATTCCGCGCCGACACCCTCCTCAAGAAACCCCAAGACCTCCTCAAAACATCCGACAGCTAACCGCTATTCCCCTCCTTTGTAAGGAGGGGCAAGGGGAGGTAGAGGCCTTCGTAGCCGCGCTATCTCATGCCGCTTTATGCCAAGTGGTCATTCCGAGCAACCCACCAGCAGATCCTACGTGACAAGACGCCGCCTTGCGTCACGGGACGCCGCCTACTTACACTTCCGCCAGTCAATCCGTCTTTCCGCTGAACCGGTGGGGTGAAGACCGTGCTCCGAAACCTTGCATCAGAGTTGCGCGCCGACATCCTGTCCGCGAAGGCCGTTCCAGCGTTATCAGCCGGCTTCACCTCGGGGCTGGGTCTGCTCGTCGCCCAAGTAGCCTTCGGGACGTTCATCTTCTCCGGACCATTGGCTCCATATGCCTCCCAGGGCGTCGGCTTGGTGCTGTTCGGGAACTTTGCCGCCTGTTTGGTCATCGCCCTTACCAGCGGCTATCGCGGGGCGATTGCAGGGCTGTCGCCCGCACTTGTCATCGTGATGGCCTCCATCGGATCCACGATCGACGCCGAGGGCGACGCGCGGTTCGTCACCATGGTGGTCGCGCTCATGATCAGTGCAATGGCCACAGGCGCGTGCTGTTTCATCATCGGCCGGTTTCGACTGGTCAACCTCGTGCGCTTCACCCCCTATCCGGTGGCAGGTGGATTCGTGGCGGGCATCGGGGGCGCCGTGTGTCTGGCGGCCATGTCCGTGATGGGGACCGAACTGGAGTGGCGGACGATGCCGACGCTTCTGGAGCCCGCCGTGCTGTGGACGTGGGGACCGGGCGTGGCGTATGGAATCGCCCTCTACCTGTCGATGAAACGCTGGGGCAATCCGCTGATCCTGCCGATCAGTGTCGCGCTCGCCGTGGGGGCCTACCACTTCGGCCTCGCCACGGTCGGCATGCCGGTCGACGAAGCGAGGGCGGCGGGGCTGCTGTTGACGAGCACGGCGGACGGGAGCCTGTGGCCGGTTCTGGTGCCGGCAGACGTGATGCAGGCGCAATGGGCCGAGATAGCCAGGCAGATCCCCAACATGCTGACGCTGATACTGGTCGCGGTCATCAGCGTCATCATGAACTTCGCCGGGCTCGAGGTAGTCGCGAATAAGGACTTGGACTGGGAGTGGGAGTTCAAGACCTCGGGGGTCGCCAGCGTGCTTGCCGGTCTGGGCGGTGGCACGGTGGGAACCATGATCGTGCCCGCATCGCTACGCAGCAAGCTGTTCGGCGCCGCCACCCGCTTGACCGGCGTGGTTGCCGCTCTCGTCATCGGGAGCGCGTTGGTACTGGGCGACGGAATGTTGGAACTCGTCCCGACGGCGCTCGTCGGAGGCATACTCGTCTTTGCCGGCCTGGGCATGATGGACGAAGGGCTGGTGCGAAGCTGCAAGCGGCTCCCCTTGTTGGAGTATGGCGTCATTCTTCTGATCTTCGTGACCATCATGGCCTTCGGCCTGTTCGAGGGAGTGGGCGCCGGGATGCTGGCCACCCTCGTATTCTTCGCCGTACGCCTGAGCCGTGTGAATCCGATAGCAGCACAGTTCACGGCGCGCGAACGCCGCAGCAACAAAGTCCGGCCCGTCACCGAGCGCACCATTCTGCTGGAGGAAGGAGACAGGGTGCGAGTGTACCGGCTGCAAGGGTATATCTTCTTCGGCAGCGTCTCCCCGTTGACCGATCAGCTCAAGCAAACCCTGAGCGGCGCGCCCCGTCCGTCATGTCTCATGCTGGACTTCGGCGGCGTCTCCGGGTTCGACGTCTCGGCGGTGAATGTCCTGGGCAGGTTCCTGCAGACCGCGAACACGGCGGGGGTGCAGGTCGTGTTGAGCGCGGTGTCCGAGCAGTTGAAGACCGAGCTTGAGCGCAATCTGCCGCCGACCGTCTTCGCAGGATTGTGGGTGGAGCCGAATGCGGATCACGCCCTGGAGCGCTGTGAGGACATCATCATCACGGAATGGAAAGCGGAGGTCGCCGCGGCAAGCGAACGACGGGCCGCGCTGCTGGAAAACGTCGCCGATGACCTCGATCGCCACTTGGAGCGGCAAATCCAATTCGAGGACCTCATGGAGGAACTGCAAGATTGGCTCAACCCGCGCCAGTATGCCGCCGGGGAGATCCTCGCCGGACCTGGCTCGCCGCAGGAAGGTCTGCAACTGCTGCTGTCAGGCCGTGCGTCAGCCTACGATGCCGCGGGGACGCGGCTCTACCAGTGCAGCCCTGGCGATGCCATATGGCCGGCTGGCGCGTCGGACGAAAAAAAGACCGTCATGGTGGCGGACGAACCCTGCCGCACGATGGAACTCACGCCCGCCTCCCGGCGCAAATTGGAAACGCACGAAGAGCGGCTGGCCCTTAAGCTGTATCGGTACCTTCTCGCCGGGCGGTTTCAGGCCGGATCGGGAGCCGGATAAGAGCACACGGAAACCCGCAGCCGGGAGGAATAGACGTGGTAGCCCAAAAAGTAATCGGCGAAATATCTTTTCTCTGGCTTGCGGTCGAGAAAGAGCCCGGAACGAACAACCGGCGGGGGTATGTCGAAAAGAACGCGATCGCCCTCCCGAGCAAAGTTGAGCCTAAAAATTGATCCAGAGTTGGGTGTAGCCCCAGGTTTGGGTCATGGCATCCCCGCTGACTACGGCGTTTCTATCAATTAATTCGCCGGGGAGGAAGACCCCCGCGACCATTCGGCAAACGGCACGCGTCGCGATCCAAACTTTCATTCGGACGATGCGACCTGCGAAGAGCCGGCAGGGGGCTGATGCGGATTTCGCCACACGTCCTGTAGTTCTTGATATACCTGCATCAATCGTGAATCTTCAAGCCGGTAGGCCAGGGACACCATGATCAACCCGAAGAGCAGGACCAGAGTGCCGAGTCCCCCCACGCCCAGGGCCAGGGCCCAGCCGCCCGCCGAACCGAATCCCCCGTCGATCCCGAACGTGACCAGAAACGCCACGGTGCCGATCGCCACGAGTCCCAACCAGATCAGGGTGAGCAGGCCCGAAGACCAAGGCACGCGTTTGGTCAGGTGCAATTCCACGCCGGACTCGGTGGGATGGAGCGTGATGGTGCCTTTCAACGGCCACGCCGTGCGGAACCGCATGGAGAATAATTGGTACGAGGGCCGAAGAGAAATGACCTCCTGCACGCCAAACCAGCGGGCCACGCCGTGCGGCAGGGGAATCGTATCGTGTTGGCCAAATTGCGCGAGCAAGGCTTGACTTGTAAGGTTGTCGAGGCAGTCACGACGACGGGCAATGCCGAATCCGTATTGCGCGGCAAAGGGACGAAGACTGGTGAACTGATACCAGTCCCCGAGGAGCAGCAGCACAAACAGGATGCCTCCGAAGACTCCGGCCAGAATCATGGTTCACGCACCATAGCACAACCGACCCTGCTCCTGTGAAGCCGTCCGTGTGCGGAACGGGTGATTTGACTTTGTTTGTCACGCTTCGCTACCATGCCACTGCGGGGTGGAGCAGTCTGGTAGCTCGTTGGGCTCAATGTTGTGGGGAGCGATCCGCTGGTTGCTTGAGAGATTGAGCAGCCCCTCCTCACGATCCATGGGCTGTGCAGAAGGAAACTTCTGTACGATCACCTGTCAAATTCGGGGAAGCCGGTAGCGGGGTAATCCCGAGCCAAGCTTACAGAGCCGGCACGCTCGGTAAGAAGGTGTAGAGACTTGATGGCAGGCATCCTAACGGCGGCAAAGCCGGTCCGAGGATGAAGAGAAAGTCCGGACCACAAACTGGATTCACCAGGCAGCGAAAGCTGTAGTGGTACGCATAACCCAAAGGTCGAGGGTTCAAATCCCTCCCCCGCAACCAACGCTCTCATCAGTCTGACGGGATCGTCCTCTTGGGACGGTCCCATTTTTTTGGCGTGAACACGACCGTGACGGTTAGTGACATTGGATGGAATCCTCTCCGGTATCCAGGCGGGTTCGCACCGGGGCGGAATTTTTTATAGAAGACCCCGAAGCGCGGTCCGGGGTAGGTGGGGAAAACACGGAGGCAAGAGTGGTCAACATCCGATGGTTATGGATTCCTATGGTGGGGGCGAGCGTGTTTTTGGCTCTGCCAGGCAACTCGACGATTGAAGGGGTGCTGGGCGACGTGGTGGGGCATTTTTTTTCGGCTGCGCTGGTGGCCGTCGTGCCGATCGCCGGGTATCGCCTGATTTACAAATACATTGGTGAAAAGGAAATCACCTACATCTTTGCGGCTGCATGGGCCTATCTCGTGATCTCGCAACTTTTGAAATTGTAGAAACCCGTTCCCTCTCCTTGTCACGAGCCCCCACAAACTTTCGCAAAACCCCCTTTTTTACATGTTCATTAAGCGACGTTAACGGAACCGACATCCACAGCCTGTACCCTTCCCACCATGCAAGTGAACCCCAGCCGTCATGAGACGACGAAACCATGGTAAGATTAAATATGAGCAGGTACCGGCCATGTTCCCAATGCCAGGGCTGGATGGTCCTCGAAGATCAGGGCGAATTCCTCGAAGCCCTTGACGTGATGAGTCTCTTCGAGTATCGGTGCCGCGCCTGCGGCCATCTCGAACGATCCGGGACGGGTTCTGTTCACACGGAGACGAAGGACCGACTGCACGACGGAGGTGCGATTCAACACCGCTGGTGGGAATCGGATCCCTGCTTTACGCGTAGACCTGTCCGAAGCGATTCGAGAGAACCATTGTTTCACCCCACCACGGAAACGTAAATCAGGACAACATCTTGTTCGGTTTTGAGAACGGCGTTCTCAAGCAGATGTTTGAGGGTCTCCCGTTGTGCTGATGAGCGCGCACTTCTCAATGCCACAAGGAAGGGACGTTTTAGTGAAGTACGGGATGAGTGGAGATGAGAAGAGAAAGCCTGGGTGTTTAAGCGAAGTTGAGTATAGACGGTCTTGGCGAAAACGTGTTGATCAGGAGAACCGGCGCAGAGAACTGGTGAGTCCCATGCGGGAAAGACCGTAGATGAGCCACTTTGACGGGTCGAAATTGTACCACTTGGGGCCATTCCGATAATCACTTTGATACATGTGGTGGTAATTATGGTAGCCCTCGCCGAAAGTGATGAGCGAGACCCACCAACTGTCACGACTGGAATCGGAGTCTCCGTGCGGTTGGGCGCCCCACAGGTGGCAAATGGAATTGATGCAAAACGTGGAATTTAAGACGAAAAAGGTTCGCCCGACTCCGGCGAGTAAGAAACAGCCCAGTCCCTCAATCCAGCCGCCGTACAACAATCCCACCACGAAGGGCAGCGCCAAGCCGGAAAGGACAATGGGAATATAATACCGATTTTGCCACACGACCACGGGATCCTGTTTCAGCTTGGTGGCATATTTGTCGTCTTTATGGGGATCCTTCCAGAACAGCCACCCGCAATGACTGTACCAGAAACCTAGCTGCGCATTATAAGGATCCTCTTCCTGGTCGCACCGGGCGTGATGGCGGATATGATCCGCTGCCCATTTCAGGCCGGAATTTTGTAGCGCCCATCCACCTGCTACCAAGAACGCGCCTTTCACCCAATTGGGGCACGAAAAACTTCGATGGGCGAGTAAGCGGTGGTACCCCACCGTGATGCCCAGTCCCGTGATGACATAGAGCAGGACAAACATGGTCCACGCGAGCCACGAATAATCATAAAGATACGCGTAGATCGGCAACCCGACGATCGCACCGGCTGAGACGGTGCAAAACATCGTCAAGGTCAGGTAATCAGTTGGACGCGGCAGGGAGACTGCGGGTTTTGAATCGGTCAGAGTCGTCATGGCATTGTTATCCATCGAACGATGAGTCGCGATTGAGAAAAAACCGGCATTCAAAAATTTGAATGATTGCTGAAACGGACGGTGCTGCTCTTCACTCGCGTCAGTCTCTTCTTCTCGATAACGGGTCCACCTTTTTGATGAAGCAGCACTCCAAAAGGCAGGTTCTCTAAGGATACCTTCCCGAGCATGGATTGTAAAGGCCTAACCCCGCTCTTCGTTGAAATAGTTCGGCTCAATGGCAAGGAATCGCACGGGAAAACGTTGGGGCGTCTCTTTCGCGCGGGTGTTGAGGCAACCCCGCTTTCGGTAAGGGACTGAAAAGGTACCGGGAGCCACGCCGTCAGGCGTTACCTTCGTGGGCGGAACGATTTTTCTTTGGGCCTTGCCTCGTTTACCACGAGATTTCTGTCCTGGAAGTCTGTTCCATTGAGCGCCTCAATGGCTTTCTGCGCTTCCTCTCCGCTCCCCATTTCCACAAATCCGAACCCTCTGGACCGTCCGGTATATCGATCCGTGACCACGTTGGCGGATTGGACGGTGCCATGTTGTGCAAACAAATCCTTTAATTCCTCGTCCGTTGTGGAATAGGACAGATTCCCAACATATAACTTCTGATTCACTCATGCCTCCATTTTGTCAAATTGCAAAAAAGGCAACGAACGAAGGGGTGTACGATCAGGAAAAGGCCAACGCAGGAACTTCCTTTTGGAGGATACGGTCAAGCAACCCAATGCTTTTTCTTCCACCTCGCCAAGCCCCTTGGCGATCAGTAGCCTGACGTCTTGCAAGAAGGGTCATAGCACCCCGTGTAGGATCGTGTCAAGCTTCTGTATGGGTTGGCCCTCGGGTTGGTGTTGAAGCAGGAATGGGCCCGGAGCTTGGCGGCCCAGGCGATGGTGGGGCAACACGATCTTGTCAGCCAGCAGCCAAGCGGCGAGGTCGTCGAACCGCACATCCTCGGGGAAGGCCACGAAGGTCTCTGGGAGGGGGCGCTTGAACCGTTCGGCGTGGGTGGCGTGGCAGCGGAACACGGTGGCCACGGCGACGCGGCTGTGGGGATCACTGAACATGAACAGGGAGCGGCGAAGCCCGGCGTGCAGCCGCAACATCAGATGACGCTCCACTACTCCGACCTTCATAGCTACAAGGCTGCAAGCAAAAGCTTGAGAAGAGTGCGTGGCCGTGATGTGAAGACCCCGACGGGATCCCCGGCGGGGTCTTCTGTGAACTTAGCAACCGCAGCCGTCCGCGGTGGAAGGGTTGGCTCCCCGGGCAGGACTCGAACCTGCGACCAATCGGTTACGAGTTTCCCGGTATTTCTACCGGGCTCGGACTATCTCATCACCCGCCTGACGAATCAGGGAAGGGTGTCGGGCGCTTGTGAGGTCTTATTGGCTTGGGTTCCTCAACCTCTAGTCTCTGCACGTTCTTGCCTACCCAAGACCCTTCGGCAAGCTTCGCTCAGGATTCCCTTTCCGAGTTCGCCCCGAACCCGGGGAAGGCTTCCCTGAATTCACCCGATTTTTCAACCACAGTTTCCTGTGGAAGCTGCAAGCCGGCGTGCATTTCCTACACGCCTCCCTTTACAGCCGACCGCTCTACCAACTGAGCTACCGAGGAACACGATCGTTGGCTTCTTTTCCACAATGGTGGAGTCAAAAACTGATCATAACATAATTTTGAAATGGAGCAATAGCTCCTGCCGACAACGGTTTCATATACTAAAACTGAAAATCGTCGGAATCCTCTTCGCCTTCTTCGGCTTCCGCGGCGCCGCCTTCGGATAACGCGACGTAATGCCGCGCCCACGATAAATAGATATTGGCGCTGTCTTTCATGGCATCGGCACCCATGGTCAACTTCTTGACGACGTCGGGATCTCCGCCCGTGAGTTCCATTTCCTTGGCACGACTCTCCAACCGGTCGTGGAATTGGCTCATGCTATAGTTGATCTCGCCCATGAGTTCTCTGAGGTCATCGCTCATGTCCACACCCTCTGGTTCACGCCAATCCCCCCCCATGCAGGCTGCCGCCTGCACACCAAGAGATGAAAATGGGATACCTCGGCAACCATTATTGTATCAAGAATCTCCTTCTGTCATCCCTGTATGTGTTCACTCATTCCCTTCGACTTCGCTCTGCTACGCTCAGGATAGACTTTTGTGCCCCAGTGTCCCGCCCCTTCGACAGACTCAGGACAGGCTTTGGAAGACAACCCCCTCAATCCCCCTTATCAGGGGGACGGCACAGAGCCCTCTCCCCCCTGATAAGGGGGGCCAGGGGGGTTCCGACACACAAGAAAAAATAAAGCCCCGCGACATGCAAAAGGAGTCTGCCGCAGGGCCCTTATGCCGATATCTGATGTGTGAGATTACCCCTGATAGGCTTGTCCCAAACCCGCGGCCTCACCGGCCTTGTTCATCAGGGTGCCGTCGGCGCTCACCGCCACCATGTCGATCGCCTCATGTTTTGCCGCGTCGCACACGACCTTGCACAACTCACAGCCCTTACACCGATTGATGAACACTTCCGCCACCAATTTCTCGACGTTCAGGTCCAGGCAATTGGCCTCAGGGCAGTACATGATGCACAACCGGCAGCCCTTCTTGGCGACACATTTCTCATCGGTGACTTTCGCTACGTTATACATGAAGACTCCTGTTTATCATATTTATGCCGCCGCGACGGCCAACTCGATGTTGTTCTTTTCCGCCCATTCAGACGCCATTTCGTATGCCCGGACAACCGTCTCCAGGTTCTTCTTCAACAGCATTTCTTTCTTGGCAAACTTTTTCTTGATGGCTTCATCCAAGGTGGCCGTTCCACCGGAGGCCACGAACTTCTTCCCGAACCGCTCCTGTAGCGCCCCTTCAAGTCCCTGCAGGGACACGCATTTGGTAATACCGGCAACCGACCCGATCATGGTCATGTTCGTGGAAAGCTCCGTCCCCGCCACTTCCAACGCGACCTGGGTGCCTTTGATGTAAAACACCGCCACGTCCAGATCCTCCAACCGCTTCACGTCTTCATCCGACAACAGCGGCACGTCCGAATTGATGACGACGACGCCGTTTTCCTTGATGCCCGAGTAAAACGGCATGGTGTAACTCTTGCCCATCGTGATCACCTGCGGATGAAACACTTCGATCACGTCGGGAAACACCAACTCCCCCCGATCGTAGATCCGGCTCACACCGATCCGGCAATAACTCTCGGCCGGCGCCATCCGTTTTTCCGCGCCGAAAAAGGGATTCGAGATCGCAAACTTTCCATCGCGAGACGCCGCCATGGCCAACACGTGTGCGGCGGTCACGGCGCCTTGTCCACCAAGCCCCGACATGCGAATATTCAATCTCCGCTTGATCATGACGATGTCCCCTTTCCGTAGGGAGGGTTCAGGCCTGTCCCGCCAGTTGCTTGTCCGCCAATTGCTTTTTCGCGGCGGCCTTTCTCTCTTTTTCCTTGGCTGCCAGTTCGGTCAACAACTCTTTGGCTTGATCGCTGACGTACTCTTTATACGCGAAGCGTTCGGTCGGCTTTTCGGAGTCCCGCATTTCCTGCAGGCCTTCCATGCTGTTCTTCCCGATTTCCAGGATACACGGGGTGTAAAGCTGGAGATAGGTGGGGCCGATTTCGCGAGCTACGTGGATCGCATTCTTGATGACTTTTTCCACCAGGTTCGGTTTGCTGACCGTACAATTCACCACGTAATGGCATCCGGATTCACGCGCGATCTCCGGCAATTTGACCTTTTCAAAAGTTTTGCCCACGGGCGCCATCTTGGCCACGAACCCCTTTTGCATCAACCCGCTCTCTTGGCCGCCCGTGTTGGCGTAGAGCTCGTTGTCGAAACAAATGGTCGTGAATTTCTCCTGCCGGAACCAGGCTTGCAGCGTCATATCGAGGCCGATATCCACCGTGGCCCCGTCACCCGCCAACACCACCACGTCCTTGACCTGTCCGGGGAATCGCACGCTGAGGGCGCGTTTGAGGCCGGAGGCAATGGCGTTCTGGTTGCCGAAGAGGGAGTGAATATTGTGGACACCCACGTGCGGGAAGACCAGGCTGGTACAGCCGGTCGAACCCACCATGACGGTATCTTCCGGAGCGGGCAAAGACGCCAGGATGTACCGGAACGCCATGGACTCCGGACACCCGGCGCACAAGGAATGCTCTTCAATCAATTCCTTCGAGGTCCCGATATCCTTCCACCCGCGGCCCTCCTTCCCATAGGTCGCGCGTTCAACCAGATCCTGATACTCCTCTGGCATGATATCGAACATTTCCGGAGCTATTTTAATTCGTTCCTTACTCATGGTCGCCTCCTAGCGCATATTCAGAATTATTACGTTCATTCCGCATGCCGGGCCGACAGCAGTGACGGGCACGTGCCGTCTCAACTCCCGCGTCCGGCCAGGCTTTCGGATTTCAGGCCCAAATGCTTTTTCAGGTCGGCCGCGATGACTTCCGGCGGCATGGTCATGCCTCCGCACACGTGAGGACCGGCATACACGCGATCCGCATCAGGAATCGTGGCACGAATTTCTTTGGCAAGCCACCCCGTGACGTTGAACTCCGGCACGATGATGTGCTTGGCATTTTTGGTGGCTTCCCGAATTTCGTCTCCCGGCCACGGTCGCAGGGATTTGATTTTGACGATGCCCACGTCGATGCCGTCCTCTTCCAGGAGGGCTTGGGCTTCACGACCCTGGGATACCGCGGTGCCGGATGAGACGATCAATATCTCGGCATCGGGCCGGTCCACTTCGATCAGGCCGTCCAACCACCGAATGGTGTGCTTTCTGGACCGCTCTATCGCCGCCCACACTTCCTGCTGCCAACTCGCATGCGTGGCATAACTGATATAGTTACTCTTCATGACAAACGGATCACGCATCATCCGAACCGGCGGGCATTCCATATCCATGCACGGCACGGGCGACCGATACGGGTCATAGGGCGGCAGGCACATGTCGGCGGGCGTCAGGTTCACCACGTCCTTGGTATGGGTCACGAAGAACCCGTCACAGCACAGCGCCAGCGGCAAATGCACGTCCGGCTCTTCCGACACCATGTATCCTTTGAGAATCCAGTCATAAAAATCCTGCGCCGTCTCGGCGTGCCAGACCAGCATCCCCGTGTTCAAGAGATACGAGATTTCCAACGTATCCGGCTGGATGGAGAGAGGGGAGTTGATTCCCCGGCAGGTCACGATCATCTGAATGGGCAGCCTCGCTCCGGCCCACATCGGAAAGTTCTCCATGGCGCGCATGGTGCCCGGGCCCGCGGTCGTGGTGAACACCCGCGCGCCGCCGAAGGCCGCCCCGGCACATTGGGACATCACCGCGAACTCGCTTTCCCCGCGGAAGTAGTCGCCGATAAACCCTTCGGCAAACAATTCTCCGATCAACGCCGCGGCTTCACTTTGCGGGGTAATCGGATACGCAATCATCACGTCGCAGTTCGCACGACGGACCGCTTCTTTAATGACTTCACTGCCCGTATAAAAACAGGGAGTTCGCTCGGCTTCATGCAACAGCTTCCAGGCATCAGCCACCACCTGCCCGGCTCTGTTTTTTGTCCCGATTAACGATTGCGTTGCCATGACTGCGCCTCCTTCTGTATTAGGCCTACCGGCTTTGTCTCACAGGGCGTTTCATCTGAACAGCATATGTCTATAGTATTGTAGCGTCTCACGAATGGTAAATAAATGAAAAAATGCCGTCGTTTCAGTCTTTCGGCGGCTCAACCGACCCTTTGAGTTTTTTCACCCAATCGGCCAATTTCCTGATCTTGTCGGCCGTGGCATCCCGGAAAGACACCATGGCATCTTCATGGCCCGCCTGGGCGCACATGGCGATGGTATAACAATAGGTGCCGCCCCGGATAATCTTGAGGGACAGGTTCGCCTGGTGGCAGTGCACGCCGACGAACATGCAGGTGTCGATCTTGTTATGCCAAATGGTGAGATTGGGATGGTTGGGATTGATTTCGATTTCAGGGTTGATTTTCGGATACTTGGGCCGGTAATCGGGCATGGGAATGAGCATCGCCTGCTGGGACGGCGTGACGCATTCCTTCAGCGTCTCATACAAATGCCTGATCGCCGTGGCCTTTCCGGCCGCTTTTTCGTTCCAGGCCCACAGGACGAGCGGACCGGGGAAAATCGTCGGCACTTTGGCCGACAAAAACTGGCGCGCCGCCACTTCCATGGCCTCATCCTCATTGACGATTTTCCCATGAATATGAGCCTGTCCCGGATCCGGCAGGCGAATGCCCATACTGGCTGCCGCCGGGGGGAGAAAATGTTCCGGACCTCGCAAAACCTGATACATTGTCGACATAGGCTTCTTTCCCTACTCCATGCAGAATATAAATGTGTCCCGCTGACGCAATCGTTCAAGTACTGTATGCCGGTCCACGGAATTTCGCAACCTGGAAAAAGCCCCAACAAGCCGGATATTTAGGCCATTTCCGAGCTCGGCTGCATGAGGCTTTTGACCCAGCATTCCCCGTGCTGCGCCAGAGCATCACTATAGGAATTTCCGGAAGATCCTGTCAATTCGCAAAAGGAGGAACGGGCGGTATGGAACACGACCCGCCTTGGGCGCGGCTGCGCTCCAGTGCCGAATCGTTATGGGACGGCGAGGATGGTTTGAGCGAAGACCGTCGGGTTACGCCTACGTCTAACCCGACCTACGAATCTGAACCCCCCTTGCCCCCCTTATCAGGGAGGCGGGGAACTCTGCCATCCCCCTGATAAGGGGGATTGAGGGGGTTGCCTGACAAAGCCAGCGCGCGACGATCAGTACCGGTAGGTCTCCGGCTTGTACGGGCCTTCGACCGGCACGTTGATGTAAGCGGCTTGCTCCTGGGTGAGTTTGGTCAGGGTCCCGCCGAACCCGCGCACCATATGGCCGGCCACTTCCTCATCGAGCTTCTTCGGCAGCACTTCGACCGTCACGGGCGCGCCCGGGGTGTCGGCGAATTTCTTCCCGAATAAGTAAATTTGCGCGAGGACCTGGTTGGAAAAGGACCCGTCCATAATCCGGGAGGGATGACCGGTCGCATTGCCCAGGTTCACCAGGCGCCCTTCGGACAAGAGGAGCAGGTGGTCGTTGGCGAGCGCGCTGCGATAGATTTTATGAACTTGCGGCTTCACCTCTTCCCATTCCCAATGTTTGCGCATGTAGGCCGTATCGATTTCATTGTCGAAGTGGCCGATATTGCAGACCACGGCACCCGGTTTGAGGGCTTGCAACATGGCGGAATCACAGACGTTGTAATTGCCGGTGGACGTTACGATCAGGTCCGTATTGCCCAAAAGCGCTTTGTTCAGATCTTCGACTTTCCCCGTATTGATGCCGTCGTTGTAAGGCGACACGACTTCAAAGCCGTCCATGCAGGCCTGCATCCCGCAAATGGGGTCGATTTCCGCCACACGCACGATCATGCCTTCCTGGCGCAGGGATTGCGCCGACCCTTTGCCGACGTCGCCATACCCGATCACCAGGGCCTTCTTCCCGGACAACAAATGGTCCGTGCCGCGCTTGATCGCATCGTTCAAACTGTGCCGGCACCCGTATTTATTATCGTTTTTCGATTTCGTGACCGAATCGTTCACGTTGATGACCGGCACTTTCAGGGTGCCGTTGTCCATCCGCTCCTGAAGGCGATGCACCCCCGTGGTGGTCTCTTCCGTGATGCCGTGGATTTTGTCCAACATCGCCGGGTACTTGTCATGGAGCATCAGGGTCAAATCGCCCCCGTCGTCCAGGACCATGTTGGCATCCCAGGGACGGCCATCCTTCACAATGGTTTGTTCGATGCACCAGTCATATTCTTCCAGCGTCTCGCCTTTCCACGCGTACACCGGGATACCCCGGCTCGCGATCGCGGCCGCGGCATGATCCTGTGTAGAGAAAATGTTACAGGAGGACCACCGGACTTCCGCCCCCAACTCCATCAGGGTCTCAATCAAGACGGCCGTCTGGATCGTCATATGAATACACCCGAGAATCCTGGCGCCTTTGAGGGGTTGTGTCGAACGATATTTTTCCCTCAACGCCATCAGCCCGGGCATCTCCGTTTCGGCGATTTGAATCTCTTTTCGACCCCAATCCGCCAGGCTGATATCCGCCACCTTATAATCACACACCGGTTTTTCCAGTTGTGTAGCCATACCCATATTCATCGCTCCCTTCTGCTTGGACTCGACCAACCCCTCAACCTCACAGATGCACGTCGACGGATTGCTTCAAAATCGAGGTCTTATCCGTTTTTTCCCAGGTGAACCCCGGGCCGCTCCGCCCAAAATGCCCGTAGGCTGCCGTCTGTTTATAAATAGGACGTCGCAGTTTCAAATGATCGATGATGCCACGCGGGGTCATCGGAAAATGCTTTCTGATCAATTTATCGATGACCTCGATCGCGACTTTCTCCGTCCCTTTCGCATCGACGAGCACGGAAACGGGTTCCGGCACCCCGATCGCGTACGCCAACTGCACTTCACATTTCTCGGCCAATTTCGCCGCCACGATATTCTTGGCAATATACCGGGCCATATACGACGCCGACCGGTCCACCTTGCTGGGATCCTTTCCGGAAAAGGCGCCGCCGCCGTGGCTTCCCACGCCCCCATAGGTATCCACAATGATCTTGCGCCCGGTCAACCCGGTATCGCCCATGGGTCCCCCCGTCACGAACCGGCCCGTCGGGTTGATGTGAAACGTCACCCGGTTCGGGTTGAAGATCCCTCTCGGCATCACGGGTTTAATGACTTTTTCCTTGATCTCCTGCTCGATTTTCTTGGACGTCACCTTGTCACTATGCTGGGTGGAGACCACGATCGTATCGATCCGAACCGGTTTCCCGTTCTTGTATTCGATGGTCACCTGAGATTTCCCGTCGGGACGCACCCAGGGCAACAGGTTCGTTTTGCGCACCTCAGCCAGGCGTTTCGTCAGGCGATGGGCCAACACGATCGGCATGGGCATCAATTCGGTCGTCTCGTTGGTGGCGTAGCCGAACATCAACCCCTGATCACCCGCCCCCCCCGTATCCACGCCCATGGCGATATCGCCCGACTGGGCGTCGATCGCCGTCAGCACCGAGCAGGTGCGGTGGTCAAACCCCCAGGTGGCATCGCTATAGCCCACGTCACGAATGGTTTGCCGAATGATATCGGGGATTTCCACGTACGCCTTCGTGGAAATTTCTCCCGCCACGAACGCCAAGCCGGTCGTGAGAATCGTCTCACACGCCACCCGGCAGTTTTTATCTTTCGCCATAATGGCATCCAGGATGCCATCGGATATTTGGTCGGCAATCTTGTCCGGATGCCCTTCGGTCACGGACTCGGAGGTAAACAAAAAGTTCTGTTGACTCATTACGATGACCCTTCCGTATCAAGAAACAAAAAGGCATCTCCCGCTCTGCTTGTCGGAGAGGAATGCCTTAGTGAGGTGTTAAAGAATTGGAACGTCCAAAACCCTCAGACGGACAGCCTGAAGTCGTACTACCATAAAAAGAAAACAGGTAGATTTGTCAAACAAAAAACACCCATTCCAGAAAAACCTCATTTTTTCAATTGGTTAGAAACTTCTTGGGCATGGACGGAAACAGGGTGTCCAAACAGGAGCCATCCATACGGGCAGAACAAAGCCCCTCCGGTCACCCCCCAAGCGCCCCGCAACGCCGCCACACTCCGGATTTCGAAGATCCTAAACGGATTTCAAAGATTTTTCAATGCCGAGCCGGGAACGCTCGGCTACAAAGATTTGGGGCCGGGGGCCGGAACCCCCTCTTCCTGCCGGAAGCTCTGGGTTTCGCGACCAATGACGGCGACAAGCATAAAATTAATTTTCCATAATACAGTATACTTATATTAAGAAAATGTATGTTAAAAAGTGTACATTAAAGGTAGGAGGTTAAGGGTCCAATGATGAGCACGCTGACAGATAGAATTCGAGCCGCCCGGAAAAAGGCGGGCTTGACCCAATCGGACGTCGCCAAGGCACTCCGCATCTCGGCGTCTGCGGTCAATCAGTGGGAGCAAGGCTTCACTAAAAGCATCAAATTGAATCATTTCTTCGCCCTCGCCAGGTTACTGGGCCAGGACCCGCAATGGCTGGCGACCGGCAAAGCGGACGTCCGAGCGCGAGCGACAGCGCTGATGCCCCAGACGCCGGACACGCCTGCCCCCACCAGCGAAGAGAGAGCACTCCTGCACTATATTCGCCAAATGCCCGACACCCTGCGAAAACTAGTACTCCGGTTCCTGGGAGGATTGAGCAACCTCTCCATGTCTCATGACAAACCCAGCCACGGAGCCTGATTTTTCTCTGCCCCTCCCCCCTCCCCCTTCTGCCCTGTTGTCATCCCTAACGCGTGTTCTCGATATCCTTGATTGAGGATCTAACCGAGAATCCAGCGTCTTGGCCGTGGGAGCTTTCGAACAAGGCGGCATGCCCCGCCTGCCCGGCACAGCGTCACAAAAAACTTCACATAAAATTGTTTTATTCAAGCATACTTATTTCAAAATGGCGGATACTTGGTCCATTCTGGAAGAAGGAGGGGGAAGACCCGTCATGAATACGTTGACAGAAAGAATTCGAGCCGCCCGGAAAGAGGCGGGCCTGTCCCAGGCGGACGTCGCCAAGGCGCTCCGCATCTCGGCGTCTGCGGTCAATCAGTGGGAACAAGGTTTCACCAAAAACGTCAAACTGGAGCATTTCTTCACCCTCGCCGCGCTGCTGGGCCAGGACCCGCGATGGCTCGCCACCGGCAAGGTTCCCCCGCGCGCGCGGGAATCGGTGGGCAAGTCGCCGAAACCGGACCATGTGGCCGTCACCAGCGAAGAAAAAGCTTTGCTGCACTATATCCGCCGAATGTCCGGCAAGCGACGCAGATCGCTCCTGCAATTCCTCAGAGCCCTCGAAGACTGAGCGACGCCTACGCTTCGTCTTCGCCCGCTGAAATTGATGCGCGCCAGAACTCTCGCTCCGTCTATATGCTATTCCGCCTCCATTCGGAAACCTTCGGCACTCCGACCCAAGCGGAATGCCAGAGCCCGTGCCCGACGCATTTCCTCGACCCTTGTCCCCGCAGGCGTTAGCGGGGATCTAATCGGGAATCTTACCGGAGGTCCGGTGTCATCGGGGAGTAGTGGCCCCATCCATCAATCCGGTTGCATTGCCCAAACACCAGGTGCTAAGATCAGCCTCCAATTTTTTGGCACTCGTGGTGTGACTTCTCGTCTTCCAGTGAAGGTGTGAGACCCGATTCGACTCGTGAAGTTTCGTAGGGAGGCTTCTCATGTATAAAACCATCTACATCCCGGTCGACAATTCGGACCATTCCAATACGGCCGTTGACCTGGGTGTGCGGTTGGCACAGGAATTTGGATCAAAAATCGTCGGCAGCCACGTCTACGCCGCCAAGATGCACGACAAGCGGTTCAAGCAGATGGAAGCCGGGTTGCCCGAGGAATATCACGACGAAAAAGAACTCGACCGCCAGCGCAAGATTCACGACTCCCTCATCACGCGCGGGCTCCAGATCATCACCGATTCCTATCTCGACTACGTGGATCAGCGGTGTACCGAGTCCAATCTCCCCCTGGAACGCCGGTCCCTGGAAGGTCGCAACTGGAAGGTGTTGGCGGAAGACATCAATACCAACGCCTACGACCTGACCATTATGGGCTCGCTGGGAGTGGGCGCCGTGAAGGATTCCGTGATCGGCAGCAATACCGAACGGGTCCTGCGCCGGGTCCGCAATTCGGACATGTTTATCGTGAAAGACCTGAAGCCCATGAACGGGGGGAAAATCGTCGTGGCCGTGGACGGCAGCCCCTACAGCTTCGGCGGGCTGAAAACCGGGCTGGCCCTGGGGAAGGCGCTGAACAAGCCGGTGGAAGCCATTTCCGCGTTCGATCCGTATTTCCATTATGCCGCGTTCCACAGCATTTCCGGGGTCCTGAACGAAGAGGCCGGCAAGGTCTTTCGCTTCAAGGAACAGGAAAAGCTCCACGAGGAAGTCATCGACAGCGGCTTGGCCAAAATCTACCAGTCGCATCTGGATATTTCCCGCGAAGTGGCCCAGGAGGAAGGCTCGGATATCCGCACGACCCTCCTGGACGGCAAGGCGTTTGAAAAAGTGCTGCAGTACGTGCGCAAGGAACAACCCTGGCTGCTGATCGTCGGGCGCATCGGCGTGCACAGCGACGACGACATGGACATCGGCAGCAACACCGAGAACCTGCTCCGGGCGGCCTCGTGTAACGTCCTGATTTCCAACAAGAAATTCGTGCCGCCCATCGACACCCAGGCGGAATACACCATCGCCTGGACCGAGGAAGCCCTGCTGCGGATGGAAAAAGTGCCGGTGTTCGCGCGTGGCGTCGCCAAGACCGCCATTCACCGCTATGCCATTGAAAAAGGGCACACCATCATCAGCAATTCGGTGGTCGATGACGCGGTCGGCGACATCCTGCCGAAAGGCGCCATGGATGCGATGAAAGCCCTGGGCGGCCAGCTCGACGACGCGGGCATCGACCGCAATCAAATGCAGGCCGACGACGCCGTGGCCCAGGACCTGATGGGCTCGACCCTCAGCGGCATGGTCAACCAGGTGGTCGAGGAAACGGAGCCCGTGGCGAATCCGGCGGTAAGCGCGTCCACGCAATCCTATCTGGACCGCATGGCTCAGCCCTATTACGTCTGCGACGGATGCGGCTACATCGGAAAAGGCGCCCAACCCGTGAAGTGCCCGATTTGCGGCGGAGCGGGCGACGGATTCAAAACGGTCGATAAAAGCATGTTCGACGCCGCGGCCAAGCAGGAAGGGGTCCTGGAAACGCAACTGGCGTATGACGACGTACCTATGCAATGGACCAAGGACGCCAAGGAAGCCATCCGGGCGGTCCCTGCGGGCTTCCAACGCCGCCGCGCCAAAGCCAAGATCGAAAAGACCGCGAGAAAACTCGGCATGACCACGATCACTCTGGAGTATGCCTCGCCCATGATTGATGAAGCCGCCAACGAAGATTACACCCCGATTTTCGCCAACAAGGAGGCGGAAGTGGAACAACCTGCCCCTCAGCCGAACGGACCGGCGCCGATACCCGACTCGCCCTACGATTGGGAGCCCGAAGCCTTGCAACGGTTGGAACGCGCGCCCGAAGGGTTCATGCGCGATTGCACCCGGGCCCTCATCATCAAGCACGCCGACAAGCTGGGGACCACCCGGATCACCATCGACGTGGCGAACGAAGGGATCGAGCAGGCCAAGCAGACCATGGAAGAGGCCATGAAGTCCGGCAACGTCAAGGACATCATCGCCAAACTGACCGGCGCGGGCGCTCAGCAATAGAGAGTCGCCACCGTATGGGCAAATCACTCCCTGTCATCAATGCCCCGCAAGGGGAAGGACTCGACCCCCGCGTGACCGGGTTTACCTCTCCCGGGCCCGGTGACGGCCGGACCGTCGATGATTTCAAGCCCTACCTCGTCGCCCTGAACCTCACCAAACGCTGCAACCTGAAATGCGACCACTGTTATCTGGACGCCACCACCAAGGCCGGCGGGGGCTCCGACGAGCTCTCGACCGAAGAATGTTATCGGCTGATCGACCAGATCGCCGAGGTCAATAAAGGCTGCCTGCTGGTCATCACCGGTGGCGAACCCCTCGTCAGACCGGACATCCTGGACATCGCCCGTCACGCCGTGGGCCAAGGGTTCATGGTCGTCTTCGGCACCAATGGGATGCTGATCAACGATCGCCTGGCCCAAGAACTCGTCGAAATCGGCGTCATGGGCATGGGCATCAGCATCGACTCCCTCGACGCGGGCAAACATGACGCGTTTCGCGGCATACCCGGGGCCTGGGAAGCCGCGGTGGCAGGGATCGAAGCCTGCAAACGGAACGGCCTGCAGTTTCAGGTGCACTTCAGCGCCCAACCCATGAACTACAAGGAACTGCCGGACGTGATCGACTGGGCCCACGGCCTGGGCGCCCGCGTGCTGAACGTCTTCTTCATGGTGTGCACGGGCCGCGGCGAGGAACTGACGGACATTACCCCCGAGCAGTACGAGGAGGTGCTGGCCTTCCTGGTGGACTCCCAGGACCGGTACTCGGACATGCTGGTGCGCGCGCGGTGCGCCCCGCACTTCAAACGCCTCGCCTATGAAAAAGACCCCGACTCCCCGATCACCAAGGCCCAGGGCTACATGGGCGGGGGCTGCCTGGCCGGGACGAACTACGCGCGGGTTACGCCCAACGGCGACCTGACCCCCTGTCCCTACATGCCCTTGTCCGCCGGGAACATCCGAGACACGAGTTTCGTGGACCTGTGGGAAAAGTCGGACATTTTCGACTCGTTCCGGTACCCCCACCTGAAGGGCAAATGCGGCGACTGCGAATACAGCGAGATCTGCGGTGGCTGCCGGGCCCGCCCCTACGTGGATCACGGGGACTGGATGGACGAGGACGAATGGTGCCTGTACACGCCCAAGGGCGGAGAAAAAATCCAGGTCGCGTTCAACGTGCCCGAGGAGGTTGAGGTGGAATGGGACGACGCCGCGCAGACGCGGTTGAGCCGGATCCCCTACTTCCTGCGCGCCATGGTGAAAAAAGGCACCGAACGGCACGCCCGCGAGCACAACATCCCGCGTATCACCGTCGAGTTGATGGAAGAGCTTCGCCAAAAACGCTTCGGTAACGAGAAACCGGTGTTCAAATTCTGATGGATGCCCTCCTGGCCACGCTGTCCGATCTCAATAAAATCATTCCCATTGTCAATCACTGGTTGCACCTGCTCTCGGCCGTCGTGTGGATCGGCGGGCTCGCTTTCCTGGTCATGGCGGTGACGCCGGGGCTCAAATCGTCCGTGCCCAGGGAATACATCAAACCCATCTGCGACGTTTTCTACAAACAGTATCGCAAGGTGGTCGGCATCCTGCTCGTGGTGATCCTGTTCACCGGCGGCATCAACCTGCATTACGTCAGCGAAGCCATGCAAATGCAGACAGGCTTCGGCCTGTCCAACAACGCCAAATATTTGACCGTCTTCTTCATCAAGCTCACCCTGGTGCTCGGCATCCTGACCTTATTCCTCTATACCGTCATCTTCCGCATCGAACCCACGGGCGACGAAGACGAACAGGAAAAAGAAGAACAGATCGTCGAACCCATCCCCTTCCAAAAAGCCGGCCTCTGGATAGGCGTCCTCATCATCCTCTGCGCCGCCGCCATGAAACACCTGCATTTGTAAGTTCCCCTTCCCCTTTCTGTCATCCTCGACATTTTTAATCGAGGATCCAGTGTCTTTTCTCTTGTCTATGCTTTTTGTCTGTCATCCTCGACGCTTGTCCCCGACTTGATCGGGGATCCGGCGTCTTTTCTTTGCCTTTTGCAATGGTCAGCCAAAGAGTGACAACATCGCCTGTTGACAAAAGGCACACAACATGAGACGGTTTCGTTTATGCAGGAATTTGACTGGGACGATGAAAAGAATGCGTTTCTTGAAAAGACACGAGGCGTCAGTTTTGAAGACGTCGTCTTTCACATCCAGAACGGCGACGTCCTGGATATTGTCAGGCATCCCAATGAGTCCCGCTATCCGAACCAACGGATCATTGTGCTGAACGTGGAAGGGTACGTGTACTTGGTCCCGTACGTGAAGCAGAAAGGAACACGGTTTCTCAAAACCATTATCCCAAGCAGGAAAGCGACAAAGGAGTACCTCAAATGAAAGACTCCCTCAAATTAGACCGGGAAGAAGTAAAGATCCTTCAGGACTTTGAACGCGGGGAATTGACGAGCATCAACAACTTCAAAGACGCTAAGCGTCAACTGGAAGAGGCGGCCCGCGAGTTCCTTCAAAAGGACAAGCGAATCAACATTCGGATCTCGTCCCGCGACTTGAGCAGCCTGCAAAAAAAGGCCGCAAAGGAAGGGATGCCCTACCAAACCCTCATTTCAAGCACCCTCCACAAATTCGTGACGGGGAAATTGAAAAGTATCGAGTAACGGATCAGATCAAACCGCCCTCTCCCCTTTCTGTCATCCTCGACATCTTTAATCGGGAATCCAGTGTCTTTTCTTAGTCTTTCTTTATTGTCGTCGTAGCTACGCCATCTCATGGCGCTATTCCACCCTCGCCCTCTTCGTAAGGGTAGTGCGGAGCATTGCAACATAGTAGCCTATACGCTACTATGTCATATTGTGAGATAAGCCGATGGCAAGACGAACCATTCCCTACGAAGAGATCCTCTCCCGCGATCTCCAAGACCCTGAAGAAGCCGCAGCATATTTGAATGCTGCCTTGGAGGACGCATCCGAAAATGGGGCAGATGTTTTCCTGTTGGCCCTACGCGACGTCGCCAAGGCCCGAGGCATGAGACAACTCGCTGAGGAAACACAACTGAGCCGTGAAAGCTTGTACCGAACGCTGTCCCCCAAGGGCAATCCTCGCTTTTCCACCCTTGAGGCCGTGTTGGAGAGCGTTGGGCTGAAGCTTGCCGTGGAGGTCAAGCCCCTTGCCTAACTAATAGGTCAGATTAGCCGAAGGCGTAATCCGACAATTTCTGTGTCTTTGTTTTTGTAGTCGCGCGATCTCATCGCGCTTTCTCGCTTGCCTCCGGAAGTAGCGACCAAACGCACCCTCGGCAAAATCGGTTGGTGCACGAATACCGCACGCGGTTGATTGCCGACGTGGTTACTGGCAAACTTGACGTGCGCAAGGTGGAGACCAACCTACCAGACGGAGCCGATGCCCGCCTGACGACCAACGGCGTTATCCACACAGATCAGAAACGAGTGAGCGTATGACGTATTTCAGTGAGAGAGAAAAAGGGGAACTTCCTTGCGACAAGGAAGAAATCGACGACAGGATCTGGAAAGGCATTGAGGTGCTTATCAAAGGTAGGATTGATGACGGTTCATTCGGTAAAAAGTATCCAACACGCTGCTTTGGCGGAGAAGGAATCACAGGTAGCGATGCAGACGCTGTCTGGCAGGCCATAAGAGCAGAGATTCCGAATTTGTGGTACCGGTCAAAGCCGCCCCAAACCTTAGATATCCTCAATCTGATTGAGTTCTGCTGGCGGTGTATTGCCCAGCCTAGTAGCAAAGGCTTGCACGCTTATTTTGAGCATGATCATCTGGACTTCAATATTCAAGCTGGCCAAGACACATTCCGAGACGACATCAATCGTATATTTCGCTGCAACGGTCTTGCCTATGAACTTAAAGAGGACGGTTGCATCGAACGGCTCGCGCCGCCGATATTGCGGGAACAACTTGTTTCGGCTCAATTCCACACAGGCGATGACGATCTTGATCGCATGTTGGAAACGGCGCGAGGCAAATTTCTCAATCGCAATGAGGCAACGCGGCGTGAAGCGCTGGAGTCTCTCTGGCATGCGTGGGAGCGGCTGAAGACGCTGGGCAATGGATCAGACAAAAAATCCCAGGTGATAACTCTGCTTGACGATACGACAGGTTCATCTTCTCCTAAATTCCGACAAGCGCTAGAGCAGGAGGCCAAGGAACTGACGAGCATTGGCAATAGCCTTCAGATACGCCATTCAGAGACAAACCAGGAGCGACTCGCCAGTAGCGCGCATGTCGACTATCTCTTCCATCGTCTGTTTGCGTTTATTTACATGATTCTTCGGACGAATGGCCGCTTGTGATGCAATGGAACCCATTTCCGTTTGCCGTTCATACGCTTCCGGGCCACCCATCAGATGTGGCATGCCAAGCTGTCTGGAGAATCTGACACATGACCATACCGGTACCGGATGAGCCCAGAACCTACCACATCGTCCATATAGACCGGCTCGCCTCCATCGTAGCAGACGACTGTCTTTGGTGCGACGCGAAGATGGCAACGAGAGCGCCAAGTGGCACGACAATCGGCATGAACGAGATCAAGCAGCGGCGTCGCACGAATGCCCTGAACAGCCATCCGGACGTGTGCGTGGGCGATTGCGTGCCATTCTATTTCTGCCCGCGATCCGTCATGCTCTATGTCATCTATCAGGCTAACCATCCTGAATTGGAGTATCGCGATGGACAAGACCCGATTGTGCATCTGGAAGCAGATTTGCGGCAGACTGTGGTTTGGGCCGAGCGACAGCAACGGCGTTGGGCATTTACGACGTCAAATGCCGGCTCTCGGTTCTTTGACGACTATGCCGATCTCGCCGACTTGGACAAGGTCGACTGGGACGCCGTGCAAGCCAATAACTGGCAAGGCTGCAAGGATGGTAAGCAGGCGGAATTCCTCGTCGAAGCCTCATTCCCGTGGGAGATGGTGTCGCGGGTTGGTATCAAGTCACAAGGGATGTATGCTAAAGTGCAGCGTGTGTTGAATGGGGCGCGCCATCGCCCAACCGTAGAAGTCAAGCCGGACTGGTATTACTGATCTAGGGAAGGAGGATCCCGACAATGATCGAATACAAGACTGGCGATATTCTTGCCGAAGAAGCCGAAGCCCTGGTCAATACCGTCAACTGCGTGGGTTTCATGGGGCGCGGCATCGCGCTACAATTTAAAAAAGCCTTCCCCGAGAACTTCAACGCCTACGTTACTCGATGCAAGCGCAATGAGATGCAGCCCGGGCACGTGTTCGTCTTCGAGACGGGCGAAACGGTTCCGCCGCGCTACATCATTAACTTCCCCACCAAACGGCATTGGCGAGGCAAAAGTCGCATTGAGGACATTGAATCCGGGTTGGCATCATTAACGAAGGCGATCCGGTCGCACGACATCCGTTCGATTGCTATCCCGCCGCTCGGCAGCGGTTTGGGCGGATTGCACTGGCCGGAGGTGCGTGCCCGCTTAGAGGCGGCGCTGAAGGCATGCGAAGACGTCAAGGTCGTGATATTTGAGCCGGGCGGTGGACCGGTGGACGAACGAGCCAACCGTTCGAGTGACATTCCGAAAATGACGGCCGCGCGAGCTGCGCTGGTCGGGCTGATGGATCGCTATCGTTTGGCCCTACTTGACCCATTCGTGACGCTACTGGAAGTGCACAAGCTCATGTATTTCATGCAGGAAGCTGGCGAGCGGTTGCGGCTCAAATATCAAAAGGCAGCGTATGGACCGTACGCCGAGAATCTACGGCACGTTCTGCAAAGAATTGAAGGCCATTACATCTCGGGGTACGCCGATGGCGGTGATGCGCCGGAGAAGCAATTGGAACTGGTGCCGGGTGCCATTGAAGTTGCGACCGACTTCTTGGCGGGTCAGCCGGAAACGCACCGACATTTCAATAAAGTCGTTGATCTCATCGAAGGATTCGAGTCGTCATTCGGCCTGGAACTTCTGTCCACGGTCCACTGGCTCGCCAGCAAAGAACAAGCCAAAACCCTGGATGATGTGGTGCAACGCACCTACGCATGGAATGACCGGAAGAAGCAATTTTCTCGGCGTCAAATTGCGCTTGCGGTTGATGTGCTGTCACAGAAGAAGTGGATCGACACCCTGAACACATGAGTCAGGCATGACCTCCACCGGTGAATAAGGCCTTGAAAGCCTTATCGCGCCTTTTCTTCTATCCTTCCTGCTTTTCCCTCTTGCTGTCATCCCCGACCTGATCGGGGATCCAGCGTCTTTGTTTTGACTCTGTTTTTTGTCGTCGTAGCTGCGCCATATTGTTCGCTCATCTTCCAAGTGGTCTTCTCCGCTTCGCGCCTGTCCTTAACGGCTTTAGCAGGGACCTATCGTGGAAGGGCGGCCCATACCTTTGCTTGTCTCATCCTTTACATTGCGGTAGACTTCTTACTTGTCGTACACCCTTCCCTAAATGGCATGTCATTGCTGTCCCCTAGCTCAGTTGGATTGAGCAATCGTTACCTAAACCTCAGGCCTGATGTTCAATTGTCTCACGGACACCATGATTATTGCAGGCTTTGGCTGAGAGAATTTAGGGAGGTTTTCTGTCAGAAAAAACCAATTCTTCTATTTCCCTAAATTTGGATTGTAAGGCCAGAAGTCCAACGCTGTGCAGGCAGCCTGCAGTTAATGACGAAGCAGAGTTTCCTTTTGAATAATCATGAGAGGTGACAAATGGCAACAACCCTTCCTTACCTGAACGCATACGGTAACATCCAAAAAGTATTGAAAAAGATCCAAGAAGCAGCTACTCCGCCTTCTTTCACTCACGACTTCCTTGCGACAAAACTGAACCTTAAAGGTGGATCTGCTAAGCCCTTGATACCTTTCCTCAAAAGGACAGGATTTCTTGGAAGTGATGGCGTACCTTCTAACTTATACAAGAGGTTCCGTAATCAAGGCCAATCTGGAAGAGCTGCTGCTGAAGCCCTTCGGAAAGGTTACTCACCCCTCTACGAAGTAAATGAGTACATTCATGATGCTTCAGATAAGGATCTACGCGGTGTAGTCGTTCAAGTCACTGGATTCGATGCAGACTCCCCTAACGTTCGGGCAATTATGAATTCTTTTAAGGCGCTAAAGGAGTTTGCGGTATTTGACGGTGAGGAGGAGAACGGCTATGAAGAGGATGGCCAAGAGAGGGCTGATGAGATTCTCGAATCAGCCGATGAAATTTCAGAGGACAACTTCAGACGGAAACTTGGTCTCTCATATACCATTAACTTAAATTTGCCTCCTACATCAGACATCGCTGTGTTTGATGCAATTTTCAAGAGTCTTAAAAACAATATTCTGCAATGAAAAGGCAAAGCTTCGAAGATCTCTTCAAGTTATTCGGGATCAGCAATCAGTTGCTAGAAAACGATCTTGACCGGTTGGAGCGTGAGTTGGGTATCAACCTCGCGAGAGGTCATCAGAAAACCCTTGAAAAAGATCAAGTCTACTATCCGCAGATCGAGCAGGACATCCGGCAGGACGCTTCTGCCATGGCCCTTCAATATGAAGTTTTTTACTCTTTGGAAAAATCCATTCGAAGACTCATCGCAGAGACGCTTGACGCAGCTAAACCCAGCGGTTGGTGGGCTAGCGGGTGTGTTCCAGAGAAGGTCAAGACGGAAGCTGAGGGTCGAATGAAGAAAGAAATTGATTCGGGCGTCACCCCCCGCTCTTCTGAACCCATTGACTTTACTACCTTCGGAGAGCTTGGCGAGATCATTAAATCCAACTGGGATATATTCGGTGGAATTTTCAATAGCCAGAAAGCCGTCGAGCGTGTGATGACTAATTTGAATACTCTACGAGGACCAATTGCCCACTGTGGGGTTCTCGCTGAGGACGAGGTAGTGCGACTTCAGCTAAGTGTACGAGATTGGTTTAGACTGATGGAATAGTGTCTCCAATTTCCTAACAACAAACCCATGACGCCAATGTAGCATTTGGCAACCAGGACGCCCCAAGCCATTCATGCAGCGTGGCACTGACCGTCTCCGGGACGTGATGATCCAACCCTTGTAAAGGCGACGGCCGACGCAAGGAGTATTTTAGTGACAACCCTTTTCAGAGTCGAGAATGGCAAGCTTGTGAAAGCAGCGCCCCGGCCGTTGTCGAAAGAAAGCCTGATCGAGGACTGGGTTGCAGCCGATCCCGGACTGCTAGGCCTGGACGCTATAATCATTGGCCGTCAGGTCGTCACAGACCAAGGCAAGTATATCGATCTGTTGGCGCTCGACCGCTCTGGCGGGCTCATCATCATTGAGCTGAAGAAAGACAGGACCCCGCGAGAGATCGTTGCCCAGGTCCTTGACTACGCATCGTGGGTGCGCACGTTAACGACTCCACAGATTTATCAGTTAGCGGAACTGTACCGTGAAGAACGGCTGAGCACGATATACCAGGATCATTTCGATGACCGTATCCCTGAGCGGCTCAACGGGTCACATTCCATGCTTATCGTAGCCAGTGAACTCGATCCGGCATCCAAACGGATCGTCGAGTATCTGTCCGATGAGCACGGCGTCGCCATCAATACAGCGTTCTTCAATGTCTTCGAATCTGACGGGCAGGAGTGGCTGACGACCGATTTCTTGCTTGACCAAGCCGAGGTCGAGGAACGATCAGAGCGCAAAGTTCAACCACCATGGTCCGGCTACTATTTTGTCAATGTCGGACAGGGGGATCATCGCTGCTGGGCCGACATGGTGCGCTATGGCTTCATCGCCGCTGGCCACGGCAGCTTCTATTCCAAGCGTCTCGATCAGCTTAAGCCCGGAGATAAGATATTCGCCTACCAGAAAGGGGCTGGCTATGTCGGCTACGGGGTTGTAACGGCAGCCAAGGTGACGGCGGCAGAGTTTCAGACGTCTTCAGGTGCGTTATTTGAACAGTTGCTCGACCAACCGGGTATCAGGGATAAAGCGGATGACCCTGAATTAGCTGAATATACCGTCGCTGTGAACTGGCAAAAGACTTTTGACATCGACGACGCCCAGACATTCAGAGGCGTCTTCGCCAACCAGAACATCGTCTGCAAGCTACGTGACCAAGCGACTGTCGATTTTCTCCTTGAGAAGTTTGAAGTTGAAGATTGAGGGTGTGGACTGATTCCGGACCCGACCAGGTGGCGATTGTCGATTATCATTGAAAAATGACCCTATGACGTTATAGGATATAAACATGGACACGCCCATCACACCCGGTGAGATTTTGCTTGAGGAGTACCTGAAGCCGATGGGGATTTCGCAGAACGCCATGGCACGCGCCATCGGTGTCGCCCCGCGCGCGATCAATGAAATCGTGCATGGCCGCCGGTCGATCACGCCGGCCATGTCGATTCGATTCGGCGCCTTCTTCGGCCAGTCAGACCAGTTCTGGCATGGCATCCAGGTCGAGTGCGACTTTCGCAAGCTGGCCGAGAAAAAACACCGGCTAACCGACGGCGTCCAACCGGCTGCGGCGCTGGGATAGCCCGCATTCTTTTCATTTGTAGCGGCAGCCTCTAGCGGAAAGCGCCATGAGATGGCGAGGCTACGAATACAAAGGGAAAAGACAAAGACGCTGGATCCCCGATCAGGTCGGGGATGACAGGATGGGGAAAGACGACAACACTGGATTCCCGATTAAGGATGTCGGGAATAGCGGGAAGGGAGCGGAAAAAAAGCGCTCAATCTCCCGACTTTTCCCCTTCGGAAAAAATCCCCGTCCTTACAAAGGGAATTATATACTTAACGGCTTCGGGTCCTCTATAAATCTTGTTCACGCCCTTACTCTTGACACTCTTCGCCGTCTGGACAGGAGTCATCATCTGCATCTGCGTTCGCCTCGGCTTCAAGTTTGTCCTTCCATTTCTGATACTCATCATGCGCCGCTTGTGGGGCCTTTTTAACTGGTTTCATGACAAGACGAACCTGCGACGGGTACTCTTGGGCTGCTCCACTCATTGTGTCAACCAGGATACCTATGCCCCCGCCAATGAGGATATTGCCAAATGTCGCGCCCGTCAGTCCTTCATCAAAGGTCATTGTTGTTTTTTCAAAGCCCTCTTTCTCACAAATCAAGGTCATGGGTCCGTCACCCTTGTGGACCGTCGCCGAAGCTGGAGTTTCAACCCACATATACTGCCGTCCTTTGTTATCGGTGCCTCGACAGATTGATCCTGGAGCATTGATAACATCAACTAAGATGGATTGTGACGTGCCTGAGGTGATTGTTGCGCATTGCGTCAAAAAGAATGGCAGGAGTGTTACAAGAAAAAATCGTCTCATTTTTATGGTTCCTTTCGCATAAGGATAAATGACCGAACGGTTTACTATATGTTAGGCCTCGTCTGGTGTAAAGGGCTGGAAAGTTGTCAAACCGAGTATAGTATGGGTAAGGAAACGAAGGACGCCGTTGAGTATATGAATCCCCTCACAAAGGAGGGGAATCAGAAAGACGTGACCACCCCCTTGCTATGAAACGAAAAACCCCAGCGCGATCGAGCCGGCAGACGTTCCTGCCTGGGTTGCGGCCATCGGGTGTGCCGCTTGTCGCGGTGATCGGGCGACCGAACGTCGGCAAGTCCACCCTGTTCAACCGGATTCTGGGGACCAGGAACGCCATCGTGGACGACCGGCCTGGGGTCACCCGGGACCGGATTTATGCCGAGTGCACGTATCAGGGGCGTCGCTTTCAGGTGGTCGATACCGGCGGGCTCGATCCTACGTCCACCGACGACATGCTCGGGCTCATCCGCCGGCAGTCGCAGGCCGCGCTCGCCGCCGCGGATATTCTGCTCGTGATCATGGACGGCCGCGACGGGCTCACGCCGATGGACCGGGAGATCGTGGACGGGCTCCAGGGGGTGGACAAACCCACGTTCTGGGTGGTCAATAAAGTCGATACCCCGGCCCTCGAAACTCTGCTGGCGGACTTTTATCATCTCGGCAAGGACACGCTGTTCCCCATCTCGGCGGAGCACGGCCACGGGGTGGATGAATTGCTCGAGGCGTTCCTGCATCTCCTGCCGTCGCATGACGAAGACTTGACGGAAACCGCCACAACCCGGGTGGCCATGGTCGGGCGGCCCAACGTCGGGAAATCCACGCTGGTGAATACCATCCTGGGAGAGGAACGCGCCGTCGTCAGCGACGTGCCCGGCACCACGCGCGACCCCATTGACACACACCTGGAGCGCGAGGGCCGGCAATTTCTGTTGACGGATACCGCGGGGTTGCGGCGTCGCGGCCGCGTGGAGCCCGGCATCGAGGGCTACAGCGTGGCCAGGACCATGAGGGCATTGGGGCGGTCGGATATCGGCGTGTTGTTACTCGATGGAGTCGAGGGCGTCACGGACCAGGACACCAAGATCGCGGGGTTGATCCAACGGCAAGGGCGTGGCTGCGTGATGCTCGTCAATAAATGGGATCTGCGCCGGGATCAACCCGACGCCAAAAAGAAATTCTCTCTGGAGTTGCAGCGCCAATTCCCCTTCTTCACCTTCGTGCCCATTCTCTTCGGATCGGCACTGGCGCCCAAGACCGTCGATCAGGTGTTCAGCGCCGTCACCCGGGTCATGGAGGCGTTCTCGTACCGGGTACCGACCGGTCGACTCAATCAATTTCTCCAAAAGGCGCTCACGGACAATCCCCTTACCGTGAAAAAAGGGAACCCGCCGAAATCGCTCTATATGACCCAGGTCGCGACCAAACCGCCCACGTTCGCGCTCTTTGCGGGCAAGTCGGCCGTGCTCACCCCCGCGTACCTGCGTTACCTGGAAAACCAACTCCGGGCCACGTTCGGATTCGAAGGGACACCCTTACGGATTTTAGTCCGAAAGAAAGCGTGAAGAGCAAGGGATAAGAACTGAATCCCCGCTCACGACTGCGGGGACGGATCCAGGGGACCGACGGGCTTGTCTCTTTCTGTCATACCTGTATGTGTTCAGCCATTCGTTGACAACGATTCATTCATGGATTCGGGCGTTTTCCCCGCAACGCCTGATGGGGGTACACCTCATTGTGGTAGAGTAAGTCGAGCTTCAATTCGTCCCGAAATTCTGCCAGGGAGTCAAACGTGGTGCCGTCGATCAGGTCGTCGTTGAGGGTCCTCCACCATCCCATTGGTCTGCGGCTGGTAGCGTAAGCTTCCCCGTCAAGAAGACAGTTCTAAACTAGAACTTTTGGCATTGTGGTTGATGCACTCGGCTGGCGTACGCCCCCCAAGGCATCATGAGGCCGGCGCTCCTTGTAGTCGATTCGCCACCAGTGCGTGGGTTCTCGCACCTCGGCTAAATTGCGAAACAGGGACAAGTTCAGCACCTCGGCCCGGTAGGGGCGGTTAAAGCGTTCCATGTAGGCATTCTGGTTCGGCTCGCCTTTCGGGATAGACTGGATGGCCAGCCCGGCCGAGTCAGCCCAGGCCACGAAAGCCGCGCTGAGAAATTCCGGGCCGTTATCGACGTGAAGGCGCTGGGCGCTCATCCCTCCGTACCGCGCCTTCCAGTTGTAGAACGTGGCCTCGCTGATCCCGTGTAGGCGGCAAAGCTCCTTCACCCCACCCCCCGCATCCGCCTCCTTTAAAATCGCGACGATCGGTGTCTCCGTAAATCGGGACTTTTTCATCGGGAACTCCTGTCTGCATTCTGCCAGAAAGCTCCATGTATCACATGTCTCTTAAACAGGGAAGCTTACGCATAGAGTATACGGCCACCTTCTTGCAGGGAATGTCCGATCGCCGGAAATTGATGTTCAATTGCCGGAGCGCGATCAGGTTGATGCGGGATTGCCGATCTAAGAAAAGAGCATGAGAAACCATGGTATCCTCATAAGAATGACAGCTATGACGTTTGGGGCCTTGGGACCATCTTGTGAGTGGACACGTGCGTGACCGTCCAGTATAGTGTTTCGTTCAGACGACCCGGGCATACGACGGTTGTCCGACGCGGTAACCCCTGGGCGCGTTCTTTCCTGATTTTCCCTAACCGGCATTAACGGCATACTCCCTTTCGATGATTGCTTGTCACGGTATCGGCAAATCCTACGGGCATTTTCAGGTGCTGCACGACGTGAACCTGACCGTCGCGGAGGGTGAATGTTTTGCCCTGTTGGGGCCCAACGGCGCAGGCAAAACCACGTTGTTGAAAATCCTGGCCACGCTGGAACGACCCAGTACGGGGCACTATGAAATACTCGGCATGCACGGGCTCAAGGACAAAGACGCGATTCGGGCCAACCTCATGTTTTTGGCCCACGGCACGCATTTGTATGATGAATTGAATGCCAAGGAGAATTTGGCGTTTGCCCTCGCGCTACGGGGACAACACCCCACGGACCTGGAGGTGAAGCAGGCGCTAGACCGCGTAGCCATCGGCGCCTTTACTGACATGAAGGTGCGGTACTACTCCGCGGGCATGAAGAAACGCTTGGCGCTGGCCAAAGCCATGTTGGCGAAACCCAAGATCCTCTTGTTGGACGAGCCCTTTACCGCGCTGGATACGGCCGGGACCGACATCCTGCGAGAGTACGTTCGGGAACGGCTCTCGGAAAACGGCACCGTGCTCCTGTCCACGCACGATTACGACAAAACGCGTCCCATTGCCGGCCGGGCCGGCATCCTGCGGCACGGGGCGTTAGAGGAAATCGCCGTCGAGGCGCTGATGTCCGATGACCTCGTTTAACGTCATCCGCTGGATCGTGTGGAAGGATTTCGTCACCGAGCTGCGAAGCCGTGAGACGATCTCCTCCATGGTGTTTTTTGCGCTCATCGTCATCCTGATTTTCAGCTTCAGCTTTTCCATGGACCAGCAAGCCGCGCGCGAAGTCATTGCGGGGATTATGTGGGTCGCCTTTGCCTTTACCGGGATTATCGGGTTGGGCAAGTCGTTTTCCTCCGAGCTGCAGAATGATTGCCTGGAGGCCTTACAGATGGTGCCGGAGGCCAAGGGGGCGATCTACCTCGGAAAGGTCGCGGCGAATTTCGCGTTCATGTTCCTGGTGGAAATCCTTTTATTTCCGATGTTTGTGATCCTGTTCAATTTGGAGGTCGTTGAAGGGATTTCGATCCTTCTGTTAATATTTTTCTTGGCAACTCTGGGACTGTCCGCCATAGGGACGCTGTTTTCGGCTCTGACGGTACAAATTCGGGCACGTGAAGTCATGCTCCCGATCCTCCTCCTTCCCTTGGTAGTCCCCGTCATGATCGCTGCGGTCGAAGCCACAAAGGGCGCTCTCAACGGGGACCCGCTGGCCATGTACGAACAGTGGCTGAAACTCCTGGCCGTGTACGACGTGGTCTTTACGGTCGTGTCGTTTTGGATGTTTGAATTTGTGATGGATTCATAAGTCACGATGACGATTCATCGGGTTATCCGAAAAGTTCAACGGTTTCAAGGCTGGTTCGGGAGTGGAGCCGCCCTGTGCCTCGGGGCCGGGCTCTACCTCGGGCTCATCGGGTCCCCTGCGGATTATTACCAGGGCGAAGTGGTGCGGATCATGTACATTCACGTGCCTCTCGCCCATACGTCCCTGATCGGGTATACCGTGTTGGCGCTGGGTAGCCTCTGGTACTTGTGGAAACGGGACCCGATCGTGGACAACATGTGTCAGGCCGTGGCCGCCCTCAGCGCCGTCTTTACCGCGCTTGCCCTGGGGACCGGGATGATTTGGGGCAAACCCACGTGGGACACCTGGTGGACGTGGGACGCCCGCCTGACCTCCTTTACGGTGTTGTTATTGATTTTGGTCGGCTATCTCATGCTGCGGACCTTTGTGGATGATCCCGAGAAGGAGGCTCGCTATGGCGCCATCCTGGCCATTGTCGGGTTCGTCGATCTGCCGATCATTCATTTTTCAGTGGAATGGTGGCGAACCCTGCACCAACCGCAATCCATTTCCATGCGCGGGGTGAGCATTTCTTCGGGCCTCCTGGTGCCCCTGGTGTTCATGAGCATTGGCATGTCCTTGCTGTTCTCGTATATGTTGATGGTCCGCACGCAGTTACTCTATCTCGATCGCTTGCTGCACGCGAAAAAAGGACGCCTCTTGAGCCAATTTCACCTGTCGAAATCCGATTCATGACGAACTTCTATCTCCGATGGGGAGGCGTGCTCATTGTCGCGATCGTGTTCATCGTGCTCACCTATAACCACTATCGTGACAACTTGGCCAGTCTTGTCCCCCAACAGGTCAAACAGGAGGCGCCCACCGGCGACGTCCGGGTCCTGGGCATGGTGCAAGGCGGAACGCTCGAGACCCGTGAAGCCGGAGAAGCCACGTTCACCCTGCTTGGGAAAAACGCCACGCTTCCCGTTCACTATCAAGGCCCGCCCCCGGATAATCTTCGGGAATTGAAAATTCTGATCCTGATCGGGACGTGGAACGCGGCCACGCAAGTTTTCGAGGCCCGCGACATCGGAATCGTCCCGAACTATGGATTTATTGCCGGCGCCTATCTTCTGGGCCTCTTGCCGTTGGCGCTGTTTCTGTTTGCCATGGCTCGGCGAGTCAACTTCTTGTATGAAGAAATCAAAGCCTCCAAACTGTATGAGGAAGATTGAGTGACGCACCCTCACCCCAGCCCTCTCCCGTTGTACGGACCGGAGAGATAGGTAACAGGTGTTCGGGGACATGGGTAACACATTGTGCCTTAGTGAGCGGGGTGGTGTAAATCGAGATCCGCTACATGTTGATGACAAAAATACACCCGCCAGAGCCCATCGTGGGGCGTCGGGCGGAGCGCGACGGGGTAGCCCCGGAACGCTTTGCAGACGCGAAAGAGCCGTCCACGATACGAGACTTCGCCTTGGGCCTGGACCTTGCGCACGATATCGGTGGCGCCATACTCAATGGGCGGCAGGCTTTCGGGGAACCCGCGGGGACTCGGCTGATAGCGCGACGCGGGGACGGCCATCGCCAAGGCTTCATGGGGGCGGTCCAAGTTATAGAGGGCGCGCCAGCGGTCAAAGTGCTGTTGGCAGTGCGCCAGATCGAGAAAGAGGCGCTGGTGGAGCAGCTCCGCTTTGAGGGTGCGATGAAAGCGTTCGTCTTTGCCCAACGTCTGGGGATGCGCGGGTCGGGCATGGCTGATCGCAATGCCGAGGCGGATGCACCAGACGGTCAGGGGCGTGAAGGGGCGGCCGGCCCGATCGCCCCAGGGGGCGCCGTTATCCATCAGCAGGCGGGCGGGCAAGCCATACCGCCGGAAGGTGGCGGTCAAGTGCGCCTGGACCGTGGCCGTTTGTTCATTGGCACAGGCTTGCAGACACAGGGCAAACCGGGAACAGTCATCCAAGATGGTCAGGGGGTGACAGCGGCCCGGCCCCACGGCGAAATGGCCTTTGAAATCCATTTGCCACAAGGCATTGGGCGTGGTGTGTTCGAAGCGCTGCCAAGCCTTGGGGGCGGCGGCGGGTGCGAGGCACCCGTGCCGGCGCAGAATGGCGGTAATGGTGCTCGGTGCCGGGACCGCGGGATAGCCCAACGCCTGCAAGCGGGCGTGCAGCTTCCGGCCGCCCCACGCCGGCTGGGCTGCGCGCAGTTGGAGAATCGCCTGCTCGAGCGCTTCCGGCGTACGCTGGGGCATCTGGTGGGGGCGCCGGGAGCGGGCCTGCAACCCCGGCGCGCCCTCGACCGCATACCGGGCCAGCCATTTATACCCGGTCTTGGGGCTGATGGCGAACGCGCGACACAGGGCGCGGACGTTGCGGGCGGGCTGCGTGGCTAACACGATGAACTCTTTGCGTTGCGACATAGTGGACACCTCTTTCCATGGCATGGTCGGTCTCCCTTTCGATTTGGGGGTGAACCATGCACTCTACAGGTGTTACCTATGTCTCCGAACAGGTGTTACCCATGTCCCCGGTCTATACACCCGTCAAGGGAGAGGGGATTTGAAGAAAAGAGAGGGGAAGTGGAGGAGAATTTCCTCTCCCTTGATGGGAGAGGATTAAGGTGAGGGTGATGAACAATCCGGCAAAGGCCCAAGAGCTTCGGCAACATTCAACCGATGCCGAACAGGCACTGTGGAAACGACTTCGAAACCGTCAACTGGCAGGTTACAAATTTCGCCGACAAGTGCCTATCGGCAAGTATATCGTCGACTTTGTCTGCTTCGAACCAAAAGTGGTCATTGAGGTGGATGGCGGCCACCACCAAGAACAAGCCCGGTACGACACCGCCCGGACCACCTGGCTGGAGTCGCAAGGTTTCCAGGTGTTACGGTTTTGGAATCACGAAGTCCTGACCGACGCAGAGGCTGTACAAGAGGCGCTGCTTGGGGCCTTGCAGGAGGATTCACTTTCTCCTCAATCACCCTCACCCCAACCCTCTCCCGTCAAGGGAGAGGGAGGAAGATGAAAAAAGGAAATGAGGCCTGGAAGAAAAAAAGTCGGAATGATGGTCAGCATCCTCTTGGTGGGCGGAGCCTTGGCCTACCTCGCCCTGGGGAACTTCGGAGAAAACGTGGTATACTTTTTTACCCCCTCTGAAGTGACAGCCTTTTCCCCCGACTACTATCAAAAGAAGGTGCGCGTGGGGGGCATGGTCGTCGAAGGGAGCATGCAAACGTATCCCGATCGACTGGGGTTGACCTTTCAGTTGACCGATGGGGAAGCGACGATTCCCGTGACCTTCGAAGGCATCCCACCGGATCTGTTCAAGGAAGGCCAGGGCGCCGTGGTCGAAGGGTATTGGACCGGCGAACATCGATTCGAATCCAACCTGATCATGGCCAAACATTCCGAAGACTACATGCCCATTGAATTGAAACGCGCGGGCGTGGAACTGCCCCGCAAGGATTTCATGAAATCGTTGGTGGAATAAACCGCCGCACCCCGTTAACGCATCCCATGATCATTGAAATCGGACATTTTTCCACTGTTATCGCCTTAGTGCTTGCGGTGTTCGGTATCGTGTCGTCCGGTCTGGCGCTCCGGACGCGCGATGCGGACTGGGTCCGCGCCGGGCGCATGGCCCTGACGCTCATTTTTGTGCTCCTGTCCGTAGGCATGGCCGCGTTGATCTATTCGTTCCTGGCTCGCGACTTTTCCGTCCATTACGTCGCCACCAATTCGAATTCGCAACTCCCCTTGTTTTACACCATCGCCGCGGTCTGGGGCGGCCACGAAGGCTCTTTGCTGTTGTGGGTGTTCATTCTGTCCACGTTCAGCACGATTGCCGTGTGGCTTCATTGGCGAACCCAGCCGGCCATCATGCCGTACCTCATCGGCATGGAATGCCTGGTCATCCTGGGGTTCCTTCTCCTGATTCTCTTTCTTTCGAGCCCCTTCGACCGGCTGATCCCCGCCCCGCCGGACGGCAAGGACTTGAACCCGTTGCTCCAGGACCCGGCCATGGTCATGCACCCGCCGATGCTGTACATGGGCTACGTGGGGTTTTCGATTCCTTTTTCCTTTGCCATGGCGGCGTTGCTCTCCGGCCGGCTGGGCGAGGAATGGATCAAGGTCACCCAACGGTGGACGATCTTTGCGTGGGTCTGCCTGACCACGGGAATACTCCTGGGCGGCTACTGGGCCTATTATGAATTGGGCTGGGGCGGCTACTGGGGGTGGGACCCGGTGGAAAACGCCTCGTTTATGCCGTGGCTGGTCGGGACCGCGTTCCTGCATTCCGTGATGGTTCAGGAGAAGCGGAAGATGTTCAAGGTCTGGAACCTGTTCCTCATTATCGTCACGTTCTCGCTTTCGCTGATCGGCACGTTTCTGGTGCGCAGCGGGGTGCTCACGTCGGTCCATACGTTCGCCACCGATCCTGAACGGGGACTCTACATCCTGATTTTTGTGACTTTGATCATCGGCATCGCCTTTGGTGCCCTGATGCTGAGAGCCAACAAATTGAAGAGTCAGATCGAAATGGATTCCATGGTTTCACGGGAGTCGGTGTTTCTCTTCAATAACTTGTTCTTCCTGGTGGCGGCGGCCACCGTCTTTCTCGGCACCCTGTATCCGCTCATGATCGAAACCTGGCAGGGCGCGAAGGTTACCGTGGGCCCCCCGTATTACAATGCGGTGTTCATGCCGATCGCGCTCGGACTCCTGTTTTTGATGGGTGTCGGCCCCTATATTCCGTGGCGCAAGGCGTCCCGCGCCAGTCTCAAGAAAAACTTTCTGATCCCCGTGGGCGTGGGTGTCGTCTCCACCGTCGTGTTGTTCGCCCTGGGCATCCGCAGTCTCTTTGCCTTGACCGGTGCGTTCGTCGTGGGATTTTCGGGCGCGGCCATCTTTATCGACGTCGGCAAAATTTCCTCGCTGTACGCCCGCAGAGAGTCCATCAACCTGCTGAAGGGTTTTCTCTCGGCGTTTACCGCCAACCAACGTCGCTACTCGGGCCTTGTGACCCACGTCGGGGTGCTGATCCTGGTCATCGGCATTATTGCGTCGACCGTGTATCAAACCGAAAAAGTGGTGTCGTTACGCGTCGGGGATGAGTTCGTCATCGACGACTATCGGGTGAAGCTCGAACGGATTCACGACGTACGGGGGAAAAACTGGAGCGCGCAGGAAGGCGTGTTTGAAGTGTATGAAGGCGACGTCCTGCTGACCAAATTACGCCCTCAAAAACGCGTGTACGATGCTTCGCAGACCCCGACGACCGAATCCGCCATTTTCGCGAAAAACATGGGGCATATTTTTCTCACTATGCCGGACGTGTCGGCGGACGGCGTGGCGGTCGCCCGTGGCGTGATCAATCCCCTGATTCTGTGGGTGTGGGGCGGCGGCGGTATCATGGGACTCGGGGTCCTGCTCAACATTTTCCGGCCACGAAAACGGGATGAATAGGGGAAGCCGCGGTTTGATTTTCTCATGACTCGTACCACGCAGATCACCATTCTCGTCGTGCTCTTCGCCCTGCTCGCGTTGTTTTATCAAGGACTGTGGGGCGATCCACGGCATATCCCGCCGGTCCTGGTGGATACCCGCGCCCCCGTGTTCGAGGGCCCCGACGTGGAATCCGGCGACCCGTTGTCCTCCGAACAGTACAAAGGCAAGGTCATCCTCGTAAACTTCTGGGCCTCCTGGTGTCAGGAATGCAAGGTCGAGCACGAGAACCTGCTGAGACTGTACGACGAGTTTAAAGATCACCCCGAATTCGTGATGGTGGGGATCAACTACCAGGACGAGATTCCCAAGGCTCGCGCGTATTTACAACGCTACGGGTCAAGTTTCCCGCACATGCAAGACGTCAAAGGTGCGTTAGCCATCGATTTCGGCGTCTACGGCGTGCCGGAAACGTTCGTCATCGACAAGCAGGGCATTATCCGCCACAAATGGATCGGCCCGATCGTGGACGGGGTGTATGCCAATCTGACGCAAAACGTGCTGACCCCATTATTGTCCGATCCAACCCCCGCCCTTCGACAAGGCTCAGGGCAGGCAACCTGAATGTTTCGTCTTCTCCCTATTCCGATCCTTCTGTGTTTCGTCTTTCCGATTGCGGGCACGGCCAAAGTCGTGGATGAAACGGGAATCGATCAACAGGTGCGCGAAATTGCCAAGACGCTTCGATGCACCGTGTGCCAGACGGAAAATATTTGGGAATCGGGGGCGCCCCTGGCCCATCAGATGCGGGACGCCATTCGAGAACGCGTGATGCAAGGCCAATCCGCCGAGGAAATCCGGGCGTACTTTCACAGCCGCTACGGCAGTTACATCATGATGGAACCACCGAAACAGGGAATCAACTGGCTGATCTGGCTGGCGCCGTTTCTGTTGCTGTTCGGCGGTGGAGCCCTGCTCTGGAGAGAAATCAAAGGATGGGTGATGAAGACCCCCGCACCTCAGCCCCCTCCCACACTCGATGAAACCTCCCGGCGCCGAATAGAGCGGGAATTGCACGAAAATCAATGATCTCCCGTTAGCCGTTCCACACGCCACACTGCTCCTGGAAACACTTCATGTCGACCATCTTCTTCTTTGTCTGTCTCACGATCCTCGTCGGGGTCATTGCCGCGATTTCTTCTCCTTTTTGGCGGAAGGACCCCACGGCATCCGGACTGATTAGCCGGGACGCCGAGGAAGACCAGGAACGGGCCGATCTTTCCGTCGAACGCGAGGTCCTCCTCCAGTCACTTCAGGAACTCGACGTCGAATTGGCGCAAGGCCGGTTGGAACCGGAGGATTATGAACGCTTGAAAGCCACAGATGAGCAGCGCCTGCTGGGTGTCATGGATCGACTCGAAGCTCTGACCGCCACTGCACAGCCCGACTTGTCCGCCGAGCCAGCCGGGCCACCGGCGAGTGCCTGGGGCCCGGCGATCGCGGTCAGCCTGGTGGTGGTCATCTTGTCAGTCGGGACCTACAGTTTTCTGCAATGGCGGACCATCAACCGGCTCGTGGGCATCCAAACTGAAAGGGCCGGTCAAATGCCCGACCCGCGGGAAATGGTCGCGCGGTTGGAAGCCAGGCTCAAAGAAAACCCCGACGACGTACAAGGCCAGATGATGGCGGGTCGCTCCTATATGGTCATGGAACGCAGGGATGACGCGAAGAAGGCTTACGAGAAGGTCCTGGCACTGGACCCTCGCAATCATGAAGCGCATTACAACCTGGGCGTCATCATGATCGAAGAACGAAAATTCGACGATCCCAAAATCTTCGAAGCCGCGCTCAAGCATTTCGACCGGGTGTTGGTCGATCGTCCCAACGAACCCGGTGTGAATTGGTACAAGGGGTTGGCCCTCTGGTATTTGAAGCGGTATCGGGAAACCGAAGAATTTTGGGCCACCGCGTACAAGAACCTGGATCCCGGCAGCCAGGACGCCGATTTCGTCAAACAAGCTCTCGCCAAATTGCGTAACGGAGAGACGCCGTTTTAGTCTTCCCCGATAAAAGACAACCCCCTCAATCCCCCTTATCAGGGGGACTTCATGCGACTAAGCGGAGAGTCGAACCGACGATGAACAGGATCTCATACCCCCCTGATAAGGGGGACCAGAAGAGCAAAACTCAACGTGACACCTCCAAGAAACCCAAGCCACTAGCCAACCCCCCTGATAAGGGGGGCGGGGGGGTTGGGGGCCAGGGGGGTTTTATCCCTTACAACAAGGACCTGACCGACAAGGCGCGTGAAAACCGAAAAAATCCAACACCTGCAGAAAAAAGACTCTGGTTTGAAATATTGCAGAACAAACGGCTTGGCAAATTCAAATTCATCCGGCAAAAACCGATCGATCAATATATAGTCGATTTTTATTGCTCAGAATTAATGCTTGCTATCGAGATAGACGGCGATACACATGCCGAACAACAACGATACGACGCAACCAGAACCCAAAGACTGAATAAGCTGGGCATCGAAGTCTTTCGCTATCCAAACACGGAGATACTGAATAATCTTGAAGGCGTTTATGAAGATCTCCTGAAACGTGTTGCCGAAAGAACATCCCCCCGAACAGGCTACAGGACGCTAGACGAACAGGCAGGCCTCTCCTGTCCCCCCTGATAAGGGGAGCCAGGGGGGTTCTCTCTTACGACAAGCATAAACCGAATTAATTTTCGCCAGATACGAAAATAGGGCCGCCCAAAGGTCTGATTCCTCCCATGAACCTTGACCAACACATTGATGAAGCGATCTCGCCGATTACGGGTGCCCTCTCCGACGTCATATTTTTTTCGGTCACTATTGCCGGTCTTGACGTGCCGGTGATCGCCTTTTGGCTGATTACGGCTGGATTCATTTTCTCGCTGTATTTCCGCTTTCCGAATATCCGCCATTTCGGTTTGGCGCTGAGAATTGTGCGCGGCCAGTACACGCGTGCCGACGAGCCCGGCGACCTCACCCATTTCCAGGCGTTAAGCGCGGCTCTGTCCGGAACGGTCGGGGTCGGAAACATCGCGGGAGTCGCCGTGGCTATTTCGATCGGCGGTCCCGGCGCCATGTTCTGGATGATCCTGGCAGGCCTCCTCGGCATGACGACCAAGATGGTGGAATGCACGCTCGGGGTCGCCTACCGCCGGATCAATGCCGACGGTACCGTATCGGGAGGCCCCATGCATTACATTCACAAGGGGCTCGCAGAGCGCGGCTTTGCGAAACTCGGGCCATTCCTTGCCACCCTCTTTGCCGTTTTCGGCATCGGGGCCAGTATTACGCTCTTCCAGGTCAACCAGGCGTTTACCCAATTTTCGGAAGCCACGGGCGTACAAAACGGCCTTGCGTTTGGGATTATCATCGCGTTCGCGGTCGGATTCGTGATCATCGCCGGCGTCCGCGTGATCGGAGTGGTCGCCCAGGCACTCGTTCCCCTGATGGCCTTCCTCTACCTAGCGGCTGGCTTCATCATCCTCTGCCTGCACGTCGAACAGGTGCCGGCGGCGTTTGTCAGCATTTTTGTCGGGGCCTTCGCCCCGGAAGGGGTGAGCGGCGGGGTCATCGGCGCCACGATCATCGGCCTCCAACGAGCCGTGTATTCGAACGAGGCCGGCATCGGTTCCGCCGCGATTGCGCATTCCGCCGTGAAGACGAGGGAACCGTCGAGCGAAGGGCTCGTGGCCTTGCTCGAACCGTTTATCGACACGATTGTCGTCAGCACGATGACCGCGCTCATCGTGATCGTCACCGGGGCCTACAAGATTCAGGGGCTTTCGGGGATTGAGATTACGTCGGCGGCCTATGCCTCCGTGTTTCCATGGTTTCCAAACATTCTTGCGGTGGCCGTCATCCTCTTTGCCTATACGACGATGCTCACCTGGTCCTATTACAGCGTCAAATGTTGGACCTATCTCGCGGGTGAATCGTACTGGACCGATCTCGGGTACAAGCTTGTCTACTGCCTGCTCTTGTCGACGGGCGCCGTCGTCTCCATGAAGGCGGCGCTCGAGTTCGCCGATGCGATGTTTTTTGCCATGGCCATCCCGAACGTGATCGCCCTGTATATTTTAGGGCCTCGAGTCAAACGCGAGATCGAAGGGTACGTCGCCCGTATCAAAAGCGGTGAAATCCGGCGCGTCGAAGACGTTACCGGGAATGCCGATTGAATGCGAAAAAGACAACCCCCTCAATCCCCCTTATCAGGGGGACTTCAGTTCAGGCAACCGGAAGTTCGTCTACAATACACCACCTCCCTTCTCCTTCCGCCTTTTCAGGGGGACTTCATGCAACAACCTGGGGGAGAGGCTCGGCGACTTTTTTCCCTGCAATCCCCCTTATCAGGGAGCTTCATGCAACTAAGCGGAGAGTCGAACAGACGATGAACATGATCTCTCACTCCACTGATAAGACGGACCAGAAGAGCAAAACTCAACGTGACACCTCCAAGAAACCCAAGCCACTAGCAACCCCCCTGATAAGGGGGGCGGGAGGGTTGGGGGCCAGGGGGGTTTTATCCCATACGACAAGGCCCTGACCCACAAGGCGCGTAAAAATCGAACTAGATCTCCGCCAAGTACGCAGCCACGAGCAGGACGGCCAGGGTCGTCACGATGACGGCTTTTTGCAGAATATCGGCGCGAGTAAAGACGGTTGGTGACGAGGCCGGCGGCGAAGCGTCCTGAGACGGCGGGGCATACGGATCGATGATGAAATCGTGAATAAGGAGAAGCCCGAAGGCGATGGCGAACAGGAACAGCTTCAGCATCAACACCACGCCCCAAGTGGTTTCGATCCGGACCGCTCCGCTCTCGTTCAACATCTGATACGCCCCGGTCAGGATCAGGACAATGAGACTGACCCACGCGATGGTTCGAAAGCGGCGGCCTGCCAAGCGTACGACTTCCCGGGATTTTGCATCGGCTGGCGCATCCCGTGCTACCGGAGTGAGCACCAATTGGGAATACAGCAACCCGCCGATGAGGACGATGGCCGCGGCGAGGTGTACCCAGGTAATCAGATAGTCAGGCATAATCGCGTGGAAGAGGAGTGTTCAACCATGTGCCAAGACGTTACCTACCAAGGTTTTTGCCTTGGCGGCAACCCCGTGACTTTGCCTGACAGCCATCTCCCGATATGTTTTCGGTAGAATATAACAGAGGTCCTTAACAGGAAATTCTGTATTCTCAAGGAGGTTCTCCGATGAGCCGACTCTCCACACTCCACGTTGCCGACCAAACCGTTACCCTCCCCGTTGTCACCGGAACCGAAGGCGAACGGGTGCTTGACGTCACCACGCTACGCGCCCAAACGGGTCTCACCGCCTTTGACCCTGGGTACGTGAATACCGCCTCCTGTTCCAGCGGCGTGACGTTTGTCGACGGAGACCGGGGGATTCTTCGATACCGGGGGATTCCCATTGAGCAATTGGCCGAACAGTCGAATTTTTTGGAGACCGCCTACCTCCTGATGTACGGCAACCTGCCCACCCAGCCTGAATATCGGGGATTCGCAAATGCCATCACCCGGCACACGCTGCTGCACGAAGACGTGAAACGTTTTTACGACGGGTTCCCCAAGGATGCACACCCCATGGCGATTTTGTCGGCCGTGATCGGCGCGCTTTCGACGTTTTACCAGGACAGCCACGACCCGACCGACCCTCAACAGGTCGAGTTGTCCGCTCATCGTCTCCTTGCCAAAATCCCGACCATCGCCGCCTATTCGTATAAAAAATCGATCGGGCAGCCCTTTGTCTATCCCGATAACGCGCTGGACTATTGTTCCAATTTTCTCCGCATGATGTTCTCGGTGCCTTCCGAGCCATACGCGGTGAATCCCATTGTGAGCCAGGCCTTGAACCTGCTGTTCATCCTCCATGCCGATCACGAGCAGAATTGCTCGACCTCCACGGTGCGGCTCGTCGGGTCGTCGCATGCGAATCTCTTTGCGTCCGTGTCTGCCGGCATCTATGCGTTGTGGGGACCACGACACGGCGGTGCGAATCAACGAGTCATGGAGATGCTCGAAGTCATCCATGCCGACGGAGACAACGTGCGGAAATATATCGAACTGGCCAAGGATCGAACCCATCCTTTCCGCCTCGCAGGGTTCGGCCACCGCGTCTACAAGCACTATGACCCCCGTGCCAGAATTTTAAAACGGGCCTGCGAGCAAGTCCTGGCCGTTCTCGGCATTCATGATCCGTTGCTCGACGTCGCCAAACGCCTGGAAGACGCCGCTCTCACGGACGACTTCTTCGTCTCGAACAAATTGTATCCCAACGTCGATTTTTACAGCGGGATGATCTACAAGGCGATCGGGTTCCCCGTGAACATGTTCACGGTCTTGTTTGCGATCGGCCGGTTACCCGGATGGATCGCCCATTGGCGGGAAATGATGCGGGAACCCCACGTCAAGATCGGCAGACCTCGACAACTGTATACCGGCCGGACCTGCGCCGACTACGTTCCCATGGATCAAAGAACAGAATAATTCCGTGGGCTGATGGCGACCCTAAAATTCCACCTTGGGCGTGGCTCGGGCTTCTTCGCCTATTTCGAAGTATTCGGCTTGTCCGACGCCGGCCAGCCCCGCATAGAGCCGCCCCAGCAATTTCCGGATAAAGGTGTTCAGGACCCGCACGCTGTCGTTATACCGTTTGCGTTCGACCGCCAATCGATTCTCCGTCCCTTCCAGTTGGTCCTGGAGCTTTAAAAACGATTGATCGGATTTGAGTTGGGGATAGGCTTCCCGCAAGACCAACAGCCGCGAGAGCGCCGACTCAAACCCGCCCGCCGCGCGCGCTTTCTCATTGACCGATTGCGCCTGAAAATAGGCTTTGCGTGCATTTGCGACGCCCAGATAAATCTTCTCTTCCTGGCTCGCCACGCCTTTGACGGTATTGACCAAATTGGGGATTAATTCAAACCGTCGCTGCAATTGATTTTCCACCTGTGCCCATTGGCTCTTCACCGCTTCATCCATCTCGATGACCTGGTTATAGCCGGAATAGACACAGCCACCAAGCATCAAAATCAGGATGAGCAACCCGCCGAAGACCATGAGTAAGATGCGTCCAGCGCTCATGATTGTTTCCTTCCGTTACGTATGCCGTATTCGACGCAGGCAACCGCCTCACTACCAGCCCGCGCCGCCCCCGCCCCCACCGAAACCGCCACCGCCGCCGAACGATCCGCCGAAACCTCCTCCGAATCCCCCGCCAAAACCGCCGCTTGATACGCCCCACGGGCTTCTCCCCGTGACGCCACCCAAGGCGCTGCCGAGCAGCATGCCTCCAACCATGCCTCCGGCCAATCCGCCGCCACCCCACGTGGAATAATGCCGGCGACGGCGACGCATGTTGGAAAACAACATGAACAGGAAAAACAACGGGATGAGCAACGAGCCCAGAACCGAACCGCCGCCTCCTCCACCCCGGCTCGGCCGATACCGGTGTTGGGGAATGCCGGTGAGCTTGACCCGTTGGGAGTCCGCGACCTGGTTAGCCGTCACGACCGCCAATTGGAGAAGACCCTGGGCATATTGGCCCCGTTTAAAGAATTGCGAGGCCACCGCACGGGACGCCGAGCCCGCCCACGAATCGGGCAGCGCACCTTCCAATCCATACCCTGTATGAATGCGGACCTGTCGCTCCTTGAGAGCCAACGCGATCAGGGCGCCGTTGTCTTTCCCTGCTTGGCCGAGTTTCCATGCTTCGGCGTGCCGCTGGACAAAGTTGAAAAACGGTTCGCCCTGGGTCGACCTCACGGTCAGCACTTTCACCTGCGCCGTGGTCTTCTGTTCGAGTTCGCGTAGCCAGCCCTCCAACTGCCGCTCGGTCCCGGGGTCGATGATGCCGGCGCTGTCCACGACGTAGGTGCCGGGGTCCGGCACAGATACCTCGCCCCAACTCAACGCGGGCAGGACCAGCAGCACCGCGACGGCTAGCCAGGATTTCCCGCCCATGGTCGTTACCAGCGATCCGCCACGGTTTTTAAGCCGTCGATTTCATCGTAAAGACGTGTAAAATCACTCCAATCATGATGGCGGTTTTCTTCCAGCGCCGCACGAATACCGGGAAGGGATCGATCGGTTTCCTGCTCGATCCGGCCGACGACCTCAATCGCCGACAGGTAGTCGTATTGTCCGTGAAGCCACAAAAGCCCGCGGAGCGTGCGGACCAACCGCTCGGCAATATCGCCTTCCATGATCCCAAAGAGTTTCTCACGACCCGCGGCCGCGAGGAGGCCCTGCCGCATGCCGATCAGGATGGTTTTCAATTCGCGCTCGCATTGCAGCCGGACGTGACGTTCCTCAAACGAAAGATCTGCAAAATAGTCGGTGCCGGCGAAACACACGTGGCATTGCTGAATCTCCAGGAACTCCAACGGAAAAGTATCCAGGGATCCGGCAATGTAGACGGGCGTCATGATCAGGGGGGCGGCGATTTTGGCTTTTCCGAGTTTGACCCCGTCCTTGGCCAGTTCCCGGAGCATGGCCAGATCAATCGTTTCCAGGACCAGGACGCTCCGTGCGGTATGCCGGGCCGGATCGAAGCCGGACGTGGCAATGGCGCCGACTCCGATCACCGCCAAACAGTTTGCCCCGCCGAGCGTCTGCACGCGATCAAGAAACCGTTTCATCGGCTCCTGCATGCCACTGACGACTCGTTCGAGATTCATCACGGAATGGGTCATGGGTTGTGACTCAAAATTTCCATTGGGAAACTATCGCTGGTCCTGCCCGATCAGGCTAACGCACAAGGAGACCCCTTGCAAGAGAGAAAACCGAGGTGGACAGACTGAAAAACTGTCATGCTGAGCCCACGTCATAGGCCATTGCATGTGTAGGACCGCATCTCATGCGGCTCACCAAGTCTCCAGGAGGCCTGTCTCTACCTCAGAGCAGTAAGGCCGCGGCGACAAGAAGGAGGCTCTTAAACGCCGCCATTCATTGTCAGACCATTCCCTGGCTCACGTGGGGAATCGGCTCTCAGCCCGAATACTATCCCGCTGCCACCAAGCACGGCAAAAGAGCCGTGAGTCCTTAGAAATGATACTTCAGGTTCACGCTGACGCCGAAAAATTCGACGTTGTCGGTCTTGAGCCTGCCCGATACGGGTTCGCGGTCGCTTGCACCCGGCTTCCGAAGATACGGCGGGTGACCCCGTAGCGGATTCCAGATGAAGTCGTCACTGAAGGAACCGAACCTGACCCAACGCCCCTTGAGTCCCAGCGACACCGCCTGCGTGATGGCGTAATCCACCCCGAACAGGACCTGGAACCCCAAGAGCACGTCGCTGAGCGTGGCTTGCCCGACGCTGACCGTGTTGGCGAGGTTCCGGCGGATTTCGTCATAATTGGGCAAATCCGCACCGGTCGAGATCTTGTATGAACCGTCGGCGTTCATCGAATCTTCGTTCCGCGCCCACACGCTTCCATACTCCATATCGGTGAATCCGACCCCACCGCCAATCCCGATATAAGGTGTGAAACGGCTGGTGTTGACGAAGTCGTAAAACAGGTTCCCGAACAGGTTGTGCGAGGTGATGCTGCCTATCCGATCCGTTGCCTGCACGATTTCATCCCTGAGTTTGTCCTGTTGTGTGCCCGCTCCACCAAAAATGTCGGCTGTCTGATCATAGTTCGATTGCCGGTAGAAGTATTCCAATTCCACGCGAAGACCGCCCAAGGGATTGTTCTGGTTGTGCCCCGCAAAACTGTAGCCTGCCGCCGCTCCGGCCAGAATACCCGTTGCCCCGTCGAACTCGTTCTCCCATCTGCCACCCACACTGCGATCGGGGCCCGTGCAGCGCTCGTACTCATTGTGACGTGGGTTGATGTATTCATCGCACCAACTGGCGCGGTCGTTGCTGGTTCCGGTGGTATCCAAGCCCATGGCGAAGTTGGCTCCGACCTCGCCGCTGACGTAGAACCCCGAGCCCGCCTGCGCCGAGCCTAGTGCCACTACCCACGTGACAATGACGAACGCCAAGAATGGAAGAATGTATTTCATTGATTTCTCTCAGGAGAAATTAAAGCCGATGAGAGGCACGAACCGGGGTCATGGAGTCAGCCGGCCCGGTCGTCACGGGCCGGCGAAAAAGCGCGGTCTTCCTAGAAATGATACTTCATGTTCACGCTGATACCGAAAAACTGAATGTTGTTGGTGGTCTCGATCCCACCCGAAACCGGTTCACTTTCGTCCAGCCGTAGATTCGGTGGATGACCCCGTAGCGGGTCCCAAACGAGACTCCCTTGACCACTATCGAAGGAATTGAACCTGACCCAGCGTCCCTTGAGACCCAGAGACATGGCCTCCGTCACCGCATAATCCACCCCGAACAGGATTTGGAGACCCCAGAGCGTGTCGCTGAAAATGGTGTCCTCAAAGCTGGCCTTACCGGCGAGATTATTTCGTATGTCGTCAACATTGTCCAACCCTGCCCCCGTCGTAATCCTGCTCGCGGCGCTGTTTCTCGCCCAGAGGCTTCCATACTCCATGTTGGTAACCCCGACGCCTCCGCCGATCCCGATGTAAGGCGTAAACCGGCTGGTGTTGGCGAAGTCGTAATACACGTTCCCGAAGATATTGTGCGAGTCCATGCTGCCTATCCGATCCGTCGCGGTCACAAGTTCCTGCGCGAGCTTGTCCCCACTCTCGCCCGACGCGTCTTTAACGTCGGATGTCTGATCATATTTTGATTGTCGGTAAAAGTATTCCAACTCAACGCGAAGTCCGCTCAAGGGACTGTTCGGATGTCCCTTTGCAAAACTGTAGCCCACCGCCGCTCCGGCCAGGATGCCCGTTGCACTGTCGAAATTGTTCTGCCAGTCACCAGTTGAACCGCGATTAGGACCCGTGCAGTTATAGTCCCCGTATCCCATAGTCCCCTCGACCTGATCGTACATTGGATTGATGTACTCATCGCACACACTGGCGCGGTCGTTGCTGTATCCGTTGGTATCGATCCCCGAGGCGACATTGAGGCCGATGTCAGTACTGATGTAAAACCCCTTCGAGTGGGCCTGCGCCCAGCCTGGCGCCAGCACAAGCGTGGCGAGGACGAGCATCAAGATTGGAGAAATAAATTTTTTCATTGTTTTCTCCTTTTTTTTCGGGATTTATCAAAATAAAAGAATAAACTTAAGTATAGACTTATAGTGTTTTAGTCAGTTTTAGTCAGTTTTAGTCAATAGTGCCATTAGTTTTATTGTGGAATGCACGGTTGGAAAACAAATTTTTACGTGATCGGGGAAAAACCCTGCAATCCTACGGAATGTCCGAAAATTCCACGTCGAACGAAACCTCGTCCCCTTGACTCGGGAACACCATGATCGTGGTCTTCGCTTTCGCATCGAAGGCGTCATACCGAAAAGAGCCGATCACTTTGGCCTTGTAGCGAGGAGCATCAGGCCAGACTTTCGTCCGCTGGGCCACCCCGTCGAATCGCACGTTGAGGGGCTTCACCAGTTTCTCGCCTTGCTTCAACACGAGGTAACTGTTGTCGGCAAAGGTCGGGGTTTCGCCGAAGATCGTCACGCTCACGAGCATGGTTTCCTCGGCGAGGATACGCTGGATTTCCGTTTCGGAAGGCGTTTCTCCCCGCAGCCCGAAATGGCTCGCCATCACGGTCAGGCCGTTCATTTTGGTCATCAAAAACCCCTTGGGGCGTAATTCCTGATCCGACCCGAACCACGTATAGAGTCGATTCGGCAACACGCGATCTTTGGCCGCCCGGAGCCCTTGCTCCACGGCTTGCTCGACCTGCCCATTCGTCGGAGACACCTCGATCGCCCGGCTTTCCATCGCCGGAACGCCAAGGGCTCCCACGATACAGAACGTACAGCCAACCAGAAGAGACACCTTGGGCCGCCACTGGGGGACGTCCCCTACAACGCGTGCTGCATGCAACCGGGATTTCGACAACGGCACCCCCTTTTTCGCCGATGCACACCGTATACGGCTTTGGTTGCAGATTCAAACAAGAAAAAGACCCTGGATCCTCGATTAAAAACGTCAAGGATTGTAAATGTTCAATCATTCGTTGACAGAATGAAGGGGCTGCCCACAAGAGAGGAACGCGGAAAGAATGGCCAGCTTTTCCCTCCTCGTCTTCCTGGTCGAGTCCATTTTTGAAGCGGTCGGTCGGCGGGTGGTGGGCGGAAGAACTGAACCCCCCTGGCCCCCCTTATCAGGGGGGCGAGAAACTCTGCCGTCCCCCTGATAAGGGGGATTGAGGGGGTTGTCTGACAAAGCCGGGGCGCTGGGGCTCCAAAGGAAGCGGTGAACATTGTCAACGAATTACTGAACACATACAAGGACGACAGAAAGAAAATCCGAAGAGCAGGCACAGGGGCCTGCCCCTACCGAAATGAAGAATGATGCGATAGAACCTGACCCTGCCCCGTAGGGAACGGCCCCCGTGCCGTCCCGAATGAATAACGCCGCTACAACTGTAAAAGAACGAAAAGAAAGCGCCATGAGATGGCGCGGCTACAAGAAAAAAGTGGGAAGGGTGAACACGCACGCTTCGTTGACAACGACGATAAAAAATTGATAGATAGTCGGCTTATTCATTGTTTCATCTGTCTGGGGAGGATTTCGTATGGCTGCAGGAGAACAACCGGCCAAACGGCAATTCGTCAACTTCATTTTTTTCAAGGTGGATCCGGCCTGGCGGAGGCTCGCGCATGACGAGCGACAAGCCGGCAAGCAGGAGTTCCTCCGGGCCATTGAGGAATTTACCGGCAAAGTCATTGTCGTCCCTTATTCCACGATCGGCATTCGCGGCGACTGTGATTTCTTGCTCTGGCGGATTACCTACGAACTCGAGCTCTTTCAGGAGCAAATGTCCAAGGCCTTAGCCACCGGGCTTGGCAAGTATCTGACGATCCCCTATTCCTATCTCTCGATGACGAAACGCTCGGTGTACGTGGACCATCACGTGCACGAAGGCCAGGAAAGCCGGCGACTGAAGATTACGCCCGGTCGCAGCAAATACATTTTCATCTATCCCTTCGAGAAAACCCGTGAATGGTACCTCCTGACCAAGGCCGCCCGGCAGGGGATGATGGACGAGCATATTGAAATCGGCCACAAATACCCGTCGGTGAAACTCAACACGACCTACTCCTTCGGACTGGATGATCAGGAATTCGTGGTGGCGTTTGAAACCGACGAACCGCAGGACTTTCTCGATCTCGTCATGCACCTTCGCGAGGCGGAAGGGAGCCGATACACGAAGAGGGACATTCCCATCTTCACCTGCGTCATGAAGAGCCTCAAGGAGGCCCTCGACACGCTCGGCGGGTAAACCCGTCGAGGCTACTTCCCGCTTCTCACTGCCAACCGGCCGTTCTCGATCCCGCCCGGGCAAGTGTTCTCCTGACGGCTTGGTACCCCATGCAGCAACCGGATCCACCTGCAACGCCCGCCCGACCATCATCCATCAAAGGGGCGATCCTGTCTTCCCTGATCCCGAGTCTGGGACACTGGGTGCGTGGCTATCCCCTCCACGCGGTGCGGGTCCTTGCCACGGGCGGACTACTGGGGGGCATCACCTGGGGACTGAGCCAACTCGGAGGAACCGGCGCGGGGTTCTTTTTTGCCCTGATGATCATCGTGCCCTGGTGGTGCCTGCAAGCCTATGAAGCCTCTTTCCCCAGCCCACCGGGTCAGATGGAAGCCCTGAAAACGGCTTGGCGTCGTGCCCACGATATTCGATACCTGGGCGGATTGTTTCTCTTTACGGCGTTCACGGACCTCTACATTATTCTGGCAAACCCCGAATACAGCCTCACCCTGTTCTGTGCCAAACCCGAGGGCGTGCCCGGTCTCCTGGCCAAGGCCCAATCCCCCACCCTTCACCTGGCCATCGGCTATGGGTTCCTCAAGCTTCGACCATGGGCGCTGCTGGTGTACATGGCCTACGCCGGGTTCGGCTTGTGCAATGCCATGGCCAATTTCGCCTGTTTCGGGTATGGACGCATCCGCACGGCGTTCTTTCTGTCGTTGGTGGCGTTTACGGTTTACGTCTTTTGGCGTCGATCCTGTTTTCAATCCCGTCGCACCAAGACGACATGAGTGGGGCGGGCGAACACATAGGTTCGCCCCTACTGAGCCCCCCTGGCCCCCCTTATCAGGGGGGCCAGGAACTCTGCCGTCCCCCTGATAAGGGGGATTGAGGGGGTTGTCTGACAAAAGCAGGGAAGGAAAGGGCGACAATTGTCAACGAATGACTGAACACTACAGGGATGACAAAGGATGCCCCTTTTTCATACCTTGGGCGCCCTGCACGAGAGATGCTTTTGACAGCGTTGATTCCGGTATGTTATCCGAAAAGCACCGTGTTTCGTGAGGCTCATGGAAGAGACGCATGATCAAGAAAAGGATATCCTGTTCGTGTACAGGCATCCGGACGGCGCCGTTACCCTGTATTCCGATGAGGAATGGGCGCTCGAGCGCGGCATAAAACTGGAAGACCTGCACGTCGTGGAAATTCCTCGAAAACTATACTCCGAAGGAACGATTCAGGACGTCCGGGAATACGTCGCCCAATATTTGGAAACGAAAGACGAAGCGTAACGACCATGACCACAGCCATCACTCATTCGCCGCTCACGTTTGAACTCATCGAAACCGTCGTTGAGACGCTTCCCGTCCAAAGCCGGATCATGATTCGCCTGCTCCTGCTTCAGTATCTGGAACCGTCTGAAGACGATATTCAATTCATCGTGGAGGATCAGCCGGACTCCCGTTTTATGGCCGGGGATCAACCTGAGAAAAAAACTTCGCTTGTGGCTGCTATCCATGAGGTGACTGGGCGCATCGGACAATACAGCGGGTTTCTTCGTCAAAAGCGCGAACGGCCCTGGCTCCAAGTCGAATGCCTGAAGAAGCAGTTGGACCTGAGTGATTTAACCATTCTGGCGGCTGAAGGGTTGCTCACGTCGAAATTTCACGTGGACCGGACGGAGTTGAAGGAACGCAATAAGGCTGCCGTATCCGCGCTCCCGAGACCGGAACTCCGGCGCTTGGATCGCGCATTGGAACAGGAAGAAATCTCTGAAGACGACTTTCACCGCGAACGGCTGCTCGTTGAATATCAGACCCTGCTCCGACGGCGGGAACGACAACGACGACGGCTGAAAAATGCCGAGCAGGAGTACGAACACTCAGGCATCTCTCCCCTCCAGGACCACGAAGTCGCTCATATTTGGGGGATCCCGCTGGGAAGCCTTTCCGCAAGAAAGGTCAAGGCGTTGACCCAATACATCACGGCTCTCCAGGCAAAACTCGATCAGGAGTCGGCGTCATCCGACTCGCATCAGGCCTATGCGGATCTCTGGAGAGAGACGTTGCGCGTTCTTTCGAGAAAGCCTTCACAACGCTCGATCGTCACCTTCATCCCGGGCATTGAGCGAACGGAAGAGGCGTTGATTGAAAAACTCACAACCTTCGCGGACGGTTCCATGCCGGAAGGGGTCGAATCAGGCTTTTGGCAGTTGATCACTCGCGTTCATGACAGTGAACATAGTGGACCCTGGCACAGCCACGCCCGGGCCATCTTTGCTTTGCAACGGTTGTTTGCCATTCAATCCGATTCCGAACCGACGCTGGATGAACTCGAAGAGGAACTCCTCAGAGCCACGAGACCAAAGTCCAAGGACGATGCACTCCCCGCCCACCAAGCCGATGAGCAACCGGCCGAACTCAGTGAACAGGCGCTCGGTGTTTTGAATGCCCTGGCCGGTGAAATCGACGACAAACGCACCACTTAGATTGATTGCACTATCAGGCGCATGGCGTCGTCGTGTCCCGCATCCCGCCGGCAAATCAATCACAGGTTCTTTAGTGGATTGTAGGTCGGGTAGGTCGGATTAGCGTAGCGTAATCCGACAAGAACTTGCGTCATCCGACGGTTGGGCAGGCTGTCGGGTTACGCCGCCGGCTAACCCGACCTACGGGAACTATCACCATAAATCATGGGGGCGTTATCCGCGAAAGGCGTTCCCGAACAACGGAATTGTCGAAACCTCATACCTTGTGGTATATCCGTCATGGAACGAAACGTGGCGGTGTAGCTCAGTTGGTAGAGCAGCGGACTCATAAGCCGCGGGCCGGGGGTTCGAAACCCTCCACCGCCACCAAATCCTTTCTCTTCCCACATATTTCCCGATATGCTCAATCCTCTCAAACCTGCTCCCCTTTTATCCAAAATCCACTTAAACACCAATAAATAGAGTTGATGTAAAACTTTTTTGATATGTTTAGCTATTGAAAGAGAGGTTGCCGAAGCCGCTCTTTCGCACGTAGCCGGAACCGTTGAGCAGGCGTATCAACGGAGCGATTGACTTGAAGCGAGGCGGGAAATCATGGAATCCTGGGCGGCGTACCTGGGAACGCAGGAAGCCACATGACGGAAGAAAGCCCGCTCACGTACAGATCAAGAAAGCCGTTCATCATTCTGTGAGCGGCTTTTTTGTATCCATTCATGCAGCACAGAGGAACTCGTATGATCAATCAAGGTGAGTATGATAACTTACAAAGCAAAGCCAAACCGGACGGTATTTTCTTCCAGCCTGTGACGCGGCAACGCGACGGCGTGACGGAGCACGGGTATACGCCGCATGATTACAACCTTGACACAGGGTATGTATCGGAGCACCCGATAGTGACGGAAGAAGACGGAACCCCAAAGTTTTTCACATATGACGACGCGTTGAGGTTTTTGGGAAGTCAATTCTAAGTGAAAGCTGGTGGCTCTGGCCGGTGTGTCCGGCGGGGCCGTCATGCCGTCATATAGAAAAGAAAAATCCGTAATCGGAGTAGGAGTGTTTTGAAATTGTCTTTCAATTTTGAAACAGGATTTCTGAGGGAAGTATTCACGAAAGAAATCTTTTTCTTTGATGAAACCGTGTTCGCTCCTCTCTCCGCCGCCATTTTCCCTGCAGGCTCCTGAAAAATCCCGCCTCACCTGCCGGTCTACCGCTCCAAGAGCAGTCCTTCAACAAAATAACCCCTGTTTTCTAACCGTTTGTAAGCAAGCACAACGCTACAGGTCGGCGAAAGGCAGCGCGGTCACGCCGGGACCGAGGGGTAGGCGTATGTCACCGGGATGCACCACGTATCCGGGCATCGCCGCGCTTTTCATGTCCCCTTGGAACGTCCTGATGGCGTCCCCCATGGCCGACCGTGGCGTCGCGGACATCTTCACCTCGATGGGAATCAGCCCCGCACCGGTCTCGACGACGAAATCCACTTCCGTTCCTGCCATGGTCCGCCAAAAATAGACTTGCGGATCGATTCCCCGATGCGTCAGCGTTCTGACGATTTCGGACAGCACCGCCGTTTCCATGATGGCCCCGCCCATGGGGCCGGAGGCCGCATGTTCGGGATCCTTGAGACCCGCCAGGTAGCAGAGCGTCCCGACGTCGCTGAAATACACTTTCGGGGTCTTGACGAGCCGCTTCCCGACGTTGGCAAAATACGGGCGCAACACGATCACCTGGTAAGTGGCTTCAAGCACGGAGAGCCAGGCCTTGATGGTGTTGACCACGACCCCGAGGTCTCGGGCCACGTCGCTTAGATTCACGAGCTGCGCGTTGCGCGCTGCCAGCACGCGGAGGAAATTCTGATACTGGGTCAGGTCCCCGATCTGCCGGATCGAGCGTACGTCCCGTTCGAGATAGGTCTGGATGTAGCTGGCATGCCAAAGGGAGACATCCCGGTTGGGTTGTATCGCAAGCTCCGGGTACCCGCCTCGAAGGAAGCCCTTCCACAGTTCACCAAAAGCATGCGACGACCGTAAAGACGATGGGCGCTTGCGCTCCCAGACCAAGGCCAGCTGCGGCCGGCCAGCCGCTTCCCGCCTGGACAGCGGAAACAGGCGAAGCATCGCCGCGCGGCCGGCCAATGACTCCGTGACCTTCTCGGTGAGCAACAGATGCTGGGAACCGGTCAACAGATATTGACCCTTTCTGGCGCGGGCCGCGTCAATCTTTTCCTTGATGTAAGGAAACAGATCGGGGGCGTACTGCACCTCATCGAAGATGACCGGCGACGGGTAAAGCTCCAGGAAACCGCGCGGGTCTTCCGTGGCGGCTGCACGCACGTCCGGCGGCTCCAGGGAGACGTAACGGTAACGGCTGCCGAAGAGACGTTGCAGGAGAGTCGTCTTGCCGGATTGGCGCGGCCCGGTCAGGACGACGGCGGGAAACTCGGAGGCCGCTTTTTTGAGAACCGGCTCCAGCGAGCGACTGATGTACAACGAAGCCATGCAGAATTTTTGCATTTTTAATGCAAATTATCAACCTCAAGCTCTCCGCCAGTTTTAGGCCTCGCCGGTTGCTTCGGAATAGTAGCTCTCCAAGAGGTTGCTTCGCTCTTGATCCAGGATCACGATTTGCCGTTGATCAAAGGTATTCGCCCAATACAGGTAATGGAAATTTCCGGCGCAGCGGCCGTATTCGATGTGACGTTGTCGCCCTTCCGCCTCCTCGTCGGTCTGCTGTCGCAGGACCACACGATCCGGAAGCTTTCGCCACACCTGCTCGGCCATAGGGAAATGGTTTTCGTAAAGAGGGGCCTCTTCCGGCGGGCCGCTCGCCGGCTCCGGCCAGATACGCGCAAGTCGCGTCTCGATAGGCTCTTGGCCTTGCGTCAGTTCATGTCTGACAAGTTCGAGCATCAGGGCTTGCATTTCCATCAGTCCGACCAGAAGACCGGAAAACGTCTCATGAATCATGAGACGGACATAGCCCAATCCCCCGCCCGTTCGACCCGTTTCGTACCAGCCTTGCTTGTCTCCGAACTTCACAACCACTTTTTCCGAATGCGCCTCATCTTTCGGCAACCTGGCATACACGAAATCCGCATGGGCGCCTTGGCAACGATAGAGCCCCTGTTGCGGATCGTGCCGCACGTCCTCCCGTATCGCCACGGCAGGAGAAGCGGGGCCTCGCTGCATGACGTACAAAGGCCCTTCCTCGACCGGCTCCCCAAGTTCCAAATACGTCAGCAGTTGCGGATCGGCAATGGGAACACACTCTCTCGCTTCCAATGCTCGCTGGAACAACACGCGCCTCCCCAGGTGAACGGCTTTTTCAAAGAGGACGACCCTGCCCGTGGGTTCCAGCACTTGCAACAGCCGATCCAAACGAGGACCGATGCCCGTCCGCTCTTCCAGAGCACGTTGTTGCTGTTCATCCCGAGCTCGTTCAAAGGTCGTCCAACTCCGGCTCGGCAGCCCCGGATCGGATTCCGACTGAAACAGAGCCTGCGTGGACACGATGGTATCGAAGGTCCCGGGGATCTCGTGTTGCGGAATTTCACAATGGCGGAAACTGACGTTCTCGAGATGGCATGCTTGAGCGAACTCTCGCGCCACTTCAATCGATTTCAGAGACCGATCGATGCCCAGGAACGTCACGCTCGGGAAACAGGTCGCGTACCAGGTCGTGAGAATCCCGACGCCGCACCCGACGTCCAACACGCGCTGTGCCTTCTCCAGCACGTTCGCGATCGCCGGGCCGAGCAGGTGATAGTAGCCGTATCGCTGGCTGTATAAAACGGGAAGCACGTCGGGAGACGCCGCCAGATCATAGAAGGCTTGATCCGCGCCCCCTCCGTCGTGTCGGGTTTGAGCCGTTTGCTGGAGAAGCCGAAGTCGCTCTCCGGATAAGGATTGCCGCTGCCAGGCATAATAGGAGGCTTCATCAGGAAACCTGCGAAGTCCCCATTGGGCAAGATGCCGGACAATATCCAATTCGGCCATGGGAGAAAAACCGGACTTTGCGCCCTAAGAACGCAACGGGAGGCTTAAGAAAGCTCTGATTTTCTCGTTCCCTCCCCTTTGCCTATCCTTACAAAGGAGGGGAAGAAAAAGCCTGGCCCCGACATTTGCAATCGGGATTTCTTAATCGTGGAGCAGCAAGTTCCTAGAATTTCGCCGATAACATCATCGCGTCTTCGTAGGCCTGAGGAACGGGATGAGGTTGTCGTAATTGACCGTTCCCGAACCCGACGTATTTTTCAGTCGTCAGGGATCGGAGCGTCAACGGCCCTCTCACGTGGAAATGAGCTGTATTCACTCCCAGTTCCTCGCCCAAATCCATCTGCGGGCCTGAATGCAAGCGGGTCGAGGCATTCACCAGCACCGAGCCGGAATCCACTTCCCGGACGAATCGCATCGCGGTGCCATAATGACGGGTCACGATGGTATCGGTATGTCCGGGCCCGAACGCCGCGATGTGAGCAAGGCCTTCGTCGAGATCCTTGACGATCTTAATGCCCAACTCCGGCGCTTGCCTTTTTTGTTCCCAATCCTCGTCCGTGGCTGCTCGAATCCCCTTATGCCCGGTCATGGCCATGATGCCCATCATGGAGACGGTTTTCGGACAGCCGATGAGATCCACCGTAAATTCACTGAGCAACCGCCGGAGCAAGCCCGGCAGCAACTGCCGCGCGATGGCCTGATGGACCAACACCGTATCGGCGGCATTGGTGGCAACCGGATCCTGAATCTTGGAATTCACCACGATCCCTTGAGCCAACGGCACGTCCGCGTCTTTGTCGACGTAGACGTGACACACGCCGCCGTCATACCCCAGGACCGGGACCCTCGACTGCTCCATCACGGTTTTACGCAGGCTCGCTTTTCCCCTGGGAACGACGCCATGCACCACGTTGCGCAACCGGGTCAGTTCAAGGACTCCCTCACGATCGGGACGATCCACAAACGTCAAAGCCCCTTGAGGCACACCGTGTTGTTCCGCCGTCTCACGCAAGACCCTGGCTAGCGCGGAATTGGTCAAAAACCATTCTTTCCCGCCCCGCACCACACACACGTTTCCCGACCGGAGACACATGGCCATCGATTCGGCGACCACGGACGGACCATATTCGGAAATGACGGCAATCACCCCAATGGGAACACGAACTCGATGGATTTGCAGACCTTCTTGCGTCAGCCATCCCTCCGACACTTCCCCCGTGGGGTCCGGTTCCTCTGCAATCCTGCGAATAAAGGCCACGATTTCGAGCAGGTGTTCTTCCGTCACGGAAATTTGTTCCCTCGCCTTCCGATACTCGTCCGGCCCCCACTCCTTGGGAATGGCATCGAGATCCTGTTTATTGGCCGACAACACGTCTTCAATACTCGCTTCCAACTGGTCCGCCATGGCCTCGAGCGCCATGGCACGCGCATGACCCGTCATCAGCGCCAAGGCGCGAGTCGCGGCGTTGGCTTGTTTGGCAAGACCCTGAACGTACAGCTTGATAGGAACTTCAACCATTCTTCGAACCTCATTTCAAAAAATTGTAAATAACGCATGGTTCTGTTGACTGCTCAAAAGTCTTCACACCTGACCCCGTTTTGTTATTCCGGTATGTGTTCAGTCATTCATTGACAATTTCTGCTTTTCCTTCCCCGCCTTTGTCAGACAACCCCCTCAATCCCCCTTCTCAGGGGGACGGCAGAGGTCCTCGCACCCCTGAGAAGGGGCAAGGGGGGTTCAGCGCTGCCGACCCCCAACCAACCGCTTCGCCAGCTACAACCCCACGAGAAGAATGGACTCAACCAGGAATACGAGCGGGAAAAGCTGGCCTGTCTGTCCGAGTTCCCTTCTTGTGGGCAGCCCCTCATGCTGTCAACGCCTGTCCTGAGCGCAGTCGAAGGGAATGACTGAACACATACAAGGATGACCACTCTGACATCTTGGCTCAGGGCGACAAATGGGTACCCAAAAGAACGGGCATACAGAGATCATCCACCACGTAACAAAGCACTCTACCGACATTCGGGAATCGCCGTCAAAACTTCACGCTCCCCAACGGAAATCCATGATTGCGCTCATTCCTCCCTCGTTTTACTCTTCCGCAGGAAGTCCTGGCAATTGACCTTGCAATAAAAACAAGGGTTGTGTTAAATCTTGTTGGTTTGAGTAGGCGGACTCGCCACGCTCCTTGTGGCGTATTTTCACCTGAGCACCTATTGAAATGATGGCTGTATTTCCTAATATTTCTACTTGAATGGAGGCGAAAAACCCCAATATGGTATCGATCAAAGACATGTTAGAGGCAGGCGTACATTTTGGGCACCAAACCAATCGCTGGAATCCCAAAATGAAGTCGTATCTCTTCGGAGAAAGAAACGGCATCTATCTTATTGATTTACAACAAACCGCCAAATTCTTTTTCGATGCCTATAATTTTGTCCGGGATACCGTTGCGGCCGGGGAATCGGTGCTCTTCGTGGGCACCAAGCGTCAAGCCGTCGACATCGTTGAAGAAGAAGCCACGCGATGCGGCATGTACTACGTCACCCAACGCTGGTTGGGGGGCATGCTCACCAACTTCGAAACGATCAGAAAAAGTATCAACCAACTCAAGAAACTCGAAGCCGCGCAAACCGATGGAACCCATGAACGGCTGAAGAAAAAAGAAGTGCTGCTGATGGAAAAAGAGCGGGGAAAGCTGGAGAAATATCTGAGCGGCATCAAGGCGATGGAAGGTTTGCCCGGGTGCATCTACGTGCTCGACACTCGCATCCAACACATTACCGTCAAGGAAGCCAATCGGTTGGGTATTCCCGTCGTCGCCATTGTGGATACCAATTGCGACCCCACCCGAATTGATTATCCGATCCCCGGGAATGACGATGCCATTCGCTCCTTGAAACTCTTTACCGCCCGGATTGCAGACGCGTGCCTGGAAGGCTTGGACCTTCGAAACAAGCAGGAGGATTCGGGTGGAGGAGAAGAAGACACCCTGATGACCGACTTGATCTCTGCCCGTTCAACCGACAATCAGGTGGAAAGCGTTCAAGTGCCTTCCTCATAGAACCTCGCAACACGTCGTCAGCCATATTTTTTCATCCTAGCCAAATAAGGGAGAAGGATACACGATGTCCAGCATGGGTACCTTGGTGAAAGAACTACGCGGCAAAACAGGAGCCGGAATCCTCGACTGTCAAAATGCGCTGAAAGAAACCGATTCCGATATTGAAAAAGCCATTGATCTCCTGCGTCAACGCGGTCTGGCCGCGGCTCAAAAGAAAGCCGGCCGGGAAACCAGGGAAGGTGTCGTCTCATCCTACATCCACGCCGGCAGCAAAATCGGTGTCCTTGTCGAAGTCAATTGTGAAACGGATTTCGTCGCCCGCAATGAAGAATTCCAGGAATTGGTCAAAGACGTCGCCCTGCAGATTGCCGCGGCCAATCCGTCCTACGTCAAACGCGAGCAAGTCGCTGCCGAGCAGGTCGAACGGGAAAAGGCGATTTACCTGGCACAGGCGAAAGAACTCGGGAAGCCTGCCGCCGCCATAGAAAAAATCGTGAAAGGCAAATTGGAAAAATTCTACCAGGAAAATTGCCTCCTGGAGCAAAGTTTCATCAAAGACCCCAACGTCACGATCACCGAAATCCTTACGCAAAAAATTGCCAAGCTTGGCGAAAATATTACCATTGCCCGGTTTACGAGATACCAATTAGGCCAGGAATGACGCCTGTTCAGTACCGCCGCATTCTCCTCAAAATCAGTGGGGAAATGCTTGCAGGGGACCAAACCTACGGCATTAACCCCGATATCCTCACGACGCTTGCCGATGAGGTGAGTGAGGTCGTGAACATGGAAGTCGAGGTCGCCCTGGTGATCGGCGGCGGCAACATTTTTCGAGGCCTGGCCGCCAGCGCAGACGGGATGGAACGCGCGGCGGCCGACTACATGGGCATGCTCGCGACCATGCTGAATGCCCTTGCGTTCCAAAACGCGCTTGAAAAAGCCGGGGTGACCACGCGTGTGTTATCGGCCATTGAAATGCGGCAGTTGGCCGAAAGCTACATCCGCCGGCGAGCCATCCGGCACCTTGAAAAAAAACGGGTCGTGATTTTTGCCGCCGGCACCGGGAACCCCTATTTTACGACGGACACGGCCGCGGCCCTGCGAGCGATGGAAATCAAAGCCGACGTCATCCTGAAAGGTACCAAGGTCAACGGCATTTATGATGCCGACCCGCTGGATCACCCGTCGGCAAAAATGTTTGATGAGCTGCCGTTTCTTTCCGTCCTCAACAAAAGCCTGAAAGTCATGGATGCCACGGCCATTACGCTGTGCATGGATAACAACCTTCCCTTGATCGTGTTTAATCTCACCGAACGGGGCAATCTGAAACGCGTGGTCATGGGAGAGAAAATCGGGACCCTCGTCAAACAGGACGCGGTCCTCAATTAACCGGGATTCAGCATGCCGTCTCAGAAGACGATTGACGCGCTCACACAAAAGATGGATGGAGCCCTCGAGCACCTCAAGAAAGAATTGGCCTCGATCAGAGGCAGCCGGGCTTCCTTGTCGCTCTTCGATCATATCAAAGTGGATTACTACGAAACGCCGACCCCCTTGCAACAGGTGGGAAGCCTCTCGATGCCGGACAGCCGATTGATCATGATCCAGCCATGGGACCCCACAAGCATTAAAGACATTGAAAAGGCCATTCTTTCCTCGGATCTCGGCTTGAATCCGTCCAACGACGGGAAGGTGATTCGCATTCCGATTCCCGCCTTAAGCGAGGAACGTCGGAAAGAATTCGTGAAGGTGTGTCGAAAATACGGGGAAGAGACGAAAATCCACATTCGGGGCATTCGTCGAGAGGGGAATGATGAACTCAAGCGCCTCCAAAAAGACTCAACGATTACCGAAGACGACTTGCGACGCGGCGAGGCGAACATTCAAAAAATCGTGGATGCCAAGATCAAGCTGGTCGATGAACTGCTCAAGAAAAAGGAGGAAGAGATCCTAGAGATTTAACAACCCGGAATCTATCGTGTCCTCTACCGCTTCTCCAACCTCCGTGACCACCTCTTCGGCACTGTCCCCGACTCTGGCGACCATTCATCTTGACGCCCTCGCTCACAACCTTCGTGAACTTCGTCGCGTTCTCGCACCACATGTCGACGTTTTAGCGGTGATCAAGGCAGACGGCTATGGCCATGGGTACAGGGCCGTGGCCGAAGCCCTGTCGCAACTCGGCGTCCGACGGTTCGGCGTGGCCACGGTACACGAGGGGGTGCTCCTGCGGGAAGCCGGAAGACTCGAAGACATTATCGTGATGGGAGGCATCCTGCCGGGGCAAGTCAAAGATCTCGTGCAAGCCAACCTCATTCCCACGCTCTCGGATGCCGACACCATGCATGCCCTGAGTCAAGAAGTTACACAACACGTTCGCCCCTATCCCGTTCACGTCAAGGTGGACACCGGCATGAGACGATTGGGCTTTACCACCAAGGAGGCGCTCCCCCTCCTGCAATCACCTGCGTTTTCCCACTCCCTCTTGTGTCAGGGGCTCATGACTCATCTGGCCGATGCCGATAACCCGGACCCGGAGTTTACCCTTCACCAACTCGACCGATTTCACGAAACCGTTTCAAGCCTGCCGGTTAATGGTCCTCGGCCCTGCCGTCATGCTGCCAACACCGCGGGGATACTCTGGCACCCTCAGACGCACTTGGACATGGTTCGTCCCGGACTGCTGTTATATGGGTACACGCCGGCACCGGACAGGGATGCCCCTGTTTCCCTTCAGCCGGTCCTGTCCCTGAAAACCAAAGTCGTGCACCTGAAAACGGCCGGAAAAGGAGAACCCGTGAGTTACGGTGATCTCTACCGGACGAGGCGGGATTCGCGGTTGGCGATCCTTCCCATCGGCTATGCCCACGGGTATAATCGCCGGCTCTCCAACACGGGAGAGGTCATCATTCACGACCGACGCTTCCCGATCGTCGGGCGAGTCTGTATGGACATGACCGTCATCGACGTCACCGACGACCCCGCGATCAAACCGGGCGACGACGTCATTTTGATGGGCAAATCGGCGACCCAGGCCATCACGGCCTACGACCTGGCGAACTGGCAGGACTCGATTCCCTATGAGGTCCTCTGCAATCTCGGACCCAACGTTCCTCGCGTGTATGAACCCCTGACGGAACTCCGTGAAGAATCAGGAATCCATTGACGAAATTCCCGTAATTATGGGAATATGGGTTCATGAAAACCACTATCGAACTCCCTGACGCCACGTTCCGGCAAGCCAAAGCCCTTGCCGCCGGCCGCGGCATGACGTTGAAGCGGTTCTTCACCGAAGCGCTTGAGGAACAACTCCGTCGCTGCTCCGGCAACACTGAGACGCCCTGGATGGCCGGGTTCGGCGCGCTCTCCGACCTTTCGGTTGAAAACCGCCGAGTCCTTGCCGTCATCGAGCAGGAATTCGAGACTCTCTCCCCCGAAGACCTCGCATGATCCTCGACACCAATGCCTTATCCGCGTGGGTGGAAGGGTTGGCGACGGTAGAGGATGCTTTTCGATCCGCCGACCGGCTCGTCGTGCCGAGCGTGGTTCTCGGTGAGTATTATTTCGGCATTCGCCAATCGCGGCATCGCAGCCGCTATGAGGAATGGCTACGCCGCTATTTGCCGTTGGCTGAAATCGCCGCCGTGACTTCGGCCACGGCAGATGCCTACGCCGACATTCGCCTGGAATTGAAACGGCTGGGCCATCCCATCCCGCCGAATGACGCCTGGATCGCGGCGCTGGCCCGCCAGCACGCGCTCCCGGTATTGAGCAACGATACGCATTTCGACGTGGTCGACGGCGTCCGGCGTATCGCTTTTTGATCTCTTCAGGCTAAGGTAAACGTTCAGTCATTCGCTGACAAAATGAAGGGCTGCCCACAAGAAGGGAGGGCGGACAAACGTTCGCTTCGCTCAGGGCAGGCTCCGGTCCGCCCCTACTGAACCCCCCTTGCCCCTTCTCAGGGGTGCGAGGACCTCTGCCGTCCCCCTGAGAAGGGGGATTGAGGGGGTTGTCTGACAAAGGCGGGGAAGGAAAAGCGGAAATTGTCACCGCATTGGTAAAGCGTTACGTCTTCAGTTTCTTCTTCAGCCGTTTTTCCACGCTGGCCACTTTTCCGCTGAGGCGCCCGGTGTGGCCTTTCCGGTAATCAACCTTCATCGTACAGGAGATGCGGCCGCAATCCTTCTTCATCCGTTCATAACATTGCCGCACCACGTCAAACACGTCATCCCATTCTCCTTCAAGCACCGTCCCCATGGGATTCAGGCGGTACTCGACTCCGCTCTTGTCGATAATCTGCAAAGATCGGGACACGTATTTCCCCACGCTTTCGCCTTTTCCCAGGGGAGACATGCTGAATTCCAATAAGACCATACTGCACCATCCTCGTTACGAATCAGATGAGGCTTTCTGCGCCATCCAGGCAGCAGGATACTCGACCGTTCCGGCCAACCGGAATCCTTCCACCGCCGCTTTCAATCGCTCTCGTCTTTTTGCCATGCTCGGTTCATTGGCTTGGACGTCTTTGCGTAATTCGCCCAACCAGTCCAAATACCTTTCAAATTCTTCATCAAAGATCTCTTCGCCGTTCCGTCGTAAGGTGCCGGCGAGCGCGGGAGACGCCCCGCCCGTACTGATCGCCATGCGAAGCGCCCCTCGTCGGACCAGGGCGGGCATCATGAAATTCGACAACTCCGGCTGATCAATCGACCAGACCAGAAACCGTTCCGTTTCCGACAAGTCACGCAACGACTTTGCAAGATCCGAATCGTCCGGCAGGGTGTTGAGAACAACGAAGGCCCCCTGGGTATCCGTCGAACGAAACCGGCGGCCCCGATGCAGGACTTTTCCCGCAGCCGTGAGTTTCCGAAGCTCCACGTTCAAAGCGGGATTCACCACGGTGACCTTGGCCCCCACGTCCAACAACAGGCCGGTCTTGTGTGCCGCTTCGTCCTCGCCACCGATCACCACGCACAAGCGGCCATACAGATCCAACGAAATTTGAAAGCCGGCATTATTCATCGGAGTCCAATTCCATGTGCCAGTAGAGGTAATCCCGCCAACTTTCCGGAGCATTCCGGATACCGATCATGATGGTGAGGGTGGGGTTCCATCTAGGCTTTTGCGGTTTCTTCTTCAAGCGCATGTGGGCTTCTTCCGGGGTTCGTCCGCTCTTTTTATTATTACAGCGCCAACACGCCGTCACGATGTTTTCCCAGGTTTTTGTACCGCCTTTCGCAATCGGCACCACGTGGTCGAACGTGAGTTCTTCAGTGCGAAACCGTTTACAACAATACTGACACGAATATTTATCGCGGGTAAAAATATTGATCCGGGAAAACTTGACGGCCCGGTGATTGGATTTGAGCTTGACGACTTTCAGCAGCCGCATCACCGAGGGCAGTTTGAAAGTGATCGAGACCCCTCGAATGTCCCGATCATAGAATTCAAGGACTTCGACCTTCCCTTGGCAAAGCAGGGTTACGGCCTTTTGCCATTGCACGACCCGCAAGGGTTCATATGTGGCATTTAACAAGAGCGTCATAGGCTGCCCCGGAGTTTGAACGCTTGTATAGCATCAGGAACGATACCGAAGCAACAACGGCCCCCATTCACGGCTTGCGCCAAAACAAACGGCCTTGGTAATGTTCGCACTCTTTCGGAGAAATTTACCGTTATGCAATATCGCGACATTGCCAAACTGGAAGACCTCGAACCCGGAACGTGCCTGTCGGTTGAAGTCGACGACGCTCCCGGCGTGGCCTTATTCAACGTGGACGGAAACATTCTGGCCTTGGATAATACGTGCCCTCACGCGGGAGGCCCGCTCGGGGAAGGGACGCTGGAGGGAGAGGTCGTCGAATGCCCGTGGCACGGCTGGGAATTCAACGTGCGCACGGGACAATGCGTGGAAAATCCCACACCGGAGTGGACAGTGCCCTGTTTTCAGACACGCGTGGAAAACGGCGTCATCCAAGTCGCGTTTCCGGTTGAGACGCCATGAGGAGCCCCGATATCTGATCCTGATGCGGCAACGGCGGCAACTCATGAAAAGGCATAAAGTGAATAGCGGCCAGGGAAATCACCCTGACGGTTTTATCCTTTAACGTGACCCGCCAGGCAAACTCCCGTTCAATCCATTCATTAAACCCTTTCTCTCGAACCAGCATCCTGACCGCATAGACCCCGGGGCGTTCTTTGCCCACCTGCCACTCGCCTTGATGCAGAGGCGTTCCCTGCGCGCTCAACTTTTCGACGTACTGATTGATCGCATCCTCCAACGTAGGTGCATTTCGGGCAGGATGGGAACGCACCAACTCCAGGGCTTCGTGCGCATCGGGATCGTCCGGCACATCGGGCGTTCCCCCCTGAGGACGGGAAAACACGAAACCCGCAACGATCAGCAAGGCAAGAATACCAAATCCGATCAGGCTTCGAACGTTCATGGTTGCGCCTTCACCACGTGCTGCAAGTGTTTCACCAATCGAGCGTTTTCGTTTGACGTTCTCACGGCGACCCGCAGCATACGTTCATGGAGCCCCGGATAGTTTGAGCAGTCCCTGACAAGGAAGCCGCGTTCCATTAACGTTGCCTGCACCTGCCGACTCGTCAGCGATCCGGGCAACTCGACGAGAAAATAATTTGCTGATGAAGGATATACCCGAAACCCCTGAATCCGCTCAAGCGCCCGTCTGAAGACCGGACGCTCCTTTTCAAAAAACCGTAACGTCCTTTGTTGGTAACGAGTGTCCTGCAAACAGGCCAGGGCGGCCTCCTGGGCCAATGTGTTCACGGACCAGGGTGGCAGCCGGTTCCTGATGGCCTGAAGCCGTTTTTCCGTCCCGACGGCGTACCCGATCCGAAGACCCGGAATCCCGTAAAACTTGGTGAAACTTCTCAGCACCAGCAACGAATCATCGGAAACGGCCCGGCGGATCACGGACTTCTCCTCGCAGAACTCCACGAACGTCTCATCGACGATCATGCATCCTTGGTGCCGTTTGACGGCTGCCAAAAGACGATAGATGCTGTTCCGTGAAACACCCTGTCCGGTCGGGCTGTTCGGATTGCAGAGAAACACGGCATCATTCGGCAATCGCCGCTGGCCGGAACCAAAGGAAGGTGGTGATTTCACCCTTTCCAACACGTCGCGGAGGGGCGGACGAAACTCATCTTCCGAACGTGCCAACACAGACGTCACGCGGGCATTCGACAACCTCAACGCCCGTTCATATTCAGAAAAGGTCGGCCCAACGATCAACCCGTGTCTGGTATTCAAAGCGGCAGGAATCGCGTAAATCAGTTCCACCGTTCCATTCCCCAGCAACACGTTGCCGGGTGCAATGCGATGGCGTCCGGCAATGGCTTCGACTAATGCCAGACCGTCGGGGTCCGGATAATGCTGAATCCTGCCGATGGCGGTTTGCAGGACACGTTGCGCGGCAAGAGGAACGCCCAAGGGATTGATGCTGGCGCTGAAATCACAAAAATCCGACGCGTCCCGGGATGTTGCCCGGGCGGCGTGATACACGTTCCCACCGTGGCTCAAATACCGTTCCATAACGTCGCATAGGCCACACCAAGCACGATGGCCAATCCGAATGAGGTCCACATCAACGCAATGACCAAGGGAACGTGCCGGGGATGCGGGGCAGTCGTCGAATCACCCAATGAGGGGCGTTCGACTTGAATACCGTTGTAGACACTCGGCCCGCCCAACAGAATCCCTAACGCACCGGCCATGGCCGCCTCGGGATGCCCGCTGTTGGGACTGACATGTTTGGCGCAATCCCGTCGATAAATGTCCCACGCATTGGCTGCGGCGGCACCGCAACAATATGACGACAGCACCAGCAACACTGCGCTCAATCGAGACGGAATGACATTGGCGAGATCATCCAGTTTGGCTGATGCCCAGCCAATGTCGCGATACGATGCGTCATGATATCCGATCATCGAATCCAGGGTATTGATGGCTTTATAGGCTAGCGCCAACGGCGGGCCTCCAATGACCAGATAGAACAACGGTGCAACCACACCGTCAGACGTATTCTCGGCCACGCTCTCGATGGTGGCTCTGGATATCTCGGTTTCCGTCAACCGGTCGGTATCCCGTCCGACCATGAAGGACACGGCTTGCCGGGCCTCCCGTACTGATCCGGCGTGAAGATGGTGATAGACCTCCCACGCGTGATTAGCCAAGTCCTTCGCCGCCAACGTGGTGTAGCCCAGCACAATCCACAGAAGATCACCGAGCCATGGATGCACCAGAACAGCCAGTTTCAAGGCACACCATGCCGACAGGAAGCTCAGACCCGGGACGAACACAGCCAGGAGGAATCCTGCAGTGCGCCGGCTCGCAGCGGAGATGAACCGGGTTCTGATCACCGGCTCGCAGCGGTTGATGAACGCACCCATCCACCTGACCGGATGCGGCATCCACCGCGGATCGCCCACTAACCCGTCCAGGGCACAGGCTGCCAAAAGATTGATGGCGATCATACACTCAACAATCAGCCGACGTTGCGATCAAGGTCGCCCGCGCACAGGGCCTGCAAGCATGACGGGCACAGGCAATCCGCGAACCGTTCGACTATGGCCGCGTATTGGGCGTCGGAAACCGGCACGTCGGCACACCAGCACCCGTACAGCCCGCACGTGAACGCACCGCCGCATCGTCCGCACGTTTTCTGGAGATGGCGTTTCACGAATCAGAACACCGCCAGCATCAGGATCAACGGAGCGGCAAACAGAAACAGAATTTCCGTGACTTCATTGATCGAGCCCAACACGTCTCCCGTGATGCCGCCGAAGACGCGAGAGCACACACAAACCATCCCGCGTCCCACAACGACGCCGAGCCCCAGTAGCAACACGCCCGCTTGCCACCCGAGGGTCACACAGAGAAACACTCCGGCCCAGAGGGTGGCCCACAGCACGTCCCTCAACCGGATTTCGTTCAAAAAGTCGGAGGCGAGACCACCGCCTGCCCGGGCATGCGAACTGCCGAACGTACTGACCACCATAGCCCATTTCCCCATCACCGGCATGCATAATAACAGACCCGTTCGATCAGGAATGGGCAGATGCAGGATGCCTGCGAATCGCAACCCCAGTACCAGTATCAAACCGGTCGCACCCAAGGCGCCGATACTCCCGTCTTTCATGACCGCCAACCGCTCCGCCGGACTGCCACGTTTACCCAACCCGTCGATGGTATCGGCCAATCCGTCCTGATGTAACCCTCCGGTCAGGACCACCAGGACACACAGGACCAGCAGCGACGTCACGTCCCCCGGCAAGAGGAGGTTGAATAGGGCATCACCGGCAACGAGTATGCCCCCGATAACCAAGCCCACCGCAGGGTACCATTGCATGGAAGACGCCAGTTCCCGCGGGGCGGACTGAACGTGCGATGACTTGCGAAGTGGAATGATCGTGAGAAAATGCCACGCCAACAGGGAGGATTTGATCATGAACGTCCAGGCTCCGGACTTATGGTTGAGGCAGCGAACCGGAAACCCGTGCCTCCTCAAACGTGGCCATTTCACGATAGACTTTCAAGGCAGCGTGAATGAGCGTCACGGCCAGACAGGCGCCGGTCCCCTCGCCGAGCCGCATCCGCAAATCCAGCAACGGATCAAGCCCCAGATGATCGAGCACGATCCGGTGGCCGGGTTCTTGGGACAGGTGCGACGCGATGAGATACTCCCGGCACCGGGGTTCCAGCGCCACGGCGAGCAGCGCACTCGCTCCGGTAATAAAGCCATCCAGCACCACCGGCACCTGACGGATCGCCGCCCCGAGCATCAGACCGGCCATCCCGCCGATTTCGAATCCCCCGACTTTCGTCAAGACTTCAATGGCGTCGGAGGAAGACGGGTGATGCAACGCAAGCGCCTGCTGAACAACGGCAATTTTACGCTTCAGCGCTTGATCATCGACGCCGGTTCCCCGGCCGGTGACCGCTTCCACGCTTTGCCCGGTCAGCACCGAAACGATGGCGGCACTCGCCGTCGTATTGCCGATGCCCATTTCACCGACGGCAATAAGATTCTTCCCGTCCGCGCAAGCGGCTTTTGCCAAATCCATTCCAACCTGAATCGACTGCAAGGCCTGTTCGCGAGTCATCGCGGGTTCGCGTAGAAAATTGTTGGTGCCAAAGGCAATCTTCCGATCCAACAGGCCGGCAACTTTCCCGAGATCCTCAGCTACTCCCATGTCCACCAAACACAGGGATGCTTCGGCATGACGAGCCAGGACGTTCACCGCGGCACCGCCATGGACGAAATTCTTCACCATTTGCCCTGTCACGGATTGCGGATACGCGCTCACCCCCTCAGTCGTGACGCCGTGGTCAGCCGCCAGCGTAAACACAACGGGATCGAGACTTGGAGCGGAGGCACTTCCGGTCATCGCCAGATAGTGCGCGGCCACTTCCTCGAGTCGGCCCAGACTCCCCACGGGTTTGGTGAGCGAATCGAGCCGGGCTTGCGCCTGAAGTCGAACGGCCTCGTCGGGAAGCCTCAAGTCCGGAAAGATCAGATCAATACCGTCTTCACTCATATTGCACCCAACATCCGAAGAGACCGTTACTTCAATTTCATAGGGAGACCGCTCACGGTAAAATATACGGTATCGGCGGCCGCGGCGACGCGTTGATTCATGATTCCCGCGAGGTCTCGAAATTGTCGTGTCACGGCGTCACCAGGAACAATGCCCATGCCCACTTCATTACTCACCAACACCACCGTGCCGGGAACCATACGAGCCGATTGCATCAGCTCATCCGTACAGGCAAGGATTTGTGGCGGCTGAACCCCGCTGCCGAGAAGATTCGACAACCACAAGGTCAGGCAATCGATCACAACCGTCTTATACGCCGCCCCATGGGTTTTGAGCCAACCGCTCACCTCAGTGGGAATTTCCTTGGTTTCCCAGGTTGGGTCGCGATCCTCCTGATGTTTACGGATACGCGCGGCCATCTCCTCATCACCGGGTTCTGCGGTCGCGACAAAGGCCCTGGGCAAAGCCTGCCCCGCCAACGTAAAAGCCAACCGGCTTTTCCCGGACCGCGCCCCTCCGAGAACGAAACACAAATGAGAAGAACCGTTACCGGCATTCATGGAAAACGACGTACGCCGGAGGACAAACAGGAGTCGGACGTGAAACGTTGACAACGCATCTCAGGTTTCCCGTTCCCATAAATACTCGGGTTCCCCTTGCGTTTTCGCAACCCATCGCGCCAACACGAACAAGGTATCGCTCAACCGGTTCAAGAATCGCACAAGCTCAGCGGGAACCTTTTCCTCACGGGACAAGCTCACGCAGAGACGTTCGGCTCGCCGGCAAACGGTTCGGGCCTGGTGCAAAAAACCGGACACCTTTCCGCCTCCCGGCAGGATAAATTCTTTTAACGGCTCCAGGTCTTCCTGACAGGCATCAATCAGACGTTCCAACCGGACCACGTGATCGGCCGTTACCGCAGGCATATTCTTGAAGGTCTCTCCCGGAGCCGTGGCCAGGATCCCGCCGACGTCGAACAACTTGTTTTGAATCCACCTCAGGTGCTCTTCGAGTTTCTCCCTGGTCGCGACCGTCTTCGGGTGCTCGGCATTCAACGCCCTGGCAATGCCGATAACCGAATTGAGTTCATCGACCGTTCCATAGGCTTCCACGCGCAAGGAGTCCTTCCACACTTCCTGCCCGCCGGCAAGACGTGTTTTCCCGGCATCGCCCGACCTGGTATAGACTTTACTGATTCGCATATTGGTGTTCCCCTGCCGCGGAGCATACCATACTACTTCATACCTGACCCAAACGGCAGATCAAAATTCGCTCGAATCCCGCCGAAGACAGAGCGACTGGGCGTACCGAAAAACAAGATTTCTTCATATTCTTCGTCGAACAGATTATCCACGCGGACGTAGGCCTGGAATTGATCGGACAGGTCATAGTTCACGGCCAGATTGACCACGTTAAACGAGCTGACAGGCTGAGTATTTTCCCTGTCATTGAATTGTGAGCCCGCAAAACGAAAATCAAGGATCATGTTCAGGGAATCCACCGGTTGATAATACAGGCTCAGACTGGCCTGATCGACCGGCCAACGCCGCAATCTGGTACCGGTCATCAGGTCACGCGTCAGGGTCATGGTGTATTGCCCTTTCAGCTCCAACCGCTTCATCCAGGGTTGTTCCCGGACCATGACAATATTCACCGAGCCCTCCCACCCTTGCGATTTAGCCGAAGCGACGTTGATGGGACAATAATTGGCCCCAAACGGGCCCGTCCCACAAACCGGTGCGCTCAGAATGGTCTGAATGAGATCGCGATACCGATTCCAGAAATAGCCGCCGCTGATGGTCACCCGATCGGCGAACAAGGTCTGATCGACGCCCACGTCGAAACTCTGACTTTTTTCCGGCTCCAGATCTGGATTGCCAAAGTCCGGCCAAAACAATTCATTGATCGTTGGAGCCCGGAATCCCGTGGCATAGCTACTGCGTATTTTTGTGTTCGTCTCCTTGACCAAGTATCCGCCGGTGACGCGATAGGTTGTGGCATCGCCAAACACATTATACGCATCATGCCTCGCCCCGGCAGTGGCAAGGAATCGATCAAACAGATTGAATTGTATTTGGCCGAACCCTGCATGGGAGGAAACGATCTTCTCCGACAGACCCGTATCGTTCTCTCCTAATTGCTCTCGCAATTGATAGCCGGCGGTCACCGTGACGTATTGATTGAGGCGAAAGTCGTGTTGGCTTTCGATCCGGTTCGCCACGACGCGCGTTTCATTAGGGCCACCAAAGGGAACCCTCGTCATTCCGGTCGACAAATTGCGCTGCAACGTTCCGGGATCGAACAGGCCTGCGTCTTGGGAACGAGAAAGTGTCAACGCGTGAGTCCACCAATCGGTCCATGATTGCCGGTATTGACCGCTGAAGATAAATCGCTCGCTGTCATTTCTGGCCCCGATCACATCCGAGGGACCGTAACTTTCGTCGATATTGAGCGAGGCCTTCCACCATCGAAAATTGAAGTCGAGCCGGCCGTCGTGAGGCAGGGCCATCCCCACCCGGGAAGAAGCCTGCCAATTCCGATAGGCATCGCGTTCGGTAGCCCCTCTTCGATCATTGATCTGCGAGATGCCGGTCGTATCCCACCGGGAGAGGGCGAGGGAAACATCAAACGGCCCCTTGCTGCCGGAAATATGCCCGCCTTCCCGCAACGTATTGAACGATCCGTACTCGAAAAACCCACCGGCCTTCAGGGGACCGCGTCCCCGTTTGGTCGTGATATTGATCACGCCACCCATGGCATCGGCACCCCACAGCGTGCTCTGGGCACCTCGAACGATTTCAATTTTCTCAATGTTGTCGGTGGTCAAGTGTGCGAAATTGAAACTCCCCAACGTCGCGCTATTCACAATCGCTCCATCGATCAAAACCAAGGTCTGACTGCTCGTCCCACCTCGCATCCGTACGTTTGCGATACCTCCCGGACCACCGTTTTGCAATACCGCCGTGCCTTGCGTCAGTCGAAAGGCCTCCAGCAGCGTCTTGACCTGACGCTGCTGGAGATCCTCTTCAGTCACGACCTCAACCGCACTCGTGACCTGGCGAAGGGGAACCGGCGTTTTCGTGGCGCTCACGACCACGGGGTCCAAAGTCTGAACGTCCGAAGCAGCGGTATCAGACTCACCAAAAGCAAATGCGGGGAGCAAAAGCATGTGGAGAAGAAGATAGATGAAAACAAACCGATGAAACATACGTTACCTCCCTTTGGCTCGAAGGGTTGGTCCAGAGGTCAACGACAGTTGGGTCTCCTGACTCGCGGATCATCACTACCCTGCACCTTCCCATGAACGTTCCGTTCACAGTGGTCTCTTGCAGATCATTCCCCGCTTACAGTGGCGGCACCGTGATGGGTTTGCACCATCTTCCCCGTCGCTGTCGTTGTTTTTTCCTTAGGAACGCCTCCTGAATGGTTGAATGTGAAATACGTGCGGTGAACGTGTCGAGGCCGTCACCACGTCGGCCATCCTAAACAAATGCGTTGAGCGATCCCGTTCTCGCCGTTCATGGTCACACCGGCAAAGTAACCCTGGGCTGACCGGATTGCGGATGTCGATCGACGAGAACGGGGCAGTCGTAAACCCGTTCCAGAGATTCACCGGCAATGACTTCCTCCGGTGAGCCCATGGCCACAATCTCTCCTTCCCGTAACAGCAACAACCGGTCGCAATATTGACTGGCTAAATTCAGATCATGGGACACAAGCACGACGGTCAACCCACGTTCTTGATTCAAACGACGAATGATTCGCGCAATCTCCAATTGGTGATGGAGGTCCAGAAAGGCCGTCGGCTCATCCAACAGCAGAATCTCCGGCTCCTGCGCCAAAGCCCGGGCAATCACGGCTCGCTGTCGCTCCCCACCGGAAACGTTGGTAATCAGCCGCCCTCCCAGATGGGACACGCCCAGGTCGCTCATCGCTTGCATGGCCACGGCACGATCCTCCGAGCTTTCCCAACCCGGACCCCACGTTCGATTGTGGTGAGGATACCGTCCCATCAACACCATTTCGCTGATCGTAAAAGGAAAGGCTTGCTGGGTTTCCTGCGGAACGAAGGCCACGCGGCGGGAAATCTCGGCCTGGGAAACCGCATCATGAGCGTGACCAAACAGTTTCACTCTCCCCTGTTGAGGAACCAGGATTCTCATGAGCACTTTCAGCAAGGTGCTTTTCCCTGAGCCGTTGGGACCCAGGATACCCAACACTTCTCCGGATGCAATCGTGAGGGAGACGTTTTTCAAAACCGGAGACTGTTCCGCCGTTTCCTTTCGCCCGAACCCGAAGGTCACGGCATCCACGACAAACGGCGGTTGACGGTTTGGCGTTTCCGGACGTTCGCTCACGAGACGATTCTCCTGCGTTGCCGGACAAGCAGATATAAGAAAATCGGTCCTCCGACCAAAGCCGTCACGACGCCCACGGGGATTTCCGTCGGACTCAACAGCGTCCTGGCCAGGGTATCCGCCAGCATGAGGAAGATGCCTCCGACTATGCCCGACGCAATCAACAATAGCCGATGGTCGGCGCCGAACACCAGGCGAACCGCATGGGGCACGATGAGGCCGACAAATCCGATCAGGCCGCTGAAGGCCACGACCGATCCCGTCAAAAGCGCGGCCGCCGCAAAGAGAACGCGTTTGACTCGTTCGACCTCGACGCCCAACGACCGGGCAGCCTCTTCGCCAAGCGTGAGGAGGTTCAAGGCAGACGCCTGGGAAACCAGGACGGCCACCCCGAGAAGCAGATACACGGCCAGGATCAGGACGGTTGGGAAATCCGGACCCGTCAACGAGCCCATGAGCCACGCATACATCCCCGAGGCCTTATACGGATCGGCCAGGGTCGTCAGAAACAGGATGAGCGCCGAGAAGATCGCATTCAGCACCACCCCGCCCAGCAACAACGTATGAATCGAAAAACTCCCATAGGACACGGCGATGCGATAGACAATGAGGAGAGAAAGCAAGGCCCCCAGGAAGGCATAAAACGGCAAAACCGACAAACCGAGAATGGACAGGCCGATGCCGAACAGGACGGCCACGGCCGCGCCGAGTGCGGCCCCGCTCGAAATGCCGATGACGTAGGGATCGGCCAAGGGGTTCCGAAGCAACGCCTGAAGCGACGCCCCCACGGCAGCCAGACTGCCGCCGACCATAAAGGCGAGCACGACACGGGGGACCCTGACTTGCCAGAGAATAATGTAGTGGGGGGCGTTCCGGATCTCACTTTCGGCAAACGGACCCTGAGCCAAAAGCGCCGCCACGTTCGCAAACGAAATGGTTTCCGTGCCAAATCCCAGACAAGCCACAAAGGTTACGAAGGCCAACGCCCCCAATGCGCCGGACACGCCGAACCATTTAATGGGAGAAAGCGTGGCAACTGCTTGCGCGGATCGAAAACCTTCCGCAACGGAAGCCGGCTCCGGCCCGGAGAGAAAACCCGGTGCCGGCACGGCAGACGCGCCCCCGGCATGGGCTTTTCCTGAATGAGAAGTGACAGAAGCCATGACTCTGCGTTCATTCTTCCTGCCCTGCCGCGGATGGAACCGCGCCAGGGTGGAGTATGGTAATGAGAGCTTCCAGGGCCTCGATCACTCGGGGACCCGGTCTATTCAGAATGTCACTGTCGATTTGCACGAATTGGTCCCGTTTGACCGCTTCAAGCGACGTCCACCGCCGCCATTGATCTTGCTCGGCTTGTGGAATGCCCTCGAAAGGACCCATCGGGAACAACAAAAACTCGGGGTTTTGCCGGAGCACTTCTTCGATGCTCAGACGAGGATAAGCAGTCCCCGCGTGTTCCGCAGCGTTTCTCGCTCCTGCCAGTTCGATCAATTGATGAATATAGCTCCCCGGTCCGACCGTGATAAGCGGATCGGTGTTGATCACGAATAACAGCGTGGGGCGCGGACGCCCTTCCAATTGGGCGGTCAGCACGGTCATCTGCTTTCGGATCGCTTCCGTCACCTTGATGGATTCGGGGACCCGGCCCACCATGCGGCCCAACAGTTGAATGTGGCGCAAAATATCTTCGACGGTTTGGGCATCCAATAGGAGCGTCGGGATCTTCAATTGCTCCAACCGGTTTAGCAAGTCGACTCTCAGGAAAGACTTCGGCGCCACGATGAGCTCAGGCCGTAGCGCGACAATGGACTCCAGATTGGGTTGAGCATACCCGACCTTCGGCTTGTCCAGGGCCGCAGGCGGATAGTTGCAAAATTCCGTGACGCCGACAATTTCCTGATTGAGGCCAAGGGAAAACAACATTTCCGTGATACTCGGAGCCAGCGACACGATGCGCTTCGGTGGTTGGGCAAGATAGAGCTTACGGCCAAGGTCATCGACGAAGGTGCGAGGGGCCACGTTGGCCATAAACGGCATGCCGGTGAGAATACCTTGTTGGCGACGTTTCATGGTCTTGGAAGGATCGGAGGCACCTAAAAGGGGATCACTGGCAAGAACACCCAAACACGCGAACGTCAGGAAGACAAGCCACGTCCTGACTCCCCGGCAATATCGGAAAGTCCGGCAACCCGACAACATAAAAAAATCCCCAAGGCCTGAACGACCCTGAGGATTGTTCCCGCGTCTTCATCCTCACCCGCTCCCCAGCCCACGAGGGATCGAAGGTCGTGAATCCCGGCCGCCGATCCGATTCGGCGCCACGGAATTCTCCGCTCGGGTAGGTCTTCTGGCTTCCGGATCCTAACCTACTTCCCGCACCTTCCCGTCAGTGTTCCGACAGTGGTTCTTGCGGGGTTCGTTTCCGGTTACAGCGGCGGGACCGCGAAGGATTTGCACCTTCTTCCCTGCACCCGGGCAACACACTGTTGGCGGAACTGTAGGGAACCCTGAATCCGTTTGTCAAGCAGCGGGGAATTGCAGAGCCTGCAATACGGTCTTCATATCGACGTGCTGAGCAACGTGATCGGCCCACTGATCAAGCGCCGACGTCAATCGTCGAGTCACGGCCCTGGAATCCGCGACGGCACGCGGAGCCAACCCTTTGCGGACGCGCACGCGATTGATCCAGGCCCGACGAAAAGACGGATCATCGAACACGCCATGAATATAGGTACCCCACACCAGACCATCCGGGGATACGGCGCCGTCGTCCCGATCTCCGCCCTCGTCGAAAATTCGGAAACACGGATTGCCCTGACGACGAGATGTGAGCCCCACGTGAATTTCATAGCCCCGGACCGTTTCCGCGTCTGACACGCCGGGCACCAGGGAATTCGCCCTCACTTGCCTCGTCTGTTTTTCATGATGCAGTTCGGTGTCGATCGACAACAGCCGGAGACCTTCCGTTTGCCCGCCGCCCTCGATTTGATGAGGGTCGTCAATCCGTCCTCCCAGCATTTGAAAGCCGCCGCACAGGCCGACGATCTCCCGTCCGGCCCGAACGTGCGAGGCCACGACCGGCGCGAACCCCTTCTGCTTGACGTATTGAAGATCCTGAATCGTCTGTTTGCTGCCGGGAAGGATAAGCACGTCCGCGTCGACCACGTCCTCGGGAACCCTGGCATACCGCAACGCGACGTCGGATTCCGCGGCCAACGCGTTAAAATCCGTAAAGTTGCTCATACGAGGCAACAGGACGACCGCCACGTTCACCGTCTCCGGCGAAAAGGAGGCCTCGGTCGAACTAGATTCGATCGTCACGCTGTCTTCCTGATCCAGCACAAGGTCGCGTAAAAACGGCAGCACGCCGAGGACAGGGATACCCGTTCGCTGTTCGAGAATCGCCACGCCGTCATCGAAGAGACGTCGATCCCCGCGAAACTTGTTGATCACGACGCCCAGCAGCCGCTCCCGTTCGTGAGGTTCCAACAAATCCAGGGTGCCGATGACCTGGGCGAAGACCCCACCCCGATCGATATCCGCCACGAGGATCACCTTGGCGTCCGCCATCTGTACGACCGGCCAATTGACGATGTCCCGATCGCGCAGATTCACCTCGGCCGCACTGCCCGCACCCTCAATGACGATCAACTCGTACTGCGCAGCCAACCGTTCGTAACTCTGCCGTACATAGTGAAACAGTTCCGTTTTGGAGTCGAAATAGCTTCCGGCATCCTGACTTCGCCACACTTTCCCTTGGACGATGACCTGCGAGCGACGATCGGCTTCCGGTTTCAGCAGGATGGGATTCATGTCCACGTGTGGACGAAGTCCACATGCCTGCGCTTGAAGGACTTGAGCGCGGCCCATCTCCCCGCCCTCCGCGGTCACAAACGAATTCAGAGACATGTTTTGGGATTTGAACGGGGCTACCCTGATTCCGGAGCGATGGAAGCACCGACCGAATCCCGCCGTGACAAGACTTTTCCCCACGTCGGAGCCCGTTCCGAGAATGGCAAGGGCTTTAGCCATGGGCAACTAAGGAATAGGACACGCGTTCTGAACGTTCACGGTAAAACATCAATCGTCACTTTGACGGGAAAGAGGCCATCAACGTCTTGGCGGCGGCGCACGTCGCGGAGCAGCGTCTCGACTCGGGGTGTCACCATGCCCTGAAAACTGGTCCGGCCGTCGGTCACCACAGTCACCGGTCCGGAAAAATCGATCAGTGCGTCGTTCAAAAAGAGGGTGTATCGCCGGACCCGGTCGGTTCTGACCTCAAGATGATTCTCGCCTCTCACTTCAACCGCCAGCCTCGCATAAACCTTGTTTTTGATCAGGTCACCGTGCTGATCGATCAACTGCTCTGAAAACATGGCGATACGGTCAGTGGCATCGATGCGCACCCACCCGAAATCCGTCAAGTGGCTCGCGTCACGAACCACGGTCAATTTCCGCGGATACGGATCACGGCGTTGATGCTCAAACCACTCCACCAGGGCCGGCAACTCCTGGCGAGGGAAAAAATGGCCCCCGGCATGCGGATGCGACCACTCATGTTCACGATACGTAAACGCGATACCCAGCCGGGCCAACTCATTCGTGATGTTCCGGCTCAGCCAGACCGGCATGATACGATCCTTGGCCCCATGGATCACGTACACCGGCGTATGTCGAAGATTTTCCAGAAAGGGATACAAGACATCATCGATTCCACCGGCCATCGGCGCCACCGCCGCAAACCGCGGCGCGTGATGCATCCCGATAATCCACGCGCCGATGCCGCCGTTCGACATGCCCGTCAGGTAAACGCGATCGGGATCGATGCGATAGTGCGCGCGGACGTTCTTGATGGTCGCGAACACCAACTCCTCGCTCGACCTGGTCCACCACGTCCCCGCCATGGCCGTCGGACAGGCAAGAATATGGGACTCGCCCAACCGCTTTGCCCACCGCTCCAGGTACGAGTCTCCCGTAAACCCCGCTCCATGCAGACACACCACCAGGGGAAAGGCGACCTCAGGATCATAGGCAGACGGCACGAACAATCCATACGACAAGGTTTGTCCACGTACCCGAACCGGTTGACTCGGAAGCATGCCCACCGGAGCCGCCTCATAGATTCGTCGTTCTCGCAGGACCTCGCGTACTCCTTCAAGACTCGCTTGAGGATGAACCAGAATCGCCTGCAACAAGGACTCGGCCTGTTCACGATCTTCGTTCGTCAGATACTGCGGAATGAGCGTCGCCAGGGATTGGGCTGAAACCTGGGGCGGCACGGCCGCCGAACCTGACCGCGAGGCCTGCCCCGACGCACCGGCATCAATGGACAGCCCGTCAACGGCCAGTAATCCGAGAAAAAGCACGAATCGCAGCACCATCACCAAGCCACGGCGAGCAAAGGTCCCTCTATGCACCATCACGCTCCGCGAATACGTGTTCCCGCACGACCCGTAAAAACGCCTCACCATACTTCCTCAGTTTATGCTCGCCAACACCTTGGATTTGTTCCATTGCTTCCCGCTTCAGAGGCTTGAGCCGCACCAACTCACGCAGGGTCGTGTCGTGAAACACGACGTAAGGCGGCACTCCCTGCTCCTTGGCCAGGGCCGTACGCGCCTTCCGCAAAGCCTGCCACAGGATCTCGTCGCTTGGCGTCATCGGGACAGGGGACACGGCAACCTTTCCTTTCTTCACCGTGGCGGCACGCCGCAACCGACGCAGGGTCAGCCCACACTCGCCGCGCAACACCGGAAACGACTGATCCGTCAGGCGCAGGGCATCGAAACGCTCGGCGTCCACCCGAAGGCAGCCCTGGGCAATGAGCTGGCGAAAAATGGAGCGCCACTCGGTGGCGCTGTGTTCCGCGCCAATGCCGAACACTTCCAGCCGGTCGTGGCGCCACTCGCGGATGCGCGCAGTGTCCTTACCGATGAGCACGTCGACCAGGTAGTTCACGCCGAAGCGCTGGCCGGTGCGGGAGACGCAGGTCATGGCCTTCTGCGCGGCCTCGGTGCCGTCCCAGGTCTGCGGCGGGTCCACGCAGTTGTCGCAATTGCCGCAGGACTCCCCCGGCTCTTCCCCGAAGTAGGCGCGAATGGCACGACGGCGGCAGGTAGCGAGTTCGCACAAGCCCACCATGGCTTCCAGTTTCTGGTGCTCCACCCGCTTATGCGCCGCGTCGGCTTCGGACTCGGACAACCACTGGCGGAAGACGATGATTTCCTTCAGGCCGTAATTCATCCACGCGCTGGCCGGCAGGCCGTCGCGGCCCGCACGCCCCGTTTCCTGGTAATAGGCCTCGATACTCTTCGGCAAGCTGAGGTGAGCGACAAAGCGCACGTCGGGTTTGTCGATGCCCATGCCGAACGCGATCGTGGCGACAATCACCACGCCATCCTCGCGCAGAAACCGTTCCTGGTGCCGCCGACGCGTGTGATCCGCAAGGCCTGCGTGGTAGGGCAGCGCATCGCGCCCACGGGCTCGCAGCCACTCGGCGGTCTCCTCTACTTTTTTGCGCGACAGACAATAGACAATACCGGCGTCGTTGGGATGCTCGCTTTGGAGAAAGCGCCACATGCGCTCGCGACCGTTATCATCGTCGGAGATGGTGTAGCGAATATTGGGACGATCACAACTGTGGAGATAGACGTTGGCTTTTTCCAGTTGCAGTTGAGAAATGATTTCCCGGCGGGTCGCCTGGTCGGCGGTGGCCGTCAGGGCGATGCGCGGGACCGAGGGATACCGCTCGTGCAGCACCGACAACTGCAAATACTCCTCACGGAAGTCGTGCCCCCAGCGCGACACGCAATGCGCTTCGTCAATGGCGAACAACGCGATGGTTTGCCGGTCCAGCCATTCCAGGGTCCGCTCCTGCAGCAGGCGCTCCGGCGCGACGTAGAGGACATCCAGCTTCCCGCCGTTCACTGCCGCCTCCACCGACCGTACCTCCTCAAAATCCAGGGTGGAGTTCAGGCAGGCCGCGCGTACCCCGCACTGGCGAAGCGCGTCCACCTGGTCCTTCATCAACGCAATCAGGGGCGACACCACGACGCCTACCCCGTCACGCATCATGGCCGGTATCTGGTAACACAACGATTTGCCCCCGCCCGTCGGCATCAGGACCATCGCGTCCCTGCCGGCCAGCAGGTCCTCAATCACTTCCTCCTGGCGCAAACGAAACGACGAATGCCCGAACACGGTCCGGAGAAGACGAAGAGGCTCGTCAGTGGATCTGAGCAGTTCCATTGCGTGTGTTCCTCAATTCCTGTTCCAGCCCGATGAGGCGGTTGACGGTCAATCCGCGTTACCGGCGCATTATAGCAGAACGACAATTGAGGCGAAGGATAGACGGATTCGTTAGTGATTGGGATATAATATTTCTTTAACCTGATCACCAATAGCAACCATTATTGAGGCTAACCCCATGAGCAAATGCGTGCAAGCCCGCCCTGAGGTGGACGCTGAAACCTGGACAGAGAATTGACTTATATGTGAAAAAGAGGGCGCTCTTAAAAGGTATTTACCCCGACAAAATGCTTACAACAGAACAACAAAATGTCTTCGATTGGCTAAACGACAAGCTCCAAGTACCGGTGTTTGCTGAAGCGTACAAAGGAGCACTGGATCTCCTAGACGAGAAGCCGCCGGGTTACATTACCTTCGTGGCTCATACTGGTAGGGACATAATGAACCTTCTTGCCCGAACCATCACCGGCACTGAGGGTGGTTTGGTTGAGTATCGCATGCATGTCAACAAGTTACAGGCTAAATGGCAACCCGAATGGGGAGGTCAAGGATTAACAACATCCGATAATGCTCAAGTGGGACATTTGATTCCTTACGATATATGCCAGATTATAAAAGACCTGATTGCTGATCACGAAACAGGTCAAAAAAGAGAGAACATGGCTGATATCCTCTTTTTTAGAACCTTTTTGGATTATGACGACAAAGACAGAATACCCCAAAATTTTTTGAAGGAATGGAAGGCGGCAAAAAAATGGTTTCTGGCCCACGCCCATCTACGACCAAGAAGGTTTGCCGCGGATGCGCCATCTGAAGTGACAAGGCATTTTCAGGCGTTGGATGGCTTACTATACGTGGCTGCAAGCAGCGAATTCGAACGAATAAGGGGCATCCATGAAATCTTGGAAGAAACCAACGGATGAACTGATAGATAAGGCCCTGACGTCAGTAAAAAAAGAAACTGACCGTCAGTATTTCTTCTCCCGGTTGAAAAACCCTCTATGGATTCAACCGTTAGCTGAGCGTGACTATTTTCAATATCCTCCAGGAGTCAGACATTTGCCTGACGGTTATGTTCAATTACCGTTCTGGCCAGAACTTCAATACCTGAAGAACATGTCTATTCATGCGCCAGACGAAGTCATTGAAATAGTACTACGGCTTCCCAAAGTCGATAACCCACGGGTCTACGATGACATTCTCGATATCGCATTGCGAATTCACGGCCATCAATCCGCAAGACTTAAACCCAAGATACTTGAATATACTGGCATAGAGTACCAGTTGTTCGCAGACAGATACGCAGATTTGTTAGCCCATTGGACAGCAGAGAATCAAATACAGGCTGCTTTGGAGCTATTACAGATACTCATCAAGTTTATGCCTGACCCTCAATCAAAACAGAAGCAAGCGCAACGTAAGAAGAACCCGGTTGATATGCCTCGACCGCTGGAACCTGTTCCACGATTCGATGAATGGAAATATGTGAAGATATTGGAGAAAGGTGTCCGTCCGCTGGTTGAAAAAGAACCACTCAAAGTTACCTGCATCCTAATTGACGCTACGGCTGATATGTTTGATCTGCACAAGGATCAGGATGAGCTTGACAAGGGCAAAGACGAGGACTCGTCTGAAATTTGGTGGCCTCGGCTCGATGAACAAGATAGCGATTGCCAGGACGCCAAAACAGCACTTATTCATACCCTGATTTTTGCATGCGAGGAGGTTTACCAAGAATCCGCTGGATCTATCACGCCGTTGGATGAAGTTCTATGCAAGCAGCGTTGGAAGGTTTTTAAACGCCTTCGCCAGCACCTTTACGCCCTGCACCCAAACGAGCAAACCAAACCCTGGATCAGAGAGTTGATCCTGGCACATGGAGATTACGCTCGATGGGAATACCCTTACGAATTTCAGCGAATGATACGGATCGTCTGTGAACACTTCGGCACGGAGTTGCTCACGGAAGAAGAGCTTACACCAATTTTCAATGCCATCCGTAGCGGTCCGTCAAAAACGAATTGCCGCGAATCGATGGGCGATCAATTCACCGAAGAGCTTTTCATACAACGTCAGCGGCATTTCCAGAGGATGCAGTTCAAACCCTTTGCTTCTGTATTATTTGGCGAATATGCGACCTACTTCCAAGAGTTGGAGATTGAAGCCGACAAACAGATTTCCGATGAGACTTATTCCCCTGTTATATGTCGCGTCGGAACGATGTCTTCTCAGAGCCCGAGATCACAAGAAGAACTCGAAAACCTCCCAGATGAAGAGCTACTCACCTACACTAACGAATGGCAGGAAGAACATCACGATAAGGATGACTGGTTGGTAGAGATTAACATCGCAGCCCTCGCAGAAGCGTTTCAAACCGTTTTCAGTAAATCAATCATCCCGGATGCAAGTAGGCTCAAGTTTTGGCTCGACAATTGCGAACGGATCGAGCGGCCCATTTACATCCGGGCAATGGTCGATGAGATGAAAGAACACGTCAAGGCGAAAACCTTCGACAAACTCAAAAAATGGTTAATGTTTTGCGAATGGGTACTTTCGCACCCGGACCAGGACCCGGAAGAAGAAGGCACCGGACTCAGCGACGAGTCCCGGGAGCATCCCTATTGGCATAGCTCACGGCGGGCAGTCGGTGACTTTATAGGAGTCTGTATAGAAAAAGACGTGCCAATTTCCGCTCAGAGGCAACTAGCCAAGCTTTTGGAAATACTATGTACGCAATTTGATTGGAGACTGGATCGGAATAAGCCGGTCCTTTCGCACCACGAAGACCAACTCACAGAGGCTTTTACCAATATTAGGAGCCGTGCACTACGAAGTCTTGTTGATTTCGGTTTCTGGTTGCGGAGACATGACCACACGACCGACATTGCCATGGTAACGACGATTCTTGAAAAACGCTTCGCCCCTGAAACGGAATATCCTTTATCACTGCCTGAACACGCAATTCTGGGCAGGCACTACGGACATATTTTCAATCTTGATGAGACGTGGGCAACTGAGCACAAATCAGACTTTTTCCCGCAAGATAAATGGCCTGCATGGATAGAGGCATTCAAGGGCTTCGTCTGCTCTAACCGCCCGTTCAAGCAAATATTCAATATTCTTCGCGATGATTTCGATTTTGCGTTGGAACATCTGGGCAAATTCAAAGATCAAGAAAGCTTTGGCGAAAATCCGATTGAGATTCTCGGACGACACCTGTTCACCTATTATTTGTCGGGCGTGTACCCACTCAACGGAGAAAGAAGCCTGCTTGACCGATATTATCAGCACACAGATGACAATCGAATCTACTGGGCTAGTTTGTTCGACGATGTCGGCAAATGGTTACGGAACAGCGGGAAGACTCTTGATGCTGCTTTGCATGAAAAGATTATAGAGTTCTTCGACTGGCGGTTTGAAGTTGGAGAGGCGACGGAACTACAGAACTTTTCATTCTGGTTGGAAGCCGAATGCCTGGATACTGAGTGGCGGTTGAAAGCCTATTCCAAGGTTTTGGATGTCTGCATATCGAAAAACTTAGCACCTTCAGGTAACGATAGAGGGTTAGATCCATTAGTTAGAATGCTTGCAGATCACACTGCAAAGGTGGTCGAATGCTTTGCCAAGTTTACCGATTGTGCTCTCAAGCACAAGATGTACATTGTTGAAACCGCTAAGGCGCGCACTATCTTGAAAGCGGGCCTTGAAAGCAGCGACGCAAGCGTCCGTCAGAACGCCGAACGTGCCCGGGAAAACCTACTTCGTGTCGGCCACTTCGATTTCTTGGATATGGAAGATTGATAACGCCGTGCAAAGGTTCAGGGCTTGCTACCGAAACTCACCATACACATGACATTCTTATTTCATCTTTTGGCGTAAGTGTTAATATTATAAATCACCCTCAGAGGACAGACCTAGTATTCTGTAAGATCCTGTTCTTCTTGTTTCTGACATCTTCACAAAGCAGATGACATGCCAACGGTTCCCAATATCACAGGCCCCTACCGTCTTTTCTTTTATAGCTTTGACTGTCATGAACCTCCGCATGTCCACATACGTCGAGAACGAATGACATGTAAGTTTTGGCTGGAGCCGGTTGCGTTAAGCATGAATCATGGGTTTTCACCTCACGAATTGAATCGTATACGGGCAATAATTTTGGAGCATCAAGACTCCATCATGGAGGCGTGGCATGAGCATTGTAGCGAGTAACGATCCACGGATTATGACGGTAGAGGTGACTGACGACCTCATCATCGCTCATCTCGCAGATGGCCGAACGGTCAGCGTGCCGCTGGCGTGGTCGTGGCGTTTATCCAATGCGACGCCAGCGCAACGTCAGCACTTTGACATTATCGGGACAGGGCAAGGGGTCCACTGGCCGGATATTGATGAGGATCTCAGCGCCCTCGGCATGCTCACCGGCGTACCCGCCCCGCCGCCGAAGCATAAGGCATTGTCAACCTAGAAAGCCCCCCCTTACGCCATCTTGAGCAATTCGGCGATGGCGCCGCTCACGCCTTCGAAAATCTGGTGCGGCTTGGCCGTTCCGTACATGTACGCCGGAGTGGTGATCACCTTATTTGAGGAATCCACCACGAACTTCTCGACCGCGCAATTGGTATGCTTGGCCCCGGTTTTTTCGACTTCAGACGCCGTGCCTTGGTCCTCGCCGATCGTGACGTTCACCCCCTTGTCGCCGAATGCCAAGGCCATGATCGCCGGGGCGATACAAATCGCGGCAATGGGTTTCCGGCCGTCGTGAAATTCCTTCACGATGCGCAGGACTTGCGGATCGATCTCTCCACCGCTGCCCTTCTGCGCAAAATCACACAAATGCAGCGCCGCCCCAAACCCACCGGGAAACGCCAGGGCGTCGAAGTCCTGCGCATGAAGTGCTTCGAGGGGCTGAATGTCCCCTCGCGCAATCCTGGCGGCCTCCTGCAGCACGTTTCTGTTTTGGCCGGTGGCCTGCTGCGTCAGGTGGTTCGTCTCGGCCGCGTCCTTATCCGGTGCGAAACACTGATAATCCGCACCGTGTTGACCGATCGCCACCAGCGTGCTGATCGCTTCGGTGATCTCCGCTCCATCCAAAAACCCGCAGCCCGATAAAATGACAGCAACTTTTTTCATGACACCCTCCCTGAATGCTGAACAGTTGATGTTATATCCCGATGACGGGCTGATCTTCCTTATAGGTCTCCCGTGATGAGCACGTCCTCGCCAAGCGATTGAAGATGAAGATTGGACACCGGCAGGATTTCGGCCAACCGTCGGGGCGAGCGACCGGCCAGCAGGCCTTTGGTCTCTTGGCCGCCCAACAAGGCCGGAGCCACGTAAAGAGCCACCCGGTTCACCAGGCCTGCACGCAGAAACCCGGCATTCAACTCACTCCCTCCTTCCAGCAGTAAACTGGTCATCCCCATTTTCCCAAGGGCTTGAAGACACTTGTCGAGAGAGACACGGGTGCCTTTTCGAGGCAACACCAATACCTGTACACCCATCTTTCGTAACCGTTCAACTTTCCGGGGGCCGGCCAGTTTCGTGGTGGCAATGACCGTCGGGGCCTGTTCGAGCCCCTGAAGCACGCGCGCCTTGAACGGAATCCGCAAGCGGCTGTCAAAGACCAGCCGAACCGGTTGACGGATGCCGGGGGCGGACCGCTTGCCGGCAGAGACCCTGACCGTCAATTGCGGATCGTCCGTGAGAACCGTCTCCACGCCCACGGCAATCACGTCGACCTGGCTTCTGAGTTGGTGGACGTGCGCCCGGGCCTTGGCTCCCGTGATCCACTGCGATTCACCGGTCGCCGTGGCAATCTTCCCGTCCAGCGTCATCGCCGCCTTGAGCACAACGAAGGGCCGGCCGGTTTGAATCCAATGAAGATAGACCTCATTGAGCGTGGCTGTTTCGTTGCCGAGACACCCGACGTCCACGGAAAGCCCCGCCCGCCGGAGTTGCCGGATGCCGCGACCCGCCACGTGGGGATTGGGATCGCGCATCGCCACGACGACGCGACGCACGCCCGACGCCAAAATCGCCGGCACGCAGGGCGGGGTACGCTTATTCGTATGGCAACAGGGTTCGAGCGTGGTATAGAGGGTGGAGCCCCGCGACCGTGTCCGGGCTTGCCGTAACGCGACGATTTCCGCGTGGGGGCCGCCGGCCCGCCGGTGATAACCGGACCCCACGACCGTGCCGTTCGCCACGACCACGGCACCGACCATGGGATTCGGGCGAACCGTTCCCCGGCCTCGTGCCGCAAGCCTGAGGGCCTGTCTCATGAAAAGGACGTCTTGCTCGACGTCGTTCACCGGCGGGATCTGGTTGTGCGTGACCGCCCTCGGGCTTTCGACGTGGATGGAGGGCTGGCGGCGCTCACGCGACGGGAACGTGGCTTGGCCGACGCCTTCACTGCTTTGGTCTTCAGCTTGGCCGCCGGCCTTTCACCTTCGGCATTCAACGCGGCCTGGGCCGCGGCCAACCGGGCGATGGGAACCCGATACGGAGAACAGCTCACGTAGTCGAGCCCGAGGTCATGACAAAATTCGACGGAACTGGGGTCCCCGCCGTGTTCCCCGCAGATCCCGAGTTTGATATCGGGACGAGTGGTTCGTCCTTCACGCATGGCCAACCGCATCACCGCGCCCACGCCTTCCCGGTCGAGCACGGCAAACGGATCGAACGCCAACAGGTTGTGGTCCCGGTAAAAGCCCGTAAACTTGGCGGCATCGTCCCTGGAAAAGCCGAACGTGGTCTGCGTCAGGTCATTCGTGCCGAACGAAAAGAACTCGGCGTCTTCGGCGATCTGTCCGGCCGTGACCGCGGCCCGAGGCAACTCGATCATGGTGCCGACCAAATAGGTCAGGGTCTTCCCGTAGCGTCGCATGGTTTCGTCGGCGACCTCTTTGATCAGAGCTTTTTGCGCCTTCATTTCCGAGGCCATGCCCACCAGGGGAATCATGATTTCCGGCACGATCTTTTTCCCTTCCCTGGCCACTTCGCAGGCCGCCTCCATGATCGCCCGCGCCTGCATGCGCGTGATTTCAGGCATGGTAATGCCCAGACGGCAGCCCCGGAGTCCCAGCATGGGATTGAATTCATGCAACTCCTCGACCCGCGCCAGCATTTTTCGCTTGTCGTCGATCTCCGGCGAATTCGCGTTCGCGGCTTCGGCCCGCGCGATCTCGACCATGAGTTGTTCGCGTTTCGGCAAAAACTCGTGCAAGGGTGGATCCAACAGCCGGATGGTGACCGGGTACCCTTTCATTTCCCGGTAAAGCCCGATGAAATCCCGTTTCTGGAGAGGAAGCAGTTGTTCCAGATATTGCTCGCGCACTTTCCGGGTCGAGGCCAGGATCATCGCCTGCATGATCGGCGCACGGTCCTCGGAAAAGAACATGTGTTCGGTTCGACAGAGACCGATCCCTTCCGCACCGAACCCGCGTGCGATTCTGGCCTGATCCGGGTCATCGGCATTCGCCCGGACGTTGAGGCGCCGGACCTCATCCGCCCATTTCAGGATGGTGAAAAAATAGCGGATCTTGTCCGATCGCGCGGCCGAACGTGTGCCTTGGAGCACCTGGATCACTTCCGAATCCACCACGGACAACATCCCGCCGTAAACGAAACCGGAGAATCCATTGATGGAAATGTAATCCTCTTCCTTAAAGACCGAGGGTCCGATGCGGACCTTGGCTTCCTCCTCGAAGACTTCCACGTCTTCACACCCGGCGACACACACCTTGCCCATTTGCCGGGCAACCACCGCGGCATGGGAGGTCATGCCTCCCGTGGCGGTCAGGAAGCCTTCCGCGGCGTGCATGCCGTGAATGTCGTCCGGGCTGGTTTCTTTCCGGACCAGCACGGCTTTTTCTCCCCGGGCCCTGAGGGCCACGGCATGATCCGGCGTGAGGGCGATTTTCCCGCAGGCGGCTCCCGGCCCCGCCGGCAACCCTTTGCCGATCGGTTGAAACTTCTTTTCTTCGGCCTCTTCAAACACGGGATACAGGTACTGCGCCAACTGTTCCGGTTCCACCCGGCGCACGGCTTCCCGTTTATCGATCAGCCGTTCCTTGACCATATCCACGGCCACCCGCACCGCGGCGATCCCCGTTCGCTTGCCGGCCCGCGTTTGCAGCATGTAGAGCTTACCTTCCTGAATCGTGAACTCCATATCCTGCATGTCACAATAATGCTTCTCCAGAGTCTTTTGGGTGGTCATGAGGGATTTGTAGGCAGCGGGCAACGCATCCTTCAGTGCGGATACGGGAAGGGGCGTGCGAAGACCCGCCACCACGTCTTCACCCTGGGCGTTCAAGAGACATTCCCCGAAGATCGCTCGCTCGCCCGTGGAAGGGTTTCGGGAAAACATGACGCCGGTGCCGCTGGTCTCACCCATGTTGCCGAACACCATGGCCACGACGTTGACCGCGGTGCCCCACGCGTCCGGAATGTCGTAGATCTTTCGATAGGTCACCGCCCGGTCACCGAACCAGGACGCAAAGACCGCCCGGACCGCCATGTCGAGTTGCTCGAGCGGATCCTCGGGAAACACCCGGCCGGTTTCCTGCTGCACGAGGCGCTGATACGCGGCGACCAACTCGCGGAGGGCTTTCGCGGACAGGTCGGTATCGGTCGCGGCCCCGACCTCCTGCTTTTTGCTTTCCAGGACCTCGTCGAATTTTTCACGCGGCACGTCCATCACCACGGAACTGAACATCGTGATGAACCGGCGGTACGAATCCATGGCAAAGCGGGCGTTGTTCGTCCTGTCGGCCAACCCCGCGACGGTCTTCGAGTTCAAGCCGAGGTTCAACACCGTATCCATCATCCCGGGCATGGAGGCCCGCGCGCCGGACCGTACGGACACCAACAACGGGTTGCGGGGATCGCCGAACCCCGCGTTCATCAACCGCTCCACCCGCTTCAGCCCTTTCAGGGTCTGGTCCCACATGCCAGCCGGGTACCGTTTTCGGGTGCTGAAATATTCGAGGCAGGCCTCGGTCGTGATGGTAAAGCCCGGAGGGACGCAAATCTTCAGATTGGTCATTTCCGCGAGGCCGGCGCCCTTCCCCCCGAGCAGCGCCTTCATGGTACCGGTGCCTTCGGCCTTGCCGTCTCCGAAGGAATAAACGTACTTCCTGTTACGCATGCAAAAATTCTCCCCCTTGACCGGCACGAGACGACGGCTCTGTTCCTGCCGGTGAACCTGCAAAATGAAAATTTAACACAACGATCGGATTCCCCTCAAAAAATTTATTCAACGCTCATGTTGTCGAAGACGCGTTTCGTACCAGGTCAACAGCACGCGCTTGGTCCACATGCCCAGAAAGATGACCGCCACGGTAAACAACAACAGCCCCAAGGCCCATTGATCGGCATTTCTGGCGTTTTCATAATACAGATTCCCCTCGACGCTCATGGCCAACGGCTCTCCTGCCAGTAATGAATGGACGCGCCCGGTGGGATCGGTCGTATCCAACCATTCCGAACACACCCGGATCGGCCCATCCACCCCGGACACGTCAGCCCAGGCGACCCCCACGCAATGGGCCGATTCCGGATGGTAGAGCTCGGAAGTGGTCAGCACAAAATCCAGATCCAGACCGGAGCCCCACAAAGCCGCCAACAGCACCACGTTACAGACGACGATCAAGCCCAGCGTCACCCCACGGCGAAACCATCGGAATCCGGACTCGGAATAAGTCATGGCAACAAACCAGAGACGCGATGGAGCTTTTTAGCGTACATTTAGCATCCTTTTAGGTTCTTTTTGGCATACCATTAGATGCTTTTCTGCTCCTTTTAGATACCTTTTGGCTCCTACTCTACTGGCCCTGCACCTGGATTTGCGACAAATCCCCGAATACCGAAAACAGGTCATCGACTTGGCGCAACAACGACAACCGGTTCGCCCGCACCTCGGGTTCCGGGGCATTCACCAGCACCCCATCGAAAAACTGGTCGATGGGACTTTTCAACCCGATGAGTTGCTTCAGAGCGCCGTGATAATCATGGGCGTCAAGCGAGTGCGCGACCGCACGTTTCGCCGTTTCCACGGCCTGCTGTAACGTTTGCTCCGTGGGATGCGTCAACAGCGCGGCCTCAACGGTCCTGGTCGTCCAGGCTTCTTTTTCCACGATCCGGTGCGCCCGCTTGAACCCGACGATCAGCGAGTCGAAGTCCGGTTGACTCGTGATCGCCTGCAACGCCTCCATGCGCAAAAACAAATCGCGGAGATCGAGTGAGTCGCCATCGGCACGGCCCAGGACACTGTCCATCACGTCTTCACGATAGCCCGCCATGATCCGGCCGTAATAGCGAAGCCGCTCCTCCAAAAATTGATGTAGGGGCGGACCGGCGTGTCCGTCCGCCTTGACGCCCTGCTGCGCGAGCCGTTGTTCCGCCTGCTGGAGGACGGCACCCAGGTTGATGTTCAACCCGGCTTCAATCACGATCCGAATCACGCCGAACGCACTGCGTCGAAGGCCGAAGGGATCTTCCGAGCCGGACGGAACCATCCCGGCGTAGAAAAACGCCGCCAGGGTATCCAGCCGGTCGGCCAGCGCCAGCAGCCGGCCCACTGTGGTCTCGGGGATCGCGTCATCCGGCGTGCGAGGCCGGTAGTGTTCCCCGATGGCTTGACAGACTTCAGCGGGTTCCCCATCGTGCGCCGCATAGTGTTCGCCCATCACGCCCTGGAGCCCGGGGAATTCCCCGACCATCCCCGTGACCAGATCGGCCTTGCTCAAGAGAGCCGCGCGTTGGCCTGAGGCCTTCACCTCCGGAACCCCGGCAGCCTCAGCCAACACCCCAGCCAGGACAACCGTCCGTTCGGTTTTCTGGTACAGGGAGCCCAGTTGCTTGTGAAACACGACCCCATTCAATTCAGGCAGACGATCGGCGAGTTTCACCTTGCGATCCTCGTCGAAAAAATACCGGGCGTCCGCCAAGCGCGCGGCCAGAACCCGCTCGTTGCCGACCCTGATCAATTCCATGTTTCTCACGTCCATGTTGGTCGGCGCGAAAAACCGGGGAAGCAGTTCCCCTTTCCGATTGACGACCGAGAAAAACCCCTGATGCTCTTCCATGGAGGCAATCAGCACTTCCTGCGGCACGGCCAGGTAAGTCGGGGCAAACGTCCCGCACACAACATTGGGGCATTCCAATGAAAACACGGCCTGCTCAAGGAGTTCCTCATAATTGGCCTGGTACACCTGTCCTTTGACCGAACGGGCAAGCTGCTTGAGCTGTCCAGCCAGGACCTCTCGCCGCCAAACCGGATCAACCACCACGCCGGAGCCAGCCAAATCCGCTTCATACAGTTCCGGCCGTGGGATCTTGAGCCCTTGACTCGCCGCACCGGATTTTCCACCCGACAAGAACCGATGCCCCCACGACCGGGCCCCGGAACGTACCCCGGCGAAATCGAAGGACAACGCTTTGGAACCCACGAGCGCGACCACCCACCGGATAGGCCGGGGATACCGGACCCCCGACGCATTCCATTTCATGGTTTTCGGAAACGTGAGTTGTTGAAGAAGATTGGGGAGATGCTGGGTCAAGACCGTGGCCGCGGGCAAGCCCTTCTCCTGTTTGACCGCGCAGAGGTAGACGCCTTTCGATGTTTCCCGGGTCTCCAATGCGCCGACATCCACGCCTTGAGATTTCGCAAACCCCTGAGCGGCCTTTGTCGGATGGCCCTGGGCATCAAACGCCACGGCTTTGGACGGACCCAGCGTTTCCTGCAGGATCGAGGTTTGCTTGGTAGCCAGTCCGTCGACCAGGATGGCCAAACGACGCGGGGTCCCGAACGTTCGTATCGAGTCTTGGGAAAGACGGTGATTCGCCAAAAAGCCTTCCAGCAACTGAGCGAGTTGCATCATGGCCGGATGGATCGTCTGCCAGGGCAACTCCTCTGACCCGATTTCCAGGAGAAAGGACGTTGTGGGGAGACGGTTTCGTTTCGGGTGTTTCGTGGATGCTGGAGTGGACCGTCGGGATGACATAGGGCAGGCTATAAACAATTATGATACAAGACGTTTCGACTTTCCTTTGGCAGACGCGGCAGGCTCCGCCCCTGATCCGGCCAGTAACGGAAACCCCAGGCTCTTTCGTCGCTCGACGTACGCATCCGCACAGCCTCTCGCGAGCCCGCGCACGCGTCCGATATAGCCCGTTCGTTCAGCCACGCTCAGCGCACCCCGGGCATCCAGCACGTTGAACAGGTGCGAGGTCTTCATACAATAATCATAGGCTGGCAGAACGAGCCCCTGTTGCAACAACGCGCGGCATTCTTTCTCACAGGACGCAAACATCGTCCGGATCATCTCAATATCCGCAACCTCGAAATTGTATTGCGAGAACTGGACCTCCGAATCATGGAATAAATCCCGATAACTGACTCCCTTCGACCACTCAAGATCGTACACGTTGTCCACCCCCTGCAAATACATCGCAATCCGCTCCGTCCCATAGGTGAGTTCCACGGTCACCGGATCGAGGGCATGCCCGCCGGCTTCCTGGAAATAGGTAAATTGGGTAATCTCCATGCCGTCAAGCCGGACTTCCCACCCCAGCCCCCACGCGCCTAACGTGGGCGATTCCCAATCATCCTGCCTGAACTGGATATCATGTTTGCGGGGATCGATCCCCAGCGTCGAGAGACTGTCGAGGTACAACGACTGGATCGCGTCCACGCACGGTTTGATGATCACCTGGTACTGATAATAATGCTGCAAGCGGTTGGGGTTCTCGCCGTACCGGCCGTCGGTGGGACGGCGACAGGGCTCGACGTAAGCCGCGCGCCAGGGCTCCGGCCCCAAGGCACGCAAAAAGGTCGCCGGGTTGAACGTGCCGGCACCCTTTTCCAAATCATACGGCTGATAAATGATACAGTTGTGATGTGCCCAGAACTGATGAAGAGAGAGGATAAGATTTTGAACGGTCACGAGGATCGTTGCCGCCAGGCTCCGATAGCCGTTCGACCTGACCGGCAAAAAAGGCCTAAATAATGAAACCTAGCAACAAGCCCCAATAGTGTCAAGCACGGGGCTCTGATGGGGAATCCGGCGAATTGTCGGGTTACGCCTCCGGCTAACCCGACCTACCACAGAAGACCCTATCCTCGTAGGTCGGATTAGCGCAGCATAATCCGACACAAAGGCTAAAGGAAGTTGGCCGTCAGTCCGATGAACAGGTACCGACCCAGCACGTCGTAGAGACCGGGAAAAGTGCCGCCATTGCCGGAGATACTGGGCCCGGCCTTCTGGCCGGCGACCGGAGGCTCTCGATCAAACAGGTTGTTGATGCCAACCCGAAAGCTGGCGTAATCGGCGAAATCCCAAATCGCAGCCAGATCGATATAATGTCGTTCCCCGAGATCGACCCCGCCGTCTCTCAGGGCTTCGACGCCGCTGACGTACCGCCACATGAGGCTGGGCCGCAGCCCCCAGGGCGTGATCCAGGTGGCCCGCAGATTGTTGCGCACATCCGGGGTCGGCGAGCCGCACGTAAGCCCCCATTTACCGAGGCAATCTTCTATCGGCGCACCTTCCAACTCCTGCCGGTCCCACGTGGAGGTGATCGAGAGGATATCATTGAAGTTCAACCGCCCCCACTCGCCCACGTCATAGTCATAGAGGGCGCTGATGTCGTATCCCTGCACTTTCAAGCTAGCCAGGTTGTCCAACACGGACACGATGTGGCCGCTGCGGTCCACGTCGGACCCCAGCCACAGATCACCGCCCTGCCCGCGTCTGATCTTGGCGCATTGTACGGCATTTCCGTTCAGGCATTCATTCAGGATCAACTGCGGGTTCACATTGTTGATCCATTTCCCGACGTTGATGGAATAGTAATCCACGCTGAAGGTAAGCCCGTCGACGAAGCGGGGCGTCCACACCAGACCGAAGGAGTAGGTATCAGCTTCTTCCGGCGCCAGATCCGGGGTCCCCCTTTGCAGCATGTTGTACTGGTCGGCCGGCGAGTGGGCGATATTGCCGAACTGGGCAGCCGTGACCCCGCTCCGGGCGCACTCCTCGAAGGTGCGGCCCGCGGCCGTTCGGCCATCGGTCACGGGACCGCCACAGGGATCAGCGGGCATATCGAACAGGTTCAAGCCCTGCGGCAAAAACCGTTCCCGCACGTTCGGTGCACGGACCGCCCGTTGAAAACTGGCCCGTAGTTTGATACCCGAATTGACGTGCCAACCCGAACGGACACCAAAGGTATTGGTTTGCACATTGAAGTTGTTATCGAAGCCGTAATCCGAGTAGCGATAGCCCACGTCGAGTCCCAGTTCTTCCGCATACGGGGCGCCTTCGATCAGTGGGATGCCCGCTTCAAGAAAAAATTCCCTGATGTCGGTCCCACCGCCGATCGGAGGGCTGGCGCCGCCCTGCCCGGCGCCGTCGCCGTTACGGTAAGCCTCGTCCGGATTGAACGTGAGGCTCTCCTCGCGGTATTCACCACCCAGCACCACGTCCACGCTGGTGTCGGCGAAGGGCGATGTGATGCCGTATTGGCCCAGATGACCGGAAAGGTACCCGGACACCACCGTCTGGTCCGTCGACCCCTCAGCGGACAGCGGCAACGTCAGGTAGTTCACCATGTCAGGCGTCACCGCGCCTTCCCGGAAGATGTTCCAGGGTACACAGTCCGGGTCGGAGCGATCCCGCACGGACTGGCACACGGGTTCACCGGTTCCCGGATGTGCCACCACGTCCAGGGCCCGCTTGATCCGGGTGATCGACAGATCGTTCCGGTAGGTGTTCTTCATGTTCACCTTGGAGTATTGATAGTGCAGTTCATACCGCCAGCGATCATTCAGGTCGCCGCGCAGCCCGAACACGCTACGATAGGAGGTGTGACGCAGATCGTTTTGCCGGCTGCCGCCCTCGACGTTGCGCCGGCCGATGTTGACCGTCTGGCTATCGTCCTTGCTCAAACCATAGGCGCCGCATAACGCTTCGAACTGTTGCGGGGACAGTAAAGGATTGCCGCAGTTCAGCGTGTCGGTGACGAAGAACGCCCCGGAGGGGGCGATCTGGGCCACCGACCGGTCGTCCATGAACATGAACTCGGTGAAAGCCTGGACCTTGTCGTGCACGTCATAGTGCGCAAACAGGCCGGCGGTCCAGCGCCGGTCGGGACGCTGGAAATAGTTCGTCGGCGCATAGTTGTACAGCGTGTCTTCACGGGGCACGAATTGGTCGCCCTCCACTTTGTAATCGAAGCTCTTCAACCCCTCGCTGCTCAACGCGCCGGCGTCGGAGAAGGTCCCCTGCGGCGTCGTGGCCGATCCACCGCACGCGGTCAGGCCCTCGACCAAGTCACACGAACTGTAATCGCGGTCCCCCTGGGTAATCGCGGCAATGTTGCGATAGGTCCCGTAGACCGTGACGTTGCCGCGCCCGCCAAAATTCTTCCCCATGACCAGGGCGACGTTCGAGATATCGCCGTCCCACGTCGAGCCGGCAGGAGCCGAGTACCCGGCGTCCCGGACGACTGCCTGCAACCTGCCGTTGTCGTTGTTGTGCTGATACTGGCTGAACTGGTAATCGAACTTGACGCCCTCGAAGTCATCGATCATCAGGAAATTGACCACCCCGGCCACGGCATCGGCCCCGTAGGTCGCCGAGGAACCGCCGGTCAGCACCTCGACGCTTCTGATCAACGATCCGGGGATCTGGTTGATATCGGCGCCGGCCCCGTGGAGGGGTGAGCCGACCGGAAGGCGCCGGCCGTTGACCAGTACCAACGTCCGCTGCGTGCCCAGGTTGCGCAGATTCAGGGTGGCCGTCCCGGTGGCGCCGTTGGAGATACCGGCGTTCTGCGTGGAGAACACTTGCGGCAGGAGGCGCAACGTATCCTCCACCCGGGTATTGCCCTGGAACGTCAAGGCTTCGGCGTCGATGTGGTAGATCGGGCTGGCGCTGGACAGATTGGGCATGTGGATGCGGGAACCGGTCACCACCACCTCTTCCAACCGCACCGGCGCTTCGTCAAGGACAACCCCCGGCGGTTCCTCATCCGCAGCAAGAACCGGCGAGGCGACCACAGCCAGCAGCAGTGCCGCACCCACCGCAACCCCTCTCCACAAAACAACCTTATTCGACACGCTCACCCCTCCCGAACAGCAATCCGTACGCACTCCTTTTCCAAATTCTGGCGAAACTGTAGCACATTAATTAAGTAGACGCGATAATACGTGCTGCTGATTCTTGTCTGTCATCCTCGACCTTCCTTCTGTCATCCTCGACATTTTTAATCGAGGATCCAGGGTCTTTATTTTCTTCTTCTCATTGAACAGAAAAACCTGCATTCCCGCTTTCGCTGGTGCGAGGTGTGAGGCAAAAACGCCCTGATTGACAGGTCCGATGCGAAGTGGTACTATTTGGTACTATTTTGGGAGCATTTTATATATTATTATATTGGGAACAATTAAGACGCCGTGCGCATTCTCTCCAAGAAGGCGCTCCGGATGTTCTGGGAGCAGTACCCAGGCGCCATGGAACCGCTGCTGGCATGGTATCACGAAGTCCTCAAAGAGGATTGGGATACGCCGGCCAAGGTCAAGGCGAAGTATGGCAACGCCAGCATCGTGGGCGACAATCGTGTGGTCTTCAACATCAAGGGCAATACCTACCGGCTGGTGGTGAAGATCAACTATCCCTACCGCATTGTCTACGTGCGGTTCGTCGGTACGCACGCGGAATATACCGCAGTAGACGTAGAGGAGGTGTAACATGCACAACATCAAACCAGTCCGCACCGAGGCGGACTATGAAGCCGCGCTGGCCCGCATTGACGAGTTGATGGACGCCGCGCTCGACAGCCGGAAAGGGGCGGAACTCGATGTTCTGGCTGACCTGGTCGAGTTGTACGAAACCAAGCACGAACCTATGGGGTATCCCAGCCCTGTCGCTGCGATCGAGTTTCGTATGGACCAGGCCGGCCTCCGGCCGCGCGACTTGGTTCCCTTCATCGGTAGCCGCGCCAAGGTCTCCGAGGTGCTTTCCGGCAAGCGGACACTCACCATGCCGATAGCGCGCGCGCTGCATAAACATCTTGGGATTCCAGCGGAGGTGTTGCTCAGTAAGCCGGACACACCCTCTGACAAGCCGTTGGACAGCATCGAGTGGCAGCGGTTTCCGCTTAGGGTAATGGCCAAGCGGGGATGGATTCCAAACGTCACCAACCTCGCCAAGCGTGCTGAGGAGTTGATCGGCGAGTTGATCGAACGGGCCGGAAGTCCGGCCTTGGCGCCCGCCGCGCTGTACCGCAAAAACGACCATCTCCGCGTCAACGCCAAAACGGATGAACATGCCCTCAAGGCATGGTGCTGGTACGTCCTGGCAAGAGCGAACGAAAACCCTCCCACGAATACCTACCGACCCGGCACGGTCAAGTTGAACTTTCTCAAGCAGGTCGCCCGATTGAGCCCGCATGCAAATGGACCGCTACGCGCACAAAAATTTCTGGCGAAGCACGGCATCGCGCTCGTGATCGTGCGCCACCTGAACAAAACGTATCTCGACGGCGCGGCACTCCGGCTCGGCGACGGCCGGCCCGTCATCGGCTTGACCCTGCGTTATGACCGCATCGACAATTTCTGGTTCTGCCTGCTGCATGAATTGGCCCACGTGGGCCGCCATCTGGACCACAACCAAGGCGATACGTTCGTCGACGATCAGACGCTACGCAGGATGGAAGGCGCGCGGGTGGACCCGCGAGAGGCGCAGGCCGACGAATGGGCCGAAGAAGCGCTCATCCCGCGAAAAAGGTGGGAAGCAAGCCCAATTCAAAAGCGGCCCAAGCCCCAAGTCGTCATTGACCTGGCTCACGAACTGCAAATTCATCCTGCCATCGTAGCGGGCAAGGTTCGGTACGAACGACAAAACTACCGGCTATTGTCGCAATTCGTCGGAACCGGTGAAGTCAGGTCACAATTCCCTGAACCATCACGAGGCAAAAGAACGAAACGGAGGAGGAGGACGAGGCCTTGAAGTAATGCAGGGGGAAGCGTCTGCAACCGGAAGCCCCCCAGGCGATGTAAACCATGTCCCCGGTTTAAAATGTAAACAATGTACCCGGTCTGTACCCTCACCCTACCCTCTCCCAGGGGGAGAGGGAGTGAAGGCCAGTGGCCGGATCATGCGCGAGCGGGCGTTTGGACCACGATCATTCCCCTCATCCCACGGTGTCCTTTAATCGGACACCGAAAGTGATAGACGCCCGGCGGTAGGGTCAACACGAGTTCAAGGCGTTGGCCGGGGGCCAGAGGAAACCCGTGCTCAACCGAGTCGGCCGGCTTGCCGGCATCCGCCACGACGTCGACCCGGGGGTGAGCAAACAGAGCACTGTGAAACCGATGGAGTTCCCGGCCTTGATTCCTCACCAGCAAATGCACGGGTTGCCCGGCCTGCACGTCCACCCGAGCCGGAGAGAATCGAAAATCGTCAACGACGATCTTCACCTCCTGATACTCGGAGGAACAGGCGCCGAGGCCGAGCACGAGGAACATCAAGTAAAGGACCAGACTTCCAGCCTTCCCCAACAGGGGCGGCGAACACAACCGACCCTGCGTCCCTTGCTTGTCAGTGAGACGGGGCCGCATTCCAGCCACCTTCATACACCCTACCTGTGCTGCTGGTTCAACTTCCACCAACAAATCGAGAGCCTTGTCTGAACGAAAACGCCTCCCGAGAGCCGATCCGAAACGCGCAAGCTCTCGTACCTGATCGCACAATTTTATCACGCCTTCTGCGTTACGGCGGTAAGGACGATTGGCCTCTTCCTTGCCTTCCAAAGTCAGGACCCGTCTTGGGGGGATGCCAGGGATACTGGACACGATAGGCATAGAGCGCCATGCCCGCGGCGACGACGGCATTGAGGGATTCAACCGAGTCCGTCATGGGGACGGCGAGCCGTGTCCCCGACGAGCGGGGCGGCAGGCCAAGCCCTTCTTCGCCGATCAACAGTCGAACATCTTTCGGCCAGCGATACGCGGGCAGACTCTCACCCTGCGCATCCAGGGTGACCCACGTGACCGCTTCCGGCAGATCCCTGATCGAAGGCCCCTGAGCCAGGGACACCGTGAACGTCGTTCCGCTGGCCGCCCGGATGGCTTTGGGGTGAAAGGGATGGGCCGATTCCTTGAGCAGGATGACCCGCTCGACGCCCATGGCTGCCGCTGTCCGGATCACGGCCCCCACGTTCGCCGGATCTCCCAAGGGGCACAGGATCTCGAGGCCCCGCGGTCGAGCCTCAAAGTCCGCGGCGGGAAAGGGAGGGACCTGGCAAACCAGGATAGGAGCCCCCGTGCCGAAGAGATCGATCTTCTCGAAGAGTGGTGCGGCCAGGGCATAGGTTGTGACGTGGCTTGGAATCGAGAAAGGCACGGGCGTCCCGGCGCGGTGGAGGAGTTCGAGACCCTGCGCGGGGTGCTGCACCAGGGTTTCCCGAACGACCTTTTTCCCCGGGACGAGGCATTGCCGGAACCGTTCAATCCCGCGAGCCTCCTGCAACGCCACCCATCGCTTCACGTGGGCATTCTGCGCGCTACTGATGGATCGAGTCGTTGAAGGCGACGTCATTGAGGGAGGGTGCTCTGTGCCTGCCGATGCCCGGGCAAGCGATGTCGGGTCTCTTCTCTTTTGAGACACCACCGTAAAGAAACAGCAAGAAACTTCTCAACTGCTTATGAACCGGTTGTGATCATGCCTGGGGCGAACCGTGCCATTGATGGACGGGTCTATCGTCAAGTATCATGGCCCCCGATTGAGAGCGAGATGCGGACCCATCTATGGGAGAGAACACATGAAACACATCGCGGGGATTTGCAGTCTTTGCCTCCTGCTTGCGGCTTGGCCGGCCAATGGCGCGGACTGTGACAACTGGAACACCAAGGAGTTTTTCGAGACCGCCACGCCGAAGGCCGTGACCGGTTGCCTGCAAGCCGGGGCCGACCCCAAGGCGCCAGATGAGGCAGTCGGCGGCACCCCCCTGCATTGGGCGGCCCGGTTCAACGAAAATCCCGCTGTCATCACCGCGTTGCTGGACGAGGGCGCCGACCCCAAGGCGCGGGATGAATTCTTCGACGCGCCTCCCCTGCATCAGGCAGCCGGGCACAATCACAATCCTGCTGTCATCACCACGCTGCTGAACGCCGGGGCCAACCCGAACGCGCGGGACAAATCCGGCGCGACCCCCCTGCATTGGGCGGCCGGGTTCAACCAACATCCCGCCGTCATCACGGTACTCCTGGATGCGGGCGCCGACACGGCGGCACAGGATGAGAAGGGCCATGTCCCCTCGGACTACGCCGAGAAAAACGAGGCGCTCCAGGGCTCCGACGTCTATTGGCGGCTGAAGGCCGGGCGGTTTTGAGCCTGCCTTTAAAATGAAGAGAAGGACTTCCCTTTCCCGCGGAGTCGCAGGTCAGGGGTGTGGATCACGACTTCCCAATCCTCACGATTTCGGTCGGTCACGTGCCCGAGGCGGTAGGCTTGTTTCCCGGACTTTGTGACCAAGTCAAGCGTCCGGTCGGCTTGGCTGTCCGGGACCACCAGACAGAAGCCGATTCCCATGTTGAACACCTCGAACATTTCCGAGTCGGCGATGCCGCCCAGTTGTTGAAGGAGGGAGAAGATCGGAGGCGGCGAGGGAAACGTCTCGATCACAAACGTGACCTTGGATGGGACGCGGCTGAGGTTCAGAAACCCGTCGCCGGTAATGTGCGCCAGGGCCTTGACGTCGATGTCCTGTTCCGGGTCGAGGAGCGGCAGGACTTCCTGCGTGTAGATATGCGTCGGTTGGAGTAATGCTTCACCCAGGGACCGGCCGAGTTCGGGGAAGGTTTTTTCATACAAGGACACGTCGGTTCCAATCGCCTTTCGTGCCAGGGTGAGCCCGTTGCTGTGCACCCCGTTGCTTTCAATGCCGATGATCACGTCGCCCGGGCAAACACGGTCCCCTACGACGATCCTGTCCAAATCCACGATCCCGATGGCCGACCCCGCCAAATCGAAGCCTTCGCCGTCCTTGCCCGCTTCACTCTTGATGACGTCCTTGACTTGCGCGATTTCCCCGCCGGGGATGGAGATGCCGGCACGCAGGGCTCCCTCGGTCAACCCCTTTGCCAGTTCTCCCAGGCAGCCCGGATCGAGCGTTTGCACCGCGATGTAGTCCACCATGGCCAGGGGGGTCGCTCCGACGCAGAGCAGATCATTGACGTTCATGGCGATGCAATCGATACCGATGGTGTCGTATTTTCCCATGCGCTGGGCAATCAGGACCTTGGACCCGACGCCGTCCGTGGTCATGGCGATGCCCTTGTTGTTGCCGATCTCGATCACGTTGGCGAACAACCCGAAGTCCAGACGGACGCTGCCGGTTTGTCCCTTGGGGACGTTCCACGTCTGCCTGAACTGTTCGGTAATATCGGCCAGGGATTGCACGACCTGGTCGGTATCAACCCCGGATCCTTGATACGTCATGCCGGGTGAACGGCTCACTTTACAGGCTTTCTCTCGGCTATCGGCACGAAGCTTTTCAATGGTGTGATCGCTCCCTTTTAGCTCGGACTACCCTGCAACAGCGCGACTCCGTCAAGCTGTGCGGCCTTCAGATCGAAGCTGTAGAGAGGGCGAGCCCCTGACCGTTCGGCAGCAGCCAGGATCATCAGGTCTGAAAAACCCGCACTGCCCGGCCGGTAGCGGAACGCCGCACGGGCCACGTCGTCCGCTGCCTCGATGACGAGATGTTCCGTCGCCACCAGTTGTTCCAGCACGGTGGCAATCCGGTCGCGGGTATAGCCATAGGCCCGTTCCAGCACCCAAGCGAGTTCGACAATGACCTCACGACAGATGAAACCGGGACGTTCGGCCGTGAGCGACTCCAGTAGCGACCGGGCGGCCTCCGCCTGCTGTGCTTCATCCCGCACCAGGTAGCGGACGAGAACGTTGGTATCGAGTGCGATCACCCCTCACACGCCCCGTCGGCTATGGCCTGCTCCATGTCCTCCAAGGTGACGACCAAATCATGCTGCAGCAAGCCGAATAGACGGCTGATCGGACGTACGGGCAAAATCCGCACCTCTCCTTCGAAAATCACGTAGCGCACCCGGTCTCCGACCTGCACCCCAAGCACTTCCCGCACAGGCTTAGGCAGCGTCGTCTGTCCTTTTTTGGTAATCGCTGACTCGATCATGGCGAAACCTTGATTTACCTTACTTTCCATTAGTTTGCCTTACAAAATTGAATTCGTCAAGGATTATTGGGGTTGAAACGTTGACTCCCCCAGCCTATACTTTTTATCAGCGAGGGAAGCAAATGGGGTCACCGCTGAAACAGCGACTTTGTTTCCGGGTAAGCGCAGTGACATGAGGCATTGCCCTTCGAGTGGGGAAACACGCTCGAAGGGCAGTTTTGTTTTCATGGGGCTACCCGAAAGGAGGACTGCCATGATGAGAGACCACCTGGATCACCCAAAAGCTGGGGCAGACGAGTTTCCTCAACTGTAATGGGAAATCGAAAGACGCGGCGAAGCGTAGCAGTATTATTGGAACAAAGTAACGAAACCGGGCAAAGATAATGGCTGGGGGACCAGGAATCGAACCTGGGTTCACAGATCCAAAATCTGTTGTCTTGCCCCTAGACGATCCCCCAGCCGGGGAATCTCACCTTACCCACCCATCTTCATTCAGTCAAGGCCGTTGATGAATGCGGGCCGCTAATACACGCGGCCGGACACGAGCCAATGCCGGTCGTCGGGCACGTCGATCAACAGGCGGCTTAAATTCATTTCCGCCATCTGGGCCGCGATTTCGTCTTCGGTGAAGGCGCTCAATAAGGAATGATAAAAATCATGGCGTAGTTGTTCGGGCTCGTCAGCCGCGTAGTGTTCGACCAGGGCCTGAGCCTCCTCCGGTGTGTCGGGTCGCAACAAATCCATGATGAGTACCGGAGCCCCCGGCTTGGCCAAGGTTTTCACTGCATACCAAAACTGAAACGCGTTGGGCACATGATGCACCAGGCTATTGGAGATCACGGCATCCGCCGGGCTATCCAACTGCAGATCCTGGAACCGTCCGCAGATGAGTTTGATCCGGTCCTCAAGCCCTGCCTGGCGCACGGCTTCCTTTGCCAAATGCAGCATGGGGCCGGACGCATCGACTGCGGTGACTTGAAGCGCGGGACGACTCCGCAGAAGCCGAATTGGAATATCCGCCGGGCCACAGCCCAAATCCAACACGGTTTCCTCCCGAACCTCGGGGAACAATGCCAAAAATTGATCGACGAACCCCTGATTTTCTTCCGCGAAATCGGCGTTCGCATACACCCGGGCCTGCTCGTCCCCATCCATGACCTCCGGTTCAAGAATCCGTTCCATGTCTGCGTTTCCTTTCCACGGCCCTCTGTCCCTCAACACCGGTCGCGTGATCGTACCTAGCCCTACCAGTGGGATTCAAGGTGGAGTATAAATTCCGCTTGCACCATTCCCGGGTTCTGGCTAAGGTCTGATGAATGCTGCTCCTGTAGGGAACCCGTATGGCCACGTACGCAATAGGCGATATTCAGGGGTGCCTGACTCCCCTCCAAAAACTGTTGGATCGCATTCGATTCGATCCGTCCGCTGATCGGCTGTGGTTTGTCGGCGATTTAGTCAACCGCGGCCCCCATTCGTTGGAAGTGCTGCGCTTCATCAAAGATCTCGAAAGCCGTTGCGTGGTCGTGCTCGGCAACCATGATTTGCATGTATTGGCGGTCCATTGCGGAGTCGCGCGGCTCCGGAAACAGGATACGATTCAGCCGGTCCTGGAGGCGCCTGATGCCAAGGAATTGCTGGACTGGCTGCGCCGTCAATCCATGCTCCATCGTGAAGGTGAGTATCTGCTTGTCCACGCCGGCATTCTTCCCCAATGGTCCGTCGAACAAGCAGTAGGATTGGCCGCGGAAGTGGAGGAGGCCCTCGCATCCGAGGAATATCACACGCTCTTACCGTTCATTTACCGCAGTGAGGAGACCCGTTGGTCCGACACCATGCCGTCCCCGGCCCGCCTTGGTGTGATCACCAACGTCATGACCAGAATGCGGATGTGTTCACCGGATGGCCTCATCGACCTTTCGTTCAAAGGTCCGCCCGAACAGGCCCCTGCCGGCCTCTCCCCATGGTTTCACCTGCCCCCTCGCATCCCACGAACCGAAACGGTGATTTGCGGGCATTGGTCGGCCTTAGGGGTGTGCCTGGACGAAGGGGTGATCGCGTTGGACGGAGGGTGCGTCTGGGGAAACGAGTTGGCCTGTCTTCGATTGGAAGACAAGAAACTGTACACGATCGCGTGTTGCTGATGCTTCCCATGGCTGCGCTCGAATTTCCAGCAGAACCCGCGTCCGGCGACCGAGAAAATGGCTTGATCGAGCTCCTTTCGAAAGAGCATTCCATCCTTGAAAGACCTTTCATGCTTTTCCGCCCGTTCGGGGTTGCCCCGAACGGGGAAAAAATTCGCGACGTGAGCGGGATGACGATCAAAGCGAACGTCGAGTATTTGGAAGAAGTCGTCAGCGAGAAAAACGGGGACGCCGCCGGGCGTCACGCCGTTGACCGCCTCTGCGATTCCCTGAATGCCCGGATCGGCGATCCCTCGTATCACGTCACCCCCGAATTTCTACACAATATCTGGCACAGTTATTCCTATGAATTCACGTGTTACCTCGGTGAGTTCTGCATCCTGATCTCCGGGGATCCCGACTTTCAATTCGAAATGGGTAAACACAAATTCATTTCTCCCGTCATTCAAACCCTGGGCCGCCCATTTTCCGTTGCGCAAATCTTCAAAATGTTTCCGCACTTCGGGGAAAAATTTACCAAAGGATCCATCCATCATAGCGTGTCGTTCGTGACCAACGGCTCAGCCGTTCTTCGCATGAAATTTACCGACCACGTCTATGAGCAATTCGGCCCCTACCGCAAACGGTGCGCCTACATCGTCTGCCAAACCGCCAAGGCCGGCATCCTCGCCGTGCCCCAAAAGGTTCACCAACTGGGCTTTGCCAGTGTCCGCGACCTCCAATGCATTGCGGACGGAGACGAGTCCTGTGAATGGGAATTCCATTGGCCCGCCCAGCCGCTCTCTGAAACCCGTGGCTGGGCTGTGACCGGGACCGCAGCAGGCGTGAGCTTCCTGGCCTTTTTCTACATCCGGTGGGTACACCCGGAGCTTTCCTGGCCAGAGACCGCTGTCTGGACGATCATCTCGGGCATGGCTTCCTGGTTCGTCGGTCAGGGGTATCGTCTCAAGAAGAAGGTGAAAGAGCAGGAAACCTTGCTCAAGGAACAAGTGGCTTCCGTGGATGCCCGCCATGAAGAGCTTCGTGAAGCCTATCTCGAGCAGGAACGAACGGTCGTGGAACTCCGTACGCTGAACGTGGATCTGGAAAACCGGGTACGGGAACGAACCCAATCACTTGATGCCGCCAATCAAAAGTTACGTGAACTGGATCAACGCAAATCCGCCTTCGTCTCCATGACATCGCACGAAATACGCACACCCCTCACCTCCATGAAGGGGTTCGTGGAAAACATGCTGGCCGGAGTGACCGGAGATTTACGAGAGCGACAGGTCCTGTATCTCACGCGGGTCAAGTATAACATCGAACGGTTGACGCGAACGCTGAACGACCTGCTGGACCTGTCCCGGATCGAAGCCGGCCACGTGGAATTACGATTGGCTGACGTGTCGCTGGCCGAAGTGATTGCGGAAGCTCTTGATAGTCTACGCCCACAGGCAGAGGCGAAATCCCTCGCGCTGGAGACCGAGCCCCCTTCGCAGCTTCCTCCGGTCCGTGGAGACCGTGACAAGATTCTTCAGATTTTGACGAACCTCATTCACAACGCCATCAAATTTACGCCGTCATCCGGACGCATCGCGATCTCGCTCACGCCGATGGAAGACTCCGCGATCCAGGTGTGCATCGCCGACACGGGATGCGGCATCGCTTCCGAAGAAGTACCACATGTGTTCGATCGCTTTTATCGGAGCGACAGTGGGCAGACGGAGTCGCGGGGAGCCGGGTTGGGATTGGCGATTACGAAAAGTCTGGTGGATCTGCATCGAGGACGGATCTGGGTGGAAAGCACCGTGGGCAGCGGGAGCCGATTCTATTTTACGCTCCCCACCCGTTGAATCGGGAAGCGCCCTTACTTCTCGTCCTTTCGGTCTTCCGCCTGTTTTTGTTTGAGAACGCGCGCGAGGTAGGAGCGCTGGAGCCCCAGCGCTTCCGCGGCTTTGGTCTGGTTGCCATGGGTGCGTTTCAGCGCCTGCTCGATCAGAAAGTGCCGGTAGCGTTCCATGGCCTGATGGTAGGGCAGAGCGTTCGCCTCCCGGACTTGCGGCTCTTCATAAACTTTGGGCTCTTCTTCGTCATCATGTGGGAGGCGTAAATGCTCGGGGCCAATCTCGCGGCCGCCAGCCAAGACCACGGCCCGGGCCACGGCATTCTCCAATTCCCGTACGTTGCCCGGCCACGGATACGCTTGCATGGTCTGGAGAGCGGATGCCGTCAGGTGCATGCCGGGCTTTCCCATTTCCTTCGTGTAGCGTTGAAGAAAGAGTTCGGCCAAATGAGAGATTTCATCGGGTCGCTCACGTAACGGGGGGATGGACACGCTAATCACGTTCAACCGATGAAACAGATCTTCACGGAACGCGCCTTTTTTCACGGCCGTTGAGAGATCGCGATTCGTCGCGGCAATCACCCGGATGTTGACCCGAACGACGCGCGTCCCACCCACCCGATGAAATTCCCGGTCCTGCAGGAGGCGCAACAATTTGGCTTGCAGGTCCGGGGCCATGTCCCCGATCTCGTCCAGGAAGAGGGTGCCTTCATCGGCCATCTCGACTTTTCCTTTTTGTTGCGTCGTCGCTCCCGTGAAGGCGCCTTTTTCATGGCCGAACAATTCGTTTTCGAGCAAGGTCTCGGTTAAGGCCACACAATTAATCACCACAAAGGGCTTATCGACCCGCTTGCTCCATTGATGGATGGACCTGGCAAAGAGTTCCTTGCCCGTGCCGCTCTCTCCCAGCAGCAGCACGGTGGCCTCAGATTCAGCTACCCGTTTGGTCAACTCAATCAATGCCACCATGGCCGGCGTATCCGCCACGATGGTGCCGTACCGGGATTCGACTTCCTCGCGCAACACGGCGACGTGCCGTTTCAGGCCCTCGCGTTCCAGGGTCTTTTGCATCACCAAGGTCAGGTGATCCATATCCAGGGGTTTCGTGAGAAAATCCGCGGCTCCATACTTCATGGCTTCCACGGCTACCTGAATCGTCCCATGAGCCGTCATCACGATGATCGGGGGGCGATGCGCCAGGATCGCCTGCTCTTGCCGGGCTAATTGTTCCAGGACTTCCAGGCCCGTCATCCGGGGCATTTGCAAATCGAGCAACACGAGTCCGGGTTCCTCGGACTCCAGGAGTTCAAGGGCGCGTTGCCCGTCACCGGCGGCCAGCGTGGTATAGCCCAACGCCTCCAAGCGATCCGTCAACATCAACACGATGTCGGGATCATCATCGACCACGAGAACTTTTTTCTGCATGGGTACCCGGGGGGAACAACGATCGTTGTTCCTGATAAGAACACCTATGAGGAAACGACCGGAAGCGATTCTAGGCCTAGCCTCCGCAAATCTCAATGGATTTTATAACGATCGGTTCATAACGATGGCCGTCGCACGATCTGTTCCCCTCTTTGTAAGGACGGGGCAGCCCCGTAGGTCGGGTTAGCCGAAGGCGTAACCCGACAACTTCGCCGTTTGATGCTTTAGTCGGATTACGCTGCGCTAATCCGACCTACCCTGACTCGGCAGGCAGTCACGATCCTTTTCCGACGCTTGGAGTTTGCCGGGGGCGATGCTATAGTCTCGCCGTCATGAGCGGGGAATATCGGACCAAAGCGTTACTCATCGCGGTTTCTATGGATCCTGTTCCCGTGCAAGCATGCATCAACCGGCTCGTCCCGGAGTTTCTCTGTTTCGTGGTCTCCGAATCCCGGAAAGCCTCTATCGAAGCCGACATTCAGCCGGCCATCACCACCATGCCACAGCGATGGGATTGGATTCTCGCGGAAGAGTCCGAAAGTTTTACGGCGGTTCATCAAACGCTCACCAAAAGCCTTCCCGACATATTGAAAACCTGGGGCCTGCAACCCGGAGAACTCGTCGTGGACTTCAGCCGGGCCACGCCGGCCATGGCCGCAGCCATGGCGCTCGCCAGCCGGGCGTGGACGTCGCAAGTCGTCGGCTTGACCACACCGGAGAGCAACACGGGGAAACGTGACGTGGTGACGTTCGGAGACCGGACCTTCGCCTGGCAAGAAGGGAATCCCTGGAACGAAGAAGCCGTGCCAGCGAGGCAGGAAGCAGCCCTGTTATTCAATCAAGGGGCGTTTTCCCCGGCGGCCAAACGGTTTCGTCGCATTGAATCGCTGGTCGGGGGAAGCCTCAAACCGCTGTATCACGCCCTGGCGAATTTGGCCGACGGCTATGCCGCCTGGGAAGGGTTCAAGTACCGGGACGCCTGGGACAAACTCAAAACCGCGCTCAAGGCCTTGGAATTGGCCTCGGTCTGGGGCGGGCCGCCCGGCATGTCCTCGTTACTGACCGGGGTCAAACAAAACCTGAAGTTTTTGGAAAGCATCGTCATGAACCCCGACGACGTCAAACTCCCCGTGGCGCATGATTTGCTTGCCCATGCCAAGCGACGCGGGGAACGTGACCAGCAAATCGACTCGGCCCTCCAACTGTTGCTTCGAGCCCTGGAAGCCTATGCCCAGTACCACTTGTGGAAGCAGTATCGCATCAAAAGCTGGGACGTGCAGGTCGAACAATTACCGCAGGATCTACAGGAACCCTGTCGTACCTGCTATATCGACGACGTGGACGGCAAGTTTCATCTCCCGCTTCAAGCCCAATTTCGCGCCTTGGCCGGGCTGGGGCATCCCATGGGGCAGACCTTCGTGAACGAGTGGACCAAGATCAAAACCTTGTGGGATGCGGCGCATCAGAGCGTCCTGGGTCACGGATTTCAAACCACGAAAGCCGACCGCTTTCATCAGTTCTATGCCGCGGCCGTCAAACTGACCAACGTCACCGAACCCAACCTGCCGGCCTTCCCGAAGATGACGCTGTAACTCCAGTGGACGTCAAAATCTATTATGAGGACACTGACTGCGGCGGCGTGGTGTACTACGCCAACTATCTCAAATATTTTGAACGGGCGAGGACCGAATACTTGCTCGCACAGGGCATCTCGGTCGCGGAGCTTCAGCAGCAAGGCATCTACTTTTTAGTCACCCATGCGGAAGTCTTTTACCGCTCAGCGGCGCATTACGGAGAGACCCTCCACGTCGAAACGGTCGCCTCGGCATCACGAAAAACCGCGGTCACCTTCTCTCACACGATCCGAGAAGCAACCAGCCAACGCCTGATCGTCGAAGGATCGGCCACCCTCGTCACAATCGACGCCAAGGGAAAAGTCATCAAAAGACCGCCTCAGTTGCAGGCGATGTTTCAGTAGCGTGCGCCTGAACGGCAGAGGGAACACCGACGATTTAGGGAACCGCTGATTTATGGTGATAGCGGGATGCAGGGCAAGGCGTCCCGCAGCGAGACCCGAGACATATCAAGTAGATAGTCGAGGGTTGAGCGAGGACACAACGCCGCCATGCGCCCGATAGTGCCGTAAAGCAGAGGTTCCTTAGGGCTTGTCCCGAAACAACCAGGCTAAGTACATGCCGCCAATAGCGATCGTCACCAGTTCCACGGTCTGGAGGATGCGACTCACGACGGCCTCGGACTCCGGGGGCGACAGGATAAAATGCATGCCCAGGTAGGCAGGGGGAGAGCCGGGCGGCGACTCCCACGGCGGAAACAGCACGGCCAGCACCAACAGTCCCGCCATACCGTACAGAATCCGAAGATTGAGGATCTCCTTGGATCGAGCCTCAGTCTGCGACTCCTGAACAAACCGCTTCCCGCAACCGGTGCAAAAGCGGGCATCCGAAGGCAACTCATGCCCGCAAGCCTGACATGTCTTATGACCATTCATCATGTCAGATTATAACCATGGAAAGAGAAATTACCAGCAGGGAAAAGCGAGAGCCCATGCCAGACGGGATTCGTACCTGTCAGAAAACGGTTTCAAAAGAGATGCTGGCAAGGTAAGATTGGGAGATGATCGTGAAGTAACCTAGCTAATATCCAGAGAAGCACGACAGAAGATGTTGTGTTTTTAATGTGAAGACCTGCGCCCATGATCTGCACCGTGACGGTGGGAGGAAACTCGCCATTAACCTCAAGGCAGAAATGGACGCAAACTTGATCGAAGCCTATCGTGGTACAGTCTTCCTTCCCTTCAAATCGGGTAAGAACAAGCGCATCGCAGTCTAAATCATCGACGACCGCGGCATCGAAAGCCTGAAGGTGTGGAGGTGGAGTGATGGCTAGGGCGGATTTACTTATAAGCTTAATAAAATCTATCAGTAAAGGGGATCAACTCGCTGTTCGCCGGGCTATAGACGGTATCATCAGTGATGAACGTGAGAATAAACACCATCTCCTTGCTGACCGCCTCGCTTCTATTGTACGCGAAAATGGTGAACCAACGCGCCGGCCAGGTCGAATCCTGAACGATGGCATCGAGCATCTGCTTTATCACCGTATGCCCGAGCGACGGCTGCCCGAGATTATTCTAAGCCAAAAAAATCGGGCGGTGATTGAGGAGTTAGTTGAGGAGCATCACAGGGCCGATCTGCTGAAGAGCTATGGTTTGATCCCACGCAATCGGCTCATGTTCATTGGTCCACCAGGCAACGGGAAAACGACCTTGGCGGAGGCTTTGGCCAATGAGCTGATGGTGCCGTTCCTCATCGTTCGTTACGAAGGTTTAATTGGCAGCTTTCTTGGAGAAACGGCTTCCCGTTTACAGAAAATCTTTGATTTTGCCTGTCAGCAGAAATGCGTTCTGTTCTTTGATGAATTCGACGTTGTCGGCAAGGAGCGGGGCGATACGCATGAAACTGGCGAAATTAAGCGGGTTGTCAGCTCCCTGCTATTGCAAATCGATGCGCTACCCAGTTACTCGGTTGTCGTGGTCGCCAGCAACCACGCTCAACTTTTGGATTCTGCCGTGTGGCGTCGGTTCCAGATTCGTATTGAATTGCCCCGTCCAACCCAAGCCCAACTCATCGGGTTTCTTCAGAACTATGAAGAAGAAAGATCGCTCAAATTTGGCCTGCACGCAAGGACCATTGTCAAAAGAGTCAGCTTCGACTCTTTTTCAGCACTGGAGGATTTTTGTCGTGACGTCTATCGCCGGGCTGTCCTCGACAGGCAACAGGATAACGCCAGGAAAATAACCGAGTGTAAAATCCTCCAGTGGCGCGATCAGTTAAAGATAACCAAAGCGACCTCTAGACACGATGCCTGAACGGCCACTTCTCTTTTTTCCCAAACCGGAACCGGTGTCCAAGCCAAAAGGCCACGGCGGGGGCTCGCAAATGCCTGCCCCGACAGACAGAATTGGACAAGTCGAGAGAATAGAGCAGCAGTTTGCTCAAATCCAAGGGGCTTTCGTATCGGATGAACCAGGAGATGTGGAGAGGGTCCTCGTTATGGAGACTTCCAGCCGAATTGACGGACTGCAAAATGCCGTAAATAAAATTCCCGGGTTGGAATGGCTGGCGGAAATGGATGTGGATGATATTGAACTACACGATCTTTATGATGAGAAAACAGGCAAGAAGATCAAAGGAGGACGTTTTTATATTTTGTCCAGTAACAAACAAGCAACGGATAGACTACTTGGTCTCTGGCAACGCCGCGAAACACTTAAGGACGGGGTTGGAAAGTTCAAAGAAGTTTTCCGGTACCTTATCACTCTGCGGCGATGGGATAGAAGGGACCGGCTGAGGGATACAGGTATTTTGGACGCTTGGAAAGAAGAATATCAGATCAAGAAAGGAACCGATTCACACGTGCACTTTGAAATCGAGTTGCATTACTCTAAAGACGCAGCTAAACGAAATAGACGCCTGAACGAAATCCAAATAAAGGTGGAAAACACGGGTGGTAATGTAGGTAAGTCAATTTGTATCGAAGATATAGCCTTTCATGCGTTGAAAGCCAGCTTGCCTATTGGCAGCATAGAAAACGTGCTTGAGCACAACTGGGATGCGGTTAAACCAACTGATGAATTTCCTCCTATTTTTGATAGTGAAGCCGTTAGGTACTTTCGACCCATTGGGCAACAAATTGATGCCGAAGGAGAACTACCAGAGCATCCGTCCAACATAACTTTAGTACCCGTTGAAGACAAGCCACCGGTACTGGCGCTCCTGGACGGCGCTCCCATGTTGAGACACACTTGCCTCGATAATCGCATCAATTTCTACGACCCGGAAGAATATCAACGGGATTACGAACCTTCCCAGCAAAAGCACGGCACCGCTATGGCGTCTTTGATATGCCATGGCGACCTCAGTCTATCTCAAACCGAGATCATATCCCTGACACGTCGTATCTATGTCCGTCCGATTATGAAGCCTAATCCTGTAAATGGTGATGAACAGATACCTCCCGAACGTTTTCAAGAAGACATCATCGAAAGAGCAGTCAGAGAAATTTTCGAAGGAGACGCTCCTGCAGCACCGGGTGTACGTGTGATTAATCTTTCACTTGGGAATATCCAGCAACAGTATCTAAATCAAATGTCTCCTTGGGCGCGGCTACTAGATTGGCTGTCTTTCAAACACAAAGTCCTGTTCATCGTAAGCGCCGGCAACTATCTTGCTTCCATTCGCCTGGCCGATTCTGATGCCGGGCCGTTTGATGGGGATAAGGAAAATCGCAGGCAAGACCTTCTAAAGGGGATAGATCAAAATCAGCGCAATCATCGTTTGCTTTCTCCTGCCGAATCCATGAACGCGCTGACGGTTGGGGCACTACAAGGCGATTCTTCCGGTACACTACGTAGTTCTAGGCGCGGTTTTGACCCGATTGAAGATATGAACCTCCCATCTCCATACAGCCGCGTTGGGTCGGGTTACCGCAATGCAATTAAACCTGAGATTTATGTCCAGGGTGGCAGGCTTTTGTACGATAAAGACCCGATTAAAGATAATCTTCTCCACCCCGTCATCAGTAATGATCCTCCCGGTGTCCAAGCGGCCTGTCCGGGGACCAGACCCGAAATACTTGCGAATACTTCCCATCAGGCTGGTACCAGTATTGCGGCGGCAATTGTAAGTCATGGAGCCGGTCATATATTTGAAATGCTTGAGGAATTGAGAGAGGAACACGCCGACATCTTGTCTGCCGATTACGATGCGGTGCTGCTAAAGACGTTGCTGGTTCATAGTGCTTCACGAGGTGAGAACGGTAAAGCCTATGAGCACTTGAAGAGTCCGACAAATAGCATGAAATTCAAACGATACCTTTCCAAGTATATTGGGTATGGGAATATTAACATTGGAAAAGTGCTGGAATGTACGCGGACAAGGGCTACGGCCATTGGTTGTGGAAGCATAAGTGAGAGACAAAGGCACCGCTTTATTTTCCCTCTACCGGCGGGCATTTCTGTTCAAGATTATCTGCGATTAACAGTCACTCTTGCGTGGTTTTCTCCGATCAACTCTTTCCATATCGGCTTGCGTCGCGCAAAGCTGTTTTTCGATGGGAATGTCCTGAAAGGAGATCAAGGACACCAACGGCAAGAGACGGACTGGCAGCAAGTACGTAAGGGAACTGTTCAGCATGAGATTTTTGAATTGAACAAGAACCGACTGTCGGAAGACAACCTGGAGCTTTTTGTTGAGTGCGCGGCCGATGCTGGCACCCTTGATGATGAGATTCCGTACGGTCTGGCAGTTACTTTGGAGGTTGCCGAGCAAGAAAGCATCGATCTATACCAAATAATCAAGCTAGGAATCAGGCAACCGGTTAGGGTATAGAGAGAGTAGTGTTTTAGACCAACATGGACCGCTTAATCATCAACTCGTCCTACGAGGAAGCGGCAAGATATTGGAACGGCTATAGCCAATGCCGGATCTTTCCTGACACATGCCCAATACTCCCCACAGACCACCGCATCCGGGCCGCTCGATCAGGCGGGATTGCCTCGAAGCACTCGGACTGACGGTGACTGACGGCGCAAAGATACTGGGGATTACCAGACACATGCTGTCGAGGATCCTAAATGGCCAAGCCGGGATTTCACCGGAAATGGCCGTGCGACTGAAAAAAGCGTTTGGCGGTACCGCACAGAGTTGGCTCGCACTTCAGCAGGCGCATGATCTCGCACAGGTACAAAGAGGGAAAATCAAAGTGCGCCCGGCGTCTTCGATACTGGAAGAAGCGAGAGGATAGGAGAAAACGTCTTCTGGCAGATCCACGATCCGTTCCATACTACCTCACGATCTGGCTTTCAGCCGCTCATAGACATCTGAGGCCTTGAGTGCTTTGTTCTCCTTTGCAAAATTCCCAGGGATTTTACTGTCTTTGGTACGCGCGCTTGGGTCAGCCCCAGCGTCCAACAAGGCGGTGATGACTGCAGAGTTTTGACTGTACTGAACTGCTAAATGCAGTGGGGTGCGGTTCTGCCTATCGCGCGCGTTCGGCGCGTTCGGGTCAGCCCCGGCATTCAACAGGACATTGATGACATCGGGGTTTCTATTATACCTAGCCGCACAATGCAGGGGAGGAGTGTAGCGGTTGTCGGCATTTGGACTGGCTCCGGCGTTCAGCAAGGCGGTGATGACGGCGGGATTTTCATTTTTCATGGCAGCAATATGCAGAGGCGTAGCACTGTGTTTGTCACGCGCGTTCGGGTCCGCCCCGGCGTTCAGCAAGGCATTGATGACGGCAGGATCCTCGCTGTGCCTCGCGGCCAGATGGAGGGGAGTCGAGTATTCTCTTTCGTCCCGCGCATTCAAATCGGCCCCGGCCTGAAGGCAATCTGTCACGGCTTTCGGCGTGGCTGATTTAAAAAACCCCACGGTATTCCACTTGCCATGCATCTTTCTCTGCCGTAAAGGAGCAAGTCTTGTTACACACTCCCGATCGGGTTTATTCTACTTCACAATAGACGGTCCGTCTAGAATTGACAGTCTTGAAAGGCCGTTCCTATAGTCCCGCACCCATTTCCACCTTGCAAGAACGAAAGTGATGACAGCTTCTCTCCCTGCCATTCAGACTGCGCGGTCATCGGAGCAGGGGCTTGGGGCACCACGCTTGCTCGCGACTCGGCATTCGGTCATATTGGTCATGCCAGTAACCAATCCTCAATCGGCATGGACAAGAAGGTTTCCACGGTGAGTCCGTCGCCGCCCACGAGGAGTTTTCTGGTCGGTCGAAAGGCTTGGGCAAACGCGGTCATTCCCGGCAGGGCGTGACGTGCGTGTCCGCCCTTCACTTCGATCGCCACGATGCGCTTGCCCGCCCGCACGACGAAATCCACCTCGCGGTTGCGGTCCCGCCAATAGAAGACCTGACACGCTCCGCCAGCCGATGCGTTGACCAAGTGGGCACCCACGGCGGATTCCACCAGTCTTCCCCAGAACTCGCGGTTTGCGCGCGCTTCGGCCAGGGTCATCCCGGACTGGGCGGATAAATTCCGTTTTACTCATTATGGTGAGTAATTTTACTCAATTATGCTCGTAAAATGAAAATTCTTCGGAGAGGACGTGGTCGACGTAAGCGGGTATGATGCAGACGATGGATGGTTCTTGATTCGTTCTCTCAGGAATTGACAGTCCTGAAAGACCGTTCCTATAATCCCGCACCCGTTTCCACCTTGCACGAACGAACGTTATGACGACTTCTCTCCCTGACATTCACACTGCGTCGGTTATTGGAGCTGGTGCCTGGGGCACCACGCTCGCCCGCCATTTGGTGAACCAGGGACTTACGGTCAAGCTCTGGGCCTACGAGGACGAGGTGGTCGGGAGCATCAATCTCAAAGGGGAAAATTCCCTGTTTTTGCCGGGCGTCACTCTTCCCGAGGCGATCTCGGCCACACACTCTCTCCAGGACGCGGTTACCGGCAACGGCTTGATCGTGTTGGCCGTGCCTTCTCATGCCATGCGACCCGTGGTGCGGCAACTGACACCTTCCCTTTCCGAGCCTCTTCCGATTGTCGTGGCGTCAAAAGGGATTGAAGAGGAGTCGCATCAATTGATGTCCCAGGTACTCAACGATCTACTGCCGCCCGGTTGGACGGAGAGCATCACCGTCCTCACGGGGCCCAGCTTTGCCGCTGAAGTGAGTCAGGACAAACCCACGACCGTTCTATTGGCCGGTCAGAATGCCGCGCTCACGGCTCATCTGCAAATGGTGTTCATGTCCGCATCCTTCCGGGTGTACACCGGAACGGATGTTATCGGGGCGCAATTGGGAGGGGCACTCAAAAATGTCATGGCCATTGCGGCCGGCGTTGTGGATGGCCTGGACTTGGGGCTGAATGCCCGGGCCGCGCTGATCACCCGGGGATTGGCCGAGGTGATTCGACTGGGCGTCGCGCTCGGAGCCGACGTGCATACATTCTACGGCCTTTCAGGCTTGGGGGATCTGGTGCTGACCTGCACGGGCGCCTTGAGTCGCAATCATACCGTGGGACTGCAATTGGGCCGTGGCCGGCGGTTGGAGGATATTCTGAACGAAACGGTGACGGTGGCCGAAGGCGTTCGGACCACCAAGGCCGCCATGGCATTGGCTCGCCGGGTTCAGGTGGAAATGCCGATTGTTCAAGGCGTCCACGCGATGTTGTTCGAAGGCAAAGCGCCCAAGCGAATCGTCGCTGATCTGATGGCACGATCAGCCAAAGAAGAAACCCCTTTCGCGAGTTCCGGCCACTCCGGCTGACCTTTTCACCACCATGAACCCGTCGATTCTCGAATCCCTCTTGAAGTCGGTTCAAACCGGATCCACGTCGATTGCGAACGCGCTTGAACAACTGCGCACCCTTCCCTACGAAGACCTGGGATTTGCCAAGCTGGATCACCATCGCACGTTGCGTCACGGCTCGCCGGAGGTGATTCTCTGCGAAGGGAAGACCGAGAAGCAGATCGTCACCCTGACCCGGGGCTTGCTCAAACACAAACAGCCGGTGCTTGCGACACGCGCCGATCCTTCCGTCGCGCGTGCGCTCAAACGAGTGAGCCGGAAGGCCGTGTATCATCAATCGGCGCGAGTCGTGGTAATTCAGCCGTCCGCGCCCAACCCCCTGCAAGGCGACATCGTGATCGTGACCGCCGGCACCGCGGATATCCCGGTTGCGGAAGAAGCCAAGGTGACCGCCATGACGATGGGGAGCGCCGTCGAGACGATTTTCGACGTGGGGGTGGCCGGGGTCCACCGGCTGTTCGATCAGGTTGATCGTCTCCAACGCGCGCGCGTGGTGATTGTCGTGGCTGGCATGGATGGCGTCCTGCCCAGCGTGGTGGGCGGTCTGGTGCAGACCCCGCTCATAGCCGTACCCACCAGCAGGGGCTACGGCGCGCACTTCGGGGGGCTTGCCCCTTTACTCACGATGTTGAATACGTGTTCCGGGGGAATCGGTGTGGTGAATATCGACAACGGATTCGGCGCCGGACATTTGGCGCATCGAATCAACGCCCTGGTCGATCGGCCGTAATCGCCGTTGATTCACGGCACAACTTTTTCAGCATCTCCGCCATTTTCAGATTGATCTTCCGCACGTGGATTTTTACCGTCCTCTTGCAAAAGATCGGAACCCGTTTCATCCGAAACGAATGGCGCGTGTTCCAAATGCGGGCGTTACTTGTCGAGGGCTCAAGGGGAAGATACGTCGAGCGTGCCTCTTGCAAACGGCGAGACGATCTTGACCTTGGTAAATCCTTCCTCACGGGCCATCAATTTGGCCCGGACTTCATAGGAATACGTGCCTTGACGCACGTGTTGCCGGGTCTGGTCTTTCCCGTCCCAGAGCAGGGTGGTCTTCATGCGAGGCTTGCCGTCCTCGATGTTCACCCGGTCCAGGGGTTGCCGGTTCACCAGGAATCGAATGGAGCGCCGCGTAGGCACACTGATGAGGGAAGAGATTTCGAGCACATCGAACCGATCCACGTTCTTGGGCAACTCCACGGTCACCGCGATGGTCATGGGCCCATCCCCCGGAGCAAAGGGCACGGGTGAGGTCGTGACGTCCACGATTTTGAGTGGAGGCTGATAAGGCCGCTTTTTCCGTTTGGCGTCGAGGGCCGCGGGCGCCAGCGCAAACGCCAGAAGCGTCGCCAGGACGATGAAGGTCAGACGAGAGGTGATCATTGGAATTTTGGATTGCTGATTTTTGATTGGGGCTTGCTGATCGCGGAGTGTGAATTGACAATCCACAATCCAGAATCCACAATCCGCCAAGTGTTTACATACCGTGACGCGGGTATCGCGTCAAGCGTCTTTTAACCCGAACGTGGCATGAAGGATCGCCATGCATCTTCACTTTGACTGTTTTTCCGGCATCAGCGGGGACATGACGTTGGGGGCCCTCGTGGACGTCGGGCTTTCGCCGAGAGCCCTTCGACAAGGCCTCAAGGCGCTTCCGCTTTCCGGATACCGTCTCAAAGTCTCGAAAGTCCACCGCGGACCGATCCACGCGACGAAAGTGGACGTCGTCATCCCCCGGGTCGCGGAAAAACGGCGTTCCTGGCCACAAATCCGACGGCTTCTGACTGCGAGCCGTCTGCCGCCCAACGTCAAAAAACAGGCGCTGACAGTCTTCGAACGCCTGGCCACGGCAGAAGGAACCGTGCATGGCCAGGATCCCGCCACTGTCTCGTTTCATGAAGTCGGGGCGATCGATGCCCTAGTCGATATTGTGGGCGGGCTGCTCGGATGTCATGAACTGGGGGTGAAGACCTTCAGTGCGACCCCCGTCAACGTCGGGTCGGGAACGATCGACAGTGCCCATGGCCTTCTGCCGGTTCCCGGACCCGCGGTGGCCGAATTGGCGAAAGGCCACCCCATTTATTCCCAAGGCCCTGCCATGGAATTGACCACTCCGACCGGCATGGCCTTGCTCACCACCCTGAGTCAAACCTTTGCCCCGCTTCCGCTCGTGGTGCCCGGCGCGGTCGGGTACGGAGCAGGCACGGCCGATCCGCCCGACTGGCCGAACGTGTTGCGCGTGTTTCTTGGCACTCCTGACCTTACACCTTCCTCTGGGGGAGAGGGCGTTGAGGCGGACCAGGTCATCCAGTTGGAAACCAACATCGACGACATGAACCCTCAACTGTACGAAGCAGTCATGGAACGCCTGTTCGAGCACGGCGCCCTCGACGTCAGCTTGACCCCGACCATCATGAAGCGCAACCGGCCGGGGATCATTCTCACGGTCCTGGCCCACCCCGAGCACGCCGGAATACTGACGCAACTGCTCTTTCGTGAAACGACGACCCTCGGCGTGCGGAGCCAACCCATTAACCGGACCACGCTGTCCCGTTCAATGCAAACGATCCGCCTGCCGCAAGGCCGTGTCCGGGTAAAAACCGTTCGCGCGGGCAAGACCGTCAAATACCGGCCCGAATTTCAAGACTGCCAGGCCATCGCAAAAAAAACCGGGATCCCTGTTCAAGAGGTCATCGAACAGGTGATGCAATCGGTCCGGGACAGGGGCCGCCGTTCGTAACTCATGCCGAATCGTCCGACACGACAACGACCCTTGCTTGCCGTGACCATGGGTGACGCGGCCGGGATCGGACCCGAGGTGATCGTCAAGGCCCTGGCGTCTCCCGTTGTGTGGCGCGCGTGTCGTCCCATCGTGATCGGATCGGTACCGGTGCTCCAACGGGAAACCCGTCGCCTGTCCTCTTCCCTCACGGTGACCCCCTTGCAGGGCGATCACGGATGGGGGCCGGTCATACGCAGGGGCCGAATCCCGGTTTTTGATCCTCTGAAAACTCCGTTGGGCCGCGTCCGCGCAGGCCAACCCGCCAAGGGCCCCGGAGCGGCTTCGGTCGAGTTCATCAAGACGGCTGTGCAGTGGGCGGAGAGCGGCTGTGTCTCGGGAATGGTCACGGCTCCCATCAATAAAGAAGCGCTTCACCTTGCCGGGTATCACTACCCCGGGCATACGGAACTGCTGGCCGACCTGACGGGCACGAAACAGGTCGGGATGATGTTACTGGGCGGGCCCTTGAAAATTCTGTTCGTGACGACGCATCTCGCGCTCAGGGACGTTCCCGACGCCTTGACGACCCCACGCGTGTTTCAGGCCATTCGACTCGCGCATCGCGCCATGAAAGACCATTTCAGGATCCCGACGCCCCGGATCGGCGTGGCGGCCCTCAATCCTCACGCGGGCGAGCACGGGTTGTTCGGCAATGAAGAGAGGGACTGCATTGCGCCGGCCGTTCGTCTTGCCAGGCGAGCCCGCATTCAAGCTTCAGCCCCTCTTCCGGCCGATACGCTGTTCGGCGCCGCGGTCCGCGGCGCGTATCACGTCGTGGTGGCCATGTATCACGATCAGGGACTGATCCCTCTCAAAACCGTGGCGTTCGGACGTTGCGTCAACCTCACGGTCGGGTTGCCGATCATTCGCACCTCCGTTGATCACGGCACGGCCTATGACATCGTCGGAAAAGGCACGGCCGATCCCCAAAGCCTTGTGGAAGCCATCAAGCTGGCGAGTCAATTGAGCGCTACAAGGGGACGGGTGCGGAAAATTTCTTAATCTCGGCGGTTCTCACCCTCACCAACACTGCTGAAATGGAGGAAGGAGTATGGCACGTGAATATAGAGTCGAGGTTGTGGTTGAAGGCGTAATCGGGAGCCTGCTGTTTGGGGCCAGCAAACTCCCGGTTGAAATGATGGAAGAACGGATGAACGAACTCGGCCGGCAGGGATGGGAGATGACCTTTATGGTGATTGAAAAGAAACGGCTTTTCCTGTTTTGGGAACGCGAAGCAGCCGTGATCACGTTTTCCCGTCCTCTATGATACTGTGGGAAGGTGAAGCGTATTCGGCACGCGGTGCCAGGCCGGCTGCTGGCCCTCCAAACCCTCCTGGCCGTCGAACGGCAAAACTGCTTTGCCGACGATGCGTTTGCCAAGTCCGCCACGCACGCGAACCTGTCGCACGAAGACCAGGCCCTGGCGTTTGAACTCGTGTACGGGGTGCTCCGCCACCGGGCCTCGCTGGATTGGCAATTGAACGCCGTCGCGAGTCGTCCCGTTCACCGGTTGCCGAAGGTCGTGGCTGCCATCCTGCGACTCGGCGCCTATCAGATGCGCTATTTGGATCGCATCCCGGTTTCCGCCGCGGTGAACGAATCGGTCAAACTCGCCAAAGGAGTCAAGGGCCGGGACTGGAGTGGCGTGGTAAACGGTATTCTTCGGAATTTGAACCGGACGGAAGTCGAATGGCCGGATATGGATCTCGATCCGGTGAACGGTCTGTCCGTCACGTATTCTTGCCCGAACTGGTTGACGCAACGCTGGCTCGACAGATGGGGTCTCGAGGAAGCGGAAGCGATGTGCCGGCACACCCTCACCATCCCACCCCTGACGTTGCGAACCAACACGCTCCACTGTTCTCGCGAGCAACTCGAAGCCAGGCTTGGTGAAGAAGGGTATACGGTGTCCCGGACGGCGGTCAGCCCCCAGGGACTCATTCTGGAGAAATGTGGGTCGTTACAGGCCTTGCCCGTGTTACAGGAGGGCTGGTGTTACGTAGAGGATGAGGCCGCCCAATTGGTTTCCCTGCTGTTGGACGTCAAGCCCGGACAGCGTGTCCTGGACGCGTGCGCAGCTCCCGGAGGGAAGTGTTCACATCTCGCGGCGTTGATGCAGAACCAGGGGGAAATCGTGGCCACCGATCCGGAACCCCGGCGCCTGAAACGCCTGGAATCGAATCTGCAGACACTGGGCATCACGTGTGTGCAAACGGCCGAGATCTCTGAGGAGATCTCCTTTGCCTCGCCGGCGTTTCACGATACCTGGGGCCGGACGGGGTTTGATCGCATCCTGGTGGATGCGCCCTGCTCGGGCTTAGGGGTGCTCCGTCGCCATCCCGAAGCGAAATGGCAGAAGACTGCCTCGCAACTCGATCGGCACGCTGAACGTCAATCAGGCATCCTGGAACAGGTGGCTCCTTACTTGAGACCGGGCGGAGTCTTGGTCTATAGTGCGTGCTCAACGGAGCCTGAGGAAACCACACAGGTCGTTTCTCGTTTTTGCCAGGACCACCCGGAATTTTGCCATGAATCGTCGGCAGGTTGGCTTCCTCCACATGCGCATTCCCTGACGAACCCGGACGGCGATTTCCTCACGTCCGGTTTCCATTACAATATGGATGGGTTTTTTGCCGCACGACTTCGACGAACGTAGAAGATGAGTCCCGCAACCATACACATTGCTCCTTCGATTCTCTCCGCCGACTTCGCGCACCTGGCCGATGAAATCGCCTCGGTGGAAGCCGCGGGGGCCGACCTTCTGCACGTGGACGTGATGGACGGACATTTCGTGCCGAACCTGACGATCGGCCCTCCCATTGTCGAGTCGCTGCGAAAAGTGACCGCCCTGCCCCTCGACGTCCATCTGATGGTGACGAATCCGGATACCTGCATTCCCGACTTTGCCCAAGCCGGCGCCAACTATCTCACGGTGCATACGGAAACCTGTCCCCATTTACACCGTACCATTCAATGTATCAAAGAGCTTGGGGTCAAGGCCGGGGTCACGCTCAACCCGTCGACTTCCTTGAGCGCCCTCGAAGAAGTCGTCGCGGACGTTGACCTGGTGCTGATCATGTCGGTCAATCCGGGGTTTGGAGGACAAGCCTTTATCCCTGCCTGTCTTGATAAGATCCGGCGTGCCAGGCAGCTCATCGACCGGACCGGCAGCCACGCCCTACTGGAAGTGGACGGCGGCATCAAAGTCGAGAACGCCGGGGACGTGCTCAAAGCCGGGGCCGACGTTTTGGTCGCGGGGTCGGCGATTTTTCGAAGCCCGAATTATGCCGACACGATTGCCGCGTTCCGCACCGTTGCCCGCGAACTCCAACCGCGCTAAGTCCATGCAGACCTCGGCTGTGTATGACAGTTTGCATCCTCTCGAAATCAACCTGCTGGCGGCTTTCAGCCAATCCGCGGACAAGCCGGTCTCTGATTCGTCCTTACAGGAAATCTCCCGATTAGAGCCGTCCCAAGTCAGCATGGCCCTGGGGTGGCTTCAAGCAAAAGAGCTGGTCCGCATCCATTCCGAAGTCACCACCGCCTGGGTGGGGTTAACGGAGGTCGGGCATCGCTACCTGGAAATCGGCTCTCCCCCTGAGTGGATCGTGAAAACGTGCCGGCAAGGGGCCGAGGAGGGGCGATCGTTCACCGTGAAAGATTTACAGGGCCTGAACACGTTCCCTCCCGCGGAACTCAGTCGAGCCTTTGGTCTGCTCAAAAAAGAGGGGGCCATCGCCTTGGGAGCCGGCGGCCGCATTGAAGCCACCGAGACGCCGAGTCCCACTGTTGAGAAACTGCAAACGCTCTTGAACCAGGTGAAAGAGAGCCCACAGGAACTTCTCTCGTTTTCGCCGGACCAACAAGCCCTTTTACGCCAGTACGCGGTGAAACGGGGAAGCGCCCAGGAGCCGTTTCGTATCGATGACCGGGTTCAACGCGAGTACACCCCGACCAAAACCGGAAAGGCGGTGGCGAAACGCTGTCATGCCGGGGCCGTGGAAGAAGTCTCCCAACTGACGCCCGATATGCTCAAGGACGGCTCATGGCGCAGCAAGCGTTTCCGGAAATACACCATTTCCCTGAGACCCCCTCGGGTCGCTCCCGGACGGCGGCATCCCTACAGAGAATTTCTCGACCTGGTCAAACACAAATTGGTCGCCATGGGATTTCAGGAAATGCGAGGCCCCCTGGTCGAGACCGAATTTTGGGACATGGATGCCCTGTATATGCCCCAATTCCATCCGGCGCGGGCCATCCACGACGTCTACTTTGTGAAAACTCCGACCCATGCGGAGACGATCGCCGAACCGTTTCTCTCTCAAGTGGCAGCCACCCATGAGCACGGCGGGCCGACCGGCTCAAGCGGGTGGGGTTATCGCTATGACAAGGAACGGGCGCGTCGCTTGATCCTGCGAAGCCAGGGCACGGCCGTTTCGGCCCGAACCCTGGCGTCGAATCCCCTGGTACCCGGCAAATATTTTTCCATGGCCCGGTGTTTTCGCTATGACCAGGTGGACGCGACGCATGCCACGGATTTCTTTCAGATCGAAGGAATCGTGTTGGGCGACGATATCAATTTTCGAACGCTGCTGGGTCTGCTTACCATCTTTGCCAAAGAAATGGCGCAGGCTCAGGAAAGCAAGTTTTTCCCGGCCTATTTTCCTTTCACGGAACCGTCCGTGGAACTGCACGTCCGTCATCCGAAACTCGGCTGGATGGAATTGGGGGGCGCCGGCTTGTTCCGGCCTGAGGTCACCCAACCCCTGGGAGTCACGGTGCCGGTGATTGCATGGGGTTTGGGTCTGGATCGAATGGCCATGGTGGCCTTGGGCATTCACGATATTCGCGAACTCTTTTCCGTCGACCTTGAAAAAGTTCGCACCTTGCGCGGGCGGTTTGCATAAATGCCGACGATTTCCTTTTTTCAGAAAGATTTTGAACGGCTTCTCGGGCGAACGGCTCCGCTTGAGCAACTGGAGTCGTGGTTGCCGTTGGTCAAAGGGGAATTAAAAGATTATACCCAGGCCACCGGCGAAATCCGGCTGGAACTTCAGGACAGCAACCGGCCGGATCTGTGGAGCGTGGAAGGGATTGCGCGGCAGATTCGGATCAAGTTGCAAGGGTCGCCGCTGGCCTATCCTTTCCTTCAAACCAAGACCAAACCCAAACGGAGCATTCTGGTGGCCGAGGGACTCGAACGGGTGCGACCGTACGTGGCGGCCTGTACGGCCACGGGATATACCGTCACCGAGGAAAGCCTGACGCAACTCATTCAGGCACAGGAGAAGCTGGCCGATCTGTACGGCCATAAACGAAAAACCGTATCGGTGGGACTGTATCGACTTTCCCGGATCCGGTTCCCCGTGACCTATGGTTTGGTGAAACCCACTGAAGCCCGATTCACGCCTCTCGGACTTTCCGAAAAACTGACCCTTCAGGAGATCCTGACGGTTCATCCCAAAGGCATCGAGTACGGCTCCATTCTCGTTGATCAGCCCCTGCTGCCTTTACTGTGGGATACGGAAGGCCAGATTTTATCCTTTCCCCCCATCATCAACAGCCAAGACATCGGGCAGGTCCACGCCGGTGATTCAGACCTGTTGGTCGAAGTCACGGGCACGGATATGCGAATGGTTCTCCTGACACTGAACATTTTTGCCACGAATCTGGCCGACCGCGGAGCTGTCATCGACCCGATCGACATTCAGTATCCGTATGACACGGAGTGGGGAAAGTCGCTCAGAACTCCCTGCGACATCAGCGACGTGCAGAAAATTCCCCTGAAAGCCATTGACTCCGCCCTCGGACTCCCCTTCGACGCCGAACTCGTGCAACAGACCTTGCGGGCCTATGGGTATGAAGTCAAAGCGAGCCGCCATATACTCGCGGTGCGGTTACCGCACTATCGAAGCGATCTCATGCATCCGGTGGACGTGGCGGAAGACGTGGCGATCAGTCGCGGGTACGACTCGTTTGTTCCGCTGATGCCGGCCCAGTTTACCGTGGGCTCGTTATCGGCTCTGGAAATGATGTCCGATTACATCCGCGATCACATGATCGGGCAGGGGTTCCAGGAAATCTTTTCCAATATTCTGCTGTCCCGTGAAGAGCTTGTCGATCGGATGGGACTGCCTGCCGCCGACCAGGTCGTGGAAGTGGACAACGTCATGTCACAGAGCTTCTCCTGTCTCCGATCCTGGATCCTGCCTTCGCTGTTGCGCGTGGAGACGGCCTCGCCCCGCGCGTTCTACCCCCACCGGCTTTTTGAAATCGGTGAAGTCGCGATCCCCGATTCGACCCATGAACTCGGGTCACGGACCATGGTTCAACTGGGAGTCGTCATTGCCCATCCCCATGCAAACTTTTCCGAAGTGCACACCTGCCTGGACATGCTGATGTTTTATCTGGTGAAGGACTATGAACTCGAGCCCCTGAGTCACGAATCCTTCCTGGACGGCCGAGCGGGCACCATCCTCTCCCAGGGACAATCCGTCGGGCTGATCGGCGAACTCCACCCCGAAGTCCTGGAGAACTGGGGCATCTCCGTCCCCATCTCGGTATTCGAGCTCGACATGGACTGGCTGTGCGCCGAGAGTTAGTGACCGGAAAAGTCGAAATCAACAAAGAAATGCTGACGCTACGTACACTGTCGATACGCTTCGACTTGAAGTGTTTTACAACAGGGCTATATAATTATAGTTATATAGCTGGGAGGTTGACATGCTTTCCTTCAAAATTACGACGGTCGGGGCGTCTTCCGGGGTGATCCTCACCAAAGAGGCTATGGCCAAACTCAAGGTGAAGAAGGGTGACACGCTCTATTTGACCGAGGCGCCGGATGGCGGATACCGGCTCACGCCCTATGATCCCGATTTTGCGCGTCAGTTCGCGCTGGCCGAAGACATTATGCATGACGACCGGGAGGTACTGCGAGCGCTGGCCAAGTGAGCACTGAAGATTCGAGTCCATGGCGTTGGGTTGAACCGAGTGTCGTGTTTGCGATCCATGACCGCCAACTCGCCGAGCATGGCGGGGCCGAAGGCATTCGCGATTCGGGGGCGATTGAATCGGCTCTGGCTCATCCGGTAAACCTCGCGAGCTACAGCGACCCAGATGCGGCTGATCTTGCCGCAGCCTATGCCTACGGCCTCGTGAAGAACCATGGCTTCATCGACGGCAACAAGCGTACCGCCTGGGTTGTCGCTCGCCTGTTCCTGGCCGATAATGGTCAACGGCTCACCTTCGACCCCTTGGATGCGATTCAGATCATGGAAGGTGTCGCCAGCGGTCGGATCAACGAAACCACGCTCGCCGAGTGGTTCCGCCGGCGTCTGGAGCGTCGAGTGCGACGTGAGAAACTCCGCAATGTTTTATGACCCGGCGCCTGAGAATACCGCGCCATCATACTGGCCTAGCCAGAACAATTTACGAAAAACTTTTTTGCCGACCCGCCGTGGGCCGCATTTTTACTCGATGTCTTCGGCTAGCGGGAACTGCTGGGTGTTCCCTTTTTGGATTGAAATACCGGCACCTCTCGACTACTCTGTTTCAGGAGAGTAGCGCCCATGAGTTACACTATCGAACGAGATGGGCATGGGAGAAAGGACGTGTCAGTGAACGACGCACGTGAAATAGACAGTTCACGACCCATGAGCCAAACACGGCTTCTGTGTTGGATCCGGTGGACAACCGGAGCGCTGCTACTCCTAAATATCGCCATACCGATCATAGCGTCAGCGCAGGAGCGGCAGCTGCAGTTCGTGACGACGGTATGGCCGCCGTTCACCAACGAGCCAGGACAGCCGCGATTCGCCCTCGATCTGGTCGGAGAGGCTCTCGAACGCGTGGGGGTCACCGCTGAAACGGTCATCGTGGACGAGGCCAGGCTGACGCCCTCACTGCTGAGCGGCGAGTTCGATGGAAGCGCGGCTCTCTGGAGGGGGGGGAAGGAGCGCGAACGCGTGCTGATTTACTCACAGCCGTATCTCGAGAACCGGTTGATCCTCGTCGGGCGGCAGGGCAGCGACGTGTCCGCGACCTCGCTTGCCGATCTCGCCGGCAAGCGGATCGCCGTGGTCGCCGGGTACGAATATGGCAAGGTCGTCGAGACGACGGACGGGCCAATCTATGTTGGCTCGGACAGCGAAGAGGACAGCGTCGCAAGACTCCTCAACGGTGAGGTGGACTACACGCTGATAGACGACCTGGTGATCCAGTACCTCATCAGCAACCACGGAGAAGAAGCTCGAACGCGGCTGGCGTTCGGCTCGGCGCCGCTGCTCACACGCTCGCTTCACCTCGCCGTCCGCCGGTCGCTTCCGGACGCTAAGTTAATTATCTCGCGGTTCAACGCCGAACTGCGCGGCATGATCACCGACGGCAGCTACCATCGCCTGCTCCGCCTCGACTGGATTCGAGCGGACATCGACGGCGACGGTCGCAGGGAGTACGTGCCTCACGTCGATCGAATCGGCCCACATCCGCCGGAGCGTTCCTACGAACTCTTCACGCCAGCTAGTCCGACCACGGGGCCCGGCACGACTCGGCGCTTCTACTTCGATGGCAACATCTACGAAGGCTGGTCCGCCGTGCCCGCCCAGCACAAGGCCCTGGACTTCACCATACCCGAACCGCTACCCGAACCGCCGGGTCGACACACGATCCCAATCTTCACCTTCAAGTTTTAGCGGGAGCGAGTCCACTGCACTCGTATCACGTGATCCCGTAGAGGATGTGCCCAGGTCGCCGTCATGAGGCGACGGCTGGCGGGAGCATCCGGGGCGTGGACGCCGTTAGCGGTTGCTGAATTGGCCGGTGCCGGGATACCCGTATCGTGCGGCGCGACTCGGTCGGCAAGCAGGCCGAATCGCTAAGGCCTGAACGCTGGCGTTACCGCGGCGGGTTGTTAGCGAAGTCGCCGGCGCGGAATATCGATATCTTCTCCAGGTCGATGTGCCGGCGCATCGCCGCAAGGAGGTCGTCGGGGGTCAGCGTCGCCGAATCGACGGTCTGAGCGTCGACTTTCACGAGCTGGTCACCACTCGAACCCGCGGCCTGGAGCGGCCTCTCGACAGGATCGAAAATATTTCCCTGACGAGTTCGGAAGACCACCCGGAATTGCCGGAAGAGCAGTGATTCCTGACCACCAATCACCGGGTGCCTTCGGGCGGACCCTTCATGGTCTACAGGACGTATCTGAACGGCTGGTGACGGCGCAAACGGAAGCACGCCCTTGTTTTCAGAAGTCGAACTATCAAGGCTGATGGTTAACCGGTCGAGCGTCGGTACGCTTCGACCCCTTGGATGCGATTCAGATCATGGAAGGTGTCGCCGGCGGTCGGATCAACGAGGCCACGCTCGCCGAGTGGTTCCGCCGGCATCTGGAGACTACGTTGTGACAGGATCGAGACGGATGACAAGGAAGCGACCGGCTGTCCTCATCACCGCTATGAGATTGTGACGGGTTTAGGCCGCGGCTTTGGCCATGTCCGTCAGGGATTTGAATCCGGCCGGATCGTGAATGGCCATCTCCGACAACATCTTCCGATTCAGGGCCACGTTGGCTTTGGTCAACTCATGGATAAACCGGCTGTACGATAACCCGTGCGCTTTGACCGCTGCCGAGATCCTGGCAATCCACAGTCGCCGAAAATCTCTTTTGCGATGCCGCCGGCCGATGTACGCGTAGACCTGGCCTTTATCGACTGATTCCGTTGCCGTCCGAAATAGTTTGCTTCTGCCCCCATACTGCCCCTTGGCTAATTTCAGCCGCTTTTTTCTACGGCGACGGGTTTGGGGGCCTCCTTTGACACGTGGCATGACTTAGAACTCCTTCGTTATATTGAACTTGTCTTCCTCTCCGAGGAATTGCCTGGCACCCGCGTTGCGCCACCCTGCCCCGGAGCATTCACGTCTTGTCCGACCAAACACCAAGGTGCGGGGGCGCCAAAAATCAGGAATACGGTAAGAGCCTGGCCAGCGAGGACTGATCCGGTTTCGCCACCACCACCGTATCGTTCAGACGACTCTTCCGTTTGGCGTTTTTCGTCGTCAGGATATGGCGCAATCCCGCCTTCCGCCTGAGAAATTTTCCGGTTCCCGTACGCTTGAACCGTTTGGCTGCTCCCGAATGACTTTTTAACTTCATACGTGCCATATGCTCATCCCCTTAATTCTTGGGCGACACAATCATATACAGATTGCGCCCTTCCATCCTCGGCTCCATTTCGATTGTGGCCGTCTCCTTGAGCTCTTCCCGAACCTTTTCCATAGCCGACCGACCCAGACTTTGGTTGGCCATTTCCCGGCCTCGAAACATGACCGTCACTTTGGTTTTGTTCCCTCCCGCCAAAAACTCCAGGATCTGGCGAACCTTGGTTTCGAGGTCATGTTTATCCGTTCGCGGACGAAATTTAATTTCCTTTACCTGGGTCGACTTTTGATGCTGACGCGTTTTATGTTCTTTCTTGCTCTGTTCGTACTTGAATTTCCCAAAATCCATAATCCGGCACACCGGCGGCGTGCTGGTGGCAGCGACTTCCACCAAATCAAACCCGCCCTCATGAGCCAGTTTGAGCGCCTCGGACGTCTTGAGGATCCCCAGTTGTTCACCTTCTGATCCAATCACCCGGACTTCGGGCACCCGAATCAAGTGGTTCACACGATGCTTGGCAGTGACCGTTCTACCCATCAGTGAACTGACACACTGGTCTCTGGTTCTGTTGGCATATCTTGTCGAATCAGATCAAGCACCTCGGTGATGGACAACGTCCCAACGTCGGTCCCGCTGCGTTTTCGCACGGAGACCGATTGGGCCTCCCGTTCCCGATCCCCCACGACGAGCATGTAGGGAATCTTGGCTTTTTCGGCTTCGCGGATTTTGAGGCCTACCTTTTCTTTTCGCAAGTCTATCGAGGCGCGCAGCCCGGCGTTCGCCAAGCGGTCCCGGACGTGTGACGCATACTCCGCCTGTTTGTCCGTAATGGGCAGCACGATGGCCTGGACGGGGGCGAGCCACGTCGGAAACGCCCCGGCATAATGTTCTATCAGAATGCCGAAAAACCGTTCGATGGAGCCCATCAGCGCCCGGTGTATCATGATCGGTTGGTGCGCCGCGCCATCCTCCCCGATGTAGGACAAGCCGAACCGTTCGGGATTATTGAAGTCGATTTGCACCGTCGAACATTGCCAGGCCCGCCCCAACGCGTCATGGATTTTCAGATCGATTTTCGGCCCGTAAAACACGCCCTCGCCGGGGTCAACCTCATAGGGGAACCCGCTGCTTTTCAGTGCGGCTTCGAGGGCCTCCGTGGCCTGGTCCCATTTTTCCACGGCGCCGACGGCTTTTTCCGGTCGCGTGGACAGATACAACGCGAACTCCGTAAAGCCGAAACGCCGGAGAACAAACATCGTGAAATCGAGGACCTTTTTGACTTCGGATTCGATCTGGTCCGGACGGCAGAAGATATGCGCGTCATCCTGTGTGAAGCCCCGGACCCGCATGAGGCCATGCAGCACCCCTGACCGCTCGTAGCGATAGACCGTTCCCAATTCACCATAGCGAATGGGAAGCTCCCGGTAGCTGCGCAAGTGGGACTTGTACACCATGATGTGGAACGGGCAATTCATCGGCTTTAACTGGTACTCACCCGCCTCGACGGCCATGGGCGCGAACATGTTTTCCTTGTAATAGTCCACGTGCCCGCTGGTTTTCCACAACTCCAGCCTAGCCACGTGCGGGGAATAGACCAATTCATAGCCGTGCTGCACGTGGCTGTCGCGCCAAAAATTCTCGATCAACAACCGAACCAGCGCCCCCTTGGGATGCCACAGGATCAACCCCGGCCCCGTGTCTTCGGGACTGCTGAAGAGATCCAGTTCTTTGCCGAGTTTGCGATGATCGCGGCGTTTGATTTCTTCCAGCTTCTGGAGATGGGCGTCCAATTCCGCCTGGGTCGGGAACGAGGTCCCGTAAATGCGCTGCAGCATGGGATTGCGTTCATCCCCCCGCCAATACGCGCCGGCGGCGTTCAACACCTTGAAGGCTTTCACCTGACCGGTCGCGCCCACGTGCGGCCCCCGGCACAAGTCGATGAAATTGCCCTGCTTGTAGAGCGAGACGGCTTCATCCTCGATCTGTTCGATGATTTCGACCTTGAAGGCTTCCCCTTTCTCCCGAAACAGGTTGATCGCGTCTTCCTTCGACATCTCCAGGCGCTGCACGGGATAATTTTCTCGTATAATCTCGTGTGCCCGTGCCTCTATTTTTTCGAGATCCTCGGGCGTGAACGGCCGTTCAAAGGAAAAGTCGTAATAGAAGCCTTCGTGAATGGCCGGGCCTATCGTGAGATTGGCCGAAGGAAACACGTCTTTCACGGCCTGGGCCATAATATGAGTGCTGCTGTGCCGATAAATTTCCTTCCCGTCATCCGACGCAAAGGTCACGGGCTCCAGCGTCGCGCTCTTGGTCAGGGGGGCACTCAAGTCACCGGGTTGCCCGTCAATCCTCACGGCGAACACCTCCGGCGGTAGAAGCCCCGTCATCTCCGTCAACGCCTCGCGCGCCGTGACCCCGGACCGAAAGGTTTTCGTGCCGGTCCCCGGCAACGAGATTTCGATGCGTTCGCCCTGGGCTTCTTCAAGAGAAACTGACATGCTTCTGCAATCTCCCACCATCTACCTGCTACAAACGGCCTTCATCCTGCCCTCTCGCGGAAGGAGAGGGTGGTAGGCGCGGGCGGTATTGAACCGCCGACCTCTACCGTGTCAAGGTAGCGCTCTCCCCCTGAGCTACGCGCCTATCACAAACGAAATATGCTAGAGGAGCGCCTCTCATCCTGTCAAGAAATTCAGGATTGTCTAATCTCCTGCGGTGCGCCGAGGCATTGTTTGACATTCTTACGAACACTGGATGCCGTTTTTTGAATACACCCTGTCTTTCACGCAATTCCAACACCTGCGTATCAGAACGACCATGACGAAAGCGTACGACCCGCTCGATTATGACAACCTGGCTCGCAGTGTAGTAACCGCCCTTTTTGAATCGGCCTCTACCGCTCTCCCGCCTACCGAGAAATTTTCTGGTTCCGGCGTGTATGCACTCTATTACACGGGTTCTCTTCCTTTCTATTCGCACATCTCTTCATCGGATTTGCATACACCGATCTATGTCGGCAAAGCCGTACCGACCGGCACGAGAAAAGGCGGCCGCCAAGTAGATTCCGAATCGAGTGCCGAGCTCTATCGACGCTTGCACGAGCACGCCAAATCCATCGACCAAGCCGAGAATCTCGACCTGGTCGAGTTTCAGGCTCGCTATCTTGTGGTGGAGGAGGTATGGATCACGTTAGCGGAACGATTTCTCATCGATCATTTCCGACCGGTGTGGAACACCGTGATTGATGGCTTCGGCAATCACCCTCCCGGCAGCGGCCGCCGTGATATGCGACGTCCCCGCTGGGATATCGTCCATCCGGGACGTCCCTGGGCGGCGAAACTCAAGACCGCGGAAACGGCAGAGGAAGTCGTTCGACTTATTGGTACACAGGCGGGCTAATTCAAGGCGCTCGAAGCTCAACCGCGGTTTCGTATAATCGTGTTCGCTGGGTCACTGTCCCGTTCCTGACCGAGGAATTCACGATGCTGTTGCCCGTGCGCTTCTTGCGCACTTCATGTAGGGCAACGATCTCAAAACCCTCTTGTTCTGCAATCTCGGCAAACAGCTTGTCCGTCTGAAACTCTAGGCCTTGCAGAATATTGTTACCGATGACAACGACGACCTTCCCTCCGGGCCTCATACGGGTTCGCGTGAGAGCGCAAAAGAGCTGACAATCATTAAAGTAGGTCGCGGCGTAGTTCGCCCACCCGCGCCCGCCATAGGTACCTTTCTCCGCGTGACGCGCCCTGAGGTCTTGGAGTTGTTCGCCTAAATGGGGCAGGTGTGGCCGTAACGCAATCTCCGGTCCGGACCGAACCGTCTGCCAAAATTGACCGAAGCTCTTGTGTTCAATGGTCTTCAGATCGGATGTCGTGTGCACCATCCCGAGCCAGAACAGATGCGGCCTCGTGTTGCGAACATAATGGTAGTTGTTGAGATACGGAGGCGAGGTGATGAGCACGTCGATACTGTTCGGTCTGACCCGCTGGGCATGGTCCAAATACGACAGGGGATACACCGTTGCTTGCGGCATCCGCTTGTGTTTTCTCATCCACCCTTGGAACGTGACGATATCCTCGTGCATTTCGCGCAGCTTGCGCTTCACAATGCTGAACACGTCGGCATGGTCGATGTTGGGCTTTCCGGCACCAGCCCGTGTCCCAAGACTCGGCTCGTACGAGTAGTTCGAGAAACTCACCATGACGGCTCCGAAAGCCACCTGAAACAAGTCCGTGACCCAATCCGTCGTTTCTTGCGCAATAAAATCCTGACACGCCAAAACTTGCCGCTCCACCTTCGGACTGAAAAACGGGACACGGCTTGAAAACCCTTGGGGAGGAAGAGACATAGCCCTTTCGTCAAGCGACAGTTTTTCCTCGCCATATTCTTCGAATCGGTCGAGCGTCGCTGCCAGTATGTCTGCATCGTAGTGAGCAGCTTGGGCCTTTGTCTTACAGGCCAACGCCGCGTACGGATTGATCTCAAATCCGGTCGCATCGCATTCATACTTGAGGGCTTCGATCAACGTCGTGCCGACGCCGGCAAACGGATCCAAAACCCGCAACCTGTGGCGCTCACGTCTCACGCCTTCGAGCACCCCGGCGACAAACGATCCGGAAAATCCAGCGATCCAAGGAGTCCAGCGATGCAGGGTCCGCTCGTGATTCTCGGAAAAAGCCGTATCGCGAAAGTCCGAGATCGGTAGTGCGTATTGCACGAACGCTTCGGCGGTGGCCGGTTGCTCGTGGCCGGTAGTTTCTATCAGTCTATTGTCATCACGAACGCCTTTTCCAACCAGCCAATCTTCGAGTGCACTACGCAAAAAGCGCCACTCCCTCCCGACCTTCTGTGATGGAATGCGTCTGGTCCGAGCCATCTCCCCAAGCGTCTTTTCACTGACGCGAATAAATGCCGCCGCCTCGGATCGAGTAAGGATCTCAGATGTTCCTGTATCTTCCTGTATCATCCCTTAAATTCCTTTTACTTTCCAGAAACGCAACTCTAGCACAGGATCGAGGATTGTCAAGTGGATAGATCGAATTGGTACTGTCGACGGCAGGGAGTTGCGCACGGACACGGCGCCCTCCGGGCATCTGCCTAAGCAAAGATGGTCAGGAGGACTCACCGTGTTGGCGGGAACGACGGGTCACGGGGATGTGGTATTCGACGATTTTCTTTCGCAGGGTGTTTCGATTCATGCCCAGAAGCCGCGCGGCTTGAACCTGATTCCCGTTCGTCTCACGAAGAGCATGTCTGATCAATGGCCGTTCCACCGCCTGGATGAGGGTCACGTGCAAACCCCTAGCCGAACTTGCCTTCATGGCCCGGACAAACTCCCCGAACTTCAACTCCACGTAGTCTTCGAGATTCAAATCCGGGAACTCCTGCAAGCCGCGCTTAGTTTCCCTTCCATCACCCTTGCCGAGGAGCCATTTCATGGTATCCAAAGCCGCCGGCACGGAAGATGGCCCTGAGATGATCAGCGTTTTTGACACGTCGATGACGTGCGGCAAATCCCTGAGTGCCTCCCACGACGTCTTTTCGGAAAGCACCAACCCGTGGATGGGTGCTTTTTGCGCCTCTTGTTTGACCTGCTGAAGATTCTCCACCACCACCACGCGAACGCCAGCCTTATCCTGCAGGCGCTGCAAAGCCCCCGCCGCCGGGTCGCCTACCACGACGATATGCTTCGCTTGCGACACAGTCCTTATCCTTCGAAACCGTCGCGTACCGGTTTATCTGTCATGCGAACCCCATCAACGGACACAGGAGCCGAAGGGTCAGCCATACGAGGACGGCCCCGATGATATTCAAGAACACCCCGGCTCTCAGCATGTTCGGAAGAGGGATGAATCCCGTGCCGTAGACGATGGCATTCGGCGCGGTCGCGACCGGCATCATAAACGCGAGGCTCGCCCCCAGACAAATCCCCAGCGTCGGTGGAACGGGAGAAACCCCAGCCGCGGTGGCGATGGAAATCACCACGGGAACGAGCATGCTCGTCGACGCGGTATTCGAGACAATCTCCGTGATCACCAGCGCCGTACCGATGGCAACGGCCGTCAGGGTCCACAACGTATTACTCCCGAAGAGCGCAACCAGACTTTCTCCGATGATCTCGGCCAGGTGCGTTTGCACCATCAGATGGCCGAACGTCAAGCCGCCGCCGAACAACAGGATCGTGCCCCAATTAATGTTCGCGGCCTGGGTCCACTTCAATGTAAATTCGCCGGCCTTGAAATTAACGGGCAACACAAACAGCAGCCCCGCCGCAAAAATCGGAACCATTTCCTTGGGAAGACGGGCATTGATGAACGTCACCAGATCGGAATCCCGTCCCAACACGATCCCCAATACCCCCGGTCCGATCCAACACGCGATAGCCAGGAGCAACGCGAAACAGGTATTCCTTTGGCCGCGCGTCCAGCCTTCCTGTTGCCGGCGAAGGTTCTGCAGGTGATCGCCCAGATCCGGGAACGTCTTGGGCAGCGGATGCAGCCAAAAGAGAATCGCGGCAATGCCCAACCAGAGCACGACGGCCAGCGGCAGCCCGATGGCCATCCAATCGAAAAATGCGATGTCAATGCCGGCTTGTTGGGACAGCAACCCCACGCCAATGATATTCGGCGGCGTGCCGATCATCGTCGCAATCCCCCCGGCCGCCGAGCCATAGGCCAATAACAGAAGCACGCCGGGCTCATGGGACCCGGACTCTTCCCTCGACCCACGAATGGTCGAGAGCAGGCCAAGCGCAATCGGCACCATAATGGCCACGGAAGCGGTGTTGCTGATCCACATGGACAGGAAGGCGGTGGCCAATCCCATGGCCCCGAACATCAAGACCGGCCTGGCCATAATCGTCTTACGGGACAACAGCCAGACGGCAAACCGCCGGTCCAGCCCGTGCACCACAAAGGCCTCGGCCAAAAAGAAGCTGCCGATAAAGAGAAAGATGATCGGGTGGGCGAACGTCGCCAGCACTTCCCTGGCCGACCCCAACCCCATGGCAATACACAGGGCCGCACCGACCAGTGCGGTCACGGCCAAGGGAATGGCTTCCGTGGCCCAACTGACCACGACCCATACCAAAATGGCCGAGAGGATATGGGCCGAGGCAGGCAGACTGGAAAACGGGTTGAGATACACCAGGAGCGCCAGCCCGGGCGCCGCATACAGGCCGACTCGTTGCCTCATTCCCCAAGCATGCCGGTTTGCGGTTTTCATGCCGATACGACTGCCGATCCGACTCCGCAACCCTGTTGGAGGACGAACCCGGACGTGGTTGATGTGACTGGTCTAAAGAGTTCTCGTGAGTATGAGCCTTGCCTGATGGAAATGACGGAAGCGCACTGTACCATAGCAAGTTTAGGAAAACCATTTCGGTACATTGTAGGAATAATGGCAAAAAAGTGTTGGGGGAAAGACGCGAGCGGGGAATGCGTTTATGGGACGACTTCAAAGCGCATTTGCCGGAAATGGGAGTCCAGCGTCAATGCCCGACGAATCCGTAACTCTCGCATCACGACGAAACTGCAACAATCGGTAAAGGAGAAGTCCTTGTCCCGATAGCGGAAGAAGAGCGCTCGCGCGCGATCTCTTCGCGGTTCGTCAATGGACTCGATCCGTAGTCGAGCCGAGCCGTCGATTTGCAACCACCACGCTTCAGCAGCATCGAGCCCGAGGCGGAACCGGATCGTGGTCAGCGTTTCGTCGATCACATAGTCCGTTGTCGTCAGCATGCCGCCGGCCGATAACCATTCATCCCGAGCTTCCCGCACGGCCGACCCCGTCCTGTCGCTGCTATCCGCAACCGCGACCCATGCGGCCGTATCGACGAACATGTGCCTCACCGGTACAGCACCTCGTCATGCCGCACAGCAGCGTCCCCCGATTCGGATGCACCAACAGCCGGGGCCTGATACAGCGTATCCGATTCCAGCGGGATGCTGTTGAGCGGAGGACTGTCAACCGGTACTATGTCAAAAGCCGGGCGACTTCTATACAGAACGGTAAACCGTTTCCCATGCCGCACTTTTTCGACGACATCATGCAACCGCTCTCGAAGTTGTTTCGCACTGATCATCTCAGGCATCAGGGCACCTCCTGAAGTTTAACTCAAAGTAATCTTTTTTTGATGTCAGGTCAAGCATCCAAGCTGTGGGGAGCACATCCCGCGCTATTTGGCAGCGGGTCGGGAACGACGAGCCCGGACGGGATTGGGCGTAAAGAAGGACGAACTCGGTGGGCCTACAACGCCGTATGGGGATTATCGGTGTAACGCTTCGCAATCGAGCGAGCCGCCGGCAGAGCCGTTCGCTAAACGGCAGTGGAACACGCTTCGAGTCGGCCACTTTCCCACCGCCACTGCAGCGGGTATAATTTCACCAATTCAAACTCATCTTCATGGAAGGAGTCAGGAGCATGAAACGTATTCTGGGTATTGTTCTGGTGACTATCTTGTTCTCCGGGGCTGTTTTTGCTGAAACCTTACCCCCACATACCGCCAAGATAGGTGAGGGGGTGTATAGCTTCGGAAATCCGGCGAATGCCTATTTTTCGATGTTTGTGGTGACGAACGAGGGGGTCATCGCGATTGAATCGGTGAATACGAACCATGCGACGGATATGGTCAAAACCATCAAGGCGGTCACGGATCAGCCGATTCGGTATCTCTTCCACAGCCACAATCACTGGGATCATTCGAGCGGCGGGCAAGTGTTTCACGATGCCGGGGCGACCGTGATGGCCCACGAGGAAGCCTATCGATGGATGAAGGCGAACCCGGGTCCGGACATGATGGTTCCGGACGAAAGTTGGGCGGGCAACCGACAAGACATCACCTTGGGGGGCACCGTCTTGGAATTGCATTATCTGGGCATGAATCATGGCCTAGGCATGACCGTCTTTCTTCTTCCCAAAGAAAAAATAGCCTATATTGCCGACCTGGTCGATCCGAACGCGGTCTTGTTCAATATTGTGCCGGACTTCAACGTCAAAGAATGGGAGCGATCCCTCAAAGAAATCGAGCAAATGGATTTCGACAAGGCGCTCTATGCGCACAGCGGGAAAGCGCAACCGTTATTGGGGGGCACCAAGCAGGAGGTGAGAGAGTATATCCAATTCGTTCAGGACATCCGTGGCGCCATTTACGCGGAATTTGAGAAAGGGACGAACTGGATGATGATCCCGAAGGCCGTGAAGCTTCCTCAATATAAGGATTGGTGGATGTATGAGGAATGGTTGCCCATGAACGTGTGGCGCATTCTTTTGGACGACTCGATGGGGCCGTTTCCCTGGAGACCAAACCCGTAGACGTTCTCCCCCTCACCCCAACCCTCTCCCTCCAGGGGAGAGGGTGTGGGGGGTAACGACCCGTCATCGCAAGCACTTTCTGCATGAACAATCCGTTCCAACAATCCTGCGACCGGATGCTGACGCCCCTGTTTGAGGCCTTGACCTCGCCGGGGGCCCAGCCCCTGGTCCTTGGGCCACATGGCCCCAGCCTCGCGTTCATCCTGAGCCTGTTGAGGACGACGGGTGACGAGGCGTCGCCGAGCGAGCGAGCGTTTCAAGGAGTCATTCCCCACAACTGGCTCATCCTGGCGCCGACCCAGGAAGAGGCGGAATCGTTATGCCAGGACGTGGCGTTTTTCTTTGACTTCTTCACCCTTCCCGCCGAGTCGCTGGCGTATTTCCCGGACCGGGGCCAAGCCCCATATGAAGCTGATTCTCCATCCATCGATCTCATGACGCAACGGATGCGGACCTTGTTTCATCTTCAAACCCATCGCCCCACGGTGGTCGTCACGACCCCGCAGGCCGCCTTACAGCACCTGGTCCCTCAGTCCGTGTTCGCACAAGCGTGTTTAACCATCAAAGTGGGCAGCGTCATCGAGCGGGAATCGTTGCTTCGCCATTTGCTGCGGACCGGCTATCGGCGCGTGTCCGTGGTGGACATCCCCGGAGAATTCAGTGTTCGCGGCGGCATCGTGGATATCTTTTCCACCGGTGCGACCGAGCCCTACCGGATCGAGTTTTTGGGCGATACCGTCGAGTCCACCCGCCGGTTCGATCCGAACACGCAGGAATCCACCGAATCCGTTCTCTCCGCGGTTCTCCTTCCTGCCCGGGAATACCTGCTTCCGCCCGACGAAGCCGACTCTTCGCTTGCCGAAATCGCACCGGATGCCGAATGGCGATTGCCGGACATCTACCCGTCCATGGCCACCCTGCTGGATTACTTCCCGGGGTCGCCGTTCGTGGTCATGGATCGTCCCGTCACCCTGGCCCAGCACGCGCGGGAGTGGGAAGAACGGCTGCACGCGGCATGGGAGGAACACGACGCGACGGGCACCGCGGCCCCGTATCCCGATCCCTCCCAACAGTCCCTTGGCTGGGATGAACTCCTGCCGTTCCTTTCCGATGGGCCATCTCTGGCTTTCGACGTGGTCGCGCCCGCTGAAGGCTCCTGGAACCCGGTCATCGACCTTCCGCTCCAATCCGCCAAGAGCGTGGGGCTGGGGCTGCGCAGGACGTCCTTTATCGATACCCTGGCGATCCTGGAACGGCTTCGTTGCGACGGGCCGGTCGTGGTCGTGGTTCGATCTTCCGGACAAGTCGGGCGCTTGTCCGGGTTGTTTGCCGAGCACCACGCCCCCGTGACCGGACAAAACCCCTTCCCTGAATCGTTTCATCCGCGAACACCGTTTTATATTTTGCAAGGGTTCCTTTCGTCGGGGTTCGTGGTGCCGTCGTTTCCTTTCGCGGTGGTCACCGAAGAAGATCTGTTCGCCAAGATTGCCCGGCATCGTCCCCAACCCAAGAGCAAGACCGCGACCTTCCTGTCCTCGCTGGACGATTTGAACGCCGGGGATTACGTGGTTCACGTGCAACACGGGATCAGCCGGTACAAGGGACTTCGGCGCTTGTCCGTACAAGGCTTTGAAAGCGACTATCTCATTCTGGAATTTGCCGGACGGGACACCCTCTACGTGCCTCTCGACCGGTTGAACCAAGTCCAAAAATACCGGGGCAGCGATCACCTGAGGCCGACCCTCGATAAATTAGGGGGCGCCGCGTGGGCCAGGACCAAGGCGCGCGTCAAGAAAGCCATTGAAGACATGACGGACGAACTCGTCGAGTTGTACGCCGACCGGGAAGTCGTCACGCGCCAACCGTACCAGGAGGACGGCTCCCTGTCCCATGAATTCGATGCGGCGTTCGATTATGACGAAACTCCTGACCAACTCAAAGCCATCGAAGACATTCAACGGGACCTCCGGCTGCCCAAACCCATGGACCGGTTGGTGTGCGGGGACGTCGGGTATGGGAAAACCGAGGTGGCCATGCGGGCGGCGTTCCAGGCCGTCCAGGATAACCGGCAGGTGGCGGTGCTGGTGCCCACTACCCTCCTGGCGCAACAACATGCGGAAACGTTTACGCGCCGTTTCGCGCCGTTTCCCATCCACGTGGGGACGCTCTCGCGGTTTCAAAATCCCAAGGAGGTCAAAGCGTTGTTGTCCGACCTCACATCCGGCGTCGTGGATATCGTCATCGGCACCCACCGGCTCCTTCATAAAAATGTGCAGTTTAAAAACCTGGGTCTGGTCGTCATCGACGAAGAGCAATGGTTCGGTGTTCGTCATAAAGAACGACTGAAACAACTTCGCACACAAGTCGACGTGTTGACGCTCACGGCCACCCCTATCCCGCGCACGCTGCAAATGGCCTTTTCCGGGGTCCGGGACCTGTCGGTCATCGACACGCCCCCACCCGGGCGTCTGGCCATCCGCACCCAGGTCGTCCGGTTCAATCCCAACCTGATCCGGGACGCGATCCACCGGGAGCTAGCGAGACAGGGACAGGTGTTTTACGTGCATAACCGGGTCGAAACCATCGAGCGGACGGCCGGCTGGCTCCAGGAACTCGTGCCCGAAGCCCGTCTGGTCATGGCCCATGGGCAAATGAACGAACACGTGCTCGAAGGCGTCATGTTGAAGTTCTTTCATGGCGAGGCGGATATCCTGCTCTCGACCTCGATTATTCAATCGGGGTTGGACGTGCCGCGCGCCAATACCATCCTCGTGGACCGGGCCGATCTGTTCGGCCTGGCTCAACTCTATCAACTGCGGGGACGAGTCGGTCGCGCCGGGGAGCAGGCCTACGCGTATTTCTTTTTCCCTAACGAAGAGATCCTGGGCACCGATGCCCAACGGCGGCTCCTGGCCATCCAGGAATTTGCGGACCTGGGTTCAGGGTTTCGCATTGCCGCCGCCGACCTGGAAATTCGAGGCGCCGGCAACCTCCTCGGCAAACAACAATCCGGTAACATTGCCGCGGTGGGATTCGATCTGTATATGCAGATGGTGGAAGAAGCCGTGCAACAGCGGAAGGGTGAGCCCGTGGAAGAAGAGATCGAGCCGACGTTGCACGTGCCCGTGTCGGCCTTTATCCCCGACGACTACGTCGAGGACGGTCATCAACGCTTGTCCTTGTATAAACGGCTCTCGGCCAGTCAGAAGGTCGGCGATCTCGCGCTGCTGCATGAGGAAACGCAGGACCGGTATGGGACGCCGCCCGAACCCGTGGAGCAGTTGTTTGAAGTCATGCAAATTCGCCTGCTCGCCAAGAAGCTGAAAGTGGAGTCGCTGGAAGCCGCGAACGGCACCGTGACCGTGACCTTTGCGCCCAACGCGACGATTGCACAAGGGAGCCTGGATTGGCTCATGCACTATTCGGAAGGCCGGCTCCAATTCCTCTCACCGGTTTCCTTTGCCATCGACACGGACCTGGACGATTGGCCGACCGTAGTGTCCGTTCTGACGACGATGTTGAACGGCCTGTTGGATTCTTCACCGGAAACCATGACCCCCTCGCTCTTATGACGCACCTTCTTCGCCAGCACCGTTCTTCAACCCACTCTTGCCGGCGCTCGCGGGCCCGGCGCGCGTTCGGGACGACCGCCATGGCGCCAATCGCCCTGTGCGTGGCCGCGTTGCTTGCCCCGGTCGCGCCCGCCCAAACCCCGATCCAGGATGCCGGGGGCAAGCCGCTTGCGGATGGGATCGCCGCCATCGTCAATACAGAGATCATCACGGTTTCCGAAGTCCAAACGGAAATGGGGGATGAAATCTTTCGCTTGAAAGCCCGATATGAAGGAGACGAACTCACGGAGCATCTGTCTCAGAAACGATATGAAATCCTGAACCGGATGATCGAACACAAGCTCCAACTCCAGGAAGCCAAGGCGAAGCAAATTACGGTCGGCGACGAAGAATTGGAACAAGTGTGGGAACAAGTGCGCAGAAACCCCGCCGGGTTCCCGTCCGCGGCCATTCAATCAAAGGCCGTCCTTCGCGAGGAATTGATGGTACGCCGCGTCAGGGATATGGAAACCCGGCGAGGCCTCTTCGTCTCTCCCGAAGAAATTCGCGCCTACTATAAAGAGCAGCAACCGCTATTTACGTCTCCCCATGCACACCACATCCGACAAATTCTCCTCTTACCGAAGCTGGGAGAAACGACGGAGACGCTGAAAGCTCGGGCTGAGGTGCTCGTGAGTCAACTCAACGAGGGCCGGACCTTTGAGCAATTGGCCGAGCTCTTTTCCGATGGGTCCGAAAGCGTCCTGGGAGGCGACCTGGGATTCGTGACGAAAAATGAATTATTGCCGCCTTTGCGCGACGCCTTGCACAAGATCTCTCCTGGGGAGGTCACTCCGTTGATTGAAACGGAAATCGGGATTCATATCCTCCGGCTCGAGGAGAGCCGGCCCGGAGTCACGCAGCCGTTTGAAAAAGTGAAAGACGCGATTGCGAACCGGTTGTATCAAGAGAAACTCCAGGAATCCCAAGCCAAATGGATGTCGTCGTTAAAAAATAAGGCCTACATCGAAATCCATTTTTTACTTTCCTCCTAGCCGGAATCGTTCCACGATTCATAACGCGCTCTCAATGCGTTCCACAGTTCCTGGCGGCCTTCGCTCGTCTTGGAGGAATACCCCACCACCTCTTCAAGTTCCACCCCCAGGGTTTGACACACCTGCAACAAGGCCGGCCGACGCCGGCCACGAGACAGTTTGTCGATCTTCGTCACCACGACGATGGGTCGATGCCCGAGATGGGTGAGCCATTCCAGCGTGGTCACGTCATGCGCTTCGAGCCCTCGCGCATCGACCAATTGGACCACGGCGCAGAGTTGAGCCCGTTGCGACAAATAGCGCTCGATCATCGGGCCCCATTGTTCACGAACCGACCGGGCGGCTTTGGCATAGCCGTAGCCGGGCAAATCCACGAAAAAAACCGCGGGCACCACCTTGTCGCTGGTGAGCACGCGAAAGAAATTGAGCGTCTGCGTCTTTCCCGGGGTCGTACTGACCTTGGCGATGGCCTTGCGATTCAACAACGAATTAATCGCCGACGATTTGCCCACATTGGAGCGCCCCACGAAGGCTACCTCGGGAAGGCGCTCACCTGGATAGTGCGCCGGCTTCATGCAACTCTTCACAAAATCCGCTGACAGAATCTTCACGCTCAGACTCACGACGACCACGCAGGCGTCACGGTTTCCCGGACGCCCGCTTCATGGCTCGTTCCATTTCACGACCGGCTTCACGTTGTTTCACGGTTTCCCGCCGGTCATAGTGCTTTTTCCCGCGCGCCAGCCCCAATTCGACTTTCACCACCCCGCGTTGATTAAAATACATGCGGAGCGGCACCAATGTCAGACCCTTTTGCTGAACTTTACCGGTTAACGTCCGGATTTCTTTTTTGTGCAACAACAGCCCGCGGGGCCGCAAGGGTTCATGATTCATGATATTCCCGTGACTGTATTCGCCGATATGACAGTTATGCAGGATCGCCTTCCCCTCGGCCACCGTGGCATAGGCTTCGCGCAGGTTGACCCGGCCTTCCCGGAGCGATTTCACTTCGGTGCCTTGCAGGATCAGGCCCGCTTCGATCTTTTCCTCAATCGCGTAGTCGTGAAACGCCTTGCGATTGCTCCCGATCAGCTTTGTTGTCGTATCTTGAGACATGAGGATATACCGGCTGCCTTGAAAAAGAGGATGACAACGCTTGGCGTCATCCCCGGCATCAATTGACCCTACGCTTCTCCAAGCCTAGAATACCATTCCATGCCCGCCTTTTCCTCCTCCCGATCGATCATCAAGGAGATTTCCCAAAGCCATGGGTTTGCGGTGCGCCTGTGCGAGTATCGTCTTCAACAACAGTGGAAAGCGCTTGTGGGCGAGGTCGTGGCTTCCCATACCTGGCCCGTCCGGGTCAAGTTTCGAAAGCTGTACGTGGCCGTGGACAATTCCGTGTGGCTGCACCAGCTCCGTTATCTCAAGGCCACGTTACTGGAGAATATTCAGGCGCAGATGGAAGAACTCCATTTAGAGGACATTATTTTCCGGATCGGCGAAATACCGGAGCCCCGCGAGGATGACGCCGACGGGGATATCGAGCAGACTGCCATTTCTCCCGCTTTGAAGAAGACTGCCGGTGAATATACTCAATCCGTAACAGACGACGAATTGCGGGATTCCCTCACCAGAGTCATTGCCCGGGCGCTTTCGCCGACGCAACCTTCCAAATAGCTTCCTATGGAAGAATGTAGAGAATTTTCAAGAATCGTCAAATTACAAAGTGGCCTTATGCGACACATGCGAACCGTCTTTTGCGGTTTGATTGTACTGGTGCTGGTAGGCGTCGGGCCAGTCGTGGACGCTGCCGATACGCCTCTTAATGCCACAAGCCCAGCGTGGAGTGAGCCAAGAAAACTCTGCTTGCAGATGCCCGGGAGTAGCATGTGTGAAGCGATGATCGATGCCTTGAGTGGGGAAGGGAACCCAATCTCTCTCCCCAGCTCCGGCGATACTCTGACGGATGCCATAGACGAAGCCTTGGTCGAAACCGGCGCCCGTGCTCTGATCATTGCCAACGACCGGGACCGTGATGGAGCGAGCTACAAAGCCGCCTATCTCTCCTGCGTATCCCCTCACTCCAAGGTCGAGAGACACGTCTGCGATGGGAAAATGGCCAAGATTAATGCCCGCATCAAAGCTCGAGCCAAGGCAACGATAGGTGACAAGCAACGGTTCCGTCATTGCAAGGAAATCTTGGCCCCGGTGGATGATCCCGAGGAAATCGTCACGTGTTTGGAAAAGCTGGCTGCGATTGTGGCGGCATGTGGACCGAAGAAACCATGCGTCACGGACAATTTTAGCGCCTATTCCGCGTTGCTGGTCTACACGGCGAAACCGGCCGACGCGGACAGCGACGGGGCGTTTGTCTCTCGATGCCAAGAACAATACCAAAATCTAAGCGGCTTGGGGTATCGTGAAATCTGGTCGTGCGTGCAGGGCCACCTTGGCTTGCTCGATGCGGCGCCGGACCGAACCGATGGGAACTGAGGATGTTTTGGAGATAGGCACCAGGGCCTTCTGTAGACTGGACAAAGTCAGGCTGCAACGTTCAAAACCCGACCAAACGTACGTGAAATCGTCATTTTGGATGTTGGGGAGAATCTTTTCTGGGATATGGAGCTTTAGGCCAATCATATTCTTGGCCATGATCTTTGAAAATTTTCAGGAATTTGGGAACAAGGTCTTCAAGGATTTCCATGGCTGGGCGAAGTGAGTTTTTATTCAAGCTCTTCATACAGAGGCAGACACTTGTCAACCAGATAGGGGTAGATCATCCTACGAAGTAGGAACAGGTGTCTCAACCTTGTGAGAACACATCATGGGAATGGTTAAAAAGAGCATATCCGTCACGGACCAGCAGGCCGGTTGGATCAAGGCGCAGATTGAAACCGGAAACTACGGTAATGAAAGCGAAGTATTTCGCGACCTGATTCGCGACCGTATCAGTCGCGACACTGAAATCACGGCTATCCGTACCGCGCTCATCGACGGCGAACAAAGCGGCGTCAGTCATAAGACCGTTGGGGAAATTTGGGAAGAAGCGCAACAACGCCATAGATCCCAAAATGCCTAAGTATCGGCTGACTCAAAAAGCTGAACATGACCTGCTGAACATCGCACGTATGGCATTGAACAATTCGGGGTTGAACAATCCCGCCGGTATTACAACAAGCTCACACAGCGTTTTGGCGAACTGGCAGAACAGCCGGCGCTTTACCCCCTGGTGGAGCATATCCGCAAAGGATACAGACGTAGCGTATGCGGTGTTCATTCGATTTACTACAGGATTGATCAAGACGGTGTAGAAATCGTACGAGTGTTAAGCAGACAAGACCTCACCAAGGCGTTTTAGAACAACGTACTACCATGAAAAGGGAATTCTCCAGGTGAGGGGCTCCGACTGCCTAGCTCAGCGCCAGAGAGAGAAATGAGTACCGAGCTTTATCTGGTCTCGTGTGTGAAGACGAAAGGTCCGGGGCCAGCACCGGCGAAAGACCTTTACGCGTCCGCCTGGTTCCGAAAGGCGAGGGCCTATGTAGAGAAGAAGGCCCGCCCGTGGCGCATTTTGTCCGCGCAATACGGCTTGGTTCACCCGGAACGGGTGATCCGGCCCTACGAACAGACTCTCAAAACCATGCCTGTCGCGGACCGGCGCGCGTGGGCTGAGACGGTTCTTGCAGAGCTTGGGCCGTCCCTTGCCGGCGTTGATACCGTCGTCTTTTTGGCCGGCCAAGTCTATCGCGAATTTCTGTTACCTGCGTTGCTTGATCGGGGCTTGACCGTATGCGTCCCGATGGCCGGCTTGAGCCAAGGCAGGCAATTGTCGTGGCTCGGCGGCGCACACTCTGATGACTGACCGCCTCACCGATACGGAGCGCTTTTACGAGCTTCTCGACGATCTGGAACTCCGTCTCGGCGGCGCTCGCGTTTTGGCGGACTGCAACGGCAGGATGAATTGGCCAGAACGTGGGGTGTATTTTTTTCACGAACCCGGCGAAGTGCGGGCCGGTGCAAGAGGCGGCCGCCGGGTCGCACGCGTGGGAACCCATGCGCTTACGGCGAAGTCCCGAAGCACGCTGTGGCGCCGGTTAGCGCAGCATCGCGGCACGGCCCGCACCGGTGGCGGGAACCATCGGGGGTCGATTTTCCGCCTGCTCATCGGCGTCGCACTGACGCGTTGCGACCATCTTGCCGTGCCGACGTCCTGGGGCAAGGGTAATGATCCCGGCGCAGCCGGACGGCAACTCGGCATGAGCCGTGCCGACGTTAAGCGGGCCGAGGCCGAACTTGAGGCGCGCGTCAGTCGCTATATCGGGACCATGCCGTTCCTGTGGCTGAATGTAGCCGACGTCCCCGGACCCGAAAGCGAGCGTGGCGTTATCGAACGCAACGCCATCGCCCTTCTGAGCGTCCACCATGACCAAACAACCAACTGGCTTGGGCTCTACAGTGACCGGAACCGCGTGCGTCGCTCCGGCCTCTGGAACAACAAGCATGTCGGTGAGAGCTGGGACCCGTCCTTTCTCGATCTGATGGAAGAATGGATCGAGAAAACCGAACCGGCATAGGGCGTGGGACACTGTTTTGCCGCCGATGCGATTCCTCAATGTGGCATCAGAACCGAAATGACGTGACGGGTGTTTTTTCGATAGATGCGAAAATCCTGATCCAGGGTTAGAACTTTACTTTGGACATGTTGTTCCGCCATCCGAACCAAACAGGCATCCGCCAGGGACATGGGAACATCCCCATAGCGCTTGATCAGCCTACCGGCCAAAGCCTTTTAGATGGATTTTGTTGACTGAGAGGTCTCTTGGCCCGGCCACGGCCCCTGCCAGATCATGGGCTAACTCAAACGCCGATCCTTTTGAGGAGTTGTTGCCTTTTTCAAAGTAGACGTTAAGCGCCTCCCGGACGACTTCCGACCGGGTCGTTTTTCGTCGTTTGGACATGCATAAGACTTTGGCATAGAGCGCTTCATCGAGTCTAAGCGTTAAGATTTTCATGTTTTCGCCTTTTAATAAGACTTGACTATTCCATGTGGCTCAGTTTTCTTGTATCAGAAATGGGGCTAGGCCAGCAGCCGGTCTGATGGAGGGACCAACGATCGTTGGTTCCTACGTGGGCAGATCCTCAACCCATAGCATTCGATTTCCATAACGGCTCGCTGCCAACGAGGCACACAATTTCCGGTCTGCGGTCACGACCTGCCCATCAATGGCTTCAGCCAGGGCCAGATACAGACAATCGTATAAACTTCGCTTGGTCTCAAGGGCAAGAGCAAACGCAGGGTTTATCAATCGTTCATTCGAATGTTTTTGTAAAGGAACCCGTTGCAGTTCCTTCAGAATCGCTTCTGCTTCTTCCGGAGCCAGTTCATCCCGGCGGATTTTCTTGGAGAGGACATTACCCAGTTCCAAATGAAAAAACGCCGGCACGTGAAGCGAAGCCTTCAAAAACGGCAACCGGCCGGCCGCTTCAGAATGAATTTCAGGAAGAAACCACTTGATTCCAACGCTCGCATCCACCACGTATCGGGTCACCGGTCCCTCTCCTCTCGAATGAGGGCCGTACTGTCACTGAACGCTCTGCCTGCTCGTTCGAGGGTTTTTTTCAACTTGGCAATCCGTTTCCATGCGACTTCATAGTCGGGGACCGCTTCTTCCAGAATGGTTTTCACTTCCGATTGCAATGACCGGCCATGTTCTTTGGCCCGCTTCTTCAATCGCTCTACCAGTTTGTCATCCAGTTGCCGAACGAGAACCTGTGCCATGTTTCCCTCTCCAATCTGTTGGATCATGTCTCATGTGATAGCAAAATGATAGCATGACGTCCAAGAAGGGGCAAGTAGAGGCTGGTTCCTCGCTTTCGTGGAGATGATACAGCAAGGAAGGGAGGTATGAGATTCCGCAGCTACGAAGACGCTTGATCCCCGATCGGGTCGGGGATGACGGAAGGGGAAAGTCTAGGACGGGACCAGGTCGTCAAACAGGATCTGAATGTTCTGGAATTTCCCGGGTTTTGCCGTTTGAGGAATGGGGCCGAGCCAGCCCTTGGTGTTGCCTTGGCTATAGATGAATCCTCCCCGGGCCGATCGTTCGAACTCCCGGCGAAACGCTTCTTCTTCAACGGCAACCCCATTCCGCGCTTCAGCGGGGACACGCGTTGCCAGGTACCGTTGCAGCGTAGCCGGTTCGGTCCACTTGGGATCGGAAAACACGTACAGGACGACTTCCCGATAGAGCGTGGCCGGATCGTCCGGGAACGTGGGGCGTACTTTCATGGATCGGAAATCATGATGGGTTTCGCCGACCGTTCGGAACCGGCGGATGAGGGTTTCGATATCCGGATCGCTCGTCCACGCCGGCACGTGCACGGCGACCACCGTGCCTTCCTGGCTTCCAATGCTGAATGGCGGGATGGTCCGATCGGGTCGGGACAGGAACATGCCCCCCGCAATCAGCGTGAAGCCTCCCAGTAACACGGTCAGCCCTATTCTAACGACGGGATCGAATGGCTTTTTGGGCATGGGAACGACAAAGGACCCGCCCCCTCACTCCGGCCCCCGGATCAAGTCCGGCGCAAGCCTCTCTTTGTGGGGAAGGGGAGAAATAAAAAGACACTGGATTCCCGTTTGCACGGGAATGACAGAGAGGGAAATCATGCGACCCCGTTCGTCGCCGCCGCATGGCCGGTCCCGTTGCCGCCATCACTCTCCTCGTCGCCGGCACTCTCGGCGAGTTTCGCCACGTCCACGACCCGGTCGGTGTCTTCCATGTCGATGAGCCGGACCCCTTGAGCATTGCGGCCGATGTCACGGAGATTCTCGACTTTGGTCCTGAGGATCTTTCCTTCGGACGTCATGATCATGATTTCGTCGGATTCCTTCACCTGATGAAAGGACACAGCCGATCCGTTTCGCTCGTTGACGATGATGCTGATCACCCCGCGCCCCGCCCGGCCTTTGGTCCGGTACTCGGTGGCCACTGTTCGTTTCCCGAACCCCCGTTCGGTCACGGTGAGAATCGAGGCTTCGACGTTGGGCTGGATAATGACCATCCCGATCACGTGATTGGTTTCGTCCAAGCGAATGCCCCGGACCCCTCGAGCGGTCCGGCCCACGGGCCGGACGTCCCGTTCCCGAAACCGGATGACCAGCCCTTCCCTGGTGCCCAGCATGATTTCGCTTCGGCCGTCCGTGATCTCAACCCCGATGAGCTTGTCGCCTTCCTCCAAGGTCAGGGCGATGATCCCGCCCTGCCGCGGGTTACCGTAGGCGGATAATTTGGTCTTCTTGATATAGCCCCTGCGGGTCGCCATCACGACGTACAAGTCGTCGTGGAATTCCCGCACCGGGAGCGTGGTGGTCACCCGTTCGTCAGGACCCAAGGCCAGGAGGTTGACCATCGCCTTGCCTTTGCTGGTCCGGCCGGCTTCGGGCAGTTCATGCAGTTTGAGCCAATACACTTTTCCCGCATTGGTAAAGAACAGGATGAAATCATGCGTCGAGGCCGTAAAAATCTTTTCGACGAAATCTTCTTCCTTGACCCCCATGCCGATCTTGCCTTTTCCCCCGCGACGCTGCGCCCGGTATTCGGACACGGGATGGCGTTTGATATAGCCTTCATGGGAAATGCTGACCGCCATTTCTTCATCCGCGATCAAATCTTCAATGTTGATCTCCGCTTCTTGCGGAACGATTTGTGTCCGGCGCTCATCCTGATAGGCGTCTTTCAGTTCGATCAGCTCGTCCTTGATAACCTGTTTGACCAGGTCATCCGAACCCAGGATGGCCTGGAGCGATGCGATCCTGGCTTTGAGTTCTTCATACTCATGCGAGAGTTTCTGCTGTTCGAGTTGCGTCAACCGTTGGAGCCGCATGTCCAGGATGGCTTGTGCCTGGATCTCCGACAGCGGGAATTGCTGCGTGAGGCCGGTCCTGGCTTCGTCGGGGGACGCCGCTCCCCGGATCAACGCAATGACTGCATCCAGATTCGCCAGCGCGACGTTCAGGCCTTCGACGATATGCGCGCGTTCTTCGGCTTTCCGTAACTCGTAGGCGGTGCGCCGGATGACCACTTCGCGGCGATGCTCAAGAAAGGCAGCCAGGATCCGTTTGAGGGTCAAAATCTCCGGCCGGTTGTTCACGAGCGCGAGCATGTTGACCCCGAACGTATTTTGGAGCTGCGTATGCTTGTACAACTGGTTCAGGATGACGGGCGGGAGTTCGCCTTTTTTGAGTTCGATCACGACCCGGATGCCGTCCCGGTCCGACTCGTCCCGGATATCGGAAATGCCTTCCAGGCGTTTCTCCTGCACCAACTCGGCAATCTTTTCGAGCAGCTTGGCTTTGTTCACCTGGTACGGAAGTTCGGTGACGATGATGATCGCCCGATCCCGCTTCTCATCCGTTTCCACGTGCGTTTTTGCGCGGACGGTCAACAGCCCCCGCCCGTGTTCATAAGCGTCCCTGATGCCTTGGGTTCCATAGATGAATCCGGCCGTGGGAAAATCCGGACCCGGGATCATGTCCATCAATTCCGGCAGCGTCGCGGCCGGGTTCTCGAGGACGTAGAGTAACGCGGTGACGACTTCGCCGAGATTGTGCGTGGGAATGTTGGTGGCGTAGCCGACGGCGATCCCGCCGGCGCCGTTCAGCAGCAGGTTGGGGAGTTTGGCCGGCAACACCAGCGGTTCGACGTCCGATTCATCGTACGTGGGGCCGAAATCGACGGTTTCCTTATCGATATCCGCCAGCATTTCGCCGGCCAGCTTCGTCAGCCGTGCTTCGGTATAGCGCATGGCTGCCGGCGGGTCGCCGTCAACCGACCCGTAATTCCCCTGGCCGTCCACCAGGGTGTAGCGCATGTTGAAGTCCTGCGCCATGCGCACCAGGGCGTCGTAAATGGCGGAATCCCCATGGGGATGATAGTTCCCCATGATTTCGCCCACGATCTTGGCCGACTTGCGGTAGGCTCTGTTGTGAGCCAACCCCATTTGGTTCATGCCGTACAAGATGCGTCGATGCACGGGCTTCAGCCCATCACGGACGTCGGGCAAGGCTCGACCCACGATCACGCTCATGGCGTAATCCAGGTACGACAAGCGCATCTCGTCTTCGATGGCGACTTGGGTGAAGCGTTCTTCGGTGAGCATGGTGGGGTGGGAGGACCGGGTTTCCTGCTGCCTACACGTCCAATCGACGGACTTCCAACGCGTGCTGCTGAATAAAATTCCGTCGCGGCTCGACTTCGTCACCCATGAGAATGGTGAAGATCTCGTCGACTCCCGTCATATCTTCGAGCTTCACCTGAAGCAGGGAGCGCGTCTCCGGGTTCATGGTGGTTTCCCACAGTTGCAGAGGATTCATTTCCCCCAGACCTTTATAGCGCTGAAGATTCAATCCCTTTTTCCCTACCTCCAGAATTGCTTCGACGAGCTCATCCGTGGAGGCAAAGGTGGTTTCCGCATCGTTCACCTTCATGCGATACCTGGGCCGGCCCAACCCGATGGCATTGGGAGCCAATTTCTGCAGTTCCCGAAAATCGGCGGACCCCACTAATTCATGATTGACTTCGAGGTTCGACACCACGCCGTTCGTCGGCATCCGGCAGACGATTTTGTTGGATTGATGTTCTTCATCTTCCAGCAGATCGACGTGGACCGAAGCTTGCGGATAGGCCATGGTCAACCGTTCCTTTACCCGCTCGATCAGTTCCTGGACGGCCTGCCGGTTTTTTAAGAGTTCGCGCCCCAGGGTTGGCTCATCCACGAACGCGCGCAACAGGCCGGAGCCCTGTCTTTTCCGGCTCAATCTCCCCAGCAGTTCTTCGAACTCGATCATTTTCTTCAAGACGGAATTGAGCGTCTGCCCGCTGATAAACCCGCGATGACTGTCCATGTACACTTCGACGGCTTGTCCCGCCAGCTCGGCGAGGTAGTCATTCAAGGCCTGTTCATCCTTGAGATAGTGTTCGGATTTGCCTTTTTTCACCTTAAAGAGCGGGGGCTGCGCGATGTACACGTAGCCCCGATCGATCAGTTCATGCATTTGGCGAAATAAAAACGTGAGGAGCAGGGTTCGAATGTGGCTTCCATCGACGTCCGCATCCGTCATCAAAATGATTTTGTGGTACCGGGCGCGGTTCAAATCAAAGGCTTCTTTGTCATCCTTGCCTTTTTCCGCGTCATCCCGCTTGCGGCCGATCCCCGTCCCCAAGGCCATAATAAGCGTGCGAATCTCTTCACTCGACAGCATCTTGTCGAACCGCGCTTTTTCGACGTTGAGGATTTTTCCTTTCAGCGGCAGGATGGCTTGAAATTTTCGATCCCTGCCTTGCTTCGCCGACCCGCCGGCCGAATCCCCTTCGACGATAAACAGTTCACTCAAAGCCGGATCCTTTTCCGAGCAATCGGCGAGTTTCCCGGGCAGCGATCCACCATCCAAGGCGCTTTTCCGGCGGATGAGATCCTTGGCTTTCCGGGCGGCTTCGCGTGCCCGGGCCGCGTCCGCCGCCTTGCCGATGATGCGTTTGGCCACGGCCGGATTTTCCTCGAAGTACGTCCCGAGTCCCTCATTCACGGCGACTTCGACGATCCCTTTGACTTCGCTGTTGCCCAACTTGGCTTTGGTTTGTCCTTCGAATTGCGGGGCCCGCACTTTAACGCTGACCACCGACGTGAGGCCCTCCCGCACATCGTCGCCCGTGAGCGAGTCCATGTCCTTTTTCAGGAGGTCGTTCGCGCTCGCATAAGAATTGATGGTCCTGGTCAAGGCCGCTTTGAACCCGATCAGGTGCGTGCCCCCTTCCCGCGTATTGATGTTGTTGGCGAAGGAGAAAAGGTTTTCGGCATAGCCGTCGTTGTACTGGAGCGCGACTTCCAAAATGGCGTCCGGTTTTTCAACGGAAATGAAAATCGGTTTGTGGAGCGGGGTCTTGGCTTCATTCAAATGTTCGACGAACGACACAATGCCGCCCTTGTAACAGAAGACCTGTTCTTTTTGACTCCGCTTATCGGCCAGCGAAATCGACAGTCCTTTGTTGAGAAAGGCCAATTCCCGAAGGCGTTGGGCCAACACGTCGAAACTGCACTCGATGGTCTCGAAAACGGTCCCGTCGGGTTTAAACGTAATCTTCGTGCCCCGTTTTTTGGTCACGCCCGTCACCTGAAGCGCGGCCTGCGAGGTCCCCCGGTGGTAGATCTGTTCAAAGACCTGCCCGTCCTGCCAGATTTCCAGCTCCAGCCATTCCGACAACGCGTTGACCACGGAGATGCCCACGCCGTGGAGCCCACCGGACACGGTGTAGGCGCCCTGCTCGAACTTTCCGCCCGCGTGGAGCACGGTCAAGGCGACTTCGGCCGCGGACTTCTTCTGGGTGGGATGGAGCCCCGTGGGAATGCCCCGGCCATTGTCCGTGACCGTGATGCTCCTATCGATTTCCAAAGACACCTCGATCGTCTCCCCGTAGCCCGCCATGTGTTCATCGACGCTGTTATCCACGACCTCATACACGAGATGGTGCAGGCCGTCCGCGCCCGTACTGCCGATGTACATGGCCGGTCGTTTCCGAACGGCCTCCAGGCCTTCGAGCACACGGATCTGCTCCGCACCATACCCGCTCTGTTCGACTTGTTCTTCGGGGAAACTTGGGGGATCAAAACGTGTGGCAGGTGGCGACTCGTTTGGCAAACGCTGAGGGTTCGTCTCCTCGTGAAGCATCTTTTCCAAGGTGTCTGAATTTTGCAGGTGCGTTACACTTTGACGGGCATGACGACGGCCTGAAACAAAGGGTTATCCATCTCTCGAATCAGGCACGGGCTGAGGGAAGCCTCCATGTTGAAAACCACCGTCTCGCTTTCCATGACGCCCAACACGTCAAGAAGATACCGCGCATTGAATCCCGCAGAAAATTCCTCGCCGTTGAAACTGGCGGGAATCTCTTCTTGCGCTTCCCCCATGTCCGGATGACTGGAAAAGAGCGTGATGGTTTTTTTTGAAAAGGTCAGTTTGACGGCATAGGATTTGTTCTGGGACAGGACCGAAACCCGTCGCAAGGCACCTTCGATATCATCCCGATTCACCGTGATCTTCTTGTTGCTCGGTTTGGGAATGACCTGCTGATAGTTGGGATAATTGCCTTCCATCAGCCGAGAGGTCAGGACCAGCCCGCTTTTTCTGAAGATCAACATGTTCTTGGTAAAGCCGATCATGGGCTCATCCCCGCCTTCTTCCAACAACCGGCGAATTTCATTTGCTGCTTTTTTCGGGACAATGACCTTTTCTTCTTGCTCACGGGAGGTCTTTGCATCGGTTCCCAGTTTCTGTTCCGCCAGCGCCAGCCGATGCCCGTCGGTCCCCACCAACCGGATTATCGGCGTCTCGCCCGCATTCGTGACGACGATCAACAAACCATTGAGCACGTAGCGCGTATCGTTGTCTCCTACGGCAAACAGGGTTTTTCGAATGAGTTGCAGCAACCCCACGCCGGGTAACGGGATGAGGCCGTCTCGCTCGATGGCGGGTAACGGCGGAAAATCCTTGCTGGGGAGCCCCACGACCTTGAATTCACCGCGGACGGTCTTAATGGTGACCAGGCAATCGTCCGTCACCGTCATGGCGATTTCCGAATCATTGATTTCTTTGAGAATTTCATAGAGTTTTCTTGCGGAGAACGTCACCGATCCCGGTTCTTCGACCGTGGCTTTGTAGAGCCCCCGCATGCCAAGCTCCAAATCCGTCGCGGAAATGTCCAATCCTTCTGGTTTCGCCTCCAAGAGGACGTTCGCCAAGTTCGGCATGGTATTTCGTTTTTCCACGATCCCCTGGACGCGATGGAGGGCCGTCAACAGTTCGTCTCGTTCCACCGTCACTCGCATGAAAGGCTCCCTTCTGTTACGCCTTACTGATTTCGTCTTTCAGGTTTTCCACCGTCGTCCGTAAGGAATCATCTTTCTCGACGGCTTTTTCTATCTGGCGACAGGCATGGATGATGGTGGTGTGGTCTTTTCCCCCGAACTCGCGTCCGATTTCCGGGAATGAAGAATCTGTCAGTTCTCTGCAAAGGTACATGGCAATTTGCCGCGGATGGACCACGGTTTTCGTGCGTCGCTTCGATTTCAACTCGGATACTTTGACTTGATACCGCCGGGCAACGACGTCCTGAACGTCTTCCAGGGTGATCACCTTTTTTTTGTTCCCGAACAGATCACGAAGAACGGTTTTCACCATCTCCGTCGTAATGGCTTGGCCGGTCAGCGTGCTGTAGGCTCCGAGACGAATCAACGCACCTTCCAGTTCCCGGATGTTGCTTTTTAACCCTTCGGCCAAAAGGTGAATCACGTCGTCTCCGAGCGCGATGCCTTCTTCCTCGGACTTTTTTCTCAGGATCGCGATGCGAGTTTCGACGTCGGGCTGTTGAAGATCGGCGATCAGACCCCACTCGAATCGTGACCGCAACCGTTCTTCCATCGAGGGCATTTCTTTGGGAAACCGGTCACTGGATAGGACGATCTGTTTTCTCGCCTCATACAGTGCGTTAAAGGTATGGAAAAATTCTTCCTGTGTCCGCTCTTTTCCGGCGAGGAATTGAATGTCGTCGATCAGGAGCATGTCGATGTTTCGATAGCGCCTTCGAAGTTCCATCATCTTATCGTAGCGTATCGAGTTGATCACCTCATTGGTGAATTGCTCCGTCGTCAGGTATGCAATTCGTAGATCCCCTTTTTGCATGACGAAATTTCCAATAGAATTCAGAAGGTGCGTCTTACCCAAGCCTACGCCTCCGTATATAAAGAACGGGTTGTAGGCTTGCGCGGGTGCTTCCGCAACGGCCAAGCTTGCCGCATGGGCAAACTGGTTGCTTGCTCCAACCACAAAACTCTCAAACGTATATTTCGGATTCGGCATCTGCCGATGAACTCGCGTTTGCCGGGGGGCTACCTGCGGTTTCTCCTCTGCCCCGGTAGCCACAGGAGAAGATGGTTCCCCGACAATAAACTCTACGTCTACCTTTCCTTCTTCAAGGGGCCGAACCGTTTGCAAGGCTTCCCCTATCACCTCGCGAAAATTGCGCCCCAACCATTCACCAAAGAATTTATTCGGTACGACAATGGTCGCTTTCTTCCCATTCAGTTCCCCTAATTTTGTCGGCTGAAACCATGTCTCTATGACTTCTTCCCCCATTCGGGCCTCGATAAAGCCCAAGGCCTCTTCCCAAATACCACGTATCTTCGGTTCAGTCTTTTCGATTTTTTTCATTCTAATTATTCACAAGTTTATCAACACCTGTTGATAACCCACCTTTTCTCAAAAACATTCCTCCCTTATCCCTATTTCATCCAGATATCCAACACTTTTCTCCCACACTCTTCACAACTCTTTTACTCCTTATCCCTGTGTTTTTCCATATATTTTATGTTATTATTTATCAATAAAATCAATAAGATATAGAAAAACATCATTATTCACAGACCCTACTTCTCTTCCTACCTCTTCTCCTATCCTTCTTAACTAGGTCACGAAATAACAGTATCAGCCGCGAAAATCATATTCAGCATATCCGCATAGTGAATCGACGGATATGACAGAGAGTTCTCTTTTTCACCAGATACAAGCGAAAAGCACGGAAATGGAAATTGTCTCTCCGGGACCGGTGTGTCTTTCAGAAGCACCCCTTGCACCGAGCAGTCGGAAAAATCGGACGACGCGATCAGTTCCTCTATGGAAGATGCTGGTTCAAGAGACCATAGAAAGAGAACTTTTCTCATGCCTTAAAACACTAACACACGATCTGCTTGGCATAGCAAGGACGTTATGCCTGATTGTGAGACTTCCTGAACGGCAAATTCCGAATCCAAACGAAAAGTCGCAGCACTGCCCTGCGGAATGACAATAGGGAGTTGTAGTTCCTGGATCACAGGAAGATGTCTTTCCAGAATTTCCGCATCAACCACATCACTCGTTTCGTCAGATATCAACATTCTCGCTTGTCCAAGAAGAACAACCGCGACAGATGCCGTTCCAGTTGACAGACCGAGCGCAATACGAAGGCCTTCGGTGGGACGATGTGTTTCCAGAGGGTTGCTCTGAATTAACACGAGTATGGAGAGCCTCATAATCGAAAAGACGACAGGATTGTCGCTCTAGCACGAGCGCAATACGTCGGTTTGGTCGATTAAAACTGTGGAAGATCGCCTCAATGAAACCCTGACGATCAAGATGGAAAAACTATAAAAGACGACGATGCTCTAAATACCATTACTTATTGAAAATAAAAGAAAAAATCTTATTCCGAAGAAGAGGAAAAGTCAATTGATGTTTATACGTGTTTACCGGATGTGCAGGTGTGCCAAGATGGCTGAAGACGCGGTATTCAAGGGATGAAATTCCTGCTCTTTTGTGGCCATATTTCTGAGAATAATTTGATGGTTTGTCACCTCGTCGTCTCCTATGATAACGACGTATGGCGCCTCGAGCCGATCTGCGGAGCGAAGGAGGGTCTTCAAGGTAGACGCATTGTAATCCGTATCGGCTTTCACCTGCATTGAGCGAAGAGAATCCAAAAGAGATAACCCAGCCGGCTTTCCTTTTTCCCCGAACGCTGCTATAAACACCCACGGTGTCGGTGTCGGCAGGATTGCTTCGGGAAGGGCAATAATAACCCGGTCGAGGCCGATGGCGAACCCCACCGCCGGAGTGGGAACTCCCCCCAGGGTTTCAAACAGACCATTGTATCGTCCCCCGGCGCCGATCGCATTTTGAGCCCCGAGTGCGGAGCATGAGACCTCGAAGGTCGTCATGGAATAGTAGTCCAGCCCCCTGACGAGCCGGGGATTCATTGAATAAGGAACGGCTAATGCTTGCAACCCCTCCAACACCCGATCGAAGTGATCCCTGGAGGTCGGGGAAAGAAAATCCGTCAAGTGAGGAGCGTCGTTCATAGCTTCGCGACAGTGAGGGACCTTGCAATCCAGGGCGCGAAGAGGATTGGCCTCCAGTCGTCTCCGGCAATTTTCGCAAAGCCGGTCACTCTTTGTCTTCAGAAAGGAAACCAGATCCTTCTTGTAGGCTTGGCGGTCCGTGAGGACGCCGAGGGAATTCAACTCCAACGAAAGACCCGGTAATTCGAGCGCTGAAAAGAATCTCCAGAGCAGCGTGATGACCTCGACGTCAGCAGAAGCTTCGGAACTCCCGACAAATTCCACCCCGAATTGGTGAAATTGCCGCAACCGTCCGGCCTGCGGGCGCTCGTGCCGGAACATCGGCCCGATGTAATAGAGTTTTCTCGAGGGCTGGTAGGTCTTCAGCCCCCGTTCAATAAACGCGCGAACGACACCAGCGGTTCCTTCGGGACGAAGGGTTAAGGAAGTACCATCCTTGTCGGGAAAGGTATACATTTCCTTTTCGACAATATCGGTGTTGCCCCCGATACTGTGAACAAAAAGTTCCGTTTTTTCAAAAACGGGAATCCGGATTTCTTGAAAACCGAATGCATGGGCCAACGCGTGCGCGGTTCGTTCCACCACGCTCCACTTGGGCATTTGGTCCGGGGTAATGTCCTTGATGCCTTTAATGCCTCGAATCACCGTGATGGTCCTTTGCCAATGAAGGGGATGATGGCCTGCCGACCTTGCGACTATAGAAGGGGGACTTCAGGGAGTCAACGGAATGAATGGTTGTGGAGAACCGTGGCGAAAAAACCTGATTTGACAGTCAAGACGAGGGAATTTACAATCATTTCTTTAATCCTGTGTCGGAAAGAGGATCTCTACTATGTCCATGACGTATCGACAACCGTCGAATCTCAAAAGAAAACGTGACCATGGGTTTCGAAAGCGAATGAGTACCAAAAGCGGGAGAAGAATACTTGCCCGCCGTCGCAGAAAAGGCCGATATCGCCTTTCCGTATCCGATGAGTGACGTTCCCTCACGGTGCCCACCGTTATTCTTGAAAAAAACAGAGGACTTCGAGCGAGTCAAAGGGGAAGGTCAGCGGATCACGACGCGATTCTTCAACGTGGTCTCGTGCCGGTCCCCCCTCGAGGATACCCGGGTCGGCATTGTGGTGGGGCGCCGCTTGGGCAACGCGGTGGTACGGAACAGAGGGAAACGCATTTTTCGGGAATTGGTGAGACAGACGTACCAGTGTCTTTTGAAGGGCAATGACATCGTTATCTTTCCCAAACGGCCGGCGCTGACGCTCAACCATCAACACCTCTACGAAGCTTGGATAACGACACTTATCAGCCAGGGGCTTATGTGTTCTCCTAACCCCCCTGCCCCCCTTGTCAGGGGGGTGTAAGATAGATGCGCAAAATAGCGTTGTGGCTCATCGTCGTCTACCAGAAAGTCGTGTCTCCGCATTTGGGGCCTCAGTGCCGCTTTGCACCAACCTGCTCACGCTATACCAGTGAAGCGATAACCCGTCACGGCCTGCTTCGAGGAGTGTTGTTGGGGGTCTGTCGGCTTCTGAAGTGCCATCCCTTCCATCCGGGCGGAATCGACCCAGTTCCCTGATCGGCCGGTATGGAAAAACGGATCCTCATCTTCCTTCTTATTTCGTTCGCCATCATTTTCAGCTTCGACTTTGTGCTGAAAGAACTGGGGCTGGTGCCCGAACTCCCACCCGTCGAGGAGGGGCAAGAGGCCTCTTTCACGGACAACGGGTCCATTCCACCAACAGGCGGCATCCAGGACGCGTCATCCGAAGTTCGTTCTCATGGCGATGAACTGAATACAACGCCCCTCGAGACCCGCGTGGAAGAAGTGGAGACTCCGCTGTACCGGGTCGCGTTCACGAGCCGGGGCGCACAGATCCAAAGCTGGAAACTGAAGCAGTATCTGACCCAGGACGAAGACGATCCCCAACCCATCGAGTTCGTGTACCCGGAAGGACATTTTGCCGGACCGGTGGCCATGCAGGTTGAAGATCCTGCTGTCAGCGCCATACTCAACACCGGCCTGTTTGAGGTGAGCCGGGACTTTGAAAGGCTCGATGACGTCTATCCCACGGGCCATCTGACCTTTTCCTACCGGAACGAGGAACAGGGTCTCCTGGTGGAAAAGGAATTCACCTTTACCTATGACTCCTATCTGGTCGACGTGGCCATTCGCGTCGCAGGCCTGGACGATGCCGTCGGGGTGTTGTTGGGCACCAATTTCGGGATGGTGGAATGGGGGCAAGGGCTCATCGGAGCCCTGGGGCCGGCGTGGATGATTGACGGCGCGCTGGAAAAGGAAACCCCGGACCCTGAAATCCGGCGTTCCGGGGACGTTCGCTGGGCGGCCCTCCAGGACAAATATTTTATCAGCGTCATCATTCCCCAAGGGGCCCAAGGGGTCTTTGCGAAATCGGAAGCCGACTACGTGGTGACCTCGGGCGTGGAGTTCCCGGTCGAAGCGGAGGGCAGCCGGCTGCGGTTTCAACTCTATGCCGGCCCCAAACAATTCGATCTCATGCGATCGTTGGGCCACGGCCTGGAAGATACGATCGATTTCGGCTGGTTCATTTACGGGAGTTGGAGCGTGGTGAAGGCGGTGGCCAAGCCGCTGTTCTACGTGCTTCGATTTCTGTACGAGTACACCCAGAATTACGGCGTGGCGATTATTCTCTTAACGTGCGGCATCAAACTGTTGTTCGTGCCCCTGCAATACAAGAGCTACAAGTCCATGCAGGGCATGCAGAAAATTCAACCCAAGATCCAGGCCGTGCAGGCCAAGTTCAAAGAAGATCGGGAACGTCTCAACCGGGAGCTGATGAAGTTATACAAAGAGCACAAGGTGAATCCGGTCGGCGGGTGTTTGCCGATGGTGTTACAGATGCCCGTCTTCATCTCACTGTTTAATATTCTGTACATGACCGTGGATCTTCGGAGAGCCCCATTCGCGCTGTGGATTACGGACTTGTCGATCCCGGACCCGTTTTACGTATTTCCGATTCTGATGGGCGCGTCGATGGTGCTCCAGCAGAAAATCATGCCCACCACCATGGATCCCACGCAAGCCAAGATGATGATGTTGCTGCCGGTGTTTCTGACGTTTCTTTTCTTGAATTTTCCCGCCGGGCTGGTGATCTATTGGTTGACCAATAACGTATTGACCATCGGGCAGCAGGTGGTGACGGATCGCTTCTTTTTAAAAGCCCCGCCCGCCGCCCAACCGGCACCGGCCGGTGACGGTCCCTCGACAAACCCTGATAATGGAGAGCCGTCCAAAAAGAAAAAGGGGAAACCTTCACCCTGACCCCCGGATCGAGTCCGGGGCAGGCTCTCTCCCAGAGGGAGAGCGAACTATGCACTCCAACACGCCAGTGAATAGCGTGTTCTCCGATGGAAAACTCGGTTGACGATACCATTTGTGCGATCGCCACTCCCGTGGGAGAAGGCGGAATCGGAATCGTCCGGGTCAGCGGTGCACACGCCATTGACGTCGCCGCTCACGTCGTTCGTCCCCGCAGTCGGCAACCCCTGCAACAACTGGAAAGTCACCGCCTGTATTTGAGCGACGTTCTGTATGCGGAATCCCCTCTCCCTCCGGGAGAGGGCCAGGCCTCGGCCATCGATGAAGCCCTGGTCGTCGTCATGCGCAAGCCGCGTTCGTATACGGGCGAAGACGTGGTGGAAATCCAGACCCATGGCGGGGCCTGGATCCTGCAGGCCACCTGCCACGGCCTGATCCGGCATGGCGCCAGGCTGGCGCAACCCGGCGAGTTTACCAAGCGAGCGTTTCTCAACGGCCGGTTGGACCTCACCCAGGCCGAAGCGGTGCTCGATACGATTCAAGCCACGACCTCGCGCGGCCTGCAAGCCGCCCAATCCTTGTTGCGCGGGTCCCTCTCAAAAGAAATCGACGCGTTCCGGGAGCGACTCATTCGGGTCCTGGCGCACGTGGAAGCCGGGATGGATTTCGCCGAAGAGGATATTACCTTTATTCAAGCGGCTGAAGTGCAACAAGCCCTAACCGACACGCAAGTGGCAGTGGAGCGGCTGATCGCGTCTTATGAGGAAGGCCGCATCATTCGAGAAGGCATCAAAGTCGCCATCATCGGCCGCCCCAACGTCGGCAAATCGAGCCTGCTCAATGCGCTGCTGAAACTGGACCGCGCAATCGTGTCGGATCAACCCGGCACGACCCGCGACGTCATCGACGAGTCGCTGAACGTCAGGGGGATCCCCCTGCGCTTACTGGATACGGCAGGACTGCGGCCGACGCAGGACACGATCGAAGGAGAAGGCATTCGTCGAACCGAGGACGCGATTGCAGAAGCCGATGTGTTGCTGCTTGTACTGGACGGCGCGGGGGGGATAACCGATGAAGACCGCGCCGTGTTCGATACGTACGGCTCCCGAAGACATCTGCTCGTGATGAACAAAATGGACCTCCCCGAATCCCGGACGTTTGACGTGCGTTCCTTCTCTCTTCCCTCAGAATCCCCTCTCCCCCCGGGAGAGGGCCAGGGTGAGGGTCCCGATCCCCTCTCCCCTTTGTGGGAGAGGGCCAGGGTGAGGGGGAAAGAAGAAACGCCGGCGTTTGTGAAAGTATCGGCCAAAACAGGCGAAGGTCTTGATCATTTGACGTCGGTCATTCAAAGTGTCTGCCTCAAGGAAGGCTTGGAAGCGACCCCGTCCGTTCTCGTGACGCGGCTGCGACACAAGGCCAGCCTGGAACAGGCGCATTGCTCCATCGAAGAGGCCATGCGTTCGCTTGAAAGAAAAGAATCCGGAGAATGCGTGGCCCTGGACATCCGAGCCGCGCTCGATGCATTGGGAGAAATCACCGGCGCGGTGAGCACCGAGGACATTCTGGACCGGATATTTCAGGATTTCTGTATAGGAAAGTAATGGCGATGAAACGAACGGTAATCATGCTAGCAGTGCTCGGAACCTTCTTGACGGGAAGCCTCAACGCTCGGGCGGACAGTGGGAATCCGTTCGGGTTTGAAACGGACAAACATCCCCAGGAGTATGAGTATTGTAAGAAAGAAAAAGATCCTAAAAAGCCTGGTCTCAGAGGTCATGGGTATACATGCAGTTCTGCCCCCAGACCTCACCCAGACTTTCAAGAATATTTCCTGCTTTTTGTTGAGGATGTTGGGCTTTGCTCCATTCAAGCCGGCAGCAACGTCTTCTCGGGTCGCGGTCCGGTAGCACCGGCAGAGGAGAAGTTCGAGATGTTCAAAGGGCAGATCGCCAAAAAATATGGACCCCCCACTTCTAAAGGCACTGAACAGACAAATGGAAGAGGTGTGGAATCCCCGAAGACACCAGCGCCAGAGATGCAGTCTCGCAAAGAGCACACAAATGGTCCTCGTGTGACACCTCCCAAGACATCACGGCCAAAGCACGAGGAATCAGGGGTGGCGACTCGTTCCCCCCGCATCAGTCGCAATCTGGCCATCCCACGAGCGTTACAGCCCGTCCCGCCGGTTCCGCTCGAACAAGCCCTTGAGGAGATTCGCCAGCTCGAGTACGGAGTCAGTCTGCCGGATTATCATTGGTCGCCAGAGGCAGGTTTTAAGGGATTAGGTGATGTTAAAGCGATATATCTAATAGCCCGCCAGTTCAAGGGGTCGTTCAAAGTCATAAATTTGACTTTCCGGCTTCTAACTTCAGATGCGTGCCAGAAGAAAATTGACGACAAAGCGGAACACGCATTTTGAGAAGTTCAGGAAGCAATTACTAGGTAAATCTACCCATGTCATTTGAACGTGACATCATCGTCATTGGCGGCGGGCACGCCGGGTGCGAGGCCGCGCTGGCCGCGGCCAGGATGGGTTGTAGGGTCCTCCTGCTGACCATCGATCAGGATATGATCGCGCACATGCCGTGCAATCCCGCGGTGGGCGGGATCGGCAAAGGGCATCTGGTCAAGGAAATCGATGCGTTGGGCGGGGAAATCGGCCGCAACACTGATAAGGCGGGCATTCAGTTTCGCATGCTGAATACGAGGAAAGGCCCGGCGGTCCGGGCCACGCGCGTCCAGTGCGATAAGGCTTTGTATCGCAAGGCCATGCAGGACACGCTGGCGCATCAGCCGAACCTTGAGATCGTGTCGGGTACGGCCAATCGCCTGTTGACCAAAGGCGGCGCGATTCGCGGGGTGGTGACGGATTCCGGGGAGACCGTCCACGCCAAGGCGGTCATCATCACGTCGGGCACCTTCTTAAAGGGGTTGATTCATATCGGCATGAGCCACATGCCCGGCGGGCGAGCCGGCGAGGCGCCCGCCGAGCATCTTTCTGATTGCATGCGGGATTTCGGGTTTGAAGTCGGGCGCTTGAAAACGGGTACGCCGCCGCGATTGGACCGGGATACGATTGATTTCAGCGTCATGGGCGAGCAGCCCGGCGACGTGCCGCCACGCCCGTTTTCATTCCGGACGACGCGCATCACGAACCCGCAAATCTGCTGTCATCTCACCTATACGAATGAACGGACGCATGACATCATCCGCAACAACCTGGACCGGTCCCCGATGTACATGGGAGTGATCGATTCCACGGGGCCGCGGTATTGCCCGTCGATCGAGGATAAGGTCGTCCGGTTTGAGGATAAAGCCCAACATCAGATCTTTGTGGAACCCGAGGAACTGGATTCCCCTTCATTTTACCCCAATGGCATCTCCACCAGTCTGCCGGTGGACGTGCAGGCCGCCCTCCTGAAGACGATCCCCGGACTCGACCACGCCACCATGCTGAAGCCAGGGTATGCCATCGAATACGACTACTTTCCACCGTACCAGCTCCACCAGACGCTCGAAACCAAAAACGTGCAGGGCCTGTACCATGCAGGCCAGATCAACGGGACCTCCGGGTATGAAGAGGCCGCGGCCCAGGGCATCATGGCCGGGATCAATGCGGCCCTCCAGGTCAAGGGGGAACAGCCGCTCATCCTGGATCGGTCTCAGGCCTATATCGGCGTGCTGATCGACGATCTCATCACAAAGGATGTCCGGGAGCCGTACAGGATGTTTACCTCGCGGGCGGAATACCGGCTCCTGTTGCGCGAAGACAATGCGGATCAACGGCTGATGGAAACTGGGCACCGGCTGGGCTTGGTGCCGGAAGATCTGTATGCAATTTTCCAGGAAAAACAACGTGTTGTGCAGGAAGAAACTCGCCGCCTGTCGCAGACCCGGCTCCCCTGGACGCGGGAACAGACTGAGCGGTGGAGCCGAATTGAGCCGAAATTGCCCGATCCCGGCGCCACCATGGCGCAATTACTCAAGCGGCCGGAAGTGAGCTACGCCCGGTTGATGGCCATCGCCGGAGAAGCGGACCCGGCACCTACGGAAATCGGCGAAGCCGTTGAAATTTCAATAAAATATGATGGGTATATCAAACGGCAACTCGAACAGATTGAAAAGTTTCAGAAGCTGGAAGGGAAAAGCATTCCCTCGACCTTCCGGTATGACCGGGTGACCGGGTTTTCCAACGAGGTTGCCGAAAAACTGTTAAAAGTCAGGCCCGCCACAGTGGGGCAGGCTTCGAGAATTTCCGGCATGACCCCCGCAGCCATTTCGTTGTTGCTTGTGGCATTGGAACGATCCCAGCGAGCGGCGAACGTCGCCTAGATATTCAAATCGTTGCCTTCAAGTTTTTTCTCCCTCCTTCCCGGAATGTTCCACGTGGAACAATGATGAACAACGAACAGATTGAAGAACTCTTTTTTAAAGGGTTTGCGGCCATGGATATGGCCCCTGCCAAGGAGACGATCGATCAATTTGTGTTTTATTTACAAGAAGTTATGAGATGGAATGAGAAGACGAACCTCACCGGCCATAAGACGGAGGAAGAGGTGGTCGGGAACCTGTTTATGGACTCGCTGGCCTGCACCGGGGTGTTTTCGCCGGACACGGCCTGTTCGATTCTGGATATCGGAACCGGGGCCGGATTTCCCGGGATTCCCATGGGCATCGTCTCCCCTCGACAGGATATAATCCTGCTCGAACCGAATTTGAAGAAAGTGGCGTTTCTGCATCATATTATCGGTTCGCTCGGCTTGAAAAACATTCGCGTGGAACCGTGTCGGATCGAGGAATTTTCAAAGAAAGCGGAATATCATGAAAAATTCGACTGGGTGTTCATGAAGGCATTGAGATTCGATGTTGGTTTAGCCTATGTTACCCCAATACTGTCCGAGTCGGGTAAATGCGTGTTTTGCCGGGCCGAACCCCTGCCCCCGGACCTCGTGCCGAAAGGGTTTTCCGTGGTCAATGAACTGTCGTACGAATTGCCGTTCGGGTTGGGGAAAAGGCTCCTCAGCATTGTAGGACCTGCATAGACCGTCTCAAGGAAATTGTTCCACGTGGAACATTGTAGCCCATGATGGATAAAATCGTCGCCGTAGCCAATCAAAAAGGCGGGGTCGGAAAAACAACGACGTCCGTCAACCTGGCGGCCGCGCTGGCGTTGTGCGAACAGAAGGTCCTGCTGGTCGATATTGACCCCCAGGCCAATGCCACAAGCGGGGTGGGCGTCGAACAGCCGGCACGCACGCTGTATGATTGTCTGTTCAAAGCCGTTCCGGCCGCCGATTCGATTGTGGCCACGGCGATCTCGCAGTTGGACCTTTTGCCGTCCGGGCCGGATCTTGCCGGAGCGGAAGTCGAATTGGCCGGAGTCGCCCATCGGGAGGAACGAGTGAAACGGATGCTCTCGGCCATGACCGATCAGTATCATTTCATCATTCTGGATTGTCCGCCGGCCCTGGGGCTCCTGACGGTGAATGCGCTGACCGCGGCTCAATCGGTGCTGATCCCGGTCCAATGTGAATATTATGCCATGGAGGGATTGGGAAGGCTGATGTCCACGATCGAGCGGGTGCGCGGCAGCTTCAATGAGGCCTTATCCATCGAGGGGATCCTCTTGACAATGTGTGATGCCAGGCTCACCCTTTCCAGGCAAGTCTCGGAAGAAGTCAGAAAATTTTTCCCTGACAAGGTGTACCGGTCGGTCATTCCGAGAAACGTGGCCTTGGCCGAAGCCCCGAGTTATGGACGCCCCGGATTGCTCTATAATTCGGCGTCGATCGGCGCCAAGGCGTATATGGATTTTGCAAAGGAGTTCTTGGCAAATGGAAAAGAAAGCACTGGGTAAAGGGCTCGCGGCCCTTTTGCCGGAAAGCGAAGGGAAGGAAATTGGGCAATCGATTCACATGATTCCCGTGGCGCAAATTGTCCCGAACAGGTCTCAGCCCAGACAAACGTTTGTCGAAGAAGAGCTGTTGAAGTTGGTGGAATCCATCAAGCAACACGGGATTCTTCAACCCGTTCTGGTGCGGAGAAAGAGTGAAGATCTCTATGAACTCATTGCAGGGGAACGGCGCTTCCGGGCGGCCACATTGGCGGAGTTGCCTGCTGTCCCCGCGGTGATCCGAAAATCGAATGACGAGGAATCTACGATTTTATCACTAATTGAAAATATCCAAAGAAGTAATTTGAATCCTGTTGAAGAAGCGAAGGCCTATCGTCAACTGATCGACGAATTGGACGTGACCCAGGAAGCCGTGGCTGAACGGGTCGGGCGCGACCGGGCTTCGGTCGCCAATATCTGCAGAATTCTCTCCTTGCCCGCTGAAGTTCAGGACATGGTAGCCTCCGGTCAATTGACACTCGGGCACGCAAAGGTCATTCTAGGCATCAAAAATTCTGGAGACCGATTGACTCTGGCCAAGCGAATTCTTCGCGACCAGCTTTCCGTCAGACAGGTCGAGCAATTGGTCAAGAAACTGCCCGGGAAGGCAAAGTCCCGCCGGCCGGCAAGGGAGCCCCTCCATGCCGACGTGGAAGATCGCCTCCGAAAACATTTGGGCACGAAAGTCGTGATTCGCTCGAACCGGCAGAAAGGTGAATTGGTTCTCGCATATTATTCCCAGGAGGATTTGACACGAATTGTCGACGTGATTTTATCATAACAATCCAACAGGACCGGTAGGATGAGCGAGGTGCGGCCATGAGGGTGCACCAGCCGTAGCTCCTGAGCCGAGGTCCTGGTAAAGAGAGGGCAGTCTTATGTGGGGGACAACAGACGACCAAAAAGACAAAAAATGGGAAGCGATTTTTGAGGAAGGCGCCTATACGTTTCTCGGAAAAGGTGTCGACTTCAAAGGAAAAGCCAAATTCGACAGCAGCGTCCGAATCGACGGGCATTTTGACGGTCAAATCGTTTCGCAGGACACCCTCATTGTTGGTGAGGGTGGGGTCATCAAGGGCGAGATCACCTGTGAAACCATTATCTGCAGCGGGAAGATTGAAGGCAATGTTGTTGCCTCCCAGAAGGCCCAATTGCTGAAACCGGCTGTGCTGATCGGCGGTGTTCGGGCTCCCTCTTTTTCCGTGGAAGAAGGAGTGTTGTTCCATGGCACGTGCGATATGGGCGCCAGCGGGCTTGATAACATTTCCTCGCAATCCGGCGAGGGAGAAAAGGTCTACCGTGGGCTCTCGGCCAGTTGAAGCCAACGCTCAAGAAGCCGACTACGTGATGTCCAAACCAACAGTTCTTCTCGGGATGAGCGGAGGCGTCGATAGCTCAGTCGCAGCGTTACTGCTGACGGAACAGGGCTATGACGTGCAAGGGGTGACGCTACAAGTATGGGAACCTGAAGATGAACACGCGGCGGTGACGAAAAAGTGGGAAGAGCGCGGCTGCTGTAAAGTCGGCCTGGCCCGGCACGTCGCCGGGCGATTGGGCATTCCGCATGAGGTGGTCGATACCCGGGAGAGCTTTCGCAAGAACGTGATCGATGATTTTATTGACGGCTATTTGGGTGGGACCACGCCCAATCCGTGCGTGCGATGCAATGAACGGGTGAAGTTCGGGAGGTTATACGAACTGGCGAAAGCCAAGGGAGCCGACTTCGTGGCCACCGGGCACTATGCCCGGGTGTTACCGGTCGATGGGGAGGTTGGCTTGTTTCGAGGCGCCGACGGCAAGAAGGATCAATCCTATTTTTTGTATAGGCTCCCTGCGGCATGGCTTCCCCACATCCTGTTTCCCGTCGGCCATCTTCAGAAAACGGAAGTGTGGGCGCGTGCGGAAGAACTGGACCTGCCGGCGGACGAAATGAAGGAAAGCCAGGAAATCTGTTTTGTCACCCAGGGTGACTACCGCACGTTTTTGACCGCGGAAGCGCCGCAAGCGCTGCGGCCGGGTCCTTTCCTCGATCCGGAGGGCCGGACAATCGGAGAGCACCGCGGCATTGCCTTTTATACGCCCGGGCAACGAAAAGGGCTGGGGATTGCACATGGCGAACGCCTCTACGTCAAAGAAGTGAACCCTGAAACAAACGCGGTGATATTGGGACGGGCTGAAGACCTGTCCCGGCAAACCTGTACGGTTCATGATATGAACTGGTTGGCTGGTGCCTTGCCCGAGACCCTGGATCAGGCGGATATCAAATACCGGTATGCTTCGCCGGCAGTCGCCGGCCGGGTTCGCCAGCACACAACGGGAACCCTCACCATCGAATTCCGTGAACCGCAACAAGCCTTGAGTCCCGGCCAGTCGCTGGTCCTCTATCAAGGCGACCGCGTCCTGGGCGGCGGGATCATCCAGCCATTCGAGCGTCACCGGATTTCGACGGCATTAAGCGAAATTCCAGAAAGATCCAACCCCACCTGCGCTTGAAAAGCCGTTGCCCGGACCATTCTGTCCGTTGATGTTAGAAACAAATAAACTGTCTGCTTCAGTAACACAGAATCTGTCTGAAAATAAGCACCTGTAGAGATCCAGATCCTGGTACTGTCCTAAAGATTGAACACCAGTTCCGGCACCACTACCTCCCAGGTGTCGCATTTCACACTGTCCTTGTACTGCGGCGCCGATGCTTCGCGGCTCCAGGCCACGACGGCGAGGACGGTCGCGGAACTGCAACGCGTCCCGTGTGGGGGCCTGAAGGTATTGGCAAGCCTCCCAACCACCGTTCCCGACCGGTTCAGCAATTCCCACCGTCCCTGTTCGTTCACCCGCGCCTCCAGCGGATCGCCGGGCGACAGAGCAGCGATGGCGCGATGCACCGGATCGCTAACACGGTGACGCCCCGCGAAGCCCAGATCGATCTCGCCCAGAGCTGGCCGCCGATATTGGCGAGTGAGTTCTGGCGTTTCCGGTGGGAGGTTGACGAGGGACTGGCGACGTAGCACCGAGGGGAGGCCCTGCAAGGCATCTTGGAGCGGGTGTGATTCTTCAAAACGCGTGAGGGCGAGAGTTTGCCGGGCCCGGGTCATGGCTACGTAGTAGAGCCGCCGCGGGGCGTCCGGGTCCTCGTCATTATCAACTTTGTCCCAGCCTCCGTCGAGCACGGCCACATGGTCGAACTCCAACCCCTTGGCGCGGTGCGCGGTCAACAACAGCAGCCCGCGCTGGCGGCGGCGGACGTCCCGCCCCCACTCGGCCAGCCACTCGATGAAGTGATCCACCGGTACCTCCGCGCCGCCGGTTTCCAATGCATGTTCGTCCAACGCTTCCCGCAGCAGTTCGATCCAGGGACCCGGGAAACGTGCATCAACCCAAGCGCGGAGGGCCGCGCCCTTCACCAAGCGGGTCTTGCGTCCGCGCAGCCATTCAACAAGCGCCTGGATCTCACGCAGGCGCCAGAATCGCGGGATTTCTTCGTTTCCCATCTGCGCCGGGATGCGGTGGACTTCGCAGAACGCACGCACCGGGTCCAGGTATTTCCACTCGCGGGCGATTACCGCGCACGTGGACCAGTCCAAATTCGGCGAAAGGGCGGCGAGGCGTAGCAACTCCATCATCGCGACCTGAGCTTGTGCGATTGGCGAGCGCGGGGCTTCCAAAATCTGCACCCGGCCTTGAGCGACCGAATCCAATGCATCCCACTCGCTGCCAAGCGGGTCTTTCGCGCGCGCCCGGTCGATGCTGATGGGATGCCCGGTCTTCATCCGTTGCCGCGCCGGTTCGATCAACGCATTGGCCGCCGAGAGGATGTGGCCGGTGGAACGATAGTTGTCGGTCAGGAAGGCGGGCTTCGGCCCGTAGTCCGCTTCGAAGCGGCGAATGAATTCCACCGACGCGCCGTTGAAAGCGTAGATGTTCTGGTCGTCATCGCCCACCGCAAAGAGTGTAAGCTTGCGGTCCTCATCTTCCAGGGTTCGTCCGGCCAACGCCGATATCAACTCGTACTGGTCCGCGTCGATGTCCTGGTACTCGTCCACCAGGATCCAGCGAAAGCCCCTGAGGAGCCGCTCGCGTTGGTCGTCGGCTTCCTCCGGTGGCAGGCCTTCTCCGCGAAGCAGGGCTATGGCCTGACGCATCACTTCCTGAAAGCCTTCGTTGTCCGGACGTTCCGCTCTTCCGCTGAAGCTGGCGCCGGCCAGCCGCATGGCGAGACCGTGGCAGGTGAGCACGGTCACCCCCCGAGCGTCGTCGCTAATCAAGTCTCCGAGGCGCCGCCGGATCTCAACTGCCGAATGCCGGTTGTAGGCCAGGGCCAGGATGCCGCGAGGATTCTCGCGTCTTGCGCGCACCAGGTAGGCGATCCGATGCACCAGTACCCGCGTTTTGCCGGAACCGGGACCGGCGAGTACCAGCACGTTCGTCTGCTCCCGATCATCCGCGACGATACGCTGCTGGGAGGGATTCTTCAGACTCTCGACGATAACCCGCCACGAGTCGGGTGTGGTCTCCCGCGCGATCTCCTTGTCCCGATCCGGCAGCCAGCGGCGGAGGAAATTCTCCTCCCTCAGGCTGAAATAGTCCATGGCCAGACGCAGGGCGTCGGTCATGGCGTCGAGGCCTCGCCGCGCGAATTCCACCATCACGTGGATCTGCCGCACCTGTCCCTGGTAATGGAGCTTGAGCGGCTCGAAGTCCGCGGCGGTGAAACCACGTCCCGGCGTCTCCTGCACGAGACGGATGGTCATGGCTGGGCGGAATACCGCCAGCCCCTTGTGGAGGCGAATGACCTCCTGATCGTGCAGCCACAGGAGGGCGTGGTTCGCCAGTTTCTCCGGATTCCGGACGCTGCTCCTCAGAATGATGTCGGACGTGAGCGCTTCCAAGAGCTTGCCCAGGGTGGTCTTGGCCAGCAGATCCGTGCCCCGTGTCTTGGGCGGCAGGCAAGCGAGCCAGTGATCCAGGAGGAGCTTCGCCCCATCACGTCGGCGGGACGCGAGTTCCTCCAACGCCGACCATTCGCGCCGTAGCGTCACCCGCACCGTTTCCGTATCCCGTTGTCGCACCTCAAGGCTACCGGTGCCGCCCCCCTCGCTGCGACCGTCGCGGGCGATGCTGCGGAGAATGCGCCAGAGCTTTTCCGGCAACGGATCGGGCACCCCCGCGTCTCGCAGGGTTTGCGCGGCGACCCGCAAATGGAGGGTGGACGTTTCTCCCCTGTTCATGTCGGGTGCCGCTTGGCGAAGGTGTTCGATCAGGGCGATCTCCAATGCCACCGCCTCATTCAAGCGTTTCTGCGAACTGCGCTCTACTCCCTCATGGACAAAGGCGGTCAGCGCCGTATCGTTGCTGGCGATGCCCAGTTGCTCCAGGTCATGGAGGGCGCCGCGTACTTCTTCAGGGCTCAGGCCTGAGACGCCCATCAACTCGTCGGTGGAGATGCCTTCGTCCGGGTCCGCGTCGAGCAGGGTCTCGGCGATGGTCAGCAACTTGCGGCGATAGACGTCCGCCATGTCTTTTCTATCCAGCCTGGCGCGCGCCTCCTCTACCGAGTTCACCTTCAAGGACGAAGGAAACACCTGCACCTGGTTTTCATGCCGGTTCAGTAGCCCCGCCTCTTCCAGCCAAGCGATCGCAGTTCGCACGCGAGTATCGTCGGTGGCCGAGTCCCGCTCGAATACCTTCTCGTCGTCCTCTACGAGGATCTCGCCCGGAGTGGCCACGACCTCACCGTCCAGACGCCTCTTCCGGTCCAGGTTGCGCAGTGCTTTCAGCACGCCTTGGATCTCCCGCCGGGTAAGACGTGAGCGGGCCGACGTGCCGAACTGTCTTTCCACGTCGTCCGGCTCGTAGAGCAGCACACAGCGCGCCGTCTGTCGGTCCCGCCCGGCGCGGCCTGCCTCCTGCAGGTAGTTCTCCAACGATCCCGGGATGTCGGCGTGGATCACAAGCCGCACATCCGGCTTGTCGATGCCCATGCCGAAGGCATTAGTGGCCGCGATCACCCGAAGCTCGCCATTGATAAAGCGCTGCTGGACGCTCTTCTTGGTCTCCGGCGGCAGCCCGGCGTGGAAGTAGTCCGCCGTGTCCTCTTTCATCTGCAGGAACTCCGCCACCTCTTCGGTCCGCCGCCGGCTCGCGCAGTAGACGATGGCTCCTCCTGGCGTGTCCGGCGGCAAGTCCTCCATCAGGATCTGGTAGATGTGCGGAAACTTCTCACCGCCGGTGGTCGGCACCACCACGAACTCGATGTTCGTGCGTTGGGCCCCGCCGTCGAAAACCTTCAGTTCGATACCGAGTTCATCCCGGAAGTGCCGCTTGATATCCTCCTTGACATCGGGCTTGGCGGTCGCGGTCAGGCACAGGACCGGCGGGATCGGATCGGGCTCCGCCTTTTTGCGAATGAAGCGTCCCACGTAGCGATAGTCGGGCCGAAAGTCGTGTCCCCATTTCGAGAGGCAGTGGGCCTCGTCCAGCACCCAGGCGCCGATCTTGCGCTGATTCAGCACCCGGCACAGGGACCGGCTGCGGAGTTGCTCCGGCGATATGATGAGGATGCCCGCGTCCCCGAGCCTGACCCGGTCCAGTGCATCGGCTCGCTCGGGCATGGACAATAGCCCGTTGATGGCTACACACGACCCGATACCGTGCGCTTCCAGACCCGCTATTTGATCTGCCATGAGTGCGACCAGGGGGGAGATCACCACCGTCAGCGCGCCGGTCTTGTCGTAGCGGGACAAGGCCGGGATCTGGTAGCAGAGCGACTTGCCGGTGCCGGTGGGCAGAATCCCCAACACGTGTTCCCCGGCCATTGCCGCCTCGACAATGGCCTGCTGCATGGGCCGGCCGGTCTCGTCCGCCGGCTCCGGGCGGAAGTCGGCAAAACCGAACCAACGATTAAGTTCCTTGCAGGCGTTGTGTCTCTCCTGGCACCACTCGCATGAGGGATCGCCGCAGGCGGTGTCCCGCAGCCGGCGAACCAGTTGTCCCGCGTCCGGGAACTGGTGGCGTACCCAAGGCGGCATGACCGAGTTGCCCCCCGATACCGACAGCCACGCCAGCGCATAGGCCAAGGCCCACCCATGGCAGGCCACGTCGGTCAGAATTTCGCGGCCGTGCGTCAGACAGGCGTTGTCCTTTAGCCGGTTCGTGATCGCCGTGTGTGCCGCGGTGTCCGACGGCCGTTGTGATTGCCGCAGGGTAGAGAAAAAGGTGCCGAAGCCGGATTTTTCATTCTCTGAGAAGGCGTTGTTTTCACTCTCTGCCGTAGTGAGCCAGTGCCAAGCCAGCAGAAGTTCCGGTGCGTCCCGCGTGCTGCCTTGCAAGGCGTCCCACTGGTCATGGAAGAGATCCAGCGCGAGCCGGGCATCGAGTTCCGGGTCGTTCAATCGCCCTCGTTTGAGTTGCCCGTCCTGGTAGTGCTTGACGAGGTGGTGATAAGGATTGCGGGGAAAGGCGAGGGGATTCAGTTGCAGCGTATCCACCGCCGGCAGCCTCAACAGCCGGAGGTTTGATTTTGCCGCGGTCAGATGGGGTAAATCGAAGGCGATCAGATTGTGGCCGAGCAGGAAGTCAGCGCCATCAGCAAAGTCGTCGAGGTCCGCCAACGCTGCAGTCAAGTCTCCACCGCGGAAGACCAAAGGGTGATCGATATCCGGGCGCACCGCGGCGAAGGCGTGGATACGGCGGTCATGTTTGCCGACTTCGAGGTCCAGCGATAGACAACGGTAATTTTCAATTTTCATTTGGCACTAGGACCACGCTGTCCCCTTCTATGAGCCGGAGATCATTTGCTGCGGGAGTATAAGTATTCTTGATAAAATAAGCGAGAGAGAACGGAGGGCTGTCATCTTATGAATGCCATTATCAAAGAAGTGTACAATGCCTTCAAGGAAGCTGGCATATATGGCCCCCCTCGGTTGACACCCTGATTTTCCACGTGATAGCGTGACTCGTTTTTTGCGCGACCAGCGCAAGCACCGGGGTTTTGTCTTTTTCTTCACAACTGAGTCACGATGAAAAATGCCATAGCACGGCGGTATGCCCAGGCGTTTTTTCGCTTGGTACGCCAAGAAGACCTGACGGTTGCCCAGGACGGGTTACACGCCCTGTCTCAGGCGCTGAAGGACTCTTCGGCGTTCAAGCACGTCCTGGCCTCGCCGGTGTTTACCCTGGACGAAAAACTTCAGGTCCTCACTGCGTTGTGTGAACGGACGGGTTGCCCGCCGGTCATGGGCCGATTCTGCGAACAGTTGTTGAAAAAGAACCGGATCGGGTTCCTGCCGGAAATTGCCGAGGCCTTCAAAGTGTTGATGATCCGGCAAAGCGGCAAGCAACAGATTGTCGTCGTCTCGGCTCGACCGGTTGACGACACCATGAAACAGGACATTCTTGCGCAGTTGGGCGCCACGGCGAAGCAAGAGGTGGAAGTCGACTTTCAATCCGACCCTTCCTTACTGTCGGGCGTCCAAATAAAAATCGGGAGTAAAGTCTATGACAGTACGGTTAAGGGCAGGCTCCACAAGATGCGGGCTCAATTGGTAAAGGGGTAAGGCATGCAGATCAAGGCGGAAGAAATCAGTTCGATTATTCAGGATAAAATCAAGGGCTTCGATCAGCGTGTCGATGTGACGGAGACCGGGTACGTGATCCAGGTCGGGGACGGTATCGCCAAAGTCTATGGACTCGAAGGCGCCATGGCCGGGGAATTGCTGGAGTTTCCTGGTGACGTGTTCGGGGTGGCGCTGAATCTGGAAGAAGACAGCGTCGGGGCCGTGCTGATGGGATTGGACACGGGCATCAAGGAAGGCGACCAGGTCAAACGGACGGGCCGGATTGCCGAAGTGCCGGTGGGCGAGGCGCTCGTCGGACGGGTGGTCGATGCGATGGGGCAACCCATCGATGGGAAAGGCCCGATTCAAACCACAGAGACCCGGTTGATTGAAGTCCGTGCCCCCGGCGTGGTGGAACGTCAATCCGTTAATGAGCCGTTGCAAACCGGGTTGAAAGCGATCGACGCCATGATTCCCATTGGCCGCGGGCAACGGGAGTTGATCATCGGCGATCGACAAACCGGCAAGACGGCGATTGCCGTGGATACCATCATCAACCAAAAGGGGCTCGACGTCTTTTGCTTCTACGTCGCGATCGGCCAGAAGCGGTCAACGGTGGCCCGTGTCGTGAAGACGCTGGAAGACCATGGCGCCATGGCCTACACCACCGTGGTGTCGGCCACGGCCAGTGACGCGGCGCCGCTCCAGTTCTTTTCCCCCTATGCCGGAGTGTCGATGGGTGAATATTTCCGTGACAACGGGAAACATGCCCTCATTATCTATGACGATCTGTCCAAACACGCCGTGGCCTATCGACAATTATCCCTGTTGCTCCGCCGGCCGCCGGGTCGTGAGGCGTTTCCAGGTGACGTGTTCTTCCTGCATTCCCGGTTGTTGGAGCGTGCCGCCAAATTGAGTGACGAGAAAGGCGGAGGAAGTCTGACCGCCCTGCCCATTATCGAAACACAGGCGGGTGACGTGTCGGCCTATATTCCCACCAACGTGATTTCGATTACCGACGGGCAGATTTATTTGGCCGGTGACTTGTTTTATTCGGGCATTCGTCCGGCCATCAACGTGGGGTTGTCGGTATCCCGCGTGGGTGGGGCGGCCCAAATCAAAACCATGAAACAGGTGGCCGGCACCCTTCGGCTCGATTTGGCCCAATATCGGGAAATGGCCGCGTTCGCACAATTCGGCAGTGAATTGGATAAGGCCACGCAGGCCCAGTTGGCTCGAGGCGCGCGCATGGTCGAAATGCTCAAACAGGAACAGTACAAACCCATGCCGGTCGCGGATCAGGTGTTGTCGATTTTTGCCGGGGTCAACGGGTTTGTCGATGACGTGCCCGTGAACAAGGTGCGCGAATTTGAAGAAGGCCTGTTGGCGTTCATCAAGGAACGGCATCCTCAACTGCGGGAAGACGTCGTCGCCAAAAAGAAAATCGACGACGAATTCGGCGGGAAACTCAAGCAGGCCATTTCCGACTATAAACAGACGAAACAGTTCTGATCCATTCACCGCGATAAAGCCCCATGCCAAGTTTGCAAAGCCTGAGACGGAAGATCGCTTCCGTAAAAAATACCCAGAAAATCACCAAAGCGATGAAAATGGTCGCGGCGGCCAAGCTCAAGCGGGCTCAGGACCGCATTCTCTCGTCCCGGCCGTATGCCCATCAGTTACGGGACGTGGTGCGGCATCTTGCGGAACGGGCGAGCCGGCTCGCCCATCCCCTGTTGCGCAAACGTGAGGGCCAGAAAACCGAATTGCTCGTGATCACGAGTGACCGGGGACTGTGCGGGGCCTTTAACGCCAATATTCTCCGGCAGGCCGCGGAGTTTCTGAAGGAGCATGCGGAGCAGGGCGAACAGGTGAGTGTGTCCGTGGCCGGGCGAAAAGGCTGTGATTTCTTCCGGCGGCGCACGTGGACGATCCGGCAGGAATGGCCGGGCATCTTCGATCGTTTGAGTTTCGAACATGCCTTGGACATGGGGCAGGATATCATCCAGCAGTACAACGACGGCACGTTCGATCAACTGTACGTGGTCTACAACGAATTCAAATCCGTGATGCAGCAACGCGTGGTGGTCGAGAAACTGTTGCCGATCGAATCCCTGGAGGAAGAAGCCTCGCAGGAGCCGGCCAGGGCCGTGGGCGCTTATTTGTTCGAGCCGGACGAGCACGAGTTGCTCCAAACCCTGCTGCCGAAACATTTTCAGGTCCAGGCATTTCGCGTGTTGTTGGAATCGGCGGCGGCCGAACAGGCCGCGCGGATGACCGCGATGGATGGAGCGACCCGGAACGCGGGAGAACTGATTCAGAAAGTCACCTTGTTTTACAATAAAACCCGGCAGGCCGCGATTACGAAAGAATTGATGGACATCGTCGGCGGAGCCGAGGCGTTGAAATAGACGGCGTCAGTCAGGAAGGGAGTCATCAGGTGAGCACCGAAACAGGAAAAGTCATTCAGGTCATCGGGCCCGTGGTGGACGTGGAGTTTCCTCCCGGTCATCTGCCCAATATTTATAACGCGCTCAAGATTGCGCGCGACGGCGAGGGCGGTGGCGCGGAATTGACCATGGAGGTCGCTCAGCATTTGGGCGAAAACCGGGCGCGTGCCGTGGCGATGTCCTCCACGGACGGATTGGTACGGGGCTTGGAAGTCCGGGATACGGGAGGGCCTATCTCGGTGCCCGTGGGCCGCGAGACGTTGGGTCGGGTCGTCAACGTATTGGGCGATCCGGTCGATGGATTCGGTCCGGTGTCCGCCAAGAAAACGTATTCCATTCACCGGTCGGCTCCACCCCTCGAAGAGCAGGAAACCAAGACGGAAGTGCTGGAAACCGGCATTAAGGTGGTTGACCTGTTGGAGCCCTATGCCAAAGGCGGAAAGGTGGGCCTGTTCGGCGGCGCCGGTGTAGGCAAGACCGTGATTATCATGGAGCTGATCAACAACATCGCCTTGCATCACGGTGGCTTCTCCGTGTTTGCGGGCGTCGGCGAGCGAACGCGTGAAGGGAATGACCTGTGGCATGAAATGCAGGACTCCAAAGTCATCGATCCCAACGACTACACCAAGTCGAAAGCGGCGTTGGTGTACGGACAAATGAATGAACCGCCGGGCGCGCGGCTCCGGGTCGGACTCACCGGGTTGACCATTGCCGAATATTTTCGGGATGAAGAAAACCAGGACGTGCTCCTGTTTATCGACAACATTTTCCGGTTCACGCAAGCCGGCTCGGAAGTGTCGGCCCTCTTGGGCCGTATGCCGTCGGCCGTGGGGTATCAGCCGACCTTAGGGACGGAGATGGGGACGCTGCAAGAGCGGATTACCTCGACCAAGAAAGGGTCGATCACCTCGGTGCAGGCGATTTACGTGCCGGCCGACGATCTCACGGACCCGGCACCCGCCACCACGTTCGCCCACTTGGATGCCACGACCGTGTTGTCCCGGCAATTGGCGGAGTTGGGCATTTACCCGGCGGTGGACCCGCTCGATTCCACGTCGAGAATTCTAGATCCTCACGTCCTCGGCGAAGAGCATTATAACGTCGTGCAGCAGGTCCAAGGGACCTTACAGCGGTATAAGGACTTGCAGGACATCATTGCCATCCTGGGTATGGATGAGTTGTCCGAAGAAGACAAACAGACCGTTACACGCGCGCGAAAGCTGCAACGCTTTCTCTCCCAGCCGTTCCACGTGGCCGAAGCCTTCACGGGCACGCCGGGGAAATACGTGAAACTCAAGGACACCGTCCGCAGCTTCAAGGAAATCGTCGACGGCAAGCATGACGATTTGCCGGAGCAGGCGTTTTACATGGTCGGGGCGATCGAGGAAGCCATTGAGAAGGCGGAGAAACTGGGATATAAACGATAATGGCGGATACAGGCACAACCGTCCCTTCGGGGAAACTCCTGTTGGAAGTGGTGACACCGGATAAACTCCTGGTGAGTGAATACGTGGACCAGATCTCCGCGCCCGGAACGGAAGGCGACTTTGGGGTGTTGCCGGGCCATTGTCATTTTCTGACGACCCTTCGGATCGGCGAACTGCACTATCGTATTGGAGAAGCCGAGCATTACATGTCGGTGTTGTGGGGATTCGCCGACGTGACGCCCCACAAGGTCACCATCCTTGCAGAGATCGCCGAGAAGGCGGAAGATATCGACGTCGAACGAGCCCAGGCCTCCGTGGCCCAGGCCGAAGAACGTCTTGAGCGTGGCGGGCTCCCGTCGGAAGTCGAAGAGGCCAGGGTGAGTTTGGAAAAAGCGCGACTTCGACAAAAAGTAGCCGAGCGTCTCCAGAAACAAGGACACGCGTAACCAACCTTCCCGCATGCGTCCATGCCGTATGTTGAAACGCGGACCGAGATTGTCGTTTCGCCAGGCGAAAGCCCCAAACGCCTGGACCATTTTTTAGCCAACCGCGACCCCGATTTTTCTCGAACGACTCTCCAGCGATTGATCCTCGACGGTCACATTACCGTCGACGGGCAGGTCACCAAGCCCAGTCACAAAATCAAACCCGGCGACGTCATCGTCCTCAGGGTCCCCAGGGCCGAGCCTCTCATGATGGAGCCCGAGCCCATTCTCCTTGAAATTCTCTATGAAGATGACGCAGTGTTGGTCTTGAATAAACAAGCCGGCCTGGTGGTCCATCCGGCCCCCGGCAATTGGTCGGGCACCCTGGTCAATGCCCTGTTGCACCATTTCAAAACCGGGAAGGGGTCGTTCTCCAGCATTGGCGGCAAAGAACGGCCGGGGATGGTGCATCGTTTGGACAAGAACACCACGGGCGTCATGGTCGTGGCCAAACAGGATCAGGCCCATGCGTATCTGGTCAACCAGTTTAAGCGCCATACCATTAACCGGGTTTATGAAGCGTTGATCTGGGGAGCGCCGAAAAAGACCGAAGGAGTCATTGACTTGGCCATCGGGCGAGATACCAAGGACCGGAAAAAATTTTCCGCGCGCACGGCCCGCCCCAAGGCTTCGGCCACGAAATACCGCGTGACGGAACGGTTTGCAAAACTGGCGGCCCACGTGGAGCTCTTTCCGCAAACCGGCCGGACCCATCAACTGCGCGTGCATTTATCGGCGATCGAGTGTCCGATCCTGGGAGATCCGACGTATGGGGGCAAGAAAGTGGGCGCGATCCACGACGTCGCCATCCCGCGCGTCATGCTTCATGCCAAAGTGCTCGGCTTTCTCCATCCGGTTTCGCAACAGGCCATGAACTTTGTTGCCCCCCTGCCGGCTGATATGGCAGAGGTGGTGAACCAATTACGAGGCAGGAGCGCGCGTGGCACAACGGACTTGGGAGAGGAACAAGGGCGATGACCGCGAAAAAAGAAATGGACACCGCACAAGTGCTGGATACCTTTGGAGAGTTGATCGCGGCGGTGGCCGCGTTAGCCGCAAAAGTGCCGGCCAAGTCGTTCATGGCGATTCCCGGAGGGATCCGCCCCACCGAAGAAGCCATCGACAACTATGAAACGGTCGTCTACCGGTTTCGGGATCAAGCGGGGCCGACGTATCGGGTCCTCTACCGTTTCTTCATGGATTCGCTCGAGGCCTTTGAAGCCGGGCGAATCTTCGATGCCGTGCCGCCTCTGCTCCAGGGGGTCGAGCGGTTGGTGGATCTGCACAAAGAAGAAAAAGTCTGTTTCAGTTCCGCGGAGCAGGACCGCATTCGCGAGTTTCAACAACGCCTGGAAAAAATTCTCCCCGAAGCCAGCAAGCCGGAAGTGGACCTTCCCACCCCGGAGAGCTACTGACTCATTCACCCGTCGATCAGCACCAGGCCGGACCCGGAGCTAAAATAGACCGAGATTTATTCGGGAAATGTCGTTTGTCGCCTCACGGGTTGACAGCCCATTGAAAATAGGTGAAAAAGACGGTCCGATGCGCCCGTAGCTCAATGGATAGAGCATCAGACTTCGGATCTGAGGGTTGGGGGTTCGACTCCCTCCGGGCGCGCCACCCTATCCGATATTCAGATCAAGATCGAGTGCTGGCGTCGGGCCCTGAGGAACCGTCTCCTACAGGTAAACTCCTGCCATTTGATCTGGACAATCGAGAATCGACTTATAAATTCACTTTATCCTCATTGAATAGGCAGCAAAGTATCTGGTAAATTCTTTCCAGTAAGGTAAGAATTACCTTCCAAATGCAAAGCCCTATATGGCATCACAGCCAAAAGTCCCTTCCTATTCTCGCCCCCCAGTTCGAGAAGCCATCATTGATATTCAAATCGATGCGCTTCCTGAAGAGTTGCTTCCAAAACTGAAAGAGTGCGGCACTGAGTTCGTATCCCTCTACCCTAAGACAAAAACTCGCTATCGAGGTACGATCTCTATGAAGGTTTCCGATGGTGACGGGACATCGGAACAAAACCGACAACTTTTTGGTTATAGTTTCCACTCCCCAGATGAAAACAGATGTGTTCAATTGAGACACGATGGTTTTACTTTCAATCTCCTAAAGCCAGACCCTATGGCAGAATGGCCTGGTTGGAATGTTCTACGGGATGAAGCTCAAAGGGTATGGGATAGCTACGTAATGGTAACGAATACGGCTGAAATCAAACGTATTGCAGTTCGTTACATCAATCAGATTGTTATTCCTGGAGGTAAGATAGAACTCCTTGATTATTTTACTGAACCACCGAGAATTCCAGTTGGACTTCCCCAAAGTCTAAAACATTATTTTAGTCGTATAGAGATTAACAATTCTGATCCGAACGCCCTTGTTATTATTACCCAAGCCCCGGCCCCTAATCGATACCAAAGTCAACCAACTTTCACCCTTGATATCGACGTCATAAGAGAACGACGTATGCCACTAGACAGTTTTGATTTATGGCGTACCCTTGATAGCTTCCGTGATTTGAAGAATACTGTCTTTGAGGCAAGTTTACATCCAAAAGCCAAAACACTTTTTGGACCGGAGGGAAACATGTAATGAGTTTTGCAACGCTGTTAGAAATGGAACCCGCTTCCAACACCCTAGAAAATGGTGTCGGTGAGGATTCAAGGCAGTTGAGGAAAACAGAGGAAGAAGTGTTTCATCATGCCACCGAACCGCTCATATCAGGTGGTTGGAAACGTCTACTCGCGGACGAAGTCTTTGAAATTTATAGCGAATGTTCAGAGTCTGGTTGGGATGGGTATGATGCTTCGCCACTTTCCGAAGATTCTATTTTACACGCGAGGAGTTTTATCGACCTGATTCCGTTCTGGCTACCACGACCCGATCTTGCCCCCTCTCCGGATGGGTGGATCTCTTTTGAATGGCGGTTGTTCCCGAATAGAATTCTTTCGGTTACTCCGGAAAACGGAGTCGTGATTTATGCGGCAGTGCTGGGTCCCCAAAACCTGCATTATGGGAGGGTCTCTTTGGAAGAATATCGAGAAAGGCTACCACCTCAAATAGCTGAATTGTTGTCTGAGTATTTTTGAAATGAAAGAGCTTTCTACTGCTGAGGTCAGTTCCGAGGAACGCATTACCCGATATATCCTCAATAGAAGGCACATCAAGCCTGAAAAGGGGGAAATAAAAGTTGATGCCTTTCTGCCAACTAACCCTAAACCGGAACTGCCGGAACGGCAAACTTCCGTTTACCGTACTATAAATTGTGAAGAAACTGAGATCTGGGCAATCTGTGCCCAACATGTCGAAAATCCTGAGAAAAAACGTCTCGTCCTTGCAAGAGGTGATCTCTTGGCACAAACGATATCCAGCCATGGTTTGCGTATAGTTCCACATCCTTTTCCTCACCCGTATCACGCCAATATTGTCAATTGGCCAAATGAAGAGAGTCCTGAACATCGAAAAGCGAAAGCCTTATTGTTAGCGCAAGCAGCGATACTTATTGTTAGGCATTCGATATGAAGTCCCTCCCTCTATTGATCATTGCCGACTAATTCATTTTCATATCCTAGAGCCATACATCAAGGAGACAAGAGTCTAAGGATGGCACGCCAGGTGTGTGATAGCGAGATGAAGGACCTAGTTGCTCATAGAGGAAGATGATATGAGTGATTTTCTTTTGGCGCTGGCGATCATTTTTTCCCTTCTCACCCTTGTCCTGGCTAGTCTCATTCTCCGGAAAGTCTCAGCCCGTGGCGGAGCAAAAACGGAGGAAATCATACGAGAAGAGTCTCGTGCGAGCAGGGACGAGGCCATGCAAAGTGCGCGCAGTCTTCGCGAAGAACTCGCTGCTACGCAGAAAGACGCACATGTCACCGTCATTCAGGCTATCAGTGAGATGAACAGGTCTCAAAGGGATAGCCTTGCCGCGATCGAGCAAAGGATCAGAGGGCTTAGTGATACGCTGGACTTGAAAATGAAAGCACTGCAGGAAAGTAACGACAGGAAACTTGATCAGATGCGGCAAACGGTGGATGAAAAATTGCAGAGCACGCTGGAGAAACGCTTGGGTGAATCGTTCAAGATCGTCAGCGAGCGATTGGAAGCGGTACAACGCGGTCTTGGCGAAATGCAAAATCTTGCGACCGGCGTGGGCGACCTCAAACGTGTCTTGACGAACGTCAAGGCGCGGGGGACGTGGGGGGAAGTCCAACTGGGTGCTATCTTGGAACAACTGCTGACCCCCGACCAGTATGAGAAGAACGTCAAGGTCCGTCCCTCATCCGGTGAAGTCGTCGAATTTGCCATCCGTCTTCCTGGGACAGGCAGTGAGGCAAACACGAACGTCTGGTTGCCCATTGATGCGAAATTTCCGCAAGAAGATTATCAACGTCTCGTCCAGGCCAGTGAAGCCGCCGATACGAATGCCGTCGAGCAATCGCTGAAAGCCTTGACCCGTGCGATCGAGAATTCAGCCAAAGACATATCAGAGAAATATATCGAGCCACCGGCAACGACTGACTTTGCCATCCTGTTTTTACCCACTGAAGGCCTGTATGCGGAAGCGCTCAGGCAGCCAGGTTTGCTTGAAAAGCTGCAAGACACCTATCGGGTCGTCGTCGCTGGTCCGACGACCTTATCGGCTATCCTGAACAGTTTGCGCATGGGCTTCCGGACATTGGCCATAGAAAAACGATCCAGCGAAGTCTGGCAGGTTCTTGCCGCGGTCAAGACGGAATTCGGCAAGTTCGGCGAGGTATTGGACAAGGTGAAAAGACAATTGGAAACGGCTTCCGGCACCATTGACGAAACCGGAGTCCGCACCAGGGCGATGGAGAGAAAGCTCCGTGACGTCGAAGCCTTGCCCGAGTCAGAATCGAGCGAACTCTTGAAACTGGAGTGAAAACTTTGAGGGGTGAGGGTTCGACTCCCTCCGGGCGCGCCAGTTGTTTGGTAGACAATCTACGCTCTCCAGCCCTTAGATTGTTAATGAGACAGGGTTTCAAAGAAATTTCCTGATAGCAACACCAATGAACATCACCATCTATCCTCCCGAAGTCCAAGGGGTCGGAGAATTCGACGGAGGGAGGATCACCGAAACCAAGCCTCTTGGGTTTCCAGGAGAAGGTCCCGGCGTTCCCCATACGGGCCCCCTGTTTTACTGGGCCTGGGCGACGGCCAAGGGTTACGGAAAAATTGGGCTGCATCCTCATCGGGCTTTTGAAATCATGAGTTATGCCCTCGCAGGAGAAATCGGCCATTACGATACCATGGGCAATCGAAGCCGGGTGAAAGCCGGCGGCGCACAGGTGATGCAGACGGGATCCGGCGTCTCTCATGAAGAGGAAACGGTCGGCGATCACAACGAATTATTTCAAATCTGGTTCGAGCCGAACCTGAAAGAAACCGTACGCCAGACACCGACGTATGCGGAATTTCGCCATGAAGACTTTCCCGTTGAGGTTCGAGACGGCGTCACCCTGAAACACATTATTGGGAACGGCGCGCCGATATCGATTCTGGCGGAGGCGGCGATGCAGGAGATTCTCATTCCATCCAGCCATGGGTACCGGCGGGAACTTTCCGCGAACCGCACGTTGGCCCTGGTGGTCATCGATGGACAGGGCACGCTGAGCGATGCAGCCTGTTCAGAAAAACATGAGCTTACGCCAAGGTATTTTGCCGTCGTCCATGCCGGGAATACTGACTCGATAGCGATCCAAGCGGGGCAAGCCGTTCACCTCCGTATCGCTATGATCGAGGTCCCGGCAGAGGTGGATTACCCTTTATACAGAGAACAACGTCCTGCTTATTGACAACACCATCCCCCCTGCTATGATGACGGCAATCACGGACAAAAGGCAGGAAATTTGAGCTTTGTCCTCAACACCTTTTCGTTCTTGATCTGGGGCGCGCTGGTGATGTGGATGTGCGCCGGCTTCACCATGCTGGAGTCCGGGTCCGTCCGCACCAAGAATGCGTCCGTCATCTGTCTGAAAAACATCGGTCTCTACGCGATTGCAGGCCTCGCCTTCTATGCGGTCGGCTACAACCTGATGTATGTGGACGTCGGGTCCTGGATCGGCTCCTTCAAATTCCTCTACGGTCCATCCGCTCAAGAAATCGCCTTGCTCAAAGGCGATGCGTCCATGGAAAAAGCGGTCGTCGAGAACGGCTACTCCGTGATGTCGGACTGGTTCTTCCAGATGGTGTTCGTGGCGACCACGGCCTCCATCGTATCGGGAACCCTGGCCGAACGGGTCAAACTCTGGTCGTTCTTTCTGTTTACGTTGATCCTCACCGCGTTCATCTATCCCATTGTCGGCGCATGGACGTGGGGTGGCGGCTGGCTTAATCAGATGGGGTTCCAGGACTTTGCGGGTTCGACCATTGTCCATTCCACCGGCGGGTGGGCCGCCTTGGCTGGGGCGATTGTCGTCGGGCCGAGACTCAGGAAGTTCCGGGCCGACGGCACCGTCAAGGCCACGCCCCCGTCGAACGTCCCGGCCGTGACCCTCGGGGTGTTCATCCTGTGGCTGGGCTGGTTCGGGTTCAACGGGGGCTCGCAACTGGCGCTGTCCGGGGTGGCTGATGCCGTGGCCATCAGCATCATCCTGGTGAATACGAATCTGGCGGCGGCGGCTGGGGTGATGGCGGCGATCTCCGTGTCCAGACCCATCTTGGGCCGCTATGATCTCTTTGCCGGGCTCAACGGGGCGATAGCGGGGCTGGTGTCGATTACCGCGGGGCCTGACATTGTGGAGCATCACTGGGCGATCATCATCGGGGCCGCAGGCGGGGTGCTGTGTACAGCCGGGATCAGGCTCCTGGAAGTCTTGAAGATCGACGACGTCGTCGGGGCGGTCCCGGCCCATCTCGTGGCCGGGATGTGGGGCACGCTGGCCGTGTGTATTGCGGCCGGCGGCAACGTGGGGGTGCAACTCCTAGGGATTGTGGCGATCGGCGTCTTTGTATTTCTCACCTCATGGACCCTGTGGCTTGTCATCGACAAAACCATCAAGGCTCGGGTATCGCAGCGTGTGGAGGAACTCGGTCAAGACGTGGCGGAGTTGGGCATCGAGGCGTATCCCGAATTTCTGGTGATTCCTGATGCTGATGACATCGATGAACTCAAGCCAAGGAAATAGGGTCATCCCTTTACCCCTGTCTGGCTCATTCTGCCAACGAATGAGTCAACATTAACAGTCCTGACCCATTCCCCAACGTGAGGGAACGAGCCCGACTTATCCGTCTTGGCCTTGCGGGCGGGCACGGCCGAACTGGCGGCGGTTTTCTTGTTGGATGGCTTGCAGGCAGGCTTCGCAGATTTCGCCGTGTTCTTCGGTCATGCAGGTTTCGGTGATTTCTCCACAGCGGTCACAGATCATGGCTTGTTCTCCGGTCTTCCCCTTTGCCGTTCATGGGCGCTTGTTCTACCGCCGCGGCGGGAGCAGGCTGTTCGACCTTTTTATCCATCGCAAACAGGATCAGCAAAGACACGACGCCCACGCTGATGGCACTGTCCGCCACGTTGAATGCCGGCCAGTGGTAGCCGCCCATGTAAAAGTCGAGAAAGTCCACGACTTCACCATATTGCAACCGGTCAATAAGGTTCCCGATCGCCCCTCCGAAAATACCGGAGACACTCAGTTGGCCCCACACGTCCGCCGGGTGCATGCGATAGAAGATCGTCCCCAACAACCCCAGGGCGAAGATGGACGTCCCCACGAAAAAGATGAGCCGGAACGCGCTGTTGGTCGTGGCAAACATGCCGAAGGCCGCGCCGGGGTTCCGGATATAGGTCAGGTTGAAAAACCCGGCGATGACGGGGATCGATTCGTGCAAGTGCATGGTATGCATGACGAGGGTCTTCGTGATTTGATCCAGGACCACGATGACGAGACCCACGCCAAGCAGGATGCTCCACCGCTGGAATCCGTGGTTCACGTCACGGCCTCGATACACCGGTCGCAGAGCGTCGGATGCTCGGGGGCACCGCCCACGGAATCACGATAATTCCAGCAGCGCTCGCATTTCTCTCCTTCCGCCTTGACGACGTTCACGCTCATACCCAGCGCCTCCTCACTTGCCAGGTGTTTCTCGCCGGCCGGGTGTTCGGTGGAACGGACGACCACCTGGGACACGATGAACAGCGTCGGCAACTCTTGTTCATAGGCTTGCAGAAACCCGTACAAGGCCGGAACGACGTTCAGCACCACGCGAGCCTCCAGCGATGATCCGATGACTTTTTCTCTCCGCTGTTGTTCCAATGCCGCAAGGACCACGGTCCGGATGGCCAGTAATTGTTTCCAGTTGGCTTCCAGGTCCGCTTCGCCGGATATTGTCACGGGCTCGGGAAAGGTCGAAAGGTGGACCGAGTCCTCCGGAGACGTTTCTCTGCCCGGCACGGCGTCCCACACGTCTTCCGCGGTAAAGCTCAGGATGGGGGCCATGAGCCGGGCCAGTCCCGTGACGATGTGATACAGGACCATTTGCGAACCCCGTCGCAGGGGCGAGTCCGCGCGAGAGGTGTAAAGCCGGTCCTTCAGAATGTCCAGGTAGGTCGCACTCATGTCCACGGAACAGAAGTAGTCCAGTTCATGCACGATCTGCCGGAAATCGAATTCCTCGTAGCCCTGCCGCACGTGACGGATAAGGTTGTTGAATCGCAGCAGGGCCCACCGGTCCAATTCCGGCAATTGTGATACCTCCACGTTATGCGCCGGGTTGTGCGGGTCGTAGTCATAGACGTTGCTGAGCAGGTACCGGCAGGTGTTCCGGATTTTCCGGTAGGCCTCGACCAATTGCGTGAGAATCTGCGATGAGATGCGCAGGTCCTCCTGGTAATCCTGGGCTGCAACCCACAGACGGAGGATTTCCGCACCGTGCTGTTTGATCACGTCCTGCGGCGCCACCACGTTGCCGGCCGACTTGGACATCTTCTTGCCCTGCCCGTCCACCACGAACCCGTGGGTGAGCACGGCCCGATAGGGCGCCCGTCCGTCCGTGGTCACCGATGACAGGAGCGCGCTGTGGAACCAACCCCGGTGCTGGTCCGACCCTTCCAAATACAGGCTCGCCGGCCACCAGTCTTCGCCCTGCTGTTTCACGACCGCGGCATGACTCACCCCCGACTCCAACCACACGTCCAGGATGTCCTGTTCCTTGTTGAATTCGGTTGACTCGCATGCCGCACAGGTTGTTCCGTCAGGGAGTAGTTCCCGCGCCGATCGTTCGAACCACACGTCCGCGCCATGCTCGCTCACGAGGCCGGCGATCCGGTCAATGACCTGCGGGTTGATCAACGGGGTCTGGCATTGCGCGCACGTGAATCCGGGAATCGGCGTTCCCCAAATCCGTTGACGGGACAAACACCAGTCCGGCCGGTTTTCGATCATGCCGAAAATGCGCTCGCGGCCTCGCTCAGGGATCCATTGCACGCGGTCGATTTCTTCGAGCGCCCGCTCGCGCAACCGGCCTTCGTCCATGGACACGAACCATTGTTGCGTGGCGCGGAAGATCACCGGCTTCTTGCAGCGCCAGCAATGGGGATAGGAATGGATCAATTTGTCGTGGCCGACCAGCACGTCGAGTTGCCGGAGTGTTTCCACGATGGCCGGATCGGCCTTGAACACGTGCTGCCCGGCAAATGCCTCGACCTCGTTCGTGAAACGTCCGTAATCATCGACCGGTACCAGGACCTGCAGAGGTTCGGTGAGGACCTGCCGCTGCCCGGACGCGTTGTATTTCGAAGTCAACAGATAGTCATCCATCCCATGACCCGGCGCGATATGCACGCACCCGGTTCCCTGTTCCAGGGTCACGAAGTCGCCAAGCAGAACCGGCGAAAGCCCCTTGCTCAAGGGTCGTTGACAGCGAAGGGCCTCGAATACGTCATTCCCTTTTTTGCGACCGATGATTTCAGGGTCTTTCAAATCACATTCCTGGCATACCTTCTCGACCAACTCATCCGCCATGACCAGGACTTCGTCGCCGACGCGGACGAACGCATATTCGATTAAGGGATGAATCGCGACAGCCTGATTCGCCGGAAGGGTCCACGGCGTCGTGGTCCAAATGACGATGGAGACTTTCTCGACGTCAGCCAGTTCAGGTATGCCAAAGAAATTGCCTGAAGCCAATTTCGCCGGGGAGTAATCACCAAACGGAAATTTCACATAGATGGAGGGAGAGGTATGATCCATGTATTCCACCTCGGCCTCGGCCAGGGCGGTCTGGTCCTGAGTGCACCACAGCACGGGTTTCAGCCCTTTGTACACCCCGCCCTGCTCCACGAATTTGCCGAACTCCCGAATGATGGTCGCCTCGTAGGCCTTGTCCATGGTGAGGTAGGGACGTTCCCAATCACCCAGCACGCCCAACCGTTGAAATTCGTCCCGTTGGATGTTCCAGAATTTGTCCGCGTACTCGCGGCATTGCCGGCGCAGGTCCGTGGCGCTCATGTCCCTTTTCTTGTCGCCGAGTTGCTTCGTGACCTGGTGCTCGATGGGCAACCCGTGGCAATCCCAGCCCGGCACGTAGGGCGCCTGCATGCCTTCCATGGTGCGGGACTTGACGATGATGTCCTTGAGGATTTTATTGAGCGCGTGGCCGATGTGGATATGGCCATTGGCGTACGGCGGACCGTCATGCAGGACATACAGCGGCTTGCCCGCCCGTGAGGCCTGAATGCGTTGATAGAGCCCCTGCTTCATCCACCGCTCGACGAACTCCGGTTCGCGGTTCGGCAGGTTCCCTTTCATGGGGAATGCCGTCTTGGGCAAGTTGAGCGTTGATTTATAATCCATCGTCTTCTTCTGTCATGGGCATGAAAAAGCCCGAAGTTGTCATTCCCGCAAACGCGGGAATCCAGTGTCGTTCTCTTCTGCCCCTCTATTCCTGCGAACCCGCCTGGAATTAAAACCCCCTGGATCCCCGATTAAGGATGTCGGGGATGACAGATTGGTGCGAGGCGTTCCATTTTCATCTCTGGGGGTGCAGGCGGCAAGCCTGCATGAAGAATTTCCGCTCGTCAGCTGACCGCCATCATTCGATCGAGCGCAATCCGAGCCAGGACCTTGTCGTCGACCGGCACGGAAATCTGATTCACCACACAGCCTTGCGCGAGATTCTCCATGCTCCAACACAGGTGAGCGGCATCGATCCGAAACATGGTCGCGCACCGGCACACGGTGGGAGACAGGAAGAACACCTGCTTGTCGGTTTCTTCGTTTTTCAGCCGGTTGACCAGATTCAACTCCGTCCCCACGGCCCACAAGGTCCCCGGTTCCGCCTGTTTGACCGTGCGAATGATAGTCTCCGTGGAGCCCACCGCATCGGCTTGATTAACCACGTCTTCGTGGCATTCGGGATGCACGATGACCCGAATCCCCGGGTAGGTCTTCCGAAAATACTCCACGTGCGTGGGTTGAAACATCTGATGGACGCTGCAATGGCCCTTCCATAAAATCAGGCGGGCTTTTCGGATGGCCTCTTTCGTGTTGCCCCCGTAGGGCAGGTACGGGTCCCAGACGATCATCTGTTCCCGCGGCATCCCCATGGTATTGGCCACGTTCCGTCCCAGATGCTCGTCCGGGAAGAACAGGATCTTTTCCCTCCGGGCCCAGCACCAGTCCATGACGGCCTTGGCATTAGACGATGTGCAGGTTATGCCCCCGTGCTCTCCGCAAAAGGCTTTGAGGACCGCGGCGGAGTTCACGTACACCGCCGGCATGACGTCCTCTTCCACGGACAGCACGCGCCCCAGTTCTTCCCAACACTGATCCACCTGCTCGATGGCCGCCATATCCGCCATGGAACACCCCGCGGCCAAATCTGGCAGAATGACGGTCTGGTTCGACCGGCTCAGAATATCCGCGGTTTCCGCCATGAAGTGGACGCCGCAAAAGACCACGTAGGGGTGCTGCGAGCGTTCCGCCGCCAACTTGGACAGCAACAAGGAATCCCCTCTCAGATCGGCGTGCACGATGACTTCGTCCCGCTGGTAGTTATGCCCCAGGATCAGCACCCGATCGCCGAGTGCCTTCTTGGCGGCCCGGGTCCGTTCAAAGAGTTCCTCGGCCGGGACCGACTCGTAATCGGTGATGGGGAATGCCCTGATTTCAACGGAATTCACGCACGCACCTCTTCCTCCGGTGACTCAATTCTTATCAATGGCTTGCTCCCTTGTCTCGACGGTACAAAAATGTACCGAGTCTAAACTTTCGATTGTAGCAGATATGAAACATCCTGCAACAGTGCTCGGAGACCCCCCATGCAGGCTTGCCATCTGCACCACGAGAGATGAAAATGGCGCCTCTCATAGGTCGGATCAGCGTAGCGTAATCCGACCTAGGGCTGAACACCATGATGAAAAAGGGTATTTTAAAATTGTGCTAACAATTCGCAAGAATAGGGGATTCTATAGAATAGTTGACGCCCTCTCCTTAGTGTAGCGGCGGCATCCCGGGTCAAAGCCTGGGACATGCCTTTTGCCGCGATGTTCCTGGCCGCCTGAGATGCGGCGGCGACCAAT